>JAGFNW010000108.1 GCA_017592665.1 Streptosporangiaceae bacterium NEAU-GS5 | reverse complement strand
CATCGACGTCGAAGTCGTCCCACGCCGCTCCGGACAACCCGGCTTCCACGTCGTCAAACGGCGCTGGGTCGTCGAGCGCACCCTGGGCTGGCTGATGTTCCACCGCCGACTCGTCCGCGACTACGAAACCCGGCCCGACCGTTCCGAAGCCATGATCCACATCGCATCGATCGACAACCTCGCCCGACGCATCACCGACGAAACCACACCAACCTGGCGATACACATAACCGGCAATCAACCAGCAACTACGCCTTTCAGACGCCCTCTTAAGAACGAGCTCACCCAGCACCATCTGAACCACGGTGGCCAGCAAGGCTCGCCACCACGGCGATCTCGTCACTGGCCTGCTCGGACACGCCCGGAACCGCCTCAAGCACGGGCGCGAGGAGCTCGGCAATGGCAGGTTCGGCGATCACACCGAGCATCAGGGCTGTGATCGTGATCCCCAGTTGCGCGCCCGACAGCTGGAACGACAGCCGGCGCACCGCCGCCGCGATGCCCGCCGCGCCTCGGTCGCCTTCGGCGGCAAGCTGGTGTATCTGCCCGCGTTCCACGGTGACCAGCGAGAACTCGGCCGCGACGAAGACCGCGTTGGCGACGATCAACGTGGCCGCCGCCAGCGAGAGAGTCAGATCGACGAGCACGAGCCTCCCTCCCAGCGGTACGCCGTACGGCACAACTCCTACACCATCAGTGTCCTCGTCTGTCAGGTTCGGCCGGTCTGGACCCACATGAGTGTGTCAGCCAGGTGCCACGTGGCGGCACCACGTGGAACTCCTTAGGGGTGTGACCCATTTCCCCTAAATCGAGAGGGCACGACCATGTCTCTCCGTCGTATCGCCGCGTGCGTGCTGGCCGGCGCGACCCTGACCGCCTTCGGCGCCGCTCCCGCCGGCGCCGCTACCGTCCTCGCCAAGCCGAACCCGGGCGGCCCCTCGATTACCTCGATCGACGTCGTCATAGGGCCTGTGTGGTCGGTCGGCCATCGTGCCAAGGCCAGCGGTCACGTGAAGGCCGTCGAAACGAAGAACATCGCCCATCCAGGGGAGACGACCTCCCTCATCCAGGTCACCGGCAAGCTCTGGGACCTCGATCCGGGCAGCAAGTGCGCGTACTTCGAAATCAGGGCCAAATTCAAGGGCGAGGGGAGCCCCGCCTCGGTGTACAAGAAGTGTGGGACCGGCAACTACCAGGAGATCGACTTCCGGGTCAGCAAGCCCTTGAAGCACTTCGACAAGCTCAAGTTCAGAGTCTGCCAGGTCGGCTGGCACAGCACACACCCGACCAAGTGCGGCTCCTGGATCACCCCGATTCACCACTGAGCTGACAGCCCCCCGGTTTGCCGCTCTACGGGATTGTAAGTGAGTGTTTGATTCCGTGAGTTCCGTCTGGTCCGTGGTTCATGTGCCTCGCCAGGTTGGGGTGGATTCGCCGGTCAGGCGTCGTGACATGAGATCGGGCGCTCCCCCCGAGGTGTGGACACCTTGAGTGCCGGATGATGGAGTCCGGAGACAAGGAGTTCCACGTGGCGATGAAGTCGTATCCGCCGGAGTTCAAGGCGGACGCCGTCGCGTTGTACCTGTC
>JAGFNW010000107.1 GCA_017592665.1 Streptosporangiaceae bacterium NEAU-GS5 | reverse complement strand
GCGCTGCCTGTCAAACCGAATGAGACATCAGCCTGCTTGTGTGGTTTGTGGTGAGTTGTCGGTCTGAAGGGTCGTGGGTGGCCTGTTGATCCACACGCGAGCGGGCAGCGACGGCGGGTAAGGGCGCCGGCCGCGGAACCGCTCGGGGCGGGCCAGGAAGGCCGCGCGCAGCGTCGCGATCCGCTTGGCGTGGATCTTGACAGCGGTACCGTCATGCACCGATGCCGGGGTGTGCATCGCGATGCCCGAATGACGATGCTCGTTGTTGTAATAATCAAAGAACTGCTCGCAGAAGATACGGGCGTCTTCGATCGAGCCCAACCTTCCAGGGAACGCCGGGCAATATTTGAGAGTTTTGAACTGCGCCTCCGAGTAGGGGTTGTCGTTGAACACGCGTGGCCGCGAATGAGACTGGTCGATCCCCAGCTGCGCGAGCAGGCCGGTGACGGTGTTCGACGTCATCGACGTGCCCCGATCAGCGTGAATCGCATCAGGCGCAATCCCGCCGTTGGCTTCGATGGCGCGCTCGATGAACTCCTTGGCCAGGGTGCCGTTCTCGGTCGGCCAGGTCTCCCACCAGATGACCTTGCGGGAGAAAATGTCGAGGATGACGTAGAGAAGGTAGTGGATACCGCGTGCCGGGCCTTTCAGTTTGGTGATATCCCAACTCCATACCTGATGTGGGCCGTCGGCCTCCAGTTCGGGTTTCTTCTTCGCCGGATGGGTGGCCTGCGCGCGCCGCTCGCCGGACTGGCCGCGCTCGCGCAGCAGCCGGTACATGGTGGCCTCCGAGCACAGATAGGTGCCCTCGTCCAGCAGGATCGCCCACACCTGGCCCGCCGACTTGTCGGCGAACCGGGGGGAGTCCAGCACCGCCAGCACCTGCGCCCGTTCTTGCTCGGACAATTGCGCTGGGTGTTGAAACGGCCGGCGCGGGCCTTCCCGGCGCGGCTTCGGATTCCGCTGCCGATACAGGCCGGCACGTGACTTGCCGAGGATCTGGCACGCCTTGGTCGTGCCGACCGCCGTCTGCATGCCCGGGAAATGCTCGGCGATGACCCCGGTCAGCTCTCGTCGGAGTCCGCGCTGCTTGAGATGTCTTCCAGCAGCGCGAATGCTTTTCCCGCGATCTCCAGTGCGGTCTTCGTCTTCCCGAGTTCGCCGGCGAGCCTTTCGTTCCTGGGCCTCAAGCTTGGCCGCTTCGGCCTTGAGCTTCTTGTTCTCGGCCCGCAGCCGGGCCAGTTCCCCCGATTCGCTGTCCTTGTTCGGTTTGCCCGTCGAGGAGGCCGGCGTCCCGTTCTCCTGCTGCTTTCGCCAGTGCTCGATGTGCGAGTGATACAGCCTTTCCCCGCGCATCAGGGCACCGCGCTCGGGGCTGCCCTCGGGCAGGGCGTCGTAGGCCGCCAAGATCCGCGCCTTGTAGGCCGCGGTGAACGTCCGGCGCGCCGGTCGGCTCACTCGCTTGTCGGTCACCCGACCATCCTGGCCCCCTCATGGTGGCCTGGTCAGCGAGGGTCATCGTCACTGTCTGGGTCGTCCTGTCTCGCCCTGCTTCGCATCAAAAGGACTCATCTGTCCCATGTCTCACAAGAGTCTGACAGAGAGGGC
>JAGFNW010000106.1 GCA_017592665.1 Streptosporangiaceae bacterium NEAU-GS5 | reverse complement strand
CAGCTGTCGTCGGTCCTGGTGAGTCCGAGGTTGATCAGGGTACGCAGGTTGAGGGCTGCGGTACGGGTGTGGAGCCAGGCGTTGTTCTTGATGGTGCCGATGTAGCGTAAACGCCGGTTGCCGCGGGCGACGATCCAGGCGATAGCGCGTTCTACCGGTGGCCGCCAGCGCCGGTAGTCGGCCTGCCAGACCGGATCGGTGGCGGCTTGACGGCGGGCGGTGGCCTGCAGGTCGTGGTGCGGGCGGATCTGCACGATCCGCCCGTTCTTGGCGGTGGTGCACTGCGGGCGCAGTGGGCAGCCGTCGCACAACGCGCCGAAGACGGCGCGTTTCTTGTCGGTGTTGCCGCTGAAGGCGGCGGTGTGCCCGGCGGGGCAGGTGACGACGCCGGCGCGGGTGTCGATGGAGAAGTCGTCCAGGTCGAACCCGCCGGGGACGGCGGGTCGTAGCGGCGCGGGTTTGATCACCACGCGATGTCCGGGACCGGTGAGCGCCTGGCGGCAGGGCCCGGTGGAGTAGGCGGCATCGCCGAAGATCTCCAGCAGGTTGTCTTCCTCGGCCAGCAGGTCTTCGGCCACAGCGGCTTCGTGATGAGCGGCACCGGATCCGGGCCGTAACGCCACCGCGGTGTACAGGCCGGTCTCGGGCTCGATGGCGACATGGGCTTTGAAGCCGTCTTGGCGATGGGTTCGGGTCTTGTGCACGTGCCGCGATTCGGGGTCGACGGTGGAGATGACCCGGTCGGGGACGGTGCGCTGGGCGATGCGCCAGCGTCCGTCCCGGCCGTCGGAGTCCTCGGCCGGTTCGACGTCTTGGCCGGCGACCAGGGCCAGCAGGCCCACCGCGGTGGCGGCCTGCTCGTCAAGTGGCTGTTGTGGCAGGCCGGCCAGCAGCCGGATGGCGTCGGTGACCAGGGCATCGACTAACTCCGCCCGGGCCTGGGTGTCGTTCCAGGCGATGCGTGGTTTGCCCGGGTCGCTGTAGTCGTGGGCGGTGCAGCAGACGGCGGCGGCCTGCACGGCGCCGGGGACGTGGCGGATGACCCGGCGGATCGCGGCGATCAGCTGGGTGACGGTGTCCTGGGCGGCGACCGCGTCATCGAGCACCGTGGAGTCCAGCGCTCGCCGCTGCCGGCCGTTCAAGACGCCGGTCGTCGTGACCAGCTCACCAACGACCTTGAACAGGCGATCCGGCCGGACCGAGCGGGACAATCGCCGCCGAAAGTAGGTCAGCAGCGACGGATCGAAGGCGGTGTCGTAGAGTCCCAGCCCGCAGGCGGCCTTCCATCGCAGGTCGCAACGCAGATGTTGGACGGTGTCGGCGTCCGACAAGCCGTGCAGGGTCTGCAGCACCACCACGGCCGCCAGTACCTGGGGTGGCATGCTCGGCCGTCCGTTGGCCGAGGGGTACATGTCCGCGAACATCCGCGCTGGAAACAGGTCTTCGCGGTGTTCGGCCAAGAACGCGAACACGCTCCCGGCGGGGATCAACGCCCGGCAGGTCAGCCACACATCCGGCCCGACCAGTTCGCCGCTCCATTCACCCTGCACACCGACAACTGTGGCCCCGCCCGAGCAAGAACGAGGCCACAATGCAAGATCTTCAGTGGTCTTCTAG
>JAGFNW010000105.1 GCA_017592665.1 Streptosporangiaceae bacterium NEAU-GS5 | reverse complement strand
GGTCATCGTCACTGTCTGGGTCGTCCTGTCTCGCCCTGCTTCGCATCAAAAGGACTCATCTGTCCCATGTCTCACAAGAGTCTGACAGAGAGGGCCGGAGTGCGTTGGGTCAGAAGTAGACCTGGCGTACCGGACACCCGACTGTGCGCCTGCCGAAATCCTCATCCGTGCAGTTCAAGTGGGCATGTAAATACTCGTGGAGGACGCCGCCGAGCCGGTCTCGTCGGCGTACGTTAAGGCCGATGATCTGTTCCGGATCGGCGATCGGTGCCGGGACGGCGCGCAGCGGAGCCGCCTGCCCAAGGGGCTGGTGGGCTTGATGGGCTCGGTGCCGATTGTAGAAGTCTTCGTACTCGCGCAAGGCCCGGCGCAGGTGGCGTTCGTTCCACAGCAGGCAGCGGTCAAGCAGTTCGCGGCGGCACGACTGCTGTCCATGTGGAACGGAGGCGTCACGGCCACCGACCGGCGTCCGTTCCCGGACTCCTTGACCGACCCACTCTGACACCGCCGCCCCTGGCCCGGCGTGGTAGGTGCCGCGGGCCTGCAGGAGCGTGTTGCGCTGGAGGCGGGCGACGCCGTCCAGGTGCCACGGCTTCCTCCCCGGAAAGCGGCCTAGCCTTTCCGCGGTTCGAGCGTTTCGGCTGCGGTCTCCAGCGCGGCCAGGTGTTCGTCGACCGAGCGCAGTCCCGCGTTCATGGTGTTGATGGCGATGTGGGTGGCGCCGGACTCCCGCCACCGATGGGCCAGGTCGTTCAGCTCCTCTGCATTGCCCGTCCAATTGACCCGGCCTTCCATGCCGAGTGGGGAGGGGTCGCGTCCCGCCTGCACGGCGGCGTCCTCGACCATAGCCTTGGCCTCATCCAGCTTCGGACCCGGAGGCATCTGCGGGAACCAGCCGTCGGCCAGCCGGCCGGCACGGCGGTACGCCGCAGGCGATTGCGCGCCAAACCAGATGGGGATCGGCCGCTGCACCGGCAGGGGCGCCAGCCCCGCTCCGATCACCCGGTCATAGGTACCGTCGAAGGTGACCGACTGCTCGGTCCACAACTCGCGCATCAACTCGACCTGCTCCTCGATGCGCTTGCCCCGGGTGGTGAAGTCCTGGCCCAGGGCTTCGTACTCGACCTGATTCCACCCCAACCCCACGCCCAGCCGCAACCGGCCGGCGCTGAGCAGGTCGACCTCCGCCGCCTGCTTGGCCACCAGGGCCGTCTGCCGCTGGGGCAGGATGATGATGGAGGTGACGAGTTCCAGCGAGGTCAAAGCGGCGAGGTACCCGAACAGGACCATCGGTTCGTGGAAGGTGGTCCGCACGTCGTAGGCACCTTGCCATCCCTGGTGGATCGCTGGGTCGGCGCCGACGACGTGGTCATAGGCCATCACGTGCCGGAAACCGAGTTCCTCGACCCCCTGCCCGTAGGCGCGCACCACGCCCACGTCCGCGCCGATCTCGGTCTGCGGGAAGACGACACCGATCCGCATTGATGGCTCCTGTCAACTGTCAGGCGAACTCGCTGACCATCATTCCGTGCACAGCGCCGCTCAACCGCGTGCGACACCTTGGCAGTCGGTTCGAGCGGAAAGATCTACATCTGGGGTGCGCTGGCAGGCGGCAGGCGGCAGGCGGCAGGCGGCG
>JAGFNW010000104.1 GCA_017592665.1 Streptosporangiaceae bacterium NEAU-GS5 | reverse complement strand
ATCCATCCACCGCGGCGTTCTTCATCTCCGGCTGCGGCACCCGCCTGAACCACACCAGTGTCAGCAAGGCCTTCGCCCGCGTGCTGAAGACAGCGGCGATCACACCAGCGATCACACCAGCGATCACCGCCCCGGCCGGGACGGGCAAGCCGCGGCTCTACGACCTCAGGCACACCTTCGCGGTGACCACGATGGCGAACTGGTACGCCGCCGGAGCCGATGTCGCGCACCTACTGCCGGCTCTGTCGACCTACCTCGGGCACATCAGTCCCGCGACAACGTACTGGTATCTGCACGCCTGCCCGGAACTGATGACCGAAGCCGCCAAGCGCCTGGAAGACTCCTGGAAGGAGCCGTCGTGACCAGCCTGGCCCCGATCATGCAGGGATTCTTCACCGAAAGGCTCACCGGCCGCCGCGCCAGCCGACACACCGTCGCCGCCTACCGCGACACATTCCGCCTGCTGCTGCACTACACCCAGACCGAACTCGGCCACCCGCCCGCAGCCCTGGACTTGGCCGACATCGACGCCGACCTCGTCGGCGGATTTCTGGACCACCTCCAGGCCGGACGCAACAACAGCATCGCCACCCGCAACGCCCGGCTGGCCGCGATCCACTCCTTATTCGGCTACGCGGCGCTGCGCTGCCCCGAGCACGCCCTGCTCATTCAGCGCGTCCTGGCCATCCCCAAAAGCGCCGCGATGTCACCGACGTGTGCTTCCTGACCCGCGCCGAAGCCGACGCGCTACTCGCGGTTCCCGACCAGTCCACCCCGCTGGGCCGCCGCGACCACCTGCTGCTACTCATCGCCCTGCAGACCGGGCTGCGCGTCTCCGAGCTCACCTCACTGACCTGCGGCGACGCCGAGCTGAGCCGCCCGGGGGCATATCTGCGCTGCACCGGCAAGGGCCGCAAACAGCGTGTCACCCCGCTGATCCGGCCCACCGCCCGACTGCTCCAGCTCTGGATCACCGACCGCCATGCCGCACCGGCCGACCCGCTGTTTCCCAACCGCGCCGGCGGGCATCTCAGCCGCGACGCCGTCGCCGACCTGCTCGCCAAGTACCTGTCCGTCGCGGCCCGCACTTGCCCGACCCTCGCGTCCAAGAACGTCACCCCGCACACCCTGCGCCACACCGCGGCGATGGCGCTGCTGCACGCCGGCGTCGACACCTCCACCATCGCGCTCTGGCTCGGGCACGCCACGACCAAGGCCACCGACATCTACCTGCACGCCGACCTGGCCACCAAGGAGAAGGCACTTGCCCGCACCGCGCCACCCGGAGTCGGCATCCGCCGCTACCGCCCCGGCGACAGCCTGCTCGCCTTCCTGGAGAACCTGTAGTTATCCCGGCAACAACGCGGTCAGAGCATCGTTGGCCAGCCCCGATCCACCCGACCCGGCATAACATCCAGCCCCAGATAATTGTTCTTATGACGGTGCCGTCATAAGAGCAAGAAGATTGTCGGTCGCAAGCGGGGTGTGGTCACCGACACGCTTGGCCTGATCCTGGCTGTGGTCGTCACTGCCGCGAGCCTGTCCGACAACGCCATCGGAATACACCTGCTCGACCAGGCCAAAAACACCTATCCCACGATTTCCAAAACCTGGGTCGACACCGGCTTTAAGAGGGCGGTTCGCGAGTTGATGCCCGTTTCGTCGCTGGCGTTGGGTGAGGCGGGCTGGTAGAAGATCCGTCGCGAGGTTACGTGCCGGGCTGGGTGAACAAGCCCGACTCGGTCTCGATCAAGATT
>JAGFNW010000103.1 GCA_017592665.1 Streptosporangiaceae bacterium NEAU-GS5 | reverse complement strand
CGGCTGAGCCGGCTGAGCCGTCCGGGGCGGCGGGTGGCGCCGGACGCGCCGGTGACGGCCGCGGAGGACCAGGCTTCGCTGGACAGCTACGTCTGGGCGCGGGTCAGCGCCCCGGACGGTCGTAGCGTGCAGGGCTGGCTGCGGACCGGAGAGGGATACGCCTATACCGCCGCGGCCGCCGTGACCACGGTGGAGGCCGTGCTGGAGCGCGAGCCGCTCGGGGCGACCACCGTGGCGGCGGCGTTCGGACCGAAGATCGCGCTGTCGGCCGGGGGCGAGTTGCTTGCCTCGGCCTAGCCAGAAAAACGAGATCCTGCGGGCGGCCCTCGACTGCTTCGCCGAGCAGGGCTACGAAGGCACCCGGGTGCGGCACATCGCCGAGCGGGCCGGCGTCTCCGACGCCGCGCTGTATCGCCACTATCCATCGGTGGAGGCGCTGGCACAGGAGCTGTTCGCGCACTATTTCGGCGACTACGCGCGCCGGATCGCGGCGGCCACGTCCGACGGGACGAGCGAGCAGCGGCTGCGGGCGGCGATCCGGGCCACGCTCGCGTACTACCGGCAGGATCCGGCCGCGGCGATGTTCATCCTGCTGCGCCAGCACCCGTTCCAGCGCCGGCTGCCGGCCGGAACGGTCTATCCGCTGGAGATCATCGAACGCGTCATCGCCGCCGGCCAGCAGCGGGGTGAGGTGCGGGAAGGGCAGCCGAATCTGCTCACCGCCATATTTCTCGGCTGCGTGCTGCGCCCCATCCATCTGGACGGCTTCGCCGCCCCGGGCGCGCTGGACCTCATCGCCGAGACACATCACGACCAGGTAATCGAGGACGCGGCGCTGGCGGCGCTGCGGCCGGGTCAAGGAGAGCACAAATGATGATCGATACCCTTGAAGCAGTCCAATTCGGCGGAATCACGCAGTGGATGCGGATCCGGGGCACAGACCAGCACAATCCGGTGCTCCTGCTGATGCAGTACGGCCCCGGGTTGCCGATCATCAATGAGACGCGGCGCTTCGAGCGCCTGCTGCGGCTGGAAGAGGCCTTCACGGTCGTCTATTGGGACCAGCGTGGCACCGGCCTGTCGTTACGCAATGCCAATGCCGAGATCAGCAAGGCGCTGATGATCAGTGACACGGTGTCCATGCTCGAGTGGCTCAGCGAACGCTTCGGCAGCCGGATCTTCGTGGCGGGGTTCTCCTTCGGCGCCATGTACGCCGCCTACGCCGCCACGCAGCGGCCGGATCTGGTCGCGGCGCTGATCGCGACGGGAATGGACATCGACGTTCCGATGGCCGAGAAGTGGGCGTATGAGTTCGTACGTGAGACCGCCCGGCAACGGGGCAACAAGCGCGCTCTGCGGCAGATGGACAAGATCGGGCCGCCGCCGCATCTGGACGTGAAGAAGTTCTCCACCCGGGCCCGCTGGGCGTTCAACTTCGGCGGGGTGACGACCAACTGGAGCTACAACGACGAGGCCCGCACGTTGGTGGCCAGCCTGCTGCGCTCGCCCGACTATACGGTCGCGGACCTCATCCGCACGGTTCGGGGGGCCACCTCCTCGACGGCCGCGCTCTTGCCGGATCTCGCCGACACCGATCTCGTGCGCACCGTGCCCCGCCTCGAGGTGCCGATCGTCCTGGTGCAAGGCCGCCTCGACCAGGTCGCGCCCGGCGAAGCGGCCCAGCGGTACTACGAGGCGGTGACGGCGCCGAGTAAAGATCTGGTGTGGTTCGACACGTCTGCCCACTCGCCCCACCTCG
>JAGFNW010000102.1 GCA_017592665.1 Streptosporangiaceae bacterium NEAU-GS5 | reverse complement strand
GTGCGCCGTGAAGCGCTTGTTTCTCCGAGCGGAGGTGGAAGACCTTCGACGGTGGGCCGTCGCAGCGGTCTGCTGAAGCTGAGGGCAGCCTGATCCGGGGAGGTGCCGGGGTCGGGTGGGAGCAGCCCTGACAAAGTTCGGACGTGTCGGCACTGCCAGACGACGTGGGCCGGGCGAGCGAGACAGGACGGTACACGCGAGAAATCAGTGTTGGAAGCCTCGTTATGTAGAACCGGCTCTAAACCTGGCGGATTTGGGCCGGTGCGCGGTGCGTGTCCCTTCCTGTGTCATGAAGGGCGCCCGTCCGGGCCGTTTGATGGCCGGGACAGTCCGGGAGGAAAGCCTGCGGCGTACTCCCGGGGGCCGCCGGGGTGGAGCTGGGTGCCTCGCCTGTTGATCGGAGACAAGTGAACACGGGAACCGTTCTGGTCCTTGCCTTCGTGCTGCATGCCAGTGGTGTGGAGGGCAGGCCCACGCTCGGCCGGTAGGACCGGGACGGGACGGAGCCGCCGTAGTAGTCCGAGGCCGGGAAAGCCGGTCACATGGCCAAGGGCGGCAGTGTGTCAGCGGCGGAAGGACTGTCATGACAGAAGACGCGCCGGTGAACACCGGCGCTCCGTCGTCGTCCCCGACGGGCTGGCGGCGGGTACTGGGGATTCAGGCGAAGCTGCACGAGTGGGCGGTGGCCGATCCGGGCCGCCGGTTCGATGATCTGTTCAACCTCGTGATGGACCAGGCGTTCCTTGCCGCGGCATGGGACAGGGTCAGGGAGAACAAGGGTGCGCGTACCGCTGGAGCGGACCGGCAAACGGTTCACTGCATTGAGGACGGCGCACTCGGCGTGGATGGGTTCCTGGCGCACGTGCGCGCCGACTTAAAGAGCGGCGCGTTCCGTCCGGTACCCGTGCGGCAGGTGAAGATCCCCAAAGGCGGCGGCAAGCTGCGTGCCCTGGGGATCCCCATCGTCCGCGACCGCGTCGTGCAGGCGGCTTTGAAACTGGTTCTGGAGCCGATCTTCGAGGCGGACTTCCACCCGTGTTCCTACGGGTTTCGTCCCAACCGTCGAGCGCAGGACGCGATCGAGGAGATCCGTCACTTCGCCAAGAGCGGCTACGTCCACGTTTTCGAAGGCGACATCGCCGCGTGTTTCGACGAGATCTCGCACCCGGCCCTGATGGACCGACTGCGATATCGGATCGGCGACAAGCGGGTCTTGCGGCTGGTGAAGGCGTTCTTGAAAGCCGGGCTGCTCGATGAGCAGGGCGTCAATCGAGACACCCATACCGGGACTCCCCAAGGCGGCATCTTGTCCCCGTTGCTGGCGAACGTGGCTCTATCGGTTCTGGATGAGCATTTCGCTCGCCAGTGGATCGGGCCCGACGCTCGCAACGCCCGAGACCGTCATCGCCGTCGCGGAGGCGCGATCTACCGGCTGATCCGGTACGCCGACGACTTCGTGGTGATGGTACGCGGGGCACGACACCAGGCCGAAGGCCTGTGGGATGAGGTGGCGCAGGTCTTGGCAACGGTCGGCTTGCGTCTGGCTGCCGACAAGACCACGACCGTGCACATCGACGAGGGATTCGACTTCCTGGGCTTTCACATCCAGCGACACCGCCAGCGGGGAAGCGACCGGCAGCTGATCTACTCCTACCCGTCGAACAAGTCGATGCAGACCATCCGACGCAAGGTGAAAGACGCTAGGGGAGAACAGTTCATCGGCATGGACAAGGACGATCTGTTTCGCAGGCTAGGACAGATCACCCGAGGATGGGCGCTGTATTTCCGGCATGGGGCATCGGCCGTCGCGTTCCAGGATCTCCAGTACCACCTGTGGCGGAGAGTCTGGCACTGGATGCGCCGCAAGCACCCTAAAACGCCGCGGCGACAGCTTTACCGGCAACTCCAGCCCCCAGGCACCTGGTGGCCGGTAGCCGACACCGTGGAACTCTTCCGACCGGCAACGATGAAAATCATCCGGTACCGCTACCGCGGAACGAAGATTCCCACGCCTTGGAGCCCGCAGCCCGATCCAGCCATCGCCTGACTCGGACGCATGGAGAGCCGGATGCGGTGAAAGTCGCACGTCCGGTTCGGGAGGGCGGCACGGGGAAACAGGCCGATAGCAACATCGACACTGCGCCCCGTGCCGACCCACACCGTCCGCA
>JAGFNW010000101.1 GCA_017592665.1 Streptosporangiaceae bacterium NEAU-GS5 | reverse complement strand
CATGTTCGAGAGGTTTACCGACCGTGCGCGGCGGGTTGTTGTCCTGGCTCAGGAAGAAGCCCGGATGCTCAACCACAACTACATCGGGACTGAGCACATTCTTCTTGGTTTGATCCATGAGGGTGAAGGCGTGGCGGCCAAGGCGTTGGAGAGCCTGGGGATCAGTCTTGAGGGGGTGCGTCAGCAGGTCGAGGAGATCATCGGGCAGGGGCAGTCGGCGCCGTCGGGGCATATTCCGTTCACGCCGCGGGCCAAGAAGGTGTTGGAGCTGTCGCTGCGCGAGGCGTTGCAGCTGGGGCATAACTACATCGGGACCGAGCATATTCTGCTGGGTCTGATTCGTGAGGGTGAAGGCGTCGCGGCGCAGGTGCTGGTGAAGCTGGGCGCGGATCTGAATCGGGTGCGCCAGCAGGTGATCCAGTTGCTGCATGGTTATCAGGGCAAGGAGCCGGCGGCGGCTGGTGGCCCGGCCGAGGCGGCTCCGTCGACGTCGCTGGTTCTTGATCAGTTTGGCCGTAACCTGACGCAGGCGGCGCGGGAGGGCAAGCTGGATCCGGTGATCGGCCGGGAGAAGGAGATCGAGCGGGTGATGCAGGTGTTGTCACGCCGCACGAAGAACAATCCGGTGCTGGTGGGTGAGCCGGGTGTGGGTAAGACCGCGGTGGTGGAGGGCCTGTCGCAGAAGATCGTCAAGGGTGAGGTGCCGGAGACGCTGAAGGACAAGCAGCTGTACACCCTGGATTTGGGTGCGCTGGTGGCCGGGTCGCGGTATCGCGGGGATTTCGAGGAGCGGCTGAAGAAGGTGCTCAAGGAGATCCGTACGCGTGGGGACATCATCTTGTTCATCGATGAGTTGCACACGCTGGTGGGTGCGGGTGCGGCCGAGGGTGCGATCGATGCGGCGAGCATTTTGAAGCCGATGCTGGCGCGGGGTGAGTTGCAGACGATCGGTGCGACCACGCTGGATGAGTATCGCAAGCATCTGGAGAAGGACGCGGCGTTGGAGCGGCGGTTCCAGCCGATCCAGGTGGCCGAGCCGTCCCTGTCGCACACGATCGAGATTTTGAAGGGGTTGCGGGATCGGTATGAGGCGCATCACCGTGTCTCGATCACCGATGGTGCGCTGGTGGCGGCGGCGCAGCTGGCCGACCGTTACATCTCTGATCGTTTCCTGCCGGACAAGGCGATCGATCTGATCGATGAGGCGGGGTCGCGGATGCGGATCCGCCGGATGACGGCGCCGCCGGATCTTCGTGAGTATGACGAGAAGATCGCTAATGTGCGGCGGGAGAAGGAGTCGGCGATCGACGCGCAGGACTTCGAGAAGGCCGCGGCGTTGCGCGATCAGGAAAAGCAGTTGCAGGTCAAGCGGGAGCGGCGGGAGAAGGAGTGGAAGGCCGGCGACATGGATGTCGTGGCCGAGGTGACCGAGGAGTTGATCGCCGAGGTGTTGGCGACGGCGACCGGGATCCCGGTGTTCAAGCTGACCGAGGAGGAGTCGCAGCGGTTGCTGCGGATGGAAGATGAGCTGCACAAGCGGATCATCGGCCAGGACGACGCGATCCGCGGCCTGTCGCGGTCGATCCGGCGGACGCGGGCGGGGTTGAAGGACCCGCGGCGGCCGGGTGGGTCGTTCATCTTCGCCGGCCCGTCGGGGGTGGGTAAGACCGAGCTGTCCAAGGCCCTGGCCGAGTTCTTGTTCGGGGACGAGGACGCGCTGATCATGCTGGACATGTCGGAGTTCATGGAGAAGCACACCGTGTCGCGGTTGTTCGGTTCTCCGCCGGGCTATGTCGGCTACGAAGAGGGCGGGCAGCTGACCGAGAAGGTGCGGCGTAAGCCGTTCTCGGTGGTGTTGTTCGATGAGATCGAGAAGGCGCATCCGGACATCTTCAACAGTCTGCTCCAGATTTTGGAGGACGGCCGGTTGACGGATGCTCAGGGTCGGGTGGTGGACTTCAAGAACACGGTGATCATCATGACCACCAACTTGGGGACGCGGGATATCTCCAAGGGGATCGGGGTCGGGTTCGCCAAGGCCAATGATGCCGAGTCGAACTATGACCGGATGAAGTCGAAGGTGCAGGAGGAGCTCAAGCAGCATTTCCGGCCGGAGTTCCTGAATCGGGTCGATGACACGGTGGTGTTCCATCAGTTGACGCCGGCGGAGATCATTCAGATCGTGGATCTGATGTTGGCGCAGGTGGATGCGCGGCTCAAGGATCGGGACATGGGGTTGGAGTTGACCGCGGCGGCCAAGCAGTTGCTGGCTGAGCGTGGTTATGATCCGGTGATGGGGGCGCGGCCGTTGCGGCGGACGATCCAGCGTGAGCTGGAGGATTCCCTGTCGGAGAAGATCTTGTATGGGGAGCTGCGGCCGGGTCAGGTCGTGCATGTGGATATCGAGGGTGAGGGCGACGCCGCCACCTTCGTCTACACCGGCA
>JAGFNW010000100.1 GCA_017592665.1 Streptosporangiaceae bacterium NEAU-GS5 | reverse complement strand
GGTCGAAAGGACCGTGTCCTGGCTGGCTGGATGCCGACGCCTACACCGCCGCTATGAACGCCGCGCCGACCACTTCGGCTCCTTCGTCGCCATCGCCGCAGCCCTGATTTGCTACCGCCGACTCACCAACTGAGACGACGTCTAAGCCGCATCGCCTCGGCATCTCTTCAACGGAGGCAACCATGCACGCCGCGGACACGCCCGTCCCGCGGGCGCCGACAACGCCCGCACGAACCATGACCGTTCGCTACGAGGGCGGCGAAAACTACGAGATCTCCGTCCGAGGCCATCGCGTACTCATGGATCAGCCCATCGAAGCCGGAGGCGCGGACACGGCGCCGACACCTACCGAGCTGTTCGTCGCATCCCTCGCCGGATGTGTGGCGTTCTACGCCGGCCGATACCACACCCGGCACGGCCTGTCCCGGCAAGGACTGGGCGTTTCAGCAACCTATCGGATGGCCACCGGTCGCCCGGCCCGGGTCACCAGCATCCACCTGACCGTCCACGTCCCCGGCACGCTGCCCGCCCAGAGGTGGCCCGCGCTACAGGCTGTGGTCGAACACTGCACCGTACACAACAGCCTGACCAGCCCGCCCACAGTGCGCGTCGACCTGACCGATTGAGCCTCCCGCGGGGAGGGAGATCACGCATTTGGGACGAATGCCGAGAGATGAGGGACCTTGGTCCCCAGCGGACGCGGCATGCCTGACTCAAAACTGGGCGAGCCCGGAAAGCGTGCACGACACGGCCGGGCACGGGCCCCTGACCGCGGCGCCCGGTCTCCCCCGAAAGAGCAGGTGACCGAAAGCATGAGCACGCAGGCCCGAGCCAGATCTCACGTACGCTCTGCCAGAGCCGCTGAGCTCCGCAGGAAGAAGCGGAATCACCTCATCGCCGTCGTCGGCGGAGTGATCATTGTGGGCCTCGTCATCGCCATAGTGGTCGCCCTGGTCAACGCCGCGAGCGACGGAGGGTCCCGAGACGGCGCGGCGCCCCGGGGCGGGGCCGATGTTCCCGCGATCGCCACGAACGGCGGGGCGCTCGCCCTCGGCAACGCCACCGCACCGGTGAAGCTTGAGATCTACCTCGACTACATGTGCCCGTACTGCGGACAATTCGAGCGGGCCAACAACGCGGAGCTGAACAAGATGATCGTCAGTGGCTCCGCACGGCTGGAACTGCATCCGCTGTCGTTCCTGGACAGGATGTCCAGCGGCACGGCGTACTCGACACGGGCCGCGAACGCGGTCGCCACCGTCGCCGACCGGGCGCCCGGCAAGGTCCTGGCCTTCAACGCGGCGTTGTTCGCCGACCAGCCCAAGGAAGGCTCCAGCGGCCTGTCCGACGAGGAGATCGCCGAGCTGGCCCACGGCGCCGGGGTCCCGCAGGACGTGGTCGACCTCTTCGCCGACCGAATCTTCCAGCCCTGGGTCGCGACCTCGACAGCCGCCGCCTTCGAGTCGGGGATCACCGGCACGCCGACAGTGAAGATCGACGGTGCGGCGTTCACGGGCGACCTGTATACCGCCGGCCCGCTGACCGCAGCCGTCACCTCGGCCGCGGCCTCCACCGAGAGCTCATGATGACTCCGATGACCGCAGCCGCGACAGACGCACAGGCTGGGACGGACGGGGTCCTCGCTCGTCTTCGTCGCTTCCGCCACTCGCGCGGCTGGCTCTTCGGGACGATGCTGGTGTCCGCCTGCCTGAGCCTCATCGCGTCTTTCGTACTCTCGATCGACGCGGTACGGCTCGCGGCCGACCCCGGCGTGGACCTGGCGTGCAACATCAACGCGGTGATCAGCTGCGGGACCGTCGGCGCCTCCTGGCAGGCGCGGTTGTTCGGGTTCCCCAACGCCTTCTTGGGGCTGATGGCCGAGCCGGTCGTGATCACCATCGCCGTCGCGAGCCTATGCGGGGTGCGCTTCCCCAAGGGGTTCATGATCGCCGCTCAGGCGGTCTACACACTCGGCGTCGTCTTCGCGTACTGGCTGTTCTACCAGGCGATGTTCGTGATCGGCGCGCTGTGCCCGTGGTGCCTGCTGGTGACCGTTTCCACGACGCTGGTGTTCACCACTCTCACGCACGTGAACGTCCGCGACTCCAACCTGTTCCTGCCTCCGCGCGCCCAGGCCGCGGCGGCACGGTTCTTCGACGCCGGCCTCGACGCCATCGCCGTCACGATCTGGCTCCTGATCCTGGCTCTGGCGGTCGTCACAAAGTACGGCGCCGCCCTGTTCGGGTGACCGGCCCGGGCTCCCCGGGGGCCTCCTCATGTAGACGGCTTGGGCAGGAAGTCGACGAGGAGTTTGTTCAGTCGGTCGGGCGCCTCAAGCGGGATCCAGTGGCCCACGTCGTCGAGGCGCTCGTAGCGCCAGGGGCCGGTGACGTATCGGCTCGAATTGACCATGCCGGCCTCGACGAGCGCGATGTCGCCGGAGCCCCATATGCCCATCGTGGGAGCGGTGATCGGTGGCAGCTCGGGTGGCGGCGACAGCGGCAGCGACTCCGGTGTGAGGATCGCGCGATACGGGCCAGGCCCTCGCCGTCCGCGATCAGGGACACGATGGCGGCGTGCTCGTCCGGCCTTGCCGGTACGACGGAGGCCGAGCTCTCACGCAATATCTTGTACAGGGGGGCGAGCGGGCCGTGCCGGTGCAGGTAGGCCAGGTGCTGGGCGAGTAGCTGGCGGTCCAGTCCGCCGGTGCCGCGGATGCCGGCGATGACGTGGTCGTGGATGATCCGGTGCAGCG
>JAGFNW010000010.1 GCA_017592665.1 Streptosporangiaceae bacterium NEAU-GS5 | reverse complement strand
TGGACAACGCCGTTCTCCGCAACCTCCAGCTCGACCAGGTCATCGGCTGGCCCATCGTCGGGTAATCGGCCGATGCGCACGCCCCCCTCGACCCATCCGGCTGACCCCCTTGGAATCGATCATCTAGTTGAGATTGGTGGGGCGCCAGATCGAGACGTGCACGGGCGGGCGGTAACGCGCACGCGGGACGCCCGCTCCCGGAGAGCGCATCAGCTGGGTCGCGACCGGCGTGCTGAGAAACTCCACGAACGAGGTGGCCGCCGACGAGCGCGCCTCCGGGCGGAGCGTCGTGGCGTACCAGCGCACGTCCATGGGCGTGGCGGCCGTCTCCACCAGGGTCAGGTCGCCGCGCCGCAGATGGCTCCCGACCAGGTGCCCGACGGCCGGGGCCACGCCTGCCCCCGCCGCGGCCGCGTCCCAGCTGGCCGTCTGGCTGGCCAGCACCCGCACCCGCGACTCGGGGATCCGCAGCCGCTGCAGCAGCCTGCTCGTGTCGCTGGCCGGGTCGGCCGCGCTCGGGTCGACCAGCCACACGTCCCGCCGCCCGCCCAGGCCGCCGACCACCACCAGGCGGCAGCGCAGCACGGGCTCGCAGGCCAGCCGCGGGTCGCCCATGCGTGGGCCGAGCGCCACGTCGGCGACCCGGCTGGTCAGCAGCAACGAGATCTCGTCGGTCGACACCTCGCCGCTCGTGGTCTCCATGGCCCGCCGCCGGCCGAACTCGTCGGTCAGCGCCTGCGTCACGAACTCGGAGATCGCCCCGGTGGCCACCACGTGCAGCCGCTCCGCCCGCTCGGCGCGTACGGCATCCTCGGCCTCGGCATGAAGAGCGATCATCTGTACGGCGATGCCGAACAGCCGGCGCCCACCCTCGGTGGGCAACATTTTCGTGCCCGATCGAATCAGCAGCGGGTCGCCGAGCTCCACCCGGAGCGCGGCGATGGCCTGCGAGACCGCCGGCTCGGTGACCCCCAGCGAGCTCGCGGCGGCCTTCACCGACCCCAGCCGAGCCACGAACACGAACGCGTTCAACTGCGTGAGAGTCACGGCTCACATATAGGCACATTCGGGGCATTAAGGGAACCCTTAACCGGTGCCTGCGGTCGTCCGGAGAGTGGCACGTCAGGCCATCAGAGGCTGGAACGATCCATGTGCGAGGTTCGCGGCGGAATGTAAACATCGTGGGACGACTCGGAGGTGGAATGACGTGAGTGAGATCGCGGTCCGGCCGAACGAGACGACGGTGCCGTTGATGCCGTGCGCGTCGATGGAGGAGACCTTGGCGTTCTACGAAGCGCTGGGGTTCGAGGCGACCTATAAACAGCGCAAGCCCTATGTCTATCTGGCGCTGCGATGGAGCGGATTCCACCTGCATTTCGGGCCGGCGCCCAAAGGACTGGATCCGGCCCGGGCGGAGTCCGGGGCCTGCCTGGTCATGGTCGACGCCGTGGCGCCGTATCACGCGGCGTTCGTCGCGGCCATGCGCCGGGTCCATGGCAAGGTGCTCGGCTCCGGCGTGCCGCGGATCAGCCGCTACCGGCCGGGCGCGTCCCGGTTCACGCTGATCGATCCATCCGGGAACTCGATCATCTTCATCCAGCGTGACGAGCCGGCCGACGTGGAATACGGCGGCTCGACGACGTTGACGGGGCTGGCCAGGGCGCTCGACAACGCCCGGATTCTGCGCGAGTTCAAAGCTGATGACCTGCAGGCCTTCCGCGCGCTCAAGTCCGCGGTGCGCAGGCACGGCGCGGACGCCCCCGTGATCGAGCGGGCCATCGCCCTGTGTCACCTCATCGATCTGGCCACGGTCCTCGGCGAGCCCACCGATCCCTGGGCCTCCGATTTGCGCGGTCTGGAACTCACCTCCAGCGACCGTCAGCGCATCGAGTCAGAACTCGGGCATCTGACCGGACTCCAGCAGTGGCTCGGAAAGACGATGTGACCGGTGGGCCCCGGCGTGCGGGGTCAGTCGAAGACGACGACCTGGCGTCCGATCACGTCACCCTTGGCCAGCGCGTCGAGTCTGTCGTTGATGTCGTCGAGCTGGACCGGTGTGACGGTGTGCTTGATCCGGCCCTGGGCGGCCAGGGCGAGGACCTCGGTGAGGTCGTTGTAGTTGCCCCAGAAGGATCCGGAGAACGTCCTCTCGCCGGACACGAACGAGAAGATCGGGAATTCGACGTGCTGCCCCATCAGGCCCACCGACACGAGCGCGCCTTCGGATGCCAGCAGCGCGGCGTTGAGCTCGAGCGACTCCGGAGCTCCTGAGCAGTCGAGGGCGGCGTCGATCTCGCCCCGGCCGGTCAGCTCCTGAAGCTCACCCCGCACCTCGTCGCGCGTCTTGCCGCGGGTGTTGACGGTGTGATCGGCGCCGTTCTGCGTGGCCACCGCGAGCTTGTCGTCGCTGCGTCCGAAGGCCACCACGGTGGCGCCGTCGCCGAGCAGCCGCGCGTACTGCACGCCGTAGCCGCCGAGCCCGCCGATTCCGCTGACGACCACTGTGCGCCCCGGCCCGAGCCGTCCGTAGGAGCGCAGCTTCTTCATCCCGCGGTACGGAGTCAGCCCGGCGTCCACCAAGGGCGCGAGGTAGTGCGGCTCCAGGCCCGCGCCGGCGTCGATGCGGATGAGATGCCGGCCGGGAACCACGACGTACTCGGCGAAGCCCCCGGGCGGCCCGAAGCCGATCCACCCGCCGCTCCCCGTGCACAGTTGCTCGTTGCCTTCGTGGCACTGCCGGCAGGTCCCGTCGCCCCAGGCGGGGTCGACGACCACCAGATCCCCCTGAGACAGGCCGGCCGACTCGGGAATCCCGGCGCCCAGCTGAGCGACCTCGCCCGCCACCTCGTGGCCGGGAATGTAGGGGAAGGTGAGGTCCAGCGGGAAGTAGCCGTCGATGAGCTGATAGTCGCTGCGGCACATGCCCGTGGCCCGGACTTTGACGAGCACCTCGTCCGGACCCGGTTCGGGCATCGGTACCTCGTCGATCTGCATCGGCTGCTTGTATCCATGCATTCGTGCTGCGCGCATCGTGAACCTCCCCCTCAAACCCCCAAAGTAGCTCTCATCACCAAAAACCAGCCGAAATCGGATGCAAATCTCGGCTTTGCCATGACATCTGCCCCTACCTGCGGCAATAGCCTGAAACGAGTCGATGGGGGAGCGCAGTCATGGCGATCGCCACGATCAATCCCGCTACCGGGAAGACGGTCAAGACCTTCGAAGAGCTGAGCGAGGCCGAGCTACAGCAGAAGATCTCTCTGGCGTACGACCGGTGGAGGAGCTATCGCACCACCAGCTTCGCCGAGCGGGCCGAGCGCATGCGCGCCGCGGCCGACCTGTTCGAGAAGGAGGCCGACCTCGCGGCGGACCTGATGGCCACCGAGATGGGCAAGACAGTGGCCGCCGCCCACGCGGAGGCGGTCAAATGCGCGTACGGCATGCGCTACTACGCGGATCACGCGGCCGAGTTCCTGGCCGACGAGCCGCTGGCCGACCCCTCGGCGGTCGGGGCGAAGCGAGCCCTGGGCCGCTATCAGCCGCTGGGCCCGGTGCTGGCGGTCATGCCATGGAACTTCCCGATGTGGCAGGTGATGCGGTTCGCCGCCCCAGCCCTGATGGCGGGCAATGTCGGGTTGCTCAAGCACGCCTCCAACGTGCCGCAGTGCGCGCTGTACCTGCAGGACGTCTTCCGCCGCGCCGGCTTCCCTGACGGCTGCTTCCAGACGCTGCTGATCTCCTCCCGGCGAGTGGAGTCGATCCTGCGCGATCCGCGAGTGGTCGCCGCGACCCTGACCGGGAGCGAGCCGGCCGGTCGTTCGGTGGCCGCGATCTGCGGTGACGAGGTCAAGCACACGGTGCTGGAGCTCGGGGGCAGCGACCCGTTCGTGGTGATGCCCTCGGCCGACCTCGAGCGCGCCGCCGCGACCGCGGTGGAGGCGCGGGTGCAGAACAACGGGCAGTCCTGCATCGCCGCCAAGCGATTCATCGTGCACGCCGACGTCTTCGACGCCTTCACCGAGAAGTTCGTCGCCCGCATGCGCGAGCTGAAGGTCGGAGACCCCTTCGAGGCGTCCACCGACGTCGGGCCGGTGGCCACCGAGCAGGGCCGGGCCGACATCGAGGAACTGGTGGAGGACGCCGTCTCCGCCGGAGCCACCGTGCTGTGCGGCGGACGGCGTGCGGACGGGCCGGGCTGGTTCTACCCGCCGACGGTGATCACCGACATCACCGGCGACATGCGGATCCATCTCGAGGAGGTGTTCGGTCCGGTCGCCTCGCTGTACCGGGCGGACGGCATCGACCAGGCCCTGGAGATCGCCAACGCCACGACCTTCGGGCTGGGATCCAACGCATGGACCAACGACGAAGCCGAACAGGAACGGTTCATCGCCGACCTGGACGCCGGGCAGGTCTTCATCAACGGCAAGACGGTCTCCTACCCCGAACTGCCCTTCGGCGGGATCAAGCGCTCCGGCTACGGCCGTGAGCTTTCCGCTCACGGCATCCGGGAGTTCTGCAACCTCAAGACCGTCTGGATCGGCTGATCCGCCGCAGAAAGGAACGATGCCATGAGCGGCAACGACCCCTTCGCCCGCATGCCCGAGGTGCCGTCCTTCACCGTCACCAGCACCACGGTCGCCGACGGCGCCCGCTGGCCCGCCGAGCAGATGAACGCCGGCGTCCCAGGCGGCAAGGACGTCTCACCGCAGCTGTCATGGAGCGGCGCCCCCGACGGAACCAAGAGCTACGCCGTGACGGTGCTGGACACGGACGCGGCGACCGGCTCCGGTTTCTGGCACTGGGCGGTCGCCGACATCCCCGTCACCGTCACCGACCTGCCCGAGGGCGCAGGAGACGAGACCGGCTCGGGCATCCCCGAGGGCGCTTTCCAACTGCCGAACGACAAGCGCGACGCGCGTTTCATGGGCTCGGCCCCTCGGCCCGGAGACGGCCTGCACCACTACGTCATCGCCGTGCACGCCCTCGACGTCGAGAAGATCGGCATCCCGGCCGATGCCACCCCTGCCTACTTCGGCTGGGCCGGCATCCCCCACCTCCTCGGCCGCGCGGCCCTGATCGCCACCGCCGAGATCCCCGCCTGACCGACAGCCTCGGCGTCGCCGCCTCCGTCTGACCCAGACCGAGCGGATCTTTCGTGCGAACGGGTGGGAGTTACTGTAGGGAAGTGATCTCGTCCGAGATGGAAGATCGGATGGTCCTGCAGCCGCTGATCATCACGCGTTACGCAAACGCCTTCGGCACGCTCGTTCTCATTTGGGTACCTATTGTCTTCATGCTCGGCAATTCGATGTCTGGTGCGGGCATCGCGGGCATCACCCTCACTTCGCCTGTCGACTGGGTCTTGCTGGTCGGAATCGTGCTTCTGTTCGCGTCGGCCCCCGTCCTGGCGGTGCGGGCGTGGCGCTTCGCTGTGGTCTGCTCGCCCGATCGGATCGTCGTCCGGGGTTATCTGCGTAGCCGAACCGTGCCGATCGCGCAGGTCATCGACGTTGAGTCTGATTCAACGCTGGTGTGGAGCGATGACAGCGGAGAGCAACGGAGGACGGCGATACGTGCCTTCCGGCTGCCCAACCGGGCTTTGCGTCCCCTGCGTGCGCACGCCGCGGAATCTCTCGGGCGACTGTCGGCATGGATTGACACGCACCAGCGACCTGCTGGTGAGCCGGGTGCGCGGCTCCGAGCTCGCGGGCGCTCGCGCTGATGGACTCGGCTCCGCGGTCCTTGCCGGCCTGAGCTTGCCGATTAAGCGATCGCTTATCCCGTGCTTGCCGGGGTGGGTGGGTGGGGGGAGTCTGCACCGTATGCAGGTTCCCGCTACGTTTGAGTATGAGAAGGCGCGAAGTGTCGAGCACGCGCTGGAACTCCTGGACAGGTATGGGCCAGACGCCCGTGTGGTCGCCGGCGGCCACAGCCTGATCCCCATGATGAAACTCCGGCTGGCCCAGCCGGAGGCACTCATCGACATCAACGACCTGACCGAGTTGGCGGGTATCCGCGAAGAGGACGGCGAGCTGGTCGTCGGCGCCCTCACGCGTCACGCCGAGCTGCTGGACAGCCCGCTGGTCGCGGCGCACTTCGCGATCTTCGTGGACGCCGAGCGGGTCATCGCCGATCCGATCGTCCGCAACCGCGGCACCGTCGGCGGCTCGCTGTGTCAGGCCGACCCCTCGGAAGACCTGTCGGCTGCCTTCTCCGCCGCACGCGCCGACGCCGTGATCGTCGGCCCGGGCGGCAGGCGCCGCGTCCCGATCCGCGAGTTCCACCTCGGTCCGTACGAGACCGCGGTCGACGCGGGGGAGATGCTGATCGAGCTCCGTGTCCGGATCCGGCCGGGGGCCGGGAGCGCGTACGCGAAGGTGGAGCGCAGGGTCGGCGACTGGCCGGTCGCGGCCGCCGGCGCCCTGCTCGTCATCGAGAACGGCGCGATCACCGAGGCCGGGATCGGCCTCACCGCGGTGGGCGCCGAGCACTTCGCCGCTCCCGAGGCCGAGGACTACCTGGTCGGACGCGCCCCGGACGCCGAGTCGTTCGCCGCGGCCGGCGCCATCGCGGCCGAGCACGCCGAACCCCAGGCCGATCAGCGCGGCCCCGTCGACTACAAGCGTCACCTGGCCGGGGAGCTGACCGCCCGGGCGCTCAAACTGGCCGCCGAACGCGCCGCTGGGAGGGCGTCATGAGGATCACCGTCACCGTCAACGGCCAGCCGTACGTTCGGGACGTGGAGCCGCGTCTGCTGCTGGTCCACTTCCTGCGCGACGATCTCGGCCTCACCGGCACCCACTGGGGCTGCGACACCTCCAACTGCGGCGTGTGCACGGTCCACCTGGACGGCGTGCCGGTCAAATCCTGCACGGTCCTCGCCGTCATGGCCGACGGGCACGAGGTCACCACGGTCGAGGGCCTCGAACGCGACGGCGAGCTCGACGTCGTGCAGAAGGGCTTCGTCGAGTGCCACGGCCTGCAGTGCGGCTTCTGCACGCCGGGCATGATGCTGACGGCCCGCTGGCTGCTCGACAACAACCCCGACCCGGACGAGGCCACGATCCGCGAGACGATCTCCGGTCAGCTGTGCCGCTGCACCGGATACGAGAACATCGTCCGGTCCATCCGCTGGGCGGCCGAGCACTCTGCTGAGATGGAGCCCGCCAATGACTGAGGCGACGCACGGCTTCGGTCGTATGCACCGCAAAGAGGACGCCCGCTTCATCCGCGGCCGCGGCAACTACGTCGACGACGTGAAGCTGCCCGGCATGCTCTACGGCGCCGTCCTGCGCAGCCCCCACGCGCACGCGCGCCTGATCTCCGTGGACGCCTCGGCCGCCGAGGCCCACCCGAAGGTCCGGGCCGTGATCACCGGCGAGACGCTGGCCGGGCTCGGCCTGTCGTGGATGCCCACGCTCTCCCAGGACGTGCAGGCCGTGCTCGCCACCGACAAGGTCCGCTTCCAGGGCCAGGAGGTGGCGTTCGTCGTCGCCGAGGACCGCTACTCGGCCCGCGACGCGCTGGAGCTGATCGACGTCGAATACGAGCCGCTCGACCCGGTCGTGGACGCCCGCGAGGCCCTCGCCGAGGGCGCGCCGGTCATCCGCGACGACGTCGAAGGCCGTACGGACAACCACATCTTCGACTGGGACGCCGGAGACCGGTCCGCGACCGATGCCGTCTTCGAGCGCGCCGAGGTCACGGTCGCGCAGGACATGCTCTATCCCCGCGTCCACCCGGCGCCCCTGGAGACCTGCGGCATCGTCGCCGACATGGACAAGGTCACCGGCAAGCTCACCGTGTGGTGCGGCACGCAGGCGCCGCACGCGCACCGGACCATTTACGCCCTGGTCGCCGGCCTTCCCGAGCACAAGATCCGGGTGATCTCGCCGGACATCGGCGGCGGCTTCGGCAACAAGGTCGGCATCTACCCCGGCTACGTGTGCGCGATCGTCGGCTCGATCGTCACCGGCAAGCCGGTCAAGTGGGTCGAAGACCGGTCCGAGAACCTCATGAGCACCTCGTTCGCCCGCGACTACCACATGCGCGGCGAGATCGCCGCGACCCGCGACGGCAAGATGCTCGGCCTGCGGGTCAAGGTCATCGCCGACCACGGGGCGTTCAACGGCACGGCCCAGCCGACCAAGTTCCCGGCCGGCTTCTTCCACGTCTTCTCCGGCTCCTACGACCTGGAGGCGGCGCACTGCGAGGTCACCGGCGTCTACACGAACAAGGCGCCGGGCGGCGTCGCCTACGCCTGCTCGTTCCGCATCACCGAGGCCGTCTACCTGGTCGAGCGCATGGTCGACGTGCTGGCACAGGAGCTCGGCATGGACCCGGCCGAGCTGCGCATGCGCAACCTGCTGCGCCCCGATCAGTTCCCGTACGTCTCGCCCACCGGCTGGGAGTACGACTCGGGCGACTACCAGAAGACCCTCCAGGTCGCCCTCGACCTCGCCGGATACCAGGAGTTGCGGGCCGAGCAGGCGGCGAAGCGGGCGCGTGGCGAGCTGATGGGCATCGGCGTCAGCTTCTTCACCGAGGCCGTCGGCGCCGGGCCGCGCAAGCACATGGACATCCTCGGCCTCGGCATGGCCGACGGCGCCGAGCTCCGCGTCCACCCCACCGGCAAGGCCGTGCTCCGGGTGTCCTGCCAGAGCCAGGGACAGGGCCACGAGACGACGTTCGCCCAGATCGTGGCGCATGAGCTCGGCATACCGGCCGACGACGTCGAGGTCGTGCACGGTGACACCGACCAGACCCCGTTCGGCCTCGGCACGTACGGCTCCCGCTCCACCCCCGTCTCCGGCGCCGCCGCCTCGATCGTCGCGCAGAAGGTCAGGGAACGGGCGAGGATCGTCGCCTCGGCCATGCTGGAGGCCGCCCCCGAGGACCTGGAGTGGAACGAGGGCAGCTGGTCGGTTTCCGGCACCGGCGTCGGCAAGACGATCCAGGAGATCGCGCTGGCCGCGCACTCCTCGCTCGAGCTGCCCGAGGGCGTGGAAGGCCACCTCGACGCCACCTGCGTCTACAACCCGCCCAACCTGACCTACCCCTACGGCGCCTACATCTGCGTGGTCGACGTCGACCCGGGAACCGGACAGGTCAAGGTCAGGCGGTTCATCGCGGTCGACGACTGCGGGGTCCGGATCAACCCGATGATCGTCGAAGGGCAGGTCCACGGCGGGCTCGCCGACGGCGTCGGTATGGCGCTGATGCAGGTCATGGCGTTCGACGAGGACGGCAACCACCTCGGCGCCTCGTTCATGGACTACCTGCTGCCGACGTCGATGGAATGCCCGTCGTGGGAGCTCGGCGAGACCGTCACGCCCTCGCCGCACCATCCGATCGGCGCCAAGGGCGTCGGTGAGTCGGCCACCGTCGGCTCGCCGGCCGCCGTGGTCAACGCGGTCATCGACGCCATCAGCACGTACGGCGTCCGCCACGCGGACATGCCGCTCACCCCCGCCAACGTGTGGCGTTCGATCCAGGGCGACCCCTTCCGCACCGACCTGGCGATTCCATGAGCGAGTTCATGGGCATGCCCGAACTCCGCAAGCCCCCGGCGGCCTCGGCGACCGTGCCGAAGCCGCGGGGCCTGCAGGAGTGGGCGGACGTGCTGCGCGCCAGGCGGGAGCCGTACGTCATGGCGACCGTCGTCCGGGCCGCCCGCCCCACCAGCGCCAAGGCGGGCGATCGGGCGCTGGTCCTGCCGGACGGCACGATCGAGGGGTTCGTCGGCGGGCACTGCGCCCTGTCGACCGTGCGCTCGCAGGGCCTGCGCCTGCTGCGCACGGGCGAGTCCACGCTGCTCCGGATCACTCCGGAGGCGAGCGAGCCGTACGAGGAGGAAGGGTTGGTCGCGGTCGGCCAGCCCTGCCTGTCGGGCGGCACCCTGGAGATCTTCCTGGAGGCGGTGCTGCCGCCGGCCCTGGTCCGCGTGTTCGGCGAGGCGCCGACCGCGCGTGCCCTGATCAGCGTGGGCCGGGCCATGGGCTACCAGGTCGACGACGCCGCCGGGCCGCTCAGCGACGGCACGAGCGCGGTCGTGGTCGCCTCGCACGGGATCGGCGAGGAGCCGGTGCTGGCCGAGGCGATCGCGGCGGGTGTGCCGTACATCGGGCTGATCGCCAGCCGCAAACGCGGCGCGGCGGTGCTGGACGGGCTCGAGGGCGGCGACCGCGTCCGCTCACCGGCCGGCCTCGACATCGGCGCGCGCACGCCGGGGGAGATCGCCGTCTCGGTGTACGCGGAGATCGTCGCGACCTTGAAAACACTCGCGGGGGGCGATCGTCGGGCGTAGGTTGAGCGGTATGCGGCAAGCTCGGGCGGAGGACGCGCGGTCGGAGGCCAGGCGGTTGACCCGGGAGCTGCTCGGGGAAGAGCGGCCCACGGCCGCCGGGCTGCTCGGCCGCGCCTCCGGCGCGTTCGGCGCGGCCCGGGCGGCGCGCTGCGCCGAGCTGGCGCGGCTGGCGCCGCTGACCCGCCGTTCGGCCGAGCTCGCCGCGATCGCCGCCCTGGCGGTGGGCACGCCCGAGCTGGATCCGTGGTGGGGCGAGCGCCGCGGAGTCGGCCTGCCGTCCCCTGACGAGGTGCTCGACACGGGGCGTCCGGTCGCCCCCTGGGACGACCTGACCGCCCTGGAGATGCTCGCCGCGTGGGCCGCCGACGACGCTGCCGACGCGCGCTGGGGCCGGCCCGTCGCGGCCGTCGACCTCAACTCCTGGCAGGCCGAAGACCGCGTCGACCTGCCCGAAGGCGTGCGGCCCGGCGACCGCCTGGTGCTGACCTTCGACGCGGGCGGCCGCCTCGACGCCGTCGTCGTGGCCCGCAAGGACGACGAGCTCGGCTCCAACCTCGACTTCGCCGCCATCCGCTACTCGCGGCCCGCCGAGGCCCAGTGGAGCTGGGGCGTGGCCGCCGGGCTCGGCCCCCACCCGCTGCCCGGCGAGCGGCCGGAGCCCTATGAGGAGTCGGTCCCCGACAAGATCGTCGACGGGCTGCGCGAGTGGGCGCTGCGCCATGGCGCGACGCAGGCCCAGGTCGGCGACGTGTGGCGGACCAAGGGCGACATGGTCGCGGCGGTCGAGCGGGTCGACTGGATGTGGCGCAGCGCCGAGTGGTTCGGCTGGTGGCGTGCGGTCGCCGCGGTGATCGACGGACACCCGTCCGTCTCCGCCCTCGTCGAGGCGCTGCACGAGGGCACCGACCCTTTCTGAACCCCTCCCATCAGGGCTGATGTCCCTGAAGCCGATGTGAAGTAAGCGGCTGCCAAGCTCCCGGCTGGCGGTGGCCACGCGTCGCGTGGTCCCCCGGAGCCTTGGAGGGTACCGTGCGGCTGGTTGGGACCACTTCTGCGGCGGTGGCTGTCGCCGCCCTTGTGGCATCGCTGTTCACCACCATGACGACGCCGGTGGCGGCCGACACGCCGCCCCCGTCGCCCGTGGTTCGCGTCGCGGAGGCCGCGGACGAGGTGTCCGCGGCCCGCGCGGCCGTGGCGCAGAAGTCGCCGGTCGAGGTGACCGGCGAGCGCACCGAGACCCGGACCGTGTACGCCCAGCCGGACGGCACCATGAAGGCCCAGCTGACGCTGCGCCCGGTGCGGCTGCGCCGCGGCGACGGCTGGGTGGGCGCCGACGCCACGCTGGAGCGCCGCGACGACGGGACGGCCGGCCCGAAGGCGGCCGACGTGGACCTCGCCTTCTCCGGTGGCGGCGACGGCCCGATGGTCCGCTACGCCAAGGACGACAAGACGATCACCCTGTCCTGGCCGGGCCCGCTGCCGGCGCCCGAGCTGTCCGGGGACACCGCGACCTACCGCGACGTGCTGCCCGGGGTCGATCTGCGGCTGACGGCCGACGTCGAGGGCTTCAGCCAGGACCTGGTCGTGAAGGAGCGCGGCGCGTCCCTGACCAGCGTCCGGCTGGGCCTTCGGACCGGCGGCGTGAAACTCCAGGCCACCGACGGGGGCGGTCTGGAGGCGGTGGACGACTCGGGAGCGGTGGTGTTCGCCGCCGGTCCGTCGGCCATGTGGGACGCCGGCCAGACCCACACCGGCGTGGCGCGGGTCGACGTGGACGGCGACACGCTCACGCTGACGCCGGATCAGGCGCTGCCGGCCGACCCGGCGACCGTGTATCCGGTGACCATCGATCCGCCGTTCAGGACCCAGGGGCCGCAGCGGTGGACGAGCGTGCTGTCCGGTGGAAACGGGCCCTGGCCGAACACCAGCGGCGAATACCCGTTCGCCCAATCCGGGCACTGCAACTGGTCGGGGTGCGGCGTCGTCGGCGTCGCCCACTCCTACTTCCAGTTCGACACGAGCTTCCTCGCGGGTCAGGCCGAGGTCCTCGGCGCCGGCCTCGACCTGTGGGTGACCCACACCGTCGGCTGCAGCACCGGCGTGACCCAGAGCCTGTGGAAGGCGTGGGGTCCCATCGACCCCTGGCCGGTGTGGAACACACAGCCGAACGGCCAGCTCATCCGCTCGTTCGCGCCGCCGAGCGTCAACCCCGACCATGGCTGCGGCGGCAACAAGCTGGTCCCCGGGCCGTCCACGGACGTCAAGGGCTGGCTCAACTTCGGCGGCACCACGACGTTCGAGCTGACCGGCGTCAACGACAGCGATCAGAACATGTGGACCAAATACGACGCGTTCGCGACCCGGCTGAACGTGACCTACAACTCGCCGCCGTACGTGCCGGCCGACGTGTCGATCACGCCGCCGCTGCCGGCGCCGTGCAAGTTCTGCGAGAACATGCCGTACGTCGGGCAGCCCGGCATCACGCTGCACGCCCGGCTGAGCGACCCGAACAACGAGCCGGTCCGCCCGCTCTGGCACCTGTACGTCGACGGCAATCGCCAGGGCGACTGGTGGGGCGACTACAAGGGCTCCGGCCAGCTCCACGACCGGTTCGTCGATCTCGGCGCGTGGAAGCACAACTCCTTCGACTGGTACGTCAAGGGGGACGACGGCGCCCACGGCGACACCTGGACGCACACCGACAACTGGGCGCGCGGCGCGCTCTTCCGGACCGACCTCGATCCGCCCACCAAGGCGCCCCAGGTGACGAGCACGCTCTACCGGCCCGACAACGCCTGGCACGGCGGCGCCGGTATCCCCGGCACCTTCACCTTCGACGCGCTCAGCGCCGGCGACACGACCGTCAACGACATCGACCACTTCGTCTACGGCTGGCAGTGGCCGCCCACGCAGCCGGTGGACGCCGACGCGCTGGGCGGCAAGGTGACCCTGCGGATCGCCCCGTCCGGCGACGGCCCCCAGGACCTGTACGTGCGAAGCGTGGACCGCGGCGGCAACCCCGGCCCCGCGACCCAGCTCCACCTGTACGTCCGCGCCGGCAACGGCCCGCTCGCGCAGTGGTCGTTCCAGGGCGACGCGCGCGACGAGGCGTACCTCGGCGGCCGTGACGGCACCCTGAACGGCGACGCCGCCTTCGGACCGGGCGCGGTCAGCACGGGGCTGCGGCTGACCGCGGGCGGACACATGTCCGCGCCCAACGCCGTGCGCACGGACGACAGCTTCTCGGTCTCCGCCTGGGTGAAGCCGGACGTCCTGCGCCCCGACCTCGTCATGAGCGCGGCCAGCCAGTACGGATCCCAGGCCAGCGGCTTCTACCTCGACTATCGCGGCGACCAGGACAAGTGGACCTTCATGCTGGCCGGCAAGGACGAGGCCGGCGCGAGCGGGTTCTGGGCGGCCGCCCGGCAGCGCCCGCAGGCCGGCCGCTGGACCCAGCTGACCGGCGTCTACGACCGGGCGGCCGGTGAAGTCCGGCTCTATGTGAACGGCGAGCTGGGCGCGCGGACGGCCGTGCCGGCCGGATTCGTCCCCTGGAACGCGGCCGGAAAGGTGGCGCTCGGCCGGGAGCAGTACAACGGCGCCGAGACCAACTACTGGTACGGCTCGCTCGACGAGGTCAAGATCTACGACCGCGCGCTGACCGACGCCGACGCCGAAATGCTGGCCGGTGACGACAACGTGCAGGCCGGGCAGTGGAAGTTCGAGGAGCTCACGGGCACCACCGCGCAGAACGGCGTGGACGGCGGCGAGGCGCTCGGGCTGCGGGACGGCGCGTCGTTCACCGGTGACGGCGATGGAGACGGTGTCGCCGACGGCGGCGCCGTGGGCGGCGGGCTGCGGCTCGCCGGCGGCTACGCGGCCACCAGCGGGCCCGTGGTGGCCACCGACCAGAGCTTCACCGTGTCGGCGTGGGCGTGGGCCGAGACGGCCCCCGCCGACCAGCACGTACGTGCCGTGCTGAGCCAGGACGGCGCCCAGACCGGCGGGTTCTTCCTCGACTACCGCAACGACATCAAACGCTGGACCTTCATGCTGGCCGGCGCCGACCAGAACGATCCCGCGCCTTACATGGCCTCCTCGGCCGCCGAGCCCGCGACCAGGACGTGGACCCATCTCACCGGCGTCTTCGACCGCGCGGCGAACAAGATCCGGCTCTACGTCAACGGGCATCTGGACGGCGAGACGGCGCTGCCCGCCGGGTTCACGCCCTGGTCGGCCGACGGCGGCCTCACGGTGGGCCGCGAGAAGTGGAACGGCCTGACCGGCAACCTCTGGGACGGCATGGTCGACGAGATCCGCACCTACAACCGCGCCCTGTCGGCCACCGAGATCCAGGGCATCGTCAGCCGCGACGACGTGCGGCTGGGCGCGTGGGCGCTGGACGGCAACGCCAAGGGCGACGTGCCGGCGCACGACGGCGCCGTCACCGGCGCCCCCGCGTGGGTGGCCGGGCAGAGCTCGACGCCCGACCCGACCGACCTCGCCGTCCGCCTGAACGGCTCGGGCGAGCACATCAGCGCGGCCCACCTCGTGGACGGCCGGCAGAGCTTCGCGGTGGCGGCGTGGGCCCGCCTCGACCGGGCCGGCGGGACGCGCACGCTGCTGTCCCAGGACGGCGGCCGGGTCAGCGCCTTCCTGCTGTCGGCCACCCCGGACGGCAAGTGGTCGTTCGGCATGCACGGGACCGACACCGACAACGCCGACCGCAAACAGGCGATCGGCGGGGTGGCCCAGGTAGGCGTGTGGACTCATCTGGTCGGCACGTACGACGCGGCCACGCACCGGCTGGCGCTCTACGTCAACGGGACGCTGGCCGGAGTCGCCGACGACGCCCTGCCCCGGATCTTCGCGGCCGGGGGAGTGCAGATCGGGCGCGGCAAGTGGAACGGCGGCAACGCCGACTTCTTCCCGGGCGCCATCGACGACGTGGCCGTTTACGGGCGGATCCTGTTCGCCGACGAGATCCGCGTGCTGGCCGGCCGCGACCTCAGCCTGGCGCACGACTGGACGCTCGACGAGGGCGCCGGCTCCACCGCGGCCGACGCGGTGGGCGCCAGGCCCGGCAAGCTGGAGGGCGCGGCCACCCACGTGCCGGGCCGGATCGGCAACGCCGTACAGCTCAACCCCGGCGACGACGCGAGCGGCGACGCGGTCACCACGACCGGCGTCGACGTGCGCACGGACGCCGACTTCACCGTGGCGGCCTGGGTCAGGATGACCCGCACGTGCGACCCCGGGAGCCGGGCCACCTGCCGGTTCGTCGCGGTCAGCGCGGACGGCGCCGCCGCGGGCGCGACCGGCAGCAAGTTCCGGCTGGGCCATCTCATGGACCGCCAGCACCCGCTCGGCGTGTGGTCGTTCGAGATGCCGGAGTCGGCCGATCCGGCCGCCCAGCCGCTGAAGGCCGCGGTGGCCACGCTGCCGGACGACCTGACCCAGTGGGTGCACCTCGCCGGGGTGTACGACAAGACGGCCAAGCGGATCTGGCTGTACGTCAACGGCACCCGCAGGGGCGACGGCACGGAGGACACCCCATGGGACGGCGCCGGAGGGCTCGCCATCGGCCGGGCCAGGACCACGGCCGGCGACCCGGGCGAATGGTTCCACGGCCAGGTCGACGACGTGCGCCTCTATCAGGGCCTGCTGGACGCCGACCGGATCGGCAACCTGTACAACGCCTATCCGAAACAGGACGGCTCGGCCGACCTGCCGGCGGCCGACGCCGGGTGGTGGACCTTCGACGAGGGCGCCGGGACCACAGCGGCCGACACCTCGGGCCACGCGCTGACCGCCACCATGACGGGCACCGCGACCTGGCACGGCGGCCGCAGCCGCGCCGGAGCCTGGCTGGACGGCGCGAACGGCTGGGCCGAGACGGCCGGGCGGGCGCTCGACACCTCCCGTGACTTCTCCGCCTCCGCCTGGGTGGCCCTCAACCAGGGCGCCACCGGCAACCGCACGGCCGTGGCGCAGGACGGGACCAACGTGAGCGCGTTCCTGCTGCAGTGGAACGCCGCCGCCAACCGGTGGGCGGTGATCGTGCCGTCCGCCGACCAGAACGACCCGCCGAACAACCTGGTCCTCACCGGGACGGAGACCGTCTATCCCGGCCAGTGGACGCATCTGCTGGTGTCGTACAACGCGACGCTGGGACAGCTGCGGCTGTACGTCAACGGACGGCTGTCCGCCGCGCAGACCGGCGTCACCGTCCAGCCGTCGAACGGCCGGCTGTCCATCGGCCGCGCCCGCTGGAACGGCCAGAACACCGACCGCTTCCCCGGCGGGATCGACGACGTCCGCCTGTACGGCAAGGCCCTGACCGACGCCCAGGTCCGCAAGGTCTACGACGATCTGCCGGCGGTCCTCCACGGCATGTGGCGGTTCGACGACCAGACGGTCCGCGACTACTCCTGGCGCAACAACCCGACCACGGCCTCCGGCGGGGTCTCGTACGTGCCCGGCGTGGACGGCAAGGCGCTGCAGTTGGACGGGACGACCGGCTCGGCGTCCGCGCAGCAGCTGGGCGCGCCCCCGATGGGCAGCCTGACCGTCTCGGCCTGGGCCAGGCTGAGCCGCAACGACCGGATCCAGACGGTGGCGGCCAACGACGGCACGCGCCGCAGCATCTTCGCCCTGCAATATCGGCCCAACCTCGACCGCTGGGTGTTCGCCGCGCCGCTGCAGGACAGCGACGACGCCGAGCTCGTCTACGCGTATTCGGCGCAGCCGCCGGTGCTCAACCAGTGGGTCCACCTGACGGGGGTCTACGACCACGCGGCCGGGCAACTTCGGCTCTACGTCAACGGCGTGCTGTCCGGGCGCCGCGACAAGGTCACGCTGTTCGTGTCGGGCAACGGGTTCACGATTGGGCGGGACAAGCTGTTCGGACAGCCGTCCGGCTTCTTCTCCGGTGCCATCGACGAAGTCCAGACCGACCTCGGCAGCGCGTCCGAGGTCCAGATCGCCCGGCGGGCCGGCTGGCCCCTGCCGCAGACCGGACAGCTGGGCCGCTACGTGAACGCGGCCGGCGAGCACTACACCGGCCCGACGTCGGCCCAGCCCCGCGAGGGCTATCACGCCGAGCTCGTCTTCGGCCGGCCCGTCACGGCCGGGACCAACACCCGGATCCTGTACGGCTGCCGCACCGGCGCCGACTACTTCACCTCCATCGATCCCGCCTGCGAGACCCCGGGCGCGACCGTGACCGGCCAGATCGGCGTGGTCTACGCGGTCCAGCCGGCCAACATCCCGACGGTGGCCCTCTATCGGTGCCGCAACGGGCAGGACGCGTTCGACTCGCTCTCCTCGACCTGCGAGGGAGCGGGAACACGGGAGCAGACGCTCGGCTACGCGGCCGCGTACGCCATGCTCTCCCGCTACAACAACTCCAGCGCCCTCGACCACTACACAACGACGCAGGGCGGCCCGCCCGGCTACTACAACGAAGGCCCGCACGGGTGGCTGCCCACGGTCGCCCAGCCTGGCACGCAGCCGCTGATGAGCTGCCGCGACGGCGCCGACCAGTTCGTCTCGCTCGACGCCGCCTGCGAGGGCAAAGCCGTGCTCGGCGTCGCCGGCTACGCGTGGCCGGCCGCTCCGGACGGCCTGTCCACCCGCGCCGTCTACCGGTGCCTGATCGGGGCGGAGCGCTACACGTCGGCCGACCCGAACTGCGAGGGCTACACGGTCGAACGCCTGCTCGGCTACGTGCTGACCAGCATCCCCTCCACTACTCCCACGTTCCCATGAGCCTTGGAGAGAGCATGTCCATGTTCCGTGTCCGAGGGACGGCCGTCGCGATCGCGGCAGCGCTCGCGCTGGGCCTGCCGAGCGTGACGCAACAGCCGGCCGAAGCGGCCACCGGCCCCTCCGTGGATCTGCCGGCCATCCCGTCGGTCCCCGTCGATCAGCAGTCGATGAGCGCGCGCCCGCCCGACCAGGCCATGAACGCCGCGCTCCACGGCGATCAGCCGGTGTCGGCCGGGGCCAAGGCCGGCGGCGGCACGCCCACGGCCACCACACTGGCGGCCTCGGCCAGCTGGAACGTGTCGGGCCAGCTGGGCGACTTCCACTGGTCGTACCCCTTACGGATGCCGCCGTCGCCCGGCGGGCTCGACCCCGAACTCGCGCTGTCCTACTCCTCCTCGGCCGTCGACGGCCAGACCAGCGTGACCAACAACCAGTCGTCATGGGCCGGCACCGGCTGGGACCTCAGCCCGGGCTTCGTCGAGCGCACGTACGGCGGCTGCTCCGACGACAAGGACGCACAGGGCCACGCGCCGCAGACCGGCGACCTGTGCTGGCGCAGCTGGAACGCCACCGCGTCCACCAAAGCCGGTGGCGGCATGCTGATCGGCAACGGAATCGGGCGCTACCACCCCAAGAACGACGACGGCTCCCGGGTCGAACTGCTGTCCGGAGCCGGCAACGGCGACGACGACGGCGAATACTGGAAGATCACCACCACGGACGGGACCCAGTATTTCTACGGCTCCCGCCCCGACGCACACTCGGCGTGGACGGTCCCGGTCTTCGGCGACGACGACGGCGAGCCCTGCCACCACGCCACCTACGCGGCGTCGGGCTGCGCGCAGGCGTGGCGGTGGAACCTCGACAAGGTCGTCGACACGCACGGCAACACGATCCTCTACGGCTACGACGCCGAGCCCGGGACGTACGGGATGAACATGGCCGACACGGCCACCTCGTATACGCGGGGCGGCACGCTGCGGACCATCGAATACGGTCTGCGCCCGGGCGTCGCCACGGCGGCCGCGCGCGTCGACTTCGCCGTGGCCGACCGGTGCGTCCCCGGCAGCAACTGCGTAACCAGCGCGCCGGACAACTGGCCGGACACCCCGCTGTCGGAGCGGTGCGCGGCCACCTGCGCCAATCACCATTCGCCCACGTTCTGGACGACCAAGCGCCTGTCGACCGTGACGACCAGCGTGTGGCGCGGCGGCGCGTACGCGCCCGTGGACCGCTGGACGCTCGACCACCAGTACCCCTCGTCCGGCAGCGGCGACAAGCCCGCGCTCTGGCTGCACTCGATCACGCACACGGGATTGGCCGGCGGCCAGATCGACCTGCCGTCGGTGACGTTCGAGGGCACCCAGAAGGCCAACCGGGTGCTCCAGGACGGCACGGTGTCGCCGATCGTCCGCTATCGGCTCACCGGCATCGTCTCCGAGTCCGGCGGGGTCATCTCGGTAACGTACGCCGATCCGGACTGCGGGCCCGGCGCGATGCCGGCCGCCCCGCAGAACAACACCCAGCGCTGCTTCCCCGTCCGCTGGACTCCCACGGCGGGCGCGGCCGAGCGCACCGACTGGTTCCACAAGTACGTCGTGGCCTCCGTCACCACCTCCGACCGGATCGGCGGCAACCTGGACGAGAAGGTCTCCTACGAGTACCTCGACGGCGCCGCCTGGCACCTGGACACCTCCGAGTTCACGCCCGCCGACAAGAGGACGTGGAACGAGTTCCGCGGCTACAGCCGGGTGCGCGTGCACACCGGACGCACGTCCGATCCCGCGGGACCGGTCGGCATGACCGAGCAGCGGTTCTACCGGGGGATGGGCGCGACCGTGCCCGACTCGGAAGGCGCCGCCCACCAGGATCCGGACTGGCTGAACGGCTTCCTGCTCGAGGACGCCACCTTCGACGGCGAGTCCGGCGACGTGGTCACCAAGACCATCAACGAGCCGGCCGTGGCCGGGCCGACCGCCACCCGCGGCGACTTCAAGGCCTACCAGGTGCGCACGGGGACCGAGCAGACCTACAGCCCGCTGGCGGCCGGCGGGAAACGCGTCACGAAGGCGGTCACCACCTACAACGCGGACGGCCTGCCGGAGACCGTCAGCGACCTCGGCGACACGGCCGCGGCCACCGACGACCTGTGCAGCCGCACCACCTACGCGCGCAACGCCGACGCCTGGATCGTCTCGCTGCCCTCGCGGGAGGAGACCTGGTCCGTGGCCTGCTCCGGCACTCCCGAGTTCCCCAGGGACGCCGTGTCGGACCAGCTCACCGCATACGACGGCCAGGAGGTCGGGGCGGCGCCCACGAAGGGCGACGTGACGACCGTGAAGGTGCTCAAGGACCACCCGGCCTCCGGCCCGGTCTACGCGGTCTCCTCCACCGCGGCCTACGACGACTACGGACGGGCGACCGAATCCAGCGACGCGCTCGGCCGCAGGACCGCCACGGCCTTCAGTCCCGCGACCGGGCCGATCACCGCGATGACCGTGACCGACCCGAAGGGGTTCGCCACGACGACCGAGCTGGAGCCCGCGTTCGGGGTGCCGTTGAAGGTCACCGACGTCAACGACAACGTCACCGAGACCGCCTACGATGCCCTGGGCCGCGCCGTGAAGGTGTGGCAGCCGGACCGGCCCCGCGCCGACTACCCCGACAGTCCCAGCTGCACGTTCATCTACCAGATGAGCCAGGACGCGCCGACCGCGGTGACCACGAGCAGGATCGGCGCCAACGGCCACTACGTGACCGGCACCACCGTCTACGACGGGCTGCTGCGCGCGCGCCAGCGCCAGGAGCCGGCCGCCGGCGGCGGCCGGCTGATCACCGACATCCGCTACGACACCCACGGCCGCGCCTACAAGGTCACCCAGCCCTACTTCAACGACGCCGCGGTGGACGCCAAGCTGTGGGAGGCCGCCGACGCCGAGATCCCCAGCCATACCCTGACCCGCTTCGACGGCGCCGACCGCGCGGTCGCCGCCATCGTGATGGCCGGTTCGACCGAGAAGTGGCGGACGACCACCACGTACGACGGAGAGCGGGTGAGCGTCGACCCGCCCGGCGGTGGCACCGCCACGACCACGGTCACCGACGCACGCGGGCAGACCGTCGAGCTGGACCAATACCGGGGCGGACAGCCGTCCGGAGCGGCCGACACCACGCGCTACGCCTACACTCCCGAGGGCGACCTGGCCGCGCTGACCGACCCGGCCGGAAACGTCTGGCGCTACGGCCACGACCTGCGCGGCCGGGTCACCTCCACCAACGACCCGGACAAGGGCCTGGTCACCGCCACCTATGACGACGCCGGCCAGGTCACGACCCGGACCGACGCCCGCGGCAAGGTCCTCGCCTACGACTACGACGAGGACGGGCGTCCCCTGTCGATGCGCGAAGGCAGCGCCACGGGACGGCTGCTCACCCAGTGGACCTATGACACCGTGCCGTGGGGTGTCGGCAGGCCGGCCACCACGACCAGCTACGACGCCGACGGCAACGCGTACGTCAGCCGGGTGCTCGCCTACACGGCCCTCTATCAGCCGGCCGCCACGTCGATCACCGTGCCCGCCGTCTCGGGGCTGGCGGAGGAGCCGGTGGCCGGGACATATCGGACATCGTTCGTCTACAACCCGGACGGGAGCGTCGCGTCCGAGACGTACCCGGCGCTCGGCGATCCGTTGGCGACCGGCCTGTACGCCGAGACCGTATTGCACACCTACGACGAGGCCGGGCGGCCGCTGACCACCTCGGGCGGTCCGGACGGCAGCACGGTCGAATACGCCTCGCAGACCAGCTACACCCGCTATGGGGAGCAGCAGCGGGTCCAGCTCGGCGCCGGGACCAAGCGGGCCTGGCTGTCGTCCTACTACGACCCTGACCTGCGCCGCCTCGACCGCTACATCGTGGACGCCGAGGTCGCCCACCCCATGCAGACCGACCTGCGCTACGGCTACGACGCGGCCGGAAACGTCACCTCGGTCGCCGACCGGACGCTTGACCGGACCGCGGACACGCAGTGCTTCCACTACGACTATCTGCGCCGCCTGACGGACGCGTGGACGCCTGGCGGCGACTGTGAGGCCGATCCCTCGGCCGCCGCGCTCGGCGGGCCGGCGCCGTACTGGCAGTCCTTCACCTACGACCTGATCGGCAACCGCCGCAGCCAGACCCTGCACGCCACAAGCGGAGACACGACGAAGAGCTACGCCTACCCGATCTCCGGCGACGGGGTCGCGCGCCCGCACGCCGTCACCGACTTCGCCGCCCAGACCTACGCCTACGACGCGGCCGGGAACACGACCACCCGAGGCGCGCAGCGGCTCACCTGGGACACCCAGGGCCACCTCGAGAGCCTCACCGACGGCGGCGGCACCACCCGGTTCGCCTACGACGCCGCCGGTCAGCGACTGCTCCGCCACGACACCACCGGAACCACCGTCTACCTGGGCAACCAGGAGATCCGCTTCGACCGGGCGGCCGGGGCGGTGACCGGCACCCGCTACTACGTTCACGGAGGCCAGACCGTCGCCGTGCGCACGCGGGCGGGCCTGTCGTGGCTCGGCTCCGACGCGCACGGCACCGCCGTGACCGCCATCGACGCCTCCACGGAGGCGGTCTCCATCCGCCGGCTCGACCCCTTCGGCAACGCCCGTGGCACGCAGCCGGCCGCATGGCCCGGAGACAAGGGCTTCGTCGGCGGCACCGGCGATCCGAGCGGCCTGATACAACTCGGGGCCCGCGAATACGACCCCCTCCAGGGCCGGTTCCTGTCCGTCGACCCCGTCATCGACACGAACGACCCGCAGCAGCTCAACGCGTACGCCTACGGCAACAACAGCCCGGCCACGTTCAGCGATCCCAGCGGGCTGCGCTTCGACTGCGGGCAGGGCGACGGCTGCGCCTACAACGGCGAGGCGTGGACCAGCAACCCGGCCAAGGCGCAGGTCTACCAGCAGCGCGCGTACGCCAGGATCGTGGCGGCTCGGAAGGCCCGGGCGGCCGCGACCAAACGCGCCTGGAACCACGACCGCGCGTCACAGGACGGCGCCCGCGACGCCGGCTACTACCGCTGGCTGCACCGCGAGCAGCATCACGACTTCGGCTCCGGCGCCGACCCGCACGAGTACACCAAGCCCGCCGCCCCCGAGCCGAAGGAGGACGACGGCTGCCACGGCTTCTGGGGGTGCGTCGGCCGCGGCCTGTCCAACGTGGGCCACGGGATCGTCAAGGGCGCCGAAGCCGTCGGAAAGGCCGCCAACTACGTCTACAACAACTGGGGCACGGTCCTGTCGGTCGCCGGCTTCGCCGTCTGCATCGTGTCGACGGGCGGCGCGTGCGCCGTCGCGGGCGCCCTCACCATCGGATTGAGCGCGATCGCCAACACCTACGACTGCGTGAGCAATCCCAGCATCGGCCGGTGCGCGGCCGACGCCCTCCACATCGGCGTCGACGTCGCCGGAGTGAAGCTGGCCGGACCAGGATTACGCCGCCCGGTCACCAACCCGGTGACCGGCGCGAAGATCGACTACGACGCCGCGAAGGGGCTCTCCTACATGCGGAACGCCGTCGCCACCCAGAACCTCGTCGGCGTCGGACGCCAGACCATGGGCTGGATGATGGCCTCCCTTTGGAGCAACTCCACCGGCAGCCTCTGGCGGCTCCCCTTCACCGCAAGCCTCTGACCGTCCTGCGGGCAGGTGGCCGTTCCCCGGCCGCCTGCCCGCGACGTCAGTCGACGTCGGCGTGGTCGTGGCCGCCGGAGAGGCGGGGGTAGCCGGGGCCGCGGTCGAAGAAGTGGTCGGGCGGGCGGTTCTCGCGAAGCTGCGCGGTGGCCTCCTCGTCGACGGTCAGATCGGAGGACAGGACGACGCCGTAGTCGGCGCGGGCGGCCTCGGGGGAGACCTTGCCATCGCGCACGTCGGCCTGGACTTCGTCCGCCGGACGGTCGTACGGATGTCCCCACCCGCCACCCCCCGTCGTGCGGATCCGTACGATCTGCCCGGCCTTGACCGGGAAGTCGTCCACGAGCCCTTCCTGCTCGACGCCGTTCACGGTGACCAGGAAGGGCCGTCCGGCGCGGCCGCCGTTGACGCCCCAGCACGACAGGATCGACCGGTCGGCGATCGACATGAACGAGGCGTCGCGCAGCATCCGGATGTGCTTGTCGTAGCCGAGGCCGCCCCGGTAGCGCCCGGGGCCGCCGCTGTCGACGGCGAGGCCCAGCCGCTCGACCACGAACGGCCAGCGGGATTCGGCGAACTCGGCCGGTATGTTGCGGGAGTCGGGCACGACGTGGATCGTGTCCTCCCCGTCGGCGTACCACCGGCCGCCCGAGCCGCCGCCGAGGACCTCCCGCATGAGGTAGGGGCCGTCGTCGGACTCGCCGTAGACCCCGGTGTAGCGGATGGTCTCCTGGTCGGCCGGCATGCGGCCGCCGGTGGCCTTGGCCAGCACGCCGGCCAGCACCCCGAGCAGGCGCAATATGACGAACGTGCGGGCGTTGGTCGGCGCCGGGAAGATCGGCGTCAGCAGCGTCCCCCGCTCGGGGAAGCGCATCTCGATGAGCGGCACCACGCCCTCGTTGACGTCGAGCTCGGCCATCCGCTCCGGCGTGTCGGCGAGGTTGCGCAGGATGGGCGCCAGCCACTTCTTCAGGAACACCCCGCCCGCGTAGTCGCCGGCATGGTTGATGGGGCCCTTGGCCTGCGGCGACGTGCCCGTGAAGTCGATCGTGAGCGGCGCCTGGCGGGAGTGGTCGACGGTGAGCGTGATCCGCTGGGCGTGCAGCCGCGGCTCGTCCACGCCGTCGTGCTCGGCGTAGTCCTCCCAGACGTACGTCCCCTCGGGGATCTTGGCGAGCAGCTCTCGGCGGAACGTATCGGTCGTCTTGGAGATGATCGCGTCGAAGCAGGCCTCGACGGCGGCCCGGCCGTAGCGGTCGAACAGCTCGCCGAGCCGCCGGGCGCCCATGAGGCAGGCCGAGCACTCGGCGTCGAGGTCGCCCGCGAGCGAGTCGGGCATCCGCGAGTTGCGCGTCATGATCCGCAGCGCCGCCTGGTTGGGCACGCCCTGATCCCACAGCCTGATCGGCGGGACCATCAGGCCCTCCTCGAACACGCTGCGCGCGTGCGAGGGCATCGACCCGGGCACGGCCCCGCCGATGTCGTCGTGGTGGCCGAAGGCCTGGACGAACGCGACCACGTGCCCGTCGTGGAAGACCGGCACGGTCACGCAGAGGTCGGGCAGGTGGCCGATGCCGCCTTCGGACAGGTAGACGTCGTTGTGGAAGAACACGTCGCCCGGGCGCATGGTCTCGGCCGGGAAGTCGCGGACCACCGGCTGGACCAGCGCCGAATAGGACCGCCCTGTGAGCTTGCGCAGCCGCACGTCGTGGATGCCCGCGCGGAAGTCGTGCGCGTCGCGGATCATCGGCGAGCGGGCCGTACGCGCGATGGCGGTCTCCACCTCCTTCTCGACCGACGCGAGCGTGCCCTCGACGATCTCCACCAGCACCGGGTCGGCCTTCACCGGGTCTCCTTCGTGACGACGAGGTTGGCGTGGGCGTCGCATTCGGCCGCGAAGCCGGGGTGGATCGGCAGCGTCGAGCCGTACTCCTCGATGACGGCCGGGCCGTGTACGACGTCGCCGCGGCGCAGGTCGGCACGGCGGTAGACGGGCGCGCCGGCCCAGCCGCCCTCTTCGAAGTAGGCCTGCCGGGTGGTGACCGGGCGGACCTGCCCGGTGGGGGGCGGGCATTCGGGGATGGCCGGGCGGGTGATGGGGCCGATGCCGGAGACCCGGAGGTTGACCCATTCGACCGCGTGCCGGGGGTCGTCGCGGTAGCCGTAGCCGTACAGCTTCTCGTGCGCCTCGTGGAAGCGGCCGGTCACCGCGGCGATCCAGCCGGCGTCGAGGGCGCCCTCGGGCGCGGGCACGCGGACCTCGTACGCCTGGCCGTAGTAACGCAGGTCGGCGCTTCGCGCGTAGACATGCTCGCGAAAGCCCTCACGGTCGAGCGCGTCCGCCGCCTGCGCCTCCAGTTCGCCAAAAATCCCGGCAAGCATCTCGATCGACGGATTTTTCGTGACCTGGGTGCGTACGTAGTCATTTTTGACATCGACCGTGAGCAGGCCGAACGCGGAGACGTTGCCCGGATTGGGGGGCACGAGCACGGCCGGCAGGCCCAGGATGTCGATCAGCCGGCAGACCAGCAGCGGCCCCGAACCGCCGAACGCGACCATCGGGAAGTCGCGCACGTCGAGGCCGCGCTTCACGGTGATCTGCCGGATGGCGTTGGCCTGATTCCAGGCGCTGATCTCCAGGATCCCGGTGGCGCAGCGCTCGGGCTCGAGGCCCAGCTTGGCGGCGAGCTCGTGGACACCGGCGCGCGCGGCCGCGACGTCCAGCGGGATCTCGCCGCCGAGCAGGTGCGGCGGCACCCGGCCGAGCACGACGTGCGCGTCGGTGACCGTGACCTCCGAGCCGCCCCGGGCGTAGCACAGCGGCCCAGGGTCGGCGCCCGCCGAGCGCGGGCCCACCTTCAGCGTGCCCTCGGGAGAGATCCAGGCGATCGACCCGCCGCCCGCCCCCACGGTCACGATGTCGATCATCGGGATCTTGCAGGGGTAGCGGCCGATCGTGCCCTCGGTGGTCAGCGACGGCTCGCCGTCGAGGACCACGGCCACGTCCGTCGAGGTGCCCCCGCCGTCCAGGGTGATCACCGAGGGGTGGCCGGACACCTGGGCGACCAGCGCCGCGCCGAGCGCGCCCGCGGCCGGCCCCGACAGCACCGTGGTGATCGGCTGGTGGACCACCTCGGTGGCCGACAGCACGCCGCCGTTGCTCTTCATGACCGAGAAGCCCTGGTCGAGGCGGCCCGAGAGGTTGGCGATGTAGCGGCGCATGGTCGGCTTCACGGCGGCGTCCACGAGCGTGGTGACCGACCGCTCGTATTCGCGATATTCGCGCAGCACGTCGCTCGACAGGGACACCACGGCGTCGGGATGCTCGCGGGCCAGCACGTCGCGCATCCGCAGCTCGTGATCCGGGTTCGCGTACGCGTGCAGGAAGCAGACGCCGATCGCGGTGACGCCCTGCTCGCGGAACCAGCGCGCGACCTCGGCCGCACCGGCCTCGTCGAACGGCCTGATCTCGGCGCCCCGATGGTCGAGCCGCCCGCCGACCGTCCGCACCCGGTGCACCGGGACGATCCGCGGCGGCTTGACCCAGAAGTACGAGTTCCCGTAGCCGTCGGGGACGCTCTGCCGCGCGATCTCCAGGATGAACTCGAAGCCCTCGGTCGCGACGAACCCGAGGTCGGCGATCCGGTCTTCCAGGAGCTGGTTGGTCGCGACCGTGGTCCCGTGGACGAGCGAGGTCACCCCCTCGGCGCCGGCGAGGACCTTCTCGACCCCGGCGAGGAAGCCGTCGGCCGGGTTGGCGGGCGTCGACGGGGTCTTGGTCGTACGGATCTCACCGGTGTCCTCGTCGACCAGGACGACGTCGGTGAACGTCCCTCCGGTGTCCACGCCGATGCGGTAGCTGGGCATGCTCCAGTGTCTATCGATCCTCCGCCGCGGCCCGAACCGGCGGAGTATGCCGAAGAATCGCCGCCCATCTGGTGAAACGCGATGGATCGGGATGGATTATGGGTGCGAAACCCGATGTAAGTTTCAGCGCTTTCAGAGCTTGCGGCCCACGCCGAAGTAGCCGCCGTGGACGGCCTCCGGGGGCACGGACTCCTCGTTGCGCCAGTAGAACCCCGAAACGAGGCCCGGCAGCAGGAACGAGAAGCCGTCGAAGAACCGCGCGATCTGCGGTCCCGTGCGGTTGGTCATCAGCAGAGGGCCGGTGTTGTAGCTGTCGGCAAGCGCGCCCATCTTCTCCGGCTCGAAGTCGGCGGTCAGGTGGCTGATGGCCAGGTGGCTGCCGGGGGTGATGGCGTCGGTGAACTGCTTGACCTTGCCCCACGGGTCGTCCTCGTCGCGGATGTGCATGAGCGTGCCGATGATGATGACCGCGACCGGCCGGCTGAAGTCGAGGATGGCGAGGACGTCGGGGTGGGTCAGGATCGACTCGGGTTCGCGCAGGTCGGCCTCGATGTAGGTGGTCTTGCCCTGCGGCGTGCTCTTGAGCAGGGCGCGCGCGTGCACCATCACGATCGGGTCGTTGTCCACGTACGCGATCCGGGCGCCCGGATTGACCTCCTGGGCCACCTCGTGGGTGTTGCCCTGCGTCGGGATGCCGGTGCCGATGTCGAGGAACTGGTCGACGCCCTGCTCGGCCAGCATGCGCACGACCCGGCCGAGGAAGGCCCGGTTGGATCGCGCGCCGTAGGCCACGCCGGGGGTGGCGGCCATCACGGCCTCCGCGACCTGGCGATCCGCCTCGAAGTTGTCCTTGCCGCCCAGCCAGTAGTCGTACACGCGGGCCGGGTGGGGCACGGACGTGTCGATCCGTAACTGCGACCGGTCGCCAGTCGGGGACCAGGGCAGGGGATTGCCGGACTCGGCCATGCCGAAGACCTCCAGGGCTCGCGGACACCTGCGTCCTAAGTTCCTCAACTGTGGCTGATCATCTTAGTCCTGACAAAAGCCGCGATACCGCCTCACTGATGACTTCGTCGCGTTTGCAGAACGCGAACCGGACAAGATGCCGTCCGATGGCCGGATGGTCGTAGAACACCTGTGTGGGAATGGCGACCACGCCGGCGAGCTCGGGAAGGCGGCGGGTGAGCGTCAGCCCGTCGTCGAAGCCGAGGGGGCGGATGTCGGTCTGCACGAAATACGTCCCGGCCGGGCGGAACACCTCGAACCCGGCCTTGGCCAGGCCTTCCATCAGCCGGTCGCGCTTGCCCTCCAGCTCCGCGCGCAGGCCCTCGACCCAGCCGAGCTCCTCGCGGAGCGCGTACGCCACAGCGAGCTGCCACGGCGCCGACGCGGTGAACGTCAGGAACTGCTTGACCGTCTGAACGGCCGTGATCAGCGGCCGGGGCGCGCAGACGAATCCGGTCTTCCACCCGGTCACGCTGAACGTCTTGCCGGCCGAGGAGATCATGACGGTCCGCTCGCGCATGCCCTCGAAGGTCGCCAGCGGGATGTGCGTCACGTCGTCGAAGGTCAGATGCTCGTACACCTCGTCGGTGATCGCGATGATGTCGCGCTCGCGGCAGAGGTCGGCGATCACCGCGAGCTCCTCGCGCGTGAAGACCGTGCCCGTCGGGTTGTGCGGCGAGTTGACGAGGATGGCCCGGGTGCGCGGGCCGGCGGCGGCGCGCAGCTCGTCCGGATCGAAGGTGAAGCGGCCCTCGGCGATCCGCAGCGGCACAGGCTTCCGCACTGCCCCGGCCAGCGCCACGGACGCCGAGTAGGAGTCGTAGTAGGGCTCGAAAAGGATCACCTCGTCGCCCGGCTCGCAGAGTGCCAGCACGGCCGCCGAGATCGCCTCGGTGGCCCCGACCGTGACGAGGATCTCGCCGTCGGGGTCGTAGGCCAGGCCGTAGCGATCCATGCGATGCCAGGAGACCGCCTGCCGCAGCTCCGGGACGCCGGGGCCGGGCGGATACTGATTCCAGCCGCCGCGCAGGGCCTCGGCCGCGCGGGCCAGCATGGCCGGCGGCCCGTCGGTGTCGGGGAAACCCTGGCCGAGATTGATCGACCCGGTCCGGGCGGCCAGCGCCGTCATCTCCGCGAACACGGTCGTCCCGAACTCGCGCATCCGAAGCACCAAAGGGTCTGTCACCCTGGACATTGTGTCTTACCGTATCCGCGAGATCGACGCGCTGCGCGGCTTCGCGGTCTGCGGCATCATGATCGTCAACGCCTGGCAGCACTCGGAGGACGCGACCGGCTGGGTCATGTGGGATCTGTTCCAGGGCCGGTTCTATCCGATCTTCGCGTTCCTGTTCGGCATGAGTTTCGCGCTCATGAACGCGCCGCCACTGATCATGCTGCGGCGGATGGCCGTGCTCGCGCTGTTCGGGGTGGTGCACTGGTCGGTCAACCCGGGCGAGGTCCTGCTTCCGTATTCGATGCTCGGCGCGGTGGCGCTCGTGCCGTCGATGTGGCTGGCGGACGCGGTCGTGGCCGGGCTGGGGCTGGCCTTGACGGCCGTCTCGCTGTTCAACGGCGACCCGTGGCTGCTCATCGCCGGGCTGCTCCCGCTCGGCATGGCCTTCGTCCGCTATGGCGTGCGCCTCCGGCAGCCGCTCGTCTTCGCCGTCTCGGCGGCCCTGACGATCTGGCTGACGTGGTGGTGGATCCAGGATCACCACGTCTACCTGGTCGCCGTCCTCACCGGAGCCGTCGCGTACGCCACGGGCTTCCTGCTGCTGTCTCCGAGGATCTTCGAACCCCTGGGCAAGATGGCCTTGACCTGCTACCTCAGCAGCACCGCCGTCATCCTGACCTGGCACGGCCCGTTTTGGCTGGTCAGCGCCGTGACATTGGTCGCCCAATGGATTTTCTGCCGGTGGTGGCTGTCCCGCTACCGCTACGGCCCCCTCGAGTGGGTGTGGCGCTGCCTCACCTGGTGGACATTGGTGGAGAATCGGACTCATGACGCGCGTAGCCCTGTGCCAGATCCCCGTCGACCGCGACCCGAAGGTGAACCTGGACACAGCCCGTGACGCCCTGCGCCTGGCCGCCGGCGCCGATCTCGCCGTACTGCCGGAGGCGTCCCTCACCCGCTTCGGCCGCGCCATCACCGAGCTGGCCGAGCCGCTCGACGGGCCGTTCGTCAGCGGGCTCGCCGAGGCGGCGCGCGAACACAGGATCGCCGTCGTGGTCGGCACGTTCGAGCCGGTCGGCGAGAAGGTCGCCAACACCGCCGTCGCCATCTCCGCCGACGGCTCGATCCAGGCGGCCTACCGCAAGATCCACCTGTTCGACTCCTTCGGCGCCGTCGAGTCCGAGCTGGTGACCCCGGGGAACACCCCGATGGTGGTCGACCTCGCCGGGCTCAGGCTCGGCCTGATCACCTGCTACGACGTGCGCTTCCCCGAGCTCGCCCGCGCGCTGGTCGACCGGGGCGCGGACGCGTTCGCGGTGATCGCGGCCTGGGCCTCGGGGCCGTTGAAGGAGGATCACTGGGTGACCATGGTCCGGGCCCGGGCCATCGAGAACACCATGTGGACCATCGCGGTCGACCAGGCCCCCGGCTCCGACGGCTTCGGCGTCGGCCACAGCATGCTCGTCGACCCGCTCGGCGTCGTCCGGCACGACCTCGGCGCCTACCCCTCGGTCCACGTGGGTGAGATAGATCCGGAAATCACCGTCGCGGCCCGGCGAATCCTGCCATCCCTGGAACACCGGGTTCTCTAGACCAAACAGAGACCGTTAGATCGTAAGCTTTACGCCATGACCGAGCCGGGGCGGAGGACGCTGATGCAGAAGGTGATTCCGCCGCGCCTGCTCGTTCCATATCTGCGCGGCCAGCGGACGATCATCTCGGGGTATGTCTACCGCGTGCAGGACTGCGATCGCCTGACCAGTCCACGCGCCCTGGTCGAGGCGCTCGACCTGGCCTTCGAAGGGTCCGACCTGAGCTCCGACGTCCCTGAGCTGTACATCATGCGCTGGGAGGCGCGCGACGTCGACACCTACGTCGTGCCCTATGGGCCGCACATGGGCGGAGACTGGAGCGATTCAGCGCCCTTCGCCGGCAACGGGTTCACCACCTCGCGCGAGCACGTGGTGCAGCAGTTCCACACGATGCCGATGCCCATCCCAGCGGGCGCCCAGATCATCCACCTCGTCCGGGCGGAGCGCATGTTCGCCCACTACGACGGCCTGGCTTGGCGGCCCGTGGCATGAGCGACGCGCATCGGGGCGACGACATCGAGCCGGTCGGGCTGGGGTTCATCGCCGGCTACCGCGACCAGACCTTCCCCGCCGCCATCGGGCCGGACAGCGAAGACGTCATCCTGTTCAGCGACACCGAGGAAGAGGGCTTCGAGCGGTCGGGCGGCTACTGGCGGCTCGCCCTGCGGCGCCGGGAGCTGTCCTGGCTGACCCTGCTCCGCACGGTCGGGGCTTTCGGCGGCGAGCCGTGCCTCATCCTCGACGAGGACGAGGGCTCCGACACGCCAGGCCTGCACATCGCCTACACGGGCCACAGCGGCATGAAGGCCGAGGCGCTCGGCTATTGGCTGGTCGACCACGGCGCTTACGAGGTCGTGGTCCCGCGCGAAGAGGTCCACTCCATCCGGGTGGAGCGCATCGCGATCCCGATCAAGCCGTAAGAAACCGCCCTGGGGGCGCCCAGGCGCGATCTACGGCGAGCCGAGGGCCCGATAGCGGGCCAGGCGCGCGGCCACGCGGTCGCCGGGCGGGCGGCCGAGCAGTTCGATGATCTCGTGTTCGAGCGCGCGTGAGATCCGGCGGCAGAACTCCTCCGGCTCGTACGCCGCGTCGGGGCGCTCGGGGACGATCCGGTCGACGATGCCGTCCCGCTTGAGGTCACCGGCCCGGATGCCCTGATACTGCGCGATCTCCGGGGCGAAGTCGACCGTGCGGTAAAGGATCGCCGAGGCCCCTTCGGGCGACAGCGGCGACAGCCAGGCGTGCTCGGCGCAGACGACCCGGTCGGCCGGCAGCAGCGCCAGCGCCGCGCCTCCGGCGCCCTCGCCGAGCAGCACGCACACGGTCGGCGCGGCCAGCGTGACCATCTCGGCGAGCGACCGCGCGATCTCCCCGGCCAGGCCGCCCTCCTCGGCGGCGGCCGACAGCTCGGCCCCTGAGGTGTCGATGACCGTCACCAGGGGGAGCCCCAGCTCGGCCGCGAGCCGCATGCCGCGCCGGGCGACCCGCAGCCCGGCCGGCCCAAGACCCGGGTGGTCGCCGCCCGGCCCATGCCGTGCCGTACGGCTCGGCGGGCGCTCGGGAGACAGCCGATAGGACTCGCCGGTGGCCCGGCCGAAGGCGCCGTGCCGCCGGTCCTGCCCGAGCACGACCGCGGGGGCCGTGCCGAAGCGGGCGAGGGCCAGCAGCAGCCCAGGGTCGTTCTCGCCCTGGCCCGTGCCGTTGAGCGGGGTGACGTCGCGGGCGCCGTGCCGGAGCAGGGTGCGCACACCGGGCCGGTCGTCGCGGCGGGTGCGCGTGATCGCCTCCCAGGCGTCGGTGTCGCCGGCGGCCTCTTCGGGAGCGGGGATCGAGGCCAGCTTGCTGTCGCGCGGCGCGCACAGCACGTTGAGGGCGCGCATGGCCACCTCGCGCGCGTCCTCGGCGGAGACGACCGCGTCGACCAGCCCGTGCGCGTACAGGTTCTCGGCCGTCTGCACGTTCTCCGGGAAGGGATAGCCGTAGAGGGACTCGAAGACACGCGGGCCGAGGAAGCCGATGAGCGCGCCCGGCTCGGCCGCGGTGACGTGCCCGAGCGACCCCCACGAGGCGAAGACGCCGCCGGTGGTGGGGTGGCGGAGATAGACGACGTACGGCAGGCCGGCGGCGCGGTGCTGGGCGACCGCGGCCCCGATCTTGATCATCTGGACGAACGCGAGCGCGCCCTCCTGCATGCGCGTGCCGCCGCTGGCCGGCGCGGCGAGCAGCGGCAGCCGTTCGGCCGTGGCCCGTTCGACGGCCCGGACCAGCCGCTCGGCCGCGACCACGCCGATCGACCCGGCGAGGAAGGAGAACTCGCAGGCCACCACGGCCACCCGGCGCCTGCCCAGGGTCCCCTCACCGGTTATCACCGACTCGTCGTAGCCGGACTTGACGCGGGCCGCGATCAGCTCCGCCGCGTAGGGCGACCCGGGGTCGGCCGGGTCGACCGGCGGCTCGTCCCACGACTTCCAGGAGTCGGCGTCGAGGACGGCCGCGATCAGGGCCCGGGCGTCCGGCCTGCTGGTCATCCCGCCCGGCCCTCCGCCTCGTCGAGCCAGGCGAGCACGGCGTCGGTGTCCTGGCCGAGCGCGGGCGGCGCGGTGTGACGTACGGGCTCCTCGCCGCCGGAGCCGTCGAAGCGCAGCGGCGGACCTGGCACCTCGATCGACCCGAGGACCGGGTGGTCGACCGAGACCACGAGGCCCTGCGAGCGCACCTGGTCCCAGGCGTACACCTCGTCGAGCGTCCGGATGGCCCCGGCGGGAATGCCGAGCCTGCCGAGCTCGGCAAGCCAGAACGCACGGTCGTGCGCGGCGAGAGCCTTGTCCATTTCGGCGATCAACTCGTCCCGGTGCGCGAAGCGGTGCCTATTGGTCGCATATTTCGGGAGATCGGGGTCAATGTCCAGTAGCCGCGCCAGCTTCTGCCACTGGCCTTCGTTGGCCACCGCTATCTGGATCATGCCATCGGAGCAGTGGAAGGCTCCGTAAGGCGCGATGGACGCGTGGTGGTTGCCGTTGGCCTTGGGGACCATGCCGCCCACGGTCCACGCGGTGCCGTGGTAGGAGTGCACGCCCACCACCGCGGCCAGCAGCGATGTCCGCACGACCGTGCCGCGTCCTGTGCGCTCGCGCTCGTAGAGCGCCGCGGCCACGCCGTACGCGCCGTGGATCCCGGCCAGCAGGTCGGCGATCGAGGCCCCCACCCTGTACGGCTCGGCGGCTGACGGTCCGGTCAGCGACATCAGCCCGGCCTCGCCCTGCGCGATCTGGTCATAGCCGGGCCGCCCGCCCTCCGGCCCGTCGTGGCCGAATCCCGTGATGGACAGGATGACCAGGCGCGGGTTGAGCTCGTGCAGCCGTTCGACGGAGAAGCCGAGGCGGTCGAGCACCCCGGTCCTGAAGTTCTCGATCAGCACGTCGCTCTGCCGGATCAGCCGCTCGGTGAGCCCGTGTCCCTCGGGCGACTTCAGGTCGATCGCGATGGACCGCTTGTTGCGGTTGGCCGCGAGGAAGTAAGTGGAAATATCGTGCGACGGGCCCACGAAGGGCGGGCCCCAGCCACGCGACTCATCACCCGTGCCCGGCTGCTCCACCTTGATCACGTGCGCGCCGAGGTCGCCCAGCATCTGCCCCGCATGCGGCCCGGCCAGCGCGCGGGACAGATCCAGCACCACGATTCCGTCCAGCGGTCCCTGCACGTTCGTCTCCTTATCTCCCTTTTGATGCAAGCTCGGGAGGTTGCCGAAGCGGCAATATACCGGGCCTATACCCGCGGCCTGCATCGTCGTCTTGTTGCTGCGGGTGCGGGATTACGGGGCTCGCACCTCAAGCGGCTCACGAGGGGCGACCGGCGGCAACGTCATGGCGTGCGGGGGAAGCACGTCATGACGACCCCTCCCAGTCGCCGGTCGCCCCCCGGCCTCCTCTGCCGCGGCTCGGAGGATGAGCATGAGGCTCGGGGGGAAGGCGCGTATCGTCTTCCCCTATGGCCTATCGGGTCGCTATGGACATCGGCGGCACATTCACTGACGTCGTGTGTTACGACGAGCGGAGCGGGCGGGTCGCGGCGGCCAAGGCGCCGACCACGCCGGGAGACCTCGCTGATGGCGTCTTCGCCGCGCTGGAGCGCGCGGCCGTCGATCCCGCGGAGATCTCGTTCTTCACGCACGGCACCACCCAGGGGCTGAACGCCCTGCTGGAGCGCAAAGGCGCCCGGGTCATGCTGCTGACCAGCGCCGGCGTCCGCGACGTCTACCAGATCGCGCGCGGCAACCGCGAGCGCATGTTCGACCTGCGCTACCGCAAGCCCGTGCCGCTCGTGCCGCCGTCGGACCTGGCCGAGGTGGGCGGCAGATACGACTGGCGCGGCGCCGAGCTGACCCCGCTCGACGAGGACGCCGTATGGGCGGCCGCCCGGCGGGCGCGCTCCGAGGGCTTCGACGCGGTCGCCGTGTGCCTGCTGTTCTCCTACGTCAACCCCGAGCACGAGATCCGCGCGGGGGAGATCCTCGCCAAGGAATTGGGCGACGACGTGCTGGTCGTGCTGTCGCACGAGGTGGCGCGGGAGTGGCGGGAGTACGAGCGGACCTCGTCGGCCGTCCTCGAGGCCTACACCGGGCCGGTCGTGCGGCGCTACCTGTCGCGGGTCGAGGCCCGGTTCGCCGAGCGCGGGCTGCGCGTCCCCGTGCACGTCATGCAGTCGTCCGGCGGCCTGGTCAACGCCGCGTACGCGATGCGGCGGCCGCTGCGCACGCTGCTATCCGGGCCGGTGGGCGGCACCATGGGCGGGGTCGCGGTGGCGCGGCTGCTCGACCGCGGCAACATCATCTGCGTCGACATGGGAGGCACGTCGTTCGACGTGTCCCTGGTCGTGGGCGGGCGGCCGGACGTCGCCGTCGAGGCCCGGATCGAGGGGTTCCCGGTGCTCATGCCGGTCGTCAACCTGCACACGATCGGGGCGGGCGGGGGGTCCCTGGCGTACGCGGAAGCCGGGGCGTTACGCGTGGGTCCCGAATCGGCGGGGGCCGTGCCCGGTCCGGCCTGTTATGGCCGTGGGGGCACGCGTCCCACGGTCACCGACGCGAATCTGGTCCTCGGCCGCGTCGATCCCGCGTGGTTCGCCGGCGGTCTGATGACCCTCGACGCCGAGGCCTCCCGTACGGCTCTCGCCGGGCTCGCCGACGCCGTCGGCCTGGACACGACCGCCCTCGCCGAAGGCGTCTGCGACGTGGCCAACGCGAAGATGGCCCAGGCCATCCGCACCCTCACGGTCGAGCACGGGATAGAGCCCCGCGAATTCGCCCTGGTGGCCTACGGCGGGGCCGGTCCCATGCACGCCGCCTTCATCGCCCGCGAACTCGGCATCGGCCAGGTCGTCGTGCCGCGCTTCCCGGGGGCGTTCTCCGCCTGGGGCATGCTGGAGGCCGACATCCGGCGCGACCTGACCAGGCCCTACTTCACCTCCGGCGACGACCTCGACCCCTACGCCATGTCCGGGGCGCTGGCCGGGCTGGCCCTGGAAGCCTTGGAAGAGCTGGCCGGACAGGGCGTGCCGCGTGACCGGATGAGCGTCGAGCACGCGGTCGACATGCGCTACGAAGGCCAGGACTACACGCTCACGATCCCGCTGCGGTCGGCCGCCGAGCCCTCGGCGCCCGGGTTCGCCCAAGCACTCGCGGCCCGTTTCGCGGACGCGCACACGGCCCGCTACGGCCACGCCACCCCCGAGGCCCCGGTCGAGCTGGTCGCCCTACGGACCACGGCCCTCGGCGCGCTGCCGCGCGTCGCGGCCGCCGTCCCGGCCGCCGTCGAGGGGGCGGGAGCCGTACGGGATGTGATCTTCAACGGCACGGCGCACCCCACGCCGATCCTGCGGCGTGACACCCTGCGCGGCGAGACGCCCGGCCCGGCGGTCATCGTGGAGGAGACGGCGACCACGGTCGTCCCGCCCGGCTGCGTGGCGAGGGCCGACGCCGGCGGATTCCTGATCATCGAGGTGGGCGCATGACCGACCCGATCACCACCGAGATCATCCGCTGCGCGCTGGCGCAGGCGGCCGAGGACATGAACACCACGCTGATCCGGTCGTCCTACACGCCCGTGATCTACGAGGCCAAGGACTGCGCGGTGGCGCTGCTCGACCGCGACCACAATGTGCTCGGCCAATCCTCCGGCCTGCCGATCTTCCTGGGGAACCTCGAGGTGTGCACGCGGTTCACCGAGGAGGAGCACGGCCGCGACGTGTGGCGGGACGGCGACGTCTGGGTGCTCAACGACTCCTACGTGGCCGGCACCCACCTGAACGACGTCACCGTCTACGGCCCGATCTTCGTGGCGGGCGAGCTCGCCGGTTTCGCCGCGTCCCGCGCGCACTGGCTCGACATGGGGTCGAAGGACCCGGGCGGCTCGATGGACTCCACCACGATCTTCCAGGAGGGCCTCCGGATGGGCCCGGTCAAGGTGTACGCCTCCGGAGCGCCCTGCGCCGACCTGCACGAGGTCATCGCCCGCAACGTGCGTTTCCCGTACGCCACCCTCGGCGACATGCGCGCCCAGGTCTCCTGCGTGCTCACCGGGCAGCGTCGGCTGACCGAGATCATGGCGCGGTGGGGCGTGGACACCGTGCACGCCGCTCGCGACGAGATCTTCGCCCAGACCGAGCGGATGGAACGCGCCGCGATCGCCGCCATACCGGACGGGGTCTACCGATCCGGCGGATTCCTCGACAACGACGGCATCGACCTCGCCACGCCGCTCCCGGTGAACGTCGTGGTGACCGTCGCGGGCGAGACCATCGGCGTCGACCTCACCGACTGCGCCGACCAGGCGACCGGCCCCGTCAACTGCGGCGCCGCGCAGGCCGTGGCGGCGGCGCGCGTCGCGTACAAACTGCTCCTCAGCCCGGACGTGCCGCTCAACGGCGGATCGTTCCGCCCGCTCACGGTCGCCACGCGGCCCGGCTCGATGCTGGCCGCCGAGTCGCCGGCCGCCTGCCAGTACTACTACTCCCACCTCGGGCTGATCATCGACCTGGTCGTCAAGGCCCTGGCCCCCGTCCTGCCCGACCGGGCCGCCGCGGCCAGCTACGGCGACTCGCTCATCGTCCAGGTCTCCGGTGTGGATCCGCGGACCGGCAAGCTGTACGTGTCGCAGGAGGCCACGGTCGGCGGCTGGGGCGCCTGGAACGGCGGCGACGGGGAGAGCGCGCTGATCAACAACGTCAACGGCAACCTCCGCGACATGCCCATCGAGGTCCTCGAGACCCTCTTCCCGATCCGCGTCACCCGCTACGAGATCCGCCCGGGCTCGGGCGGCGCCGGGCGCTGGCGCGGCGGCGACGGCGTGATCAGGGAGTACGAGTTCGGCGCCGACACGGCCCTGTCCCTCTGGTTCGAGCGCTCGGTCACCCCCGCCTGGGGCCTGGCCGGCGGCGACGCGGGCGCCCCGCCGCACGTCACCCTCAATCCCGGCCGGCCGGGCGAGCGGGCCATGCTCAAGGTCAACGCCCTTCCCGTACGCGCAGGCGACACGCTCCGCTGTGAATCCGGTGGCGGCGGCGGATACGCCTCACTTGACGAGGACATCCATGGTGCGTGACCTGCAAGAACGGGCGGCCAGGGCGCTCCCGGCCGAGCATGTCGAAGACGCCGGCGGATGGCGGCTCCGCTATGCCCCCGGCTGCGCCTGGTGGGTGGGGAGCGTGCAACCGCACGCCCACGTCGAGCCGGTCGCCCTGCCGCGCCGCGTCGCCGAGGCCGAGGCCTTCTACACCGGCCGGGGGACGGCCCCGCTGTTCCAGATCAGCCCGGGAGCCTGCCCCGACGGGCTGGACCCGCTGCTGGCCGAGCGCGGCTACCGCCGCGACGGCGTCGTGTCCATGCGGGTCGCCGACACGGCCGAGGTCGTGGAGCGGGCGGCGCCGAGCGCCCTCCGGGTCCACGTGGACGAGATACCGACCCGGGCCTGGTTCGACGTCTGGCGCGCCGTGCACGACGAGCACTCGGCGGACGGTCACCGCGGCGAGTGGGAGATGCTCGGGCGGGTGTCGCGGCCAAGCGCGTACGTGAGCGTCTTCGCCGGCGACGATCTGGCCGCTGTGGGAAGGGCGGTCGCCGACAGCGGATGGGCCGGCGTCTTCAGTATGGCCACCCTTCCCTGGCAGCGGGGGAGGGGCGCGGCCGGTGCCGTCCTCACGGCGCTCGCCGAGTGGGCCGGCGAGCGCGGGGCCGGCCGCATGTATCTCCAGGTGGAGCCGGACAACGCGGCCGCGCTGCGGGTTTACGAGCGGGTGGGTTTTCGCGAGGTGTGCGAATACCACTACCGCGTCGCGGCACCAGAAATATCGGCGTAGGTCGATATAACTGGATTTATGGCACTCAGGTGGAAGCTGGTCATCGACAGCGCGAACGCTCCCGTCATCGCCGACTTCTGGGCCGCGGCCCTGGAGTATGAGGTGGAGGATCCCACGGCGCTCATCGAGCAACTGCTGGCGGCCGGCCAGATCGGCGAGGCCGCCGTGATCGAGCACCGCGGCCGCAGGAACTTCCGTGGCTTCGCCGCGGTCCGGCACCCGGACGACCCGTTCGATCAGGTCAGCGGCGTCGGGCTCGGCAGGCGGCTGCTGTTCCAGGACGTGCCCGAGGGCAAGTCCGGCAAGAACCGCCTGCACATCGACGTCCAGAGCGAGCCGGGCGGCCTCGACAAGCTCGTGGCCCGGCTGGAGGAGCTGGGGGCGACCCGCGTCCGCGAGATCGACAAGGGGCCCGCCGGGCACTGGTGGATCATGCTGGACCCGGAAGGCAACGAGTTCTGCGCCGCCTGACCGTCAGTAATCCCTGCGGCGGTAGACGGAGCTCTTCACCGCGTACGCCAGGTTGACGACCCCGACCAGGCCCAGGACGACGAGCACGCTGAGCATGGAGTTCTGCAGGATCGCCACCAGCGGGATGCACAGCGCGAGGGAGCCGAGGCCGAGCGTCATCTGCGCCCAGTCGAGCGGCGGACGCCGGGTGCGCTGGGTGGCCAGGCGGGAGTCGATCACCGCGTTGACCCGGTCTACCAGGGATTCCGCCAGTTCGAGCTCATACTGGGGGCCGAGCTCACGTCGCGCGGCGAAGGCCGCGCCAACCTCGTTGGGTTCCAGCTTCTCTGTAGGCACGTCCCGATTCTGCCGCTTTAAGGCGACATCTGGAACATGAAGCAAGATCGTGATGTGGTACACATCACATTTATTGGGTTTGCCGTGCATTTGGAGCGTTCTTGGGCAATTAGCTACATGTCACCCCAAGCTAGATGAGATGATCAAAGCGTGATCCGCGCCTACACTTCCACAGTCAATGACCCTTTCGATCGAGGCCACGAGTTCGGCCGGATTCACGCGACCAAGGTCGCCCGGACGGTGGAGGTGTACCGCGATGTGTTCGCCTACCACGCGGGCCACGAGGTGGACCTCGCGGACCCCGGCGGGCGGGCGCTCAAGGCGATCAAGGGATGGGCTCCCGACCTGGGCGCCGAGATCGAGGGTATCGCGGAAGGCGCGCGGCTCCCGGTAACCGACATCGCCGCGATCAACGCGCGGACCGAGATCCTCGCCGCCGTCGGCGCCGGAGGCCTGAGCGAGTGCTCCGCCGTCGTCCTGCTCGGTGACGACAAGGCCGCCGAAGGCCCCGTCGCGATGCAGACCTGGGACTGGCTGCGCGAGATGGACGAGGGCTGGTTCGTCTGGACCATCCCGCACGCCGACGGGCGCGTCACCCAGACACTCACCGAATACGGCGTCGTCGGCAAGATCGGCGTGAACGCGCACGGCCTCGGCGTGCTGTTCACGATGCTGCACCATGACCGCGACGGCCAGGAAGGGATCGGCCTGCCGGTCCACGTGGCGGCACGCCGCGTCATGGACGAGTGCTCCAGCGTCCACGCGGGGGCCTACCTGCTCGCCACGGCGCCCGTCTCGGCCTCGTCCTCGGTCACCATGGTCGAGGGCGGCCCCGAGGGCCGTTCGGCGATCTCGGCGGAGCTGCACCCCGACGGGCCCGGCTGGAAGGTCCCCGACGACGACGGGATCCTCGTCCACACGAATCATTTCCTCGACCCGCGGGCCGTGCCGCAGGACTCCTATCCGCGCCAGCACCCGGGCACGCTCATCCGCCGCGACATGCTCCGGCGCGGGCTGCGCCCGCATGCCGAGCGCCCCACCGCGGACGCCGTCCGCACGGTGATGGCCCGCCACGCGAGCGGCGTCTGCCACCACCCGGCCGATGTCGGCGAGCGCGACCACGTGACCCTGGCCACCGTCGAGCTGGACCTGCCGGGCCGGCAGATCAAGGCCTCCGTCGGCGCGCCCTGCGGGCAGCCCTGACCCCGGCCGCGTGCTGGGGATTTGGCGAAAGTTGCCCATGAATCCCCGACCTTTGGTCGATACGTTGCGCCTGTGGAAAGCCGCGAGAGCAAGCGCGTGCTGATCGCCCTGGGAGGCAACGCGATGACCGGCCCTGACGGGTCGGCCACCCCGGACGATCAGCGACACGCTGTGGAACGTGCAATGGCGCACGTGCGCACCTTGGTGGAAGCGGGCCGGCACGTCGTGCTGACGCACGGAAACGGCCCGCAAGTCGGCAACATCCTGCTGAAGAACCAGCTCACGGCCGACGTCGTGCCGCCCGTGCCGCTCGACTGGTGCGGCGCGCAGACCCAGGCGACCATCGGCACCCTGATCATGAACGCGCTCGACCCCATCCCGGCCGCCGTGGTCGTGACGCGTACGCTCGTCGACCCCGGCGACCCGGCGTTCGCCGATCCGGACAAGCCCATCGGCCGCTACTTCCCGGAGTCGGAGGCCCGGCGGTTCGAGGCCCACGGCGAGGTGTGGCGCTCCTTCGAGCGCGGCTGGCGCCGCGTGGTCGCCTCGCCCCAGCCGCTGCGGATCCTGGACGCGCCGGCCGCCATCGCGCTGATGGAGGCCGGCTACGTCGTGGTCGCCGCCGGAGGCGGCGGTGTCCCGGTCGCCCGTACGGCCGACGGCAAGCTCGGCGGCGTGGAGGCGGTCATCGACAAGGACCGCGCCGCCGCCGTCCTCGCCAGGGCCGTCGGCGCGGACACGCTGATCATCGCGACGGACGTGCCGAATGCCGTCGTCGGCTACGGCACGCCCGGCGCCCGGCCGCTCGGCGCGGTCACCGCGGCCGAACTCCGGGACCTGCACGCGGCCGGTCACTTCGCGAGCGGCAGCATGGGCCCCAAAGTTGAGGCGGCGACACGTTTCGTCGAGGACGGCGGACGGCTGTCCGTGATCACATCATTGGAACGGCTCGCCGACGACAAAAGCGGCACGCGTGTGTCGAAGCAGATGGAGAGATAGATGCCGGATCCCATTGAAGTGCGCAAGGTGGCCATCGAGAGCGTCACGGACGCCTCGGGGCTCGCGAAGCTGATCGACGACGGGGTGATCGAGGCCGGGCGCGTGCTCGCGGTGATCGGCAAGACCGAGGGCAACGGCGGCGTGAACGACTACACGCGCATCCTCGCCGACCGCGCCTTCCGCGAAGTGCTGGCGGCCAAGGGCCACCCGTCTCCGGCGACCGTCCCCCTCGTGTGGTCGGGCGGCACGGACGGGGTGCTCAGCCCGCACGCGACCATCTTCGCCTCCGTCGACCCGGCCACGGCCGCGCAGACCGACGAGCCGCGGCTGAGCGTCGGCATCGCCATGAGCGAGGTCATCCTGCCCGAGGACATCGGCCGGCCGGCCATGGTCGAGAAGGTGGCCGCGGGCGTCCGCGACGCCATGAAGATCGCCGGCATCGACGACCCGGCCGACGTCCACTATGTGCAGACCAAGACCCCGCTGCTCACCATCGACACCATCAACGACGCCAAGTCGCGCGGCCACGAGGTGGTCACCGAGGAGACCGGGCTGTCGATGGACATCTCCAACTCGACCACCGCGCTCGGCATCGCCGTCGCGCTCGGCGAGATCGAGATGCCGGACGCCGAGCAGATCCACAAGGACCTGTCGCTGTACAGCAGCGTCGCCTCCTGCTCGTCCGGCGTCGAACTCGACCGGGCCCAGATCGTGGTCGTCGGCAACGTGCGCGGGATCGGCGGGCGCTACCGCGCCGGGCACAGCGTCATGAAGGACGCCCTCGACGCCGACGGCATCTGGGAGGCCATCCGCGATTCCGGCATCGACCTGCCCGACCGGCCCCACCCGTCCGACCTCGGCGGCCGGCTGGTCAACCTGTTCATGAAGTGCGAGGCCGACCCGTCGGGACGGGTGCGCGGGCGGCGCAACATCATGCTCGACGACTCCGACGTGCACTGGCACCGGCAGATCAAGGCGACCGTGGGCGGTGTGGCGGCGAGCGTCAGCGGCGATCCCGCCGTGTTCGTCAGCGTCGCCGCCGTCCACCAGGGGCCGAGCGGCGGCGGCCCCGTCATCGCCATCGCCGACCTGGGCGCCTAGGCGCTGTCATACGCAGCTAGGCGACGCGTAGGACGATCTTGCCGCGGCCGTGGCCGGACTCGAGGGTCTGGTGCGCGGCCGCGGCCTCTTCCAGCGGGAACACCTCCCGTAGGTGGACTTTGAGCAGGCCCTGGGCGTACAGATCGACGATCTTGGACAGGCGGGCGGCCGACCGCTCGCCCCGGAGCATGCGCACGCCGAGGGACGGCGCCCGCTGGAAGTCGGCGATCGTGGTGATCCGCTCGCGGTCCTTGACCAGCTCCAGCGAGACGTCGAGCGACCCGTGGCCGCCGGCGTCGAGCGAGACCGTCACCGAATCGGTGATGGCGCGGACGCGGTCGGCCAGGCCGTCGCCGTAGACGACCGGGATGGCGCCGAGCATGCGTACATACTCCTGGTTGGCCTCGCTCGCGGTGCCGATCACGGTCGCCCCGGCCAGCCGCGCCAGCTGGGTGAGGACCGTGCCGACCGACCCAGACGCCCCGTGGACGAGGAACACGTCGCCCGGGCCGACGCCGAGCTGCTCCATGGCGATGCTCGAGGTCTGCGCGGCGGCGCTGAACCCGCCCGCGACCTCCCACGGCATGTTCGACGGCCGCGGCACGACCTGGTCGTCCGGGACCACGACGTATTCGGCGTAGCAGCCGAGCGTGGTGAACCCGAGCACCTCCCGGCCGTCGTCGGTCACTCCGGCGAACTCGTTGCCGGGGGTCGCCGGCATGCTCGGCACCGCGTCGGGCATCCACCCCCGGCGCACCAGTGTGTCGAACGGCTGCACTCCGGCCGCCCGCACCTTTACCCTGACCTGGCCCGATCCGGCCACCGGTGGATCGACATCGATTGCCCGCAGCACATCGGCGGGACCGTATTCAAAGAACGCGACAGCTCGCATGGGAACTATCCTTAAGCCTGAATCCCGAGAGGCCCAAATGCCGAGCGCGCACGACATCCCGCAACCCCTGGTCCCCGGCGACGACGGCGCCGCCGATCGGGCCGTGGTCGCCGCCCTGACCGCCTTCCAGCAGGAGAAGGCGTCCGCCGCCGACGTGCTCGCGGCACTGGCCGCGGCCCGGCTCCTGGTGCCCGTGGTCGCGGTGCTGACCGAGTCGGAGACCGGCGACGACGGGCTGCGCCGGGAGAAGAGCAGCGACATGGCCCTTCCCAAGCTGGTCGGACGCGACGGCCGCGAGGCGGTCCTGGCCTTCACCGGGTCCGAGTCGCTGCGCCTGTGGCGGGCCGACGCGCGCCCGATCCAGGCCACGGGGCCGCAGGTCTGCCAGGCCGCCCTCCACGAGCGGGCCGCCGCGGTCGTGGTCGACGTGGCCGGGCCGGTGCCGTTCACGCTGGAAGGAGCGGCGCTCCAGACGCTCGCCGCCATCGCCGACCCCGCCGCCAGGGATTCTCTGGGCACCCGCCTTCGCGTGGCGCCCGGCAGCCGACTGCGTAGAGTGATTTCTCGATTCCGTCCCGTAAGGTGACTCTTTGTGTCAGTCTGATTACCGTGATACCGGTGATGCCTGATGAGGAGCAGTGGGCCGAGTGGATCAGCCTGCTGCGTGAGAGTTTCGACAGCCTCCACGACGGCGACGACGAGCCATAGACCAAATGCCGCGGTTCTGGCCTCGAAGGTGCGAATGACGGGTTAGGGTCGGCCGCGTGTCGGTGCTGTGGGCCGAAGTCTGCGCCCTGGGTTTGGGCCTGGTCGCCGGAAGCCTCGGGCGTACGCTCGCCGACGGCTTCACCAGCGGCGCCGACGACCCCCGCAAGCAGGCGGCGGCCGCGTTCCGATCCGCTCTGCGGACGCCGCCCGTGCCCCGCGCGCCCTACCGCGTCGAGATCGCCACGGCGGCGGTCTGCGGCCTCGTGGTCTGGCGGGCCCCGGGCGGATGGCCGCTCGCGGCCGCGCTCTACTTCGCCGTCCTCGGCGTCGTGCTGACCGTGGTCGACTGGCGGACCCTGCGCCTGCCGGACGCCCTCACGCTTCCCTCCTATCCGATCCTGATCGCGCTGCTGGTCCCCAGCGGGCGGCTGCCGGTCGCGCTGGTGTGCGCGTGCGCCCTCGGGGGTGTGTACGCGCTGCTGTGGCTGGCGCGACCGGCCGGGATCGGGCTCGGCGACGTCAAGCTGGCCGGCCTGATCGGCCTGGTCACAGGCGCCGTCGGGCCCTACGCGACGGTCGTGGCCGGCCTCGGCGCGCATGTCATGGGCGCGCTGTACGCCGTGGGCCTGCTGGCCGCCCGCCGGGCCACCCGCTCGACCGAGTTCCCTTTCGGGCCTTTCATGCTGGCCGGGGCGTTGCTGGGGGTCTGCGTCGGCGGCTAGCCCACCGCCCCGGGCGTGGAAGACTTGTGTCCATGTTGCGCTGGTTGACCGCAGGGGAGTCGCACGGCCCCGAGCTCGTCGCGATCATGGAGGGCCTGCCCGCCGGGGTCGAGGTGACCACGTCCGCCATCGACGAGGCGCTGGCGCGACGCCGGCTCGGCTACGGCCGCGGCGCGCGGATGAAGTTCGAGCAGGACGTCGTGACGGTCGTCGGCGGCGTGCGGCACGGCCGCACCATCGGCTCCCCGGTCGCCATCCGCATCGGCAACACCGAGTGGCCCAAGTGGGAGCAGGTGATGGGGGCCGACCCCGTCGACCCCGCGATTCTGGAAGGCCTGGCGCGCAACGCCCCGCGGTCCCGGCCGCGTCCCGGCCACGCCGACCTGGCCGGCATGCAGAAATACGGTTTCGACGACGCCCGGCCCGTCCTCGACCGGGCCAGCGCGCGTGAGACGGCCGCCCGGGTCGCGCTCGGCGAGGTGGCCCGCCGGTTCCTGCGGCAGGCGCTCGGCATCGAGATCGTCAGCCACGTCGTGTCGATCGGCCCGGCCGTGACGCCGTCCCGCGAGCTGCCCCGGCCCGAGGATCGCGACGCCATCGACGCCGACCCGGTCCGCTGCCTCGATCCCGAGGGCAGCGCCGCGATGATCGCCGCGATCGACAAGGCCCACAAGGACGCCGACACGCTCGGCGGCGTCGTCGAGGTCGTGGCCTACGGGTTGCCCCCGGGCCTCGGCAGCTACACCCACTGGGATCGGCGGCTTGACTCCCGGCTGGCCGGAGCCCTCATGGGCATCCAGGCGATCAAGGGTGTCGGGGTGGGCGACGGGTTCGAGACGGCCCGCCGGCCCGGCTCGGAGGCGCACGACGAGATCGTCAACGACGATGGCGTCCGCCGGGTGACCAATCGGGCCGGAGGCCTCGAAGGCGGCATGACCAACGGCGAGCCGCTGCGGGTGAGCGCCGCCATGAAGCCCATCTCGACCGTGCCGCGCGCGCTCGCCACGATCGACGTGCTGACCGGCGAGGCCGCCAAGGCCCACCACGAGCGCTCCGACGTCTGCGCCGTCCCGGCCGCCGGCATCGTCGCCGAAGCCATGGTCGCCCTCGTCCTCGCCGACGCCGCCATCGAGAAGTTCGGCGGCGACTCCATAGAAGAAGTGGCCCGCAACCTCTCCGGCTACCTCTCCTCCCTCGTCATCAAATAACCCCCCGCGTGATCTTGCAGGATCTCCCGCCACGCAGGCCGGCAGGTTGGTGATCATGCACGAATTCCCTTTCCCAAGCTACCGAGGTTCGTGATCATGCAAACGAGGCGTCCCGCGGCGGTGCTCATCGGCCCGCCAGGATCGGGCAAGACGACGGTCGGCCGGCTGCTGGCCGAAAGGCTCGGGGTCGGTTTCCGCGACACCGACACCGACGTCGAGGACAAGGCCGGAAAGAGCGTCAGCGACGTGTTCGTCGACGACGGCGAGGAGCGTTTCCGGGAGCTGGAGGCGACAGCCGTACGCGACGCGCTGTCCGGCCACGACGGCGTGCTGTCGCTCGGCGGCGGCGCCGTCCTCAGCCCGCTGACGCAGGAGCTGCTGGCTGGGCACCACGTCGTATACCTGCAGGTGGGGCTCGACCAGGCGGTCCGGCGGGTGGGGCTGGCCGCGGCGCGGCCGCTGCTCGTGCTCAATCCCCGCAGCCGCCTCCGCACGCTGATGGAGGAGCGCAGGCCCATCTACGAGCGGCTCGCCGCGATCACGATCGCGACCGACGACCACGAGCCGGACGACATCGTCGCGGAGATCGTCAAGGGGCTGGCGTGAGCAGCAGCCGGATCCGGGTCCGGGGCGACCAGCCGTACGACGTGGTGGTGGGCACGGGTGTGCTCGCCGAGCTGCCCGGGCTGCTGTCGCCCAGTGTGCGCACGGTCGCCGTGGTGCACCCCGCGTCGCTGCCGGAGATCGCGCGCCCCGTGTGCGGCGTGATCGAGGCGGCCGGCCTCGAGATCGTGGCGCTGCCCGTGCCCGACGGCGAGCAGGCCAAGACGTCGCAGGTGGCGGCCGAGCTGTGGTCGGCGTTCGGACGGTTCGGGCTGACCAGGAGCGACGCGGTCGTCGGCGTCGGCGGCGGCGCGACCACCGACCTCGCCGGGTTCGCGGCCGCGACCTGGCTGCGCGGCGTCCAGCTGGTCAACGTCCCGACGACGCTGCTCGGCATGGTCGACGCGGCCGTCGGCGGCAAGACCGGCATCAACACGCCCGAAGGCAAGAACCTCGTCGGCTCCTTCCATCCGCCTGCCGGGGTGCTGTGCGACCTGGCCACGCTGGTCAGCGTCCCCCGGCCGGACTATGTGGCCGGTCTCGCCGAGATCGTCAAAGGCGGGTTCATCGCCGACCCGACCATCCTCATGTTGATCGAGGACGACCCCGAAGGCGCCTGTACGCCCGAGGGCGAGCACACCCGGCAGCTCATCGAGCGGAAGATCCAGATCAAGGCCGACGTGGTCGGCGCCGATCTGCGCGAGAGCGGGCTGCGGGAGATCCTCAACTACGGGCACACCCTCGGGCACGCGATCGAGCGGGTGGAGGAGTTCCGGATCAGGCACGGCGAGGCCGTCGCCATCGGCATGGTCTATGCGGCCGAGCTGGCCAGGCTCGCCGGCCGCGTGGGCGACGACGTCGTGGACCGCACAAGATCCATTCTCACGTCCGTCGGCCTTCCCACCGCCTATCGGCGGGAAGCCTGGCCCGAGCTCCGCGACCACATGCGCGTCGACAAGAAGAGCCGCGGGGCCGTGCTGCGATTCGTCGTCCTCGACGCGATCGGCAAGCCGTCGCGCCTTGTGGATCCGTCCGAGGAACTGCTGGAAGCCGCTTACTACGAGGTGGGCCGATGAAAAACGTACTCGTCCTGAACGGCCCCAACCTGAGCCGGCTCGGCACCCGCGAGCCCGACGTCTACGGCGCGCAGACCTTCGACGACCTGGCGCACCTGTGCCGCGAGACCGGGCGCGAGCTCGGCCTGCACGTCGACGTGCGGCAGACCGACGACGAGGCCGAGCTCGTGCACTGGCTTCACGAGGCGGCCGACGGCCGCACCCCGGTCGTGCTCAATCCGGCCGCCTTCACCCATTACTCGTACGCCCTGCGGGACGCGATCGCCCAGAAGACCGCGCCGCTCATCGAGGTCCACATCTCGAACCCGAGCGCGCGCGAGGAGTTCCGGCACACCTCGGTCGTCTCGGCCGTCGCCACCGGCACCATCGCCGGCTTCGGGCTCCAGTCGTATGTTCTGGCGCTCCGGGCCATCGCCGATACTGATGGATGATGAAATACACGTCTTTTGTCGCAGTTGGTGACAGTTTCACCGAGGGACTCAACGATCCCGGGCCTGACGGCCGTTTCCGCGGCTGGGCCGACCGCGTGGCCGAACGGCTGGCCGAGCTCGAGCCGGGATTCCGCTACGCCAACCTCGCGGTGCGGGGGAGGCTGCTCGAGCAGATCGTCCGCGATCAGGTGCCGGTCGCCGTGGCCATGCGGGCCGACCTGGTCAGCCTGTGCGCGGGCGGAAACGACCTCCTCCGGCCGGGCAGCGATCCCGACCTGATGGCCAAGACGCTGGCGAGAGCCGTACGGGACCTGCGGGAGAGCGGCGCCGACGTGCTGCTGTTCACCGGCGTCGACCCGCGCGACACCCCCATCATGCGCCGCGCCCGGGGCAAGTTCGCCACGTTCTTCCTGCACATCAGATCCATCGCCGATCTGTACGGCTGCCACCTCGTCGACCAGTGGTCGATGCAGGGCCTGCGCGACTGGCGGGCCTGGAGCGATGACCGGCTGCACATGAACGAGGAAGGGCATCGGCTGGTGGCCGCGAAGGTCCTCGATGTGATCGGCGCCCGAGGCGAGGAGAGCTGGCGCAAGACCTGGCCGGCCCGCGAGGTCATCGACCCGCGCCTGAAGCGCCGCGAGGACGCCCAGTGGCTGCGCGAACACTTCGGCCCCTGGATCGCCCGCCGCCTCCGTGGCACCTCCTCCGGCGACAACATCACCCCCAAACGTCCCGCTCTCCACCCCTTCGACTAGGGCTTGCCCGTTGGCAGGCTGTGACCGGTTTCATCCCGTGGCGCGCTGACACAGCACGCGGTAGGACGTGAGGATGTGGGCATGAGTTCATCGCAGCCCGTCGTCGACCCCGGGCCCCAGCCGGACACGACCGCGGGCGGGCCGGTGAATGCTGCCGGCGCGCGGTCCGGGCCCCCGTCGCCGGATCACCGCTACCTGCTCGACAACGCCCGGGTCGAGGCGGGCGAGCGGTTCACGTGGCTCGCCGAACTGTTCGACGGTGTCACGCGTGGCCACTTTGACCGGATGGGAGTGGGGGCGGGCTGGCGCTGCTGGGAAGTCGGTGCCGGAGGCCCCAGCATTCCCGAGGCGCTCGCCAGGGCCGTCGGACCAACCGGTCACGTGCTGGCCACGGACATCAATCCGGCCTGGCTGGACCCGCACGGCGCGTATGAGGTGCTCCGGCACGACGTCGTCGGGGATCCGCCGCCGCAGCCGGGCACGTTCGACCTGGTGCACGCGCGGCTCGTGCTCGTTCACGTGCCCGACCGTGCCCGGGCGCTGGCGACGATGGTGGCGGCACTGCGGCCCGGCGGCTGGCTGTTGGTGGAGGATGCCGACACCGAGCTCCAGCCGCTGGCCTGCCTCGATGAGGTAGGCCCGGCGCAGCGCCGCGCCAACCGGCTGCGGCGCGCCGTCCGGGAGTTGATGACCCGCCGCGGCGCCGATCTGCGCTTTGGCCGTACGCTGCCGCGGGCGTTGCGTGCGGCGGGCCTGGTCGATGTCACGGCGGCCGGTTGCTTCCCGGTCGGCGGGGTGGCCTGCGACCGGCTGGAGGCCGCGACGGTGCGCATGGTCCGCGCCGAGTTGCTGGCCGCGGGGCTGGCCGACGACGTCGAGATCGACGCGCACCTGGCCGCCGTCGATGCCGGCGAGCTCGATCTCACCCTCGCGCCGCTGATCTCGGCATGGGGACGCCGCCCAGGCTGAGCGGCCTGCCGCCGTAGCAGCCGGCGACGCTATGGGCGTGCGGTGGTGTTAAGCGGGCGGGCTCATTACTCTCATGCTCGTGAGGCTGGCTGATATCCGGATATATCCGCTCAAATCTGGGCTGGGGGTTCGGGTCGAACGGGCCGTCGTAGAGCGATGGGGCCTCGTCGGTGACCGCCGCTGGGCGGTCGTGGACGAACGCGGCGACAACCTCTGGTCAGGTGAGCACTCCCGCCTGCTCCGGGTCACGGCCGCGCTGTCCGGCGACATCCTGATCCTGTGCGCGGACGGCCTGCCGGAACTGACCGTCTCACCGCCGCTGGACGGGCAACGCGTCCCGGTCGGCTACACCGGGCTCAACGAGGCCGTCCTCGCCTCCGACGAGGCGCACGCATGGTTGACGAAGCTGCTCGGCACGACCGCCCGGCTTGTGTGGTTGGACGACCCGGCGCGGCGGTCCACCGACCCCGCCCATGGTGGGCTCCCGGGCGAGATAGTGAGCTTCGCCTGGGATGCGCCGCTCCTGCTCGCCTCGGCGTCGTCCATGCGGCAGCTCAACGACTGGATCGCCCAAGACGCCGTCGAACGCGGCGAGGACCTGCCCGAGCCTCTCGACATCGCCCGCTTCCGTCCCAACGTCATCGTCGAGGGCGCTGAGCCTTTCGCCGAAGACGGGTGGCGCGAGGTCAAGATCGGTGAGATGCGCTTCCGGGTCACGGAGATCTGCGACCGCTGCGCGGTCACCCTCTACGACCCGGCGACCGGCGCCAAAGGCCAGGAGCCGCTGCGCACTCTCGCCCGCTATCGCAAGTGGGACGGTAAAACCTGGTTCGGCATCCGGCTCACGCCGCTCGGCCCCCACGCTCCCGGCACCCTGACCCTCGGCGCTCCCATCACCACTCGCTGACTCGCGCCCAAGGATAGGCCGCCCTTGGGGGGTGGCTAGGGAGTGGTGAGGCGGCGGAGGGCGGCGCGGACGGTGGCGGGGTCGGTGGTGCGCCAGAAGGGGGGCAGGGACTCGAGGAGGAAGCTGCCGTAGCGGGCCGTCGCGAGGCGGGGGTCGAGAACGGCGACGACGCCGCGGTCGTCCATGGAGCGCAGGAGCCGGCCGGCGCCCTGGGCGAGGAGGAGGGCGGCGTGGGTGGCGGCGACCGCCATGAAGCCGTTGCCGCCGCGGGCGGCCACGTGCCGCTGGCGGGCGGAGGCCAGCGGGTCGTCGGGCCGGGGGAAGGGGATCCTGTCGATGATCACGCAGGTGAGCGAGGGGCCGGGCACGTCGACGCCCTGCCACAGCGACAGCGTGCCGAACAGGCAGGTGGCCGGGTCGGCCGCGAACTGCTTGACCAGCTGGGAGGTGGCGTCGTCGCCCTGACACAGGAGGGGAACGTCGAGCCGGTCGCGCAGGGCCTCTGTGGCCGCCTTCGCGGCCCGCATGGAGGAGAACAGCCCGAGCGTGCGCCCGCCGGCGGCCTCGATGAGCTCGGTGATCTCGGTGAGATAGGCCTCGGGGAGGCCGTCGCGGCCCGGCTGCGGGAGGTGTTTGGCGACGTAGAGGATGCCGCTCCGCGGGTGGTCGAACGGCGAGCCCACGTCGAGCCCGCTCCAGCCGCGGTCGCTTTTGGCCTTGTCGGAGGGCAGGCCCCCGCGGTCGCTCTTGGCTTTGTCGGTCTTGTCGGAGGGCAGGCCCCACTGGGCGGCCATGCCGTCGAAGGAGCCGCCGAGGGCGAGGGTGGCGCTGGTCAGGACGACCGTGCGGTCGCCGAAGAGCTTGTCGCGGAGCATTCCGCCGACGGTGAGCGGGGCCACGCGCAGGGTCGGGGGCATCCGGCCGTGGGCGGCCTCAAGCCAGACGACCTCGGCTCGGTCTCGCTCCGACACGCGGGCCGACATGGGGTCGGGCCCGGACTCGGGGCCGGTTTCGGCGGAGGCGCCGAGGAGGCTGGCAGAAGGGGTGGCGAATGCGTCGAGCATGCGCTGGGCCGTGCCGTGGACCTCGTCGAGGCCGGCGAAGGCGGCCTTGCGGGCCCCGATGTTGTCGGGATCGTCCTTGTCCTTGTTACGGGGGCCGAGGGCCGAGATGCAGGCGGCGGAGGCGTCGCGGACGAGGGCCAGGGTGAGGCCGAGCGACTGCGGTAGGTCGTCGAGGCGGCCGGGGGGAGCGGCCGACAGGAGGGCCGCCAGGTCTTCGGCGGCCTCCTGGAGGCGGTCGGTGACGGCCTGCTCGATGAGCCGGGCCGCTCGCCGGACGGCCAGGTTGACCAGGTTTTCGGAGAGCTCGTCGGTGACCACGGCGGTGACCCGGTCGACCAGCTCGTGGGCCTCGTCGACGACGACGATGTCGTGCTCGGGCAGGACGGGGAAGTCTTCCATGGCGTCGATGGCCAGCAGCGCGTGGTTGGTGACCACGACGTCGGCGCGGCCGGCGCGCTCGCGGGCCAGCTCGGCGAAGCACTCGGGGCCGCTGGGGCAGCGCTGCGCGCCCAGGCACTCCTTCGCGTGCACCGAGAACTGCCGCCAGGCCTGGTCGTTCACCCCGGGGACGAGCTCGTCGCGGTCGCCCGTCTCGGTGTCGTTGGCCCACTCCTGGATGCGCTGGATCATCCGGCCCGTCGCGCTCACCTCGCGCGGGTCGAACAGCTGGTCGGGCTCGTCGTCCGGCATGCCGTCGGCCATCTTGTAGCGGCACAGGTAGTTACGGCGGCCTTTGAGGATCGCGAACTCGGGCTTGGCCGGGAGCTCGGCGGCCAGGGCGTCGGCCAGGCGGGGCAGGTCGCGGTCGACCAGCTGGCGCTGCAGGGCGATGGTGGCCGTGGAGACGACGACCGCGTTGCCTGTCTGTGCGGCGTGCCGGATGGCCGGGATCAGGTAGGCCAGGGACTTGCCGGTGCCCGTGCCCGCCTGGACGGCGAGATGATCGCCGGATTCGAGCGAATCTTGAACGGCCTGGGCCATCTTCACCTGACCCGGGCGCTCGCTGCCGCCGAGCTCGGTGACCGCCGCCTTGAGCAACTCCTCGACCGCTGGAAGAGCCGGAGGTGGGTCGGTCGGGAGCTCGCGGTTCTCAGGCACCCAAGAACCGTACCGGCTGCCACCGACATTCGGGCTGCGACCGCTTGAGTCCCCCGCGCCGCTCTCGAGTCCTTCTCGGCACTCTCAGTCCATCCTTGTATTCGGGGGGACGGGGTGGGTCACCCGTGGCACACTGGCCACAGGGATACGGGCCAACAGAGATCTCCCTAAATCGGACAAACCTCATACTTTCTCGTCTTTCCACCGGTCGAGTGGACGGATAAGGGCAGGTAAAGGCACTATGTCTGGCATGTCAGAAGTTGTCCCACTGCCCTCGTTCGGCGAGGTTTTCTTCGACGCTCGAGGTCGCGAGCGGGTGCTGCGGGTCACCTGGCACGATGGCACACTCGTGCTCAGCCTCTGGCGGGGCGAGATGTGCACCGCCAGTTTCCGCATGCCGATGGAGGATGTGGGACGGCTCATCGACACCCTCGACGAGGGGTATGCCGAAGCCGGCGGGCAGTACGACGACCCCGGCACCGGCGAGATTCCGATCCCCGGTTTGGCCGATCTGCCGCGCAGCGATCCCCGGTTCGACCCGCGTAACCCGCCTCCCGGCCCCCACGGCGTCGAGCCTGACTATCCCGACTATCCCGGCACGGGCCAGTATTCGCGGCCCGCCGCCACCCCGCTGCCCATCCCCGACCCGTATGGCCAGCCTGATCCCTACGGCCAGCCTGATCCTTACGGTCAGCCTGATCCTTACGGTCAGCCCGATCCTTACGCGCAGCCCGAGCCCTACGGTCAGCCCGATCCGTACGGCCAGCCGCTGCCGCTGCCCCACATGCCCGCCGCCGCGCAGGCCGCCCCCCAGATGCCGCCGGTGCAGATGCCGCCGCTGCCCCCGCAGATGCCGCCTCAAGGGCTCCCGCCGCAGCACATGCCTCCGCTGCCCCAGCCGGTCCCTATGCAGGCTCCGACCTCGCCACAGCCCGTCGTGGACCCCTACGCCGACCCGTACGGCATTCCGCCGGCCCCCGCGCTCGGCCCCAACGACGTGCTCGTGGCACGCGGCGTGGCCCGCCCCGAGCCACGCGGTCACGACCAGCGGCCGCCCCAGCCGATCGGCTACGACAACGCGACCGGCCAGCCCATCTACCACCATGGCCCGCCGGCTGAGCCTCCCACCTACCAGCACGGCGGCGGCTACCAGCCGCAGCAACAGCACCAGCGGCGGCCGGCCGACGAGCCGGTATACCAGTTCCCCTCGCCCATCCCCGGCCGCCCGGCCTACCAGTTCGAGCCCGAGCCTCAAGCGCCCGCCGTCGACCCGGCCGACCCGCTCGGCCTCGGGCCGTCGCCGCGGCCGAGGCCGTACATCGGGGAAGGCGTCTACACCACCGGCGAGCGCCTGCGTCCCGAAGGCATGGGCGAGCACTAAAACGGCCAACGCGATCAGTACGCTGATCGCACGATGGACACCATCACCGCCGTACAACTGATTCTGCTGCCCGTCGGCGCGCTCGCGGTCGCCGGGATCTCCCGCTGGCGCGGCTGGCCGGCGCCTCTGCTGCTGGTGCTGGCCGGGCTGATCGCCTCGCTGGTGCCGAGGATGCCGGAATACGAGCTTGATCCCGAGATCGTGCTGATCGTCTTCCTGCCGCCGCTGCTCTACTCCGCCTCGCTCGACAGCTCCTACATGCGGCTGCGCGAAAACCGGCGGGCCGTGGCGCTGCTCTCGGTGGGGCTCGTGCTGGTCAGCACGCTGGTGGTCGGCCTGGCGGCCATGGCGCTCATCCCGGCGCTGTCGTTGGCCGCGGCGCTGGCGTTCGGCGCGATCGTGGCGCCGCCCGACGCGGTGGCCGCCGTGGCCGTGGGACGCAAGCTGGGCCTGCCGCGGCGCGTGCTGACCATTCTGCTCGGCGAGAGCCTCTTCAACGACGCCACGGCGCTCACGGCCTACCGCGTGGCGGTCGCCGCGACCATGGGCATGGGCTTCACGACGCTCGGCATCGCCGGCCAGTTCGCGTATTCGGCCGGAGTGGGCGTGGCCATCGGCCTCGCCCTTGCCTACGTCACGGGGTACGTCCTCCAGCGCATCGCCGACGCGCTCGTCGCCAACGCGATCTCGCTCCTCATCCCCTACGTGGCCTACGTGGCGGCGGAGATCGCGCACGCCTCGGGCGTCATCGCCGTGGTGATCGTCGGCATCTATCTGGGCCACGTGCTGAGCCGGACCGTGTACGCCACGCGGCTGCTGTCCAACGCCGTCTGGCAGGTGCTCGACTTCCTGCTGGAGTCGATCGTGTTCGCGCTGATCGGGCTCCAGCTGTGGCCGATCTGGAACCGGCTGCCGCCCGATCAGCGCGGCGACGCCCTGCTCTACGCGGTGATCCTCTTCCTGGTCGCCGTCCTGGTGCGCGTCCTGTGGATGCCGTGCGGTGCGTACATCCCAAGACTCATCTCGCCGCGCATCCGCCGCCGGGAGCCGCCGGTGCCGTGGCGGCACCTGGTCGTGGTGAGCTGGGCCGGCATGCGCGGCGTGGTGTCGCTCGCGGCGGCCTACGCGCTGCCGGACTCCTTCCCGGAGCGCGAGCTCGTCCAATTCCTGACGTTCGCGGTGGTCATCGGCACCCTCGTGGTCCAGGGCCTGTCGTTCCCCTGGCTGATCAGGAAGCTCGGCGTGTCGAACGAGCCGGAGCGCTACGAGGACAACCTGAGAGAGGCGGGCGCTCAGCAGGCGGCCGCCGCGGCGTCGCTGGCCCGGCTGGAGGAGATGACCGCCGACGGCGTGTCGACGCTCCATCAGGAGATCGTGGATCAACTGCGCAGCCGCGCCGAGCGGCGCGCGCTACACGCCTGGGAGCGGCTCGGCGGCGGCACGGCGTTCGAGGGCGAGGAGACCCCGGCCGCGGCCTATCGGCGGCTGCGGCGCGAGATGCTGGCCGCGGAGCGCGAGGTGTTCATCGGGCTCCGCGACCGACGCAGGATCGACGACGAGGTGCTCCACCGCGTCCTGAAGGAGCTCGACTTCGAAGAGGCGACCCTCGAAAGGGATTAACCGAGCACGTTGTCGACGTAACACCAGCGCCACTCCTCGCCCGGCTCGAACGAGGCGATGACGGGGTGGCCCGTCTCCTTGTAGTGGGCGGTGGCGTGCCGGTTGGGCGAGGAGTCGCAGCAGCCGATGTGGCCACATGTCAGGCATTTGCGAAGGTGCACCCAGCGGCTCCCCATCGCGAGGCACTCCTCGCACCCTTCGAGCGTCTGCGCTTCGACGTCGGTGGCTTGGGCGATATGTTCACAGGTCCCCATGTCTCTCGATCATATGCGCTCCGCGCCGCTCGCCGTTAGCCAGTAAAACCCCTCGAAAAAGCAGCAATCTAGGATCCAAGGCATGGAAGGAAACGAGCCGGATCCTCGTTTCACGCTCGCGAACGAACGCACGTTCCTCACCTGGCTCAGCACCTCCCTCGCGCTGAGCGCGGGCGGGGTCGCGATGGCCGCCGTGCCTTCGGGGATCTTCGTCCCGTGGGTCCGCACCCTGCTGGCCGTCACCTTGGTGGTGCTCGCCGCGCTGGCCGCGGGCATGGCCTACCCTCGCTGGCGGCGCGTGCAACAGGCGCTGCGCCGCAGCGAGCCCCTGCCACCGCCCCGGCTGGCCCCCATGTTCGCCTATGGCGTGGCCGCGGTCGCCGTCGTGGCCCTCCTGCTGATCCTGCTGGGGCCATGACCGGGCCCGGCCTGTCGATCGAGCGCACGCACCTCGCCTGGACGCGCACGGCGACCGTGCTGGCCGCGGCCGGATTGCTGGCCGGGGGAGCGGCGGCACGGCATGGCATCAGCGGCGTCTCGGCGACCGCGTTCGTGCTCGCGTCCCTGTGCGGGGCCGTCCTGCTGGCCCGCACGGGATCGCGCGACGCGCGCCTGAGCAAGGCCCTGCGGGACGGCGAGCCGCTCGACCACCGGCTCGACGCGCTGATCGCCTGGATCGGCGTGCTGTGCGCCACGGCCGGCGCACTCGTCTTCGTACTTACTTGACGTATTGGCCTGAAGTGCTGACCTGAAATCAGTCTTCGGCGCCCAAGGAGATGGTCTGGGCGACCTCTTCGCCGCGCTCGGCCTCTTCCTGGGCGAAGCGCTCGGCGTCCACCTTGTCGGCGATCTCCTCGTCCTGCTTCATCAGCACGTCGAGGCTCTGCCCGGCCATGTCGAGCACGCCCATGTCCGCGTACGCCTTCTGCAGGCGCGGGCTCCACAGGCCGATGTCCTTGACGCACGGCACGATCCGGCTGAACAGCAGCGACCGGAACAGGCGCAGGTATTCGGACTGGTCGACGGCCTCCATGGCCTCCTCGACCTCGGACTTGCTGAGCCCGATGGTCTCCCACGTCTCACGGCCGCGCAGCCGGTCGCGCATCAGGTAGCAGCCCTCGATCACGAAGTCCTCGCGCTCGCGGAGCTCGCTCTCCGACAGGTTGCCGTAGTAGTCGCGAAGCGCCATCCGGCCGAAGGCCACGTGCCGCGCCTCGTCCTGCATGACGTACGCGAGGATCTGCTTGGGCAGCGGCTTGGTGGTGATGTCGCGCATCACTCCGAAGGCGGCCAGTGCGAGGCCCTCGATCAGCACCTGCATCCCGAGATACGGCATGTCCCAGCGCGAGTCGCTGAGCGTGCTGTCGAGCAGGGCCTTCAGGTGCTCGTTCATCGGGTAGGCGAGCCCGATCTTCTCCTGCAGGAAGCGCGCGTAGGTCTCGGCGTGCCTGGCCTCGTCCATGGTCTGGGTGGCCGCGTAGAACTTCGAGTCGAGGTCGGGCACCGATTCCACGATCCGCGCCGAGCAGATCATCGCGCCCTGCTCCCCGTGCAGGAACTGGGAGAACTGCCACGACGCGCCGTGCAGCCGCACGTCCTGGCGCTGCGCCTCGCTCATCCTGTCCCACAGCGGCGTGCCGTAGATCGCGATCGTGTTGTCCGGGATGCCCAGCACGTTGTACGGATCGACCTCGAGGCCCCAGTCGATGCGCTTGACCGAGTCCCACTGCTTGTCCTTGCCCTTCTGATAGAGGGCCAGCATGCGGTCTCGGCCGTCGTCGTATTCCCAGGTGAAGCGCGCCGCCCCGGACATCTCCACGTTCCACGTGGAAAGCTCTGCGGGGATGGTGTAGAGCTCATGGGTCGACATAAGGCCCTCCCTTACGTACACCGTACGTTTCGAGGGTGGCACGTACGGCGTACGTGGGTCAATACTGGTGAGGTGTCCCAGCTCAACCGCGCACGGATCGTCTCCGCCGCCATCGACCTGATCGAGCGTGAGGGCGCCGACGCGGTGTCCATGCGAAGGATCGCGGCCGACCTCGGCGTCGGGGTGATGTCCCTGTACAACCACGTGCCCAACAAGGCCGCCCTGCTCGACGGGGTGGCCGAGGCCGTGCTCTCCGAGATCGAGTTCACCGACGACCCCTCCGCGCACTGGACCGATCGGGTCCGCGCGCAGGCCAGGTCGTTCCGCCAGATCGCGCACCACTATCCGCGCTCGACGATGGTCGTGGTCAGCCGGCAGCTGCAGTCCTCGTCCGGGGTCATCCCGGTGGAGTACGCCCTGTCCACGATGTTGTCGGCCGGGTTCGACGGGCGTGAGGCGGTTCAGCTGCTCCGCGTGTTCATCGCGTACATCGTCGGCTCGCTGCTCCGCGAGGTCGGCGTCACCCCGACCTTCGCCCCGGTGAGGCCCGACGTCGACGTGGCGGCCATCGACGGCGGGTTGTTCCCCGTCGTGGCCTCACTCGCCGGCGAACTGGTCAAGTGCGACCACGACGAGGAGTTCGAGTTCGGCCTGGAGATGCTGGTCCAGGCCATGATCGTGCGAAGGGGGGCCCGGGCTTCCACCTCCGAGCCCCCCGAATCAGGAGTGATCCCTTCCCCTGGACTCTCCTGACCGCGTGCGAGCGGCGTTAATACCAGTTGTGCGAGCGGAAATGGCCCCACGCGCCGCACGGTGAGCCGTAGCGGCCCTCGATATAGCGGAGGCCCCAGCGGATCTGGGTCTGCGGGTTGAACCGCCAATCCCAGGCCACGAGGCTCATCTTGGCTCCCGGCAGGGCCTGCGGAATGCCGTACGCGCCCGATGACGCGTTGTGCGCCGTGTGATCCCAGTTGCTCTCGTGGGTCCACAGGCTGTCCAGGCACCTGAACTGGGTCCCCGACCAGGATCTGTGCGCGACGAGCCGGAAGGCGTACGCCTTGCTCCTGACCTTCGCCGTGGTCCTGAGCCTGGCCATGGTCATCCGGGGCCGCGCGGTGGTTCGCCAGGTGCGCATGTGCACTGTCCGGTCGGTGTTCACCATCACGTCGGCGGTCATCGTGACATCGGTGTGCACCGTCGTGTCGGTGTGCGCCGTCGTGTCGGTGTGCACTGTCGTGTCGGTGTGCACTGTCGTGTCGGCGCTCACCGGTCTGACGTGCGCGGCGGTGAGATCGAGCAGTTCGGGCCCGGCCTGTCTCGAGGCGTCGTGTATGACGATCGCCCCGCCGAGCGCGGCCGCCGCGGAAGCCGCCGCGACGGTGGTGCGCAGGGCGCCCTTGCCTCTGATGCCGCTACTGCTACTGCTGATACTGCTACTGCTGTTCAAATCGGTCCTTGTCGTCGGGTCGCGTGCGGAAGGCGGGCGCACGGATGCGCTCGCCGGTCGGTGGCGCGCCAGTGGCTCTGGCGCGGCCGTCCGCGTGGCCTGCTCTCTGAGCGCGCTCAGGTGCGAGCGCGGGCAGGCGCCGCGACGGGTCCAATAGCCGGATTGAAATACGAACACCGCCGCGTGGCGTATTAAGAGGGACACCAAAAGGCGAGTTGTTTGCCGAGGTCAGGACGACTTGGGAGGGTCTCGCGGGGGCGCGCCGACCCGGCCCGGCCGCTTACGTGGACGGCGGTGACCCGGCCGTCGCCGAGATTTGAGGTTTGAGATCGCCGGACCGGGGACCCGCGTCGCGTACCACTGAGATCCGGAAAGTAGAGTCCGGTTCATGAGCATTCTCGAGATCCCGATCCACCGCCTCGACGGTGGTCCCACCACCGTCGGCGACGTGCTCGGCGGCCGATCCGCCCTGGTCGTCAACGTCGCCTCGCGCTGCGGGCTGACCCCGCAGTACACCGGCCTCGTCCACCTACAGGACGCCTACGGCGACCGCGGCTTCACCGTCATCGGCGTGCCGTGCAACCAGTTCATGGGCCAGGAGCCCGGCACCGCCGAGGAGATCCAGGAGTTCTGCTCGACCACCTACGGCGTCGACTTCCCGCTCCTCGAGAAGATCGAGGTCAACGGCGACGGACGGCATCCGCTGTACGCCGAGCTGATCGGCGACGGCGGCGACATCCAGTGGAACTTCGAGAAGTTCCTGGTCGGCGCCGATGGTGAGGTCGTCGCCCGGTTCAGCCCGCAGACCCAGCCCGAGTCCTCTGAGGTCGTCGAGGCCATCGAGAAGTTGATCTGACCAGTGCTCTAGTGCCCGGACGAGCCGGGGCGCCGCGGACCGCAGCTGCCCCGGATGATCAGCTCGGTGGGGAGCTGAATCGTCCGCGGTCGCCGTCCCTGCCGCAACGTCAGCTCGGCCGCCCGGTATCCGAGGTCCTGCGCCGGCTGCGCGATGACCGTGAGCGGCGGCGAGCAGAGCTCGGCCCACGGCACGTCGTCGAACATGATCAGTGATAGATCGCGCGGGATGCGCAGATCGAGCTCGCGCGCGGCGGAGACGGTGGCCTCTCCGAGCACGTTCCCCCCGGCGAGCACCGCGGTGAGGTCGGTGCGGCGCTGTAGCAGCCCGGCCGCCGTCGCGTACGCGGAGTCGCGGCTGGCCCGCGCGTGCGCCACCAGCTCCTCGTCGAGATGCTCGCCCATCGCCTCGCGGAAGGAAGCGACACGCTGACTCTGGCCGTGCCTGGCCAGGAAGGCGATCCTGCGGTGGCCCAGCCCGAGCAGATATTCCACCGCGGTCCGCACGCCGGCCCGGTCGTCGGCGATCACGGCGGGGATCTCGTCGATGAGCCGCCCGGCGTCCCAGATCCTGCGGTCGGCGAACACCACGCTCAGCCCTGCCTTGAGCGCCGGGGACCAGGTCTCGACGTCGCCCGAGGGGACCGCGATCACCCGGTCGATGCCCTGCTCCAGCAGCGCGCCGACGAGATCGGCCTCCTGCTCGGGGTCGTCTCCGGTCACCCCGATCGTCACCGGCTCGCGGTAGGAACGCGCGCACGACAGCACGCCGTCGGCCAGACGGGCGTAGAACGTATCTGTGATGTCAGGAACGAGCAGGGCGATGCCGCCGGCCCGCTGCTGGCGCAGGTTGCGCCCGAGCGCGCTCGGGCGGTAGTCGAGACGGGTCGCCGCGTCCAGCACGCGCTCGCGCGTCTCCGCGCTCGCCGAGCCTCCGGACAGCACGCGCGAGACGGTCGCGACGCCCACGCCGGCGGCCTCCGCGACATCTTTGATCGTCGTACGGCGAGCAATCATGGAAACGATTCCAGCATACTTCCACCATGGTTTCCACCGATTCACCTTGACATAAATGGGCGTTTCGGGTGAGATGCTGGAAACGTATCCACTTCCGTACTCCGGGGAAGCGCGAAGGACTGGCATGGCTTCTATCGTTTTGAGCAACGTCGACAAGGTCTACGCGGGCGGGGTAAAGGCGGTCAACGGCCTCAACCTCGAGATCAAGGACGGCGAGTTCATGGTTCTCGTCGGTCCGTCGGGCTGTGGCAAGTCCACCGCCCTTCGCATGATCGCCGGCCTCGAGGACATCAGCGGCGGAGAGATCTCCATCGGTGACCGGGTGGTCAACCACCTGCCTCCGAAGGACCGCGACATCGCGATGGTCTTCCAGAACTATGCGCTCTATCCGCACATGACGGTCGAGGAGAACCTCGCCTTCGGCCTCAAGCTCCGCAAGATGCCCAAGGCCGAGATCCAGAAGCGGGTCAACGAGGCCGCCAAGATGCTGGGCCTCGAGCAGTATCTCAAGCGCAAGCCGGCCGCCCTGTCCGGCGGTCAGCGCCAGCGTGTCGCCATGGGCCGCGCCATCGTCCGCGAGCCGCAGGCCTTCCTCATGGACGAGCCGCTGTCCAACCTCGACGCCAAGCTCCGTGTGTCCATGCGCGCCTCGCTCAACCAGCTGCACGAGCGTCTCGGCGTCACCACGGTCTACGTCACGCACGACCAGGTCGAGGCCATGACCCTCGGCGACCGCGTCTGCGTGCTGCGCGACGGCTTCCTGCAGCAGGTCGACACCCCGCAGAACCTGTTCGACCGCCCGGTGAACCTGTTCGTGGCCGGCTTCATGGGCTCGCCCGCCATGAACTTCGCCTACGCCGACCTGGTCCGCGACGGCTCGGGCGCGGCGGTCTCGTTCGCCGGCTTCAAGCTGCCGGTGCCCGACTCGACCTTCACCGACAAGCCGGGCCTCGACCGTTACGTCGGCAAGCGCGTCATCCTCGGCATCCGCCCGTCCGACTTCGAAGACTCGGTGGCCGCCAACGGCAGCTCCGGCGGGTGGGCCCGCATCCCGGTCACCGCCAACGTGACCGAGGAGCTGGGCTCCGAGATCAACGTCCTGTTCACGATCGACGCTCCGCCGGTCGAGCACAAGGACACCGTGGCCGCCGCGCACGACGGCGACGAGGAAGAGGTCGCGCTCCCGCTGACCGGTGACAAGTCGCTGTGGACGGCCCGCGTGAACGCGCGCAGCCACGTGCGTCCCGGTCAGAGCCTCGAGCTCGTCATCGACACGCACAACCTGCACTTCTTCGACGTCGAGTCCGGCCTGGCCATCGGCCACGAGGCCAACGTCGGACGCTGAGCGCGCTCAGTAAGAGAGACGGGGTCTGATTCCCGGGGCAGCGTCTCGAGAGAAGCGCCCTCGCCGTTATCCCCTCCGACGGCGAGGGCGCTTCCCTTTTGCCCTGGTTCCGGTTAATTTCCGGCCGAGTCGTACGCCGCCTGGAGCTCGGGCACCTGGATCTTGCTCATCTTGAGCATGGCCTGCATGACGTTGCCGGCCTTGACCGGGTCGGGGTCGCTCATCAGCCGGGGCAGGGCGGCCGGAATGATCTGCCAGGACAGGCCGTACTTGTCCTTCAGCCAGCCGCAGGAGCCCTCCTCGCCGCCGTCCGCGGTCAGGCCGTCCCACAGGCGGTCGACCTCGGCCTGGTCGGCGCAGTCGACGTACAGCGAGATGGCCTCGCTGAAGGAGAATCCGGCCTGGCCTCCGTTGAGCGCGAGGAAGCGCTGCCCGGCCACCTCGAAGGTGACGATCATGGCCGTGCCGGCCGGGCCGGGGCCGCCCTCGCCGTAGCGCTGGACATCAAGGATCCGCGAGTCGGCGAACAGCGAGGTGTAGAAGGTCGCGGCCTCCTCGGCCTGGTTGTCGAACCACAGGTAAGTGGTGATCTTCTGCATGGTCGGCTCCTTGTTTCCTTGGTTGTGCCGGTGAAACGAGAGCCGCCCGCAGAACTCATCGGCGTTTGCCGATTTTTCGCGAAATCGTGGTGACGAGGTTCTGCGGGACCAGCCGCCCGGCCGCGACGATGGCCTTGTAGCGCAGGCTCGGCACGCTGATCACCTTGCCCAGCGCCAGGTCGCGCATGGCCTCCTTGACCACCCGGTCGGCCGACAGCCACAGGAAACGCGGCACCGGCGACATGTCCAGGCCGGCCCGCTGGTGGAACTCGGTGTGCACGAAACCGGGGCACAGCGCCATCACGCGGACGCCGGTGCCGGCCAGCTCCGTGGCGGCCGAGCCGCTGAAGTTGACCACCCACGCCTTGGTCGCGCTGTAGGTGCCGCGGGAGAAGAACGCGGCCACGGACGCCACGTTGATCACCGCGCCGCGGCCGCGCTCGCGCATGCCCGGCAGCGCCGCGTACGACAGGCGGAGCACGGCCTCGCAGTGCAGCCGCAGCATCGTCACCTCGTCGGAGACCGGCACCTGCAGGAAGTCTCCGGGCAGCGCGAAGCCGGCGTTGTTGACGAGCAGGTCGACCCCGTCGCCCAGCCGCGCCTCGACCGCCTTGACGCCGGCCTCGGACGCCAGGTCGGCGACCAGAGGGTCGGCGCGCACGCCGTAGCGCGTGCGCAGCTCCTCGGCGTACGCGGTGAGGCGCGGCTCGTCTCGGGCTACCAGGACGAGGCCGAACCCGTCGGCGGCGAGCCGGCGGGCGAACGCCGCGCCGATGCCGGCGGTGGCTCCGGTGATCAATGCGGTGGGCATGCGGCCACCCTAGCCGAGTGATCATCAGGCTCGCGGACGGCGCGGCCCCGCCGGGGTCCCCGGTCAGACGAGCACCGTCGGATGCCCGCCTGTCCCAGACCAGAGCACCCGGCGGGACGCCGTCTCGATGGTCCCCGCAGGGCCGTTGCATGAAGGTTGCGGGTCCCGTGAGGGTGGGCACGACGGAAGTGGACTCAAGTCGCCGCTCTGGGGAAGGTGACTGTAGTGATCCGTCTTACAGTGGGCTTACGCCGAGTTCGCTACCGTACGCGCAGTTCACGGCATTGCAACATGCCCGCGACAGGGTCGTGTAACAACCCGAGCTAAGATACGGGCAAGATTTGGTCAAAGTTTCCAAGGTGCATCCTTGAGTAGGAGAGATGGATACTTGGAAAACGGGCACTACTACCTCGTAGACCCGCAAAGCGGAGGTAAGGGCCTGGTGAAGATCTGGCGGGCTTGGTCGACGGTCGTGACGGCCGGAGTTGGTGCCCTGTTGTGCCTGGTTCTCGTGGCGTGCTCGGGTCCCGCGTATACCTATGTGAAGGACGACGACGGGGCGACCTTCTTCAAGGTGCCCTCCACCTGGCACAAGGTCGACGACACGCCCATCATGAAGCTCCTCACCGGCGACGATCCGCAGTCGGCCACGGCGCAGCTCCGCAAGAGCCTGGTCTGGGCGGCGGCGTTCGACGGTGATCCTAAGAGTCCTAGCGCGTCCCATTTCCTGCCGCTCACCGGCGGAAAGACCGACGAGCCATTCATATACGCCACAGTCCAGCCCTTGAGTGAGGACAGCGCCAACGCCGTCTCGCTCAACACGCTGCGGGACGCGATCCTGCCGGTTACGGAGACCTACCGGCAGCAGATCATGCAGCAGGCGCCGAACTTCCCGCTCCAGAATTTCGAGCTGCTCGGCGACGAGGTCGTGCCGCCGGAAGACGGCGTCCGTGGCGTACATGTCCGCTTCAACTACTCGGTCGGGACGGCGGGCGTGCACACGTTCGACCTGACCGCGTTCCTCAATGCCGACAGCACGAAGATGTCGATCCTGCTCATCCGCTGCTCCGCGGAGTGCTGGAAGAGCCGTGGCGGCGAATTCGACACCATCGAGCAGTCCTTCAAGGTCCGGCGCTCGATCGGGTGAAGGAGAACCCAGATATGGACACGGCACCCCCGCCGACATTTCACCCAGAGGGGCTGCGCGCCCCCGGATCAGGCCCCGAGGACCGCAACCGCCCGACCCGCAAACGCCTGGCCCCGTGGGATCGCCTGAAGTTCCTGTTCCTGCTGACGCTGGCCTTCGCGATCCTCACGTGGAACCAGGTCGCCTCGTTCAACGGCATCATGCCGCTGGGAGACGCGATCCTGACCACGGCGATGGACGCGACCTGGATCTTCTGGCTGGCCGGCCTCGAAGTGATCCGGCAGATCCACTTCCTGATCAGCGAGCGCGCGGCCGGCTACCACGGGTTCTTCACCAAGCGGGTCTTCGGCGGCTGGGATCGCTGGACGCACCGCACCTTCAGCGACTGGACCCGGTTCCGGCTGGCCCGCGCGATCAAGTATCTGATCTGGGTCGCCGTTATCGCGATGGTGGTCGGCAAGCTCATCAAGGAGCAGCCCATCGTCGCGCTCTTCAAGGCGCCGGCGCTGCTGCTCCAGGGCCTGCCGTACGCTTTCCAGCTGGCCTTCGGCCTGCTGTTCGGCGTCATCCAGATCTTCGGCATCTTCTGGTTCATGTCGCGCGGCGGCGTCGAGACCTACTTCCCCGACGACATCAAGACGCGGTTCCGCGACGTGTGGGGCCAGGATCACGTGGTCGAGCGGGTCAAGGAGAACATCGTCTTCCTGGAGCAGCCCGACGCGATCGAGGCGCGCGGCGGCTACGTGCCGAGCGGCCTGCTGCTGTGGGGGCCGCCCGGCACCGGCAAGACCCTGATGGCCGAGGCCGTCGCGGGCGAGACCGGCAAGCCGTACGTGTTCGTCGACCCGGGCGCGTTCATCAACATGTTCATGGGCGTCGGCATCCTGAAGGTGAAGGCGCTCTTCCGCAAGCTGCGCAAGCTGGCGCTGCGCTACGGCGGCGTGATCGTCTTCTTCGACGAGGCCGACTCGCTCGGCCGCCGCGGGCAGCTGGCCCAGCAGGGCCCGCCCGGGCGCTTCAGCCCCATGTCCGGCGACGCCTGCCACGGCTTCTCCTACCTCTCCGAGGGCGCCCGCGACCAGTACGCGAGGTTCGCGCTGCGCGCCGGCGCCGGGCCGGCAGAGGCGCCGCGCGCGGGCATCAGCAAATACATCACGCCGATGGGCATGAACGGCGGCGGCGACATGGGCACGCTGCAGGCCCTGCTCACCGAGCTGTCGGGCCTGAAGAAGCCACGCGGTTTCGTCAACCGCTACGTGCGCCGGATGTTCGGCATGCAGCCCAAGCCGCCACCGCGCTATCGCATCCTGGTCATGATGGCGACCAACATGCCGAACGCGCTGGACGAGGCGCTGCTCCGGCCCGGCCGCATCGACCGCATCTACAAGGTCGGCTACCCGTCCAAGCCCGGCCGGATCCGCACCTACCAGGGCTACTTCGACAAGGTGCGGCACAACCTGACCGACGAGCAGATCGACAAGCTCGCCACCATCACCCCGTACGCCACCGGCGCCACGATCAAGGACGTCGTCAACGAGTCGCTGATCGTCGCCCTGCGGGACGGCCGCGAGGTGATCACCTGGGGCGACGTGGTCAAGGCCAAGCGGATCAAGCAGCTCGGCCCGCCCGAGGACGTGGAGTACATCGAGCGCGAGCGGCACGCCGTGGCCGTCCACGAGGCCTGCCACGCGGTCGTGGCCTACCGCTCCCGCTACCACCTCGAGATCGACCTCGCGACGATCGAGAAGGGCTCCGACTACCTCGGCATGGTGTCCAGCATCAAGCCCGAGGACCAGTTCACCGGCTGGAAGTCCGAGAAGGAGGCCGACATCATGGTCTCGCTCGCCTCGCTGGCGGGTGAGCGGATGTTCTTCGGCGACGACAACTCCTCGGGCGTCTCCGGCGACCTGCAGTCGGCGACCTACTTCGTCGGCCTCATGGAGTCGGAGTGGGGCATGGGCAAGGGCATCGCGTCCCTGCCGATCCTCCACGAGCTCGGCATCATGAGCGGCCGCACGGGTGCGGGAAGCCTGGGCGGCGCCGGAGGCACCAAGCCCGGCGCCGGGTTCACCGGCTCGCTCAACGACAAGAAGTCCGACGAGATGATCCCCGACCACCTGGCCGAGCGGATCGAGTTCAACCTGTCGCGGCTGCTGGACAAGACCGAGGAGCTGCTGAAGAAGAACCGCCGCGAGGTCCTGGCGGTCGCGCACGCCCTGGAGCACCACAAGACCCTCGACGGCGAAGACGTGGTCGCGGTCATCGAGAAGACCCGTGGCCCGCTGGTCGACGGCACGGTCTACGCCGACGAGGTCTTCATGGAGGACATCGAGGCGTATCACCTGGCCGCGGTCGAGGCCCACCAGAACCACAGCAAGGTGGACCACCAGCTTCCGGTCCCGCCGGAGAAGGTTCTGGAGCTCGAGCCGAGCGCGGTCGTCATGCACAAGCCGACGTTCGCGGCCCCCTCCGCACAGGGCCAGGTCGGTCTCGCGGCCGCCACCCTGCAGGAGACCGACGCCAACGGCAACGGCCACGGCGTGCTGGTGCCGCAGCCCGACTTCGTGCCGTGGTCGAGCCCCGGCAACGGCAACGGCAACGGGCTCACCCAGGTGGGCGCCGAGCAGCGTCCGTACGGCCAGCCGCACTACGGCCCCACCGACTACGGCCCGGCCGGCGCACCGGCGCGGCCGCGCAAGCGGTCGGCCGGGCTCATGTGGGTGCTGGCCCTGAGCGTCGCCGGCCTGGTCGCCTTCACCCTGCTCGGGGTGGCCCTGTTCGGCGGATCCGGCGCGACCGGCGCCGAGGCCAGCAGCTTCACGGCGGGTGGCGCGGCCATCCTGTTCGTGGTGCTGATCGGCGTGCTGGTGGGCGTCGCGGTCATCGTGGGCGTGGTCAAGGGTCAGCAGGCCAGCCGCAGGCGGGCCGAGGAGGCCAGAGACCGGGCCGCCGAGCGCGCCCAGTTGCTGGCCGCCGCCATGGATCCGGAGGTCGCCATGCGGCTGCTCGGCTACGACGGCCGACGCGGCGGCGACAACCAGGCCTGAGCCTCGTGCGAAGCCCGGCGTCCCCTCGGTGGGCGCCGGGCTTCGTCGTTTCCGGGCACTTCTGTCATTTGCGCCGGTACGTGAAAAACACAGTATTCTGGTGTTTTTCCTGAAAATTTACTGTGAGTTATTATTTACTTGACTAGTTCCCATCCGGTGACCTTGAGCGAACTCTGAGCCTGTCTCACTTTGTGGACAGATCTCCGAGGGAGGGCACCTGATGAAACGTCTGGTCACGGGACTGGCGATGCTCGTCCTGTTCCTCGCGTCCGGCGTGGCCGAGGTGGGAGCGGCCGCCGAACCACCACCGAACCGCCAATACACGGTGGACGGCCCGGCCACCCAGCAACAGCGAACCGACGTCGCGCGCACGGGCGCCGCGATCGACGAGGTGCACGCCGCCTCGATCGTGGTCACCGCCACCGAGTCGGAAGTCGCCGCGATCAAGCAGCTCGGCTACAAGGTCACCGTCATCGTGCCGAAACTCGGCCCGGCCGTGCCGCAGCCGCAGGACTTCCCGGCCGCCGACAGCGGCTACCACAACTACGCGGAGCTGACCGCGGTGGTCAACCAGGTCGTCGCGAACTTCCCGTCGATCGCCCAGAAGTTCAGCTACGGCACCTCGTTCCAGGGCCGGGACCTGATGGGGGTGAAGATCAGCGACAACGTGGCGACCGACGAGAACGAGCCCGAGGTCCTGTTCACGGCCCACCAGCACGCCCGTGAGCACCTGACCGTCGAGATGGCGATCTACCTGCTGAACCTGTTCACCCAGAGCTACGGCACCGACAGCCGGATCACGGGCCTGGTCAACAGCCGCGAGATCTACATCCTGCCCGACCTCAACCCGGACGGCGGCGAATACGACATCGCGACCGGGGCGTACCGCAGCTGGCGCAAGAACCGGCAGCCGAACGCCGGCTCCTCGAACGTCGGCACCGACCTGAACCGCAACTGGGCCTTCCTGTGGGGCTGCTGCGGCGGCTCGTCCGGGTCCACGTCGAGCGAGACCTACCGCGGGCCGTCCGCCGAGTCGGCCCCCGAGGTCCACGCCGCCTCCGACTTCGTACGCTCCCGGGTCGTCGGTGGCGTCCAGCAGATCAAGACCAACATCGACTTCCACACCTACAGCGAGCTCGTGCTGTGGCCCTACGGCTACACGACCGCCGACACGGCGGCCGGGCTGACCCAGGACGACCACGACGCGCTGGCCGCGTTAGGCCAGAACATGGCGTCGACCAACGGCTACACCCCCGAGCAGGCCAGCGACCTCTACATCACCGACGGGTCGATCGACGACTGGCTGTGGGGCAACTACAAGATCTTCTCGTACACGTTCGAGATGTATCCGACCACCAGCAGCCCCGGGTTCTACCCGCCCGACGAGCAGATCGTCACACAGACCACGCGCAACCGGGAGGCCGTGCTGCGGCTCCTGGAGTACTCGGACTGCCCATACCGGATCATCGGCAAGCAGGCGCAGTACTGCGGCGCGGCGCCGGGCACGACGGTCTACTCCGACACGTTCGAGACGGCCACCGGCTGGACGACCAACCCGTCCGGCACCGACACGGCGACCACGGGCCAGTGGGAGCGGGCCAACCCGGCCGACACCAACTCGAGCGGCGCCAAGCAGCTCGGCACGACGGTCAGCGGGTCGTTCGACCTCGTGACCGGCGGCCAGGCGGGCACGGCCGCGGGCGACTTCGACCTCGACGGCGGCGTCAGCTCGATCAGATCGCCCTCGATCACGCTCCCCGCGTCCGGGACGCTGACGCTGTCGTTCTCGTGGTATCTGGCGCACGGGTCGAACGCGACCTCCGCCGACTACCTGCGCGTGTTCGTGAACGGTTCACAGGTCTTCCAGCAGCTGGCCTCGGCGGTGAACCGGAACGGGGCGTGGGCCACGGCGACCGCCGACGTCTCCTCCTTCGCCGGACAAAGTGTGCAAATCCGAATCGAGGCCGCGGATGCCGCCACTGCCTCACTAGTCGAAGCGGGTGTTGATGATGTGAAGATCACACAGCAGTAATGGACGAACCGGTAATCCGGTGCGAATGTGACATGCGTGGCCGGTGATCGTACCCAGCGGGACGTGACGTCGTTGCTCCGTACGGGCCCATTCGACGAAGCTCTGCGAGCCGCCATCACAGCTCGCGGGCTGAGCCTGGAACGGCTGCACGTCCGTCTCGCCGAACGCGGCGTCCGGATCTCCCTCGCCAGCCTGAGCAACTGGCAGCGGGGGAGATCCCGGCCCGAACGTTCGGCCTCGCTGGCTGCCGTACGCGAACTGGAGGCGATCCTGGGCCTCCCCGCGCACTCACTGGTCACCCTTCTCGGGCCGCGCCGTCCGCGCGGCCGATGGCTCGGACACGACTCGGCGGCGCTGCGCAAGGAGCTCCAGACGGTCGTGGATTCGCTGACGGACGACGAAGTGCCGACCGCGCTCGCCGTCCTCCGCGCGCTGAGGTCACCCGACCCGCCGCGCGCCTGACCATCCGAAAGGACTCCGATGCGCCGACCCCCCATCCTCGTGGTGGCGCTCGCCCTGGCCGCAACAGGCCTGATCGCCATGCCCGCGCCGGCTCAAGCCCGGGTGATCTCCGCGGCCGCTCCCATTCCCGGCAGCTACATCGTGGTATTCAAGGACTCGCCCACGCTGCGCGTCGCCGTGCCGCAGCGCTCGGCCGAGCTCGTGGCCCAGCAGGGCGCCCGGCTCGGGCATGTCTACCAGCGGGCGCTCCGCGGCTTCTCCGTGCAGGCCACACCCGAGCAGGCGGCCGCCATCGCGGCCAGCTCCGACGTCGCCTACGTCGAGCAGGACCAGATGCTGCGGCTCGACACCGACCAGCCGAACCCGCCCTCGTGGGGCCTCGACCGGATCGACCAGCGCAACCTGCCGCTCAACAACCTGTACTCGTACGCGACGACCGCCTCCAACGTGCACGCGTACATCATCGACACCGGCATCCTGACCACCCACACCGACTTCGGCGGCCGCGCCTCCAGCGGCTTCGACTTCATCGACAACGACGCCGACGCCACCGACTGCAACGGCCACGGCACGCACGTGTCCGGCACGGTCGGCGGATCGGCGTTCGGCGTGGCCAAGGGCGTCTCGCTGGTCGGCGTCAGAGTGCTGGCCTGCAACGGCTCCGGCCCCACCTCCGGTGTCATCGCCGGCGTCGACTGGGTCACCGCCAACGCCATCAAGCCGGCCGTCGCGAACATGTCCCTCGGCGGCGGCGCCAGCACCGCGCTCGACACGGCCGTGAACAACTCCATCAACTCCGGCGTCGTCTACGGCGTGGCGGCCGGCAACAGCAACGCCAACGCCTGCACGAGTTCGCCGGCCCGCGTCCCGGCCGCGATCACCGTCGGGGCGACGACGCGGACCGACGCGCGCGCGTCGTTCTCCAACTTCGGCACCTGTCTCGACATCTTCGCGCCCGGCCAGGACATCACCTCCGACTGGTTCAGCAGCACCACCGCGACCAACACGATCAGCGGCACCTCGATGGCCACCCCGCACGTCGTCGGCGCCGCCGCCCTCTACCTGGCCACCCACGCCACCTCCACCCCGGCGCAGGTCAGGGACGCGCTCGTCGCCGCCGGCACCACGGGCGTGGTGACCGGCGCGGGCACCGGATCGCCGAACGTGCTGCTGTTCACCGGCGCCGCCCCGTCCGGAGGGACCACCGTCTACTCCGACACGTTCGAGACGGCCACCGGATGGACCACCAACCCGTCCGGTACCGACACGGCGACCACGGGACAGTGGGAGCGGGCCAACCCCGCCGACACCAACTCCGGTGGGCCGAAGCAGCTCGGCACCACGGTCAGCGGCTCGTTCGACCTGGTCACCGGCGGAGCCGCCGGGGCGGGCGCGGGCGACTTCGACGTCGACGGCGGCACCACCTCGATCCAGTCGCCGGCGATCACGCTGCCCTCGACCGGGACGCTGACGCTGTCGTTCTCGTGGTATCTGGCGCACGGGTCGAACGCGACCTCGGCCGACTTCTTCCGTGTGTCGGTCAACGGCACGCAGGTGTTCCAGCAGCTCGGCGCGGCCGTCAACCGTGACGGCGCGTGGGCCACGGCCTCGGTCAGCGTGTCCGGCTTCGCCGGGCAGAGCGTGCGGATCCTCGTCCAGGCCGCCGACGCCGCGACCGCCTCTCTCGTCGAGGCGGGCGTCGACAATGTGACGATCACCCAGTCGTGATCCGGGGGCCCCGCTTTCGGGCGGGGCCCCTCCTGTCAGAGCGGGAATGCTCCTGTCAGAGCGGGAACGCTCCTGTCAGAGCCGGAGCGCTTTTTTCAGAGCCGGAACGCGAGATCGGGCGTGATGTCGGCGACGTCCATCTGCGCCTTCTGCAGGCGGCCCGAGTAATCCCAGTTCAGCGCCTGCCAGCGGGTGAACTGGTCGAGCACCCACAGGCCGCTCTGGCGGCTGCCGTTGCCCGACTTCCCGTTGCCGCCGAACGGCAGATGCGCCTCCGCGCCCGACGTCGAGTTGTTGACGCTGACCATGCCGGCCGAGATCCCCTCGCGGAAGCGGAAGGCGGCCTTCGGGTCGGTCGTGTAGATCGACGAGGACAGCCCGTATCCCGGCCGGTTGCCCAGCTCGATCGCCTCGTCCAGCGTCTGGAACGTGGTCACGCCCACGATCGGGCCGAACGTCTCCTCAAGGAAGATCCGGTCGTCGGGCCGCACGTTGTCGACGATCACCGGGTGATAGAACAGCCCGTCGATCTTGCCCTTCTGGTCGAGCACGAGCGTGTGGTGCGGCTCGATCCAGGTCAGATACTCCTCGAAGCGCTCGGCGAACTTGTGGTCGAGCAGCGGGCCGTAGAGCACCTCGCCGAACGGGTCGCCGATCTTGGCGTCCCGTACGGCCTGGGCGAACCTTGCCACGAACGCGTCGTGGACGGACTCGTGGACGATCACCGTGCCGAGGGAGGTGCAGCGCTGCCCCGCCGTGCCGAACCCGGCGAACAGCGCGCCCTCGACGGCCAGGTCGAGATCGGCGTCGGGCATCACGACCATCGGGTTCTTGCCGCCCAGCTCCAGGCAGGCCGACTGGAGGTGGCGGCCGCACAGCTCGCCCACCTTCCGGCCGACCGCCGTCGACCCGGTGAACCCGACCTTCTGGACCGTGCCCTCGCCGAGGGCCGTGTCGAGCCCTTCGAAGGCCTCGGCTCCGTCGGCGAACACCACGTTGAGCACGCCGTCGGGCAGGCCCGCGGCCGCGAACAGCTGGAACAGCGCATGCGCGGACGCCGCGGCGTACTCGGCGGGCTTCCACACGACGGCGTTGCCGCAGAGCAGGGCGGGGACCAGATACCAGGACGGGACGGCCACCGGGAAGTTGCCGGCCGTGATGACCACCGCCGTGCCCACCGGAGTGCGGAACGTGAACAGGTTCTTGTCCGGCATCTCGGACGGCACGGTCTGGCCGTAGAGCCGTCGTCCTTCGCCGAGGAAGAAGTCGCAGGTGTCGACGATCTCGCGGACCTCGCCCAGCGCCTCGGCGTACGGCTTGCCGATCTCCTCGGTCACCAGTCGGGCCAGAGCCTCGGTGTTGGCCTCGACCAGGCGGCCGATCGAGGCGATCACCCGGCCGCGGACCGGCGCGGGCACGCGCGCCCACTCGCGCTGCGCCGCGGACGCCGTACGGCACGCGGCGGCGAAGGTCGTGGCATCGGCGAGCTGAACGGTCGCCACGGTGTCCGTGGGCCGCGACGGGTTGATCGACGCGTACGGCGCGCCCGGCCCGGCGTCCTTCCCCCCGATGACGGAAACGATCTGACGGGTCATCGTCGACCTCCTAGGACGTTTGATACAGCGGGTGAAGAAGCTGGTCGCGGTGAGTGGGCTGGCTATTGCAGGAGGGTGAAGTCGGCGAAGTCGAAGCCCGGCGACACGACGCAGCTGACCAGGACGCCTTCGTCCCGCTCAGGCCGGGCCGACTGGACGACGCCGGCGGGCACCACGGCCTGCGGCACGTGGCCCTTCTCGACGTCGGGCCCGAGGATCACGTCGTCGTCGCCGATCGTCAGGATCAGCGGGCCGCCCCGATGCCACAGCCAGAGCTCGGCGCTCCGCACCACGTGCGGCGCGGAGCTCTCACCCGGCTCCAGCAGGAAATAGATGGCGGTCGCGCTGTGCCGGGAGCCACGCTCGGTGTCCATCATGACGGGCGAGCGCCAGGTCTCCCGATACCACCCGCCCTCCGGATGCGGCGCCAGATCCAACGCCTCCGCCAACGGCGGCCGATCCATCATGAGACCACCTCCACCCTGGGCCGTTGGTCTGCCCCACGATGAACCGAAGCCAGGCAAACCGGAGCACCTCCGACCACAAGAGGCTGACCTGCCATGAGATGAGCCCTTTGTGATGCGCGGCGAGTCCGAGGACCTCCGACCACAGGCGGCCGACCTGTCATGGGGTGAGCCCTTCGTGATGCGCGACGGCGGCGGCCTGGCCGCGGGAGGTGACCCCCAGCTTGGCCAGAATGTTGGAGACGTGGACGCTGGCCGTCTTCTGCGAGATGAACAGCCGCTCGGCGATCTCGCGGTTGGACATACCCTCCGCGACCAGGGCCAGCACCTCGCGCTCGCGACTGGTCAGCCCGGCGAGCGACGCGTCGCCTTCGGCCGTCTGGGCGAACCGGGCGCGCCGGCCCAGCTCCTCGAGCGCTGCGCGGAACGGCTCCGCGCCCAGCCGCTCGGCCACGGCCGTCGCCGCGAGCCACTCGGCATGCGCCTCGTCTCGCTTTCCTGCCTCCAGCAGTGCCTCCGCAAGCCGCCAGCGCGAGCGGGCCTCCTCATAGACGAAGCCGAACGCGAAGGCCTCGGTCGCCGCGCGCCAGACCTCCGGCGTGGCCGCGCCGTGCGCGCGCTGCCACTCGGCCTCCGCTCGGGCCAGCCACGCCATGCCTTCCGGGCCGAGCTGCGTGCGCGGGCCGTAAGGGCCGTAGCTGGCGGCGTAGCGGGCGCGCTCGACCAGCCGGTCGGCCTGGGCCACGTCGCCCGCCCCTTCGGCGATGGCCCACAGAGCCGTCGCCGCGATTCTGATCAGGCTGGCGTCCGCCGACTCGAGCACGTCGGCGACGGCCATCGCGTGCTCGAGCCCCGCGACCGGGTCGCCGGCCCAGAGCGAGTGCTCGGCGGCGAGTCCGCGGGACATGTAGTGCACCATCTCGCTGGCGTCCTCGCCCTGCCAGAAGCGCGACAGCCAGGTCAGCCGCTCGTCGGCAACAGGGCTGCCCCGGCCCACGTCGACGAAGAGGGCGACCGCCGACAGCAGCGCCTCAGCGGGCGTGCCGACCCGGATGCCGAAACCAGCCGCGTAACGCTCGGCCGCGTCCCACTCGCCGGCTGCATAGTGGATCAGCAGGCGCAGGAATCGCAGGTCGGTGCCGTAATTACTCCAGCTCAGCCCGGCGCGCTCGGCGACGACCAAGGCCTCGTCGGTGAGGCCGGCGGCCTCGTCGAGGCGGCCGTCCTCGTAGCGGAGGCGCGCATGGTGGAATCGGACCCGCAGGTCTGTGGCCAGGTCGTTGGTGTGGATCTGCGCCGCCTGGGCCAGCAAATCTTCGACCCGTTGGGGGACGCCGGTCGACTCCTCCACCAGCGCGAGCGACACCAGAGCGCTCGCCTCGGCGTCGGGCGCGCCGCTCGCCCGCGCGGCCTCCAGGGCCCGCTCGGCCAGCGCCCGCATCTCCGCCGCGCCCGCCGTCAGCGACGACGCTCTCGTATATGTCGCGAGCGCCCGCGCCAACAACGCCCCCGGTGACTCGATCGCCCCCGGCACCACCCAAGTCGCCGCCCCGGACCCTGCCCCTGCCCCACGCGCCGCCCCGGGCCTCGCCTCACGCGCCGCCCCGGACCCTGCCGCTGTCCCATGCGCCGCCCCGGGCCTCGCCTCACGCGCCGCCCCCGCCGCCTGCGACGGCCCGGCCGCCGCGGCTGATTCTGCGGCGCCCGGTGACGTCGCCGCCCTTGCCGCTGTCTCGCCCGCTCCGGTTTTCCCTGATGACCTCGACGTGCCGGCCCGCTGGGTCGGCCCGGTCGCCGGTGCCCTTGACGCCCCAGCCGGCCCGTCGAGCAGCGGCTCTTTCGGGATGGGCCCTTTCAGAACCGCAGGAGGAAGCGCTTCCAGGGTCTCCACTGCCGCCCGCGCCGCCTCGACCATGCCCTTCACCTGATCGGACTCGGCCATGTAGTAGGCCAGCCGCTCGTCGGTCTCGGCCAGCAGCAGCCGGATCTCCAGCTCATTCTCACCCATCGGGGCCTCAGCGTCGGCGGCCTCAGCGTCGGCGGCCTCAGCGTCGGCGGTGGCCTGGACGGCAGCCTGGGCGGTGGCCTGGGCGGCCGACGGGGTCTCGGCTGTGGTCTGAGCGGCGGGCGGGGTCTCGGCGGAGGCCATGGCCTCGAAGGCGGCGGTAAGGAGGGAGCGGAGGCGACGCAGCTGGGCGATGGCCCGGTGGTAGTCGCCGCTGTCGGCCGCCGCCGCGGCACTGGCCAGGGCCAGCCTGGGGCGGCTGAGCCCGGCGATCTCCGCCGCGTCGGGAACCCGCTCCCACACCTCCAGCGCCCGATCGAAATGCCGATGTGCCTCGGCCGGCGCGCCCAGCTCGCCCGCCTGCCTGCCCGCTTCCACGGATGCGCGCAGGGCGCCGGTCAGGTCGTGCGCGGCGAGATAGTGGTGGGCCAGCTCCGCAGAGGCGGCGCCACGCGCGGCCAGCAGACCAGCAAACCGCTCATGCAGCCGCGTGCGCTCACCCGGCAGCAGATCGTCGTAGACGGCCTCTTGAAGCAGCGCGTGGCGGAACTCGTAGCCCCCGGCCCCGGTCGTGAGCAGGCCACGGGAGACGATCTCGCGCAGCGCTTCCTCCAAAGGCAGATCGGGCAGCCCGGTCGCGTCACGGAGCAACTCGTGCGACACGCGGCGGCCCGCGACCGCCGCGACCCGCAGCACCTGCTGCGCTGTGTCCGACAGGCCTTCGACCCGGGCCAGCAGCAGATCGGACAGCGTGCCCGGCAGCCGCTCGCCGCTCGCCGACGCGTCGAACAATTCTTCGGCGAAGAACGGATTGCCGCCCGCCCGCTCGACCACGCCGCCGATGGTCGTGGACACGATGGGCCCCAAAGTGCCGAGGTAGGCGGCCATGTCCTGATCGGGAAGCGGGCCCAGCTCGACCGCCGTCACCAGGGGAAGCCGCTGCAGCTCCGCCAGCACCGGGCGGAGGGGATGCCTGCGGTGCAGGTCATCCGTACGGTAGGTGCCGACCACGCACACCCGCTCGCGCTGCAACATCCGGGTCAAGAACACCAGCAGATCGCGGGTGGACCGGTCGGCCCAGTGAAGATCCTCGAAGACCAGCAGGACAGGCTGCACATCGGCCAGGTCGGACAGCAGCGCCAGCACCGAGCCGAACAGCCGCTGCTGGGCAAGCGCAGAGGCGGTCGCGTCGGCGCCGTCGCCGTTGATCGCGGGCAGCAGCGGCCGAAGCGCTGGCCGGGCCGCGACCGCCGTGGCCACCAGCTCGTTGTCGGCGGTCCTGAGGGCGTCGGCGAGCGGAAGATAGGGAAGGGCGTCGCCGAGCTCCGCGCACTGCCCGACCAAGGTCACGAACCCGCGCTCGCGGGCGCGTGCCAGCATCTCGCTCACGATCCGCGTCTTGCCGATGCCCGCGTCGCCACCCACGAGTGCCACGCCGGCCACTCCGCGCTCGGCGGCGTCGAGAACCGACACGAGACGATCGAGCTCCCTCGATCGCCCGATCAGTGCCCTTTGCGCCGTTCGAGCCGCCACGCTGGTGAGTATGTCACGCGCCCCCGACATTCACGCGCCCCCATCACCCCACCTCACCCCGCCTAACCCCGCCTCGCGGCCCGCCCATCCGCGTGGCCGGCGCCCCTCCTGCCTGCCGTTTGCCGCGCGTCAGGAATTTGTCGGCGAGGGTGGCTAGTGTGCGGCGCGTGATCGAACCGTGGAGCCGGGACCAGGTCCTGGCGCTCGCTTCGGACGTCGCCTCCCAGAAGGCGGCGGCCTCTGTCGGCACGCCCAGGAAGTGGACGGGCACCGGCGTCACCGCGGAAGCGATCTGGGGCGAGTGCGCCGGCAGCGGCGCCACGCCCTATCGGGCGTGCGTGGATCTGGGGGAGGTCGCCTATCGGTGCAGCTGTCCCAGCCGGAAATTTCCCTGCAAGCATGTCCTCGGTCTGCTGCTCCTCTGGTCGGCCGACAATGTCCCGGCCGCCGACGATCCGCCCGACTGGGTGATCGACTGGATCACCAGCCGCCGCCGTCGCGCCACCCCCCGGCCCGCGCCCGAGTCGGCCACCGCCGAGTCGGCCCCACCTGGGTCGGCCCCGTCCGGGTCGGCCCCGTCCGGGTCGGCCCCGTCCGGGTCGGTCTCGCCTGGGTCGGTCTCGCCTGGGTCGGTCTCGCCTGGGTCGGTCTCGCCTGGGTCGGTTCCGTCCGGGTCCGCCCTGTCTGGGTTGGGCCCAGCTGAGGCGGCCGCTGCTGAGGCGGCGTCCGGCGCCGATGCCGCCGCCGGATCCACGGGCCCGGCCTCCGCTGGATCCACCAGCCCGGCCTCCGCTGGATCCACGGCCCCGACGCCCGAGGATGCCGCGGAGTTTGCGTTGCCGACATCCGGTGAATCCACGTCTGCGACGTCTGCAACCTCCACAACCTCTGGGGGTTCGACTGGCGGTGGGTCCAGGGCGGCCGTGCGGCGGGAGGAGCGGGTCGCGGCCGGGCTCTCCGAGTTGGAGCGCTGGCTGGCCGACCAGATCAGGCAAGGCATTGCGAGCGCGCGGCAAAGCGGGCCCGCCGACTGGGACGACCTCGCCAAGCGGCTTATAGACGCCCAGGCCCCGGGCGTGGCGGGGATCGTCGCGCGTCTCTCCGGGCACCTGCGCGAAGACGACTGGCCGGAGCGGCTGCTCGCCGAATATGGCCTCGTTCACTTGTTGTCGGTGGCCTACCAAAGGTCGGCCGAGCTGACGCCCGAGCTCCGTGAGACGGTCCGCTCCCGGGTCGGCTTCACCGTGGCGCGTGAGCGGGTGCTCGCCCAGCCGCCAATCCGTGACGTATGGGATGTGATCGGCGCCCGCGACGAGATCCAGGATCGCCTGATCTCGCGGCGGGTCTGGCTGCACGGCCGCTCGACCGGCCGTACGGCTTTGATCCTCACGTTCACCCCCGTCGGCCAGCCCGTAGACCCGTCGACCCTCACCACGCTCGTCACTGGGGCCGCCCTCGACGCCGACGTCACCTTCTATCCGGGGGCCGCCCCGCTCCGGGCCCTGCTCGCCGAGCGCTACGGCGTGGCGACCCCCGCGCCGCCCGCCGGAGTCACGGTCAGCGAGGTGCCCCAACTGATCGCCGACGCCCTCGCCGGCGACCCCTGGCTGGAGTCCTGGCCGGTCATCCTCGCCAACGTCACCCCCACCAACACGGCCGCCACCGATGAGCCAGGTCAGGCGTGGATGCTGGCGGACGCCGACAGCGGGGCCGCGCTGCCCCTGCATCCCGCGGCGGGCGTTCCATGGCGCCTGCTCGCGGTCTCGGGTGGCCGACCGGTGACCGTCGCGACCGAATGGACGCCGAGAGGAATGCGTTTGCTGACCACATGGGACGAAGACCACCGGGTGGTGATCCTGTGACCACCCCCATTGGCCCCACTCATGCCGCCGCATCAGATGGGGCGTGGGAGGAGCTGGTTTCGGCCGCTCTTGTCGGCACCGACCGGCGTACGCCTCCAGCGCCCCGCGCCGACGAGAGATCGCGCGATGACGAGAGATCGCGCGACGGCGGCGCGCCGAGGGCTGATGAGGGGCGCGGGCCGTTGAGCCTGCTGGAGCAGGTGGCGGCCGAGGTGGTGCGTGGGCGAGCCGGGCAACGCCTGACTCAGGGCCTGCCGCTGCCCGAGGCGCCTGCGGAGGAGCGGCCTGCGGTGCCGCGCAAGGCGGGCGACCGGCTCGGGCGGATCCTGGCAGGCGAGCAGTCGCGTGTGCTGACCGAGTGGCTGGAGCTGGCGGCCTCGCGCGGCATGCGGGCTCCGTCACGGCTCATCCCCGACCTGCTCGACGCGGGGGCCAAAGACAGGTCGATCCGGCCGCAGCTGGCCGTTCTCACGGGCGCCCGGGGCCGATGGCTTGCCGGTCTCAATCCCGTGTGGACGTATCTGCTGTCCGAAGCGGCCCACTCCGCCCCGGCTCCCGGCGCCGAGGGGGAGGCGGACGAGTGGGAGTTCGGAACGAGCGGAGATCGGCGGGCCTACGTCGCGCGAATGCGATCGACGGATCCTGGGCGGGCCAGAGAGCTCATCGAGGCGAGCTGGGGAAAGGAGTCGCCCGACGATCGGGCGGCGTTCGCCGAGATTCTCGCTGACGGGCTGAGCATGGCGGACGAGCCGTTCTTGGAGGCGGCTCTCGATGATCGGCGGCGGGAGGTCAGGCAGGTCGCGTCGGATCTGCTGACCAGGCTGCCGGGCTCCCGGCTTGCCGTACGGATGACGGCCAGGGCGGCCCGCTGCCTTGCACTGCCCGATGGCGGCGGGGCCCGCGCCGGGGGCGGCAACGCGAGGGTTGGACTTCAGGCGGAGGCGCCCAGGGCGTGTGACAGCGCGATGGAGCGCGACGGGGTCCGGGCGCGACCGCCGGCGGGGACGGGGGAGCGGAGCTGGTGGTTGCAACAGATCGTCGCCCACACGCCTCTGGAGTTCTGGCCGAAGCACCTCGGGCTGCCGCCGGACCGGATCGTGGCGGCCAGGATCGGCGACTGGGCCAGGGAAGTCCGGATGGGATGGATACGCGCGGCGATTCTGCAGCGCGATGTCACGTGGGCGAGGGCGTTGTGCGATCTGGAACCGCTGGCGGACCTGCTGGTGCTGCTGCCGTCCGAGGAGCGCTCGGCACGGGCGGCGACGCTGGTGAGCGGCAGCCCGGTCGACGGTCAGATGATCATGATGCTGGGCGGGGTTCCGCGCCCGTGGCTGGGGCCGCTGGCCAGGGCCGTGCTCGAAAAGATCATTGAGACGTCGGTGACACAGCCGTGGAATGCGGCCGAGCTGACGCGGCTCGCGGGGGAGCGGCTCGATCCCGCACTTTACGAGCACGTGGAGCGGCTCGCCGGAACCCACGAGATCCAGACCGTCGCCGCCACCCTGCGCTTCCGCTTCGACATGGCGGCCGAGCTCACGAAGACCGCGCGGTGACGCGAAATGCGCGGCGCGGTGACGAGTGGTGGTGCGGCGCGCGGGGGGCGGTGGCCGGGGTGGTGCGGTGGCTTGGGTGGTGCGATGGTGCGGCGCGGTGCCTGGGTGGTGCGGTGGCTTGGGTGGGGTGACGTGGTGACCAGAGGTGGCGCGGCGCGTGGGGGCGGTGACCCGGCGTGGGTGCGGCGCCGGGGGGCGGTGGCCTGGGGTGGGGTGCGCGGGGGTGGGGTGCGCGGGGGTGGGGTGCGCGGGGGTGGGGTGCCGTGTGGCTGGGGGCGCTCTGGGTTTGGGGATGGCCCGCTGAGGGGTTGAGCGTGCTGGGTGGCTGGAGACGCTGGGTGGCTGGAGACGCCGGGTGGCTGGGCGCGCTGGGTCTGGTGGAGGTAGGTAGGTGCGGGTGCGGGAGTTGGATGAGCGTGAAGGAGGAGACGTGACGGCGAACGCGGCGAACGCGGCGAACACGGCGAACACGGTGAACGCGGCGAACACGGCGAACACGGTGAACGCGGCGAACGCGGCGAACACGGCGAACGCGGCGAACGCGGCGAACACGGTGAACGCGGTGCTGCGGCCGCATGCGGAGGAGCAGTTCGGCGAGGAGCTGGTGTTGCTGGCCAAGACCGACGACCGGCCTCGGCCGCCGGGGTGGCGGCTGTCGCCGTGGGCCGTGACGACCTATCTGCTGGGCGACGGCGACCGGATCACCCCGAAGTACATCGGGGCGCGGCGGATCGTGGAGGTCGCCGTGGCGACGCTGGCGACCGATCGGGCGCTGCTGTTGCTCGGGGTGCCGGGCACCGCGAAGACCTGGCTGTCGGAGCATCTGGCCGCCGCCATCAGCGGCGACTCGACGCTGCTCGTGCAGGGCACGGCCGGCACGGCCGAGGAGGCGATCCGCTACGGCTGGAACTACGCGCGGCTGCTGGCCGAGGGCCCGTCCCGGGCGGCGCTGACGCCGAGCCCGGTGATGCGGGCCATGGAGGAGGGCCGGCTGGCACGCGTCGAAGAGCTGACCCGGATGCCGTCCGACATCCAGGATGCCTTGATCACCGTGCTGTCGGAGAAGACCCTCCCGATCCCCGAGCTGAACGAGGAAGTCCAGGCGACCAAGGGCTTCAACGTGATCGCGACCGCCAACGACCGCGACCGCGGGGTCAACGAGCTGTCGAGCGCCCTTCGCCGCCGGTTCAACACGGTCGTCCTCCCGGTCCCGGCGTCTCCTGAGGAAGAGGTCGACATCGTGGCCCGCCGGGTCGAGCAGCTCGGCCGGGCGCTCGAACTGCCCAGCACGGTCACCGCTCTCGACGAGATCCGCCGGGTCGTGACCGTCTTCCGCGAGCTGCGCTCGGGTGTCACGGCCGACGGCCGGACCAAGGTGAAGTCGCCGAGCGGCACCCTGAGCACGGCCGAGGCGATCTCCGTGGTGACCAGCGGCATCGCCCTGGCCGCGCACTTCGGCGACGGCGTACTTCGCCCGGGCGACGTGGCGGCCGGGATCCTCGGCGCCGTGGTGCAGGATCCGGTGTCCGACCGGGTCGTCTGGCAGGAGTATCTGGAGACGGTCGTGCGCGAGCGCGGCGAGTGGCGTGACTTCTACCGCGCCTGCCGGGACGCCCTCTGATGGAAACCTGGGTGCTGGGGGTCCGTCACCACGGTCCCGGGTCGGCCCGGGCCGTACGCGACGAGCTGGCCCGGATCCGGCCCGACGTGGTGCTGATCGAGGGGCCGCCCGAGGCGGATCCGCTCGTGGCCCTCGCCGATCCGGCCGAGGGGATGGAGCCGCCGGTAGCACTGCTGGCGCATGTGCCGGGGGATCCGTCGAAGGCGGCGTTCTGGCCGTTCGCCGTGTTCTCGCCCGAGTGGCAGGCCATCCGCCACGCCCTGGCCGCCGCCGTCCCGGTCCGGTTCTGCGATCTCCCGGCGGCCAATTCGCTGGCGGCCGAGGAGAGGCACCGGCCCGGGCTGGATCCGATCGGTGCGCTGGCCGAGGCGGCCGGATATGACGACCCGGAGCGGTGGTGGGAGGACGCCGTCGAGCACCGCGGCGACACGCCGTTCCAGGTGATCGCGGAGGCCATGACGGCCGTCCGCGAAGGGCATGAGCCGGAGGGGTACGAGGCCAGGCGCGAGGCCTACATGCGGCGCACGATCCGGGCCGCGATCAAGGATGGCTTCGAGCGGATCGCGGTGATCTGCGGCGCGTGGCATGTACCGGCCCTGACCAGCATCGGCCCGGCCGCGCCCGACGATCGGCTGCTGCGCGGGCTGCCGAAGGTCAAGGTCGAGATGACCTGGGTGCCGTGGACGCATGGCCGGCTGGCCTTCCGCAGCGGCTATGGGGCCGGCGTCACGTCCCCCGGCTGGTATCACCACTTGTTCGCCGTGACGGATCGGCCCATCGAGCGCTGGCTGGCCGAGGCGGCCGCCGTGCTCAGGTCCGAAGGCCTCACGGTCTCGTCCGCCCATGTCATCGAGGCCGTACGGCTCGCGCGAAGCCTGGCCGTCATCCGGGGCCGCCCGCTTCCTGGCCTCTCCGAGGTGACCGAGGCGACCAGGGCCGTCCTCTGCGAGGGCGACGAACTGCCGGTCGAGCTCATCCAGCGGCGGATGGTCGTGGGCGAGCGGCTGGGCCGCGTGCCCGACGCGACCCCGATGGTCCCGCTTCAGCGGCATCTGCGCGACGAGCAGCGCCGGCTGCGGCTCAAGCCCGAGGCCCTCGACCGCGAATACGACCTCGACCTGCGCCGCCCGCTGGATCTGGCCAGGAGCCGTCTGCTGCACCGCCTGCTCCTGCTGGGCGTCCCCTGGGGCACGCCACGGGAGTCCCGGGGAAAGGGCACGTTCCGTGAGTCGTGGACGCTGGAATGGCGGCCCGAGTTCGACGTCGCCCTGATCGAGGCCGGCGCCTGGGGGACGACGGCCGAGGTCGCGGCGACCGCGCTCATCCAGGCCTCGCTGGCCGGGCCGGCCTCGGCCGCCCAGCCGGATCTCGCCGGACAGGCGCTGGTCAAGGCCGAGTCGCTCAGCGATCTGACCTCGCTGGTCGAGCGGTGCCTGCTGGCCGACCTGCCGGAGGCGCTGCGGCACGTCCTCGTGGTGATCGGGGATCGCGCCGCGCTCGACACGGACGTGGCCCATCTGATGGCCGCCCTTCCCTCGCTGGTCAGGGCGCTGCGCTACGGCGACGTGCGCGGCACTCCGGCCGAGGGCCTGGGCGAGGTGGTCCATTCGCTGCTGGCCCGGGTGCGGGTCGGCCTGCCGTCCGCGCTGGCCGGGCTCGATGACGACTCGGCCCGGGCCATGGCGAGCCACATCGACGGCGTGCACTCCGCCGTCGCCCTTCTCACCGACGAGCAGGGCGATCTCGACGAGCGGGCGGCGTGGACGGCGACCCTCGCCGGCCTGGCCGACCGCGAGGATCTGCCGGGCGTGATCGAGGGCCGGATCGTGCGGATCCTGTTCGACGCCCGGGCGATCGCCGACGTCGACGTGCGGATGTCCCGCGCCATGTCGCCGGGCCATCCGCCGATGCGGGCGGCGGCCTGGATCGAGGGCTTCCTGGCCGACGGCGGCCTGCTCCTGGTCCACGACGCCCGGCTGCTGGCCCTGGTCGACACCTGGCTGACCGGCCTGACGGGGGAGGCGTTCGTCGACGTGCTGCCGCTGCTGCGGCGGACGTTCGGGGCGTTCGCGCCGCCCGAGCGCCGGTCGATCGGCGAACGGCTCCGCTCCGGCTCCGAGCGCCGGGCGTCCCGCCGGGATCCCGACGACGAGCGGGCGGCCCAGGCCGTGCGGACCGTTGAACTGATCTTCGGAAGGGGTGGGGCCCGGTGAACGCGGTGAGCGACGAACGAGCCCGGCGCTGGCGGCTGGTGCTGGGCGGCGAGGCCGACCAGAGCCTCGGAGGTGCGGCGCTGGGCGGCGACGACGCGGCGATGGACGCGGCGCTGGCGGCCCTCTACGACCAGGGCGGTCAGGACGAGCCGCAGGAGCGCAGGGGCGGCCTCGGGGCCTCCGCGCCGCGGGTGGCCCGGTGGCTCGGCGACATCCGCACCTACTTCCCGAGCACGGTTGTCCAGGTCATGCAGCGCGACGCGATCGAGCGGCTCAACCTCACCAGGCTGCTGCTGGAGCCGGAGATGCTCGAGGCCGTCGAGCCCGACGTGCACCTGGTCGGCACGCTGCTGTCGCTCAACCGGGTCATGCCCGAGCAGGCCCGCGCGTCGGCGCGCGCCGTGGTCAGGAAGGTGGTCGCCGATCTGGAGTCGCGGCTCGCCCAGCGGACGAAGGCGGCCGTGACCGGGGCGCTCAACCGGGCCGCCCGCGTCCAGCGGCCGCGCCGTGCCGCCGACATCGACTGGGATCGCACGATCCGCGCCAACCTCCGCAACTACCTGCCCGAGCACCGGACGGTCGTGCCGTCGCGCCTGATCGGCTACGCCCGGCGGCAGCAGGCGGTGCAGCGCGAGGTGGTGCTCTGCATCGACCAGAGCGGGTCGATGGCCGCGTCCGTTGTCTATTCGGGGGTGTTCGGCGCGGCGCTCGCGTCGATGCGGGCGCTGCGCACGTCGCTCGTCGTGTTCGACACGGCCGTGGTCGATCTCACCGAGGAGCTGCACGACCCGGTGGAGGTGCTGTTCGGCACCCAACTCGGCGGCGGCACCGACATCAACCGGGCCATCGCGTACGCCCAGGGCCTGGTCACCCGGCCCAAAGACGCGATCTTCGTGCTGGTGAGCGACCTTTACGAGGGCGGGATCCGCGAGGAGATGCTGCGCCGGGTGGCGGCCATGAAGGACGCGGGAGTGCAGGTCGTCGTGTTGCTGGCGCTGTCCGACGAGGGCGCGCCGGCCTACGACCACGACAACGCGGCCGCGCTCGCGGCGATGGGGGTTCCGGCCTTCGCGTGCACGCCCGACGTGTTCCCCGACCTGATGGCCGCGGCCATCGAACGCCGCGACATCAAGGCCTGGTCCGAGCGGGTCGCACGGAAGTCGTAGGGCAAAGGTCGCATGGCGCGGGTAACAGCTGTCTCAGTAATGTCCATGGCATGAGTTTGGTCATGGCCATGCACCGCTATCGCGCGCTCAACGTGGCGATGGTGGCCATCGTGATGCTCGTCGCGTACGAGTATCTGGCCGTCGCGACGGCGATGCCGCGCGTCGGCCGTGAGCTGCACGGCATGGCCATCTACGGCCTGGCCTTCAGCGCGGCCCTGGTCGGCAGCGTGGTCGCGACCGTTGCCTGCGGGCGCTGGGCCGACCTCCGCGGGCCCGCCGAGCCGCTGTGGGCGGGGCTTGGCGGCTTCCTCGCCGGGCAGCTGGTCACGGGGACCGCGCCCGACATGAACGTGTTCGTCTGCGGGCGCTTTCTGCAGGGGCTGGGCGGCGGCCTGTTCTACGTGGCCCTCTACGTCGTGATCGACCGCGCCTATCCGGCCGAGCTGCATCCCCGCGTGTTCTCGCTGCTGGCCATGGCGTGGGTGGTGCCGTCCCTGGTGGGGCCGTCGATCACCGGGCTGATCGTGGAGCACGTGGGCTGGCGCTGGGTGTTCCTCGGCGTGCCGCTCCTCGCCGCGCCTGCCGTGTTCATCCTGTGGCGTGGCCTGCCGCCGCTGCCGGTGGTCCGCGTACGCGTGACCGGGCTCGGCGTGAAACTGGGCTGGGCGGCGACGGTCGCGGTGGGCACGGCTCTCATGCAGTACGGCAGCGCCTCGGCCCCCGCGCTGGTCGCGATCGGCGTGGCGCTGCTGGTGGTGGCCTCTCCCCGGCTGCTGCCGCCGGGCACCTTGCGCGCGGCTCGCGGCGTGCCCGCGGTGATCGTCCTGCGGGGCGTGGTCGGCGGCGTGTTCTTCGCGGCCGAGGTCTTCATCCCGCTCATGCTCACCACGATCCGCGGGCTGACGCTGACCCAGGCGGGCCTTGCCCTGACCGGCGGCGCCGTCTGCTGGTCGGCGGGATCATGGATTCAGGCCCGCCAGCCGTACGGGAATCGGGTGGTGCTGACCACGGGGGTCAGCATGATCGCGGTGGCGGTCACGGCCGTGGCGCTCGCGGTCTTCCCGTCCGTGCCGCTCGGGGTGGCGTTCGCGGCCTGGTGCCTGGCCGGGCTGGGCATGGGGATGGTCTATCCGATCTTGTCGGTGCTGATCCTCGAGCTGTCCGGCCCGGACGAGAAGGGGACCAACACGGCCGCGCTGACCGTGGGCGAGTCCGTGCTGACGGGGGTGACGGTCGCGGTCACCGGCGCCCTGTTCGCCGGGTTCCACGGCACTCAGACCATCATGCTGACCTGCTTCGCGCTGCTGGTCCTGGTGGCCGCGGCCGGCGTATGGGTCGCCCAGCGCACCGCGACCCCGGCAAGCGTGCAACCATGAAACCAGCACCTTGAAGGACCAATCTCCAAAGGGGGGCCATGCCGCACGTTCGGGAGCTTGAGGTCTTCAGGCTGACATTGCCGTACGGCAGGCGTCCCGAGAGCATTCTGGTCAGGCTGACCGATTACGGCGGCATGGTGGGCTGGGGCGAGGTCGTCCAACCGGCCGACGGCGTGTGGGACGAGATGAAGCGCCTGGCCGAGCTGGTCGGCGTCGACTGGGAGCACCCCTCTGAGCTGCCCTATCTTGGCGTCGCGGCCGACATGGCCTGCTGGGATCTGTGGGCCAGGCTCGACGGGGTGCCGCTGGCGCACGCGCTCGGCGGCACGCGCACCAGCCTCATGGCCACGGTCCGGCTGGCCGCCGACCGCAACCTGCACAGCATGGTCGCCCGGGTCAATCAGCACGTGGGCGCCGGCTATGGGCATATCACCATGGACATCCACCCGGGTTGGGACGTGGAGCCGGTGCGCGCCGTCCGCGCCGCCTATCCGGCGCTGGCCATCGCGGTCGACGGGCGCGGCGCTTACAGCAGCCTCGAGCAGCTGGTGGCGCTCGACTCCTATCAGTTGAGCGCGATCGAGCGCCCGCTCACCGACCTTTGGGCCAGCGCCGAGCTGCAGGATCAGATCTCGGCGCCGGTCGCGGTCGAGGTGAGCTCCCTGGCCGACCTCGACGAGGCGATCGCCGCCCGAGCCGGCCGCGCGCTGCTGCTGCGGCCGGCGCGGCTGGGCGCGCTCACGACGGCACGGCAGGCCCACGACCACGCGTGGGGCGCCGGCTGGGACATCACCTGCGCCGGCGGCCGGGGCACGGGCCTGGCCAGGGCCGCCACGGTCGCGGTGGCCGCGCTGCCCGGCTGCACGCTGCCCAGCGATGTGACCGAGCCGCCGAGGAACGCCCAGATCGTGGCCCCGCCGGTGGGCGCGTCCGGCGGCGTGGTGGCCGTGCCGCTCACCCAGCCCGGCCTCGGGCACCAGGTGGATGAGAAGCGGGTCAGGCAGCTCGCCGAGGAGTCGTTCAGGGCATGACGGCCGCGTCGCCGCAGCCGTCGGCGATGGGGCTCGAGGTGAGGGGTATCCCGGGGCGCACCGCCGATTCGGCCGGGGCGCGCAGCGCCTTGGCGGTCAGCTGACGGATCTTGGCCCAGTCGGGTGCCGCCGTGTTGATCAGCGGTGGCGTGAACTGCAGGCTGGTCACCTGGGCGTGCTTGGCCTTGAGCGCGAGCGGCACCAGATGGGCCAGCATGGGGCGCGGAATGTCGGTGTGGATGATGTTCTTGGTCGCCTGCGCGATCGAGGTGAACCTGGTCAGCACGGTGGCCGGGTCGGTCTGGCTGAGCAGCGCGCTGAACACGCAGCGCTGGCGGCGCATGCGCGTGTAGTCGTCGCTGTAGGTGCGTGAGCGGGCGAACCAGAGCGCCTGGTCGCCGTCGAGGCGCCGGGTGCCGGCCCGCACGAGGCCCTCGTTGTACTTGCCGAACACCACGTCCTGGTCGACCGTGAGCACCAGGCCGCCGATGGCGTCGATGATCTTCGCGAAGCCCCAGATGTTGACCAGGGTGTACCAGTCGATCTTGAGGCCGAGGATGTAGCCGACCGTCTCCTTCAGCACCTGGGCGCCCATGTGGCGGCGGCCGCCGAACAGCTCGGGATGCTCGTCGGCGTACTGCCAGACCGAGAACAGCAGGTCCTCGCGCCACCCCGGACGGTATTCCGGCAGGGCGAAGCCGTACGGGAAGCGCTGGGCCATGGGGGTGCCGGGCGGGAAGCGCACGTGCTCGAGGTTGCGCGGCAGCCCGAGCAGGACCGTGTCGCCCGTCGCGACGTCGACGCTGGCCACGTTGATGCTGTCGGTCCGGACCCCGATCCGGTCGTCGTCCCAGTCGCCGCCGAGCAGCAGCACGTTGACGCGATCCCGGCCGCCCCACGGGTCGGGCGTGGCCGAGACCGACGGCTGCGGTGGCGCCGGCGCGCTGAACACGCTGTCCAGCATCTCCTGCGACACCCTCGCGTAGTGCGCGGCCAGCGCGAACGGCGTCGCGACCACCACCGCGAGGATCGCGGCCACGGCCCCCGTGACGATCTGCCCGGCCTTCGACAGCCGCCGCGGCTCCAGCACCACGTACGAGTGGACGACGAGGCAGAACCACCCGAGACCGGCCGCCGCCGCCGTGTTGCCGATGGCGTTCAGCCAGTTGAGGGCCTCTCCGGCCAGCTCGGCATCGGCCTGGACCACGACACCGGCCGCGCCGGCGAGGATCAGGCAGTAGCAGCCGAGCAGCGCGAAGCCCGTGCGCCGCCAGCCGGCCCGCAGGTGCGCCGCCCCCGGCGCCACGGCCGACAGGGCCGTCCAAGCCACGATTTCGGTGGCGCTCCGATTACGGGATGTGACCACCAGCACATTGAAGCGTCCGGCAGGCATCCATCCGGGCGAGACTCGTCGAGGATCAGGTCAGCGTCTGACAAGCGCTACCACGGCAGCGCGAACAGGCCGTAGTAGGCCGCGGCGACCAGCAGCAGGCCCGTGCCGCCGAGCACGCCGGTCAGCGTCACCTTCTGCCAGCGTGACGGCTGCCAGCCGTCGTGCAGCCCGCGGATCACGGCCGCCGCCGCGCTCACCTCCTGGGCCAGCATCACGACCGCCAGCACCCGGATGACCAGCCAGCCCGCCTGCACGGCCGGCCACGCCCCGGCCTGGTTGACCGAGAACAGCACGACCAGCGTGACGAACGCGAGGACCGTGGCCAGCAGGCCGAGCCCCGTCCACGCCATCCGGCGCAGCCGTCTCCTGATCACCGGCCAGAGTTGGGCGCTGGTCTGCAGGCGGCGGTCGCGCCCGCGGAGCCGTACGAACATCTCGGTGACCGGAGCGGCCACGTAACCGACGGCGGCCAGGCAGACGGTCAGCCCCAAAATGGTGCTCCCGCCATACCAGGGGGCGGCCGGCACGTCGCTCGCCTCGAACCGCTGCACCGGCGTCGCCCCGGCGATCTGGACGGTCGGCCGCGCCGTCGCGGGCAGGCCGTTGATCCAGTTGGCGAGCGTCGGCAGGTAGGACGGCGAGAACCGGCCGCCGCCGCCCAGCCGCATGGCGTGATTGGCGTCGGCGAAGTAGCGGATCGTGTAGTCCTTGGTCGGCAGCGACGTCGTGAGCGTCTTCATGCTCTCGACGAACGGGATCGACGGGTCGTCGGTGCCATAGAGGGCCAGCACCGGCTGGGTGACCCGTTTCAGCTCGGGCACCGCGTCGAAGCGCAGGAAGTTGAAGCCCACGCCGCCCATGGCGCGGGTCAGCAGATCCCGTACGCCTCCGGGGGCGTGCAGGCGCAGCAGCTGCTCGTTGAGCGCCCAGGCGACCTGCCGCATGGGCGACACGTTGGGCGCCGAGACCATCACGAGGAACCGCACGTCGGCGCTCTTGGCGGCGGCGATCGGCGCCACCCAGCTGCCCTCGCTGACCGACCACAGCCCGGCCTTCAACGGGTCGACGTCCGGCCGCTTGCGCAGCACCTCCAGCATCCGGAGCGCGTCGTCGGCGAGCAGGGTGAAGTCGCGGTGCCGGAACGAATACCCCACGGTCCGCTTGTCCCAGGCGATGGTGACGATCCCGGACCGTGCCAGCCACTCGGCCTGCGAGTCGAACTCGGTGTGCTTGCCCGAGCCGGAGCCCTGGATGAAGGCCATCGCGGGATGCCGCCCCGGCGTCATCGGAGACCGGATCGTGGCGTGCAGGATCTCGCCCTGGGCGGGCACGGCGACGGTTTCCGTCCAGATCGGGGCGACCGCTTCGACCGGGCGCGTTTCACTGGCCGGTTGCGCGGGCAGCTTAGGTGCCGCGTTCAACGGAGGTGGATCGAAGGCAGGAGGAGACAGCAGGTAGCCGACCATGGCAAGCGCCACAGCCACAGCGCCCGCGACGACGCTCAGCGTGCCCCGGCTCGTAGTCATCCGCCGCTCCCCGAAGGACGCGTCCCCAGAAGGGATGGTGCCCTACTACTCCTTTAATGTGCCCTCTGATCGCCAGGTTAAGTCATTACGCGGTTAGGGGAGCGCCTGGGGTTACCCATGGGGCGGATGCTTCTAGCGAGATTGGGATCCTCGCGTTCTTCTGGCCGCGGGACGGAACATCCGGTGGGTCAGGTCGTGCCCGCTGAACAGGCGCGTGATCTCCGTGCCGAGGTTGACCCCGGCGCCGAGGGCGAGGGCGATGGAGGCGGCCTGGACCAGCATCGCGAGCCCTGTGTTCAGGTCCTCGTACGTGATCTCCAGCAGGGCGCGGTAGAGCGCGGTGCCCGGCAGGAGCGGGCCGATCGCGGGGACGATCACGACGAGCGAGGGCACGAGCAGGCGTCTGCCGTACAGGGTGGCGAGGAGGCCGATCAGCGCGGCCGCGATGGCGGTCGCCATGATCATCGGCAGGCGGTGGGTGGCGAGCACCACGTAGGCGGCCCAGGTGACGCCGCCGCCGAGCGCGGTGGCGACCAGGTGCCGGGGCGGCGTCATCGCCGCGACCGCGAAGGTCACGCTCACCCCGACCGCGCCGACCAGCCGCTGGACGTCGAGCGTGAGCGGCGCGATGGGCGCGTGCTCGGGCTGGATCAGCACGCCCATGGCCACGCCCAGCGTGATCGTGATCCCGATGCCGGAGACGATTGCGGCCATGATGAACGCGATCTCGGTCAGCCGGCCGGTCGCCGTGACGTAGTCGCCGCTGATCCCGTCCTGCGCGCAGGCCACGAACAGGCGGCCGGGAAGCAGGGCGATGACCGCGCCGACGACCGCGGCCGGCGCGTTCACCGGGATGTGCAGCGCGACCAGCAGCACCGCGATCAGCGAGCCCAGCACGGCGGCCACCGCGAGCTGGAAGAACTCGGCCACGCCCTGCCGGGCGAGCCAGGCGCTCGCCCGGTCGCCGAGGAGCGTGCCGAAGAACGCCGCCGCCGCGGCCGGCAGGCCGCCGCCCACCAGCAGGCAGGCGAACGACGCGATCAGCGCCAGCGCGATCTCCACGGTCCAGCTCCGGTACGGCCCCGGCCGCTTGGCCGTCTCGCGCAACCGTTCCCGCAGCTCGCTCGGGGACAGCCGGTCGACCTCGCGGACCAGCCCGTGCACGGCGCACAGGCGGTCGTAGTCGGGCTGGCGGCGGCGGACCCGCCGTTCCGCGGTCACGGGGGGCCGGCCGTCGCCGGGAACCATCGACAGGGTGATGGCCGAGAGGGTGACGTCGGGCTCGCAGTGCCGAAGGCCGTACGCCTCGGTGACCTTGCGCATGGCCGCCGACACGTCCTCGGTGGCCTCGCCGCTGCCGAGCAGCAGCTCGCCGACGCGCAGCGCGAGAGCGATCGCGCGATACGCGTCCTCCTCCATGCCTCGGTGGTGCCCGTGCGGGCTGTGAGCGAATCGTAATCGTATGACTACCAAGAGGCATGATTGCAGGATAAATGGGAACAAAAGTGTCCATGCGAAAGCTCTACGCCGCGGGGGCCCTGGCCGCCTCCGTGATGGCCCTGTCGGGATGCGGGACCTCCATGGCCGCCAGCCGCGCCACGCCGACGCAGGGACCGGAGGAGGCGCCCAGCTCGGAGCCGGCCCCCGAACACCTCGTTCCGAGCCCACTGAAAAGCAAGATCAAATCACTGATTCCCAAGCCCAAGAGCCCGACGCCCACGCCCTCAGGCAGCAAGTCCTGCCCGAGCATCGCGAGCCCGCAGGCCCAGGCGGCGGCCGACGCGATCACGGTCCCGGCCACCCCGGAGGAGGCCCAGACGGAGCTGCAGCAGCTCCAGCAGATGGGGCTCTACCGGCCGGACGTGGTCGCCTACTCCAGCAACCCGGTCGACGCCGTCAAACAGGTCAAGGAGCGCCTGGAATACGGCCTGATCGGCGTGGACGGCGACCTGTCGCCGCAGGTCAAAGAAATGCTGAAGACGCCCCAGCCCACAGGCTGACGGTCATCAGATAGCCGCCGGCGGCCAGGGCGGCCAGCGAGACCAGCAGGAACACGAAGACCCACAGGCCGCCGGGGATCCGGGTCAGCCGGGCCAGCTGGTCGGCGTCGGAGTCGGGCGCCCGGCCCCGGCGGCGCTTGCTGCGCAGCTCAAGGATCGGTCGCACGCCGCCGAGCAGCAGGAACCAGGTGGCCGTGTAGGCGGCGGCCATCTGATAGCGCGGCGGCGCGAACGCCGACAACGCGAACACCGCCCCGCCCACCACCAGCAGCGTCACGGCGCCGAAGAAGTTGCGGATCAGCAGCAGCATGCAGGCCAGCAGGGCGAGCACGCCCCACAGCAGCAGCGTGATCAGCCCGTCCGAGGTCAGGAAGGCCGCCCCGAAGCCGACCAGCGACGGCGAGACATAGCCGGCGGCCGCGGTGAGGATCATCCCGAATCCGGTGGGGTTGCCCTTGGTGACGGTCACTCCGGACGTGTCGGAATGCAGCCGGATCCCGCGCAGCTTGCGCCGCGTGAGCACGGCGGCCAGCGCGTGCCCGCCCTCGTGCGCGATCGTGATGAGCCCGCGCGAGATGTGCCACGCGCGCGAGTACGCCACCACGACGAACGCCGCCACCCCGGTGACCGCCACCAACCACACCGGCGGCGCGTCCTGACTGGCGATCAGCTCATTCCAAACAGCGTTCAGGGGGGACACCTTTCCGCGCAGAGCCCCGACACGACCCGACTACAGCCGAAGCACAGCCCATTCCGCACAGCAGACTAAGCCCTCCCGCGCGTGATCTTGCAAGAAGTAACGAGTGGGCAGCTCACGGCATGTGGTGATCATGCATGAACTCCCAAGTCCCAGATCAGAGCGCCGGTGATCATGCACGGCCGCGTCCCTGATCCGCTTTCGCAGCGGACATATCGCGCATTCGGCGTGCTGACGCGTGACGACCGCGCCCTGGCCGGCGCGGAGTGCATGATCACCACACGCTCCACCTGCGGAAAGGGAATCCGTGCATGATCACCGAAGCGCTGACCTGCGGAATGGGAAATCCTGCAAGATCACGCGCGGGGGGTGGGGGGTTTGAGTGGGGGGGTGGGGGAAACTTGGTGGTGTGGTGGAACGTCGTGGGCGGGGGTTGCGGGGGTTAATGGCCCGGCCTCGTCGGGAGGTGGCGCCTGAGGCTTCGATGGATCCTCGGGCGCAGGGTGAGACGCCGGCTCGGCAGAGTGTGATCGACAACGCGATCTATCAGAACGGGCATCGCGTCGACTCGCCGCGCTCGCTCGGCGCGGCGATCGAGGCGCTGCGCGCCCGGCCCGGCGCGATGGCGTGGATCGGGCTCTACCGGCCCGAGGAAAGCGAGCTGTTCCGGGCCGCCGAGGAGTTCGGGCTGCACGAGCTCGCCGTCGAGGACGCCATCGTGGCCCACCAGCGGCCGAAGGCCGACCGCTATGGCGAGACCCTGTTCGTGGCCCTCCGCGCCGCCCAATATCTCGACAAGCCGGAGAAGGTGGAGTTCGGCGAGGTGCACATCTTCGTCGGCCGCGACTTCGTCCTCACCGTACGGCACAGCGAGGCGCCCGACCTGTCCAAGGTGCGGCGGCGCATGGAGAACGAGCCCGAACTGCTGTGCAAGGGCCCGCAGGCCGTGCTGTACGCCATCCTCGACGCGGTGGTCGACGGCTACGCCCCGGTCGTGGCCGGCCTGCAGAACGACCTCGACGAGATCGAGGTGCAGGTGTTCGGCGGCGACCCGGCCGCGCCCCGGCGCATCTACGCGCTGTCGCGCGAGGTCATCGAGTTTCAGCGGGCGGCAAGCCCGCTCGTGCCTATGCTCGACGGATTCGTCGCCGGGTCGCCCCAGCACGGTGTGGACGAGGATCTGCAGCGCTACCTCCGCGACGTCTCCGACCACGTGATCACCGTGACCGAGCGCGTCTCGGGGTTCCGGCAGATGCTCCAGGACATCCTCATCGTCAACTCGACGCTGGTCAGCCAGGCGCAGAACGAGGAAATGACGAAGATGACCGCGGCCAGCATCTCGCAGGGCGACGAGGTCAAGAAGATCTCGGCCTGGGCGGCCATTCTGTTCGCGCCGACGCTCGTCGGCACGATCTATGGGATGAACTTCGATCACATACCCGAGCTGCACTGGCTGCTGGGTTACCCGTTCGCGCTGTTCTTGATGGCGGTCGTCTGCGGCAGTCTCTACCTCGTCTTCAAGCGCCGTGACTGGCTCTAGCCGGTCTCAGCGGAGCGGGTCGGCGTGGGTGGGGGCGGCGGCGCCGCTTACCCGTACGGTGCCCGGCTTGTGAACGATGACCTTCTTCATCAGACCCTCCCGAGGTCATGAGGCATGAGAAGAGGTTCGCGCATCACCCACTCGGTCGCCAACCCCGATATCTGTCCGAAAGCGGACGTTCAAGGAGGGCGAGGCCTTCTTGCGCCCTCTCCTCCTCGACCCGACCGCCGGTGACCTGGGCCAGTTCGAAGGCCTCCCGGTAGGCGTCGACGGCCTCCATGTCGCGGCCGAGCTCGTGCAGCGCGGGCGCGACCCGGTTGAGCGCCTCGGCCAGTCCCAGTTTGTCGTCGGCCTTCCTGAACAGGGTGGCGGCCTCGAAGAGCGCGATCACAGCGGTCGTGTGCTCGCCGGACAGGTGATAGACCACGCCGAGGTCGCGGAGCGAGTCGGCCTCGCCGACCGGGTAGCGAAGGTCGCGTGCCAGCCCGAGCGCGCGGCCCAGCCGCTCTCTGGCCGCCGGCAGGTCTCTGACGGCGAGGTCCACGGCGGCCAGGCAGTTGAGCGCGTTGACCTCGCCCAGCCTGCTGCCCAGTGAGACGTACGCGTCGAGCGCCTCGAGGAGCGTGTCCCGCGCGGCGGTGTAGTCGCCGGTCAGCCCCTGGACGACGCCCAGGTGTTTGGCCGTCGTCGCGGCGCCCAGCCGGTCTCCGGCCCCGGCGTACAGGCCGGCGGCGAGGGCCAGCTCCGCCAGAGCCGGCGGGTAGCGGCCGGTGCGGTAGTAGGCGACGCCGAGGTTCTTGGTGGCGCTCGCCTCGCCGCGCCGGTCGCCCTGCTCCTGGTAGAGGTCGCGGGCGGCCCGAAAATTGATCGCGGCGGCCGGGTAGTCGCCGATAAGGTGCTGGGCGGCGCCCAGCGCGTCGAGCGCCCGCGCCGATCCGGCCCGGTCGCCTAGCTCCTTGAACAGATCTCTCGCCGTCGTCAGCGCGGCGAGCGCGCCCCGGCTCTCGCCGATGACCGAGCGGGCGACGCCGATCTCGACCAGCGTGTCCGCCTGTCCTCGTACGTTCCCGACCTGCCGGTACAGCTCAAGGGCCTGCCGCAGGCGGCGAAGGGCGGCGGGATATCGACCGGCCCGGCGGTCCGCCGCGCCCCGGTCGGCCAGCGCCGATGGATCGGAAGGGTCGTGAGACGTCATGGAATTTCCTTAACAAATCTGGCTTGCAGTACGAACCCCCTTGTTCCTGGCAACTATCTAGATATATCGTTCACGTATCTCGATAGTAGGAGTGAGATCGGATGAATGAGGAAGATCACCTTTTTTGGACGTTCGCGGCCGGCCCTCCCGCGCCGGAGCCTCCGTTCCCGCCTGCGCCGCCCGGTCCGCCGGGAGCGCCTCCGCACCCGTTCCCGCCGGCGCCGGGCCTTCATATCCCGCCCATGCCGGGCTTCCAGATGCCGGTCCCGCCGGATCTGAACCCGCGCGTACGCCGTGGTGATGTGCGATCGGCCCTGCTGGCCCTGCTGGCCGAGGAGCCGCGCAACGGCTACCAGATGATCGAGGAGATCGAGCGCCGCAGCCGTGGTCTGTGGCGGCCCAGCCCGGGGTCGGTCTACCCCGCGCTGCAGCAACTGGAGGACGAGGGCCTGGTCATCGCGCAGGAGAGCGGCGGAAGCCGCGTCTACCGCCTGACCGAGGCCGGGCAGGGCGCCGACGTGACGGCCGAGCCGTGGAACGATGTCGCCCGCACCCTGCCGGAAGACCGGCAAGAGCTGCGCCTGCTCTGGGGCCAGCTGGTCGAGGCGTTCATGCATCTGAGCCGGGTGGCCACCGACCAGCAGGTGGTCGAGACCAAGAAGGTGCTCAAGCAGACCCGGCGATCCATCTTCAAGATCCTCGCGGAGGACGAATGACGGCCATAGAGGTCAAGGGCCTCTCGAAGACCTATGGCAAGGTCGAAGCGGTCAAGGGCGTCGCCTTCGAGGTCAACCCGGGCGAGGTGTTCGGGTTCCTCGGTCCCAACGGCGCCGGCAAGACCACCACCATCAGCATGCTGTGCACCCTGGTCAACCCCACCGGCGGCGCGGCCACGGTGGCCGGATACGACGTGGTGACCGAGCGCGACCAGGTCCGCCGCAACATCGGCCTGGTCTTCCAGGACCCGACGCTCGACGGCTATCTGACGGCCGAGCAGAACCTGCGCTTCCATGCCGAGCTCTACGGCGTGCCGAAGGAGGTCGTCGACGAGCGCATGCGGCAGGTGCTGGAGATGGTGGCGCTCTGGGACCGCAAAGACGGCAAGGTCAACACCTTCTCCGGCGGCATGAAGCGCCGGCTGGAGATCGCCCGCGGCCTGCTGCACTCGCCGCGCGTGCTGTTCCTCGACGAGCCGACCGTGGGCCTCGACCCGCAGACCCGGTCGGCGATCTGGGGCTACATCAACAAGCTCCGCGACACCGAGGACATCACCATCTTCATGACCACCCACTACATGGACGAGGCCGAATACTGCGACCGGATCGCGATCATCGACCACGGCGAGATCGTCGTGATCGACTCGCCGGAGGCGCTGAAGGCCAGCATCGGCAAGGACCGCGTGCAGATCGTGACCGGCGACGACGAGCGTGCCATCGCCGAGCTGCGCGACCGGTTCGGCATCGAGGCGGCCGTCCGCGAGGGCCAGGTCACCTTCGGCGTCGAGGGCGGCGAGTCGTTCGTGCCGCGGCTGTTCGGCGAGCTGGGCGTGCCGATCAAGGCGGTCAGCGTGGCCCGTCCGTCGCTCGACGACGTCTTCATGAACTACACCGGTTCCACGATCCGCGACGCCGAGGCCGAGAGCGCGACCGCGTGGATGCGTGCGATCGCCAGGGGAAGGTGAGATATGGCTACCAGCACGAAGGGGAACGTCACAGGTCCCGGCGAGGTGGTGGCGGTCCACGTGCCGGCCCGCAGCCTCCGCCACGACCTGCGCGCCATCAAGATCGTCCTGCACCGGGAGATGCTGCGGTTCGGCAACGACCGCACCCGGCTGCTGTCCAGCCTGGTCCAGCCCGTGCTGTGGCTGTTCGTGCTGGGCACGGGCCTCGGCTCGCTGATCAACCGCGGTCCGGCCGTCGGCGTCGACTACCGCACGTTCGTCTACCCCGGCGTGATCTCGATGACGGTGATCACGACGGCCATGTTCTCCGCGGCGTCGATCGTGTGGGACCGCGAGTTCGGGTTCCTGCGGGAGATGCTGGTGGCGCCGGTCAGCCGGGGCGCCATCGTGATCGGCAAGATCCTCGGCGGCGCGCTCGTCGCCACGTCCCAGGGCGTGATCATCCTGGCCCTGGCCGGGCTGGTGCACGTGCCGTACTCCCCGTCCCTGATCCTCACCCTGCTCGGTGAGATGTTCCTGGCCTCCCTCGCGATCACCGCGTTCGGCGTGAGCCTGACCGCCAAGATCAAGAACATGCAGTCGTTCTTCGGCATCATGCAGATGGCCATCATGCCGATGATCTTCCTGTCCGGCGCCATGTTCCCCCTGTCCAACCTCCCCGGCTGGCTGGCGGTCCTGACGAAGATCAACCCCCTGACGTACGCCGTGGACCCGCTGCGGCACGCGATCTTCGGGCACCTGTCGGTCTCCCCGCAGGTGGTCGCGCAGCTCAACCCCGGCGTGAGCTGGTTCGGCTGGCATGTCCCCGTCGGCCTCGAGATCGGCCTGGTCGCCGTGATCGGCGTCATCCTGACGGCCTTCGCCATCGCCCAGTTCCGCCGCACCGAGTAGCGCATGCGAACGGCCCGGGGCGTGAAGCCCCGGGCCGTCACTCACATCTGGGTCCTATCTAGTGGTGCCCGTGCTTGACGCGCACCCAGTCCCAGCGGCTCGAGGAGCCGCTGACGTCCTTGTCGCCGGCGAAGACGACCTTCCAGCCGCCGGACTTGAAGGCCCGGGTCTTCGACCAGAAGCCACCGGAACCGTCGGTCCAGATGGTCTTGACGTACTTCCAGTGGCCGTGCTTCGACTTGAAGTACAGCGCCACCTTGGTCTTGCCGAAGTTGTGCCAGCCGTGGTCCCACACCTGCACGGCGCCGTGGAAGTACAGCCAGCGGCCGAACTTCACGGGCTCGGGGTAGGCGTCGAACTTGACGATCCGGCTGTCGGCCTTGGGCGCGGGATGCGGATGCGGATGCGGCCTCGGCCGGGGCTTGAAGAACACCTCGACCTGGTCGGACTCGCTCGTCGAAGGCTTGCCGATGTCGGAGCCTTCGAACTCGGCGCGCCAGTAGCCGTCGCGGAACGCCTTGACGCCGACGTTGAACTCGCCGCGCCAGTTGGTGACGTCCCAGGCCACCTTCTTGTAGTACGGGCTGCCCTTGGCCCGGAAGGAGATGAACACCTTCTGGTCCTTGTACGGGAAGAACCCGTGCGGGCTGTTGATCACCAGGCGGCCCGACAGGTAGAGCACGTCGCCGGCCCTGACGGGCTCGGGACGGGCGTCGAACCCGCGGATCTCGGTCGACCACACGTGCTTGACCAGGAAGTCCTTGGTCGCGCTCGCTGAGCCGGTGATGGTGGTGCCGTCACCGGTGACGGTCGCCTTGGCCGTCCACGGGCCGGTCGCCTCCTCCACGAAGATGTCCCGGGTGCCGGTGTACACGTACACACCGGTGCTCGGGTTCGTCTTCGCGAGGATGTCGATCCGGACGGCCGAGCCGCCCTTGGGACCGATCTCGGCGACGACCTTGCTGTCGTCGGCCACGTTGGTCTTGAAGCTGAAGGTGACCTGGACCTTGTGACCGTCGTCAACGACGGCGGGATCCGGGCTGACCGACAGGCTGTCGACCGTGGCGGCCACGGCCGCATGTGCCGCAGGCCCAGCGATGAGGGTCGCCGTGCCGAGTGCCATCGCGGCCACGATGGCACTGATGCGTTTTACCATTCGGGATTCCATCCTTCCCCGGTTGGCCGAAACGCGGCGTTTGAGGGTGCCACGTCTGTTCCATACCAGTAGACGGCCAATCCTGAAGGTTAGTTGAGAGCTCTTACAAGTTGTCATTAACTCCTGTTGAAATGGACCGGTCCAAAACAAAGCCGTGGTCAACTGCGGAACGTGCGGGACGGACCGCCCACCGTGAGGACATAATCGGCCTTGTGGCACGGGACGACGTTGAGACACATTTCGCCGAGGCCGTGCAGGCCCTGACCGCGGGACCCCGGCGTGATCCGGGCCTTCCCCTACGACCGGGAACGACGCTCACCGGCACCCGCTGCCGGGAGTTGTTCGAGATCCAGCTCGGCAGCCGCCTGCTCGACATCGCGGCACGGGAGCTACGCGAGCAGGATCAGGGTTTCTACACGATCGGCTCGGCCGGGCACGAGGGCAACGCGGCCGTCGCCGTGGCCGTCCGGGAGACCGACCCGGCGCTGCTGCACTACCGCTCGGGGGCGTTCTACCTGGCCAGGTCGGCCCAGGCGGGGCGGCTGCCCGAAGAGGGCCTGCGCGACGTGCTGCTCGGCCTGACGGCCGCCGTCGAAGAGCCGATCGCGGGCGGCCGGCACAAGGTCTTCGGCCATCCCGACCTCGCGATCATCCCGCAGACCTCCACCATCGCCAGCCACCTGCCCCGCGCCGTCGGCGTGGCCTTCGCGATCGAACGGTCCAAAGCCCTCGGGGTCACCTCGCGCTGGCCCACCGACGCGATCGCGGTCTGCAGCTTCGGCGACGCGAGCGTCAACCAGGCCGCGGCGCTGACCGGCCTCAACACGGCCGCCTACGGCAGGTCCCGCGGGCTGCCGCTGCCGATCCTGTTCGTGTGCGAGGACAACGGCATCGGCATCAGCGTCAAGACCCCGCCCGGCTGGGTGCGCGACGCCCATCACCCGCTCCTCGAATACTTCGAGGCCGACGGCTGCGAGCTGACCGACGTCTACGACGTGGCGCAACGGGCCGCCGACTACGTCCGCGCCAACCGGGCGCCGGCCTTCCTCCGGATCAGCACCGTGCGCCTCATGGGTCACGCGGGATCCGACGTGGAGATCGCCTACCGCACCCGTAAGGAGATCGCCGCCGACCTGGCGCGCGACCCGCTGGTCGCCACGGCCAGGATCCTCGTCGAGAACGGCCTGGCCCACCCCGAGTCGCTGACGGCCCGCTATGAGGCCGAGCGCGAGCGCGTCCTCAGGATGGCGCTGGAGGCGGCCCGGCGCCCCCGGCTGACCTCGGCCCACGACGTGCTGGCCCCGCTCGCGCCACGCGACCCGCAGGCCGTGCAGCGCGGGGCGGCCCGGTCGCCGGCGCAGCGCCCGTTCCGGGTCCTGCCGGAGACCGAGGGCAAGCTGACCCTCGCCCAGGCGGTCAACCGGAGCCTTGCCGACGCCATGGCCGCCGACCCGGGCGTGCTGGTGTTCGGTGAGGACGTGGCGCGCAAGGGCGGCGTCTACGGCGTCACCCGCGGCCTGCTGCGCCAGTTCGGCGCCGAGCGGGTCTTCGACACCCTCCTCGACGAGCAGGCCGTCCTCGGCCTCGCGCTCGGCTCGGGCGTGAGCGGGCTGCTGCCGGTGCCCGAGATCCAATATCTGGCCTACCTGCACAACGCGCTCGACCAGATCCGCGGCGAGGCCGCCACGCTGCAGTTCTTCTCCCAGGGCGCGTTCCGCAACCCGATGGTGGTCCGGGTGGCCGCCTACGCCTACCAGAAGGGCTTCGGCGGCCACTTCCACAACGACAACTCGGTGGCCGCGCTCCGCGACATCCCGGGCGTCGTGGTGGCCTCGCCGGCCCGGCCCGACGACGCGGCCTCCATGCTGCGCACGTGCCTGGCCGCGGCCCGCGAGGACGGCAGCGTCTGCGTGTTCCTGGAGCCGATCGCGCTCTACCACCACAAGGATCTGTTCGAGCCGGGCGACAACGGCTGGCTGGCGCCGTACGTGCCGCCGGCCCGCTGGGGCGAGACGCACGTGCCGATCGGCCGGGCCCGCGCCTACGGCGACGGCCGCGACCTGACGATCGTGACCTTCGGCAACGGCGTGCGGATGAGCCTTCGCGCCGCGGTCCGCCTGACCAAGGACGGGCTCGGCTGCCGCGTCCTCGACCTGCGCTGGCTGTCGCCGCTGCCGGTCGACGACCTGATGCGGGCCGCGGAGCTGACCGGCAAGGTGCTGATCGCCGACGAGACCCGCCGCTCGGGCGGCGTCTCGGAGTCGGTCATCGCCACCCTGATCGACCACGGCTACACCGGGCAGATCGCCCGGGTGGCCTCCCAGGACAGCTTCATTCCGCTCGGCGCGGCGGCCGACCATGTCCTGCTGTCCGAGCTCGACATCGAGCAGGCGGCGCGCAAGCTCCTCGGCTGACCAGCGGCTCCACGGTCAGTTAGTGATCATTAACAGCGCGGCCCTGGCCATGGCGTGCAGGAGCGCCGCCATGGCCTCCGGGCCGAGCTCGCCGGCGCTCCGCGGAGTCGAGTTGAGCAGCCCGAAGACGGCGTGCGTGGCGGCGCGCAGCCGCGGAGGCGCACACCCTGGGTGGAGGTCGGACAGGACCGTCACCCACTCTTCGACGTAGAGCCGCTGCAGCCGCCTGATCTGCCGCCGGGCGGCCTCGGGCACCGCGTCGAGCTCGCGCTCGTGCACCCGGATCAGCTCGGGATGGGCCAGCGCGAACGCGATGTGCCCGCGCAGCAGCGCGTCGAGGGCCTGCTCGGGGCCGGTCGCCTCGGTGGCCAGCCGGGCCCCCTGCTCGTGCAGCCGGCCGCTGATGTCGAGCAGCATCTCGGTGAGCAGCGCCTCCTTGCCCGCGAAGTGCCGGTAGAGCGCGGGGCCCGAGAAGCCGACCGCGGAGCCGATGTCCTCGATCGACACCCCGTGGAATCCGCGCGCCGCGAACAGCCGGGCCGCCGCGTCGAGGATCTCCGCGCGGCGGTTGCGGGTAGGGACGGCCATAGAGGAATTGTAGACGGCCACGTTAATAGTCACTAACATGTTAGCGAGTGCTAACCGGGAGGGTGCGATGGTGTGGCCTGTGCTCGGCAGTGCGGCCGACGCCGGCGCCGAGCCGTACAAGACGAACGCCGAGACCGGCGAGCGGCTGGCGGCGCAGCTGCGCGACCGGCTGGCCACCGCGGCGCTCGGCGGCCCGCAGAAGGCCCGCGACAAGCACGTCGGGCGCGGCAAGCTGCTGCCCAGAGACCGCGTCGACACGCTGCTCGACCCCGGCAGCCGCTTCCTCGAGCTGTCACCGCTCGCCGCCACCGGCATGTACGGTGACCAGGCGCCCGCGGCCGGGATCATCACCGGCGTCGGACGGGTGTGCGGCCGCGAGACGGTCGTGGTCGCCAACGACGCCACGGTCAAGGGCGGCACCTACTATCCGGTCACGGTCAAGAAGCACCTGCGGGCCCAGGAGGTCGCCCTCCACAATCGGCTGCCCTGCGTCTATCTGGTCGACTCGGGCGGCGCGTTCCTGCCGCGGCAGGACGAGGTGTTCCCCGACCGCGAGCACTTCGGGCGGATCTTCTACAACCAGGCCACGATGTCCGCCAAGGGCATCCCGCAGATCGCCGCCGTGCTCGGATCGTGCACGGCGGGCGGGGCGTATGTGCCGGCCATGAGCGACGAGGCCGTCATCGTCCGCGGCCAGGGCACGATCTTCCTGGGCGGCCCGCCGCTGGTGAAGGCGGCCACGGGAGAGACCGTGACGGCCGAGGAGCTGGGCGGCGGCGAGCTGCACGCGCGGGTCAGCGGCGTCACCGACCACCTCGCCGACGACGACGCCCACGCGCTGCGGATCGTCCGCGGCATCGTCGCCACCCTCGGCCCGCGCGCCGACAGCCCGTGGGAGCGTCTGCCCGCCGAGGATCCCCTCTATGACCCGCGCGACCTCTACGGGATCGTGCCGCCCGACACCCGCACCCCCTATGACGTGCGCGAGGTGATCGCCCGCCTGGTCGACGGCAGCCGCTTCGGCGAGTTCAAGGCCGAATACGGGCCGACCCTGGTGACCGGCTTCGCCCGGCTGCACGGCCATCCGGTGGGCATCGTGGCCAACAACGGCATCCTGTTCAGCGAGTCGGCGCTCAAGGGCGCCCACTTCATCGAGCTGTGCGACCGCCGGTCGATCCCCCTGGTGTTCCTGCAGAACATCAGCGGCTTCATGGTCGGCAGCGCGTACGAGGCGGGCGGCATCGCCAAGCACGGCGCGAAGATGGTGACGGCGGTGGCCTGCGCGCGGGTGCCCAAGCTCACCGTGATCATCGGCGGCTCCTTCGGCGCCGGCAACTACGCCATGGCCGGGCGGGCCTATTCGCCGCGCTTCCTGTGGATGTGGCCGAACGCCCGCATCTCCGTCATGGGCGGTGAGCAGGCGGCCACGGTTCTGTCAATGGTCGGCGGAATCGGACAGCGCGAGGCGGACCCCGAAGCCATTCGGGCGCAGTATGAGGAGCAGGGCAACCCCTACTATTCGACGGCCCGCCTGTGGGACGACGGCGTGATCGACCCCGTGGACACCAGGACCGTGCTCGGCCTGGCGCTGTCCGCGGCGGCCAACGCCCCGCTCGACCCCGTCGGCTACGGCGTATTCCGGATGTGACGCGTGTTCAGCAGCGTATTGATCGCCAATCGGGGTGAGATCGCGGTCCGGATCATCCGGACCTTGCGGCGGCTCGGCATCACGCCGATCGCCGTCCACAGTCCCGCCGACGTCGGCGCGCCCCACGTCCGCGCCGCCGACCGGGCCGTCGCGCTCCCGCGCGGCTACCTCGACATCGACGGCGTCATCGAGGCCTGCCGCGTGAGCGGGGCCGAGGCCCTGCACCCCGGCTACGGCTTCCTGGCCGAGAACCCCGAGCTGGCCAGGCGCTGCGCCGAGGCCGGTGTGCGGTTCATCGGGCCGCCCGCCGAGGCGATCGAGGCCATGGGCGACAAGATCCGCGCGAAGGAGACGGTCGCGCGCGCCGGCGTGCCGGTCGTGCCCGGCGCCACGGGCGATCTGCTCGGCTGGACGCAGTTCCCCGCGCTGATCAAGCCGTCGGCGGGCGGCGGCGGCAAGGGCATGGTCCTGGTCGGCTCGGCCGCCGAGCTGCCGGACGCCATCGAGTCGGCCACGCGTACGGCCCAGGCCGCCTTCGGCGACGGCACGCTGCTGATCGAGCGCTACGTCAACGCCCCGCGCCACATCGAGATCCAGGTGATGGCCGACACCCACGGCGCCGTCATCCACCTCGGCGAGCGCGAGTGCTCACTCCAGCGCCGCCACCAGAAGATCGTCGAGGAGGCGCCGTCGCCGCTGCTCGACGGCGCGACCCGCGAGCGGATGGGCGCGGCCGCGGTCGAGGCCGCGCGGTCCGTCGGCTACGTGGGCGCCGGCACGGTCGAGTTCATCGTCAACGGGCAGGATCTGGCCGAGTTCTTCTTCATGGAGATGAACACGCGGCTGCAGGTCGAGCACCCCGTGACGGAGATGGTGACCGGGCTCGACCTGGTCGAGCTGCAGCTTCGGGTGGCGGCGGGGGAGCCGCTGCCGCTCGCCCAGCACGACGTCACGATGCGCGGTCACGCGATCGAGGCCCGCGTCTACGCCGAAGACCCGTCCCGCGGCTTCCTGCCGACCGGCGGCACGGTTCTCGCGCTTGGCTGGCCGCCGGCGGCCCGCGTCGACTCGGGGATCGCGCCGGGCACCGTCGTCGGCAGCGACTACGACCCGATGCTGGCCAAGGTCGTCGCGCACGGCGCGACCCGCGAGCACGCGCTGAGCGCGCTCGGCCGGGCGCTGGCCCGCACCGTGATCCTCGGCGTCACCACCAACGTCGCGTTCCTGCAGGAGCTCATCGCGCACCCCGAGGTGCGGGCCGGGCGCCTCGACACCGGCCTGGTCGAGCGTCTCGGCCTGCGGATCTCCCAAACGCCGCCGGACGGGGTGTTCGCCGGCGCCGCGCTCGCGGCGCACGGGAAATGGGACGGCGGCGGCGACCCGTGGGACGTGCGCGACGGCTGGCGGATCGGCGAGCCGGCCTGGACGCCCTACCGGATCGACGACACGGTCGTCCGCGTGCGCGGCGACGAGGTCGAGGTCGACGGCCGCGTCCATGACGCCTGGCTCGGCGACCACGTCCTGAGCATCGACGGTCAGACCCTGCCCTTCGAGGTCGCGATCGACGGGCGGGCCGTCTGGGTCGGATTCGAGGGCCAAACCTGGTCGCTGACCCGGCACGAGGCGGGCGACCCACAGGATCGCGACGGCGCGCGGGCCGGCGACGGCACCGTGCGCAGCCCCATGCCGGGCACCGTGCTCGCCGTGAAGGCCGCCCCCGGCGACCGGGTGTCGGCCGGTCAGCCGCTTGTCGTCGTCGAGGCCATGAAGATGGAGCACGGCGTGACCGCGCCGTTCGACGGGGTCGTCGCCGAGGTCCCGGTCCGCCCGGGCCAGCAGGTGGCCCTCGACGCGGTCCTCGCCGTGGTCACGGGGGAGGGCTGATGCCGTACGCCATGGACGGCCTGCCGGAGCGTGTCACGATCCACGAGGTCGGGCCGCGCGACGGGCTGCAGAACGAGAAGACCGTCGTCGCGACCGAGGTGAAGGCCGAGTTCGTCGAGCGTCTGGCCGACGCCGGGCTCACCAGGATCGAGACGACCAGCTTCGTCCACCCGAAATGGGTGCCGCAGCTGGCCGACGCCGACGACCTGCTCACCCGGCTCGAACGCCGCCCGGGGATTCGCTATCCCGTGCTCGTGCCCAACGAGCGCGGGCTCGAGCGGGCGCTCGCGCTCGGCGTGACCGAGATCGCGATCTTCGGCAGCGCCACCGAGTCGTTCGCCCGGCGCAACCTCAACCGGTCCGTCGAGACGCAGTTCGACATGTTCGCGCCGGTCGTCGAGCGAGCGCTGGCCAACGGCCTGATGGTCAGGGCCTATCTGTCGATGTGCTTCGGAGACCCGTGGGAGGGCCCGGTGCCGGTCGATCAGGTGGTGCGGGCCGGGCGGCGCCTGCTCGACCTTGGCTGCGCCGAGCTGTCCCTTGGCGACACGATCGGGGTCGGCACGCCCGGCCACGTCGCCGCGCTGATCGACGCGTTCGGCTCGCCCGACCGGCTCGCCGTCCACTTCCACGACACCTACGGCCAGGCCCTGGCCAACACGCTGACCGCGCTCCGCCACGGGGTGAGCGTGGTCGACGCCTCGGCCGGCGGCATCGGCGGCTGCCCCTACGCGGAAAGCGCCACCGGCAATCTCGCCACCGAAGATCTCGTCTGGATGCTCGACGGCCTGGGCGTGGAGACCGGTGTCGACCTGCGATCCCTTGTGTCCACCAGCCTGTGGCTGGCCGGCCTGCTCGGCCGGCCCAGCCCTTCCCGGGTCGTCCAGGCCCTTGCCAAGGAGGCCTAGATGCTCAGCGACGAGCACCTCGAACTGCGCAAGACCGTTTCGGCGTTCGCCCGAGAGGAGGTCGCCCCGGTCATCGGCGACTTCTACGAGCGGGGCGAGTTCCCGTACGAGATCGTCCGGAAGATGGGCGCCATGGGCCTGTTCGGCCTGCCGATCCCCGAGGAGCACGGCGGGATGGGCGGCGACTACTTCGCGCTCTGCCTGGCCCTCGAGGAGCTGGCCAGGGTCGACTCCAGCGTGGCGATCACCGTCGAGGCGGCCGTGTCGCTCGGGGCCATGCCCATCCTCCGGTTCGGCACGGCCGAGCAGAAGGCCGAGTGGCTGCCGCGGCTCGCATCGGGCGAGATGCTCGGCGCGTTCGGGCTGACCGAGCCCGGCGGCGGCACCGACGTGCCGGGCGGGATGCGCACCACGGCCGTGCTCGACGGCGACGAATGGGTGATCAACGGCTCGAAGGCGTTCATCACGAATGCCGGCACCGACATCACCGGCGTGGTGTCGGTGGCCGCCCTGACCGACGGGCTGATCTCCACGATCCTCGTCCCGACCGGCACGCCCGGGTTCTCCGCGTCGAAGAAGTACTCAAAGGTCGGATGGTCGGCCAGCGACACGCGCGAGCTGTCATTCAACGACTGCCGGGTGCCGCGCGCCAACCTTCTCGGCGAGTTCGGCCGCGGCTACGCGCAGTTCCTGCAGACGCTCGACGAGGGCCGGGTGGCCATCGCCGCGCTCTCGGTCGGCCTCGCGCAGGGCTGCGTCGACGAGTGCGTCACCTACGTGCGGGAGCGGCACGCGTTCGGCCATCCGATCGGCCACTACCAGGCGATCCAGTTCAAGGTCTCCGACATGGAGGCGCGGGCGCACACGGCGCGCCTGGCCTACTACCACGCGGCCGAGCGCATGCTCGCGGGGCTGCCGTTCAAGAAGGAGGCCGCCATCGCCAAGCTGGTCGCCTCGAACGCGGCCATGGACAACGCCCGCGACGGCACGCAGATCTTCGGCGGCTACGGCTTCATGAACGAGTTCCCGGTCGGCCGCTTCTACCGCGACGCCAAGATCCTCGAGATCGGCGAGGGGACCAGCGAGGTCCAGCGCATGCTGATCGCCCGCGAGCTCGGCCTGACCGCCTAAAGCTCGCCGGCCAGGCCGAATGCGGCCAGCACCTCTTGATCGCGGAAGACCGTGATCCGGCGGACGCCGCTCGCGGTGATGGTGAAGACCTGCAGCGAGTTGAGGCGGTAGCGGCCGGCGGCCCCGCCGTACACCGCGGCGGCGGGCTGGCCGTTGGCGGTCAGCGTGACCAGCCGGAAGTCCGTCCCGACCCGCGCGAACAGGCGGGTCAGGAACGTCCCGCACGCCTGCGGCCCCTTGAACCAGCTGAGGAACGGCGGCATCTCCAGGATCACGTCGTCGGTGAGCAGCCGGCGCAGCGCCTCCACGTCGCCCTTCTCGAACGCCGCGACGTAGCGGTCGAGGACGGCCCGGCGCTCGGGGTCGTCGGGTTCGCCGAGGTCGTCCTCGTACACCCCGGCCGCGCCGAGCCGGGCCCGGGCCCGCTGCAGCGCGCTGTTGACGGCGGCCGTCGTGGTCTCCAGGGCTTCGGCCACCTCGGCGGCCGACCAGTCGAGCACGTCGCGGAGGATCAGGACGGCCCGCTGGCGCGCGGGGAGATGCTGCATGGCGGCCACGAGCGCGAGCCGGAGGCTGTTCCGCGCGTCCAGCACCACGGCCGGGTCGCTCAGCGGGAACGGCTGCAGCCACGGCACCTCGTGGCCCGGCACCAGATCCTGCTCGGGGTCGTGGTCGGGCGTGCCGATCCCGGACGGCAGCGGCCGCCGGCCGCGCCCCTCGAGCGCCGTCAGGCAGGCGTTGGTGGCGATCCGATACAGCCACGTCCGAAGTGAGGCGCGGTTCTCGTCGAACCGGTCGTAGGCCCGCCACGCCCGGAGCATGGTCTCCTGCAGCAGGTCTTCGGCGTCGTGCACCGAACCGAGCATGCGGTAGCAGTGCGCGAGCAGCTCGTCCCGATAAGGGTCGGTCCGGCTCCCGAAGTCGTCCGCGGTCGTCACGTCGTACTCCTTCATGCCCGTACGTACCGTCCGGCACCGTGAAAATCATCGCGCGCCCGCCGATGAGTGTGCGCGGTCGCTCCGGTATCTATCGGCGACCGCTATCGGAAGGGATGCCCGGATGACAGTCGAAGGCTTGCTCAGGCAGCAGGACGCGGCCGAGGCCGGCGGCCGGCGCTGGCTGATGCTGGCGGTGCTGCTGCTCGGCCAGTTCATGGGCCTTGTCGACGTGTTCGTGGTCAACGTGGGACTGCCCTCGATCGCCGCCGGGCTGCACGCGTCCGGTGCCGCCCTGCAACTGGTCGTCGGCGGATATACGGTCGCGTACGCCATGCTCCTGATCACCGGGGCCCGGCTCGGCGACCTCTACGGGCGGCGCCGGATGTACCTGCTGGGCGTGCTCGGCTTCACGGCGGCGTCGCTGGCCTGCGGCCTGGCCCCGAACGCGGCCACGCTCGTCGCGTGCCGGCTCGTGCAGGGGGCCGCGGCGGCCACGATGATTCCGCAGATCATGAGCGTCGTCCAGACCCGGTTCACGGGGGCGGCGCGAGCCAAGGCCCTGTCGGCGTACGGGGCGGTGGTGTCGTCGGGCGCGGCGGCCGGGCTCGTGGTGGGCGGTGTCGTGGTGCACGCCGACCTGTTCGGCCTGTCGTGGCGGCCGGTCTTCCTGGTCAACGTGCCGATCGGGATCCTGCTCGCCGTGCTCGTGCCGCGGCTCGTGCCGGCCGACCGGCCGTCCGCGTCGTCGCGCCGCCTCGACCTCGCCGGGCTGGCCACCGTGCTGCCGGCCATCGTGCTGATCGTGCTGCCGATGGTGGTGGGGCGGGAGGGGGGATGGCCGTGGTGGACGTTCGCCGGCATGGCCGCCGGTGCCGGGCTCGGCGTGGTGTTCGTGCTGGTTGAACGCCGGACCGCCGATCCGCTGGTCGACCTCGCCGTGCTGCGCGCCCCCGGCTTGGCCGCCGGCCTCACCGCGATCGCCGCGGCGCAGATCACCTGGGGCGGTTTCCTGTTCTCCTTCACCCTCCACATGGAGACCGCGCTCGGGCTCGGGCCGTTGCGGGCGGGGCTGGCGTACCTGCCGATGGCCGTGATCTTCGGCCTGGCCGGATTCCACTGGCGGCGCGTGCCCGCGGGCGTCCGGTTCGCGGTCCCGTCCGTTGGGGTCGCGCTGTGCGCCGGGGCGTACCTGACGATGAGCCTCGCACCCGGCGGCGCGCCGCTCTGGACGGCGGTCGCCGTGCTCGGCCTCGGGCTCGGGCTGACGGCCAGCCCGCTGCTCACCTTCTCCCTGGCCCGCGTCCCCGCCGCGCAGGCGGCCGACGCGAGCGGGCTGCTCACGACCGCCCTGCAGCTGGGCCAGGTCGTCGGCGTGGCCGCGGTCGGCACCGTCTTCCTGTCGGCCGCCGGCTCCCTGGCCGTCACGGCCCGCTGGCTCACCGCCCTCGCCGTCTTCGCGCTGGTCCCCGCACTCGCCCTCGCCCGGCGCGTACGCCGGTGAGGTGGTCTTTCTCCGTATAAGCCCTATAGGTGTAGATATCGGCTGGCCCGGCGTACTACCGTCCGATCGTGATCGATACGTTGGCGCTGGTGTTCTTCGTGGCGATCGGGCTCGTGCTCGCGCTGACCGGGGTGCGGCTGCTGTGGGGCACGAAGGCCTTCTTCCGGCGCGCCCAGCGGGCGGCGGCCGTCGTGACGCGGCTCCACGAGAAGGTCGTGCGCCCGAGCGCGGGCCGGCGCGGGCGCGAGATCCGCTACTTCCCGCTCGTCCGGTTCACCACGATGGACGGCCGCGAGGTCGAGGCCATGTCGCCGATCGGCGTCTCACCGCCGCAGCACCAGCCGGGCGACGCCATCGACATCCTGTACGACCCGGCCGACCCCTCCGCCATCCGGATCGACACCCTCATCAGCCGGGGCTACCTGCTGTCCGGCATCGTCACCGCGTTCGGCCTTCTGCTGGCCGGCGGCGTCACCCTGGCGTACATGTTGCTGTGACGCGAGGGGGCAAGGATTGATGGGAGGGGCGCTAGAGTCCATCTCATGACGTTCGGCGACCTGCGGTTGCGTCCCGCGGAGAAGTCCGACGCGGAGCAGATCTTCGCGCTCGCGCGCGAGTTCGCCGTGTCCTTCCGGCCCGAGCGGGCCGCCTTCGACGCGGCCTTTCCGGCGCTGCTGGAGAACGACGAGGCGATGCTGCTGGTGGCCACCGTCGATGGCACGGTCCGCGGCTACCTGCTCGGCTTCGCCCACCTGACGCTGTTCGCCAACGGCCGGGTGGCCTGGGTCGAAGAGGCGATCATCGAGAGCGGCTTCCGCCGCCACGGCCTCGGCCGCCACCTGCTCGAGGAGTTCGAGCGCTGGGCGCGCGGCCACAACGCGGGCTACGTCGCGCTGGCGACGCGGCGGGCGGCCGAGTTCTACGCCTCGCTGGGCTATGAGATCTCGGCCACCTACTACCGCAAGATGCTCAAGACGTGATCTGCGCGTCCAGCCGATATCCGTCGACGGTCACGTAGACGGCGTCGCCGGGCCGCGCGTTCAGCCGCATCAGCACCGGCTGCAGCGAGTCGAACACCGGCTGCCGGTCGCGCCAGACCAGCACGACCGCGTTGTCGCCGGGACCGGTGACCGACAGCAGCGTGCCGGGCCGCATGCCGAGCTGGGCCGCGTAGTTCTCGGGCACGGCGACCGGCTCGCCCCGCAGATGACCGCTGGTGACGTCGATCCGCTGCCAGCGCCGCGGGTCGGAGGCCGGGCTGGACGCCACCCGGGGCCCCGGCACGAGGTGCGGGCTGAGCGGAGGCCGCTGCGCCGACGTGCTCAGCGCGTTGAGCGCGGCCCGGGCCGTCGCGGGGTCGGGTCCGTTGTTCGCCTGGGACGGGATGGGCACACCGTTGCGATGCGAGGAGTGGCCGTTCGCGCCGGGTGTGCGTCGCGGCAGGGGGGTGATCTTGTCCTCCTCTTCGTAGGCGGGGATGGAGGGACCCTGTGGCACCGCGTCGAGCCAGGCCTTGGCCGAGTGCGCGCGGATCCCGAGCTGGCCGAGCAGCTCGATGACGTCGGAGTCGGGAGAGTGGGAGGCCACCATCCGCCGGGTGCGCTCGCGCAGCCCGGCGAGGTCGCCGACGACCAGCCAGCCGTCCTGGAGCCGCCGGTCGGGCATCAGCGTCACCAGCACCCGCCACAGCGGCGTGCCCAGCGTCGGAACCTCGACCGGATGGGACGGGTCGGCCCCGATGAGCTGGTCCTGCGTGGCGGCCGCGCCGAGCCACTCGGTCAGGCCGAACAGGTGGCCGGTGAGCGCGGCCGAGTCGGGGGAGCGCAACCAGGTGAGGACGCGCTCCTCGGCGGCGCGCTGCGCGGCCGACAGCAGCTCGCGGTCGACGTTGAGGCGGTGCGCCAGCCCGCGGAGGCTGACCGGCTCGGCCGCGAACAGCCGATCGACAGCGACCGCCTTGGCCAGCGGATCCCAGTCGCGGAAGACGCTGTCCACCAGGGCGACCATGGGGTGCTCGGCCATCGAGGGGGGCGGCGGGACCGGGGCCGGCGGCGGCGGGGGCGGCACGGCGGAGACCGCGGGCATGCCGCGCGGCGGCGTGTCGGTGCTGAACACCGGCGCCGAGAGCGGGCCGGTGGTCGTGGCGGCCGGGAAGGGGCCGGTGGTGGTCGCCGGTGTGGGGATGGGCCCGGTCGTCGTCGGGATGCCGGGCTGGGCGGGGAACGGGCCTGTGGTCGTCGTGGTGGGCGCCATGGGCGGAGCCATGGACGGCGCAGCGGCGGGCCGCGCGGCGGGCGCCGCCTCGGCCGGCGGGCGCTCGGTCAGGGTGGCGCGCACGTGGTTCAGGATCTCGCGGAACACGATCGCCAGCACGGCCTCGGGGGACGTGGTCGGCGTGCGGAGGTCGGCCGGGGTCAGGCGGCGCAGCCGGTGCCAGCCGCCGAGCCCGCTGACCATGGCACGGTCGGGCGCCGGCCAGCCGGTCAGCGCCGGGTCGACCGAGTGGACCTGGATCGCGGGGATCACGTCGGTGAGGGCCAGGTGATCCCAGCGGCTGGTGGCCAGCCGGGAAAGACGGTCGGACAGCCACTCGACGCCGAACGTCTGGAGCACCCGGCCGAGGGTCACCGAACCCCACCAGCCCTCGGGCATCCGTGGGTCGGCGAGCACGTCGGCAACCTGCTGAGGACGGCTCCAGCGCAGCGCCGGCACCATATCGCTGAGGCAGATCGTAGATTCTGCGTCCATCAGTTGACCGCACCCTCCCGACGAGTGACGCGTGTTGCTAATGGTGCAGCTTACGCCGCAAGCTATCAATTGGTGTCAATAGGGTAAAGGTCTAGCGAAGCCGATCGGCCCGCCGTGGGCCGCCGGACGGCCGCCCACCTGCGCGACCGCCGTTGCGCCCGCGTCACAACCTTTCTGAAGCGCCGCCGCTGGATCGGACCCGGACAGCAGCGCCGCGAGGAAGCCGGCCGCGAACGCGTCGCCCGCGCCCGTGGAGTCGACCACCTCTCGCACTGGACTTGCCGCACGCGCCACGATACGCCCCTCCACGGCCAGCAGCGCCCCCTCCGCTCCCAACTTCACCACGGCCGTGCCGTACGCGGCGCTCAGCGCCTGCGCGGCGGGCTCGGCGGCGGCCGCGCCCGTCAGCAGCAGCGCCTCGGCGAGATTGGGCAGGATGATCGACGCGCCCCGGGTCTCACGCGCGAACCGGGCCGGGCCGAACTCGCGCAGGAATCCGGTCGAGGCCGGATCCACGCTCACCGTGGCGCCGGCCGCGAGCGCCGCGTCCACGGCATGCCTGACCAGCCGCAACCCGCTGTCGGCGAACAGCGTGTAGCCCGACACGTGCAGCAGGCGCACACCGGCGAGCAGGTCGTCCGACCAGTCTTCGATGCCGATCCGGGCGCCGGCGCCCCGGTTGGTCAGGAACGTGCGCTCGCCCGTGGCGTCGACCAGGGAGATCACGACGGCGGTCGGGTGGCGGTCGTCCACCCGCAGCTCCGACGTGACCCCGGCCCTGGTCAGCTCGGCGAGGTGCCAGCCCGCGGTGTCGTAACCGGCCCGGGCCAGCAGGCGGGCGTCGGCGCCGAGCGCCACGGCCCAGGCGGCCGTGTTGGCCCCCGATCCGCCCGGCCGCAGCACGATGTCGGCGGCGGTGTCGGTGCCCGGCTCGACCGGGCCGCCGTGGCGGGCCACGACGTCGGTCGCGACGTCACCGATGACGAGCAGGCCCATCAGGCCGCCACGGTGATCGCCGCCGCCAGTCGCGTGTTCCCACGGACGGCGGCCAGATTGGCTTCCAGCGACCGCCCTTCGGTGCCGCGAACGAGATAGTCGAGGAGGAAAGGGGTGATCGCCGGGCCGCTCACTTCCTGCTCGCCGGCGGCGGCGAGCGCCTCGGCGAGGACGCGGTCGTGCAGCTCAGGGTCGAGCTGCTGTCCGGCGGGCACGGGGTTGGCCACCACGAGCGCGGTCTCGGGGCCGCCGATCAGCCGCTGCGCCCGCATGATCGCGGCGGCCTCCTCCGGCGTCTCGATCCGCCACTCCATCGGCAGCCCGCTCGAATGCAGGTAGAAGCCCGGGAACTGGTCCGTCTGGTAGCCGACGACGGTGACCTGCCGGGTCTCCAGCCGCTGAAGCGTGGCCGGGACGTCGAGGATCGACTTGACGCCCGCGCACACGACCGTGATCCGCGTACGGCTCAGCATGTCGATGTCGGCCGACTCGTCCTGCTCGCTGGTCCAGCCCCGGTGCACGCCGCCGAGCCCGCCCGTCGCGAAGACCCGGATCCCGGCGCGCGCGGCCAGGAACGCCGTGGCCGAGACCGTCGTCGCGCCGCTCGCCCCCAGCCCGGCCGCCGCGGCGAGGTCGCGGAAGCCCAGCTTGCGCAGCCCCGGCTCGGTGGCGATCCGCTCCAGGTCGTCCTTGTCCAAACCGACCCGCGGCACGCCGTCGAGCACGGCGATCGTGGCCGGCACGGCCCCGCCCTCGCGGACGATCCCCTCAAGCTCGCGGGCCACCTCGAGGTTGCGCGGCTGCGGGAGTCCGTGCGAGATGATCGTGGACTCCAGGGCTACGACCGGGCGCCCGTAGGTCAGGGCGTCGGCGACCTCACCGGACAGGACGACGGGCGGGGTGGGCATGCGTTCTCTCCTCACGACGGTCTGGGGCAAAACGGTATTTCGACTAGCTTCGCACTCCTGAGTCGCTGATCAGTCAAACCGCGATTAGAGTGTGAGAATGCGCTATGACGCCATTATCGTCGGAGGCGGGCACAATGGGCTCACCGCGGCCGCCTATCTGGCCGGGGCCGGGCGCCGGGTGCTGGTCCTCGAGCGGCTGGATCACGTGGGCGGGCTGGCCGTGTCGGCGCGGGCCTTCCCCGGCGTGGACGCCCGGCTGTCGCGCTACTCCTACCTCGTGAGCCTGCTGCCCACGAAGATCGCCAAAGACCTCGGCCTCGGCGTCGAGCTGCGCCGCCGCCGCTACGCGTCGTACACCCCGGTGGGCGACACGGGCCTGCTGGTCGACAACGGCGACGCGGCGCGCACGGCCGCCTCGTTCGCGGCGGTCACCGGCGGCAGCCGCGACCTGGTGGCCTGGCGCGACTTCTACGCCATGACGGCCGCCGTCGCCCAGGCCGTCGCGCCGACCCTGCTCGAGCCGCTCCCCTCGCGCACGGACCTCAAGGCCGCGGTCGGCGACCAGGCGTGGAAGGACCTGTTCGAGCGCCCCATCGGCGAGGCGGTCGCCGAGCGGTTCGACCACGACCTGGTCCGCGGCGTGGTCCTGACCGACTCCCTGATCGGCACGTTCGCCGATCCGGACACCGACCTGCTGGCCAACCGCTGCTTCCTCTACCACGTGATCGGCGACGGCACGGGCGACTGGAACGTCCCCGTCGGCGGCATGGGCGCGGTCACCGGCGCCCTCGCCGACATCGCCACCCGCCGCGGCGCCGAGATCCGCCTGGGCGCGGAAGTCCTGCACATCGACCCTTCGGGCCAGGTCACCTTCACCCTCGACGGCCACGAGCACGTGGCCGGGGCCGATCACGTGCTGGTCAACGCGCCTCCGGCCGCCGTCGGGCTGGGCGAGGCCGGCGAGGGTGCCCAGCTGAAGATCAACATGGTGCTCTCGCGGCTGCCCCGGCTCCGGGACCCCGAGGTGTCGGCCGAGGCCGCCTTCAGCGGCACCTTCCACATCAACGAGAGCCGCGATCAGCTCGCCGTCGCGTACGCGCAGGCGGCCGGGGGCGAGATCCCGGCGCTGCCGCCCGCCGAGGTCTACTGCCACTCGCTCACCGACCCGTCCATCCTCGGTGCGGAGCTTCGGGAGTCGGGCGCGCAGACGATGACGCTGTTCGGCCTGCACATGCCGCGCCGCCTGTTCACCAGCCCCGAGGCCAAGGACGAGGCCGTACGCCGCACGCTGATGTCGATCAACACGGTGCTCGCCGAGCCGATCGAAGACTGCCTGCTGACCGTCGACGGCGTCACCTGCCTGGAGGCCAAGACCCCGGTCGACCTGGAGCACGACGCCGGGCTGCCGGGCGGCCACATCTTCCACCGCGACCTGTCGTGGCCGTACGCCGAAGACGGCAGCGGGCCGTGGGGCGTGGAGACTCCGTACGAGAAGATCCTTTTGTGCGGGGCGGCGGCCCGGCGCGGCGGCGGGGTCAGCGGCATCCCCGGCCACAACGCGGCCATGGCCGTCCTCACTCGCGCTTAATCGCTTTCTCATAGGCGGCGGCTACCGTGAGAGCGTGAACGAAGAGGGTGCGCACCTGCTGGTGGTCGACGACGAGCCCGCGCTGCGCGACGCGCTGCAGAGCAGCCTCGAATACGAGGGCTACAAGGTCACCACGGCGGCCGACGGCCAGGCGGCGCTCGACATGCTGGCCCGCGAGCAGTTCGACGCCGTGCTGCTCGACGTCATGATGCCGCGGCTCGACGGCCTGACCACCTGCCGCCGGCTCCGCCAGGCCGGCAACCACCTGCCGATCCTCATGCTCACGGCCCGCGACGCGGTCGGCGACCGGGTGTCCGGGCTGGACGCCGGCGCCGACGACTACCTGGTCAAGCCGTTCGAGCTGGACGAGCTGCTGGCCCGGGTGCGCGCGCTGCTGCGGCGCAGCGCCCTCGCCGCGCCGGCCGCCGCCGACCTGCTGGCCTTCGCCGACCTCCAGATGGACACCACGACCCGCGAGGTCACCCGCGGCGACCGGAGGCTCGACCTGACCCGCACCGAATATCTGCTGCTTGAGCTGTTCCTCGCGCACCCGCGCCAGGTGCTCACCCGCGAGCAGATCCTCAGCCAGGTCTGGGGCTTCGACTTCGAGCCGTCGTCGAACTCGCTCGACGTGTACGTCATGTATCTGCGCCGCAAGACCGAGGCCGGCGACGAGCCTCGGCTCATCCACACGGTGCGCGGCGTGGGGTACGCCCTGCGGACCCCTCAGTGAGCTGTTCTCCGTGACCCGTCTCAGCCTGCGCACGCGCCTCACGATCCTGATCGCCGCGGCCGTCGCCGTCGCGATCGCGGTCGGCGCGGTCGCCAGCTGGCTCAGCGTGCGCGGCCTGCTCGAACGCCAGATCCGTGAGTCGGTCGAGCAGTACGACCTGCCGGACATGGTGATCGGCGACATGCTGAGGTACTGCCAGGCCAAGCAGACGGGCGGGAGCGAGCTCATGCCGCCGCGCCATGTGTACGACCCGGCCGGGCGCGAGCTGCAGCTCATCCTGGCCGACGGCACGGTCTGCGGGACCGACAGCGCCCTGATCACCCCGACGGCGGCCGAGCGGGCGCTGGTCCGGCCGGCCGGCTCGCCCGGAAAGCCCGTGGAGCGCAACGCCGTGACCGCCGACGGCACCGCCGTTTACGCGTCCACACGCACATACCAGCCGGGCCCGCCCAACCGGCACGACTACGACCATGTGGTCATCACCGAGCCGATGGCGGTCATGACGTTCCGTTCCACCGAGGACATGGACGCGGCGCTGCGATCGCTCGGCATCATCCTCGGCGTGGTGGCCGCGCTCGGCGTGCTCGGGGCCGCCCTGTCCGGTCTCTGGCTGGCCCGTACGGCCCTGCGCCCCGTGGGCCGCCTCACGGGCGCGGTCGAGCACGTGGCCAAGACCGAGGATCTCGACGTACGGATCCCCGTGACCGGATCGGACGAGATCGCCCGGCTCAGCCAGTCGTTCAACACGATGACGGCCGCCCTGTCCAACTCGCGCGACCGGCAGCGGCAGCTGGTCTCCGACGCGGGGCACGAGCTGCGCACCCCGCTGACGAGCCTGCGCACCAACATCGAGCTGCTGCTGCGCAGCGAGAACTCCGGCCGCCCGCTCGAACCCGAGACCAAGCGCCGGCTGCTGGTCAGCGTGAAAGAGCAGTTCGAGGAGATGTCCAGCCTGATCGGCGACCTGCTGGAGCTGACCAGGTCGGCCGAAACCGGGGCGCTGTCGGCCGACGTCGACTTCCAGGAGGTCGTCGGGTCGGCCGTGGAGCGGGCCCGGCGCCGCGGCCCGGGCCTGCACCTCGACGTGGACCTGTCGCCGTGGACCGTGCACGGCGACGCGCGCGGCCTGACCCGGGCGGTGGTCAATCTGCTCGACAACGCCGTGAAGTTCAGCCCGTCCGAAGGCGAGATCACGGTCCGCCTCAAGGAGGGCGAGCTGACCATCCGCGACCGGGGGCCCGGCATCGCCGAAGACGAGCTGCCGCACGTGTTCGAGCGGTTCTGGCGCTCTCCGTCGGCCCGCAGCCTGCCGGGGTCGGGCCTGGGCCTCGCCATCGTGGCCCAGGCCGTACGCGATGCCGGGGGAGAGGTCACGCTGGCCCCCGCCCCCGGCGGCGGCACACTCGCCCGCGTCATTCTGCCGGGGCGGGCCTGATCTGTCCGGCGACGGTGGCGGCCACGTGTTCGACGGTGTGGACGCCTGCGGTCATGGTGGAGTTTCCGCTGGACAGTACGGCGATGAGCAGGTTGCCGACTTTGCCGATGGAGTTGACGGTCCAGCGGCCGCCGTCGGCGTCGCGGGCCAGCCATCCGTTTTTCAGGGCGATTGTGTCGTGTCTGCTCGCGGCTGCGCTGACGCCCCAGTCTTGGCCGGGTGTCACGTTGGACATGAGGTGGAGCACGTAGCGGCGGTTGGTTGTGGTGAGGGGGGTCTTGGTCGTGGTGAGCGCGGCCAGGATGGTGATCTGGTCGGTGGCGCTGGTCGTGGTGGCGCCCCAGTAGCCGGGTGGGCCTGGGTTGGTGTTTTTGAGGGCCAGTTTGCGGCCGGTCCAGGCCATGCCGTCGGCGCCGCCGACTCGGTTGTAGAGGGCGGTGGCCGCGTCGTTGTCGCTGTGTTCGATCATGCGTATGGCGAGGGCCTTTTCCGTGGTGGTGAGCCGGCGGTGGGCTTGCTGGGCTTTGAGCAGCAGGCCGATCAGGATCTCGACCTTGACCACGCTGGCGGTCGCGACCCGCAGTCGTGGGTTGTAGGTGTAGGTGATCCCGGTCGACAGGTCGCGGACCGCGACGGTGACCGGTTTTTCGCCGAGATAGTGGCGTAGTTTCGTGGTCAGTTTCGCGCGGAATTCGCGTTCCGCCGCATTGACGAGATGGCCGCTGCCCACCTTGCCGCCGGGCAGCACGATCGCGGACAGCTCGAACCTCGATAGGAGCTGTCCGTTGTTTTCGATGACGGCGCCCTGGGGAGCGGGCGAGCTCTTGATGGCGGCCGGTGACGGCGGTGTCTGCGAGCATCCGACGCATGCGAGAAGAGTCGCCGTGACGATCACGGCGAAAAGACGTCCTGACATTTTCCATTCCTGTCGCTACGTGGCCCGCGAAAAAGGGGGCGTGACACGCCGTTCCGCGCAGGAAAGCGCTCTCCGCGGGGCGATCCGGCTGATCGGAGCTCCGCCACGGACCCGGTCTCGACCGGCCGTGAATGGGGTTATCCCTTGCCTGCTTCGAGGGGCGCCCCGGATCCGCCTGAACATGCGCGAGCGGACCATCGAAGTCGATGGCGGACAGACGGCATCGACCCAGGAGGAACGCCATGTCACAGGCCACGATCACCAGAGCACGGCCTCAGGTCACGATCACCAGAGCACGACCTCAGGTCGCGATCACCAGCGGGCGGCCTCGGGTCGTCGACCTTCCGGGGGCGCCGCGCCAGGCCGCAGGACCGAGGACGCCGGCGTCGTTCGTGATCACGATCGGGTCGACCATCGCGCTGACCGTCGCCCTGACCATCGTGCTGCTGGCGATCATCGCCGGGCTGCTCTCGATGTGGGGTCCGCTTCCGCCCACGCCCGGCCGGATGCCTTCCCCGTCGCCCGTGCCCGCTCCGATGGCTCCGTGGTGAACGCTAGGGGAGCGCTCCGGCGACGATGGCGGCCACGTGTTCGACGGTGTGGACGCCTGCGGTCATGGTGGAGTTTCCGCTGGACAGTACGGCGATGAGCAGGTTGCCGACTTTGCCGATGGAGTTGATGGTCCAGCGGCCGCCGTCGGCGTCGCGGGCCAGCCATCCGTTTTTCAGGGCGATTGTGTCGTGTTTGCTGGCTTTTCCGGCTTTTTCGGCGGCTGCGCTGACGCCCCAGTCTTGGCCGGGTGTCACGTTGGACATGAGGTGGAGCACGTAGCGGCGGTTGGTTGTGGTGAGGGGGGTCTTGGTCGTGGTCAGTGCGGCCAGGATGGTGATCTGGTCGGTGGCGCTGGTCGTGGTGGCGCCCCAGTAGCCGGGTGGGCCTGGTGTGGTGTTTTTGAGGGCCAGTTTGCGGCCGGTCCAGGCCATGGCGTCGGCGCCGCCGACCCGGTTGTAGAGGGCGGTGGCCGCGTCGTTGTCGCTGTGTTCGATCATGCGTACGGCGAGGGCCTTTTCCGTGGTGGTGAGCCGGCGGTGGGCTTGCTGGGCTTTGAGCAGCAGGCCAATCAGGATCTCGACCTTGACCACGCTGGCGGTCGCGACCCGCAGTCGTGGGTTGTAGACGTAGGTGATCCCGGTCGACAGGTCGCGGACCGCGACGGTGACCGGTTTTTCGCCGAGATAGTGGCGTAGTTTCGTGGTCAGCTTCGCGCGGAATTCGCGGTCGGCCGCATTCACCGGCTGGATTCCGGCCACGAGCATCGCACCGGCCAGGACGCCACACGTCACCGCCTTTCGCATGGGTTCATCAAAGGCGGTCAAGATTGGCGTAACCTTGGCGCGACCTGTGAACCGTTGCCAGGAAACCGATTCTCAGAGCTCGTTAATAGTCGGCTCAGAGGCCTCCCATCGACGGCTCCGACCGTTGACGTCATGAGTATCGCGACGGTTTCCGCTCCACCCGCAATCCGTGTCGTCGAAGTGGTCGTACCCGTTCATAACGAGGCGCGTGTGCTCGCGGGCAGCGTGGGGCGGCTGCACGCCTATCTGATCGCCCACTTTCCCTACCGCTTTCAGGTCACGATCGCCGACAACGCCAGCACCGACGGGACGTGGGCCATAGCGCGGGAACTGGCGGCCCGGCTGCCGGGCGTACGCGCGGTCCACCTCGACGAGAAGGGCCGGGGGAGAGCGCTCCGGCAGGTGTGGGGCGCCAGCGGCGCCGACGTCGTGGCGTACATGGATGTGGACCTCTCCACCGACCTCGACGCGTTCCTGCCGCTGGTCGCACCGCTGCTGTCCGGGCACAGCGACCTCGCCATCGGCACCCGCCTGTCGCGCGGGTCCAACGTCGTGCGAGGGACCAAGCGCGAGTTCATCTCCCGCTCGTACAACCTGCTGCTGCGCTCGTTGATGGGCGCGCGCTTCTCCGACGCGCAGTGCGGCTTCAAGGCGGGCCGTACGGAGATCGTCCAGGCGCTGCTGCCGGAGGTCGAGGACCAGGAGTGGTTCTTCGACACCGAGTTGCTGCTGCTGGCGGAACGGCATGGCCTGCGCATCCACGAGGTGCCCGTGGACTGGGTGGACGACCCGGACAGCCGTGTCGACATCATGCGCACCGCCCTCGACGACCTGAAGGGGATGTGGCGAGTGGCCCGCAAGACCGTGTCGGGCGCGGCCCGCATACCTGTGCCGCCGCGGATCCAGCGGGCCGAACTGCCTGCCGGGATGTCGCGGCAGCTGCCCCGGTTCGCGATCGTCGGCCTGCTCAGCACGCTCGCCTATCTGGCGCTGTTCTCGTTGCTGCGGACCGTACTGCCGCCCGTCGGGGCCAACTTCGGCGCGCTGCTGGTGACGGCGGTCGCGAACACCGCGGCCAACCGCCGGTTCACCTTCGGCGTACGCGGCCGGGCCGGGGCCGCGCGACACCACCTGGAAGGCCTGATCGCGTTCGCCATCGGCCTAGGACTGACCACGGCCGGCTTGGCGCTGCTGCCTCCCACCGCCTCCCACGCCGCTGAACTCGCCGCCGTCATCCTGGCCAACGCACTGGCCACACTGATCCGCTTCCTCCTCCTACGAGTGTGGGTCTTCAACCCCAACCGCCACCCCACCCCGATCCCGCGCCCCACCCCGATCCCGCACCCCGCCCCAACCCAGCACCCCGCCCCAACCCAGCACGCCACCTCGCCCCAGCACCCCGCCCCGATCCCGCGCCCCACCCCGAGTGGACGTGTCGCCCCGAGTGGACGTGTCGCCCCGAGCGGACACGTCGCCTCGAGCGATCGCGTCGACCTGAATGGGGACTCTGAGCTGAACGGACCTGTCGACTCGAGCGGACTGGTCGACCTGAACCGGCGCTTCGGCCCGAAGCGGAGCACCCGATGACCGCGCACGTGACTCGGCCGGTGCAGGCCTCCGGCCGAGTCGCGCGCGGCGTCGGCACGCCGACTGCCATGGCCACCGCCGCCAACGCGCCCGCCACGGTCAACGCGCCCAGCACGGCCAACGCGCCCAGCACGGCCAACGCGCTCACCACGGCCAACGCGGCCAACGCGCTCACCACGGCCAACGCGGCCAACGCGGTCAACGCGGCCGCCACGGTCAACGCGGCCGCCACGGTCAGCGCGGCCAACATGGCCGTCAAGGCCAGTCTGGCCGGAATCCTGGTCCTCGCTGCGGTCCTCTACACCTGGGCGCTCGGCCAGAACGGCTACGCCAACGACTACTACGCTGCCGCGGTCTATTCGGGCGCGCACAGTTGGAAGGCGTTCTTCTTCGGCGCGCTGGACGCCGGGTCGTACATCACGGTGGACAAGCCGCCGGTCGCCCTGTGGGTGATGAGCCTGTCGGCCCGAATCTTCGGCTTCAACACCTGGAGCATGCTGCTGCCGCAAGCCGCCGCCGGCGTCGCGTCCGTCTTCCTGGTCTACTCGGCCGTACGGCGAAGTCTCGGATCGTACGCACCGGCGCTGGTCGCGGCCCTGGTGATGACGCTCACGCCGATCACCGTGGCGATCAACCGGGACAACAACCCCGACACGTTCCTCGTGCTACTGCTGGTCGCGGCCGCATGGTTCTGCCTGGAGGCGATCAGGACGGGCCGGCTGCGCTCGCTGGTGTTCGCGGCGATCCTGGTCGGGTTCGCGTTCAACACGAAGATGTTGCAGGCCTATCTGGTCCTGCCGGCGTTCGCGCTGGTCTACCTCTATGCGGCTCCGGGCGGCGTGGGCCGCAGGATCCGGAACCTGCTCGTCGCCGGGGTGGCTCTGGTCGTGTCGAGCGGCTGGTGGATGCTGATCGTGGACCGGTGGCCGGCGGACGATCGTCCGTACATCGGCGGGAGCACCGACAACACGGTGTGGGACCTGGTCATCGGCTACAACGGGCTAGGCCGCGTCTTCGGTGGTAGCGCCGGTGGCTTCGGAGGCGGTGCCAACTTCGGCGGCGTGTCCGGACCGGGGCGGCTGTTCAACGAGATCATGGCCGGCCAGATCTCCTGGCTACTGCCGTTTGCCGCAATCGCCCTCGCCGCCGGACTCATCCTCACCAGGAGAGGGGCCGCCCGCGCCACCCGACAAGGCCCCGGGACAGGGATAAGGAGACGGATCGACCGCGCGGCCGGACAAGCGTCCGCAAGCGAGGCTGGACAAGTGGCCGGACAGGGCGCTGGGAGTAGGGTCGGACGCGTGTCCGCAGCTGAGGCTGGGCAAGTAGCAGCGGGCGAGGCCGGACCGGAGATCGAGGCGGGGGCTGATGGCGCGGGAGGTCGGCGGGCGGGGGTTAGGGCGGCGCTGTTGCTGTGGGGCGGGTGGCTGCTCGTCCACTACGTGGTGTTCAGCTTCTCCAGCGGCGGATTCCACCCGTACTACGTGACCGCGATGGCACCGGCGATCGCGGCGCTGACCGGGATCGGCGGCGTGCTGATGTGGCGGCGGGCGCCGTGGGTGTTCGCCGTCGCTGTGGCGGTGACTGGTGCCTGGTCGTTCGCGGTGTTGAGCAGCGCGGCCGACGCGGGGTTCGTGCCGTGGCTGCCGTGGGCGGTCGCCGCCGCGACGGTTGTGGCCTTCGTGGGTGTCGTCGCGGTCGCGTACGGCGTGCGGCGCCTGGCCGCGGTCGCCCTTGCGACGAGCCTGCTGGCCGGGCTGGCCGGTCCCGCTGCCTACGCGGTTGACGCGGCAGGGTCGCGGGTCAACGGATCCAATCCGCTGGCCGGACCGTCGACCGGCAACGGTTTCGGCGGCGGGCCTGGGGGTGGCCGCTTCGGAGGCGGCGGCCCTGGGGGCGGCGGGTTCGGAGATGGCGGCATCGGAGGTGACGGGCTTGGAGGTGGCGGGCTCGGCACTGGCGATGGGACTGGGAGCGGGGCTGGCGGGGGTGGGGGTGCGGCGGGCCTTCAGGGCACGGGGCCGTCTGGCGGCTCCCCGTCCGCTGAAGGGGAGGCTCCTGGCGGCTTCGGTCAGGGTGGGGTCGGGCAGGGCGGTCAGGGCGGGTCCGGGCAGGGCGGGGTTGGGCCGGGTGGGCAGGGTGGGCTGGGTGGTGGCGGACAGTTGTCCGATGCCGAGGTGGCGTACCTGGAGAAGAACATGGGCGGCGCGACGTGGCTGGTCGCCGTGAGCAGCGCGCAGAGCGCGGCCGGGCTGATCCTGTCTACCGGCAAGCCGGTCATCGCCATGGGCGGCTTCACCGGAAGCGACAACGCGATGACGGTCGCCAAGCTGGAGCGGTACGTCGCCGAGGGCAGGCTGAAGTACGTCATCCTCGGCGACGACCGTGGTCCAGGCCGGTCCAACTCGGACATCTCCGACTGGGTGAAGGAGCACGGGACGCTTGTCGACGCCTCCGCGTACGGAGGGACGACCGAGAACACCACGCTCTACGAGCTGCGGGCGAGCGCGGCGTGACGGAGCAGGGTGAGACCCGGGATCGGGACGCGGGCCACCTCGCGCCCGGTCTTGGTGTCCACCTTCACGGCCGCCCCGTCGACGCCCCGGTAGAGGGTGCTCGTCATGCCAGGCCCGGGCACCAGCCCGCGCGACGGCGAGGACGCCGGCCAGGTCTTCGTGACGGCCAGCGAATATGGGTCCACGGCCACCAGCGAGGATCCGTACGCCAGGTAGGGAACGCTCTGGGAGATCGTGGCGTGGGCGGGCCCGGGCGCGGGGGGCAGCTGCGCCACCTGGTCGATCTCCAGGGTGTCGGAGTGGGCTACGACCAGGCGGCCGCTGCCGGCGTCGAAGACGTACAGGCGCGCGCCGTCGGTGGCCAGCGTGTGGCCCTCGGCCGGGCCTTGGCCGAACGGCTCGGGAAGGTCGAGGCAGTACGCCCACTGCTGCTCCAGATCAAGAACATGCACGAACGCGTGCACGCCGGTCTTGCGGCCCGCTACGAGATCCCGGCTGTGCAGGTGATTGGGCTGGTGCGTGTAGAGCGTGTAGAGGCGGCCGCCTCCGGGGGCGAGCACGGCCACCCGGCCCTCCCCGCGCATGGTCTCCTCCTCGGCGACCGGCACCTTGTCCCGCGACATGATCGGGCCGACCTTGCCCGTCGCGAGGTCGAGCGCACGCACCCGATAGGCCTGCGGATCGTCGGCCGGCAGGTATTGCAGCACGAACAGCACGTTGCCCTGGGAGGAGAACGCGTCGGGCTCGTAGTTGCCGTCCAGCGTGATCGCCGCGGTCTTCTGCCGGCCGGTCGCGTCGGCGATCACCAGGCGGGTCGTGGCGCGGGCGGCGGCCGGGCCGTACGGGCTGGCGGGGGCGGGGTCGCCGAGGGCCACCCGCGTCCCAGCGATGGAGACGGCGCGGATCACCTGACCGCCGGGCGCCGTCACCTCCTGGTCCCGCCGTCCGGTGGCCGCATCGAGCGTGAGCAGCGCCGATCCGTCGTAGGCGTAGAGGTTGTTCCACATGGCGTCGGGCGTCGCGGTGGCCGGCAGGCCGAGCGTACGGCCCGTGGCGGTGTCGACCACCTTCATGCCGCTGCTCGTGTCGGCGTAGAGCAGGTCGCCGGGCAGTCGTTTGGCGGGCGTACCGGGCTTCAGAGGGCTCGCCGTCTCAGCGGAACAAGCGGTCGCCACCGCCCCCGCCACGCACAGTGTTAAGAAGCTTCTTCTCCGCATGACCTGTCTACACCGGCCAGGGAAAGCGCGTTCCCGGGAGGGTACGCTAGGCCGGTGCGCAGTGGGGGAGCCCGTGGGAGCCGGGCCGATCAGGCGGATCAACGCCGGGCCGAGCTACTGGAGGCGGCGCGGAAAGTGGTTCTAGAACGCGGTCTCGCGAGCACCCGGGTGGCCGACATCGCCAGGGCCACCAACGTCAGCGGCGGCCTGATCCACTACCACTTCGCCACGAAGAACGAGCTGATCACGGCCATGTTGCGGGCGACAACGGAGGCCGAGGTGCGCCGGCTCCGGGAGATCGTCAACGGTCCTGGAACCGCTCTCCGGCGGGTTGACCAGATCCTCCGCTACTACATTCCGAGCTCGCGCACCGACCAGAGCTGGATCCTCTGGATCGACGCCTGGGCGGTCGGCGTCCGCGAGCCGCAGGTCCGCGAGATCCTGCTGGAGCTGGAGGGCGGCTGGCTCGCCGCGCTCGCCGAGGTGATCAACGAGGGCGTGGCCGCCGGCGAGTTCTCCTGCGCCGACCCGCAGGCGACGGCCGAGCGGCTCGACGGCATGCTCGACGGCCTGGTCGTCCGCTACACCCTGCACTCCGGCGGCATGTCCCGGGAGCGGTTGCTCGATCACGCCCGCACCGCCACCGCGTTCGAGCTCTCCCTGCCTCGCAACGCCTTCCCCGAGTAGGGGTTCTCTCCGGCAGATCGTTCGCGCCGTCTCCTCGTGAGGCGGCAGGTTTCTGCGTGACCCTTGACGGCGTCGTAACGATGGCGTTTCATCCATCTCACAAACGCTCGTGATTTTTTGACATCTGTCGGCAAATTCTCGGCACGTATGCGCGAAGTGCCGTACCGCCGTGCGTAAAACGCGCTCTCACATGAGGAGCTGGGATGCGAGTGGACCTGACCCGCGCTCGTCTGATCGCCGGCATCGCCGCGGCCGTCCTCGTCGGCCCCGCGCTGGCAAGCGTCCCGGCCGCAGCCGCGGCCGTCGGTGCGGCCCTTGCGTTCACCAGCTACGAGGCCGAATCCGGCACCCTTGGCGGCGGAGCGACGTCCGTCACGCTGACCTCCGCGCCGGCGACCCAATACTCGAGCGCGGCGCTGGAGGCGTCCGGACACGCGTACGCCCATCTGGGCGGATCCGGTCAGAGCGTGCAGTGGACCAACACCACCGGCGGCCCGATCAGCGCGATCACGATCCGGCTGAGCATCCCCGACTCGGCGAGCGGCGGCGGCATCACCGCCACCCTCGACCTGTACGTGGACAACGCCTTCCGCCAGGCGCTGAACGTCAACTCCAAGCAGACCTGGCTGTACGAGGGCAACAACAACTACAACGGCAACAGCCAGAATCCGGGCGACGGCAACCCGCGCGTGTTCTTCGACGAGACGCGCACCTTCGTCACCGGCGCCCCGATCCCGGCCGGTGGCACCTTCGCGCTGAAGAAGGACGCGAGCAACACGGCCACGTTCTACGACATCGACGTCGTCGACGTCGAGAACCCGCCGGCGGCGCTCGCCCAGCCGGCCAACTCCATCTCCATCACCAGCTGCGGCGCGGTCGCGGACAACACGCCGACCAACGGCGCCGCCGACGGGGCCTCCGTCGACAGCCGGGCCGCCATCCAGAGTTGCATCAACCAGGCCCAGTCGCAGGGCAAGATCCTGTGGATCCCGGCCGGCACCTTCTACGTCAAGGGCACCCAAGGCCTGCAGGCGCAGGGGATCACGATCGCCGGCGCGGGGATGTGGCACAGCACGATCTACCGGGACGTCCCGCTGCCGAACGGCACCCCGCTGCCGGCTCTTTTCAACGTGACGTCGTGCACCGTACAGAACCTGCACGTGGACTCCAACGCGACGAGCCGCGCTTCGGTCGACGGCGCCGGCGGCTCCATGGACACCACGGGATCGAACTGGGTCGCCGACGGGATCTGGACCCAGCACACGCTGTCCGGGTTCTGGGCCTCCGGCACCGGCGGCACGGTCCGCAACAGCCGGCTCACCACGATCTGGGCCGACGGCATCAACCTCAACAACGTCTCGCTGGGCGCGTCCGTCGGCGACAACCTGACCGCCACCAACAACTTCGTACGCGGAACCGGTGACGACGCCATGGCCATCAACTCGGTGAACTACAACACCGACGGCAGCGGAAACCGCACCTACTACACCCCGATGTCGGCGATCACCTTCACCCGCAACACGATCATCGCCCCGTGGGGCGGCAAGGGGATCGGCATCTACGGCGGCAGCGGCCACGACGTCGAGGACAACTACATCTCCGACACGGCGCGCTACATCGGCCTCGGCGCCGGTCGCTTCGGCGTCAACGGCAACGACCTGCTGTCGGCCACCGTTCGCGGCAACGTGGTCGTGCGTTCCGGCGGCAACGCCTACAGCCAGGGCCAGCCCGCCATGCACATCGGCAACGGCGGCGACGGCCAGAACGTCGGCGTGGTCGATCATGTCACCGTCACCGGCAACACCGTCACCAACGCCCTCTACGACGGGATCGGCTTCTCCACGTCCACCAACACGCAACTGCTGAACAACACCGTCACCTCGCCCTGGCGCAACGGCATCGTCATCGCGCCGCCCTTCTACCCCGCTCCCTCCGGATCCGCGACCATCACGGGCAACACCGTGACCGGCGGCGGTTCCCCGTACATCAACAACAGCGGCGGATTCTCCGCCTCGGTCAGCGGCAACAGCTGGCAGAGCGGCACTCCCGGAGGGCCGTACGGCGGCACGCCCGCGGCGATTCCCGGCACCGTTCAAGCGGAGAACTACGACACCGGCGGGCAGGGCGTCGCCTACAACGTCAACTCCGTCAACGGCACGGCGAACGGCTATCGCGCCGACGGCGTCGACCTGGAGACCACCTCGGACACCGGCGGCGGCTACAACGTCGGCTGGACCAGCACCGGCCAGTGGTTCCGCCACACCGTGAACGTCGCCACCGCCGGGACGTACACCGTGGCCGTGCGCGTCGCCGCGCCCAGCGCCGTGACCAGCGCTTTCCACCTCGCCAATGCCTCCGGCGCCAACCTGAGCGGCGCCGTCGCCATCCCGGCGACCGGCGGCTGGCAGAACTGGACCACTGCGACCGCGCAGGTGACGCTCCCGGCCGGGCAGCAGGTCCTGACGATCTTCCAGGACAACGGGGGCTGGAACCTGAACAGCTTGCAGTTCACCAGCGCGACGACCAACACGAACCTGGCCGCGGGCAGGCCCGCCACCGAGTCGTCGCACACCCAGGTCTACGCCGCCGGCAACGTGACCGACGGCAACCAGTCGACGTACTGGGAGAGCGCCAACAACGCGTTCCCGCAGTGGGTCCAGGTCGACCTCGGCTCGGCCCGATCCGCCGGCCGTGTCGTTCTGCAGCTGCCCTCGTCGTGGGGCGCCCGCGACCAGACGCTGACGCTGCTCGCTTCCGCCGACGGAAGCACGTTCACGACGCTCAAGCCTTCGGCGACGTACACCTTCTCGCCGTCGTCGAACAACACCGTGACGCTCACGTTCCCCGCGACCAGCCAGCGCTACTGGCGTATCACCATCACCAGCAACACCGGCTGGCCCGCCGGACAGGTCTCCGAGCTCCAGATCTGGAGTCAGTGACACAGATATCCACGACAAAAGGTGCGATTTGAGCACGAAAGGAGTTGCGCCACTGACTGGTCGTTCAGTTAACGTAGGCTCATGAGCGAGCTTGCGCGGCTGGACGCGATGATCGCGGAGCAGGAGAAGCTGTTCCTGCGCCGGACCGGGAAATCACAGGAGATCAGGAACGAGTGCGCGGACGTGCTGCCCGGCGGGGTGGCCTCCAACTGGCAGGACGCGCCTCCGGGGGCGGTGTGGATCTCGCACGGCGCAGGTTCCCGGGTGATCGACGTGGACGGCACGTCATACGTCGACCTGCACGGCGGGTTCGGCGTCGGCCTGGTCGGCCACGCGCACCCGGCGATCGTGGCCGCCGTGTCCGACCGAGTCCGTAAGGGCACGCACTTCGCCCAGCCCACCGAGGACGCCATCATCGTCGCCCGCGAGCTGGCCCGCCGGTTCGGGCTGCCCATGTGGCGGTTCGGCAACTCCGGTACGGAAGCCACCATGGACGCCGTCCACCTCATGCGGGTCGCCACCGGCCGGATGAAGATCATCAAAGTTGAGGGCACGTATCACGGCCACCATGATTCGGTGCAGGTGTCCGTCTATCCCCCCGCCGAACAGGCAGGTCCCCCCACCCGCCCCAACTCCGTACGGCACAGCAAATCCGTCCCCCCGCAGATCGCCGACCTCACGATCGTGGTGCCCTTCGGCGACCTCGACGCGGTCGAGCGCGTCCTGGCCGAGAACCCCGGCGAGATCGCCGGCATGATCCTCGAGCCGGTCATGATGAACATCGGGCTCATCCCGCCGCCCGACGGCTACCTCGCCGGGCTGCGCCAGGTGCTCCACCTCCACGGCGCCTACCTGACGTTCGACGAGGTCAAGACCGGCCTCGCGGTCGCTCCCGGCGGCGCGACGGAACTGTGGGATGTCACGCCCGACCTGGTCTGCCTGGCCAAGGCGCTCGGCGGCGGTGTCCCCTGCGGCGCCGTCGGCGGCACGCGCGAGCTCATGGGCCTGATCGCCTCAGGGGCGTACGAGCAGGTGGGCACCTTCAACGGCAACCCGCTGACGATGGCCGCCGCCCGGGCCACCCTCTTCGAGGTGCTCGACGCGGACGCCTACCGGCGCTTCGCCCGGCTGCGCGCCATCATGACGGAGGGCGCCGCCGAGATCCTCAAGCGCTATGAGCTGCCGGGCTACGTCCAGGCCTTCGGCGCGAAGGGCGCCGTCATCTTCCACGACCGGCTGCGCGACTACCGCGACTTCCTGGCCTATCCCGACCAGTGGGGCCACGCGCACTGGCTCTACCAGCACAACGGCGGGGTCTTCCTGCCGCCGTGGGGCAAGTGCGAGCAATGGACCATCTCCGTCCAGCACTCCGAAGACGACGCCCGCGCCTTCGTCAGCAACCTGGAACGCCTGGCCCAAGACCTCCGCGAATCCTGACCCCGCCCCGCCCCGGCCGGCGGGTTCCCACACATGGATTGCGCGGACGACGAAGTGAGCACGGCGCGGTGGCCGGCGTGAAGGGGGATGGGCGCGGGAGGCGTGGCTCGCCGGGCTGGGCGGGCGCTGGGCCGGTTGGTCAGCCGCTAGGCAGTTGGTCAGCGGCGGGGCCGGGTGGTCGGGCGTTAGGCCGACAGGGCGGCGAGGAGGTAGGCGAGGCGGGCGGCGGCGTCGGCGACGTTGTCGACGGTGCCGAGGCGATAGCCCCATGACGTTACGAAAGCGCCCTCGTCCGAACAGGTCACGGTCTCGCACAGGTTTTCGCTGAACCGATTGCGCACCTCGGCCCGCGGATGCGAGCCGGGCCGGACCCTGACGGCCAGGTCGATGTGCTCCCGGACGGCCTCGGCGAACTCCGCAATGCCGGTCATCGTGTCGACCATGCTCCGTCACCTCCCGTCCAAGCCTTGAGGATTGCACGAGGTTCCAGGCAACTGCAAGCAATTGCGGTGGCTAATCCGTCGATTGTTTCGCGTACTCGTCCAACGCGTGAACAATGATGGACCGCGCGTCCTCTCGGTAGACCGCGACTTCAGCCAGTTCCTCGAACGCGCGGGCGTAAAAGCCCACGTCCTCGGGGTCACGCAGGAGGATGTCCTTCGTCTTTGTCGCCACGCCGACCATGGCCTCGTTGTAGATCCAGAATCCGTTGAGGAAAACCGAGGGCAGCGGGGCGTGGAAGGGGATGACGCCGAACTCCACGTTCGGCAACGTCGTGACCGCGAGCAACCGGTCGAGCTGGCCGCGCATCACGTCGACCGGGGCGAGCCGGTAGAACAGCACCGACTCGGGCATCACGAAGCGGAACATGCGGCTCGGGTCGTAGAGGACCTCCTGCCGCTGCATGCGGACGCGGATGGCGGCGTCGACGTCGTCGGTCGCCTCATAGAGACGGCGAACCTTCGCGAAAATGTGCCGCGAATATTCGGCCGTTTGCAGCAAGCCCATCACAACGCCCGGCTCGAAGGCGCGGAACAGCCGCGTCCGCGCCTCGACGTCGCGGATGTCCTCCTGCAGCGCGGCGAGGCCGCTCTTGTGCCGCTGCCGCCAGGAGTCGTGCCGCTCCAGGAGTCCCATGGCCTGCTGAATCAGCCCGTCGACGACCGCGGCCTCGGCGCGGACGGCCTGGCCCCACACCACGACGTCGTCCTCGGTCGCGGTCTGCCGGGCGTTCTCGATCCGCGACACCTTGGAGGGCTGCCATCCCAGTCGCTCGGCGAGCTCCTTCCCCGACAGGCGAGCGGCCTCGCGGAGTTGGCGCAATTGAACCCCGAGGTCGATTCTTGCCTGCTGGAACGAGCTCACTACATACCTCCGGCCGTAGTGCGCTCCAAGGTAGACCCAAGGTCACTGACGGGCCATAGGGAACTCCCTAACGATCAGGCACGATCGGGACGATCAGCCGAGAACCGCGCGCGCGATTTCGGCCAGGAGCTCTCTCGGCACCTCGACCGCGGTTTCGCCGTCGAGCACGTGCCGCAAATCGGATCGGGCTTCGAGATCGACCAGCTCAAGGCCTTGGACCACGATCGTGCCGCGATCAGTGGCGTACAGGGAAGGGCAGGCCCCCGCCTCGGACGTGGATCCGAGAAACGTCAGGCGCATAGGAGTACCCCAATCGTTGGGCAATTGCGCGCAATTGTAGGCCTCAAACCCACCTTTGTGGAGCTATTTCGCGAAATATCGGGGAGTGTCGGGCAGGAGTTCGACAGGAATGGACGTCACTGCGGCGCGCAATCGCTCGCCGAGCGCCTTGGCCTGGGCGTCGAGCAGCGGGCTCGCCGCCACGCCGCGGCCGAGCAGCCCGTGGATCACGAAGTTGAGCGCCGCGAGGTTGGGCAGCTCGAACCGCTCCACCCGCAGCCCGCGCGTCTCGGGCAGCAGCTCGTGGATCCGCTCGGCCGTCAGATGGTCGGCCAGCCACGGGTACGCCTCCGGGTCGCGTGGCCACACTCCGAGGTTGGCGTTGCCCCCTTTGTCCCCCGACCGCGCCCCGACGATCGCGCCCAAGCGCGCCTCCGCCGTCTCGCCATACGGCCGCGCGGGCGGCGTGGTGGTGGGGGCCGCGGTGCCGGTGGGCGTGGTGCCGTGCGTGGTGGCGGTGGGCGGGGCCGCGGCGCCGGCGGGTGTGGTGGGGGCGGGGGGGAGGGGGATGGGGCGGCCGTCGAGGGTTATTACTGGTTCTACTGCGTTGGCGGGGACCAGGACGGGCCAGTAGATGCCGTAGGGGGAGGCGTCGCCGGGCGGGGTGAGGCCGTAGAAGCCGGGGTAGCTGGCCAGGCCCGTTTCGACGACGGCTGAGGAGAAGCGGCGGCCGGCGGTTTTCTGGTCGGCGTCGAAGACGGTGATCCGCAGGAGTGCCGTGTCGCCGTCCAGCGGGGTCGATTCGACGTGCACCTGGTCGAAGGCGTCCTTCGGCACCCGGGACCAGATCGCCTCCTCCGCGGCCCGGGCCTTGGCGGGAATGTCGAGCCCGGTGAGCACGAGCGTCATCGTGTTGCGGAACCCGCCGAAGCAGTTGACCGCGACCTTGAGCGTGTCGGGTGGCGGCTCGCCGCGCACTCCGGAGATCCGAACCCGGTCGGGCCCCTCCTGGGTCAGCGTGACGGTGTCGAAGCGGGCCGTCACGTCGGGGCCGAGATAGCGGGGCGTGCCGATCTCGTACAGCAGCTGGGCCGTGACCGTGCCCACGCTGACCAGGCCGCCCGTGCCCGGATGCTTGGTGATGACGCTGGAGCCGTCGGCGTGCAGCTCGGCGATGGGGAAGCCGCACCGCGCGAGATCGGGGACCTCCTCGAAGAACGCGTAGTTGCCGCCGGTGGCCTGGCAGCCGCACTCGATCACATGCCCGGTCACGACAGACCCGGCGAGCGCGTCGAGGTCGCCGGGGCCCCACCCGTGGCGCCAGATGCCGGGGCCGGTGACCAGCGCCGCGTCGGTGCAGCGCCCGGTGACCACAACGTCGGCGCCCGCGCTCAGGGCGGCCGCGATGGGCCGCCCGCCGAGATAGGCGTTGGCGGTCAGCGGGGGCGCGTCCAGCGTCTCGCCCGTGTCCATGTTGACCAGCTCGCCGGGGAGGCGCCCCATCAGGTCGTCGCCGGTCACATGGGCGACCCGGACCGTACGGCGGGCCAGCCGCCCCCGGCCTTCGATCGGGTCGACGGCCGCGCCCACCGAGATCGACAGGCCCAGCTGAAGCGCCAGGTCGTGTACGGCCTCGGCGCAGGCGGCCGGGTCGAGACCGCCCGCGTTGGACACGACCTTGATGCCGCGGTCGAGGCAGGTGCCGAGGACCTGCTCCATCTGGGTCAGGAACGTCCGGGCGTAGCGGGTCTTGCCCCGGGCCAGGATGAGCATGGTCAGCTCGGCCAGCCAGTCGCCGGTGAGCACGTCGATGGGGCCGCCCTCGACCATTTCGCGCGCCGCCGAGAGCCGGTCGCCGTAGAAGCCGCTGCAGTTGGCGATCCGCAACATCACGGCGTCCCAGAAGCTCCGGAAGCGCCAGACGTCCCGGAAGCGTCCGACGTCCCCGACGTCCCCGAGGTCCCCGAAGTCTCCGACGCCCAGGATGGGGGGCGGCGTTGGAGGAAGGCGCTCATGCCCTCCTTGGCCTCGTCCGATGAGAAGAGGCGCGCCGAGCGGGCCGCCATCTGCTCGCCGTGCTCGGCGAGCAGATGCCGTACGGCCTCGGTGACGAGCAGCTTCGACTCGGCCAGCCCTTGCGGGGAGGCCAGTCTGAGCGCGTCGAGCACCTCGGCCACGGCCGCGTCGAGGGCGTCGGCCGGCACGGCACGCGTGAGCAGCCCGATCCGCTCGGCCTCGGCGGCGGTGAAGGTCTCGCCGGTGAGGAAGTAGCGCCCGGCGGCCCGCGCGTCCAGCCGCGGCAGCAGCGTCAGCGAGATCATCGCGGGCGCCAGCCCCAGCCGGGCCTCGGTGAACGCGTAGTCGCCCGCCGCGCTCGCCAGCACCACGTCGCAGGCCCCGAGCAGGCCGAGACCGCCCGCGCGAACCTTGCCCGCGACCCGGCACACGACCGGTTTGGGCAGCTCGACCAGGAGCGTGAACAGGTCGATCATCCGGCGGCTGCCGCCCGCCATGCCCTCGCCCACGGCCTCGCCGAGATCGGCGCCCGAGCAGAACACGCCGCCCGTGTGGGTCAGCAGCACCGCCCTGGTGTCGGGGTCGGCGGCCACGGCCTCGACGTGGGCGGTGAGCTCGCCGACCAGGTCGCGCGAGAGCGCGTTGCGGTTGCGGGGCGAGTCGAGGGTGAGGGTCGCGACCCCGCGGTCGTCCTCCCGATGCACGACCGTCATGCCTGCTCCTCCGCGCTGAGTTCCTCGATCACTGCCAGGATCGCCCCCGCCTCGACCTGGAGGCCGGGGGAGGCGTTGAGCGTGGCCACGACGCCCGCCGCCGGAGAGACGATCTGGTGTTCCATTTTCATGGCCTCCAGAGTGATCACCGGCTGGCCGGCGGCCACCTCGTCGCCCGGTTTCACCTCGACACGCAGGACCGTACCCGGCATGGGCGCCGGCAACGATCCCGGCGCCACCTGCTCGACCGGCTCGGGCAGCCGCTCGACGGGGGTCAGCCGCACCGGGCCGAGAATCGAGTCGACATGGACGGCGTCCGGATAGGCGGCCACCGCGAACGCGCGCCGGATGCCGTCAAGATCCAGCTCCAGCACGACCCGGCCGGGCTCGGCCGACACGAGCGTCACGTCGTCGTCCGTGATCAACCCGTCCCTGGTTAGGCGGTAGGAGACCGTGGCCTCCTCATACGCCACCTGCTGCGGCTGGGACACGACGTTGCGCCAGCCGCTCGGCAGGCTCCCGAGGACCTTCGCGGCCGCCCGGTTGGCCGCGGCTCCGGCGAGCGCGGCGGCGAGCGCCGACAGCCGTACGGCGGCCGCGTCGGCGAGCGGCTCGGCGGACGGATGCCGGTCGAGGAACCCGGTGTCGGTCTCGCCCGCCTGGAACGCATCCGACCGCAGCACGTTGACCAGCAGGTCGCGGTTGGTCACCAGGCCGTGGATCCGGGCCCCGGCGAGCGCGGCGGCCAGCCGCCGCGTCGCCTCCTGCCGATTCGAGCCGTACGCGATGAGCTTGGCGAGCATCGGGTCGTAGTGGGCGCCGACGACGGACCCGGCGCGCACGCCGGCGTCGAGGCGGAGCCGGCCGCGTGGCGCGAACTCGGCCTCCACTCCGGGGATGTCGAAGGCGCGCAGTGTGCCGGTCTGGGGACGCCACTCGTTGCCGGGATCCTCGGCGTACAGCCGGACCTCGATGGCGTGGCCGACCGGGCTCGGCGGCAGCGCGCCGAGCGGGGTGCCCTCGGCGATCCGCAGCTGCGCGGCCACCAGGTCGAGGCCGTAGACGTATTCGGTGACCGGGTGCTCGACCTGCAGCCGCGTGTTCATCTCCAGGAAGGCGACCGTCTCCTCTTTGACGAGGAACTCGACCGTGCCCGCTCCCACGTAGCCGATGGCGCGGGCGGCGGCCGTGGCCGCCTCGCAGAGGCGGGCGCGGAGCGCGGGGGAGACGGCCGGCGAGGGCGCCTCCTCGATCACCTTCTGGTGGCGGCGCTGGATGGAGCACTCGCGCTCGCCGAGCGCCCAGACCGTGCCGTGCGCGTCGGCGAGGATCTGCACCTCGATGTGGCGCGCGCCTTCCAGCAGCGGCTCCACGAACACCGTGCCGTCGGCGAAGGCCGCGGCGGCCTCCCGCTCGGCCTGCTCCAGCGCCTGCGGCAGCTCGTCGAGGGAGCGCACGATCCGCATGCCGCGCCCGCCGCCTCCGGCCGACGCCTTGACCAGCAGCGGCAGCGGGACGTCCGGCGCGTCCGGCGCGACGTCGGGCAGCACGGGCACGCCCGCCTCGGCCATCAGGGCCTTGGCCTGGATCTTCGACCCCATCGCCTCGATGGCGGCCGGCGGCGGCCCCACCCAGATCAGCCCGGCGTCCAGGACGGCCGTCGCGAAGGCCGCGTTCTCCGACAGGAACCCGTAGCCCGGGTGGACGGCGTCAGCCCCGGCCGCGACGGCCGCGGCCACGACCGTGGCGGCGTCCAGATAGGCCCGCGGCGGGCCGAGCCGTACGGCGTGATCGGCCTCGGCCACGTGTGGCGCGTCCGCGTCGGCGTCGGTGAACACGGCGACCGTCTCGATGCCGAGGTCGCGGCACGTGCGGAACACCCGGCGGGCGATCTCGCCCCGGTTGGCGACCAGCAGTCTGGTGATCACGGTCGGAACACCCCGTATCCGGCGGGCTCGGGGAGGGGCGCGCTCGCGATGGCCGACAGGCAGATCCCGAGGACGGTGCGGGTGTCGCGCGGGTCGATCACCCCGTCGTCGTACAGTCTGCCGGACAGGAAGAACGGCAGCGACTCGGCCTCGATCTGGGCCTCCACCATTTGGCGCATGGCCGCGTCGCCCTCTTCGTCGTAGGTCTGGCCACGCGCCTCGGCCGCCGCCCGTCCGACGATCGACAGGACCCCGGCCAGCTGCGCCGGGCCCATCACGGCCGACTTGGCGCTGGGCCAGGCGAACAGGAACCGGGGGTCGTAGGCGCGGCCGCACATGCCGTAGTTGCCGGCGCCATAGGAGGCGCCGAGGACGACCGTGAGATGCGGGACCGTGGAGTTCGACACCGCGTTGATCATCATGGCCCCGTGCTTGATGATCCCAGCCTGCTCGTAGTCCTTGCCGACCATGTAGCCGGTGGTGTTCTGCAGGAAGATCAGCGGCGTCCTGGTCTGATCGGCGAGCTGGATGAACTGGGCCGCCTTGTGCGACTCCTGGCTGAACAGCACGCCCCGGGCGTTGGCGAGGATCCCGATCGGATGGCCGTGCAGCGTGGCCCAGCCGGTGACCAGGCTCGGGCCGTAGAGGGGCTTGAACTCGTCGAAACCGGAGCCGTCGACGATCCGCGCGATCACCTCACGCGGGTCGAACGGGATGCGCAGATCTTCCGGGACGATGCCGAGCAGCTCTTCTTCGGAGTGTTTCGGCGGTTCGACCGGCCCTGGCGGGCGGCCCCGTTTGACCCAGTTGAGCCTGCGGACGATCCGGCGGCCGATCCGCAGCGCGTCGCGCTCGTCGGCGGCCAGATAGTCGGCGAGGCCCGACGTGCGGGCGTGCATCTCGGCCCCGCCCAGCGACTCGTCGTCGGACTCCTCGCCGGTGGCCATCTTGACCAGCGGCGGCCCGCCGAGGAACACCTTGGCCCGGTCGCGGACCATCACGACGTGGTCGCTCAACCCGGGCACATACGCGCCGCCGGCGGTCGAGTTGCCGAAGACCAGCGCCACCGTGGGAATCCCGGCCGCACTCAATCGGGTCAGATCCCGAAATATCCGGCCGCCGGGGATGAAGATCTCCTTCTGCGTCGGCAGATCCGCGCCGCCCGACTCGACGAGGTTGACCAGGGGCAGCCGGTTTTCGTACGCGATGTCGGACGCCCGCAGCGATTTACGCAACGTCCACGGGTTGGACGCGCCGCCCCGGACCGTGGGGTCGCTGGCCGAGATCACGCACTCGACGCCCTCGATCACGCCGATCCCCGTCACCACGCTGGCGCCCACCGGGAAGTCAGAGCCCCAGGCGGCCAGCGGCGACAGCTCGAGGAAGGGGGAGTCGGGGTCGATCAGCAGCTCGATCCGCTCCCGGGCCAGCAGCTTGCCGCGCTTGCGGTGCCGTTCGACATACTTCTCGCCGCCACCGGCGACCGCCTTGGCCTGCTCGGCGTCGAGCTCGGCCAGCTTGGCGAGCATGGCCTCACGGCGCGCCCGATAGTCGTCGGCCGCCGGGTCGAGGCCGCTCTTGAGGATCATCCGCTCACCTCGCCGGTTGACGCTGGTGTCAATCCTATGGCCCGCGCCCAGAGCGTCGTCAGCAGGTCGACGGCGATCGTCTCGTCGGTGTGCTCGCCGAGGTCGAGCCAGACGTGCGCGAAGTGCTCGACCATCCCGCCGAGCATGACCGCGGTCAGCCGCGGATCGAGCCCGGGGTCGGCCAGGCCCTGCTCCTGCAGCCGCCGCAGGCCCTCCGCGCCGCGCCGCACGAACACCTCGCGGAGCTCGAGCAGCAGCTCGCGGAACGCGTCGTTGGACAGGGCCGCGTGCTCCACCATCCGGACCAGCCGCGCGTTGGCCGCCCAGGCGCGCAGATAGCGCCGGTTGGCCTCGGCGATCCTGGCCCGCGGATCGCCGGGCGCGGCGTCGCCGACCACGCTCGCCGCGAACATCTCGCCGACGACCGCGGCCGCCACCTCGCGGAACAGGCGCTCCTTGGAGTCGAAGTAGGTGTAGAAGGTGCCGTGCGAGACCCTGGCGCGGGCGCACACGTCGTCGATGCGGACCGCCTCGAACCCCTGCTCCTCGAACGCCTCGCGCCCGGCCTGGATCAGCGCGGCCCTGGTCCGCCTGCCCCGCCCGGTCGTCGGAGGCTCCGACTTGACGCTCACGTCAACATCGTAGCGATCCGCGACCCGGCCGCTCGCGCGGCAGCAGGCCGGCGTTCTAGCGGGCGGGTCAGCCGCAGTGCGACCAGGCGCTGGTCCAGGAGGCTCCGGCGTAGCCGCCGCCCCAGATCACGCACTTGCCGGCGGCGGCCAGGCGGATGGGCCCGGCGTAGTAGGTCGTCGTGCCGAAGTCGCGGCCGGTCGCCGCGCCCTTCACCCGGAGCACGGCGCCCATCTCGGCGCTCTTGACGTAGCGGCCGAGGGTGACGACGCACTTCTTGCCGGCGGCGTTGCGCATCAGGTAGGTGGTGGCCGCACCGTCACCCCAGGCGTGCGAGTCGACGATCTTGAAGTTCGCCCCGCACACGCTCGCCGGCGTGTAGGGGTTCGGGGTGGGCGTGGGGCTCGGGCTGGGCGACGGCTTGGGCGAGGCGCTGGGCGAGGGCTTGACGCTCGCCTTCTGGGTCGGCTTGGCGGTCACCACAACGGCGGGCTTGGCCGTGGTGCGGACCGTCCTGGGCGGCGTCGGCTTCGGGCTGCGCGCGACCTTGGGCGTACGCGATGGGGAGAGCGCGGGGCCCGAGGAGGGCGGTGCGGAGGGGCGCTGGGCCGCCGGAAGGGACGCGGCCTGGGTTCCGCGCGCGTCGCCGCCGGACGGGAACGAGATGATCGCGGCCGTCGCGCCGCCGACGAGCGCGAGCACCGCGGCCGCGGCGGCGATCAGCGGCCCGCGCTTACGGCGGCCGGTGCGCGTCGGCCCGTCTCCGCCCTTGCCGTCCCCGCCTCTGCCGGACGCCGCGGCGAGGCCCGTGCCGGTGATCCGCATGGATCCGGTCGCGGACGGCCCCAGGCGGCGTACCGGATAGGTGGGCTGGCCGGTGAGGTGGGCCACCAGATCCTCGGCCGTGGGCCGCAGGGACGGGTCCTTGATCAGGCAGTCGGCGACCAGCTCGCGGAGCGGGGGAGCGAGCGGGCCGAGGTCGGGCTCGGCGTTGAGGATGCGGTTCATCACGGTCGGGATCGAGTCCGCGCCGAACGCGGGGCGTCCCGAGGCCGCGAACGTCATCGTGACGCCCCAGGCGAACACGTCGGCCGCGCTGGTCGCCTGGCCGCCCGACAGCAACTCGGGGGCGAGGTAGGACGGCGTGCCCATCGTGGCGCCGGTGATCGTCGACTGCGGGGAGTCCAGCGCCCGCGCCACCCCGAAGTCGATCACTACCGGGCCCTCGGGGCCCATCAGCACGTTCGCCGGTTTGAAGTCGCGGTGGGTGATCCCGGCGCGGTGGATGGCGGCGAGCGCGGTCGCGGTGGCGATCGCGATGCGGTCGAGCGCGGCGCCGCGGCGCGGCCCCTCGCGTTCGACCAGCTGGCGCAGCGACGGCCCCGGCACGTATTCGCTCACGATGTACGGCTGGTTGCCGGCCAGGTCGGCGCTGAGGACGGGCGCCGTGCAGAATCGGGCCACCCGCTGGGCCAGCGCGACCTCGCGCAGGAAGCGCTCGCGCGCCTCGGGGTCGCCGGTCAGCCGGGCGTGCAGCAGCTTGACGGCGACATCCTCGCCCGCGGCGCCGCGGCCGCGGAAGACCGTGCCCTGTCCGCCTTCGCCGAGCCGCTCGATGAGCTCGTACGGCCCGAGCCGCGACGGATCGCGCGACGTCAGCGCGGTCCCTGACCCGGCCGGCTCAGACCCCGTCACCTCGACCCCTCACGCCCCGTCGGCTCATGACTCACGTGAGGCAGAACGCTACCAGTGATCTAAATGGCTTTGCCCGGGTTGAGAATGTTCTGGGGATCGAAGAGCTGTTTGATCCCATGGTGGATCTCGGTCACCACCGGACCGCACTCCAGCGCCAGCCACCGGCGTTTCAGCAGGCCGACGCCGTGCTCCCCGGTCAGGGTGCCGCCGAGGTCGAGCGCCGCGCGGAAGACCTCGTCGGCCGCGGCCCACACATTCGGCGGCGGCTCGGGCAGGCCGCGCTCGAACACGAAGACGGGATGCAGATTGCCGTCGCCCGCGTGCGCGACCGTGCAGATCAGCACGTCGTGCGCGGCCGCCGCGGCCTCGATCCGCGCGATCATCTCGGGCAGGGCCGTACGCGGCACGCAGACGTCCTCGACCAGGCACTGGCCGAGCCGCTCCTTGGCCGGGTAGGCCAGCCGCCGCAGGCCCACGAGCTCCGAGCCGTCCTCCTCGACGGCCACGTTCGACGCGCCGTTCTCCTCGCAGAGCCCGGCCATCCGCTGCTCGGCGCCGTCTTCGGATTGGGCGATCAGCATGGCCCGGGTGCCCGGCTCAAGGCCGATGTTCTTCCAGTCGTCGATGGCCCGCAGCGTGGCGTGGTCTATGAGTTCCAGGAGCGAGGGCTGGCATCCGGCCGCGATGATCGCGCTGACCGCCGAGGCGGCGTCGACGGCCGAGGTGAACTCGGCGGCCACGGTCGCGGGCGGCGCCGGCGCGCGGCGCAGCCGTACGGTGGCCAGGGTGATCACCCCGAGCGTGCCTTCGGATCCGACGAAAAGGCTGGTCAGGTCGTAGCCGGTGACGCCCTTGACAGTGCGCCGTCCGGTGTTGAGGATCCGGCCGTCGGCCAGCACCACCTCCAGGCCGAGCGCCGAGTCGCGGGTCACCCCGTATTTGACGCAGCGCAGCCCGCCCGCGTTGGTCGCCAGGTTCCCGCCGATCGTCGAGATCTCGTACGAGGACGGGTCGGGCGCGTACATCAGCCCATGCTCCCGTGCCGCCCTGTCGAGGTCGGCGGTGATCACACCGGGCTCGACGACGGCGATCTCGTCGCCCGCAGACAGCTCCCGGATGGCCGTCATGCGGTGCAGGGAGAGGATGACGCAGCCGTCGACGGCGGTCGAGCCGCCGGCGAGCCCCGTGCCCGCGCCACGCGGCACGACCGGCACCTGATGCTCGCTCGCCCAGCGGAGCGTGGCCACGACGTCGTCGCGCGACTGGGCCAGCACGACCGCGCGTGCCTTTCCGGGCTCCAGGAACGTCCGGTCCCGCCCGTACGAAGCGGTCACATCCGGATCAGTCAGGACACGTCCCTCCGGAAGGGCATATTTCAGTTCATTCACACCTATGATCCTAATTTGTTACACGAACGACTTTAATTCGTGTGTTGCGATAGTTGACGGTGACTGGTGAGTTTCTCGCTTATGGGAGAGGTAACCAGTGAGAAAGAGACTGTCCCTCACAGTCGTCGTAGCGCTCGCCTTAACCGGTCTCAGCGCCCCCGTGGTTCCGGCCCAAGCAGACCCGGTGACCCGATTCCAGCATCTCACCGGCGTCTACAACTACGCCAAGGCCAAGCCGCTCGCGCTCCAGCGCGATCAATCAGTGAAGGTGCTTGTCCAGGTCGAGGGCACGCCCGTGGCCGAGGCCGCGGCCGACGCGGAGGACGCGGGCAAGTCGTTCGACAAGAACGCGGGCCGGCAGACCCTGCGTGACCGCCAGAAGGGTGTCGAACAGGCCATCACCCGGCTGAGCGGCCGCATCGGAGCCCACTACACCGACACCTTCAACGGCGTCGCCGCCACCGTCCCCCTCGGCCGGCTGTCCACGCTGGCCGCCTCCAGCGGCGTCACCGGGGTCTTCCCGGTCCGGCGCTACACCCGCGACAACGCCGCGGGCGGCGCCTACATCGGCGCCAACAAGGTCTGGCAGGACCTCGGCAAGACCGGCAAGGGCGTCAAGGTCGCCGTGATCGACACCGGCATCGACTACACCCACGCCGACTTCGGCGGCTCGGGCAACCCCGCCGACTTCTCCGGCAACAACGGCACGATCATCGAGCCGGGCACCTTCCCCACCAAGAAGGTGGTCGCCGGTCAGGACTTCGTCGGCGACGACTACAACGCCGACGACCCCGCCAACAGCACCCCGAAGCCCGACCCCGACCCGCTCGACTGCAACGGCCACGGCTCCCATGTGGCCGGGACCGCGGCGGGCGCCGGCGTCACCTCCGACGGCAAGACCTACGCCGGGCCGTACGACGCCAACACCTACAGCAAGGGCTTCAAGGTCGCGCCGGGCGTCGCGCCCGAGGCCACCCTCATGGCCTACCGCGTGTTCGGCTGCGAGGGCTCGGCCAACGACGACGTCATCCTCGCCGCGATGGACCAGGCGGCCAAGGACGGCGCCAATGTCGTCAACATGTCGCTCGGGTCGCCGTTCGGCCGTCCCGACGAGCCGCTGGCGCAGGCGGCCCAGACCCTGACCCGCGCCGGGATCACCCTCGTCGCCTCCTCCGGCAACTCCGGCCAGAACGCCTACATGACGGGCGGGCCGTCGGCGGCCAACTCCGCCATCGCGGTCGCCGCCATCGACGCCTCGGCCGCCGGCTTCCCCGGCGCGAGGGTCACGGTCGACGGCACCTCTGTCACCGCCATCGACGCCAACCTCGCCCCGCTGCCCTCGGGCCCGCTCCAGGTCGCGGTGCTTCGGGTCAGCTATCCGGACGGGCCCGTCTCGCTCGGCTGCGACCCGGCCGAATATGCCCGCTATCCCGGCGGCGTGACCGGCAAGCTCGTCGTCTCGCTGCGCGGCACGTGCGCCCGCGTGGCCCGCGCGATCTTCGCGCAGCAGGCGGGGGCCGCGGCCGCCCTCATGATCAACAACGCGCCGGGGCTGCCGCCGCAGGAGGGCCCGATCACCTCCAACCCCGACACCGGCGAGCCGTACAACGTCACGATCCCGTTCCTCGGCGTCTCGTCCACCGACGCGCCCACCGTGACGGGCTTCGACGGCAAGAGCGCCGCCATCGCCGCGCAGGACATCCCCAACCCCGGCTACGGCCAGTCGGCGTCGTTCACCTCGGCCGGACCGCGCGTCATCGACAGCGCGTTCAAGCCGGACGTGTCCGCGCCCGGCGTCGCGGTGATCTCCGCGGGCGTCGGCACCGGCACCGGCCCGGCGACGATCTCCGGCACCTCGATGGCCTCGCCCATGACCGCCGGCGTCGCCACCCTGATCAAGCAGGCCCACCCGACCTGGCGTCCCAGCCAGATCAAGGCGGCCATCGTCAGCACCGCGGACGCGTCCCGGATGGGCGGCTACTCGCCGGTCGTCGCGGGATCCGGCGTGGTCAACGCGCGCGCCGCGGTCGGGGCCACCGCCTTCGCCTCGGCGCCCTTCGACGGCGGAAACCTGTCGTTCAAGTACAGCCCCGTCCAGTTCGGCCCGTACGTCGGGGTTCAGGCCATCACCCTGACCAACAAGGGCACCAAGCCGGTCACCTACGACCTCGCCGCCGCGTTCACCGGCGACGGCCGCGGCGCGTCGGTGCACGTGCTTCCGCGCACGGTCACCGTGGGGCCCGGGTCGATCGGCCTGGCCGCGGCCACGCTGACGCTCAGCCCGTCCGCCCTGGCCGCTCTGCCGGCCGCCGAGAACTCGGTCTTCGGCGCGCTCACCGAGATCCAGGGCGTGGTCACCGCCACGCCGCGCGGCAGCGCCGCCGGCGCGTTCCCGCTGCGTCTCGGCTTCCTGCTGGTCCCGGACGCGCAGTCGCGGGTCACGGCGCAGCGGGCGACGCCGTTCCGGAGCTCGGGCGGCACGCTGACGACCACCGTCCGCGTCCGCAACAGCGGCGTGCACCCGGGTACGGCCGACGTGTACGCGGCCGGCCCGACCGACGCGCGTGACACTCCCGGGCAGGAGGGGTCGGCGGACATCGTGTCCGCGGGCGTGCAGATCCTGCCCGGCGACGTGCTCGGCGCGGGCCCGGACGACCGGTCGGTGATCTTCGCGATCAACGTGGCCGGCCGGTTCTCGGCGCCCTCGTCCAACCAGTACGAGATCGCGCTCGACGTCAGCGGAGACGGCAAGGCCGACTACTTCGTGGACGGCCAGGACCTCGGCTCCGTCCTGACGGGCGACGACGACGGCCGCTTCGCCAGCGTCATCTACGACGCGGCCGGCAACCTGGTCGACGCGTGGGTGGCCACCGCGCCCGACAACGGCGGCACGATGCTCCTGCCGGCGCTCGCCTCGGAGATCGGGCTGACCGCGGCCAACTCGAAGTTCACCTACTCGGCGGCCTCGGCCAGCCGCTACCCGGTCGGTCTCACCGACGAGACCGGGTCGGCCGCTTTCGACGCCTTCCACCCGCCGGTCTCGACCGGCGTCACGCTCGCCCTGAACCCGGGCGCGAGCGGCGACCTGACGCTGACCGCGGACCGGGCGGCCCTGGCGGCCACCCCCGTGAACGGCTGGCTGGTCGTGACGCTGGATGATCCGGCCGGGACGGAGGAGTCCGACCAGGTCGGTCTGCCGCGACTCCCCTGATTACTCAATAGAGGGAAATTTCCCCCTGCGGCGGTCCTCCTGATCGGAGGGCCGCCGCGGTGTTGTTCACCGCGCGTTCTGATGATTTTCTGGAAGCACGCCCTGTGATGTGGATCACACGAAGGAGGGGCGATGACAGGAACCCGGACCAACTTCACCGACCAGATCGCGCCGTGCGGCCGGACGGGAGGTGGTGAGCACCTCGTCGACGAAGACGACTTCGGGCTTCTGATCAGGGATGACTACTTCTCCTGCGGGTGCCGCCGGATCAGGCACGAATACCACGACGGCAGCATCCACGTGACGGTCACACGGCACGACGGGAAGCGGGTGAAGGACCAGCCGGGTCCCGACCATGGTTGCTAGAGGGGCCGGCGATCCGCTCGGCCGCGTCGTCGACGTGCTGATCGTCGGCGGCGGCGCGGCCGGATTACGGGCCGCCATCGCTGTCGCCGAGGCCGGCCTGGAATGCACGGTCCTTTCGAAGGTCTATCCGATGCGCAGCCACACCGTGTCCGCCGAGGGCGGCGCGGCCGGGGTCATCGGCGTCGGCGACACCCTCGACGAGCACGCCTACGACACCATCTCCGGCGGCGACTGGCTGTGCGACCAGGACGCCGTGGAGATGTTCGTGCGCGAGGCGCCCCGCGAGCTCATCCAGCTCGAACACTGGGGCTGCCCGTGGAGCCGCGAGCCGGACGGGCGCGTCGCGGTCCGCCCGTTCGGCGGCATGCGGCAGCTGCGCACCTGGTTCGCGGCCGACAAGACCGGCTTCCACCTGCTGCACACCCTGTTCCAGACCACCCTGAAATATCCACAGATATCCAGACTTGACGAGTGGTACGTGACCCGGCTGCTGGTCGAGGACGGCCGGATCGAAGGCGTCGTCGCCATCGACATCAAGACCGGCGAGACGGCGGCCGTCTGGGCCAAGGCGGTCATCCTCGCCACGGGCGGCGGCGGCAAGGTCTTCCCGTTCACCACCAACGCCGCGATCAAGACGGGCGACGGCATGGCCCTCGCCTACCGCGCCGGCGCGCCGCTCAAGGACATGGAGTTCGTCCAATATCACCCGACCGGCCTGCCGTTCACCGGCATCCTCATCACCGAGGCGGCCCGGGCCGAAGGCGGCTGGCTGGTCAACAAGGACGGCTACCGCTACCTGCAGGACTACGACCTCGGCGTGCCCACCGACAAGCCGAAGCTCCGCAGCATGGAGCTCGGCCCCCGCGACCGGCTGTCCCAGGCCTTCGTCGGAGAGCTGGACAAGGGCCGGACCGTCGAGACCCCCTACGGCCACGTCACCTTCCTCGACCTGCGCCACCTCGGCGAGGAGCGGATCGAGGCGCGCATCCCGTTCGTGCGCGAGCTGTGCCGCAGCTACCAGAAGCTCGACCCGGTGACCGACCTCATCCCGGTCCGCCCGGTCGTGCACTACATGATGGGCGGCGTCCACACCGACATCGACGGGGCGACCCCCATCGCGGGGCTGTACGCCGCCGGGGAGACCGCCTGCGTCAGCATCAACGGCGCCAACCGGCTCGGGTCCAACTCGCTGCCCGAATGCCTGGTCTTCGGGGCCAGGGCCGGGCTGGCGGCGGCCGAATACGCGGGCACGGCCGCGAAGCCGGCGGCGAGAGCCGTACCGGATGAGCCGTTGCCCGACGGCAGCGGGAGCGGCGAGCGCATCGCCGACCTGCGCACGGAGATGCAGCGCACGCTCGAAGACGCGGCCGGGATCTACCGCACCGGCGACGACCTGGAGAAGGCCGTCGGCTCCCTGCGGGACCTGCGCGAACGCGCCAAGAAGGCGAAACTGGACGACAGCAGCACGTCCTTCAACACCGAGCGGATCAACGCGCTCGAGCTCGGCTGCATGCTCGACATCGCCGAGACGATCGTGGCCTCCGCGCTCAACCGGGAGGAGTCGCGCGGCGCCCACCAGCGCAGCGACTTCCCCAAGCGCGACGACGAGGGGTTCCTCGCCCACTCGCTGGCGCATCAGGGGCCCGACGGCTCACCGGTCGTGTCGCTGCTCCCGGTCACGATCACCCGCTGGCCCCCCGGAGAAAGGGTCTACGGCCGATGACAGTGCTCGAGGTCAGCCGCTACCGGCCGGGGATCGACGCGGAGCCGGTGTTCCAGCGCTACGAGGTGCCGGACAACGACGACTGGGCCGTGCTCGACGGGCTCAACTACGTCAAGGACTCCGTCGACGGCACGCTCAGCTTCCGCTGGTCGTGCCGGATGGGGATCTGCGGCTCGTGCGGCATGACCGTCAACGGGGAGCCGCGGCTGACCTGCGGGACCTTCCTGGCGGACTACGACGGGGTGGTGCGGGTCGAGCCGCTGCACGGCTTCCCGGTGATCCGCGACCTCGTCGTCGACATCGAGCCGTTCCTGGAGAAGCTGTCGAGCGTCAGCCCGTGGCTGATCCGGTCGGGCGAGGATCCGGCGTCGGAGTTCGCGCAGACGCCGGCGCAGCTGGAGGCGTACAAGCAGTATTCGATGTGCATCAACTGCATGCTCTGCTACTCGGCGTGCCCGGTATATGTGCTCGATCCCGACTTCCTCGGGCCGGCCGCCATCGCCCTGGCGCAGCGCTACAACCTCGACTCGCGCGACGAGGGCGACCGTTTCGATGTCCTGTCGACCGACGAGGGCGTGTGGGGCTGCACGTTCGTGGGCGAGTGCACCTCGGCGTGCCCCAAGCACGTCGACCCGGCCGAGGCCATCCAGCGCTACAAGCTGACCGCCGCCGTGCGGTCCGTGCTCCCGTGGGTGCGGCTATGACGTACTACACGCCGCCGGTCGACCGGCTGTGGTGGACCCGCCGCCGGTCGTACTTCGTGTTCGTGCTGCGCGAGTTCACCAGCGTCGGGGTCGCGTGGTCGGCGCTGCTGCTGGTGTACGCGGCGAAGGGCAACGAGATCCCCGTCTGGCTCGTCCCAATCAATCTGATCGCGCTGGCGGCGTGCGTGTTCCACGCGATCACGTTCCTGAGCCTCGCGCCCAAGGCCACGGTCGTACGGCTGGACGGGTGGCGGGTGCCCGACTACATGATCGTCGGCGGGAACTACGGGCTGTGGCTGTTCGCGTCGCTGGTCCTCGCGTGGGTGGTCCTATGACCACGAAGGCGAAGCGCCGGACGCCAGAGCCCTATCTGTGGCTGCTGTTCAGCGGCGGCGGGGTGATCGCGGCGCTGGTCCTGCCGGTGTTGGTGCTGATCTTCGGTGTGCTGGCCCCGCTCGGGATCGGCGACCCGGCGTTCCCGTCGTGGACCCGGTGGATCCTGCTGATCGTGGTCTTCCTGTGCCTGGCGCACGCGGCGCACCGGATCCGCTTCACGCTCGCCGAGACGCTGCGGCTGCCACACCGGCTGCTCGCGCCCGTGGCGTACGGCCTGGCCCTGGCCGGGACGGTGGTGGCGGTGATCGCCTTAGTATGAGGGCGTGCGGAGCAAGCAGGAGCACACGGAGGCGATACTCCGCAACCGGAAGACCGCGATCGTGGTCAACACACGGTCGCGGCGCGGGCGGCGGCACCTGGGGGAGGCGCTGCGGCAGCTGCGGACCGCCGGATTCCCGCCAAGAGACCTCTACCGGATCACCGACCCGACGCGGCTGCGGTCCATCCTCGACGACGCGCTGGCCGGGGAGCCCGACCTGCTCGTGGTGGGCGGCGGCGACGGCACGCTGAGCAGCGCCCTGCGCCACCTTCACGTCGACGGCGCCGGCCGTGACGTGGCCCTCGGCGTGCTGCCGATGGGCACCACCAACAACTTCGCCCGCAGCCTCGGCATCCCGCTGTCGCTGTCCGGCGCGGTCGCCGTCCTGACCAGCGGCAAGGTCGCCGACATCGATGTCGGGATCGCCGGTGACCGGCCGTTCGCCAACCTCGTCAGCTTCGGCGTCTCGGTCGAGGTCGCCGGCACGGTCAAGCCGTGGCTGAAGCGCCTCATCGGCCGCGCCGCCTATCCGATGACCGCGCTGACCGTTCTGCCCGGGCACACGCCGTTCAAGGCCTATCTGACCGTGGACGGCACGCGGCACGAGCTGCTCACCCACCAGCTCAACATCGCCAACGGCCGCTTCCACGGCGGCTGGCAGATCGCCCGCGACGCCGGCATCGACAACCGCCGGCTCGTTGCCTACCAGCTGGGGTCGGGCAAGCGGCTGCGGCTGCTCGCCGAGACCATGGCCCGCGCCGCCACCGGGCGCTGGCGCAGCATGGCGGGCGCGTCGTTCGTCACGGGGTCGGAGATGCTGCTGGAGACCGTTCCGCCGCTGGCCGCCGACATCGACGGCGAGGTCCGGCTCACCACGCCCCTGACGATCCGGAGCATCCCCAACGGCGTCCGGGTCATGGTCCCCGCCGACTTCATGGACACCTGACAGCTCAGCCGCCCTCGTCGAAGACGAAGAGTGGTTTGGCGCCATGCGCGGGTGTTTCGGCGAGCGAGATGGCGTCGGCGAAGCGTTCGAGTGGGAAGGGCCGGCCCTCGGGGATGCTCAGCACCCCATCGGCGACGAGACCGCGGACCTGGGACAGCGCGCGCAGCGCATCCTCAGGCGAGGCCGCGCCGAGCCACCGGTTCAGCCAGAAGCCACGGACCGCCTTGGTCTCATAGATGACCGAGCGTGCCTGCAGTGGGATCGTCAGCGCTGCCGGGTCGGTCTGCCGATGGGTGGAGAGCGCGCCGTAGACCACGACCTCTCCGCCGGGAGCCAGTGCCTGGGACACCTGGGCGCCCACCTGGCCCGCGACACAGTCGGCGGCCTTGCGCACACCGGCCGGTCCTGCCAACTCGGCCACACGCCGCACCAGGTCTTCGTCCTCCGTGCAGACGACCTCGTCACCACCCAGCGCTTTGATCTCCTCGACGGCATCGCGCCGCCGCACGACGTTGATCGTGCGAATGCCCAGATACCTGGACAGCTGGATGATGAGCCGGCCGACCGTGGAGCCCGCGGCCGTCTGCAACAGCAACTCACCCGGCCCGACGTCGAGTTCGCGAGTCACGAGGAGCAACGCTGTCATCGGGTTGACGGCGAGCTGACAGGCAGTGGAGTCGCTCAGCCGGTCGGGGACCGGCAGAAGCCTCCGGGCATCGGCGACAAGATATTCCTGCCACGTGCCGGCCACATGGGGCCGGGGTATCGCCGGGACCGCGACGACCACCACACGCTCGCCGATCGTCACTCCTTCGGTGTCCGGGCCCAGGGCCTCGATGTGGCCCACGCATTCCATGTGACCGCCGACGGTGGGGAACTCGGGGCGGAAGCCGTAGCGGCCACGCAGCACGTGCAGATCACTGGCGTGGATCGGCGTCGCCTTCACACGGATCAACGCCTGACCGGCTTCCGGCGTGGGAACGGGCCGGGATTCCAGCCGCAGGACGTCGGCCGGCTCGCCGACCTTGCCGGCTACGAGCGCGCGCATGAATTGCGGCATGAGTGACCTTTCGTCGCCCGCATAAGCGTTTGGGTTCGTGACTTACTGTAACGCGATGATTGCATTTGGTGACCGATGGTGCCCGGGGTGGCCGGCAGATCACGTAGCGCGGAACCCTTTGGGGGGATTGGTCGTTGCCGTTCTTATGACGGTTTCGCTTGTACCGTTCACGCTGCGTCGGCGCTACGCCATCGAACGCCTGCTGCTGCAGGACGACGACAGCGACCTCTACCTCGCGCGCCCGAGATCGGGCCCGGGGGAGCCGGTCACGCTGCGGATCTATCACCCGGGCGCGCGGCTGGACGAGTCGATCCTGCCCTCGATCCCCGGTGTCCTCGAGGGCGATGCCGGCGCCGCCGACCGCGTCGCCTGGCTCGTCCAGGAGTACGTGCCGGCCGGCACGCTCGGCGCCCTGCTCAACGGGCAGCCCTGGACTCCGGAGCGGGCCACGGAGGCCGTGTCGGCCGTCGTCGCCTGCGTCGTCGAATGGCGTTCCGCCACATCCCGCCCGCTCGGCGCCTTCCGCCCCGACGACCTGCTGGCCCTCGGGTTCGAACCGCTGGTGCTGCGGGTCGGGCACGTCCCCGCGCTCACCCGTTACGGCCGCTCGCAGCCGCCGCCGCCTGAGGCCGTACGCGGAGAAGACGGCGACCCGGCGACCTGGTGGGCCCTCGGCACGGTGATCGAGCAGCTGGGCGTGAAGGGAGAGCGGTGGGAGGCGCTCCGTTCGGGCCTTCGCACGCCGGATGACGCCGAGCGCTGGGACGCCGACGACGTCGCCGCCTGGCTCGCCGGCAAGGACCCGGTCGTGCCGCCGGTCCGGGACCACGCGTCCATCGCCGCCCTGGGACGCGGTCACGCCACCCCTGCCGACCTGGCCGTCGACCTCGCCGCCCGGCCCGGCGCGGCTGAGACGTGGCTCGCCGAAGGCGGCGACGTGCTGCTGGGCAACTGGCTCGACATGGACGTACGGGACACCCGATTCGACCGCGCATGGCTGGCCGAACCGCCCGCCATCCTCGTCGCCGCACTCTCCGCCACCTTCACTGGAGGCGAGCGGCCCCGCTACCGCGGCTTCGCCGTCGACGCGGAAGGCCTCACCGACCTCGCCCGTGGCGGCGCGACCGGCCACATCGTCCTGGCCGAAGCCCTGGCCGCCGGAGTCCTGGCCTACGCGGCCCGCCACCGCTGCATCCACGCCGAATGCCTCGTCCAGGGGCCGGGCGGTGACTGTGCGCAGTTGACCCGCGTCGACGCCGAGGTCCCGATCATCCTGGACGAGGTGCGGGTGGTTCTCGATCGGATGCGCGACGTCGCAGGACGGGTCGCCGAACGCGACTGGAACAGCGGCGTCGCCGCGGCCGTCGAGCTGACCCTCGACCCGTCGTCCATCCGCCGCCATCGAAGGCGGCTCCGCCTGATCGGCCTGTCGTCGCTGCGGCGCGGCGGCCCCTCCTGGATCGGCTGGTGGCGCGACCAGCGCGACAACGCGCTCAACGGCCGCCGCGAAGAGATCGCCACCCGCGCCGCCATCGTCTCCGCGCTGCTGCTCACGCGCGGCGCCGACGCCGCCGGACGGCAACTGGCCGATGAGAACAAGGAGAAACTGCGCCGGCACGGTGCCAACGCGGCCGAACAGGTCAGAGCCGTGGTGTCCAACGCCATGGACGAGACCTGGATGCGCGGCCCCGGCATCGTCCGCGACGCCGTGCTCGGCCTGGCCGACCGCGGCGAGGAGACCGTGACGTGGCTGCGCCGGATCTGGCAGCAGATCCGGGCCCGGCTCGACGGCCGTTACGCGCAGGTCCTGCTCACCCGTGCCGAACGCCGCGGTCAGCCCCCGCTTTCCGCCGCCTCGGCCGTCTCCTCCGGGAGCCCGTTCTCTTCCGCGGCCTCGTTTTCTCCTGGGGGGTCGTCTTCTGGCGGGGCGCCGTCTTCTGCTGGGGGGCCGCCTTCTGGCGGGACCTCGTCTTCTGGCGGGGCCTCGTCGGACCCCGCGGCCAGGCGGCGATAGGCCGGCCGGAGCAGGTCGCCCAGCGGGATGTGCCGGACCTTCACATTGGGCACGCCCAGCGCCCGGAGCAGCAGATCGGGCGGCGCGTCCGGCGCGTGCACCGGCTCACGCAGCCGCGACAGGGAGGCACCGGCCTCATAGAACGACGTCATCCGCTCCGCGAACGGCACGTCGGTCACCTCCAGCGGGCGTGGGACGGCGGGCGCCGCAGCGCCACCGGACCCGGCCCCGCCGGCACGGAGGGCCTCCAGCAGGGGCTCCTTCTCCATCCCTCGCCACGCCAGGACCAGAAACGGATCGTCGTCGAACGCCTCGGCCAGCAGATAGAGCACAGCCGACAAATGCTTGCACGGCCGTCCCCGCCCACCCCCCGCCGCCCAATCAGGGCAGGTGCAGGCCATGTCGAGCGTGCCTTCAGGGAACAGCGGCAGCCCGGTCTCCGCGAAGACCTCTTCCAACTCGGGCGGCATCTCTCCGGCCAGCAGCTTGGCCCGATATACGGCCCGCGCCCCGACCGCCTCGATCAGGGTGGCCCATTCGGCCGGGCCGTACGCGTCGATGCGAAGGCTCACCTGATACGGCTCCGGGCGCGAACCCTGGACCGGCGCGCCGACGAGACCAGGGGAGACGTCGAGCGAGACGACCTGCCCCTTCCGCGCGTACGACCGGCCACGGGCCAGGCGCCCGGGATCGCACTGCCGCTCCAGGATGTCGGTGAACCGCCGCGACCACCACCGCTGCCCGATCCGGCCGCGCTGGGTCCGCGCCCGGAGCCCATCCTCAACCGGGATCGGCTTCCCGCCCCCTTCAGCCCACCATGACGACACGATCCACCCCCCGCCACGCAGCGGCCGCAGCCCGTCGTGACCTCATGACACGGCGCCTCATGACACGGCGCCTCATGACACGGCGCCTCATGACACGGCCTCGGGGCTGAGCTGGAAGAGCTCGCGCAACTCGGCCGTGGACAGGTCGCCGAGCCAGTCTTCGCCGGTGCCCACGACCCGCTGCGCCAGCGCCTGCTTGCGCTCGATCATCTCGTCGATCCGCTCTTCGAGCGTGCCCACGCAGATGAACTTCCTGACCTGCACGTTCTTGGTCTGCCCGATCCGGAAGGCGCGGTCGGTCGCCTGGTTTTCCACGGCCGGATTCCACCAGCGGTCGACGTGGATCACGTGATTGGCGGCGGTGAGGTTGAGGCCGGTGCCGGCCGCCTTCAGCGACAGCAGGAACACCATCGGCTCGTCGTCCTCCTGGAAGCGGTCGACGAGCTCGTCACGCCGCGTCTTCGACAGCCCGCCGTGCAGCCACAGCACGGGACGGCCCAGATGCGCCGCCAGATAAGGCTGCAGCATCGACCCGAACTCCGCGTACTGCGTGAAGACCAGCGCCTTGTCGCCCTCCTCGACGATCTCCGCGGCCAGCTCCTCGAGCCGGGCCAGTTTCCCTGACCGGCCCGGCAGCCGCGACCCGTCCTTCAGCAGATGCGCCGGGTGATTGCACACCTGTTTGAGTTTCGCCATCGCGGCCAGCACGTTGCCCCGGCGCTCGATGCCCTCGGTGCTCTCGATCACCGACATCATGTCGTCGACCACGGCCTGGTAGAGGGTCGCCTGCTCCGCCGTCAGCGTGCACCAGACCTTCATCTCCATCTTCTCCGGCAGATCCGAGATGATCGTCTTGTCGGTCTTCACCCGTCGCAGCACGAACGGCGCCGTCGCCCGCTTGAGCGCCGACGTGGCCGTCTCGTCGGCGCGCCGCTCGATCGGCTCCTGGTAGCGCTCGCGGAAGCGTTTCGCGGGGCCGAGCAGCCCGGGGTTGCAGAACTCCATGATCGACCACAGCTCGGCGAGATGGTTCTCCACCGGCGTTCCCGTCAGCGCCAGCCGGGTCGTCGCCCCGATCGACCGTACGGCCTGGGCCTGCCGGGCGGCGCTGTTCTTGATCGCCTGCGCCTCGTCGCACACCACCCGCCGCCACGCCACCTCGCGCAGCGCCGTCAGGTCACGGAGCGCCGTGCCGTACGTGGTGATCACCAGATCGCTCTCGGCCACCGCCTGGGTGAACTCCTCGCCTTTACGGCGCGAGGCCCCATGATGCACATACACCCGAAGCGACGGCGCGAACCGCGCCGCCTCCCGCTGCCAGTTGCCCACCAGCGACATCGGGCACACCAGCAGCGTCGGCCCCTGATCCGATGCAGCTTGATCCCCGAGCACCAACGCCAAGGTCTGGGCCGTCTTACCCAAGCCCATGTCGTCGGCAAGGATGCCGCCCAGCCCCAAAGAGGACAGGAAGGTGAGCCAGGATAGGCCGCGCTCCTGGTAGGGGCGGAGGGCGCCGTTGAAGTCGGCGGGCGTGGCGATCGGAGTGAGGCGGCGATCGGCCTCGCCGGACAGCAGGTCGCCGAGGGGGCCGTCGGCGTCGACGTCGATGAGCGGGAGTTCGTCGTCTCCGCCTTCGACGACTTCTTGGAGGACTTCGGCGACGGTCATCTCGCCGTCGCGGCGGCCTTCGATGGCGCGGAGCGCGGCTTTGAGCTGGCGGTCGTCGAGCTCGACCCACTGGCCGCGCACGCGTACGAGCGGGACCTTCAGCCGGGCCAGCTCGGCGAGCTCGTCTTCGCTGATGGTGCTGTCGCCGACGGCGAGGTCGATGCGGAAGTCGACCAGCTGGCTGAGGCCGAAGCCCTGGTCGGTCGCGGCGCCGGGCCCCGCCTTGCGGGAACGGGTGGTCAGCTTGAGGCCGAGGCGGGCGCGGCCGGCCCAGGCGGGGAGCTGGACGCCGAAACCGGCGGCGGTCAGGAGCGGGGCCGCTTGCCTGAGGAAGGCGAACGCTTCGGCCGTGGTCAGCTCCATCTGACAGGGCCGGGCTTCGTCTAGGGCCCGATCGAGCGCCGGATAAAGCCGTACGGCCCGGCCGAGCCCGGCGAGCAGGGCCTCGTCGGGGCGCGACGGCAGCCCGGGGGCGCTGTCGCCCGCCCAGACACGGTCAGCCGGCAAGTGGAGGCTCGGATCGTCGGCCGGCTGCAACCCAAAGTCCAGCCGCCACCCCAGCTCATCGCCGACGCCCGGCTCATCAGCCCCCAGGACACCCTCGCCGCCCGATCGCACACCGCCCTCTGAGGCGCCGAGGGCGGGTGACCTGTCGTTTTCTGGGGCGTAGTGGAGGGGGCGCGGGGGTTCGGTGAGGCGGAAGTAGACGCGGACGGGGCCGTCGAGCTCGTGGGCGGCGTCGTACCACTCGCGGAGCTGACGTGCGAGGGGCTCGGCGTCCGTGGCGCCGTCGGCCTGGGGGAGGGTCGGGTCGTCGCCGGTGAGCGCGACCATCCATCGGTCGGCCAGCGGGCCGCGCGGGCCGGGCCGGTGGCCGCCGAGCAGTCGCTCGGGGAACGAGCGCCGGACGGCCGCGTCGCACAGCGCGTCGGTGAGCTGGCGCAGCACTTCGGCGGAGGGCCGTTCGCGATCGGCGGCGCGGAAGACGGGTGGCATGGCCGCCGCGAGCTCGCGGAACCGCACGGCGTCGGCTCCGGTGATGATCGGCTGCCACCGGGCCTCATAGGGCTCGCCGCCTACCAGTTGCGGTAGCACACGGCCCCTGCGAACCAGGTCGCGCGCCCAGGTGGCGACCAGAGCGAGGTAGCGCAGCGAGGCTCCGGCCTCTTCGCGTGCTTCGAGGCGAACGGCCGCCAGCAGGTCGAGGACGGCGGCGGGTGAGTAGGCCAGCGCGGGCGCCTGCCAGGTGCCCAGCCTCGGCCGCCGGACCCGGTCGTCGGCATCGCGGAATTCGGCCGCGCGGAACTCGGGGGAGGCCAGCGGCCCCGTCGCCGACCCGGGGAGAAGCAGCGCGACCGTGCCGGGGGTGGGTGGCGCGACCGTGCCGGGGGTGGGTGGCGCGGCTGTGCCGGGTGGCGCGGCCCAGCCCCACTCGCGGAGGGTTTCCGCGATCGCGGTGGCCTCGGCGGCGTAGGGGTGGTGGCGGGCGGCCGGGTGGGACGGTGACCGCGTGGCGGGTGACCGGCGCGATGGTGCGGACGGGGCGGGGGATGGGTCGGATGGCGACGATGCCGGGGCCGTGGCTGCCAGGTGGGCGGGTGGGGCGGGTGGGGCTGATAGGGAGGATAGGGCGGTCAAGGGTCCGGTGGACGTCTCGGCCCAGAGGGCGAGGGCGTGCCCCGTCCATGCCGCGTGGATGACCATGTGATCGACCGTGGGGCCTGCCACGGGACGCGCCAGTGTCACCGGGTCAGCATAGAGTGGGCCGCCGACAGGACTGGCCGAGCTCGGGGGGCGGGGTGGAGTTGCTCGTCGGGGTGGCGTTCGTGGTCACCGTCGTCATGACCGTGTGGATCTTCTCTGCGGTGGTCAGGCGCCTGCTGGGCCTTCGGATCGGCACGATCCGGACGTTCGTCGGCGGCGTCTTCGCGTTCATCGTGGCCGGGCCGATCATGCAGGGGCTCGCCGGGTCGGTCTCGCCCGACGAGCCGGGGCTCACGCCGCTGTGGTTCATGCTGCTCGGGGTGGGCTGCGCGGTGCTGGCCGCGATGGTGCTGCTGGTGATCGCGGAAGCCCTGGTGCCCACCGGGTCGGTGCCCGGGCCCATTGAGATGGTCCGCGGAATCCGCGGGCGGCTGTCCAGGTCGCGGCGCTACTTCCAGATCATCCGCATTCTCGTACGGCACGGCCTCGCCCCCTACCTCCGCGGCCGCGACCCTGGGACCGCGAGCCGGGCCCGGCTGGCGCGCTCGTTACGCAAGGCCCTCGACGACGCCGGAGTCACGTTCGTGAAGCTGGGGCAGATCATGTCCACGCGGGGCGATCTGCTGGCCGACGAGTTCATCGAGGAGCTGCGGCTGCTGCAGGATCGGGTCGAGCCCGTGCCGTGGGAGGCGATCGAGCAGGTCCTGAGCGACGAGCTGGGCCGCCCGGCCGACCAGGTGTTCGCGGAGGTGGCGCGCGAGCCGCTGGCCGCCGCGTCCGTGGCGCAGGTCCACGTGGCGCGCCTGAAGTCCGGCGAAGAGGTGGTGATCAAGGTCCAGCGGCCCGGCGTGAGCGCCGTCGTCGAGCGCGACCTCGACATCGTGGCCCGGCTGGCCCGCTCGATCGAGCGGCGTACGCGCTGGGGGAGGGCCATCGGGGCGCGCGACCTCGCGGCCGGCTTCGCCGAGGCGTTACGCGAAGAGCTGGACTTCCGCGTCGAGACCGACAACATGGCCGCGGTCGCGGCGGCGGGTGGCTCGGTGCGGGTGCCGCAGCCCTATCCGGAGCTGAGCGGCCGCCGCATCCTGGTCATGGAACGCCTCCACGGCACGTCGCTCGGCCTGGCCGCGCCGGGCGAGGATTCGGCGGAGCTGGCACGCGGGCTGTTGCGCGCCATGCTGGAGCAGGTGCTGCTGCACGGGGTCTTCCACGCGGATCCGCATCCGGGGAACGTGCTCGTGCTGAGCGACGGCGGCGGCCTGGCGCTGCTCGACTTCGGGTCGGTGGGCCGCCTCGACCTGGCGACCCGTGAGGCGCTGCAGCGCCTGCTGCTCGGCCTGGACCGGGGTGATCCGCTCAGCGTCGGCGACGCGCTGCTCGAGGTCGTGCCGCGGCCGGATGAGATCGACGAGCGGGCGCTGGAGCGCGAGCTCGGCCGCTTCATGGCGCGCTACCTCGTGCCGGGAGTGCCACCGGACGCGCGGATGTTCGGCCGGCTGTTCCGGATCGTGATCGCGTACGGGTTGTCGGTGCCACCCGACGTGGCGGCCGTATTCCGGGCCCTAGGCACGATCGAGGGCACACTGGCCCGGCTGTCGCCCGGATTCGACGTGATGGCGGAGGCGCGGCAGTTCGCGAGCGGCCATTTGGCCTTCCCGCCCGACCAGGGCCAGGTGCGCGCCGCGCTCACCCAGGAGGCGGTCAGCCTGCTGCCGATGCTGCGCCGCCTGCCCCGCCGCGTGGAGCGGATCGTGGGCGCCGCGGAGAACGGCAGGTTCGGCGTCAATGTTCGCCTGTTCGCCGACGAGCGCGACCGGCGGCACGTCACCGAGCTGCTGCATCAGGCGCTGGTCACGGTGCTGGCCGCCACCGCGGGGATCATGGCCGTGCTGCTGCTCGGCGCGGCCGGTGGTCCCCGGGTGACGGCCCAGGTCGGGCTCTACCAACTGATCGGTTACTTCCTGCTGGTGGTCAGCTCGATTCTCGCCTTACGCGTGCTGATCCTGGTGTTCCGCGGCGGCGGCCGGAGCTGACGGCGCGCTGCGCGGCAGCAGCAGAGCGGGCACGAAGGCCAGCGCGGCGAAGCCCAGGACCCACCAGAACGTGTCGCCGAAGGCCTCCGCCAGCTGGCTCACGCCTCGCTCGGCGATCCTGCTCTGCAGCACGATCAGCAGCACCGCGCCGCCGAACGAGCCGCCGAGCTGCATGAAGATGCGGGTGGCCGTGCTCGCGCGGGGCATCTGGTCGTGCCGCAGGCCGCGCATGGCCGCGGTCATGGCGGGCGCGAGCACCGAGCCGACGCCGAGCCCGCTGACGACCAGGGCCGCCGACAGCACGACCAGGCTCGTCCCGGCCGTGAGCTGGGTGTACACGAAGGAGGCCGCGGCCGTCAGGGCGAGCCCGGACAGCAGGACGGGCTTCGGGCCGACGCGGTCGAGGAGCAGGCCGCCCGCGACCAGGGAGATGGCCATTCCGACGCCCTGCGGCGCGAGCAGCAGCCCGGCGGTAAGGGGGGTCGCTCCGCGTACCTGCTGGAAGTAGAGCGGCATGGCGCCCAGCGCGGCGAACAGCACCGCGCCCGCCGTGAAGATCACGCCGCTCGCGGCGGCGAACTGACGGTCGCGGAACAGCCGCAGGTCGATCAGCGGCACCCCCTTGGTACGCAGCGCGTGCGCCACGAAGGCGGCGAGCAGGATGACGCCGCACACCAGGGGCACGAGCGCGGACGCCGCGCCGAAGCCGCCCGCGCGGCTCGCCTCGGCCAGGCCGTACACGATGGCGGTGCAGGAGGGGGACAGCAGCGCGAGCCCGAGCACGTCGAGCCGGGACGCGCCGGGCGCGCGGGTGGCGGGCACGACCCGCGCCGACGCGACGAGCGCGATGAGGCAGATCGGGACGTTGATGAAGAAGATCCAGCGCCAGCCGAAGTCGCTGACGATCCAGCCGCCCAGCACGGGCCCGAGGACCGGGCCGAGCATGGACGGCACTCCGAGCAGGGCCTGTACGCGGCCCATCCGCTCGGGTCCGGCGGCCTGGGCCAGCACGGCGATGCCGAGCGGCAGCAGCATGCCGCCGCCCAGCCCTTGGATGACGCGGAACGCGATGAGGCTGCCGGCCGACCAGGCCGTGCCGCAGAGCACGGATCCGGCGAGGAACGCCGTGAGGCTGCCCATCCAGACCGTACGCGCGCCGAAGCGCTCCATGGCCCAGCCGGTGAGCGGGATGACGAGGGCCATCGCGAGCAGGTATCCGGTGGTGACCCACTGGATCGTGGTGAGGGGCGCGTGGAACTCGCCGAGCAGCGTGTTGAGCGCGATCGTGGTCATCGTCCCGTCGAGCTGCATCATCAGCGCGCCGAGCATGACCACGCCGGCGAGTTTCATCAGGTCGGGGGTGAGTTTGCCGGGGGACATCGTGGCCTCCTGGAAGAGTATGAAGTAAATATTTACTGCATAGAGTCGTCGTGTTGATCCGGAGTGGGGGTGAGCGTGAAATCAGGCCCGCAGGCCGTCGAGGAGTTGCGCCATGATGTGGGTGCGCAGCTCGGGGGTGAGCTCGGGTCGGGTGTCGTCCTCGGACGAGGCGAAATGGTGCGAGAAGACCGTCAGGCCCATCAGGGCGCAGATGGCGGTCATGTACGCGATCTCGAAGGGGCGGCCGGCGGGGAACACGCCCTCGCGCTGGCCGCGGGCGTACAGCTCGCGCAGCTGAGGCGGGAGCTGGTCGGCGGTGGGCAGGTGGGAGACGCTCCAGTCGCTCAGCGCCTCATGGATGAACAACGCGACGGCCTGCGGCCGGGCCGTCACCAGGTCGAGGTAGCCGGACAGGGCGGTTTTCATGCCTTCGTACGGATCCATGGCGGCCGCTTTGTCGAGGATCGGCATCCAGGCGGCGCCGAGGGTATGCCGCTGCTCGAGCATGACGGCCGCGTAGAGGCCTTCCTTGCTGCCGAAGTGATGGTAGATCATCCGCTCGTTGACGCCGGCCCGCTTGACGATCGCCTGCACGCGGGCTCCCTTGAACCCGTATACGGCGAATTCGTCTGCGGCGGCGTCGAGAAGGAGCGCCCGGCTGTCGGCCATGAAGTAAGTGTTTACTGCAGAGCGCCAAAACGCAAGAGGGGCGGAAACAAGAAGGGCCGGAAAATCGAGCGAGCCCGCTCCCGCCGGAGGGGTCTCACGGCGGGAGCGGGCGGTTCATATGGGGTCGGGGGCGCGACAGCGGGTCAGGCGCCGTCGCGCCCCGGGGTTCCTGTAGTGCGGTGAAGGGCCAGGCGACACCGCACCCCAGGCGCCTTGCGGCTGGAGCTCTTGACGGCCGGGAAGGCTGGAATCCTTGGCGGCGGCCGGGAAGGGCAAAGGCCGGCGTCCGGCCGCTCGACGCGTCACCGAGATTCTCGATGGTGGTCTCCAAGGAATAGTCCTGCCGGCGGATGAGCTCTGAGGCGCTGTGGGAGCGCTCCCACCAAATTGTGTGGGGATCTCCAGCGATGTCAATGAGTGGTTGCGCAATGTTCACGGGCAACCCCGCTACGAGGTGAACAAGGTGGCGACAGGCTGGCCTTTTGCAGGAATTTGCGAAGAGGGCGAGGGTGGAGGTGGTGAAAGTTTCACCTGGGGGCCGCCGGGTAGAGGCGGGCCCGACAAGGGAGGGCATGCCGATGACCGAGACCGCCAACCCCGACCCCGCGCACCCCGCCGACACGGCCGACCCCGGAGAAGTGCCCACGCCCACGCCCACGCCCACGCCCGCGCCCACGCCCGCGCCCGCGGTCGCGGAAGCCGGCACGCCGGTCGCGGAGACGGCCACTCCCACGGAGGAGGTCGTCGCGCCGACATTGGAGACGGTCACACCGGCCGAGGAGGCGCTCGCCGCGGGGGAGGTGCCCGCCGCGCCGCCGACCGCGCCCGCCGAACGGGTCATGGAGAAGGCGGCAGAGGTCGCCGACAACGTCACCGAGCAGGCCAAGCGCCGCCCCGCGGTCTTCATCGCGGTCGCCGCTGCGGCCGTGTTCATCCTGCGGCGCCTGCTCCGCCGAAAGAAGTAGCGCCCGACACCCTCCCTCCGCAGCGACAACCGCTCTTGCAGCGGCGCGCGTGCGGCCGCCGATGGCGGGCATGGCGCGGATAGCACGCGCGGCGGGTGCGGATCGCGGGGGGCGGGTGACTCGACGGGTTCTGCCTTGCCCAGAATATGATTCTGGAGTGATCGGTCGTTACTACGAGGATTTCACGGTCGGCGACGTCTATCAGCATCCGCTGGGGCGCACGATCAGCGAAGCCGACAACACGATGTTCACCCTGCTCACGATGAACACGAACCAGCTGCACTTCAACGCGCACTACGCGGCGAAGACCCCGGCCGGGAAGATCGTGGTCAACTCCGGTTTCACGGTCGCGATCGTGCTCGGGCTGTCGGTGATCGACGTCAGCCAGCACGCGGTGCTCAACCTCGGCTGGGAAGAGATCAAGCTGACGCACCCGGTCTACGTGGGCGACACCCTCTACGCCGAGTCGAAGGTGCTCGACAAGCGCGAATCGGGCTCGCGGCCGTACGCGGGGATCGTGACCTGCTTCACCCGCGGCCTCAACCAGGACGGCGACGACGTTATGTCCTGGCGGCGGTCTGTCATGGTCTACAAACGCGACGCCCCGCACGACAAGGACCACTTTCCGATCGCGAAGAACGGGCCCCTGTGATGGACTTCGAACTCGACGACGACCAGCGGATGTTCCAGCGCACCCTGCGGGAGTTCGTCAACAAGGACATCGTCCCCGTCGCCGCGCAGTGGGAGCGCGAGGGCCGCTATCCGACGGAGATCGTCGAGCGGTTCAAGGAGCTCGGGCTGTTCGGGATGACGGTCCCCGCCGCGTACGGCGGGCTGGATCTCGACCGCGTCTCCTTCGCGCTGGTCTTCGAGGAGATCGCGCGCGGCTGGATGGGCGTGGCCGGGATCCTCGGCTCGCACTCGCTGGCCGCCTGGATGATCGCCCAGTACGGCACGGCCGAGCAGAAGGACGCCCACCTCGCGGCCCTGGCCTCGGGCGACCGCCGGACGGGAATCGCCCTGACCGAGCCGGGCGCCGGCACCGACCTGCAGGGGATCATGACGCGGGCGGTCCGGGACGGCGACCACTACGTCGTCACCGGCACGAAGACCTGGATCACCAACGCCCGGCACGCCGACCCGCTCCCCGTCCTCGTCAAGACGTCCGTGGAGACCCCGGCGCACCGCGGCATGTCGGTCCTCCTCATCGACGCCGGAAATTTCACCGTAAGCCGGGATCTGCCGAAGCTCGGCTACAAGGGGACCGAGACCTGCGAGGTCGTGCTCGACGAGGCGAGGGTCCCGGTGTCCGCCCTGCTCGGCGGGATCGAGGGGCGGGGCATGCAGCAGGTCCTGTCCGCGCTCGAGCTCGGCCGGGTCAACATCGCCGCCCGCGCCGTCGGCGTCGCCCAGTGCGCCTACGACGCCGCCCTGGCGTACGCCAAGGACCGGCACGCCTTCGGGCAGCCGATCGCCGACTTCCAGGCGATCCAGCTCAAGCTGGCCGACATGGCGACCGAGATCCAGGCGGCCCGGCTGATGACCTACTGGGCGGCCTCCCGCTCGGCGGCCGGAGCCGTGAACACCGAGGCCGCCATGGCCAAGTATTTCGCCTCGGAGGTGGCCCTCCGCGCCACGATGGAGGCCATGCGGGTCCACGGCGGCTACGGCTACTCGCAGGAGTTCGTCGTCGAACGCCTCTACCGCGACGCCCCGCTGATGGCCATCGGCGAGGGCACCAACGACGTCAACCGGCTCGTGATCGCCCGATCGCTCATCTCCGGCGCCGCTAGGGTCGGCTGGTGACTGAGGTGAGCGATAGGTGAGCGACATCTTCTGTTCGATCATCGCGGGCGAGGTGCCGGCCTTCTTCGTCTACGCCGACGACGTGGCCGTCGGGTTCCTCGACACCCGGCCCGTCTTCAAGGGGCACGTGCTCCTGGTGCCGCGGGAGCACGTCGAGACCCTGTCCGATCTGCGCGAGGTCGGGCCGTTCTTCGAGCGGGTCCAGGCGGTGACCGCGGCGGTACAGGAAGGGCTGGAGGCCGACGGGTCGTTCGTCGCCATGAACAACACGATCAGCCAGAGCGTCCCCCATCTGCATGTCCACATCGTGCCGCGCAACCGGAAGGACGGTCTGCGCGGGTTCTTCTGGCCGCGCACGAAATACGCCTCCGACGAGGAGGCCGAGTCGTACGCCTCGCGAATCAGGAAGGCCCTCGGATGAACGCGCTGAAAGTTCTGCGCACCCCTGACGACCGTTTCGCCGACCTGCCCGACTTCCCCTACGAGCCGCGCTACGCCGACGTCGGCGGCGTCCGCATGGCGTACGTGGAGGCGGGGGAGGGCGAGCCGGTGCTGCTCCTGCACGGCGAGCCCAGTTGGTCGTTCCTCTACCGGCACATCATGGCGGAGCTGGCCGGCGCCGGCTACCGCGCCATCGCGCCCGACCTGATCGGCTTCGGCCGGTCGGACAAGCCGGTCGACCAGGCCGAGCACACCTACGCGCGGCACGTTGAATGGGTGCGCGCGCTCGCCTTCGACGTCCTCGACCTCCGCGGGCTGACGGTCGTCGGCCAGGATTGGGGCGGCCTGATCGGACTGCGGATCGCCGCCGAGCACCCTGACCGGATCGCACGGATCGTGGCGGCCAACACCGGTTTGCCGAGCGGCGACATCCCCATGCCGGAGATCTGGCATCAGTTCCGCGCCGCCGTGCAGACTGCCCCCGTGCTGGACATCGCGCGCTTCGTCCAGTCCGGCTGCGCGACCACCCTGTCCGATCCCGTACGGCAGGCCTACGACGCGCCCTTCCCGTCCGAGGAGTTCAAGGCGGGCCCCCGGGCCATGCCGGGACTGGTGCCGACCACCCCCGACGACCCGGCAGCCCCCGCCAACCGGGCCGCATGGGAGACGCTGACCACGCTCGACCGGCCGTTCCTCGTCGCGTTCTCCGACGGCGACCCGATCACGGGCGGCATGGCCCCCATCCTCCAGAAGGTCATGGCCGGCGCGGGCGGGATCGAACACCCGGTGATCAAGGGCGCGGGGCACTTCCTGCAGGAGGACGCCGGGCACGAGCTCGGCCGGGCCATCGCCGCGTTCATGGCCGCTCACTGAGGCCATATCGATGACCATGGAACCGCTCGTCGCCCTGGTGGTCGTGGTGGGACTCGTCGGCGTGCCCGTGGTCGTCTGGCGCCTGGTCGTACGCGGCCGCCGGGAGCTCGGCACCAGCCCGGCCGAGCGGGCCACGTTCGAGACCCTCCACACGGCCTCGCTCGCCGCGCCGCCGCTCCGCGCCGGGCTCACCCAGGCCGGCGCGCAGAAGGCCTCCCGGCATCTCCGCGAGCTGCTCGGCTCCCCGGCCGTCGCGATCACCAACGGCGAGGAGCTGCTGGTCTACGACGGGGCCGGCGAGCACCACGCGCGCGAGGCGTTCGACCACGCGGAGGCCACCATGAAGGACGGCAGGACCCAGGTGCTGTCGCTGTCGTGCCTGCTGCCGGAATGCCCCATCCGGCACGCCGTCGTGGTGCCCCTGACCGCCGGTGACCGGGTCATCGGCTCGCTCGCCTCCTACAGCGACCACGCCTCGGCCGGCCTGGTCAGGGCCGTGCAGGAGGTGGCGCAGTGGGTCGACTCGCAGCTGGAGCTGGCCGAGCTCGACCGGTCGCGCACCCTGCTGATGGAGGCCGAGGTGCGGGCGCTGCGCGCGCAGATCTCCCCGCACTTCATCTACAACTCGCTGACCACGATCGCCTCGTTCGTCCGCACCGACCCCGAGCGGGCGCGCGAGCTGCTCATCGAGTTCGCCGACTTCACCCGCTACTCCTTCCGCCGGCACGGCGACTTCACCACGCTCGCCGAGGAGCTGCGGTCGATCGATCGCTATCTCACGCTCGAACGCGCCCGTTTCGGCGACCACCTCCAGGTCACGCTCCGGGTGGCCCCCGAGGTCCTGCCGGTCGCCGTGCCGTTCCTGTGCCTGCAGCCCCTGGTCGAGAACGCCGTACGGCACGGCCTGGAAAGCAAGCCCGGCGTCGGCCGGATCACCATCGTCGCCGAGGACGAGGGCGCCGCCTGCCGGATCACGGTCGAGGACGACGGCGTCGGCATGGACCCCGAGCTGCTGCGCCGCGTGTTCGCCGGCGAGAGCGGCAACGGCGTCGGCCTGGCCAACGTGGACGAACGCCTCCGCCAGGTCTACGGCGACGAGTTCGGCCTGGTCGTCGAGACGGCTCCGGACGCGGGCACCAAGGTCACGGTCCGCCTCCCCAAATACCACCCCGGCGTCTCGGCACGCTGAAGCGGGGACCGCCCGTCAGGCGGCCCCCGCTGATCGAGGAGCGTGCGCGTCAGCTCACCAGGTAGCCCATCCGGCCCTCGTTCCGCTGGCCCTCACAGTTCGGGTCGGTCGAGTCGAAGTGGTCGCCGCTGCCGGGGACCACGCAGCGGTAGAGCCCGATCGAGGGATATCCGCTGGGCGGGCTGGTGTAGATCCAGCCGAGCGGCCTGTCCACGACCTGGCCTTCGCAGCGGGGGTCGGTGGAGGTGAAGCTGTCGGCGCCCAACCGGCAGGAGGTGAGGGCGACCGTCCCCGGCTGGATGTTCTTCGGCAGCAGCCCGAGCAGGCCCTCGGCGCGGTAGCCCGCCGGCCCGGGGCCGATCATGCTGTGGTGGTCGCCCTGCGCGTTGTTGTAGCGGACCAGCTCGGAGTAACCGGCCTCGAAGTACACCTTCTGCGCGTCGTTCTGCTGGTCGTTGAACCGGCATGGCGTCACGCGGAAGGGCGCGCCGGGGTCGAGCCGGGCGTCGGCCACGCTGAGGCAGTCGGCCGTGCCGGTCGGCATCACGAACCAGTTCCGGTCGCCCGCCTCCGGCTTGAGCTGCCAGCGCTGCCGCACGTCGTCCGCGCAGGGCAGCGTCGTGACCTGCCCGCCGCCGACAGAGGCGAGGCATCTGCCGTTCAGCGAGCCGGCCAGAGCGAACCGGCCGTATTTCGGGAGGAAGATGGGCCGCCAGGTGCGCTGGGGCGCGAGCGCCGTGGAGTCCGACTGGCGCACCCCCGTGCCGGCGGCGTCGGTCTCGGCGGCCCTGTTGCTGTGCGCCGCGCGGATGAACAGGTGCTCGGCCGAGCCGGGCAGGGGCCGGATCAGGTAGCGCAGCTGCTGGTAGTACGAGTCGGCCAAAGACCGGTAGCCGGCCTCGTTGGGGTGGCCGACGCCTCGATCGTTCCCCTGGTTGAGCCGGCTGGCCGTCCAGTCGTTGATGTATCGCGCGTTGCCCGAGTTGCAGAAGGAGTGTCCGACCCACGACTCCGGCTCCACGACGTGCCAGCGCGGGTGCGGCCCGGGCGGCGGGTAGTCGTTGGCGTTCTGGACCGCCTCGCGGATCGCGTTGTTGAGGCCGCGGATCACGGTGTTGCTGATCCAGTACGACTCGTTCCACGTGATGCTCTGATAGGGCGTGAGCACCGTCATGTTGCAGTAGCCGGTGATGGTGGGGTGCGTCATGTCGGGATAGAGCTGCCAGTAGACGTCCCGCACCTGGGCGTTCAGCCGGCGCCCGACGCCGTTTCTGTCGCCTTGGACGGCGTGCACCAGGGCCTCCATCCGGCTGCCGAGGGTCTCCTGATACTGGCGCCACCCGGTCGTCGTGTCGCCGCAGTCGAAGAGGCTGAATATGCAGGAGGTCAGGATCGGCACGAAGCCGCCGTCGTTGCCGCCGGCCCCGATCGTCATCACGTCGATGAGCTGGTCGCCGACCTGGGCGTTGGCCTGCTCGAGCTGGGAGTCCTTTTCGGCCGTGTGCTGGCCGTGCAGGATGCCGCCGTCGCCGTTGTCCGGGCTGGACACGATCGCGGCGCCGCTGCAGGTGTAGTCGTAGTGGACGAAGTTGTCGGCGCGGCTCTCGCCGCTCAGCCGCTCGATCGCCTGAGCGATGCCCGACAGGCGTGAGCGGTGACATTTGTCGTCGAGCCACTTTTCGCCGTCGTCCTTGGTGAGGTCCAGATTCGGGGCGCCCTCTCCGGCGGCGTAGGAGTCGCCCATCGACAGGATGCGCGTGGTGCGGGGCGGCGGCGCGTCCGGGGGCAGCGGGTGCGCGCCGGGCTCGCCCGGCGTGCAGAACTCGGCCTCGCAGGGTCTCGCCTGGGCCGGTGGCGCGCTGAGGACACCGAAGGACATCAGTAACGCGGCGACCAACGCCGCCGCGCGTGTCGTTCTGGAGATGCTGGAGATGAATGTGCTGGACATGGGCTGACTCCCGTCATGTGACCCGCCGATCTGTGCGGTGCGGCAACCGTCCCGCGCGGGGCGTACGGGTCACATCGGGGAGCGATACGTACGTGATCACGTATCCGGCGAGGCCTTCAAGCGGAGCCGTTCGGCCAGGCCGGCGAGGGCCACGCGGTTGTCCATGCCGGTCTTGGCGAGCAGGCGTTCCACGTGCTTCTCGACGGTCCTTGGCGAAAGGACGAGGCGGTCGGCGATCTGCCGGTTCGAAAGGCGCATGCCGACCAGCATGAGGACGTCGGCCTCGCGTTCGGTGACGCCCATCGCGCGAAGCTCCCCGGGCACGTCCGCGGTCAGGCGCGGCACCGGCTGACCGGCCGCGCGCAGCAGCGCCTGGCAGGTGCCGGTGATCGGATGGTGCGGCGTGCCCGCGAAGTATGTGGCGGCCTCGCGCAGCCAGGTGGCCGGGGCGCCCCAGCCATCCTGCAGCGCGGCCTCGGCCGCAAGCCGGCGGGCCAGATGCCGCAAGCCGTCGCCCCCTTCCCAGGAGGCCATGATCGCGTCCGCCGTCGCGAATCGGGCCCCGGCCGCGGCCGGATCGCCTTCGCGGCCCAGGGCGACGGCGTCGGCGTATCCCAGGACTCCGGCGTTCAGGGGCAGCTGCGCCGCACCCGAGTCGCGTACCTCCTGCCGGGCCTCGTGCGCCCGCTCGGCGTCCTGGAGTGTACGTACCAGGGCCCACAGCCCGCGAAAGACGCCCGGCGGGCCTGCGGGTGTGCGCCGGGCGTACGCCATGGCCGTGTCGAGCGCCGTGGCGGCTTCCGCGCGCTCCTCGTGCAGCAGATGGGACAGGGCCCGGCAGTGGCCCCACGCCAGCGCCCCCGCGGCCGGGTCGCCGGGCGCGATGGACGCCGTCTCGCCCAGCGCGGCCTCCATCTCCGCACGGCGGCCCGCCAGGGCCTGACACCCGGCCAGGGAGACCAGGGCCATCGGCAGGGCGTGCCCCAGCTGGAATCGCCGGGCCGCCTCGACGGCACGGGTGGCCGCCTTCAGCCCCTCGACCGGGTCGAATCGCGCGTGGTGCCCGCCGGCCAGTTGAAGATCCAGGATGGCGACCGTGGCCAGGGCGCCCGAGGCCAGCGCCATCTCGCGCGCCCGCAGCAGCTTGCCCACCCGGCCCGACGACAGCACCTCGACCGTGCCCAGTTCGTGCATGGCCTGGAGCGTCCAATAGGGGAGGGAATGCCGTTCGGCCAGCTCGTGGGCCTGGGCGAACAACCGGTCGGCCGCGTCCAGGTCGTCCAGCCGCGCCCGTCGCCCGAGGATGATCAGGGCCTCGCAGGCCACGTCCGGCGCGCCGTAGGCCGCGTCCAGCGCCGAACGCGCGCGGGCCACCGCGTCCTCCAGGCGGCCCTCGCCCATGGCCACCTGCGCCGCCATGACGTCGATCCGCGCCGGCGGCAGCGCGCCCGCGCACGCGTCCTCGAGCTCGCGCGCGTGGTCGAGGTGGCGCAGGGCCGCCGCCCAGCGGGTCGCGCCGATCGCGCTCCGCGCCAGCCACAGGCACACCGCAACCTGCCGTTCGGCCGCGCCCGCCAGGGCAGGCGTGGTGGCGAGCTGGTCGAGCACCGCGTTCCCCACCCGGAAGGCCTCGTCGGTCTTTCCGGCCAGGGCGAGGACCTCCGTCAGCGCCTGGCCCGCGGCCGTACGGGACTCCTGGTCGCCGCTGCCGGCGGCGAGGTCCGACGCGCGCTGCAGGACCTGCTCGGCGGTCGACAGGGCGCCGCGGTCCAGCGCGCGCCTGCCCGAGCGGAGCAGCAGGGCGGCCGCGCGTGGTGCCCGGCCGGCGCGCTCGCTCAGCGTGGCGGCCAGATCGCACCACTCGCCCGGCAACCCAGGATGGCGCGCCTCGACCGCGGTGAGCGCGCGCTCCGACAGCAGCCGCCGGTCGTCGGCCGGCAGGGCCGACCAGATCGCGTCCCGGGTCAGCGCGTGATGGAACCGGAACGAGGGCCCGTCCTCGCCCTCATCGACCCGGAGCAGTTGCACGGCCACGGCACGGCGTAACTCGTCGACCGCCGTTGCGGGCGCGACGCCCGCCGTCTCGGCCGCGATGGGCCAGTCGAAGGCCACTCCCAGGACGGCCGCCGCGTTGAGGAGCGTCCGCGCCGCGTCAGGCAGCAGCGCGGCGCGGCGGCGCACGGTGTCGGCGAAGTCGCGCGGGATCACCCGCGCCGCCTGCTCGACCAGCTTCCAGCCGGTGTCCTCGCGGAGCAGCAGCCCGCTCTCGTACGTCGTCGCGAGCAGGTCCTCGACCAGCAGCGGAAGGCCCTCGGCCCGCGACAGCACCAGCCGTTCCAGCGCGGCCGGCAGCTCATCGGACTCACCGAGCCCCAGGCACAGCCGCGCCATGTCCCGCACCGCGGTCGTCGTCAGCGCCGGCGCCTGGATCAGCGTGGCCGATCGCCGCGACACCAGCCGCCTGGCCAGCGCGTACGCCGGGGAGCCCGGCTCCGGCCGCAGCGTCGCCACGCACGCGATCCGCTCGGCGCGCAGGTTGTCCGCCAGATACTCCAGCACGCCAAGGGTCTCCGGGTCGGCCCAGTGCACGTCCTCCAGGACGATAAGCGCGCCCCGATGCCCCGCGACCGCGGCCAGCAGCCGCAGCACCCCCTCGGCCAGCACGACCAGCGAGACCTCCGGCATCGGAGCCTGCCCCGCCCACTCGGGCACCAGCCGCCCGATCGCCGGCCGATAAGGGCTCAGCTGCGCGAGATCGTCCGGGTCCAGGGTCCGCAGCACCGACAGCAGCGCCTCGGTGACAGGACGGAACGCCTCGGGCCGCTCGGTCTCGACGGCACGCCCGCGCAGCGTCGCCATGCCGTGCGCGGTCGCCTCCGACAGCAGTTGCGCGACCATGCGCGACTTGCCGACCCCGGCGACGCCCACGACCAGATGAGTCCCGGCCCGCCCCGCCCGAGCGCCCGCCAGCGCGGCACGCAGCTCGCCCATCTCGCGATCCCGCCCGACGAGCACCGGGCACAGCCGGACAGCCATGCCAGAAGTATGGCGACTTCCGGCATGTTGATCAGCGGGTGAGCTTCGCCGGGGTGGGTGGGGGCCGGCCCGGTGCTGCCGTTTCAGTCGGATTTTCACGGCGTTTCAGCCGGCAGTGTCATTTTCGCCCAGGGGGCTCGGGCCCAGGTCGTGACGCACGCGGCTCATGATCGCCAATGCCGTAACCGATATGAAGGAGTTCGTTCACGTGATGAAGCGTCTTGCCGCGCGCGAAGGTCGAGCTGGCCGTGACGCTGCCGGGCACTACCGTGGTGAAGGACTCCACGGTCACCCATCAAGGCCGGATATGGATCTTCCGCACGGTCTTCGCGCCAGGCGATGTGGGCGTGTGGAAGGCCACGGCCACTGCGACGGCCGCCGACGGGATCACGCAGGCGAAGACCAGCGCGCCGCTTTTGGTCGGCCACGCCACCCGCATCGTGGGCTTCGATGTCCGTCCGCGAGTGGTGGTCAAGGGACACGACGTCACCGTCTCGGGGCGGGTGCAAGCGCGGATCGACGGCCGCTGGCGCGACCTGGCCGGCAAGGCCGTGGTCATCTTCTTCAAGCCCGCGGTCCCGGGCGATCTGCCCTTGCAGGTGATCACCGACGGTCACGGCAGGTTCTCCGCTCAGGAGACGCAAAATCGGAGCGGCTGGTATACGGCGTTCACCGACTATGACGGTCAGACCGGCGAGGGCATCCTCTCGAGGATGGTCTTCGTCAAGGTGATCAAGTCTGGCCACGCTCACTTCTGAGGCGCGGTTCTGATACACCTTCTGCGTCGTGCGGGCCCGGTCCGGCCACGGCTGTGACCGGGTCGTGATGGGGCGAGGCGTTGACTTGGGGTAGTCCCGTTCATCACCCTTTGCGCCAGGGAGGTGTGATGCGGGTTCTTGCGGTGGACGACGAGCTGCCCGCGCTCGAGGACCTCGCGTACCTGCTGCGGGCCGATCCGCGGATCAGCGAGGTGCTGACCGCGCGGGACGGCGCCGCGGCGCTCCGACTGCTCGACCGGGCGATGGCAGAGGGACGCCCGGTCGAGGCGGTCTTCCTCGACATCCGGATGCGCGGCCTGGACGGGGTGGTGCTGGGGCGGCTGCTCACCCAGTTCGCCCGGCCGCCGAAGATCGTGTTCGTCACCGCGTACGAAGACCACGCGGTCGACGCCTTCGAGATCAAGGCGGAGGACTACCTGCTCAAGCCGGTCCGGCCGGATCGGCTGGGCGAGGCCATCCGCCGCGTGTGCGCCGCCACGGGCGCTGCGGCCGACGTGCGGGGCGAGTTCGCGGCCGCGGCCGAGGACGCCGACACCATCCCGGTCGAGCTGGGCGGGGTGACCCGCTTCGTGTCGAGCGCCGAGGTCCGCTATGTGGAGGCGCAGGGCGACTACGCCCGGCTGCACACCGCGACCGGCAGCCACCTCGTGCGGATTCCGCTGGCGACGCTGGAGGAGCGCTGGGCGTCGGCCGGGTTCCTGCGCGTCCACCGCAGCCACCTGGTCGCCGTGCGGCACATCGACGAGCTGCACATCGACTCGGGCAAGTGCGTGGTGCGGATCGGCGCGACCGAGATACCGGTCAGCCGCCGCCACACGCGCGAGCTGCGTGACCTGCTCGTGCGACGGGCCCGAAGGGTGAGGTCGGAATGAGCTTCCCGGACTTTCTCCGTACGGACCGGACGCCCAAGCGCGTGGCGGTGACCAGCCCGCGGACGGCGGCGGCGCGCCGGGCGCGGCATCCGGTGACCCGTGAGATCGACGAGCAGACCATGGTCGGCGAGGTCTACATGAGCTCGCTGATCCGGACCCAGTTCCGGCTGGCGCTGTTCGTGTGCACGGTCCTCGCGTGCGTGGTGTGCGGGCTGCCGCTGCTGTTCCTGCTGATGCCCGAGCTGCGCGATCTGCGGCTGCTCGGCATCCCGCTGCCCTGGGTGGTGCTGGCCGGGCTCATCTATCCAGCGTTCATCGTCGGCGCCTGGCTGTACATCCGCCAGGCCGAGCGCAACGAGCGTCACTTCGCGGAACTGGTGGAGCGAAGGTGAAACACAGCCAGGAGCTCGTGGAGCGGCGGTGAACACGGGGTACGGCGTCGCCGGCGTCGTGCTCGTGATGCTGGCCGCCATTCTCATCGGCGCGTACGGCATCCGGGTCGCGCGGACCACGTCCGACTTCTACGTGGCCTCGCGCACGGTCTCCCCGCTCTGGAACGCCTCGGCGATCGGCGGCGAATATCTGTCCGCGGCCAGCTTCCTCGGCATCGCCGGGCTCATCCTCACCTACGGCGCCGACATGCTGTGGCTCCCGGTCGGCTGGACCGGCGGCTACCTCGTGCTCCTCGTCCTGGTCTCGGCGCCGCTGCGCAGGTCAGGGGCGTACACGCTGCCGGACTTCGCCGAGGCGCGGCTGGAGTCCATGGTGGTGCGCCGGTTGTCCAGCGTGCTGGTCGTGCTCATCGGCTGGCTCTACCTGATGCCGCAGTTCCAGAGCGCGGGCGTGGTCCTCTCCACGGTGACCGGGGCGCCCTCGTGGGCCGGCGGGCTGCTGGTCGCGGGCGTGGTGGCGATGAACGTGCTGTCCGGCGGCATGCGGTCGATCACCTTCGTCCAGGCGTTCCAGTATTGGCTGAAGCTGACGGCGCTCGCCGTGCCGCTCGTCTTCATGCTGCTGGCCTGGCACTCGCGGGGCGCGCCGGGGATCGCGCCGGGGGACATGTGGGCCGTGCCGCTGCACGGCCGCGAGCACCCGGTCTACTCGACCTACTCGCTCATCCTCGCCACGTTCCTCGGCACCATGGGCCTGCCGCACGTGCTGGTCCGCTTCTACACCAACCCGGACGGCCGGGCCGCCCGCCGCACCACGCTCGTGGTGCTCTCGCTGCTCGGCGCGTTCTATCTGATGCCCGCCCTGTACGGATATCTCGGCCACCTCTACCTTCCCGGGCTGGCCGGCACCGACCAGGTCGTGCTGACCCTGCCGGGCGTCCTGATCGGCGGGATCCCCGGGGAACTGCTGACGGCCCTGGTCACGGCGGGCGCGTTCGCGGCCTTCATGTCCACCTCGTCAGGGCTGACGGTCTCGGTCGCCGGCGTGATCGCGCAGGACATCCTGCGCGGCAGCGTCCGCTCGTTCCGCTGGGCCACGCTGATGGCCGTGGCCGTGCCGTTCACGCTGGCCACGGGGGCGCGGCTGCTGCCGGTCGCCGACGTGGTGGGCCTGGCCTTCGCGGTGGCGGCCTCGTCGTTCTGCCCGCTGCTGGTGCTCGGCATCTGGTGGCGCCGCCTGACGACGGTCGGCGCGGTCGCCGGACTGGTCGTGGGCGGCGGGCTGGCCTGCGCCGCGGTGCTGGTGACGATCATCTCGGGCCCGCACGACGGATGGGCCGGCGCGCTGCTGGCACAGCCCGCCGCGTGGACGGTGCCGGTGTCGTTCGCCGTCATGGTCGTGATGTCGCTGCTGACGCCCGGCCGGATCCCGCGGGACGTGGCCCGGACCATGGTCAGGCTGCACACGCCGGAGACGCTGGACGTCGATCGCGGCGATTGGCGGCCCCGGCAGGCGTGAATTCCACGCCGTTCGGCGCAGAATAACGGCCTTTCACCGCAGAAGCCGCCGAATGGGCGAGCAGCCACTACGGCTCGGCGACGCGCCGATCCACGGGTCTCGTCTCAGCCTACCCGCGCTCTTACGTTGAGGTGACTCCGATCACAATTCATGGGAGGTCCACGTTGACGACCCAGCAACATGATTCGTCTGTGTATGAACGGATACAGGGGGAGGAACGCTTCCAGGAGCTGCGCCGCCGGTATCGCTCATGGGCCTTTCCGATGACCATCGCCTTCCTGGCGTGGTACCTCCTTTACGTCGTCCTTTCGGCGTACGCGCGTGACTTCATGGGCACGAAGGTGCTCGGCGAGATCAATGTCGCCCTCATCTTCGGCCTGTTGCAGTTCGTTTCCACGTTCCTGATCACCTGGGCGTACGCGCGGCACGCGCGGACCAAGCTCGACCCGCTGGCCGACGAGATCCGCCACGAGGTGGAGCAGGAGGCCGATCGCGCATGAGCAGCGAAGCCCTTTCGACCACCCTGTTCCTGGTCTTCGTCGCGGGAACGCTGGCGATCACCTTCTGGGCCAGCCGGCAGAACAGGACCGCCGCCGACTACTACGCCGCCGGACGGTCCTTCACCGGCGTGCAGAACGGCCTGGCCATCGGCGGCGACTACATGTCGGCCGCGAGCTTCCTCGGCATCGCCGGCATCATCGCGCTGTCCGGCTATGACGGCTTCCTCTACTCGATCGGCTTCCTGGTCGCCTGGCTCGTCGCGCTGCTGCTGGTCGCCGAGCTCATGCGTAACTCGGGCAAGTTCACCATGGCCGACGTGCTGGCCTTCCGGATGAGTCCGCGCCCCGTCCGCACCGCGGCCGGCATCTCGACGATCACGGTCAGCATCTTCTACCTGCTGGCCCAGATGGTCGGCGCCGGCGCGCTCGTCGGCCTGCTGCTCGGCATCAAGTCCGACAGCGGCAAGATCCTCACGATCGTCGCGGTCGGCGCGCTGATGATCATCTACGTGGTCTTCGGCGGCATGAAGGGCACCACCTGGGTCCAGATCGTCAAGGCGGTCCTGCTGATGACCGGCGCGGCGCTGGTCACGCTGCTGGTGCTCGGCAAGTTCGGGTTCAACCTGTCCTCGCTGCTGCACGACGCGGCCCAGCAGAGCGGCAAGGGAGAGAAGTTCCTCGAGCCAGGACTGAAGTACGGGACGGACGCGCAAGGGGTCTGGGGCAAGATCGACTTGATCAGCCTCGGCCTCGCCCTCGTCCTCGGAACGGCCGGCCTGCCGCACATCCTGATCCGCTTCTACACCGTCCCGGACGCCAAGCAGGCCCGCAAGTCGGTCCAGTGGGGCATCGGCATCATCGGCACGTTCTACCTGCTGACCCTGGTCCTCGGCTTCGGCGCGGCGGCACTGGTGGGCACGAAGGCCATCACGGCGGCCAACAAGGCAGGCAACACGGCTGCGCCACAGCTGGCCAAGGCCATCGGCGACGACCTGTTCGGCAGCGTCGGCGGCACGGTCCTGCTGGCGGTGATCGCGGCCGTCGCCTTCGCCACCATCCTCGCCGTGGTCGCCGGGCTCACGCTGGCGTCGTCGTCGAGCTTCGCGCACGACCTGTACGCCCATGTGTTCCGGCGCGGCCAGGCCACGGAGGGTGAGGAGCTCATGGCGGCGCGGATCGCGGCCTTCGTGATCGGCGCGATCGCCATCGTCCTCGGCGTCCTGGCCCAATCGCTGAACGTGGCGTTCCTCGTCGCGCTCGCGTTCGCGATGGCCGCGTCGGGCAACCTGCCCGCCCTGCTGTACAGCCTGTTCTGGAAGCGCTTCAACACCACCGGCGCGGTGTCGGCCATCTACGGCGGTCTCATCTCCGCCGTGGTGCTGGTCTTCTTCTCCCCGGTCGTGTCGGGCGCCGAGACCGCCATGTTCCCCAAGTCGGACTGGCACCTGATCGCCCTGTCCAACCCGGGCATCTTCTCCATCCCGATCGGCTTCCTGTGCGGCTACCTCGGGACGGTCCTCAGCAAGGAGTACAGCGCAAGCAAGTACGCCGAGATCGAGGTCAGGTCGCTGACCGGAATCGGCTCCGAGAAGGCGGTCACCCACTAGCTGATCGCCGCTTCCGAAACGCCCGCGCCGACCCCCTCCGGCGCGGGCGTTTCTCACCTTTGGTCAGGGCCTACGGTCGCGGTCGGCTCGGTCTCGGTCGGCTCGGTCTCGGTCAGTTCGGTCTCGGTCAGTTCGGCCTCGGCCAGCTCCTCGAGGGCCGACTCGAGGTGGTCGATGATCGCCCACGGGTCGGGCACCCGCGACGGGCAGGCCACGATCCCGATGTCGAGGCGCCCGTCGTAGGACAGGCAGGTGACGCTGAGCGCCCCGCTGATGTCGGTGATCACCGAGAGCGGGTGGTAGGCGAGGACCCGCGCGCCGCACATCCACAGGGGGAACTGCGGCCCCGGCACGTTCGACACGATCAGGTTGACGGCCGGGGCCAGGCGCGAGGCCAGCCGGAAGACCGCGGGCGTGGCCAGCGCCGACACCGGCGCCGGCAGCAGGCCGCAGACGTCGTTGAGCCAGGTCGTGGGGGAGGCCGCGAAGCGGCGCTTGACCCGGGCCATGGTCGCCCTCGTCGTGCGCAGCCGCTCCCCGGCGTCGGCGACGTCGGTGGGCAGCGGGGCGAGCATGACGGAGATCTGGTTGCCCATGGTGCCCCGGGCCGTACGGACCGAGACGGGGACGGCGGCGACCAGCGGCCGGTCGGGCAGCGCGTCCTCATCGCGGAGCCAGGCCCGCAGCGCCGACGCGCACAGCGCCATCACCACGTCGTTGACGCTCATGCCGTGGTCTTTGGCGATCCGCTTGACCTCGTCGAGCGGGAGCGTGCCGTACGCCATGACCCGGTCGGCGGAGATCGGCCCGTTGAACGGCGTGCGCGGCGCGGCGAGCGGCGGCAGCGTGGGCGCCGGCCGCACGCCGAGGAAGCGCCGGGCCATGCCGGCCACCTTCCGCGCGCCGGGCAGCGACGCGGCGAGCGGGATCGCGTCGAGGTCGCCGACGGTCCTCGCCAGCGAGCGGGCCACGCGGACCGGCTGGGTCATGGTGCGGCCGACCGCGCCCGCCAGCATGGTGCGAAGGTCGGGGCTGATGGTGATGGTCTCGGCGGCCGGCTCCACCTGGCGGACCTCGGGGGACAGGTCGAGCATGGCGCCGAGGATCTCAACTCCGGACACGCCGTCGATCGCCGCGTGGTGGATCTTCGTGTAGACGGCCGTGCGGCCTCCGGACAATCCGTGGATCAGATGCATCTCCCACAGGGGGCGGCTGCGGTCGAGCCGGCGGGCGTGGAGCGCCGCCACCACCTCGGCCAGCTGCCGGTCGTCTCCGGGAGCGGGCAGCGTCGTCTCGTACACGTGATCGGCCGCGTCCGTGTCGGGGTCGTCCACCCAATAGGGGCGGTCGAGCCCGAACGGGAGCCCCTGCAGCCGCATTCGCAGCGGCGGCGCGAGGTGGGCACGGTCGTTGAGCAGCGTGACGAGATCCGCACGGGTGACCGGGTCAGCGAGAATCGCCACCCCGGCGACGTGGGCCGCCGTGGTAGCCGACTCAGTGCTGAGGAACTGTGTGTCGAGTGCGGTGAGCTGACGCATAGTCACATTCTGTACTACGCGGGTTGCCAGGACGTTTCCCACCCGTCAGGTGACGATGACGGGATGCGCCACAACCGCCCCGAAGAGGTAACCATTGGGGTCAAAGGGGGTGAGGTCGGGTTGTGTGGCGCCCGTTTCGTCGGTCGCTCTGGCCATCAACCGATACGCGCCCGGCGCGTCCGGGCGCCAGGCGACGCTCCACAGGGTCCACGCAGGGTGACGGTCGCGGAGCCGGGCGCGCCGCCAGGTGAGCCCGTCGTCGTACGAGACCTCGACCCGGACGATCCGGCCGCGCCCCGACCACGACCGGCCGTGCAGAACGTGCCGCCGCCCCGCCGCGAGCGTGGCCTCCCAGCCCAGCTCGAACGCGCTCTTGACGACCTGGTGCGTCAGTGGCCTGCCGTCCGGGCCCGCGTACAGGCCCTCGCTCCAGGGGGAGCCGAGCGGCCTGGTGGAGACCTCGATGTCGCCCACCCACTTGATCGACGCCGCGCCCACCCAGCCCGGGACCACCAGCCGCAGCGGGAATCCGTGATCGGGCGGGAGCGGCCCGTCGTTCATCTCGTACGCCAGCAGGACGTCGTCGAGGGCCTTGGCGATCGGCAGCGGCCGGCGGACGTGGCCGAGGTTGACGCCTCCCTCGGCGTACTCGGGGTCGAGGCCGACGGGGAGCACGTCGACCGCGGCCGGTGACAGCCCCGCGAGTTCGAGAACGGTCCTCAGCGGGACGCCGCGCCAGCGCGCCACGCCGATCCCGCCGAGCCCCCACGGCGTGCCTTTGGCCGGCTGCCCTTGCTGGGTGGCGTAGAAGCGGCGGCCGTTGCCCGCGCACTCCACCGCCACCTCGATCGTCCGCGCGGGGAGGCTTCTGAGCTGGTCGTAGGTGAACGCGCGCGGCCGCGCGACGCCGTCGCCGTGGACCACCAGCCGCCAGTCCATGGCGTCGATGAGCGGCGTCGAGGTGTGATTGCGCACGAAGAACCGGTCGTTGGGCACACGGACGCCCTGACCGCGCAGCGCCTCCCAGCGTGTCTCCAGATTGGTGCCCTGCCGGATGAACAAGTCCTCCGGCACCGCCTTGTGAAACCCCGACCCTTGCCCCACCAGTGGGGCGATGTCTCCCAAGGAACACAGATCCCGACCCATGAATCATGCATTCCCTACCAGATAACCATCTAATCCTGCTGCCTGCCGAAATAGGCGAGGAGGCGGTCGAGGGGCCAGGTGGTGACGACGTCGTCGGGGGTGAGCCAGGCGCGCTGGGCGATGCCGACGCCGTAGCGGAGGTGGGCTAGATGGGGGACCGCGTGCGAGTCGCTGTCGATGGAGAACTTCACGCCGTGGTGGCGCGCGAGCCGTACGAGATCGGAGGGCAGGTCGGCGCGGTCGGGGTAGGCGTCGATCTCCATGACGGTGCCGGTGCGGGCGGCGGCCCGGAAGACGGCGTCCCAGTCGGCGTCGACGCCGGGCCGCTTGCCGATCTTGCGGGTGGTCGGGTGGCCGATGACGTGGACCTGCGGGTTCTCGCAGGCCGCGATGAACCGGCGGGTCATGTCGTCGCGCGACTGGGTGAAGTGGGAGTGCACGCTGGCCACGCAGACGTCGAACCCGGCCAGCACGTCTTCCGGCCAGTCGACCGAGCCGTCGGGGCCGATGTTGAGCTCGCTGCCGTGCAGCAGCCGCATGCCCGGATACTTGGCCTGCAGCTCCTGGAGGGCCGCACGCTGGGCGAGGGCCTTGTCCAGGGTCATCCGCTGCATGATCAGATCGGGGGCGTGGTCGGTGACCGCGTAGTAGGCGTAGCCACGGCGGGAGGCGGCCTCGACCATGTCCTCAAGGGAGGCGATCCCGTCCGTCAGGTTGGTGTGCGTATGCAGGTCGCCCTTGAGGTCGCCGAGCTCGACCAGGCGCGGCAGCTCGCCGCGTAGCGCGGCCTGGATCTCGCCGGTGTCCTCGCGCAGGGCAGGCGGGACCCACTGCATGCCGAGCGCCGCGTAGATGTCCTCCTCGGTCTCGGCCGCGATCACCCGCTCGCCCTCGAACAGGCCGTATTCGGACAGCTTCCAGCCCTTCTTCACGGCCATCTCGCGGATGTGGACGTTGTGCTCCTTCGAGCCGGTGAAGTAGACCAGCGCCGCGCCCCACGACTCGTCCGGGACCAGCCGCAGGTCGACCTGGATCCCGCGGTCGGTCTTGATCGAGGTCTTCCGCTCGCCCTTCGCGATCACCTCGGCCACGTACGGCTGGGCCGCGAACACGTCCATCAGCTCGGGCGAGCCGACCGCGAGCACGTCGAGGTCGCCGATCGTCTCGCGCATCCGCCGCAGCGACCCGGCGTACGCCATGCGGTCGGCCGGCAGCGACGCCATGACCTTCTCGGCGAGATCGGTCGCGATCCCCAGGTGCACTCGCGTCTCGGCCAGCTGCGACAGGCCTTTCAGCAGGTTGTCCTCGGTCTTGGGGCCGAAGCCGCGAAGGCCCGTCAGGCGGCCGCCCTCGATGGCCTCGCGCAGCGCCTCCGGCGAGTCGATGCCGAGCTCGTGGAAGAGGAACAGCGCCTTCTTCGGCCCGAGCGACGGGATCCGGGTCATCCGGCGCACGCCGTCCGGCACCTTGCCGCGGAGGTCGTCGAGCTGGCGGAAGCTGCCGCGCTGCAGGAACTCCTCGACCTTCTTCGCGATGGCCTCGCCGACCCCGGGGATCGCGCGCACGTCGGAGTCGCGCAGATCCTCCGGATAGCCCGCGATGGACTTGGCGGCCTTCTGATAGCTGCGCACCCGGAAGGCGTCCCCGCCGTTCAGCGCGAACAGCTCCGCGTACTCCTCGAGCGCCGCCGCGGCCTCGTCATTCGCCCGTGCCATGCCCGCTAGCGTACGGCGGTCCGCGGGCCAGGGGACCGGGGCGGCACCGGCCGGCACGCGATGGCACGAGACGGCCCCCCGGGCTTCGGGGGAGCGGAACGCGGCGGAACGCAATTCAGGATCCAGCGCGCGGGAACGTCGCTCTGCCTGCAGCCGCAGCGCGACGTCAACAGTCAGGTCATCAATTTCACCTGCAGCTCGACCAGCGCCGCGCAGCGCTGGACGGCTCTCACCACCGCGACCGCGGGAATGCAGCTGGTGAACCTGGGCATCGGCGGGCCCTGCCTCGCCGTGCACAACAACCTGACGATCCCGGGCGCGCCGGTCGAGGCGGAGGAGTGCTCTCCGGACCCGAATGAGTTCTGGTATCTCATCAGCACCGACGCGCCGTCCACGGGGACGTACGTCATTCAGAATCCCGCCAGTCACCTCTGCCTGACCATTTTCAGCGGGACCTTCGCGGGCCTGGACAACTGCAACCTGACGTCCAGCAGCCAGCGGTTCACCTTGGTTCCGGCGTTGGGCGCCACCACGCGCTCCCACGTCAAGCACCACTGACGGAACACGGATCGTCGGCCGTGCCCTCCGGTCTGTTTGGGGGCGCGGCCGGCGGGTCCGCCAGCCGCTCGGGCCGGTTCCAGCCGGTCCAGCCGCGCTGGCGCAGCAGGTCGAGCATTCGCTGCGACCGCGGGTCGGACTCGACGGCAAGCGCGTCCAGCAGGTCGAAGGCCGGGTCGTCGGCCATCTCGCCGGGGATGACCTCGCCGGCGGCGTGTGCCTGCTCGGCCAGGGCGGCCAGGATGTCGGCGGCCTCCTCCAGCCGCGGGTCGTAGTCGGCGTCGCTTTCCAGCAGCTCCGACAGGACCCGATAGAGCCGGACCAGCCGCGGGTCGTCGAGCTGCGCGAGTTTCCCGTGCACGATCTCGCGGATGCCGTCGGGCCAACGGGCCGCCACCAGGATCCACCCGTCCCGCTCGGCCTCGATCATCCGCTCCGACGCCCCGATCTGCCGGAGCCGATCGAGATAGTGGATCACCTCCGGCGGGAGCGCCAGACCGTCCCCGTCGGCGAGCTGGGCGATCTGCTTGCGGCTGGCCTCAAGCCGTTGGATCTCGTCGCGGAGGTGGTTGTCGATCCTTCGGACGCCCTCGGCGAAGGCTGGCGCATCGGCTTTGAGCATCTGACCGATCTGCGACAGCGGCACTCCGGCATTGGCGAGGCTGCGGATCTTGATGAGGGACACGACCGCCGTCGCGCCGTACCGCCGGTAACCCGACGCGTCCCGCTCGGGCTCGGGCAGCAGCCCGATCTGGTGATAGTGCCGGACCGCCCGCACCGTGACGCCGGCGTAGGCCGCCAGTTGACCGATCGTCAGCATGGTCTGATCCTGCCCCCGGCTCAGGAGATCCGGCGACGGTAGGAGATCGTGGCCAGGACGTAGAAGACGATGAGGATGCCGGCGCACCAGGCGAGGGCGGTCCAGATGCCGGCGCCGACCGGTTGCCCGGTGAGCAGGGCGCGGATGGCGTTGACGATGGAGGTCACCGGCTGGTGCTCGGCGAAGGCGCGCACCGGGCCGGGCATGGTGTGGGTGGGCACGAAGGCCGAGCTGATGAACGGCAGGAAGATGAGCGGGTAGGAGAACGCGCTCGCGCCGTCCACGCTCTTCGCGGTGAGGCCGGGGATGACGGCGATCCACGTCAGCGCCAGGGTGAACAGGATGAGGATGCCGGCGACCGCGAGCCAGGCCGGCAGCCCGGCGCCCGAGCGGAAGCCCATGAGGAACGCGACGCCGACGACGACCACGAGCGAGATCACATTGGCGGCCAGCGAGGTCAGCACGTGCGCCCACAGCACGCTCGACCGGGCGATCGGCATCGACTGGAACCGCTCGAAGATCCCGCCCTGCATGTCGGTGAAGAGCCGGAGCGCGGTGTAGGCGATGCCTGACGCGATGGTGACGAGCAGGATGCCGGGAAGCATGTAGTTCACGTACGAGACCGGCCCGGTGTCGATCGCGCCGCCGAACACGTAGACGAACAGCAGCATCATGGCGATCGGCGTGATCGCGGTGGTGATGACGGTGTCGAGGCTGCGGGTGACATGGCGCATGGTCCGTCCCGTGAGGACGGCCGTGTCGCCGAGGAAATGCGAGGTCATTGGCGTTCCCTACGCTTGGCCGGTGCGGCCGACGACCGCGAGGAAGACGTCCTCGAGGGAGGGCTGTTTCTCGATGTATTCGACCTTGGCGGGCGGCAGCAGCCGTTTGAGCTCGGCCAGGGTGCCGTTGACGATGATCCGGCCCTGGTGGAGGATCGCGATCCGGTCGGCAAGCTGCTCGGCCTCGTCCAGGTATTGCGTGGTGAGCAGCACGGTCGTGCCGCCCTCGGCGAGCTCTCTGAGTGACTGCCACACCTCGATGCGCGCCTGCGGGTCCAGCCCGGCCGTCGGCTCGTCGAGGAAGATGACCGGCGGGTTCCCGATGAGACTCATCGCGATGTCCAGACGACGGCGCATGCCGCCGGAGTACGTGGCCACCCGCCGGGCGCCCGCCTCGGTCAGCGAGAAGCGCCTCAGGAGGTCGTCGGCGATCGCGCCCGGGTCTTTCAGTCGCCGCAGCCTGGCGACGAGGACGAGGTTCTCCCGCCCGCTGAGGATCTCGTCGACCGCCGCGAACTGCCCGGTGAGGCTGATGGACCGGCGTACGTCGGCGGCCTGCGCCGCGACGTCGAAGTCGTTGACGCGGGCGGTTCCTGCGTCGGTCTTGAGCAGCGTGGACAGGATCCTCACCACCGTCGTCTTGCCTGCCCCGTTGGAGCCGAGCAGGGCGAAGATGCTGCCCCGCGCCACCTCGAAGTCGACGCCGCGCAGCACGCGTAGCTGCTGGTACGACTTTTCCAGGCCCCGTACGAGGATCGCGGGCCCCTGGGCCTGACTGGTTGCCGGAGGGATGTTCATGACGGCCAGGATGCGGGGTTGACGCTGCGTCAGGGTCAAGCCCCGCAGGTCAGGCGGGCGACCAGATCAGGCCGCCGCTTCGCAGATCGTCGACCACCGACCGAAGCCACTGCGATTCGGCCGCCATGAGAACGCGCAGATACTCGTCCTCGAGCAGGGCGATGCGGGGAAGGCCGTGCGCGCTTCCGGCGCTCCGGTCGCGGTCGAGCGCGGCCGACGCCTCGTCGAGCGTGTCCGCGCGCCGCTCAAGGGCGTCGCCTATCTGCTGAGGCGGGAGCATCAGCAGGTGGGACAGCGCCGCGGGGAACTCGGGGAACTCCTGTTTGGGCGTGGCCAGCATATCGAGCAGCCAGTCGCGGGCCACATCACGCCCCAAGTCGGTGATCTCGTACACCGTCCTTTCCGGATATGCCTGGTCGCGCTCCGTCTCGCGCACCCTGATCAGACCGGCGGCGGTGAGGCGGTCGATGGTCCGGTAGAGGCTCGTCCGCTGGCCCACGTTGACCACCTTGTCCTTGCCCCACTGCTTGATCAGCCGCTGGATGCCGTACGGGTGCAGCGGTTTGTACTGCAACAGGGCCAGGACGGTCAGGGCGAGCGGTGAGCGGCCACGAGGACTGGTCATGCCCCGATGCTATCCACGGTGGAACTAGTTGACAATGAAGTAGTGTCACTGACACTATCTGAATATTGGTCAAACAGCACTCCGAAGGACTTTCCGATGACCACTCATGAACAGCCTCAGGCGGCAGGCCTCGCCACGGATTTCGTCACCTCCGCCGACGGCACACGCATCGCCTATCGCACCATCGGGCACGGCCCGGGCATCGTCCTGCTGCACGGCTCCATGGAGACGGCCGATAGTCACCTGGCCATGGCCCAGGAATTGGCCGGCACGTTCACCGTCCACCTGCCCGACCGCCGTGGCCGCGGCCAGAGCGGGCCGTATGGCGATGGCTACAGCGTGCGAAAGGAAGTGGAAGACCTCGACGCGGTTATGACCGAGACGGGCGCCCCTTACGTTTTCGGCGTCAGCGCGAGCGGCGTCGCCGTCCTTCAGGCGGCACGCGTTCTGCCGGCCATTCACAAGGTCGCCGTTTACGAACCGGCGCTGCTTCTGGAGGACATCCCTCAGCTGACCGGATGGATCGACCGCTTCGATCGGGAAATGGCCGAAGGCAAGGTGGCGGCCGCGCTGGTGACAAGCATGCTCGGGCTCCGGCTTGGGCCGCCGATTATGAACGTCATGCCGCGAGGGTTGCTGACCTGGATGACCGGCCTGTTGATGAAGAGCGAGGACAAGAACGCCGAGCCGGGCGACGCGACCATGCGGACGCTGGCCCCGACTCTGCATTACGAAGGCGTGCTGCTGGCCGAGATGGCCGACACTCTCGACCGTTTCGCCGATGTGCGCGCTGAAGTGCTCCTGCTCGGTGGAAGCAAGGGGCTGCCCTTCCTCAAGCCCGCGCTGTCCGGCCTGGAGAAGGTCATTCCTAACGTCGAACGGGTCGAATTCCCCGGCCTCACGCACGATGCGTCTGGAGACGTCAGCAAGCGAAACCCGGCCGGCCGTCCGGAGGTCGTGGCCGCCGAACTCAAGCGCTTCTTCACCGCAGACGCCGTCCAGGCCGACACGAGCCGTGGCGAATGACGTACGCGCCGGCGGGCCGGGCGACCACACCTCCGAGCGTCAAGGCACAGGCGCTCCCGCCAGGAGCGGCCGAACGGCTGATCGAGCAGCGCCGCCGACGTCGGCCCGCCGAGCTCACGCCACTTCCGCGCTGTTCACTGGCACCGGTCGGGGTGGCGTATGGCGTCAGTGGTTGATGGGGCGGGTGACGTAGGGCTCCTCGAGGTAGGCGAGTTCCTTGTCGGACAGCTGCAGGTCGACGGCGGCGAGGGCGTCGTCGACGTGGTGGTCCTTGGTGGCGCCGATGATCGGGGCGGTCATGGCGGGCCGGGTCAGCAGCCAGGCCAGGGCCACCGTCGCGGGAGCCACCCCGCGCTCGCGGGCCGTCTCGGCCACCCGCGCCAGGATCGCCGCGTCGCCGGGGCCGCCGTACAGCTGGGCCTGACGGGCGCCGTCGCCGTCCTGGCGGGTCGTCTTCTCCTCCGCCCCGGCCCGCGCCAGCAGCCCGCGTGCCAGCGGGCTCCACGGCACCAGGCCGACGCCCTGATCCACGCAGAGCGGGATCATCTCCCGCTCCTCTTCTCGGTAGAGAAGGTTGTAGTGATCTTGCATGCTGACGAATTTGGTCCAGCCGTGGCGTTCGGCGGTGTGCTGGGCTTTGGCGAACTGCCAGGCGTACATGCTGGAGGCGCCGATGTAGCGGGCCTTGCCGGCTTTGACGACGTCGTGCAGGGCTTGCATGGTCTCTTCGATCGGGGTGTCCTGGTCCCAGCGGTGGATCTGGTAGAGGTCGACGTAGTCGACGCCGAGGCGGGTGAGGGAGGCGTCGATGGCCGACATGATGTGGCCGCGTGACAGGCCGGCGTCGTTGACGCCGTTGCCGACGGGGAAGAAGACCTTGGTGGCCAGGACGTAGTCGTCGCGGCGGGGAAAGATCCGGCGCAGCAGGCGGCCGGTGATCTCCTCGCTCTCGCCGAGGGAGTAGACGTCGGCGGTGTCGTAAAACGTGACGCCGCCGTCGGCCGCGCGCCGGACGATCGGCTCGGCCTGTTCTTCGGGCAGGACCCAGCCGCCCCACTTGTCCGGGTGGCCGTAGCTCATCATGCCGAGGCAGATCCTGCTGACCTTCAGTCCCGTGCCGCCAAGCCGTACATAGTCCATGCGATCAGCCTAGCCATCCGCCCGCTTCCGCCCGTATCGGGTCATGATCAATGAGCGCGATGGCGCAGACAGGCGGCGGGCCCGAGGACTCCGGCTGGGTGGCCGCCGGGACGGTGTGTCAGATCACGGCGAGCCGGTCCACCAGCAGTTCCACCCTCCGCTCGGTGTCCTGCGGCGGCAGCCGTCCCGCCCGGGTCAGGGTGGCCAGCCCGTGCAGGGCCGCCCAGAACACCTCGGTGAACAGTGCCGGGTGGACGCCATCGCCGGCGACCTCGCCGAGAGTCTCCAGCAGGGCCGCGAAGGCGTCCTTCAGTGGCTCCGGGGTGTCCTCGTTCGCGAACGCCAGGCCGCCGTCGAGCTGGAACATGGCGTCGTAGACCGCCGGGTTGCGCTCGGCGAACTCGAGGTAGGCGCGGGCGAGGGCGGTGACCCGGGCGCCAGCGCCGTCCGCGGCGGAGGTCGCGGCGGAGGTCGCGGCCCGCAGCGCCGCGGCCATCTCGGTGGCGCCCGTGAGGGCGACGGCGCCGATGATCTCGCGCTTGCCGCGGAAGTGGCTGTAGAGGACGGGCTGGCTGTAGTCGATGCGCTCGGCGAGCCGGCGGGTGGTGACCGCGTCCCAGCCCTGCTGCTCGGCGAGTTCGCGGGCCGTCGCCACGATGAGGCGCTCGCGGCTCGCCCGTTCGCGCTCCTTGCGTTCCTGTACCGACATGATTCGTATCCTAGCACCGCTAGACAATCGAGCAATGGCAGTACTAGCGTTGCCTTATTACCTAGCGGCGCTAGATTCCTGGAGGGATCATGCTCAACGCACTTGAGATCGTCACCACCGTGGTCGTCGGCCTGATGGTCGGGGTGGAGTTCTCCGTCGCCTTCGTCATCAACCGGATCCTCAACGCCCTGCCCGACGACAGCAACCAACGCGGGCGAAGCCATGGGGGTCGGATGCTCGGCGCCGTGATGCCGTTCTGGTACATCGGCTCGCTCGTCCTGAGCGCGGTCTGGGCCATCGCCGGATGGCACAACGACGGCACCGGTCTTGTCGTCACCGCCGGCGCGCTGCTGATCGTCAGCGTGGTCATGTCGATCCTGCTGCTCGTCCCGATCAACAATCAGAGCAAGACGTGGACCACCGAGAACCGGCCCGCGGACTGGAAGGAGCAGATGAACCGCTGGGACCGCTTCCACTACGTCCGCGTGGCCGTCCTCATCGCCGCCTTCGCCCTGCTGGTCGCCGCCCTCGCCTGAGCCTGGGGGCCGAGTAGGCCTTCGTCCCCGGCGACCGCGTCCGGGCGGGCCGGGCGGGTGGCTACAGGCAGGGGAGCTGGTTACTTCTTGCGCCGTCTTCTGAGGGCGGCGAGCAGGACGAGGCCGATGAGGATTTGGGCGCCGATGGCGATGCGGGTGATGTCGAGGGCGGGCTCCCAGCGGACGTGGCCGTCGCGGATGACGTACGCGCCGACGGGCCGGGCGACCACGCCACCGCCGCCGCCTTCGCCGGACTCCTTGCTGTCGTGGCTGGCGCCCGAGCCGAAGCCGCCGCCCGCTTTGATCAGCGAAACAGGGATGACGGTGACGCCGTCCTTCTCGTACGGTTCGCCGTAGACCCGATTCGCGCCGGTTAGGCGCTCCAAGAACTCTCGTGCTCCCATGAGCTCAAGAGTAGGGAGAAGACATGGAAACGGCACGACCCTCGCCGACCGATGCCAAGGACATTTATCAGCTCATCGCGGTCAGGGACACGGCGTTGGTCGGCAAGCCCGACTGCACTCCCGACGACGTCGACGACATGCTCACCGAGCCGGGGGTCGATCTGGACTCCGACGCCTGGCTGGTGCGCGAGGGCGGGCGGCTGACCGGCTTCGGCCGCGCCTACCGGCGGGGATCGGGGCAGCATGCCGATGTCGAGGTGCAGGCGCTCACGGACACGGCGACCCAGTGGCTGTGGGACGCGGTGACGGCGCGTGCGGGGGAGTTGGTGGGGGCGTGCGGCGACCTGCACGCGGGGATCTTCCCGCAGGACGCCGTGTCGCGGGCGGCCGCCGAGACCAGGGGGTTCGCGCACACGACCAGCTTCCACCGGATGCGGATCGACCACGTGGCGCCCGAGCCCGCCTTCCTGCCAGGTGTCACGGTGCGGCGTGGGTCGCCGGACGACGACGAATTGCTCCGTACGGCGCATCGGGTGCGCGAGGAGGGCATGGCCGACCACTACGCGCACACCGCTGAGACGTTCGAGGAGTGGGCCGACCGCGTCGAGGCGTCGAGCGCGTACGACTGGTCGCAGATCCTGGTCGCGTACGTGCACGACCGCCCGGCGGCGGTGCTGATCGGGACGGACCACTTCGCCTCCGACGAGAACTGCGGCTACGTCATGACGCTCGCGGTGCTGCCGGCCTTCCGCGGCCGCGGGCTGGGCAAGCTGCTGCTGCGCCGGGCGTTCGAGGCGGACGCCAAGCGGGGGCGGGTCGGCACGATCCTGCACGTCGACTCCAACAACACCACCCCCGCCCTGGATCTCTACCTGTCGGTGGGCATGCGGCCCATCCTCGAGATCCAGATGTGGCGCCTATCGCTTTCCGAGGGCTCGCCTTCCCAGAGCGAGGGGTAGCGCGACCGCCCCGGCCACGGCGGTGATCGTGGCGAGCGTCGTCACGGTCACCCCGATGGCGTGGGAGCCCTGGAGGCTGAGGTAGAGGGTGCCGACCGCGGCCACGCCGACCACCTGGCCGAGTTGGAGCACGGTGGCCACCACGCCGCTCGCGTCAGGCGCGTCGGCCGGGGCGACCCCGGCCAGTCCGACCGCCATGAGCGGGCTGAACATGGCGGCCATGCCGGCCCCGACCAACGCCAGCAGGATCTCCAGCAGGGGTTCGCCGTGCCCGCCCCCGGACAGCAGCACGGCCAGCCCGGCCTCCGCCAGCGCCGCCACCACGGCCCCGGCCACGATCAGCGGCCGGTGCAGGGCCGCGGGCAGCAGCTTCCAGTAGAGGCTGACGAGCGCGAACGCGACGGCCGTCGGAATGAACGTGGCCCCGGCCCGAAGGGCGCTGTCCCCGAGCACGCCCTGCAGGTGGAGCGTCATACCGAACAGGTAGCCGGCGTACACGTTCATCTGCAGGAACAGCGCCAGGATCGCGATGCGCAGCCCGGGCGCGCGCAGCAGCCGGCCAGGGATGAGCGGGTGCGCGGCCCGCCGCTCGACGAGCAGGAACAGCCCGAAGAACACGGCCGACGCGGCCATCGACAGCCAGCCCCACAGCGGCCAGTCGAGCTCGTGGCCGAGCACGAGCGGGACCACCAGCAGGACCACCGCCAGCGAGAGCGTCACCAGGCCGGGCAGGTCGAGGCCGTGTTCGCGGCGCAGGTGCTCGCGTGGCAGCAGCCGGGCGCCCACGAACAGCAACGCCAGCCCGATCGGCACGTTGACCAGGAACACGGGCCGCCACGTCGCGCCGAACAGGTCGGCGGTCACCAGCAGGCCGCCGACGACCTGGCCGGCCACGGCCCCGCCGGAGATCACGGTGGCGTAGATGCTGAGCGCGCGGGCCCGGGACGCGCCGTCGAAGGTCAGCTGGATGAGGCTGAGCACCTGCGGCACCATCAGGGCGGCTCCCGCGCCCTGCAGGAGCCGGAATCCGATCAGCGTCCCGGTCGTCGGCGCCAGCCCGCACATCAGCGACGCGGCCGTGAACAGCGCCAGCCCGATCAGGAACAGCCGGCGGTAGCCGCCGAGCCCGCCCAGGCGGGCGCCCGTGATGAGGAGCATGGCGTACGCGATGGTGTAACCCGAGATGACCAGCTGCAGGCCGGAGCCGGTGGAATGCAGGTCGGCGCGGATGGTCGGCGCGGCGACGTTGACGATGGACACGTCGAGGATGGCCATGAACTGGCCGGTGAGGATGACGGCGAGCAGCCAGGCGCTGGAGCGCCGGACGGCCTGCCGCGCGGTTGAGGATGGAACGGACACTGCGGTCATACGATCAAGGGTCGCCCGCGGCTCATACCGGTAACGAGAGCCTGCCTATCCTGGTATCGGCACCACCTGGCAAGCGACGGTGGTGTCGTACAGCATAGAAGTGTGACGGTCATCTCCAGGGCGACGGCGAAGCACCCGCGCCGGGCCGAGCTCGCGGCGTTCCTCCGCAGCCGGCGCGAGCGGATCCGGCCGCAGGATCTCGGCCTGCCACCCGGGCTGCGCCGCCGCACGCCAGGGTTGCGGCGCGAGGAGGTGGCCCAGCTCGCCGGGGTCGGCGTCACCTGGTACACGTGGCTGGAGCAGGGCCGCCCGATCAACGCGTCGGTGCAGGTGCTGGACGCGATCGCGCGTACGCTCCGGCTCGACGCGGCCGAGCGCGACCACCTGTTCCGGCTGGCCGACGTGACCATCGTCTCGCCCGCCATCGGCGACGACTGCCTGGCGGCCGAGGCGCGGATGATCCTCGACGCGCTCGACCCGCTCCCGGCCGCGGTCTACAACTCGCGCTATGACGTGCTCGCCTGGAACGGGACGTACGGCAATCTGTTCAAGGCGCTGGTACGGCGGCCGGCCGCCACGCGCAACGCCATCTGGTGCATCTTCACGCTGCCGGGGTGCTGCCTGCCGATGAAGAATCCGGAGTCGGAGCTGCCGCAGATGGTCGCCACGCTCCGCGCCGCGTTCGCCGGCCACATGGGAGAGCCGGCCTGGGAGGAGTTCGTACGGCGGCTGTGCGACGTCAGCCCCGAGTTCGCGCGGATGTGGGCCACCCACGACGTGGCGCGGCCCGGGGCCACGCTGAAGGTCTTCCACCACTCCGCAGTGGGCGAGCTGCGGTTCTCCTCGACCAGCCTCGGCCTGCCATCGCCGAAGGAGGCGCGGATAGTGGTCTACACCCCGACGGATGAACCGACCCGTGAGCGGGTCGAATGGCTCAGGGAGCATCCGGACGTGGAGATCCCGGATCATCCGCACGGCGTGCCGTTGGCTAGCGCCGCCGCAGGGTGAATCCCGCGAGGGCGATGCCGACGAGGGCGACGATGGGCCCGATGATGGCCCAGGTGGTGTTGCCGCTCATGAAGCTGCCACCGACGACGCCGACCCCTTGGAGGGTCCACAGGGCTCCGACGACGAGCAACAGCGCGCCAAGCCCGATCAGGAAGGGTTTCATTCCTGAAATCCTAGATCAGATGTGTCGTCCCGCCGCGGCCTCGCTGGGGGGAAATGACGCCCCCGGCCTGCCGCCGGCCGGGGGCGTCGCGTCGGAACGTCGTCGAGGGCCGCGCCGGCGCGCGCGCCGCGCAACCCGCCGCAAATCGTGGCATCAAGGCGGCGCGCGCAGCAATACCTTTAAGGTGTCCAGATGAGGCTTCCGCAGCGGGCGACGTCTCAGGCCGTGCTCCTGGGCGTCGGGAAGTACGACGACACCGCGCTGAGCGCGATTCCCGCCGTCGAGCGCAATCTGCGCGATCTGGAAAGAGTTCTTACCGATCCGAGTAACGGTGGTTTCGCCGCGGATCGTTGCGTCATCCAAACCCCCGGTTTCGCCGACCGGCCGGCGGCGAGTGTGGCGCGCATCGGCAGGGATGTCACGGACACGTTCCTCGTTTATTACTGCGGGCACGCGACCCGCGTCACCGACGGCGAACTGATGCTCACCCTCTCCGACACTTCCTGGGAAGAGCTGGAATACTCCGGGTTACGCATCAGCGAGCTCAGGAAAGCGATGATGGACAGCCCGGCCCAGGTGCGCGTGCTGATCCTCGACTGCTGTTTTTCTGGTAGCGCCATTCCTTCGATTCTCGAGGGCGACTCGAGCGACGCCATCATCGAGGCGGCCGCGATCGAGGGCGCGTTCATCCTCACGTCGTCGGCGGCCAATCAGCCGTCGAACGCGCCACCCGGCAGGCCGCACACCACGTTCACCGGGACGATGATCGACGTTCTCGAGAACGGCGTCGTCGACGGCCCCGAGCTGATCTCCCTGAACGACCTGTACAAGGCCTTGGATTGGAAGCTCCGAGCCGGTCACAACCCGGCTCCCAAGCGGGTCCACGACGGCTCGGCCAGCGACATCGCCTTGGTGCGCAATCGGGCCTACGACGCCCGGACCGCCACGCGCGGCGACGACGGCCCGCCGTACATGGCCCTCTACTCGCAGGTGGCCGACAGGGAGAACGCGCCCGCCGGCCGGATCGTCGCGCTCGAGAGCATCGCCGGGCGGGCGGAGAGGGACGCGGACTTCCGCACGGCGTTGTCGGTGATCGCCGCGAACGTCTCGCTGCCGGTGCTCTTCCGCGTGAACGCGATCGTCCAGCTGGCCAGACTGGGAGACCTGCGCGCCGCGGTGGACGCGTTGAAACCGATGACCGAGCACGCCTCCGAGCGGGCCGTGCGCGCGGCGAGCGAGGTGCTGACCCTTCCGCACAACACGTCGGCGTGGTTTCGGCAGCTGAAGCGGGAGAACTGGACGGCGCCGCCCCGGTTCATCGGCCGCCTCCAGGACCCGCTCTCGGATGAGGACCTGTGGGGCATCCACATGGCGCGCCTGCTGCGGGCCATGCGACTCGACGTCAACGCCTGCATCGCCGCGGCGCGGGAATTGGCCGGAGAACTGGATGACGCCGACCTGGCCACGTCGCTGATCCGCGGCCTGGCCCGCGACCGCAGCCTCACCGAGCCCGAGCAGGACGCCCTCGGCGACGCCATGGAGAAGCTGGCCGCGCGCGGACGCCTCACCTCATGATCCGGCGCCGACCTCCTCCGGTTCGGGGAGCAGCCGGAACGTCGGCCGCTTGTTGGTGGCCAATCCTCGGGTCCGGGCCAGAAAGTCGCTGCGTTCCGCGGAGTTGACGGTCTCGATCATGAGCAGCCCACACGTCACGGTCGTCGCCACCGCGGAAACGGCGAGCAGGACGAGGAGGATCTCCAAAAGCAGGTAGAGCTCGAATCCCGCGGCGAACACGATCGATGTGACACCGAGGATCAGGCCTGCCGCCGCGCCCACGGCGTAGACGCGTGCCGTTTCCGCCGCGTCGCCGGTCCTTTGGAGCGCCTCGATGATGTCGCGGCCTTCGACCCGGTTTCTCAGCCAGTCGACCAGGTCCTCCCAGGTGATGTTCAGGCGGCGAAGCGCCGGTACGGCCAGGGCGTACAGGATGGGGGCGGAGAAGATCGCGAACCCGGCCGACGCGAGCAGCGCGAAGACGAATCGAAGCGGCAGCCAGATGCCGGAGGTCACGAGGAACATGAGCGTGGCCGCCGTCCCACCGGCCGCCACCGCCTTCGGGATCAGATAGGTCTGCACGGCCAGGTCGTCGTGCCGAAGTGGGGAGACGTGACTCTCGGGCGACTCCTCGCTCGCATCGTGGATCCGTCGCATCACGGTGGCCGAGATGCGGGTCAGCCCCGTGACGATGAGGATCGCGCCCGCCAGGCGGAGCTCGGGAAACGCGTCCGGCTCCAGCAGGATGCTCAGCGCGGCGAAGAGCGCGATCCCGGCGAGGGTCAAGAACGGCCCGTCGCCGACGTCGCGTGGCCCTCTGACCACCGCGTCGTACCAGAGCGCGGTGATGTTCGGCCACCCGTCCATCGCCTGCCTGAACGACGTGTCGGCGATGAGCAGGATGACCGACCACGCCGAGAGGAAGAAAAGCAGGCAGGCGACGACCGCCAGCAGCGTCAGCGCGCCGCTGACCTCGGAGGGGAGCTGGAACTTGCCGATGGCGGCCAGCCCCAGCACGACCATGGCGACGGCGGCCCACGAAACGATGGCCGAGTCCACGAACAGAGAACGCGCGTCGGCGAATTCGGGGGAGGCCTTGGCCTGCTCGGAAACGACATGTGCCGTCACCGCGGTGAGCGCGACCGCCACCATCCCGAGCATGAAGAGGTCGGCCGCTTTCAGGTGCGGGCTCGTGAGGTGGAGGCGGTCCTGCCAGGCGCCGAGCGCCACCCGCCCGCCGATGCCGAGCAGCACGGCGACGCCCGCCGCGGGCATGTATCTCTCCTGCCGGAAACCGGCGGCGATGTCGACCACGAGCCCCGAGATCGCCAGCATCGCACCGATGATCAGCACGGCGGACCGCCAGGACGGCAGGGACCACGAGAGGGTCCATTCGGTGACCACCAAGGTCAGGCCCACAGCGGTCAGCAACCGCCCGCGCACCACGGGGTCGTCGCTGCGCACGGTCTTCAGAACCCACACGGTCAGCAGGACCGACGCCGCGCCCGCGGCGTACTCCCGCGCCTGCGGCAGGTATTCCTGATAGCGGGCGACCAATTCACGCACGCCGTCGTCCGCCAATGCGCTGTATCGGGTCGCCCACAGCGCGGCCCAGATCGCGGCGGCCAGGAAGGTAATGACGTTGACGGCGGCATCGTTGATCACGAGCCGGTCCGACGACAGCGCGATTCCGCATATGACCATGGCGATGGCGATCGCGCCGCCATGCAGCGTCCACCAACTCGATCCGGACGAGGTCGCGATCGTGTAGTAGAGATATCCGCCGCCGACGGCCAATCCGGCCCCATAGGCGAGGTCGCTCCGTTGGAGCAGCAGAATTGTCAGGCCCGCCGCGAACAGCAGGACCTGCCACGACTGCCCGGCGACTGCGCCGAAATTGGAAGGATCGCCCTCATAGAAGACGCCGGCTATTCCAATAAGGCACAGCAACCAGCCCATGGGACCTCGACTTCCGCTTGCGCAGGTTGAAGCGGGATGCCGATCGCATTGTTTCACCAAAGGGCTTCTCGGAGCGATTGACGGCCATGGCGGCGGCCAGGCAGGCGAGGGGGATGACGGGAAGGACGTAGCGGTGGTCGAAGTCGAGGACGGCCACCGGGACGACGAGCAGGGCCGTGGCGGCGAGCCAGGGGAGCGCCGCGCCGCGGCGGCGGACGGCGCCGATCCCGCCGAGGAGCAGGATGGCGGCGATGAAGGGGCCGCGCAGGTAGGCCGGATATTGGTAGGCGATCAGGAAACCGGCGTACGGATCCACCGAGGCCGGGCCGCGGATGGCCGGGTCGTAGGCCTCGCGGGCCCGGTCGATGAGCGGATGGCTGGGGAGCGGCCACGCGCCGCGGGCGAAGCCGAAGGCGGGGTTGACCCGGCGGGGATGCGGCACGGGCGTCCACGCGAAGGTCAGCGCCGTGTCCGCGACGACGGCGCGCAGGTAGTCGAAGGGCTGGGCGGCGATGGCGTGGAGCGCGAACGACCGGGCCAGGCCGTTGCCGGCCTTCTGCCCCCCGGGCAGCCGGTTGATCGGCGACCGCGGGTCCCAGACGTATTCGGACGCGGCGTCCTGCCAGGTCCCGTTGGGGCACAGCCGGGCCTCGGCGGCGGGCGGCCGGATGATGGAGCAGTCCGCGAAGGTCATGGTCCTGGCCCACAGGGCCACCCCGTCCGAACCGGTGGACGCCCCGGCCCAGGACGCGTACGCGACGAGCGGCACCACCGCCGCCAGCCCGAACGCCAGCAGAGCCCGCCCGCCCACCCGCCGCCCCGCCAGCCACACGAGCGCCAACGCGAGCAGCGGCAACGCCACCGTCCGGGTCAGTCCGGCCCCCGCCAGCGCCGCCCCCAGCAGCGCCGCGTCCCACACCGTCGGCCGCTCGTGCCACAGGGCCGCCGCCACCCCCGCGACGACGAGCGCGATGAACAGCGTGTCCGACAAGATCGCGTGCTCCAGCCGCAGGAACGAGGCGTCGAGCAGGACGGGCGCCGCCGCCAGCGTGCCAGCCCAGCGGGGCCGGCCGCGCCGTACCACGACCGCGTAGATCAGCACGCCCGTGGCCAGCCCCAGCGCGTGCTGCACGACCGCGACCACCGTCACGCTGTGGAAGGGCCGCAGCAGCCAGAGCAGCAGCGGGTATCCGCCGGGGTGGAATCCGGAGCCGGGCCGCATCGTGACGGCCGTGTTCAGGTAGTCGAACGAGTCATACCAGTACAGCTGCGGGGGCCGGTAGGCGAGCATCGTGACCGCACGCAACAGTGTGGACACGGCGAGTAAGACGAGAAAGGCGCGTGACAGCGCGAAGGGAACCCTCATGATCCGACCTAGCAGCCGTTGGGGAAGTCGGAACCTTTGGGCAGCGGCTCGGGGACCGCCCCCACGAGCACCTTGTGGTCGGCGACCAGGATGGCCGAGTCCACGTACCAGTCGTCCGGCACGGCCGCCCCGCGCGCCCTGATGTTGATCACTCGGCTCACCTGCGCCCCGCGCCCTTCGACGAGCGCGCGGACGGTCCGCACGGTCTCACCTCGGATGGGGGTGCACCCCAGCAGCTCGCCCGGTCCTACGACCGCGCCCGGGAAGAGGTAGCTCTCGCCGGGCCGCGCGGCCCGGCCGAGGATGAGCATCGTCCTCCCCGCGTACGTCACGGGGATGCGCACGGCGATCGCGCATTTGATCAGCAGGTCCCGGGCGCAGGCGCCGGGCTCCTGGACCGCGGTGATGACGTTGTGGGTCTCCCGATCCACCTGCAGGATCGTGCCGACCCGCCGCGGGGACGCGGGCGCGACCTCCAGCTGCACGTGGAGCCCGATGGCCCGCAGCTGCCGCATGTACACCTGGGGCTCGGCGAACAGGTTCCGCACGGTGACGACGTAGAAGTCGCCGTCGCGTTCGATGTCGAGGGCCGCCGCGGCCGGTCCGGTCAGCGGCAGCATCCAGGTCACCAGGGCCGCGAGCGCGGCCGCGAGCGCCGCCCAGGTCCGCCGCCGGGTCCGGCGCGGCGCGGTACGGGGGAGCGCGGTGATCTCGCGCATCAGCTCGTCGGCCCCCGGCGTCATCCCGGGTCCGGAGTCAGGCGCTATCGCGCGTACGAGCTCGTCGAGGCTCATTGCTCACCTCGCAGCAGGGTCGCGGCGCGGGCGCCGTAGCGGGACACGTCGACTCCGGCGAGGTCGAGTTCGCGGGCCAGGCGTTTGCGCGCCCGATGGAGGCGTAATCGGACCTGGGCGCGGGAGCAGCCGAAAACCACGGATATCTCGTCGGTGCCGAGGTTCTCCCAGCCGATGAGGGACAGCAGCTCCCGGTCGCCGGGGCGCAGCCGCGCGAACGCCTCGCGTACGGCGTCGAACTCGTCGTCGGCCGGCTCTTCCTCGGACCAGACGGTCAGCTCGGCGCGGAGGCGTGCGGCCAGTTCGGTCCTTCGCGCCGCGCCGCGGCGATGGTTGGCAAGGACCCGGCGGGCCACGCCGTACAGCCAGAGCCGGGCCTGCTCGCCTGGTGGGACGTCGTCGATTTTGCGCCACGCGGTGACGAAGGTCTCGGCGAGAGCGTCGGCCGCGTCGTCGGGCGAGTCGGTGCGCCGCCAGACGTAGGCGAGCAGGAGCGGGTAGTGCGTCTCGTAGAGCCGCGCGAAACGCTCGTCCGGGCGCTCATCCCGGTGCTCGAGAGGGTGTCCCACGTTTCCGTACATGTCCGGCTCGAGGCGAACGTTTCATCGGGAGACCGGTCATTGGGGGGACCGGCCGCCGCCACGGCCGGTCAATATATGGGTTATCAGTAGGGGCCGGGGTCGTACGGCATGGGCGGAGGCTGCAGGATGTCGCCGCCCTTGGTGCCGGCCGGACGGATCAGGCCGACCAGGCCGTGCTTCTCGTCGTCGATGCCGGCCGCGAACCACAGGGCGTTCGCCCCGCCGTTGGTGTTGGTGCCGGGCTCGAGGTCCCACAGGCCCGGGATGGCGATCGCCTTGCCGTCCTTGTCACGCAGCGCGCCGAGGTAGTGGCCGTTCCACGTGTAGGCGTTGATCCAGCCGTCGCCGAAGTTGCCGACCAGCAGGGAGCCGGCCAGCCTGCCGAAGCTGCGCGGCGCGACGACCATGGCCCACGGCGCGTTGAGCGCGCCGCGGCTGACGACCCGGCCCTGGAAGTGGCCGCTGAGGGAGAACCTGCTCACGAAGCCCTTGTGGGCGCCGGGCTGCTCCTCGCCCTCGTCGTTGGCCTTCGCGTAGGCGACGTAGACGTGGCCCCTGAGCACTTCCACGTTGAAGGGGTGGTAGCCCCTCGGCAGGTGCGAGTCACGGAACAGGAAGCTGGTGACCTTGTGGAAGTGCCGGTCGAACACCACGATCCGGCCCCTGGCGAAGTCGGCGGCGAGCAGGAACCTGCCGCCCAGCAGGGTGAGGCCCGTGAAGTGGGCGCCTCTCACGCGCGCCTTGACGACGGCGTGCGTCCCGCTCTTGCCGTTCCAGGCCTGGATGGTGCCGGACTCGGTGGCGAAGATGAACAGCGCCGGTCCGGACTTGCCGAGGGAGAAGTTCTTCGTCGAGTTGAACACCTGGCCGGTGGGGCCGCCCTTGACGACGACCTCGAGCGGCTGCTTGGTGACGGGGCCGGCGGTTCCGCCGCCTCCGTAGATGGTGGACAGGTCCGCGTCGGCGGCGGACACCCACAGGCGTGGGCCCATGGACATGCCCCAGGGGTTGATGAGATGGGCGTCCTTGATCTCCGCTCGGCCGTCGAGGTCGGAGACCAGGTCCACCTCCTCGAACGCGGGGTTCTTGGCCGATGCTGCGGATGTGGCGGATGCGATGGTGGCTTGCGCGGGGACTGCACCGATGATGCCGGTGGCAAGAGCCGCGGCGCACAGCACTAATCGCCTGATCCTCATCAGGCCTCCTCATGAGGTGAGGGTGCGCTTACGTACTTGACACGGATCAAGCCTCCGCCGGGTTCACCACACCCGGATCGGCGATATTCAGATCGTCTCCCATCGGTCGCTCCTGGCCGAGCGATAGAAGGCGGCGGCCACCCGCTGGGTGAGCAGCGCGGCCGCGCCGCCGGACAGCGGCTCGCGCCCGGCCGCGAAGCAGTCCAGCGCGTCCTTGATGAGCGAGCGGTGCCATTCGACCGGCATCCCGGTCGGGTCGGTGGCCGTGGTCGCGTTCGTGCCGGACGCCACGACCTCCATGCTGATGTCCTGGTAGAGGTCGAGGGCGGCGCCGTGCTGCACGGCCGTGCCCTTCGTCCCGGTCAGCCAGACCTCTTCCTCGCGGCCCGGATAGGCGGCGGTCGAGGCCTGCACCGTGATCACGAAGCCGCCGTAGTCCATGAGGCCGCCGAACACGTCTTCGGCCTCCATCTTGTGCACGGGCGACTGCCGGGCGCAGGCGACCACGCGCCGGGGCGGGCCGAGCACCCACACGACCAGGTCGACCGCGTGGACGCCCTGGGTGATGAGGGCGCCGCCGCCGTCACGCTCGAACGTGCCGCGGCCCGGGTCGTCGTAATACGACTGCTCGCGCCACCACGGGACGTGGATCATGCCGCCGGTGATCTCGCCGAGCTGCCCGGCGCGCACCAGCCGGTAGAGGGCGCGGCCCCCCGGCTTGGCGCGGTGCTGGAAGCACACGGCGAGCCCGATCCCCGCTTCGCGGGCGATGCGTACCAGGGCCTCCGCCTGGTCGAGGCTGGCGCCTAAAGGTTTCTCGCAGATCAGGTCGACGCCCCGGGCCGCGGCCTCGGTGACGACCTCGAGATGGGTGTTGGTGGGAGAGGCCACGATGGCGAAGTCGACGCCCTCGTCGAGCGCCGGCGCGGCCGGCCAGCACTGCTTGGCCCGGGGGAACAGCGCCTGGACGTTGCGCGCCCGCTCCTCGCGGCGGGTCACCACGGACACGACCTCGTGGCCGAGGTCGTGCAGGGCGAGCAAGTGCGGCCGGGAGGCGAACCCGGCGCCGATCATCGCGACTCTCAATGAGCACCTCGTGTGTCGATGAGCCAGCGGCTGATGATCAGGCGCTGAATCTCGCTCGTTCCCTCATAGATGGTGGTGATACGGGCGTCCCGGTAGATCCGCTCGGGCACGTATCCCTGGATGTAGCCGGCGCCGCCGAAAACCTGGACGGCCATGTTCGCATGCCGAACGCAGGCCTCGGAAGCGTAGAGCTTGGCCATCGAGCACGCCGTCGGCGCGTCGTCACGGCCCTGGTCGAGCCTCCGCGCCGCGTCCTCGGCGAGCAGGAATCCGGCGCGATATTCGGTCACCGCGTCGGCCACCGGAAACGCCACGGCCTGGTTGGCCCCGATCGGCCGGCCGAAGGCCGAGCGCGACTCGGCCTGCTCGGCCGCGGCCGTGATGGCGGCCCGGCTGAGCCCCAGCGACAGCCCGGCGACGCCCAGCCGGCCACGCGCGAGCACCGAGGTCATCAGCGCGAAGCCGTCGCCCTCCTCGCCGAGCAGGGCCTCCGGCGGCAGCCGCACCGAGTCGAAGGCCAGGCCGCCCACCTGGCTGCCGCGCTGCCCCATCTTGTGCTCGCGGTACGTGCGGCTGACCCCGCACCGGTCGAGGTCGACCAGGAAGACCGACAGGCCGTCGTCGGTGCGCGCGAGGACCGTGGCGAAGTCGGCCACCGGGGCGTTGTGGATGAAGATCTTCTCGCCGTCGAGGATCCAGCCGTCCGGCGCGGCCTTCGCGCGCGTGGTGATCCCGCGCAGGTCGGAGCCGGCGCCGGCCTCCGTCAGGGCGTACGCGCAGAAGATCTCGGCGGCCAGCAGCGGCCGGAGATAGCGCTCGCGCTGCGCGGGCGTGCCGTGCTCGGCCAGCAGCGTGCCGACCAGCTCGACCAGCCCGCACTGGTCGGCGATCGACGCGTATCCGAAGCTCAGCCCCTCCATGACGTGCAGGTAGTCGAGCGCGCGTGCGCCGGCGCCGCCCAGCTCCGCGGGCACGGTGATCCCGAACAGCCCGGCCGCGGCCATCTCGCGGTAGATCTCGGCGGGGAAGCGCGGCGACTCGTCGATCGCGCCCGCGGCCGGGATGACGTGCTTCGCGGTGAAGTCGCGGACCAGGTCGCGGACCGGCCGGCTGTCGTCGCCGGCGGCGGAGAACTCGAGCCCGGCGGGAAACGGCATCGCCTATTCACATCCTCATCGGTCGGACGTCACGGATGATCGGGCGGAAGCCCATGTGCGGTAACAGGTCGTCCTCGATCGAGACGCCGTCGGCGACCTCGACCAGCTCGACGCCTTCCTTGCAGAGCCGGAAGACCGCGCGTTCGGTCACGTAGACCGCCTCGCGGCCTTCGGCGAGCGCGAACGGCCCGGAGAAGGTGATCTCGTCGACCCGTTCGACGAGCTTGCGCACCGAGCCGCCACGCGCGGTGAACGTGCCGCAGAACACGGCCTTGCGGGCGTTCTGCGAGATGTCGACGAAGCCGCCGGGGCCGATCAGCTGCGATCCGAACCGGCTCACGTTGACCGAGCCGGTCTCGTCGACCTGCGCCATGCCGAGGCAGCAGACGTCCAGCATGCCACCGGCGAACAGGTCGAACTGGGTGGTCGACGACACCCGGGCGGACGGCCCGTGCGAGACGCCGAACAGGTCGCCGGACTCCGGCACCCCGTCGAACAGGCCCTGCTCGATCGCGAGCACCACGTCGGACAACCGCCCCTGCTCCGCCAGTACGTCGACCACCTGGGCGGACATGCCGAAGCCGACGTTGAGCACGGCCCCGTTGGGCACTTCGAGCGCGGCGCGCCTGGCGACGGCCGCGCGGATCGGGTCGGTCTCCAAAGGTGTGAAGGTCTCGTCGGACGGGCCGCACAGCCCCGGGTCGTATTCGGCCGCGTACGTCTGCCACTGGTCGGGCACGACGACGACGGCGTCCACCAGCGCGCCGGGAATGACCACGTCGCGCGGGTCGACCGGCTCCGCGCGCAAGTGCTTGACCTGGGCGATGACGATGCCGCCGCTCGCCTTGGCGGCCTGCGCGGCCGACAGCGCGTCGAGCACGGCCGCCTCCGCGGAGCAGCCGATGTTGCCGCGCGAGTCCGCCTCGCTGCCCCGGACCAGCGCCACGTGCACGGGAAAGGGCCGGTAGCGCAGATACTCCTCGCCGTCGATCTCGATCACCGAGACCAGGTCGTCGGGGGTGATCCGCGGATCGGCGTAGGTGTGCAGACCTGTCCGGGTGATCAGCCCGGGGCGGCGGGCGCCGATCTCGCGGAGCAGCAGGCTGATGGTCCCGGCCGGCCACGAGTGGGCCTGGACGGCGCCCGAGGCGGCCAACTCGCCGAGCTTGGGGGCCCACGTCCAGTGGCCGCCGATGACCGTGCTGACGAGGCCTTCGCGCGCCAGCGCGTTGAGCCCGCGCCTGCCGCGGTCGCCGATGCCGAAGGCGTGCACCAGCGTCAGCCGGCGCGGGCGGGCGGTGGCCACGAAGCGGCGTTCGAGCGCCGCCAGCAGGGCATGCGGCTCGAGGACGCCGCCGCCCGACCCGGTGATCGCGATCGTCGCGCCCTCGGGGATCCAGGCGACCGCCTCGTCGGCGCTCATCACGTGCATGAAACCGGTTACTCCTCAGGTTGCGCGTAGGACATTCAGGTCGTCGGTGTGGGCTACATGAGCGGGGCGGTCGAGGCGCGGATCACCGGCTCGGTCGTGAGCAAGGTGCGCGCGCCCGGCCGGTCGCCGTGCAGCATCCCGGCGGTGATCCGCCAGGCGGCCCGCCCGATCTCCTCCTGCGGTGAGTGGACGGTGGTCAGCGCCGGATTGGTGAACCGGGCGAACGGGATGTCGTCGAACCCGGTCACCGACATGTCCTGCGGCACGGAAAGGCCGCGCTCCTGGAGCCCGGCGATGACCCCGATCGCGGTGAGGTCGTTGTGCGCGAGCACCGCCGTGCAGTCGGCGGCGAGGATGCGCGGCACGGCGGCGTGCCCGTCCTCCATGGTGCCGCCGGCGCGGACCGGCGTGACGCTCACGCCCGGGGCACGGATCGTGCGCATGGCGCGCCAGCGCTCCCTTTCCTGCCAGGACCTGGCCGGGCCTTGCAGGTAGACGAGCCGGCGATGGCCGAGGTCGATGGTGTGCTGGGCGAGCTTCCGCATGGCGGTGAAGTTGTCGACCAGCACGCTCGACAGCCCGAGCTCGTCGATCTGCCGGTTGACCACGGTGATCGGCTTGCCCTGCCGGGACAGCTCGGTCAGCACCTCGGCGTTGCAGCGCGGCGACAGCAGCACCAGCCCGTCCGACCGGCCGAGCAGGCTCATGCCGAGCGCCGGCTCGGCGGCCAGGCTCTCGTCGGAGTCGGCCACGATCAGCCGGTAGCCGTCGCGGTCGGCCTCGTGCAGCATGTGCTTGATCAGGGCGTAGAAGTAGGGGTTGGCCAGGTTGGGGACCAGCACGCCGACCACCCGGGTGCGGCCGCTGGCCAGGCTCTGCGCGACGGCGTGCGGGGTGTAGCCGAGGTCGCGGGCGGCGTCGAGGACCCGGGAGGTCAGCTCCTCCGACACCGAGTTGGATCCGGCGAACACGCGGGACACCGTCGCGACCGACACTCCCGCGTTGTGCGCCACGTGCCTGATGGTGACCCGCTCGGTCCGCTCGGCTGTCAAGGCGATCCTTTCGTCTTACCTTTCCGCCCCAATTCTGGGGGTAGCCGGACCCGTCGCGGCAACCACGAGGCGAGCGATCTCCTCGGTAAGCGCTTTCCACCCAGGGGAAGAGTGCTCTGTAACCGGTTACTTGTCAAGACCGTCCCCTGCCACGGCTTTTCTTGACAGCGGATCTCCGTGGGAGTACAAACCACGTACCGCGTCGCTTGTAACCGCTTTCTCGCGGTATCGCGCTTTCCGCCCTCCCCATCAGCGTGAGACACGAGGAGCTTGTCGACAATGCGACTGGTCGTCGTCGGTGTGGGCGCCAACGTCTGGCACATGCACCTTCCCGGCGTCGCGGCCGTGGACGCCCGTGTTGTGGCCGTCCACGACGTCGACGCGGAGAAGGCGCGCCGGGCCGGCGCCGCTCTCGGCTGCCCGGCCACGGGCGACCTCGACGAGCTGCTCGCCTACCCGGCCGACGTCGCGGTCGTGCTCGCGCCGCACCGCCACCATCCCGGCCTCGTCGCCCGCTGCCTGCGGGCCGGCTTCCACGTGCTGGTCGAAAAGCCGCTCGCGGTGACCGGCGAGGAGGCCGAGCAGATGTGCGCGGAGGCCGCCAAGGCCGGCCGCGTGCTGGCCGTCGCCCTGCAGCAGCGGGCAAGGCCCGAGGTCCGCCGCGCGCTGGAGGTCCTGCCCACCCTCGGCGAGCTACGCCGGGCCGAGCTTGTGGCGTCCTGGCCGCGCCGCTCGGCCTACTTCGCGACCGCGCCGTGGCGCGGCACCTGGCGCGGCGAGGGCGGCGGCGTCCTGGTCAACCAGGGCCAGCACGACCTCGACCTGCTCTGCCTGCTGGCCGGGCGGCCGGCCGTGGTCACCGCGCGCACCCGCGTCGTACAGCACCCACTGCAAACCCAGGACACCGCCGCCGCGCTGCTCGAATGGCCGAACGGCGCGCTCGGTTCCCTGCACGTCACCACGGCCGCGGCCGACCTCGTCCAGCGGATCGAGATCACCGGTACGGCCGGCCGGCTGCGGCTGACCCCGGGCCGGCTCGATCTCTGGCGGAGCGCCGCGGACTTCCGCGACTACGCCGTCTCCGGCGGAGATCCGTACGCGCCGCCGGAGGAGGACCTTCTCGCGCCCTTCGACGGCGGCCGCGGCACGCACGTCGACATCTATCGCGACCTCGACCGCGCGCTGGGTGAAGACCGGCCTCCGCTGGCGCCCGGCGACAGCGCCGTCGCGCCGGTCGAACTGGCCAACGCCATTCAGCTTTCCGCCCATGCACACGGCGACGTGCGCCTCCCGGTGGACCGGGAGGCCTATCGCCGATTCTTGGAAACCCATGAAAGGGAGAACTCTAGATGAGCGCGACTCACCGCCCGGCGCTTCTCGGCGCCGCTTTATCCCTTGCCATCCTCGCCACGGCATGCGGATCCTCGGGAGGCACGACGTCCTCCTCGTCGGCGCCCTCGGGCGCCGCCGGCGACAAGGTGACCATCACCTGGTGGGACTACTTCGGATATTCGCCCCAGTCGGACCAGGCGGTGAACTCCCTCATCCAGAAGTACGAGCAGAGCCACCCCAACGTGGACATCCAGCGCACGGCCATCGGTTTCGCCGATTTCCGCACAAAGCTGCTGCAGGCCGCCGCGACCGGGAAGTTCCCCGACATCGCCGCGGTCGACAACAGCGACATCCCCGTCTTCGCGTCGCAGGGCGCGCTCGCCGACCTCACCTCGAAGATGTCGGCGTGGCCGCGCAAGGACGACTACCTCGACTTCGTGGTCCAGAGCGTGCAGTACGACAAGAAGTTCTACGGGGTGCCGTTCCGCAGCAACACGACGGCCCTCTGGTACAACAAGGACCTGTTCAAGAAGGCCGGCATCGCCGGCCCGCCGCAGACCTGGCAGGATCTGCGCACCGACGCCAAGGCTCTGACCAGCGGCAAGCAGTCCGGCTTCTGCTTCGCGGCCGCCCCCACCGAGGAGGGCACGTTCACGTTCCTGCCGATGATCTGGCAGGCCGGCGGCGACGTGCCGACCATCGGCGACGGGGCCAGCGTCAAGGCCCTGCAGTTCGTCAACGACCTGGTCAACGTCGACAAGAGCGCGCCGAAGTCGGTGCTGCAGTGGGGTCAGTCCGACGTGGGCGACCAGTTCGGCTCGGGCCTTTGCGCCATGATGGTCAACGGCCCCTGGGTGCTCGGCTCGGTCGAGAAGGGCAAGTTCGCGTGGGACGTCGCGCCGTGGCCGGCCGGTGACGCCGGCACCGCCTCCCCGCTCGGCGGCGAGGCCTGGGCCGTCGGCAAGAACGCCAACGTCGACGCCGTCTGGCAGCTGGCCGACTGGCTGGCCGACCCGGCCAACAGCCGCACCGAGATCTCCGAGGGCCTGAGCAGCATCCCCAACCGCAAGGACACGCTGGACGACCCGGCGTGGGTGTGGCACCCGATGGTGAAGGCGTTCGCCCAGCAGATGCCGTCGGCGCACCCGCGCGGCGTCTACGGACCGAAGTACGCCCAGATCTCCGAGGCCGTCTGGACGATGGAGCAGGAGGTCCTGTCCGGCGCCAAGGACCCGCAGACGGCGGCCGACGACGCCAAGGCCAAGATCCAGCCGCTACTTGGAACTTCATGACCTCTGACCTCACGACCCGGGCCCGGCCGGGAGCCCTCCGGCTCCCGGCGGGCGCCCGGCGCACGCTGACCCCCTACCTGTTCGCGCTGCCCGCGCTGATCTACCTGATCGGGCTGCTGGCCTATCCGATGGTCCTCAACGTGGTCACGTCCTTCCGCGACGTGACGGCGATGAACCTGCTCAGCGGGGACGCCGACTGGGTGGGGTGGTCGAACTACCGGCAGGCGTTCTCCGACAGCCAGTTCGTGGACGCCACGGTGCACTCGGTTCTCTACTCGCTCGGCTCGGTGGCCATCCAGCTGGTGGTCGGCATGGCCCTCGCGCTGCTCTACCTCCCGCTGGCGCGCGGGCTGAGCGCCCTCTACCTGATCGGGTACGCGATCCCGATCGTGGTGACGGCCGAGGTCTTCCGCTGGCTCCTGGACGGCAAGACCGGCTTCGTGAACTGGCTGTTCGGGTTGCACGACGTCTACTGGCTGGCCGACCGGCACCTCGCGCTGCCCGCGATGATCGGCGTGCAGGTGTGGCTCGGCGTGCCGTTCGCCATGGTGACGCTGCTGGCCGGGCTGACGGCCATCCCCCGTGAGCTGTTCGAGGCGTCGGCCATCGACGGAGCCGGAAGCGGGGCGCGGTTCCGCTACGTCACGCTGCCACTGCTGCGGCCGACGATCCTGGCCGCCGGGATCCTCAGCCTGATCTTCACGTTCAAGAACTTCGACCTGATCTGGATCGCCACGCAGGGCGGCCCGGCCAACGCCTCGGAGGTCCTGCCCACGCTCGGCTACAAGCTGGTCTTCCTGCAGTTCCTGTTCGGCAAGGGCGCGGCCGTGCTCAACGTCATCTTCGTCGTGCTGTTCTTACTGTCCCTTGTTTATGTGCGGCAGGTGCGCCGTGAGGACTAGGCCGTATTTCTTCAGGAAGGTCGCCGGCATCGGGCTGGTGGTCGTCTACCTGTTCCCGATCTACTGGATGATCACCGCGACGGTGAAGACGCAGGAGGCCATCCGCGCCGTCCCGCCGCAGATCGTGCCGCTGTCGTGGGACCTGTCGTCGTGGACCGACCGGATCTTCGGCGATCCGCGTGTCATGCGCTACATCATGAACAGCTTCATCGTGGCCACCGGGACCATGGTGCTCACCCTCGCGCTGGCCACTCCGGCGGCGTACGCGCTGGCGCGGCTGCGGCTGAAGGGCAAGTCGCTGCTCATGATCCTCAGCCTGGCCAGCCTCATGTTCCCCGCGATCATGCTGGCCACGCCGCTGTTCGTGATCTTCAACCGGCTCGGGCTGACCGACTCCTATCTCGGGCTCATCCTGGCCGACACCTCGCTCGCCCTGCCGTACGCCATCGTGCTGCTGCGGCCGACGTTCGCGCGGATCCCGGCCGACTTCGCGGAGGCGGCGCAGATCGACGGCGCGGGCGTGTTCGGCGCGTTCTGGCGGGTGGTCCTGCCGATCGCGCGCCCGGGGCTCGCCACGGTCGGCGTGCTGAGCTTCCTGTGGGGCTGGGGCGACCTGGTGTTCGCCCTGACCCTCGCCACCGAGGACCGCATGCGCCCGGTCACCACGGGCCTTTGGGGCTTCTTCGGTGCCAACACCAGCGACTGGGGCGGCGCCATGGCGTTCTCCACGCTGGCCATGCTGCCCCCACTGCTCGTGTTCCTGTGGTCCCAGCGGCTGGTGGTCGCCGGGGTCGCCGCTGGAGGTCTGAAATGAACGGGATGCACTACATCGACGGCGCCTGGGTGCCCGGCTCGGCCGTCGCGCAGGTCCTCGAGAAGGCGACCGGCGCCGAGATCGGCACGTACGCCCTGGGCACGGCGGCCGACGTGGACAAGGCCGTGGCGGCGGCCAAGCGGGCCCAGCCGGAATGGGCGGCCCTGCTCGGCGCCGAGCGCGCGGCCGTGCTGTCACGAGCCGCGCGGATCATGGAACGCCGGGCCGGCGAGTTCGTCGAGACGCTGATGCGCGAGACCGGCGGGGTGCGCGGGAAGGCGCGCGGCGAGGTGGCCGCGGCCGTCGGGAAGTTCGACGACTCCGCGGCGCTCGCCCGGCGGGCCGGCGGCGACCTGCTGCCGGCCTTCAAGCCGGGAAAGCTGATCCTCAATCAGCGGATCCCGCTCGGCGTCGTGGCCGCCATCATCCCGTGGAACTTCCCGATCGTGCTGGCCCTTCGGCCCATCGGGCCCGCGCTGGCGCTGGGGAACACGCTCGTGCTCAAACCGGCCGAGCTGACCCCGATCGCGGGCGGGCAGATGCTGGCCGAGGTGCTGGAGGAGGCCGGCGCTCCGCCCGGGGTCTTCAACGTGGTGACCGGCGAGGGGCCGGACGCGGGCGAGCCGCTGGCCGCGCACCCCGACGTCGCCATGATCCACTTCACCGGGTCGACCGAGATCGGACGGCTGATGGCCCAGATCGCGGCCCGCGACTTCCGGCGGACGGCGCTGGAGCTCGGCGGGGACAACGCGTTCCTGATCCTCGACGACGCTTCGCTCGAGGAGGCGGCCGCGTGTGGCGCCTGGGCCGCCTACGAGTTCCAGGGGCAGACCTGCATCACCGCCGGCCGGCACCTGGTCATGGAGTCGGTGGCCGACGACTACACGGCCCTCATGGTGGATCGGGCGCGGGCGCTGAAGGTGGGCGACCCGTTCGACGACGGGGTGAGCCTCGGCCCGATCATCAGCGAGACCCAGCTGCGGCGGGTTGACGACCTCGTGTCGCGGTCGGTGAAGATGGGCGCCCGGATCGTCGAGGGCGGCACGCACGAAGGCCTGTTCTACCGGCCGACCGTGGTCACCGGGGTCACGCCGGACATGCCGCTGTTCACCGAGGAGACCTTCGGCCCGGTGGTGCCCATCACGGCCGTCTCCAGCGAGGACGAGGCCGTCTCGCTGGTCAACGCCTTCCCCGCGCTGGTCAACTCGATCTACACGGGCGACCTCATGCGCGGGCTCGCGCTCGCCGAGCGGATCACCTCGGGCATGGTGCACGTCAACGACGCCATGGGCCGCCCGACCGGCGAGGAGGACATCGACGAGTTCACCAGGCGGCGCTGGATCGGCCTGCAGCGCGAGCCGCTGACCTGGGAGATCTCGCGGTGAGGGCGGTCCAGGTGGTCGGGTATCACCGGCCGGTGGAGTTCGCCGACGTGCCCGATCCGGTCGTCACGCACCCGCTCGACGCGGTCGTGCGGATCGCGGGCGCCGGGATCTGCCGGACGGATCTGCACATCCTGGAGGGGGAGCTGGACGCGGCGTTCCACCCGGCCCTGCCGTACACACTGGGGCACGAGAACGCCGGCTACGTCACGGCGGTGGGGGACGCGGTCGACGGCCTCGCCGTCGGCGACCCGGTCATCGTGCATCCGGCCGTCACGTGCGGGTGGTGCGCGGCCTGCCGTTCGGGGGCCACCATGCACTGCCCGACGTGGCGTTTCCCCGGTGTCGACGGCTGGGGCGGCGGCTACGCCGACTACATGCTGACCAGCGCGCGATCCCTGGTGAAGCTCGGGCCGCGCACCGATCCCGCCGACGTCGCGCCGCACGCCGACGCCGGCCTCACCGCCATCCACGCGATAAAGCGGCTCGCCCCGTTCTTGGGCCCGCGGAGCACGGTGGCGCTGATCGGCTTCGGCGGGCTCGGGCATCTGGCCGTCCAGCTGCTGCGGATCTACACGACCGCGAGGGTCGTGGTCGTCGACGCGAGCCCGGAGCGGCTGAAGTGGGCCGAGGCGTACGCGCCGGACGGGGTGGCCGAAGACGTCGCCGGGCTGCCGCCCGTGGACGCCGTCCTCGACCTGGTGGGCGAGCACGGCGTGCCGCAGGAGGCGTTCGCGGCGCTGCGCAAGGGCGGCGTGTACGCCGTGGTCGGTTACGGGGGAGACCTGCGGCTGGAGCTGCTCGACATGATCAACCGCGAGCTGACCGTGCTCGGCAACCAGATCGGGACCCATTCCGAGCTGGCCGAGCTCATGACCCTCGCCGACCAGGGCCGGATCCGGCTCGAGACCCGCCGCTTCCCCCTCGACGACGTGGCGCACGCGCTCGCCGAGGTGGCCGCCGGCCGGGTCTTGGGCCGGGCGGTGCTCGTTCCCTAAGGTTGAGGGGTGAGCAAGATCTTCAATGTCGAAGACGCCCGGTCTCTCATGCCGGAGGTGATGGGCAAGGTCGCCGAGCTGGTCACGCTCCGCGCCGACCTGGCCGAGCTCACCTACGACCTCCGCCAGACCGGCCATTCCGGCCTCGGCGGCCTGCCCGAGGCCAAGGGCATCGAGGCGCGGATGGACGACATCCTCAGCTGGTTCGGCGGCCAGGGCATCGAGGTCAAGGGCGTCGCCCCCGTCCTCGTCGACTTCCCGGCCGTCCTCGACGGTGTCTCGGTCCGGCTCTGCTGGATCGAGGGCGAGTCCGACCTCGCCTGGTATCACCGCAGCGAGCTCGGCTTCCCCGCCCGCCGCCCCCTTCCGAACTGACCCCCGACCCCGTGTGGCACGCTCGTAACATGACCGAGCGCAAGCCGATCGGGACGAATTTCGAGACGTGGATCGACCGGCAGATCCGTGAGGCCGCCGAGCGTGGCGAGTTCGACGATCTGCCGGGCGCCGGCAAGCCGCTGCCCGATCGCGGCGAGGCCTCCGACGAGATGTGGTGGGTCAAGCAGAAGCTGGCCGCGGAGAACCTGTCGTTCCCGCTGCCCGCCACTCTCCAGCTCCGCAAGGAGGCCGAAGACGCCCTGGAGGCCGCCGCCGCGGCCCGGAGCGAGGCCCAGGTGCGCGAGATCGTGGCGGCCATCAACGAGAAGATCCTCGACGGGACGCGGAAGGCCATGTCGGGCCCGCCGCTCAACCTGATGCCGTACGACGTCGAGGAGATTCTGGACGACTGGCGCGGGCGCCGCACGGCCGAACCCGCTCCCGTCCCGCCACCCGCCCCCGCCAAGCGCACCCTCCTTGACCGCCTCCGCGGCCGGCGAAGCCGCTAGGGGCGGCCAGAATCGCCGTCAGCGGGCGATCGGCTTCATCCCAGGATGATTGCCCCTCCGGCGATCTGGCGCCGCTCAGGCGCTTCAGGAGCACCGAGCCGGGGCGGGACGGGGAGGGTCAGTAGCCCTCGTCGTCGTGGGTTCCGGCGAGCGCGGAGCCGTAGCGGAAGGAGACGAGGCGGGACACGGCCTCGTGCGCGCCGAGGGGAGAGGCGCACCCGGCGCCGATGGTGTCGGCCGCCACCCTGATGCGCTCGTGGTCGGCCTCGGGGCCGATCACGTACGGGACGACCGCCAGCCGCGAGGCGCCGATCTTGCGCAGCCGCTCCGCGGCGTCGTTCACGCTGGGCACGCCGTCGATGGCGGCCGGCACGACGGGCAGGGTGAGGCGGGCGGCCAGCAGGATGCCCGTGGCCTCGGCGGCGCGCGCCGCGCCGTCGCCTCCGGCGGTCACCACGATGATCCCGTCCACCGGCGAGGTGACGTTGAAAAGCCTGACCCGGTCGGCCCTGGCCAGGCCCATCTCGGACAGGCGGATGTGGAGCGCCTCGGCCAGCAGCGGGTGCGGCCCGAGCGGATCGGTGATCATGACGTTGGTCTCGCTCTGGGTGACCGCGTCCTTGATCGTGCGCATCACGCGCGGGTGCGGGCCGGTGATCAGCGGCACTACGATGGCGCAGACGGCGTTCGGGGGGCGCTCGGCCGACAGCCCGGAAAACTCCTTGGTGAGATCGCCGCCGCCGTCTCCGAGAGAGACGAGCCGAAGGTCGAGCATCGGATTGTCCACCCTGATCACGGTCGCGACCTCGCTCGCGACGTCGCCGATCGCCCCGGGCACGGCCAATACCAGCGCGGGCGCGTCAGGCGGCAGGGAGACTGGGAGCGGTCGGCGGTGTCTGCCGCTGCCCCCGGGCCGCGACGAACGCTCCCTCGTGGGGAGTTTCGGCGGCGTCTCGTGACCTTCGTTCACATCGGCGGATTCTAGGGCGAACAAGGGCGAATAGCAGAACTAACACGTTGCTCAATGGCACCGGTTTTCCGACCGCAGGTTACGCGATCGTGACTTGACGCCACGACCTGCGAAAACGCCGCCCTGTGGGTGGATGCGTAATCGTGTCCGGACTGTGCCTCGATCTGGGAGAACTATGATCACGGTCTTCGGCAGCGCCAACATGGACCTCGTGGCGTACGTCCCGAAAGCCCCCAAACCGGGAGAGACAGTCACAGGCCGGGCATTCCGCGCCATCCCCGGGGGCAAGGGAGCCAACCAAGCGATCGCTGCGGCGCGCGCCGGCGCCGAGGTGGCCTTCGTCGGGGCGGTCGGCGACGACGCCTTCGGCCCGGGGCTGCGCGCCGCGCTCCGCGAGGCGGGCGTCGCGACCGACCTGCTCCGCGTCTCGCCCGGGCCGTCCGGGATCGCGCACATCGTGGTCGAAGACTCCGGATCGAACACGATCGTCGTGGTTCCCGGCGCCAACGGCGCGGTGACCGGGCTGGAGCCGGGCGACGCCGAGGTGATCGCCCGCTCGGACGCCCTGCTGCTGCAGCTGGAGCTCCCCATGGGCGCTGTCGTTGCCGCCGCTCAGGGCGGGCGGGCGGGGGGAGTGCCGGTCGTCCTCACTCCGGCTCCCGCTGTGCCACTGCCGGACGCGCTGCTGGCCGCCGTCGACCTCATCATCCCCAACGAGCACGAGGCCGCGGCTTTGACGGGCGGGGCCGGCCCCCACGAGGCCGTCGACGCCCTTCTCACGCGCGTGCCCGAGGTCTGTGTCACCCTCGGCTCGCAGGGCGTCCTTTACGGCTCTCGCGGCGGCCTGCGCCTGCACGTGCCCGCCCCGCAGGTGAGGGCCGTCGACACCACGGCCGCGGGGGACACCTTCGCGGGAGCGCTCGCGGTCGCCCGGGCCGAGGGCCGCGGCCCGCAGGAGGCGCTGCGGTTCGCCACGGCCGCGGCCGCCCTGTCGGTGCAGCGGGAGGGTGCCAGCACCTCGATGCCGGCCCGCGCCGAGATCGACGCCTTGCTGTGAGACCTGCCGGTCCGCGCCTCACCCGGGCCGGCTGAGCTCTCCGGAGGCCACCTTCTCGGCCAGGCGGCGGGCCAGGACGTACGCGCCGGGGCCCGGGCCGCCGCCCGGGCCGGGCAGGGTCGTGACCTCGTCCGCCACGATCGGCTCGCCGCAGGCGTCGCAGGAAACGCGCGGCGTGAAGATCTGGCCGCAGCGGTCGTGCCGGAAGACCAGCGGCTGCCCCTCCGGCGGCGGCGCCCACTTGTCGCCCCAGGCCGTCAGCGCCAGCACGATGGGCACCAGCTCGGCCCCCGGCTCGGTCAGCACGTACTCGAAGCGCGGCGGGTGCTCCTGGTAGGCGCGGCGCTCGGCGAGGCCGTGCGCGACCAGGTCGCCCAGCCGGGTGGTGAGCAGATTGCGCGAGATGCCGATGTCCTCGACCAGGTCGTCGAAGCGATTGATGCCGAGGTAGAGGTCGCGCAGGATCAGCATGGTCCACCAGTCGCCCATCAGCTCGAGGCTGCGGGACAGCGAGCAGCGGTAGTCGGCGAAGCTCGTGCGTCGCATACCTCCAGGGTATCTTCATTAAACCCACTCGATTCATCGGACGTGTATCCCCACACTGGCGCTCGGTTCTCCCGGATGTGGAGCAAATGGCTTGACTCATCCGATCTATCGGGCCTAACGTGAGCGTGCTGCGCGTGGACGCATGGCAGTCCCAGAAGAGCCCGGTCATGGCGAAGCCGGCGCCCCGACAGGAGACATCCTTGTGTTAGAGCGCGTGCTGAAAACAGTGCTCGCGGCGTTCGTCGTCATCGCGCCCGCCGTGGCCCTCGCGGCTCCCGCGCATGCGGCGACGTTCAACGTGCGCGACTACGGAGCCACGGGCAACGGGTCGAGCAACGACTCATCCGCGATCAACAGTGCCATCACCGCCGCGTTCAACGCCGGCGGTGGAACCGTTCAGTTCCCCTCGGGCACGTACAAGGTGAGCAACACCATTCACCTGAGGAGCAACGTTCTCATCCAGGTCGACAGTGGTGCGACCATCATGGGATCCAGTTCGGACACCTATGACGCGCCCGAGTCCAACCCGAACGACGACTTCCAGGACTACGGGCACAGCCACTTCCACAACGCGATGTTCTACGGCGACCGCCTCACCGGCATCGGGTTCGTGGGCACGGGCACCATCGACGGCGGCGGCAACCTGATCACCGGCAACCCCGATTCGGGCCAGGCCGACAAGATCCTCTCGCTGACCCGCTGCGACGGGCTGACCCTCAACGGCGTCCGGTTCCGGCGCGGCGGCCACTTCGCGATCCTCACCAACAACTGCAACAACATCACCTCGGACCATCTGAGGATCGACACGGCGAGCGACCGCGACGGCTGGAACGTGATCAGCGCGTCCAACGTCACGGTCACCAACGCCGACATCGCGGCCAACGACGACGCCCTGGTGTTCAAGAGCGACTACGCCCTCGGCGCGAAGCTGCCCAACGGCCACGTGACCGTCACCGACTCCCACCTGTCGGCCGGGTGCTGCAACGCGCTCATGTTCGGCTCGGAGACCTGCGGCGACTTCACCGACTACAACTTCCAGCGGATCACCATCACCGGCGCCAACAAGTCGGGTCTCGGCATGGTGTCCATGGACGGCGCCGTCATCACCGACGTGCACTACCGCGACATCACCATGAGCAACGTCCGGTCGGCGATCATGCAGAAGATCGGCACACGACGACGGTGCGGCAACAGCCCAGGCGTCGGCCACATCGAGAACATCACCTACGACAACGTCACCTCGACCGGGCAGAGCAGCTCGAACTTCTCCGCCACTCTGTGGGGCGAGGCGGGCACCAGCAACCGCATCCGCAACGTCACGTTCAACAACGTGAACGTGTCGGTGCCGGGCGGCAGCGGCGCGATCTCCACCGGCGTGCCGTCGAACAACGCGACCGACTACAACCCCAACAGCATCGGCACCCGGCCCGCGTACGGGTGGTACATCCACAACGCGCACGACATCCACTTCATCAACAGCGGGGTCCAGTTCGTCAGCAACGACAACCGCCCCGCCGTGATCGCCAACACCGGAAGCTCGGTCACCTTCGACCGCTTCACCGCCGAGCGCGGATCCGGCAGCGCGTACGACATGGGCTTCCAGACGGTCACCGGCTACTGCGTATCGGCCAACAGCCAGAACACCACCGGCGGGGCGCTGCGGACCAACGCCACCGGCTCCACGCAGAGCTGCACGACGGCCGACGACTACTCGCTGGCCGTGACCCCCTCCTCCAGGACCGTGCCGAGCGGCGGCGGGACGGCGACGTACACGGTGAACACGTCCGTCGTGTCCGGCGCGCCGGGAAACATCACGCTCGGCGCGACCGGGCTGCCGCCCGGGGCGAGCGCGTCGTTCAGCCCCAACCCCGTCGCGGCCGGGTCGAGCTCGACCATGACGGTCACCACCACGGGCGCCACCCCCGACGGCACGTCCACGATCACGGTGACCGGCACCGGCACCGCCGGGACGAGAACCGCCTCGACCGGCCTCACCGTGGGCACGCCGACGTCCTCCAACGTGTACGCCGAGGCGGAGAGCGGCACGGTCACCGCGCCGATGCAGATCCAGTCCGACGCCAACGCCTGGGGCGGGCAGTTCGTCACGGTCGCCGCGGGCAACAACAGCACCGGATCCGCTCCGTCGTCCGGCCTCGCCACCATCCCGTTCAGCGTGCCGACGGCCGGAACGTACCGCTTCTGGGGACGCGTCATGGCCCCCGCCGACACCGACGACTCCTTCTGGGTCAAGATCGACAACGGCGGCTACGTCAACTGGAACGACATCACGGCCGGCGCCGCCTGGCACTGGGCGCCGGTGACCAACGACTCGGCCTCCGACGCGCCCATCACCGCGTCCCTGGCGGCCGGAGCCCACACGATGACCGTGGCCTATCGCGAGGACGGTGCGAAGCTCGACCGGATCCTCGCGACCACCGACGCGTCGTTCACCCCGCCGAACGACCCGCCGCCCGCCGGCGTCCGCTATGAGGCCGAGAACGCGACGATCTCCCAGGGGATCTTCGAGAACACCCACACCGGCTTCAGCGGCACCGGATATGTCAACGCCGACAACGTCGCCGGGTCGTACGTGGAGTTCACGGTGAACGCCGACACGGCCGGACCGGCCACGCTCAAGCTGCGGTACGCCAACGGGACCACCACGAACCGCCCGATGGCCATCGCGGTCAACGGCGCGACCGTGGCCACCCGTGACTACAACGCGACGGCCAACTGGGACACCTGGGCGACCGACACGTTGACCGTCAACCTGAACGCCGGCAGCAACACGATCCGCCTCACCGGGACCACCGCCAACGGCGGCCCCAACGTCGACTACATCGAGTTCTGACCCGCGGTATCCGGGCCCTGTCGCGACAACACATCGGCAACAGGGCCCGGCTTCCATTGCGCCATGAGTAAAAGAGCCCTTATCGGGATGACCATGGCATCCATCGTCGGCCTGGCCGCGCTGTCCGCCCAGCCCGCCGGCGCCACGCCGGGTGTGAAGGGAACCTGCGACCTGTTCCTGAACAAGAAGCCGCCGGAGTACGCCGGACCGAGCCAGATCTTCTACGAGGTGGTCGTCGACTGCGCGCTGGCCGCGCCGACCGACGTCCGCGATTCGATCACCCTGTGGGGGTCGGACAAGTGGGAGGACGACCGCCTGTGGACGGACCGCCCGCCTCACCACCAGAACGACAAGTTCCTGCACGAGACGTTCATCGTCCACGAGAATTACCTGGACGAGGACCTCGCGGACGAGGACGAGATCTACGCGATCGTGAACTTCAAACGCCCGACCGGCGGCGACCTCCGGATCAAGACCAACAAGGTGGTCGGCTGGTACGGCCAGTTCGGCATCTGACCGCTCCACGGCCTCGCCCGGGCGAGGCACGGGGGCTCGCGTACCGCCGACGGGACTCGAACCCGCACATGTCCACTTTGAAGGAGTGGCGACTTTCCCATTCGTCTACGGCGGCAAAAAGCTGGCTGTCCCAGACTCGAACTGGGGACCGGCGCATTAACAGTGCGCTGCTCTGCCGACTGAGCTAACAGCCATTTACACCCGCGTACCGCTGCGAGGACTTGAACCCCGACTGACCTGTTCCTAAGACAGGTGCCTCTGCCATTGGGCTACAGCGGCGCATCAGCTTTCGTAGCTGACAACAGATTTGAGCCTACCGGCGGACCCCGGCATTTCTCATCCCAATTTCGCGGGGCCCCCGTCGCCGGGGCCCCGGACCTCGAGCCGGGCCGTCACCTCGAGGGCCCCCGGCGCTGGACCACGGTCCGAGCGGCGGGGGCCGCAACTGTATCGACGGCGGACAGGTGCGGAGCGTCGCGCACGGACTTAAAGTCGACATAGGTCGAGGACGACAATGAATGGGCAAGGGGTGGGGGCGATGACGGCGCCGATCCGTCTGACCAGCACGACACGCGACGTACTGAGTGTGTTGCGACAAGCCGCCCGCGAAGAGGTACCGGTGTATGGCCTGGAGATCTGCAAAATTACGGGGTTGGGCTCGGGAACGGTGTATCCGATCTTGACCCGGCTCGAACGTGTGGGGTGGGTCCGCGCTTACTGGGAGGAAGCCGGCGACGACAGTCGCGGGCCTCGACGCCGCATGTACGAACTCACGGGCGAAGGACGCGCGCAGGCCGCTCATCTCGAGCGCCCCAACCGAGGCCTGAGACTCGGGTGGCAACAATGATTCGGATCATGGCGCGACGTTATCGGAGGCGACGGTCCGGCCTGGCAAAGCTCAAGCTCGGAGATCCGACTCTGAATCATTTCCATGCCCTCGCCGGAGAAGCGCGAGCCGCGGACCAGCTGATCAACGCCCTCAAGGGCACGACGGATGCCTGGGTCCACGTGGGTGCGGTGCTGGTGATCAAGGAGCATGGCGAAGCCCTTGCCTACCTTCTCCCTTTCGAGGCGCAATATGCGCTGAGTAAGGATCCGGAGATCCCGCATGATGCCGACGCACGCCGGTTGTTCGTCGAGCGGCTGGAGCCTGTTCCCTCGCTCGCCGCATGCGATGAAGAGATACGGCGTCGGGAAGAATTACTGTCGCAAATCCATGCCGAATTGGGAAATACAGTTCGACGGCTTTCTTCCTGGGCCGCGCGGGCGGCCGTTGAACCTGAGCGTGATGAGGAATGGCGGGCGGCGCTCAGCGAGATCGCCGCGACCGGCACGCGAAAAGAAGTGGTCCTGTTCGCGGTGGGCGTCCTCTACGCGGGCCTGCACTCCCGCGCCACATGGATGACGCGTGTCACAGCCAGGCCTGGGATCAGCGGCATGTGCTGGGTCCTCCGCTCGCACGCTCGCACACGGACACTGATCGGTGGGCTCCTGCTGTGGGCCGGCATGGAGACGGTCTCCGACACCGGGATAGGCGCGGCGATACTCCTCGTGATCACCGGAGCCGGAGGGCTCGAACTGGTGGCGAAAGCCCTGCGGAGCCGCTTCCATATCCAACCGCGCGCGAAGGCCGAAGAACGCGAATAGGCGTCTTCTTCTCCTCGGTTCGCCGCGGCCGGCGATGCTCAGCGGAGGTAGATGTTGGGCTGGGGCGGGGTTGCCATCGCGTTGCCGAGGAAGAAGCCGGGGTGCGGGGGCTGGTTGTAGGCCGTGTTCTGCCAGGCGATCGCCACGCGATACATGGGGTCGTGCATGAGGGTCCAGAGGCGCTGGGTGGTGGCGATCGGCGTGCTGTAGATCCGGAGCGCCGTGTTGGAGGTGGTCGGCCAGACGACCTCCTCACGCCAGTCGCCGAACAGGTCGCCCGACAGGGCCGGCGTCGACTTGGTGCCGTTGTTGGAGTGCACGTCGGCGCCGGTCAGCAGCCGGGCGTCGGAGCTCGTGCCGTACTTGTCGACGTGCGTGCCGTCCAGCAGCTCCCGCACGGGGTCGGCGTCCCACCAGGCGAGGAAGTTGGCGGAGCCGGGCTTGCGGCCGACGTTGGTGTTGCGGATGCTCCAGAGGCCCGTGACGGCCGACGACCAGAATTCCACGCCCGCGTTGCCGGCGTAGACGTCGTCGGCGACGCCGCGGCCGTTGTCGCAGCCGCAGGACGGCTGCGTCCAGATCTGCGCGCCGGTCCGGCCGTCGATCAGCGAGGTGGCGGGGCTGCTGGTGTTCTCGTGCGGCTTGAACACCTGGTAGCCCGAGCGGCTCGGGTCGGCGACCACGTGCAGCGCGTCGCCGTGGCCGAGCGTGGTGTTCCACATGGGGGCGCCGTTGTCGTTGACGGCCTCGGAGCCGTACACGATCTCGTCCTTGCCGTCCTGGTCCAGGTCGGCGACCGACAGCTGGTGGTTGCCCTGACCCTGGTACGCCGAGCCGGACACGTTCGAGTCGAACTTCCACCGTTCGACCAGGGACCCGTTTCGGAAGTCCCAGGCGGCGATCACGGTGCGGGTGTAGTAGCCGCGGGCCATGATCAGCGAAGGCCGGACGCCGTCCAGATAGGCCGTGCCGGCCAGGAAGCGGTCGACGCGGTTGCCGTACGAGTCGCCCCACGAGGAGACCGTGCCGCGCGGCGGGTCGTAGTTGACGGTCGACAGGATCGCGCCCGTCTGCCCGTTGAACATGGTCAGGAACTCGGGCCCGGACAGGATGTAGCCGGAGGAGTTGCGGAAGTCGGCGGACGCCGAGCCGATCACCTGTCCGGTGCCGGAGACCGTGCCGTCGGCCGTCTTCATGGCGACCTCGGCCCTGCCGTCGCCGTCGTAGTCGTACACCTGGAACTGGGTGTAGTGCGCGCCGGCGCGGATGTTGCGGCCGAGGTCGATCCGCCACATCCGGGTCCCGTTCAGCCTGTACGCGTCGACGAACACGTCACCGGTGTAACCGGACTGCGAGTTGTCCTTGGAGTTCGACGGGTCCCACTTGAGCACGAACTCATACACGCCGTCGCCGTCGAGGTCGCCCACGCTCGCGTCGTTGGCGCTGTAGGTGTAGGCCACCCCGTCCGGCGTGGTGCCGCCCGCCGGCGGCTGAATCGGCACGTCGAGGAAGCCGCCGGCGAACTGCAGCGCCGCGGCCGACGCCGCCTGCTCGACCCCGCCCACCACGGCCCGCACGGTGTACGCGCTGTTGGCCGCCGCGCCCGCGTCCATGTAGTCGGTCGCGTTGGTGATCGGCGTCGCGTTCAGCTTGGTGGAGCCGCGGTAGACGTTGAAGCCGGTGCCCAGCGCCTCGGTCCCGAGCAGCCGCCACGACACGAGGTTCCCGCTGCCGGAGTGGACGCTGATCAGGCCGCGGTTGATGTTCTCCATCTGCCTGGCCCCGGCCGCCGCCGTCTGGGTCGGCGTGGGAGACGGGGAGGGTGAAGCGGTGGGCGAGGGGGAGGTCGTCACGACCGCCCCGGTGCAGGCCGTGCCGTTGAGCGCGAAGCTCGGCGGCACGGGGTTGCTCGTGTTGTTCCACGTTCCCTGGAAGCCGAAGGAGGCCGTGCCGCCGGTCGGGATCGGCCCGTTGAATCCAGCATCCGTGGCGGTCACCTGCGCGCCGCTCTGCGTCGTGGTGGCGTTCCACGGCGAGGTCACGGTCTGGCCCGCCGTGAACGACCACACGAGCCGCCATCCGTTGACCGGGTCGCCCAGGTTGTCGATCACCACGTTGGCGGTGAATCCGCCACCCCACTGGGAGTCCACCTGATAGTCGACGCGGCATGCCGCGGCGGCCTGGGCGTACGTGACCAGACCGGCTGATCCGGTGAGCGCTACCACGACGGCGGCAAGGAGCGTGAAACGTCTGCGCATGCCCCCCAGCTAGGAGCACTTAGTTGGGACTGTCAACGAACACCCGATCGTCCCCCCGCCCACCCCAGGTCGTCACCGAAACTTTCAATCCCGCGCCAGAGCGTCCCTGACGGTGAGCCGCGAGGCCCGTACGGCCGGGCCCAGCACGGCCAAAGCCGCTCCCACCACGACGACCGCGAACCAGGTCACCATGGCCGCGACCGACATCCGGAACGGCAGCGGGACGAACATCCGGCTCAGGCCCGAGCGCAGCGCGGCCGTGAGGGCCAGGGCCGGGACGACGGCGAGCAGGCAGCCCAGCAGCGCGGTGAAGACTCCCTCGGCGACCACCAGGCGGCGTACCGCGCCGGCCGGGGCTCCGATCGCGTGCAGTATCCCGAACTCCCTGGTCCGCTCGATCACGGCGGAGCTCATGGCGCCGGCCAGGCCGATCACGCCGACCAGCCCGAGCGCGCCGGCGATCGCCAGCAGCACCGCCAGCATGGCGTACATGTGGCCGTCGACCGCCTGGTCGTAGCGCGTGCGCGGGGTGGACGACGTGACCTGGACGCCGGCCTGGGAGAGCGCCGTCTCCACGGCGTCGGCCGCGGCCGCTCGCGCGCCCGGATCGTGCCGGACCGTCGTGACCATGAGCAGGTCGCTCTCGTACGGCCGTCCGGTGGCCCTGGCCAGTCCTTCGGGGGTCACGTAGGCCGAACCCTGCGGGAACACCTCCTGTTCGACGCCGATCACGTGCCAGGACGTCAGCCGTCCCCCGATCGACAGGGCCAGCGTGTCGCCGACGCGCACCGGGCGCCCCCCGATCTGCCGGCTCTGGTTCACGACCGCCGCGTCCACGTCGCCCGGCCGCAGCCAGCGCCCCTGTGTGAGCGGCACTCGCAGCATGGCGGTGTCCGGCGGCACCGCGACCAGCCGGAAGCCGCCGTGCCCTTGATCGGGATAGGTGGCCGTGACGCTGATCTGGCCGGGTTCGGCGGGAGCGGCCGACTCCGCACGCCACGCCTCGACGCCCGCGACCCCGGGCACGCCACGTACGGCAGCCGCGGTCACCGGGCCGGCCGTGCGCACCTCCACATCGACCGAGTGCTGGTCGCCCGCGTCGGCGATCGCGCCTTGGAAGGATGCGTAGACGTTCATGGCGGCCACGAAGAGCGTCCCGGAGACCGCGAGCAGCCCGGCCGACAGGGCCAGCCGGGTGCGGCGCCGCGTGAGGTTCCGCAGCGCCATCAGGACGATCCCGCCCCGTCCCTTTCCGAACGCGGTCGCCCGGTCGGCCCCGCCGTGATGGTCGAGTGCCTGTCGCACGGTCGTCCTTGCCGCACGGGTGATGGGCGCCAGCGCCAGCAGGACAGGTATCGCCACCCCGGCGGCCACCACCGCCACATTCTCCCAGGCGGGCACCGACACGTCGGTGAGGTCCATGTTGAGCATGCGATCGAGGATCCGCCCCGAGAACAGGCGCGCGGCCACCACACCAGGCGCGAACGCCAGGAGCGTCGCGACGGCCCCGATCAGGAAGATCATCAGCAGGTAGGGCTGGAACAGCCGGCGGGAGCTCGCCCCCACGGCCTTCAGCATGCCGATGTGCGGGATGTGCCGGGTCAGCAGCCCGCCCAGCAGGGTGGCCACCAGAAACGAGCTGAGCACGAACGCCAGGGCGGCGAAGACCAGCACAACGGCCGTGATGGCGTTCATCTGCCCCTGATGCGGATGCTGGAACGGCGGCGGCACCTGGATCTCCTCCACCGTCAGACCCCTCGCGCGCAGCCACGCGCCGACGTCACGGGCCACCCGCGTGATCATCGCGGGGTCCTCGCCGTCCACGAGGAGCTTCACCTGATCGAACGCCTGGCCCGTCACGTAGCCGTAGCCTTTCGCCTCGTTGTCGGCCGGGGCCAGGCTCGGGTCGTGGACGACGCCGGTGATCCGCAGCGTGCGCGGCGCACCGCCGGGCTCCCGGATCGTGAGCGGGTCGCCCACGTGCACGCCCATCACCCGCATCGCCACGCGTTCGATGAGGATCCCGCCGGGAGGCGGCGGCCATGTCCCCTGTTCCACCCGGAAGCGCGCCACGCGGAGCGGGTCGCCGGGAGCGTAGACGAACGTCTGCAGCGGATCGGCCGACCAGCGCCCGTCCGCGCCGCGCCATCGGGCGTCGAACTGGGCGCGGAGCGCGGTGTCGCGGACTCCGGGCAGGGCTCGCACGCCGTTCAGGACAGCCTGATCGACAGGGTCCCGCAGCAGCAGCGTCGCGGACGCCGGTTCCGTGGCACGGTAGCTGCGGCCGATCTCCCGGTCGACGATGGTCCGCGTGTAAAGGATCGTGCTGAACGCGACCAGGCCGACCCCGATCACGATCACCATGAGCGCGATCCGGCCCTTCGCGGCCGAGACGTCCCGCGCCAGCTTGACCAGCAGCAGCCGGGTCATCCGCGCACCTGCCCGTCGGCCATCTCGATCCGGCGGGTGGCGACGTCGCGGACCTCGCGCTCGTGCGTGACGATGACGATGGTCCGGCCCTCGCCGTTGAGCCGGGTGAACAGATCCAGCACTGCCCGGCCGGAGACCGAGTCGAGATTGCCCGTGGGTTCGTCGGCCAGCAGCACAGGAGGGTCGTTGGCCAGCGCCCGCGCGACAGCGGCGCGCTGCTGCTGGCCGCCGGAAAGGGTGCCGGGCAGCTTGCCCGCCTGGTCCTCGATGCCGACTTTGGCCAGCAGTTCGATCGCGCGTGAGCGGCGCTCGCGTGCCGGAATCCGCCCGGCGAACTCCATCGGCAGCGCCACGTTCTCGGCGACCGTGAGCGTGGGCAGCAGCTGGAAGAACTGGAAGACCAGCCCCACGGTACGGCCGCGCCAGCGGGCCAGCTCGGATTCGGCAAGCGCGCCGAGGTCCGTCCCCGCGACCTCGACCCGGCCGCCGGTCGGCCGGTCGATGCCGGCCAGCAGGTTGAGCAGGGTGGTCTTGCCGCTGCCCGACTTGCCGACGACCGCGGCGAACTCGCCCTCCGCGATTTTCAGGCTCACCCCGTCGAGGGCGGTGAACCGTCCGTACATTTTGGACACCTGGTCCACATGAATGGCTGTCATGACGTCACACGGTCACGCACTCCGGAGCATCTGGTCGTCAGCCCAGAGCGGGCTTCGTGTACCGCGTCCGCGGTACCGCGCCGGGTGGATGCCCTTCGCCTCGGCACATGCCTACGCTTGGGCCATGCGGAGCCGGATGCGCGCGTGGGCCGAGGCGGCGGCCGGTCACCCGGTGCACGTCGACCTCGCGCTCGCGCTGGCCGCGTTCGCCGTGAGCGCGTTCGCGGTCCTCCACACGTCCGGCGCGCCCCCGGCCGTTCTCCCCGCTGTGGGCGTCGCGAGCGGGGCGCTGGCCGCTCGCCGCCGTCACCCGCTGGCCGTGCTGGTGGTCGGCGTGGCGGCTGCTGAGGCGGCGCTGGCCCGGCCGGGGACGCCCGAGGTGGTGCTGATCGCCCCGCTGATCGCCCTTTACACCGTCGCCGATCTGGGCGGCTGGCGCCGATCGATGGCGTTCGGCATGCTCACGGTGGTCCTGGTGACCGGCTTCCACCTGGCGGCCCGCCCGGCGAGCCCGCTTGCCGGGGGAGCGCTCACCCTGGCGGCCTTCGGCGCGCTGGCCATCGCCGCCGGCACCGCGTCCCGCAACCGCCGCGACTATGTGGCGGCCGTGGAGGAGCGGGCCCGGCGCGCCGAGCGGGACCGCGAGCTGGAGACCGCCCGCCGGGTGTCCGAGGACCGCCTGCGGATAGCCCGTGAGCTGCACGACGTGCTCGGCCACCAGCTCGCGATGATCAATATTCAGGTGCGGGTGGCCGAGCGGCGGCTGACGGACCGTCTCGACGAAGCGCGCGTGTCGCTCGGATACGTACGGCAGGCCAGCCAGGCGGCCCTGTCCGAGCTGAAGTCGACCGTCGGCGTGTTGCGCGAGGGGGACGCCCCGACCGCTCCCGGGCCAGGTCTGTCCGCGCTCGACCGCCTGATCTCGTCCTTCAGCGGGTCGGGCCTGCGGATAGTTCACGAGATCGAGGGCGAGCCGCGCCCCGTCCCGCCCGCGACGGACCTCGCCACCTATCGGGTGATCCAGGAGTCGCTCACCAACGTCGGCAAACACGCGGCGGCCGCCCGCGCCACGGTGCGGCTCACCTACGAGCCCGCCCGGCTGCGGATCCTCGTCGAGGACGACGGCGGCGCGGCGCCGATCCCGGCAGGCCGCGGACACGACCGCGGACACGACCGCGGACACGACCGCGGACACGGCCGTGGACACGGCCTGGCCGGCATGCGCGAACGGGTCGCGGCCGCCGGTGGCCAGATGAAGGCGGGACCCCGCGAGGGCGGCGGCTACCGGGTCAGCGCATGGCTGCCTCTGTGATCCGCATCCTCCTGGCCGACGATCAGGCGCTGGTGCGCGCCGGGTTCCGGGTGTTCGTCGAGGACGAGCCCGACCTGGAGGTGGTCGGCGAGGCCGCCACCGGCCGCGACGCCGTGCGGCTGGCCCGGGAGGTCCGCGCCGATGTCGTGCTGATGGACATCCGGATGCCCGATCTCGACGGCCTGGCCGCCACCCGGCTCATCACGGCCGACGACGACCTCGCCGGGGTGCGCGTGCTCATCTTGACGACGTTCGAGATCGACGAGTACGTCTTCGCCGCGCTGCGCGCCGGGGCCAGCGGCTTCATCGGCAAGAACGCCGACACGCCCGACCTGCTGCGCGCCATACGGACCGTGGCCGCCGGAGAGGCGCTGCTGTCGCCCGCCGCCACCCGCGGGCTGATCGCGCGCTTTCTGGCCGACCCGGTGCGTGCAGCCACGCCGAGCCCGGCACGCCTCGCGGCGCTGACCGACCGCGAGCGGGAGATCCTCGCCCTCGTAGGGAGCGGCCTGTCCAACGACGAGATGGCCGCCCGCCTCGTCGTCAGCCCGGCCACCGTCAAGACCCACATCAACCGGGCGATGACCAAGCTCGGCGCGCACGACCGGGCGCAACTGGTCGTCATCGCGTACGAGACCGGGCTCATCCGCCCAGGTTCCGGGTGACACGGGTGGGTATCGTGGGATCATGCCGGACGCGCAGATCGTGACGGTGGGTGGGCGTGAGGTGCGGGTCACCAGCCCTGACCGGGTCGTCTTCCCGCGCACCGGGCACACCAAGCTCGACCTGATCCGCTTCTACGAGGCCGTCGGCGACGGCGCGCTGCGTGGCGTCTACGGCCGTCCGACGGTGCTCAAGCGCTACGTGCACGGGGTGGACGGCGAGCCGTTCTTCCAGAAGCGCGCCCCTTCCAAGCGGCCCGGCTGGATCGAGGTGGCCGAGCTCCGCTACCCGTCCGGGCGGTCCGCCGAGGAGGTGGTCCCCCGCGACCTGGCCGCGGTCCTGTGGTCGGTCAACCTCGGCTGCGTGGATCTCAACCCCCATCCCGTACGCGCCGGCGACCTCGACCATCCCGACGAGCTGCGGATCGATCTCGACCCGGTGCCGGGGGTGCCGTGGGAGCAGATCGTCGACGTGGCGCTGCTGGCCCGCGACGTCCTCGCCGACGTGGGGCTGCTGTCGTGGCCCAAGACGTCCGGCTCGCGTGGCTTCCACATCTACGCGCGGATCGCGCCCCGGTGGAAGTTCGCCGACGTGCGCCGCGCGGCCGAGGCGGTGGCCAGGGAGGCCGAGCGGCGGGCGCCCGGCGTGGCCACGAGCCGCTGGTGGAAGGAGGAGCGGCAGGGCGTGTTCCTCGACTTCAACCAGAACGCCCGCGACCGCACGGTCGCCTCCGCCTACTCGGTCCGGCCCACGGGCATGGTGTCCACGCCGCTGCGCTGGGATGAGGTGCCCGGCTGCGATCCGTCGCAGTTCACCATCGACACGGTGCCGGCCCGTTTCCTGGACGGCGGCGACCCCTGGGAGGACATGGATCTCACCGAGGGCTCCCTCGACGCGCTGCTCGACCTGGCCGACTCGCAGGGCGCCAAGGCCGCGCGCCAGGTGTTCCCGCTCATCGAGATCGCCCGCACGGAGCACAAGCCCGAGGCGCTCGAGGCTTTGGAGCGCTGGAAGTCGCGCCACCCCGAGGTGGCCCGTCGTCTGGAGCCCGCCGACATCCTGGTGGACGCCATGCGGGGGCGGAGCTCCGCCTGGTATCGCATCCGGGTCAACCTGCGGCACGTGCCCGAGGCCGAGCGGCCCGAGCAGGGCCCCCTGGAAGTGGACTACAACCCCTGGCCCGCCGGCGGGCCGTGGCCGACCAGCCCGTAGATATCCCAGAGCTCGCCGAGGAAGAACCGGCCGAACCGGACGATGGCCGACGTGCCCTCGGGGCCCATGGTCTCGAAGGTGCCGATCATCCTGATCAGGTCGCCCGGGGTGATGCGGAGCGTGCCCTTCCACAGCTCCTTGCCCGAGGCGTCGAGGATCCGGGTGTGGAGGGTCGAGGTGTCCATCCACAGCCGCGCGGGGGAGCCGTGCGCGACGGTCTTCACGCCGACGAGGACACGGGGCTGGTTCGCGCTGTCGGTGTATTCGAACCGGTAGCGCATCTCCTTGCGCCCGGGCTCATCGCCCGGGACGAACAGGTTGAACCAGCCCCGCTCAATGGGTCGCCGGCCCCCGCGGTCGGCGATCCAGCCCTCGGCCCGGGCCACGTGCCCGGGATCGGTGAGGAAGCGGTCGACGTCGTCGGTGGTGATCGTGACGTGGAAGGAGACGCCGCCGCCGCGCATCTCCTCGGTGAACGACAGCGTCGTGCCGCCGTCGTAGGTGGGCGCGGCCGCGGGCCGGTTGGCCAGCCCGTCGATCAGCCGCGTGCACATGCGGTCGGCGAGCGCCGCGATGGTCAGCGACGGGTTGGGCCCGACCGGCCCGGGAACCGCCGCCCCGTCCGCGATGTAGAGCCCGGGGAAGCCGAAGACCTCCCCATAGGCGTCGCAGACGCCCTCCCCAGGGTGGCGGCCCATGGGGACGCCGCCGAGCGGGTGCACGGTCAGCATCCGGTGGCGCAGCGGGCCGTCGGTGTATTCGGCGCCGAGGACGTCGCCGATCCGCCGCATGGTGCCGCGCACACGCTCCAGGTAGTCGGCGCTGGTGTCGACATCCCATTCGATGTCGAGCTTGCCGGCCTTCATCGTCATCCGGCCGTCGGGAATGTCGCGGCCCATGCCGAGCAGCGGCAGCGACCCGGCCGACAGCCGCCCGTCGCCGACCAGGGCGGCCAGCTCGGCCGAAAGATTGTGGTCGTGGCTCATCCGGCCGCGCAGCCGGTCGACCATGAACCGCGCCGCGCGCACGAGCTCGCTGCGCACGTCGACGCCTTCGGCAAGCCAGGCCACGAATGACGGGAAGCCGCCGTCCTCGATGTAGGCCCCCCGCCCGCCCGCGCCGTCGGGCAGCCGGATGGCGGTCGTGATGACCGGCCCCACGCTGGCCTCGAGGTCGCGGTCGCGGGCGCGCAGCAGGAACGACATCAGGTCGCCGTTTCCGGAGAACCGGGTGCCGAGCGCGCGGCTGATGCCGGGGAAGCGCTTGCGGTTCTGCATGAGCAGCTTGGCCGTGCCGAACGTGCCGGCCGCGAGGATCAGCCGGTCGCAGCTGATGGTGTGCGGCCCGGTGGCGGGGCGGTGCTGCTTGTAGAGCACGTCGTAGCCGCCGCCCTGGCGCGGCTTGATCGCCGTCACCTCGTGCAGCGTGCGGATGTCGGCGCCGTGGTGCTTGGCCGCCGACAGGTAGGTGTGGTCGAGGGTGTTCTTGGCGCCGTCGTTGCACCCCATGTCGCACTCGCCGCACAGCCGGCAGGTCTGCCGCGGCACGCCGTGGATGTTTCCGTACGGCCGGTCGACGATCGGCAGCCCGAGACCGGGCTCGGCGCCGGGGGAGGGCGCGAAGCTGACCGCCAGTGGCGGCAGGTGGAAGTCAAGGCCGAGCTCGGCCGCCGCGTCCTGCAGGGCGCGCGCCTTGGCGGCGCCGGAGTAGTCGGGATGCTCGAGCGGATACGCCGAGACGCCGATCATCCGCTCGACCTCGTCGTAGTGCGGGTCGAGGTCGGACCGTGTGACCGGCCAGTGCTCGTAGCCGCCGCCGGGCAGCGGATCCTCACGGACGAACCAGTGCTCGTCCTTGCGCAGCAGCACGTTGGCGTAGATCAGCGAGCCGCCGCCGAGGCCGCTGGACACGACGGCGTCCACCCCGGTGAAGCTCCACACGTCGAACATGCCGAACAGGCTCTGCTCCGGATCCCAGAACGCCTTCCCGACCTGGGCCGGGCTGCGCGGGAACGACTTCGGAGGATAGGGGCGGCCGCGTTCCATGACGACGACCCGAAGCCCCGCCTGGGCCAGCCGGTAGGCCGAGACGGCGCCGCCGAACCCTGATCCGACGACTACGGCGTCAACGTGCTCCATCTGCGCTTCCATCTGAGTGCCTTCGTAGGAAGTCGACGATCCGGGGGAACACGTCGCGGTGCGCGTTCTTACCGATGATCGGATCGACGTGCCCGTAGCCGGGCAGGACGGCCAGCTCGTGAAGGCCCGGCTGGGCCTCCGACATGACGTCGTGGCAGACGATGTTGGAGTCGGTGAACACGTGGTTGCGGTCGCCCGTGAGGAACAGCACCGGTGTGGTGATCTTTCCGGCCTCCGCCAGGTAGTCGCGCGGCAGCTGCGGATACTTCCGGTCGTACGGCACGGCGTGGCCCGCACCGACCATCCGCCGCATGTGCCGGTAGTAGTGCAGGCCGTTGGCGCCGAACAGGTCGGCCACCCGAGCGTGGGTCTCCGGCGCGAGGTTCTGGTGCGACCAGAGGCCCGGACGGCCGGCCCCCCACATGAAGCTGATCATGTGGCAGGCGTGGTCGTCGCACTCGGGATGGAACAGCGACACGGCGCGGGAGATGAGCCAGCCGCGGGTCCCGATGGGCGCGTCCCCGAACCGCGAGTCGAGGAACGACACTCCCACGACGTAGTCGAAGAAGTTCGGCCCCAGTGCGAGCTTCCATTTCGACCACTCGGGCACCCGGGTGACGAGCGCGACGCTGTTGGACGTCACGCTGGCCACGTCGGCCGAGAGCCCGGCGGCCAGGCTCATCATGAACGACACCGAGCCCAGGCACTGCGCGACGACGTGGATCCGCCGCCTACCCCCGATGTGGCGTCGGAGCTCGCGCAGCGCTGCCGGATGGTCATGGACCGCGATGTCGTCGAGCGTGTACCTGTGGGTCTCGGTGTCGTATGGGAATCGGTTGCTCATCCGGAAGTCCAGCGACCAGACGTCGGTGAACCCCTCGTCGAGCAGCACGCTCACCAGATTGCGGTGCTCGGGCATGATGAACATGTCTGTCGAGGCGGGCAGACCGTGCAACAAGAGCACCACATCGTCGCAGTCGGCCCGGTGGAAACGGGTAAGCGCCAGGCCGAGCCCATCCCCCGAGGGGAACGGATGCTGCGTGATCGCGGCGTCGCTGACGCCGTCATACGTGAATCGTGCGATTCCCACACGAATACGATCCCGGACCAGGCGCAACGTCGGTATCGTGGAAAACCCTTACATTCCCAATTGGTTCAGCGCGTTCACCAATCCGGTGCGGGTGTTCACCCCGAGTTTCTCGAACGCGCGTGACAGATGGGTCTCGATCGTCCGGACGCTCACGTGCAGCCGGTCGGCGATCTTCTGATTGGTCAGGCCCGTGGCGACCAGCCGGGCGATCTCCAGCTCGCGCGCCGTCAGGCCGTGCAACCCCCGCCCGCGTGCCGCCGTGGTGACCCTGCTGCCGTGCCGGCGCTCCTGCTGGATCGTCAGCTCGAGCAGGCCGTGCGCGCCGCACTCCTCGAAGATCGTGTGGGCGGCCTGCAGCCGGGCCAGCGCCTCGCTCCTGTCGCCGCACATCGCGGCCCGCAGCATGGCACGCCCGGCGTCCAGCCGCAGCCCGGCCGCGGCCAGGATCTCGTACGCTTCCAGGGCCGCCTCGGCCGCCGCGGGGCCCTCCACCACGTGGGCGCGGGCCAGCCGGGCCAGGCCGGCGTTGAAGGGCACCTCGGGGTGGACCATCTCATCGGCCCGGTCGGCCCAGTGCCGGGTGCCCTCGGCGATCGCCATGGTCACGCATAACGACAGGTAGCTGAACTGATCCAGCCGCCACGTCGCGATGTCGTCCTCGACGAGGGTGAGCACCTGGGCCAGCTCCGCCTGCCGCCCCGCGGCCGCCAGCGCCGTGGCGTACGCGAAACGGGCCTGCGCGCCCGGCCACTCGGTGCTGGACGCGCCCGAGTTGACGGCCTTGCCGGCAAGCCTGACGGCGGTGTCGAGGTCGCCGGTCGCCGTCGCCACCAGGCTCTGCTGGGAGGAGGAGATGACCCGCGCGTAGCCGGATTTGAGCAGCCGGGCCACCTCGGCCGACTCCTCGGCCGCGACCTCGGCCTCGGCCAGCCGTCCCACCTCCCGGTAGGCCCGGGCCAGCCCGGCCAGCAGGGTGGTGACGATGAACGTCTGCCCCGTGGCCCGGGTCCGGGCGACCGCCCACTCGAAGCGGTGCAGCGCGCTCGAGTGCTCGCCCAGCCACATCTCGGCCCAGCACAGCCAGGCGATCGTGTCCATCCAGGCCAGCATCTCGAGGTCGGTGGCGCCTTCGACCATGCGGCGGGCCTCGACCAGGTGGTCGCGCGCGTCGGCCACGTTGTAGAGCGCGTACGCGGCCATGGGCCGCAGCGCCGCGATCGCGGCGCCGAGGCCGACGTCGTCGGTCTCCGGCATGAAGTCGAGCACGGCCTGGGCGGCGCGCGGGTCGCCGCGCATGAGGCTCTCGGCGACCAGCCGCAGCCGGAGCGGCAGCGCCACCGGCAGCACCGGGTCGGGCAGCTGGCGGAGCTCGGCCAGCAGCACGTTGCGGCCCTGGCCGGGCCGGTCGAGCAGCCGCTCGATGAGCGCGCAGAACCGGGCCGCGAGCGCCCGGCTGCCGTGGTCGTCGTGGGGGAGCAGCTCGAGCAGCTCGTAGGCGGTGTCGCGGCCCTCTTCCAACTGCCCGCCGAGCGTCTGGTGGCGGGCCAGGTCGAGCAGCAGACCGGTCCGCGTGGACACGTCCGGCTCCTCGGGCAGCAGATCCAGGGCCGCCTTGAGCCAGTGCGCGGAGGTGGTGGGCGCGTTGGTGCCCACGGCCTTCGCGGCCTCGACCAGCACGCCGATGGCGGCGCGGTCGCCGAAGGCCGCCGAGCGCTCGACGTGGTGGGCCTGGGTGGTGGCGGGCGCCTTCATCTCGGCCAGTTTGGCCGCGATGCGGGCGTGCGCCGCGTGCAGCCAGCCGGCGGCCGCCGACTCGTAGGCCGCCTGCCGTACGAGGGGATGGCGGAAGTTGAAGCGGGGCCCGGCCTTGCGCACGATGTCGCGCGCCGTCAGCTCGTCGAGGGCCTTGATCACCTCGGCCTCCTCCACCTGACCGGCCACGGCCACAAGCGCCGGATCGAAGTCGATGGCGGTGGTCGCGGCGGCCTGGGCGACCAGCAGCGCCTCGGGCGACAGGCTGCCGAGCTCCACCTTGAGCGCGGCCCGGACGGTGAGCGGCAGCTCGGCGTTCTCGCCCATGCGGGCCAGCGCGTCGAGATAGAACGGGTTGCCCCCGCTCTTGTCATAAAGCTCGGCGCGCCTGGATTGGCTCTGCACCCGATCTCCGAGGAAGGCGTCCGACTCCTCCTTGGAAAGGGGCCGGATCGGGATCTCGTCGCCGGCCACCACAGCGGCAAGGCGCGCCGGCACCTGGGCCGAGCGGTAGGCGAGCGCCACCAGCACGGCCCCGTCCGGGTGGTGCCGCCACAGGTGGTCGATGAGGTCGACGGTGGCGTCGTCGGCCCAGTGCGCGTCGTCGAGGATCAGCAGCAGCCCGGCGTGCGGCTCGGCCAGGACCCGGAGCAGGGCGCGGACCGCGCGGTGCAGCCGGTAGCGGGCCAGGCCGCTGATGTCCTCGAAGCCCTCGGCCGGATCCTCGGCGGCCGGCTCCCGCGACAGGTCGCCGAGCGCGGGGAACACCCCGGCGAGCAGCCGCGCCTGCGCCTCGGTGAGCTTGCCCGCCAGGTCGTCGCGCGAGTCGAGATGGTCGTCGAGCGCGTCGATGAACGCGTCGAAGGGCAGCACCATCTCCAGCTCCGCCGCACGCCCCCAGAGCGTGACGAAGCCGAGCCGCTTGGCCCGCGCGCTCAGCTCGGCAAGCAGCCGGGTCTTGCCAACCCCTGGGTCGCCGGACACGGCGATCGACTGGAACGTGCCGCCGCGCGCCGATTCCAGCGCGCGGTCGAAAGCGGCCACAACGGCGCCTCTGCCGACCAGGGGGCTTGTAAGATCGTCCACTCCGGCACTCCCAGGTGGCATTTAGTGATCAAAGCCCGGTTTTTCGACTAGCACTGTACAGAATTCCGGGCCGTCCGGGGGGACACAAGACCGGCAACGATCGTAATGACCCTCTAGGTCCACGGCCGAGTCAAGACTGATAGCAGAATTCCACCCGATGGTCCTGGCAATTGCTCCATGATTTCTCGTATGACCGAAGAATCGGGGACCACCCTCATCCTCGGCATCGATCGCGACCTGACCGTGGTCCACTGTGGTCCGGGAGGCCCGGCAGTGCTGGGCCGTCCCGGTGAGGAACTGCTCGGCGTGTCGCTGACCGACGTCGTTGCGGGAGAGTCCCTGTCCGGCCTGGTGGACGCCGTGCGCACGGGAGTGGAGCGGACGGCCATGCTCACGGTGAAAAACGGCGGCGAGGCCGTGGTCTCGGTCCAGCCCGTCTCCTCCGCCGGCGACCAGCTGGCCGCGCTCGTGCTCATCCGGGTGGCGCTGTCGCCCGGCGCGCGGTTCCTCGACCCGCGGCACATGCGCCGGATGATGTTCGACGAGGGCCTCGCCAGGATCGGCGCCCTGCTCGACCTCGACCAGCTGGCCCACGAACTGGTCGACGTGATCGTCCCGCACTACTGCAGCGCCGCCGGTCTGCTGCTCCTGGAGAGCCTGGTCGCCGCCGACGAGACCGGCGGGCGCCCCGACGGAGCGTCCGTGCTGCGCCGCCTGGCCGTCGCCTCCACCGAGAACGAAGAGGCCTTCTTCTCCACCTTCCCGACGGGGGAGGTCCTGGTCTATCCGCCCGACACTCCGTACACCCGGGTCATGGCGACCGGCCAGCCGGTCCTCGAATACATGTCGCCGGCCGGCGCCGACGCGCTGGCCAAGGCGTGGCGGCGGCGGCCCGTCGCCGCCCTGCTCGGCGGCACGTCGATGACCCTGCTCCCGCTCGTCACCTCCGGCATCACGCTGGGCTTCGTCGTCGGCGTGCGCTTCCCGGGGGCGCGCAGGTTCGACGCGTACGACGTCGAGATCGGGATGGAGTTCGCCAACCGGGCCGCCATCTTCATCGACAACGCGCGTCTCTACAACCGGGAACGCGCCACCGGCCTCGCGCTGCAGCGCAGCCTGCTGCCGACCGGTCTGCCGACCCTCGCCACCGTCGACGTGCGGCACCGCTACCTGCCCGCGAGCCGCCTGGTCGAGGTCGGCGGCGACTGGTACGACACGATCGTGCTGTCCGGCGGGCGGCTCGCCATGGTCGTCGGCGACGTGGCCGGTCACGGCGTACGCGCCGCGGTCACCATGGGCCGTCTGCGCACGGCCGTGCACACCCTCGCCAACCTGGAGCTGTCGCCGGGCGAGACGCTGCACCAGCTCGACGTGCTCATGCGCACGCTCGGCGAACGCGAGCCGCACTTCGCCACCTGCGCCTACGCCGTCTACGACACCGTCACGGGGCTCTGCGAGATCGCCTCGGCCGGCCATCTGCCGCCGCTGCTGGCCCGCCCCGGACACCCGGCCGAAGTGCTCGACGTGCCGGCCGCGCCCCCGCTCGGCATCGGCGGCGGCCCCATCGAGAGCCGGTCCTTCTCCATCGAGGACGGCAGCCTGCTCGTCCTTTACACCGACGGCCTGGTCGAGAACCGCAGCCAGGACATCGACGACGGCATGCGCCGCCTGTCGGAGGTGTTCGGCGCCGACGCCCAGAGCCTGACCCTGGAAGAGCTGTGCAAGAACGCCCTGTCGGGCGTCTACACCGAGCAGCACCGCGACGACATCGCGCTGCTGATCGCGCGGCTCGGCCGGCTGGCGGAAGACCAGAAGATGACGCTGGAGCTGTCGCCCGAGGCCGCCTCGGTGCGGCGGGGCCGCGACCAGGCCGGCGCGACCCTCGAGGCCTGGGGCCTCGGCGCGCTCGCCCCTCTCGTCCAGCTCATCGTCTCCGAGCTGGTCACCAACGCCATCCGCTACGGCTCCGGGCCCATCACGCTCCGCCTGTTGCGTGGCAGCGTCCTCGTCTGCGAGGTCTTCGACTCCTCGGGCGAGCTGCCGGTGCCGAGGAACGCGGGAGAGGACGACGAACACGGCCGGGGACTGCAGATCGTCCGTCGCCTCTCCCAGCGCTGGGGTTCGCGCCGCACCGAGACCGGCAAGTCCGTCTGGTGCGAGCTTCCCCTGGGGTAGGTCGTGCAGCGCGGTTACTTGCGGCTCAGTCCGACGCCGAGCAGGACCGTGGCGGTCGCGAGGTGCAGGAAGTTGTCGGGGTGGTTGAGCGCGAGGATGTTCAGGTCGCTCGAGGTCAGGAACAGGCCGACCACGCCGACGGCCGCGTAGACGGCGCCGACCAGTGTGTTCGCCGCCGAGGCGCGGCCGATGTAGGCGGCGCCCGCCAGCAGCACGCCGATGGCGATGTGGATGATGTTGTGCAGCGGGTTGAGCTCGAAGAACAGGAAGTCGTGCCCCTCGTGCGCGGCGAACCCGACGCCGCTGGTCACGGCGAAGCCGACCAGGCCGACGAGAAGGTAGACGGCGCCGAAGCCGTAGCCGAGCAGAGTGTTGAGCGAGCTGGTGAGTGCGGTGCCGGACGTGGCGCGTGTGCGGGCCATGGCGATCTCCCAAAGGATGCCCCGAGATGACGAACGGTCACTCGTGGTTCGTCGCCCGGCGCACGCCGGATTGCCCCGCCCGCCCGATCACATGGGAAACCCGTCCGGCGGACCGCCGGGAATCAACCGGCGAGACGATCCAGCAGGTTGATCGCCGCGTCACGCACAGAGGCCGGGGACACCCCGCCCAGCGTCTGCCTGGCGTGCTGGAGATTGCGCGTGGTGGCGCAGGTGATCGCGACGGAGGTGGCCGCCGCATGGTTGAGAGTGCCTGGCTGCTCGCTGTCGGCCAGTTCGCGCGCGCTCGTGGCGAGGTCGAGGTTGTCCTTCAATGTCTCTCCTTCGGCGTGCCTCTAGGCTGTCAGTATCAACCAACTCGGGAGATCGGGCGCCTGTTTCCCATCCACAGCGGAAACCTTCTCGTTTTCCCGGTGGTCGGACTTTACACGGCCCGCCCGTCTCATCACAGACCCGGTTCCGCCGTCGCGACGTCAAAGATCGAGGGCGGAGCCGCCGAAGCGGTCGCGGAGAAAGCGGCCCTGGTCGGCCAGGGCCTGCTCGTCGCCGCGGTAGACGGCGTCGGCGATCTTCCCGAGCCCGGTGTCCAGCAGGTCGAGCTGGGAGATGAGCTCGTCGTGCGCGCTGCGCTCCCGCTCGCCGCGCCGGGTCAGCGCGTAGGCGCGCGGCAGGTTGGCGTACGCCTCCAGGCTGGTCGGCAGGTAGTCGCGGATGGCCTGGGAGACCACGTGCAGCTGATCGGGCGAGGCGGTGAGCGCCTCGGCGCGCGCGAGGATGTCGCGCAGCACGCCGGCGAGGCCGCTCACCTTGGTCACCACGTCGGCCGGAAACCGCGGCTCTGTGACCTTCGCCACCAGGGCGTCGAGGTCGGCGCGCAGCTGCCGGGTCTCCACCTCGGCGTGCGAGACGACCAGGCGGACGCGGTCGGGCGGGGCCAGCAGCGCGCCCACGCCGTACAGGCCGGCCACCACGACCGGCCAATAGGGCCCGGCCACGCCGAGGAACGTCAGCACCACCCCGACCAGGGCGAGGACGCAGCCGACGATGTTCTTCGTCGAGCCGAAATACCCCGCGACCCGATCACTGATAGCCACGGATCTCCTTGAACGCCGACGCCAGCGATCCCGACCTGGCGTCGAAGGCGGCGCCACCGGTCAGGGTCGCGACCTTGCTCATCTCCTCGCTGTTGCTGTCACCGAACAGGACCACGAAGGTCCTGATGTTGCGCGGGGTGGTCTGGTAGTAGGACGCGAAGTCGTCGTAGGAGGAGCCGTCGGTGTTCTCCCCGTCCGACATCAGCACGATCGAGGTGAACTCGTCCGGCTTCAGCGTCCGCTCGGTCTGCTCGTACGCGGCCCGGAGGCTGTCGAAGATCGCGGTCCCGCCGGAGGCGAACAGACGGTCGCTGTACTGGCGGATCTGGGTGAGGACCGGGCTGGAGTCGCCCTCGGGCAGCGTGAACGTCTGCGACTGCTGCGGCGCGTTGTTGAACGGCAGCAGGGTCACCGTCTCCCGGTTGCGAAAACGCGCGAACGTGCCGGAGGCGGAGGTGTCCCCGCCGGTCAGCGCGGTGAGCGCGCGCTTGAGGCCGTCCAGCCGCTCGCCTTCCATCGACCCCGAGGTGTCCAGCACGAACACGGTGCGCGACGGGCGGCGCACCTCGTTCAGATAGGCGCTGATCAGCTCGTCCGCGGCGCTTCGCCGGTTGGGGAAGGGCAGCTCCAGCAGCGTGCGCGTGCCGAACCGCTGGTCGGGGCGGACGTCGGGGATGATGGGCCGCCGGTTGGTGGTCGTCATGATCTTCTGCTGGGTGGCGGGCGTGCGCAGCCAGGCGGCGAGCTTGGCGTACAGGGCGCGCTTGGGGGTGGCCGCCGAGGACAGCAGGGTGAGCGGGTAGTCGGCGGTGACCACGCCGTCGGAGGGGTAGATGATCGTCAGCGGCTCCTTGAGCTTGCCCGACGCGTTCATCGCGAGCAGCACCGACTCGTAGTTGATCAGTCCGTCGACGCCGTTCGCGGTCGGATAGGCGTCGGCGAGCCAGCCGGACGACCCGGCGGTGAGCGTCTGCGCCGAGAAGAACTCCTTCAGCTTCGGCTCGACCGCCGCGATCTGCTGCCGGTCGAGCGCGTCGCCGGTGTTGGACAGCGCCGCGGCCACCCCGACCAGGGCCGAGAAGCCCGAGTTCGACGAGGCCGGATTGGTCATACCGAAGGTGAACTTCTTGGCCGCCGCGGCGGCCGTGATGTCGGCCCAGGTCACCTGCTTGGTGTTCCAGCCGAGCTCGCTGGCTTTGGACGCGCGCAGGCCCAGCACCACGGGCGAGGCCATGATCTTCGTCTGGGTGGACAGCTGCGCCGATGCTCCGTCGATCAGCGACAGGTAGCGGTTGGAGGAGAACCAGATCGCGTCGTATTTGCCCTTCACCGCGCCGCCGGCGACCTGCTCGGCGCCGTCGAGCGTGCCGGTGTACGACAGCTTGACCTTGACCCCGGACTCCTCCAGTAACGGCACCAGGTCCTTGACCTCGCTGCCGGCCAGGACGCGCAGCGTGTCGGGGCTGTCGGGCTCGTCATCGCCGGAACCGCCCGAGGACGAACAGGCCACGAGCGAGCTCAGCAGCAGCAGTCCAGCCAGTCCAGCCAGGCCGGCCCGTCTGGCCGCCCCGGCTCCGCGGAGCCTCATTCGGCGTTCCCGTGGGCGCGTTCGAGGTAGGCCGTGGCGTTGTTGAGCTCAAGGGTGAGGCTGTCCACGGTCTGCGCCATGTTCTCGACCGCCTTGGCCTTGAACGTGTCGATCATGTCCATGGTCGAGTAGATGTTGTCGAAGGCCTTGCGGAGCGCGTCCATGCTGACCGTGGTCGACGCCGACTGGGTGGCGATCTCTCCGGCCTGCGTCTTCAGCATCTCGCTCGTGGCGACGATCAGTTCGGACGTGGTCGTGTTGAGCGCGGTGATCTGCTCCAGCACCAGCTTCTGGTTGGCCAGCGCCTGGGCCACCGTCACGGCCGTGCGCAGCGCCGCGACCGTCGTCGTGGTGGCCCGGTCGACGCCCTTGATGAGCTCCAGGTTGTTCTTCCGTACGAGATCGAGGGCGAGGTAGCCCTGGGCGCTGACGGCGAGCTGGGTCAGGATGTCCTGGAGCTTCTGCCGCACGCCGAACAGCGCGTCCGATTTGAGCGCGGTCGCCTTCTCGGCGTCGGTGTACTCGATCTCGTTGATCCGGCGCTCGAGGTTCGCGTCGAGCTCCCTGGCCAGCACCGCGTACTCCTGGAGCTTGGTCATGGTCTCCCAGAGCTGGACCTTCTCGCCCTCGATCGCGGCGTTGTCCTTCAGCAGCTCGTCCTGGCCCGAGCGCAGCGCCCGGATGATGTCGTCGAGGTGCTTCTGCGCGCTTCGATACTTGGCGAAGTAGTCGCGGAGCGCGTCGCCGAACGGGATCATGCCGAGCAGCCGGCGGGCCGTGGTCGCCTGCTTGGGGTCGAGGTCGACGATGGTACGGCGCAGCGCGACCAGGTCCCCCGCGACCTTGGCCTGGGCGTCGGCGCCCTCGCCGCGTGCCCCGGCGAGCGCGGCGACCGGGCGCTTGAGCATGCGGTTGGCGACGTTGGATGACGCGCGGATCTCGCTGTCGCCCATCGAGGTGATGTCGTGCACCTTGCGGGTGAACTCGGGCGAGTGCGGGTCGAGCGTGGTGAGCTCGGTGGCGAAGGAGTCCGCGCGGGTGGCGAGTTCGCTTGCCCGGTCGTCGGCCAGCGGCAGCATGGTGGCGGCCTTTTCGGCCGGCACCGCGGCGACCGGCGCGGGCGGAGTGAGGACGAGGTCGGACAACAACGGTCCTTTCAGGAGCGGGGCGCCGACAGATAGCGGCGCTGGACCAGGTCGATCAGGGTTTCCAGATGGTCGTACGCGGGCGGCTCGACGACGTCGATGACGGCGGCCGGCGCGTTCTTCCCGGCGGCCGCGGCGAACGCCTTGGGATCGGCCGTCCTGAACCCGTAACGGGCCTCCAGCTTGACGAGTTCCGGGTCGCTGGTGAGCAACCGGCCGACGTCGTTGGCCTTGGGCGTGAACGCGATGAGCGTGTGCTTGCTGAGCACGGTCGGCTGGGGGTAGATGAGCCGCATGTCCGGGCGGATGGCCCCGTCCTGGGCGATCAGGTGCGAGACGTACTGCGCCTCGTACGCGACGATCATCGGCGACTTGCCCATGCCGAGCGCCAGGTAGTCCTCGAAGGGGCCTTCGGAGGACGACTCCGAGTAGCCCTGGTCGAGGAAGAGCGGCGCGAGCGCGTCGGCCACCTTGGACGCCTGGTCCTTCGACGTCACCACGTCGTCGCCGTTGGCCACGTAGCTGGTCATGGCCAGATACATGGCGGCCGAGTTGGACGTGCGGATGTCGGTCGTGGTCAGCAGGATCCGCTTGCGCGCCGGATAAGTCGTGTTACCCGGTAATGCGTCCCAGCGCGTCCCCTTCGCCACCAGGTCCAGATATTTCCGCATATCGAGGACCTGGTAGCCCTGGCCGGAATCGGCGACGAGCCCGGCCTTGGCCAGCAGTTCGACGATCGGCTGGAACGTGGCCACCGCCATGGGCGAGTAGAACGGCGAGTAGACGGTGCCCGGCCGCGCCCCCTTGATCTTTTGGGCGGCCGGCGTGCTGGACGGGAACGCGAAGTCGTAGTCCTTGAGATTCACTGTGGTCGCGATCTGGCGCGAGCCGGCCGTGTCCACCTCGACCTTGAGCCCATGCTGAGCGAACAGTTTCGCGACCGTGGGGTCCTTGAATAAGGGCAGCTTCTCCGACCCGATCACACCATGCAATGTCGTCAGCGTTGTCTGCGCGCCCGAACCGGACTTTGCCCCCCGGTTGCCGAGGACGATCGCCGCCGCGACGGCTCCCCCGAGGAGCAGCGCCAGTCCGACGCCGATCCATCTCTTCACGCCCCGAATTCTGTGTTATGTGCGCATCTGAGCGGCGTTCGGGTCGAACAATTCATGGAAGGTTTATCCGTGATTCACTTTTTGGAGTCACCATTCGCCCGAACGCCGCAATCTGCTGCAAGTCCCTTGATGTAAGTCAGGGGGTGTTGCGGAGAACGAACGTCGACGTGGCCGTCAGGCTGAAGCCCACGGCCCACATGTCGCCGCCGCCCGGCGTGGCCGCGACCCCCTTCAGCGCCGTGTCACCGGACGCCCCGTTGACGGTGCCGACCGGCGACCAGGTCACGCCGTCCCAGTGCAGGGCCAGGGTCCGCGCCACCGGCACGGTCCGGCCGCGGTCGACGAAGTTGCCGACCGCCCACACGTCGGTCCCGGACCTGGCGGCGACACCGCTCAGGGTGTTCTCGACAGGTACGGCCGGGGAGGCCACGATCGACCAGACGGCGCCGTCCCAGTGCTCGATGAGCGGCCGGTCGGGGAAGTTCGTGCCGTCGGTCTTGAAGGTGTTGCCGACCGCCCACACGTCGTTGGACGCGACCGCCGTCACGGCGTTCAGCGTGTCGGGCACGGTGGCGTCGCGGGTCGGGGTGACCCGCCAGGTGCGGCCGTCGTAATGCATGGCCAGCGTGCGCCCGCGCGCCGTGGTCCCGGACAGGACGGAGATGTTCCCGACCGCCCAGATGTCGGTCGGCGACGCCGCGGAGATGCCGGTCAGGGTGCTGCTCTGGAGCGTCGTACCGGCGGGGATGACCGGCGCCGGCAGCTGGACGATCGACCAGGCCGCGCCGTCCCAGTGTTCTGCGAGCGCCCGCCCTGCGCGACTGCGCCCCACGGCCCAGGCGTCGGCCGGGCCGAGCGAGACCACTGCGTTGAGCTGCGCCTTGGAACCGCCGCTGGTCGCCGGGGTGGGCACGATCGACCAGGCCGTGCCGTTCCAGCGGACGGCCAGCGTGTTGCGCCCGGCCGCGCCCACCCCCTTGGTGAAGCCGACGGCCCACGCTTCGGTCGCCGAACTGGCCGAAACCGCCAGCAGCGACTCGTCCTGGTGGAGCACGGCCGGGGTGCGCACCTGCTGCCACCGCGCGCCGTCCCAGCGGGCGGCGAGCATCTGCAGGCCGTCGTCGTCGGCGTCCGCGCCGAGGAAGTCGCCGACCGCCCAGGCGTCGGCGGTCGTGCGCGCCGACACCGCCGCGAACTGGTCGTGCGCGGCCGACGGATTGGGGGCCGGAACGGCCGTCCAGGTCAAAGACGCCAATGCCGGCGCGCCGACCAGCAGGGCGCCGGCGGTGCCAAGAGTGAGCAACATGCTTCGTCGCATGGATGCATTCCTTCAGCGGGCGGGTCCCGCGATAGTCGCTTCGAGCACCCGCCCGTGCCCCTACATCCCGGACACGTCCTCCGCGTGTCCCGGGTTCAGCGTCACCGAGAATTCACAGGGCCGGAGACGCGTTCTGAACGAGCGTTCGGAAGTAGGTCGTGAAGAACTGCCCGTACGGCGGCGCGCCCGCGGCGGCGCCCGTGTGCCGCAGGGCGCCGGTGGCCGGAGTGAAGTCAGGGTCGCACCAATGGTTGAAGTGCATGTTCGGGTCGTCCCTGTCACCGGCCGCATTGCTGACGCCGTCGGACTCGCCCGGCGGCTTCACCCACGCGTACGCGTCGATGCCCGGCGAGGGCGCCGCCTGCGGCCGGGCCCCGATGCCCGCGTTCTCCTGGTTGCACCAGTTGCCGCGGTTCAGCCGCTTGTCCAGCCGCGACTGGTCGACGTACGTGTTGAGGTCGTTGGACGAGCTCACGATGATCGGCCGCGATGGGCCGCCCCAGCCGTTCCGCGACGTGTCGATCAGCATGCCGACCGACGACGGGAAGCCGTTCGCGATGAGGGCGGCGCGCATGTTCGTCACGTAGTCGAGCTCGTCGAAGGTCTTGTTGAAGTCGAAGAACCGCGACTGCCACAGCGGCGTCCCCCCAACGAGCAGGTTGGGGTTGGGCAGGAAGATCTCCTCGACCGGCACGTATTCGGACACGTTGGAGACGAATCCGTCCACGCTGTTCTTCCCGGCGGCCGTGCCGCCGACCACATTGCCGACCAGGGTCACGAACGGCACGGCGTTCGTGTCGTAGCCGCCGCTGATCGAGCGGGCGATGTCGAGGTAGGGGTAGACGTTGGGGATGGCGTGCAGCTTGTTCAGCGCGTATTGGATGCCCTGGACGTAGACGCCGCTCTGGTTCGCCTCGACGCAGCGCGGGTTCGAGCCGCCGAAGACCAGCTCCATGAGGGTGTTGGGCTCGACGACCGTCACGATCCGCAGACTGGCGTACTTGGGGTCGCCCAAGATGGCCGCGATCGGATCGACGAACTGCGTCCTGTACGCGTTGAGGCCGCCGCTGGTGACGAAGAGGTCGCCCTGGTAGACGTCGCCGGCGCAGTCCTTGTCCGGCAGGTCGCTGAGCACGACGGTGACCACGACGGGGTCCATGTTGTTCTGCGACAGCGACTGGACCAGCGCCGCGTCCATGTGCTGGCGCAGGCTCTTGCCGCCGCGCACGCTCGCGATCGAGGCGAGGCTGTCCAGCCACACCGCGGTCGGGAAGGACGCCGCGCGCCTCATCTGCTCGCCGAGGTCGCCGCCCTGCGCCGTGCCGGCGGCCGAGACCTTGTCGGCCCAGTCGCGGTTGATGTAGCCCCGCGCTCCGACGAAGGGGTTGGCGACATGGAGGTCGGTCGACCCGCTGGGGGAGGGGGAGGGGCTTGGAGACGGGCTTGGAGAGGGCGAGGGGCTGGGGGAAGGCGATGGGGAGGCTCCCACGCAGGTCACGCCGTTGACGCTGAAGGACGCGGGGTTGGGATTGCCGCCCGTCCACCGCCCGTTGAAGCCGATGCCGACCGTCCCGCCGGTGGCCACGTTGCCGTTGTAGGACTCGTTCACAGCAGTCACCTGGGCGCCCGACTGGCTCCACACGGCCTGCCACCCGTTGGACAAGGTCTGGCCGGCGGTGAACGAGAAGCGCAGCGTCCACCCGGTGAGTGGGCTGCCCAGGTTCTTGATGGTGATGTTCGCCCCGAACCCGCCGCGGCCGGGGCTCTCGGTCCAGGTGTTGGCCGTGTAGGTCACGTCGCAGGCGATCGCCGCCTGCGCCGCTCCTGTGTGCGCGGTCACCAGCGCGGCCGCCGCGAGCGCGGTGCCCGCGATCCCGGCGAGGGTTCTTCGACCCCAGAGCTCCATGATCATCTCCTGTGATGACGGACACGGATCCCCTGCGGCCCAGAAGGGGAGCGCCCTCAGCGTTTGTCCGGGGGCGTGCCCGGACAAGCCGCCGACCCTTGGCGGCGCGCCGACCAGGGAGCCCATGGCCGGTCCTTCGAAAGTTTCAGCGCGCCCGGCCGTGGTCGCCGCCCTGGTTGAATGGGCGCATGCGAGTCTCGGGTTTCTCGGCCGTACGGCTCGGCCGGCTGCGCACGGTCCTCGGCGGGCACGTGGAGCGTGGTGAGGTGCCGGGATTGGTGGCGCTCGTGGCGCGGCGCGGCGAGGTCCACGTCGAGGTGCTCGGCACCACCGAGGCGGACGGCGGCGGCGTGCCCATGCGGCGCGACACCATCTTCCGGATCGCCTCGGTGAGCAAGATGATCGGTGCCGCCGCCGCGATGACCCTCATCGAGGAGTGCCGGCTGCGGCTCGACGACCCGGTCGACGACCTGCTGCCCGAGTTGGCCGACCGGCGTGTGCTGACCCGCGTCGACGCGCCGCTCGGCGACACGGTCCCAGCCGTCCGGTCCATCACCATGCGCGACCTGCTGACGTTCCGGATGGGTCTCGGCGTCGTGGTGGCCGAGCCGGGTGCCTGTCCCATCCAGCGGGCCATGGACGAGGCTGGGCTGTCGCCCGGGCCGCACGAGATCCCGATCACGCCCGAGGAGTGGATGAAGCGCCTCGGCGATCTGCCCCTGGCTTATCAGCCGGGCGAGCGGTGGATGTATCACACCGGCTCCCAGGTCCTCGGCGTGCTGCTGTCGCGCGCCACCGGGCGACCCCTCGGCGACCTGCTGCGGGAGCGGCTGTTCGAGCCGCTCGGCATGGCCGACACGGACTTCCACGTGCCTCCCGGCAAGATCGGCCGCCTCCCCGCCGTCTACCGGCCTGATCCTGAGGCCGGCCTCGTCCTCGACGACCACCCGAGCCGGAGCCGGTGGGACCATCCGCCCGTCTTCCCCTCCATCGGCGGCGGCCTCGTGTCCACCGCCGACGACCTGCTGGCCTTCTGCGCCATGCTGCTCGGCAAGGGCCGCCACATCGGCGCCCGCGTCCTGTCGCGCCCCTCGGTCGAGGCCATGACCACCGATCAGCTCACCGAGCGGCAGAAGGCCGGAAATGAGGTGTTCTTCGACGGCAACAGCGGCTGGGGCTTCGGCGTCCAGGTCATCACGCGCCGCACCGGCCTCGACTCGACCCCCGGCCGCTTCGGCTGGTCCGGCGGCTCGGGCGTCTGCGTCTACATCGACCCGGCCGAGGAACTGATCGGCATCCTGCTCACCCAGCGCCAAATGACCTCCCCCGCCCAGCCCGCCGTCTTCCGCGACTTCTGGACCTCCGTCTACCAGGCCATCGACGACTGATCCCCACTCCGACATCTGCCCTTTCCACGCCCGCCCAGCCACGTCGTCAGCCGGCCGGCCGCGTAGTCGCACGCGATAAAACCTGGCGACGTCGACGATCACCCTGGGGATACTGGTGGCCCGTGGATGAGGTCGAAATCGTCGTCGCCCATTCCGAGCGTGCGACCCTGCGCGTCGGCGATGTGTTCCTGAAGGTGGACTCCGATCAGGCGCGCCTCGAGGTCGAGGTCGAGGCGATGGCCCTGGTTCCAGTCCCGACTCCGCGGATCCTGTGGCACAAGCCACCCGTGCTCGCGATCGCCGCGGTTCCGGGGATGGCGCTCGGCCGCCTCGGCGAGCCGTCGACCGCGTCCCCGGGGGCGTGGGCCGCGGCAGGCGCCGCCATCCGGAGGTTGCACGACGCGCCGTTGCCGGCCCGGCGCGGCCGGGCCGGGAGGGGACGCGAGGAGCTGGCGGCGGATCTCGACGGCGAGTGCGAGTGGCTCGTGACGAGCGGCTTCCTGCCCGCCGACCTGGTCACCCGCAACCGCCAGGTCGCAGAGGCCGCGCTCCGGCCGTGGACTCCGGTGTTCACGCACGGCGACCTGCAGATCACCCACGTGTTCGTCGACGGCGATGAGATCACGGGCATCATCGACTGGTCCGAGGCGGGCCAAGGTGATGCCCTGTTCGACCTCGCCATCTTGACGCTCGGACACGAGGAGCACCTCGGCGACGTCGTCGCCGGTTACGGCACCGACGTGGACCTCGACGTGATCCGCGCGTGGTGGTCGCTGCGAAGCCTGCTGGCGGTTCGCTGGCTGGCCGAGCACGGCTTCGACCCGCTCACGCCGGGCTGTGAGGTCGACGTGCTGAGATCTCGGCTGTGAGGTTGCGTGTGGGTCCGGCTGCTGTCGATCACCGCCTTGGTCCTGTCACGCTGCGCTGCGAACGCACCGCAAACCCATGATGTGCGTGTCACCCCCCACCTCCCGGTCCCGTCCGCTGTCGGCAGGCGTTCAGTTGTGGGTGGGCGCCGGGGGCTCAGCCGAGGTCGAGGGCGGGATAGAGGGGGTGGGCGGCCAGGAGTTCGGCCGAGACGGCGCGGGTCTTGGTGGCCACGCCCTCCGGCAGGGAGTACTTGGCCTTGGACGTCCCGTCCGGGGTCGTCGCGGACAGCACGCCCACGATCAGATCGGCGACCTGGTCGAACTCGTCCAGCCCGAACCCGCGTGAGGTGAGGGCGGGGGTGCCGATGCGGATGCCTGAGGTGTACCAGGCGCCGTTGGGGTCGCGCGGGATCGAGTTGCGGTTGGTGACGATGCCCGCGTCCAGCAGCGCCGACTCGGCCTGGCGGCCGGTCAGGCCGTAGGTGGACACGTCGATCAGAAGCAGGTGGTTGTCGGTGCCGCCGGTGACCAGGCGGACGCCGCGGCGCTGCAGGCCCTCGGCGAACGCCAGCGCGTTGGCGGCGACCCGCTTGGCGTACGTCTGGAAGGCGGGCTGGCGGGCCTCGGCGAGCGCGACCGCCTTGGCCGCGATGATGTGGCCGAGCGGGCCGCCGAGCACCATGGGGCAGCCGCGGTCGACCGCGTCGGCGAATTCGGGCTGGCACAGCACCATGCCACCGCGCGGGCCGCGCAGCGACTTGTGCGTGGTCGTGGTGGTGACGTGGGCGTGGGGGACCGGGTCGAAGTCGCCGGTGAAGACCTTGCCAGCGACGAGCCCGGCGAAGTGCGCCATGTCGACCATGAGCGTGGCGCCGACCTCGTCGGCGATCTCCCGCATCTTCGCGTAGTTGATCTTGCGGGGGTATGCGGAGTAGCCGGCGATCAGCACGAGCGGCCGGAACTCGCGCGCCGTCGCGCGGACGGCGTCGTAGTCGAGCAGCTCGGTCTCGGGGTCGGTGCCGTACGACCGCTGGTGGAACATTTTGCCGGAGATGTTGGGCCGGAAGCCGTGCGTCAGGTGGCCGCCCGCGTCGAGGGACATGCCGAGCGCGCGCTGGTCGCCGAGCGCGCGGCGCAGCTGCTCCCAGTCGTCCTCGGCCAGGTCGTTGACGTGCCGCACGCCGGCCTCGGCCAGCGCGGGCGCCTCGATGCGCTGGGCCAGGATCGCCCAGAAGGCGACGAGGTTGGCGTCGATCCCGGAGTGCGGCTGCACGTACGCGTGCGGGGCCTCGAACAGGGCCTTGGCGTGGTCGGCGGCCAGCTGCTCGACCGTGTCGACGTTGCGGCAACCGGCGTAGAAGCGGTGGCCGATGGTGCCTTCGGCGTACTTGTCCGAGAGCCAGGTGCCCATGGTCAGCAGCACGGCGAGGGAGGCGTAGTTCTCGCTGGCGATCAGCTTCAGCGAGGCGCGCTGGTCGGCCAGCTCGGCGCGGATCGCGGTGGCCACGCCGGGCTCGACCCCGGAGATGATCTCGAGGGCGTTGCGATAGGCGGCAGAGGCGGCGTTCGCGGTCACAGAGTCGTCGGTCACAGGCGTCTCCTTCGATTCCGGTGAATCGTTCCGGTGAAGCGGGAGGCGCCCAGGCGCGCGGCGGTGTGCGGCGATCACGCCGGGGCCGCTCCCCGGTGGTCATCCCACCTTACGTTCGCGCCAGTCACGACCCGCGACGGAGCCTACGGGCGGCCGTCGCGCTCCGCAACGCACATGGCGATGTTCACGGAAGTTCGCTGAAGTTCGCGGATGTTTACGGATCGGCGTTGGAGACGTACGGTCCGTACATGTGCGATCTCACAGCCGACGAGAAGGCGGCGATCCTCGGCGCCCTAACCGACATCACCTCGGTCACCGCGCAGCTGAACGACCAGGCCGCGGTGATCGCCGAACGCGACTGGATGGATCACGCGGCCCTCGACGCCCTGCTCGGTCAGATCGTCTCCGCGGCCGGCTCCGCACGCCACTTCGTGCATGAAAAGACAGGGGCGCACACCTGACCCGCGGCATGCGCGCCTGACGGCGGAGGCGTGCGCGACAGCGCCACCGCGAGGCCGAGCGCCGCCGCCATCACCGCGAGCTCCGCGGCCGCCAGCCGGAGGAACGGGGCGCGCGTGCGCCCGAGCGCGGCGATCGTCGACCGGCGGTGCCTGTTGCCGAACCACGCCAGCGCCACGAGGGCGGCCACCTTGGCCAGCACCAGCAGGCCGTAGGTCGAGCGCCACAGCTGGTCGGGCGCGCCGAGCCGGATCCACGCGTTGAGGGCCCCCGACAGGCCGACGGCGGCGTAGCAGCACAGCGCCAGCGTGCTGAACCGCCGCACGGCCCGCTCCGGCTCGCCGGCCGCGCGGACGAACACGAGCAGCCCGAAGACGCCGCCGACCCACAGTGTCACCCCGGCGACGTGGACCATGAGGCTGGCGATCGCCAGCTGGTGGTCGGCGGCCGAGGCCGAGTGCCCGGCGTAGGCGGGCGGCAGCGTCGCCGCGATGGCGAGGGCCAGCAGCAGGCCCTGCCGTACGGCCACGGCCGGGATGAACGTGCCGAGGACGATGGCGAGGGCCAGGCCGTAGACGGCGAGGAAGGCCTGCCCCTGCGGGATGTGCAGCAGGAACGTGGGCAGCGCCCCCGAGCGCAGCGCGTCCGGCACCGGCTCGCCGAGGAAGTCGGAGAGCGTGAGCAGGACGGTGACCGCGGCGGTGGCGGCCCATCCCAGCGCCCACCGCTGCGCGGCGCGTCCGACGGGCCGATCCAGCAGCAGCCCGGCCAGCAAGGTCCCGGTGGTGCCGATGGCGCACATGTCGTGCAGCAGCCGTACGACCGGCAGCCCCCACGTCGTCACCAGCCCCGGCGACGGCAGGCCCATGGCCTGCGCGACGCCGCGGTCGCCGCCCATCCAATAGGCGGCCAGCAGCGCGATCAGCCCGGCCAGCAGCACCCCCACCGCCCATCTGCGCGGCGAAGCGGGGATATCGCGTAGGGCCATGGCGCTCTCCTCTCGAAGGAGATACGCCGCGGTCGCGGCCGTCGTTCGAGGATCAGCTCAAGAGGATCAGTCGAAGAAGATCAGTCCAAGAAGATCAGTCCACGTCGATGCGGAGCCCGCCGCGGGCCACCTCGATCGGGCCCGTGTAGGAGCGCCCGGCCGCCGCGCGGCACTCGCCGGGATCGGTGCCCGGCTGCAGGTGGGTGAGCACGAGGCGGCCGGCGCCGGCCTCGGCCGCGTTCCGGCCGGCCTGCGCGGCGCTGGACAGGGTGCGGGCCGAGTCGTCCGGCACGCGTTCGGCGAACGTGGCCTCGGCCAGGAAGACGTCGGCGTCGCGGGCCAGGTCGAGCAGGTGGGGGCTCGGCCCGGTGTCGCCCGTGTAGGACAGGACGCGTCCGCCGGCCGTCAGGCGCAGGCCGAGGTTGGGCAGCGAGTGGGGGAGCAGCCACGTGTCGACCTGGAACGGCCCGACCTCGAACCGCCGGCCCTCCGTGATGGTCCGCACGTCGCAGGCGCCCTGGAGCATCTCGGGCCGGTCGAGCGCGAGGACCTTGCCGAGCGCGCCGTCCGGCGCGTACGCGGGGAGCACGGCCGCCGGGTCGTCGCGGAGCACCCGGGCACGCAGGAGAGGATGCAGGTCGGCGCAGTGATCAGCGTGGCCGTGACTGACCAGCACCGCGTCGACCTCGGGCGCGTCGATGTGCTCAAGCAGCCGGGGGAGCGTGGCGTATCCCGGATCCATCAGCAGGCGGAAGCCCTCATGCTCGACGAGATAGCCGCTGCAGGCTTGCCCGGCGGCCGGCCACGCGCCGCAGCCGCCGAGGACGGAGATCCGCATTCCGTCACTCTATGACCGCGACCATGACCGGCCGCCGAACCCTCGGACGACCCCCGGCCCGGCTGGTTCCGCGTACAGCCGGACCGCGATCCCGTCAGAGGTCCCGTGTCACTGTTCCGTGTCACTCAATTAGTGGGCGTTCCACCCTGTTCCATGATCTTCGCGTGCGCGTTGCGCGTGCGGGTCTGCCAGTGTGGGGCGCGTGGATGATTCCCTCCGACTGACCGACTCGGCCGCGCTCGCCCGGGCGCTGGCGCAGATCCTGGAGCAGGGTCACGTCCAGCTGCAGGCGTCGCGGCCGACGCCGGAGCTGGTGCTGCGGATCACCGCCCACGTCGGCTGCTCGCCGCGCGAGCTGGTCTCCGTGAGCGAGAACTATCCCCCGTGGGACGCGGCCAGCCTGCAGCGCGGCGTGGACGCCTACCTCGCCCTGCACACTCCGGACGCGCAGTGGTTCGGCATCACAGGGCACCAGCGCGAGCACGAGGAACTCGCCAACATCCTCGCCATGGCCGACCGCGCCTACCGCGACTTCGAGCTGGGCGCGGCCGACTGGACGACGGCGGCGATCAGCTCGGACGCGTCCATGGAGGTCGTCGGGCACGGGATGATCCTTACCAGGACGCCGGACGGCGCGCCGATTCTGGTCGGCGTGCGCGGCCCCGCCGATCGCTTCGGACGCCAGCACGTGCAGCTCGACATCCTGGCGGCCGACCGGGCCGCCGGGTCGCGGGCGCGTGCGGAGATCGACGCGCTCAAGCGCGAGCTCGACGTGCTCCGGGGGCAGATCCTGTCCTTCGGCGCGAGCGAGCACATGGGCAACCAGCTGGTGTCGTTCCTGCCGCGGCCGCGCATGGAGTCGGGGCAGGTCGTGCTGCCCGACGGCGTGCTGGACACGATCGAGCGGCACGTCGTCGACGTCGGCACGTACGCCTCGCGGCTGCGCGCCCACGGCCAGCATCTCAAGCGCGGCCTGCTGCTGCACGGGCCGCCCGGCACGGGCAAGACCCACACGGTCCGCTATCTGATGAGCCGGACCGAAGGGTCGACCGTCATCATCATGACGGGCGCGGCCCTCCGCTTCGTGGAGCAGGCGGCGGCGCTGGCGCGGCGGCTGCAGCCGGCCATCGTGGTGGTCGAGGACGTCGACCTGGTGGCCATGGATCGCTCGATGTCGGCCGACGGCGGCGGTCCGCTGCTGTTCACGCTGCTCGACGCGATGGACGGCATCGGCGCCGACGCCGACGTGACGTTCGTGCTCACCACCAACCGGGCGGACGCGCTCGAGCGCGCGCTGGCCGACCGGCCCGGCCGGGTCGACCTGGCCGTCGAGATCCCGCGCCCCGACGCGGCGGGTAGGGCCGCGCTGCTCCGCCTGTACGCGGGCGATCTGCGGCTGGACGGCGACCTCGGCGAGGTGGTGGAGCGCTCGGCGGGCGCGACGGCGTCCTTCTTCAAGGAGTTGCTGCGCCGGTCCGTGCTGCTGGCGCTCCGCGAGCGGGAGACCGTGACCGCGCTGACCGCCGCACACCTGAGCGAGGCGCTGGAAGAGATGACCAGCGAGCGGGAAGCCCTGACGCGGAGCCTGCTCGGCTCGGCCGTCGGCGTCACGGCGCCGGGGCGAGTCCCGCGCATTCCTGGCTGAGCGTCCACAGCCGGGCGGCGGCCTGGGCGTCCCTGGCCAGGGCGCTCGGCTCGGTGAGCCGGCACTTGACGAAGTAGCCGCCGGTGACCTCGGCGACATCCGGCGAACTCGCCAGGTAGACCGAGGTCTCGGCGCCGGTTTCCGGCCCGGGCTGGAAGCGCAGCGCGACCCGTACGAGCGCGCCCATCAGGCCGGTGACGTCACGGCCGAGCGCCGTGCGGATGAACCCGGGGTGCAGGCAGTTGGCGGTGACGCCGGCGCCTTCGAGGCGCCTGGCCAGCTCGGTGGTGAACAGTATGTTCAGCAGCTTCGACAGGGGATAGGTCTGGCCGCTCGCGGCGCCCGCGCCGGTTGGGAGGTCGTCCCAGGGGATGGCGCGGACCGACTTGTGGGCGGCGGACGAGACCGTCACGACGCGCGCGGGCGCGCTGCGCTCCAGCAGCCCGCGCAGCAGGCCGGTGAGCAGGAACGGCGACAAGTGGTTGGTCGCGAAGGTGGTCTCGAACCCGTCGGCGGTCGTCCGGCGGCGCGTGGAGATCACGCCGGCGTTGTTGACCAGGACGTCGAGCCGTTCGTGGCGCGCCTGGACCTCCTCGGCCAGCCGCCGCACCTGCGCCATGACGGACAGGTCGGCCGTCAGCGCCTCGACCTGAGCGTCCGGCACGCGGCGGCGGATCTCCTCGCACGCGGCCGTGCCGCGCGCCTGGTTCCGCGCGACGACGATCACGGTGGCGTCGAGCCCGGCCAGCCGGGCCGCGGTCTCCTGGCCGATGCCGCTGGTCGCCCCGGTCACCAGGCAGGTCTTGCCGGACATCATGGTCATTTCAGTAGTTTGACCCATCGGCTGCACTCGGGCTGGCGGCTGTAACCCGAGTCCGCCCAGGTGGGATGGGCCGATGTGTTGTCGTCGAGGACCATGGCGTCGGACCGCATGGCGCCCAGCGCCTGGAAGCGCCGCGCGATGCCCCGGCGGCGATGCTCGGGATGCACGGCGAGGCGGTAGAGATGGGCGCGCCAGCCGTCCCAGCCGGCGAGGAGCGTCCCGACCATGGCGCCGTCGATCTCCGCCACCAGGACGGCCTGCGGGTCGCGCCCGACCAGAGTGAGGTACGCCTCGGGCGAGTCGCGCCGGTCGGTCCCCTCCGCGGCCAGCCGCCAGAAGGCGAGAATCTCGTCGACGTCGTCCTTGGACCCATGCCGAATCGTCACGTCAGCCACAGATCAAACGTAGTATTCGGCGCTGTATTCGGCCAGCTCCTTCGGTGAGTAACCATCCTTTATCCAATGTGAACGCGACATAAGGTGCCATACCGTATCCACTCGCCGTATATTGGAAATCATCTCAAAATGGCCACGATAATGAAATGTAGAACGGGTAACGGGCAAACTCGGTAAGAGACACACCGCAGGAACACGGCCATTTTCACGGGAGCCCCCAATGGACGACACAGACCTGCCGAATCAGCTCCGGGAACTCACCCGCCGGCTCACCGAAGGCTCGATCACCAATGAGGAGTTCGCCTCGGCGAAAGAGCGACTGCTCGGTCGACCTGGGCCGACGGTCTCTGGAACGCCCGCCACGCCGGCGGCCTCTGGTCCGACATGGCCGATCGGGACGCCCTGGGCCAATCGCCATTCGCCCGCCCATGCCGGCGCCTGGCAGGAGGATCGCCGGCCGCCCGTGATTTCTCTCGTCGGTTCGTGTCTCGCCCTTCTCGCATTCGTCGCGCTTCCGCTGACGGCCGTGCCCGCCCTCGGCTCGATAACGGGTGCGGTCGCCGCGTCGGAGGCCGGGCGGGACAATGGCGCGCTGCTCCTCCTCTGGCTGATCCCGCTGTCATCGGTGATCGCGGGAAGCCTGGCCGCCTGGCTCTGGCGGGGCGCGAGCGTGGCGCCGGCGGCGCGCCGCAAGGCATCCGTCACCATCATCGTTCTCGCGGTCGCGGTGGTGGGCGTCTACCTTTTCGGGCTGATCCGGCTTCAGATGGCCATCAACGAACTCGGGGAACTCGGCCGAGGGCTCAACGTCATCGGGTTCGCCGGCGCCGGCTTCTGGCTCGTCATCGCGGGCATGGCCCTCGCGGCGATCGGCGGCTGCGTGGAATTCACCCGATCCGACCCGGCGCGGTGATCGGTGTGCGGATGCGCTGAAATTCACTTAGTTTCCGAAACTTTCGGGACAGGCGCGGGGGTCTCCCAAGCTCAGCGAGGGGGTCTTGGATGGATCATTGAAACATTTCAACGCCTGCGTTGACGGGTTTCGAGCCGATTCCCAGACTGATCGCCAACACCCCACCCGGAAGGGAGAGCCCCAGTGATCATCCGCTCGGGCCGCTCTAGGATCCGTTCGAGGGTCGTCGCGATCGCGGTAGCGTCGGCACTCTCGGTCGCTGGAGCGGTGACCACAGCATTCACCGAGGCGGCCGCGGCTGTTGGAATCGAGGACGACGGCGCCGACTGCCCGGTGACCTTGCCCAGCGAAGGATCGTTGCCCACCAACACCCGGATTCCCGATCCCTTCACACGGCTGAACGGCACGCGCATCACCACGAAGGCCGACTGGCGCTGCCGGCGTGAGGAGATCAAGAGGCTGGCCGAGCGTTTCGTCTACGGCGACAAGCAGCCGAAGCCGACGAGCGTCACCGGCACCGTCTCGAGCTCCAGCATCACGGTGAACATCAGCCAGAACGGCAGAAGCTCCAGCTTCACCGCGAGCGTCCAGTTGCCGACCAACGGCGCGACCGCACCCTTCCCGGCCGTCGTCGTCTACAGCGGGATCGGCGTCGACACGGCCACCATCAGGGCGGCCGGTGCCGCGGTCATCAACTATGACCCCATGTCGGTCGGGCGCGAGGGCACGCCGCGCAACAACAAGCAGGGTGCGTACTACACCATTTACGGCAACACGAGCACCACGGGCCTGCTGGCCGCCTGGGGCTGGGGTGTCAGCCGCATCATCGACGTCATCGAGTCGTCGGGCGGCAGCGTTCTCAAGGCGGACGCCGTCGGCGTCTCCGGCTGCTCGCGCTTCGGCAAGGGCGCCTTCGTGGCCGGCGTGCTCGACCAGCGCATCGCGCTGACCATGCCGATCGAGTCCGGCACCGCCGGCGTCCCGATCTTCCGCGGCGTTCCCGGTGAAGGCGCGCAGAGCCTGAGCAGCGCGTACGGCGAGCAGCCCTGGTTCGGTGACGCGTTCACCAGCTTCACGGGCAACCCCAACCGGCTGCCGGTGGACACCCACGAGATGGTCGCCATGATCGCGCCGCGCGGCCTGTTCATCATGGACAACCCGTTCATCGCCAACCTCGGCCCGCGCTCGGCGAGCGTGGCGGCCCTGGGCGGCGCCGAGGTCTACAAGGCGCTCGGCGCGGGTGAGAACATCACCTACTGGTCCGACATCCAGGACGGCACCCACTGCGCCAACCGCCCCGAATGGCGTACCCCGATGCAGCAGAACATCCAGAAGTTCCTGCTGAAGACGGGCAACGCGCCCGGCGCCATGCGGATCTCGTCCCGGGCGGCCGGCAACCTGGCCGACTGGCGCGACTGGACCACTCCGACCCTGACCGACAGCGGTGGCGACACGACCGCTCCGTCCGCTCCGGCCGGCCTGGCCGCCTCGGGGACCACCTCGTCGAGCACCAGCCTGTCGTGGACGGCCTCGACCGACAACGTCGGCGTGACCGGATATGACGTGCTGCGCGCCACCGGCGCGACGGGCGGCACGTTCGCCCAGGTCGGCACCTCGACCACGGCGTCCTTCACCGACACCGGGCTGACCCCGAGCACGACGTACCGCTACCAGGTCAGGGCGCGTGACGCGGCCGGCAACGTGTCGGCCGTGTCGAACACGGCCCAGATCACCACGTCTCCCGGCGACGTCACGGCTCCGGCGCCGCCGTCCAACCTGACCGTGACCGGCACGACCGCGGCCACCGCGAGCCTGTCGTGGACGGCGTCCACGACGGCCGGCGTCACCTACGACGTGCTGCGCGCGGCGGGCGCTAGCGGTGGCACCTTCACCCAGGTCGGCACGGCGACCGGCACGACGTTCACCGACAGCGGGCTGGCCGCCTCCAGCACCTTCCGCTACCAGGTCAGGGCGCGTAATGCCGCCGGTGACGTGTCGGCCGTGTCGAACACGGTCACGGCGATGACGACGGGCGGCGGCACGACCGGCGCCTGCTCCGCGACGCCGACCGTCCAGACCCAATGGGCGACCGGCTACGTCATCAACCCGCTGACGATCACGAACACCAGCACCGCGACGATCCCCAGCTGGACCGTGACCTTCACCCTGCCCGCCGGGCACACCCTGTCCGGCTCGTGGAACGCCACGGTCACCGTCAGCGGCCAGACCGTCACGGCCAAGAGCGTGAGCTTCAACGGCACCCTGGCGCCTGGAGCCAGCACCGGCAGCTTCGGCTTCCAGGTCAACCGCCCCAGCGGCAACACCCAGATGCCGGCCACCTACACCTGCACCTCACCTTGATCCCTTAGTCCCCCGGCCCAGTCGGCGGGTACGGTTCGCGAGAGCCGTACCCGCTGATTGTTTTTTGGGGGAGGGTCAGCCGAAGCCGATGGCGACGACGCCGCCGACGATGATGCCCGCGGCGAGCAGGCGGCGCTTCAGGTGGCCTTCGGCGAGCAGCCGGCCGCCGAGGATGACGCCGAGCAGGACGCTCACCTCGCGCATCGGCGCCACCGCGCTGACCGGCGCGATCCGGAGCGCGATCAGCACCATCAGGTAGGACAGCGGGCTGAGCACGGCCGTGGCGACGATCCGCCAGCGGTGCTCGCGCCACAGCGGCCGGGCCAGTGCGCGCCGCACGGCGACCGTGGGCGCCATGAGCACGACCTGGCCGAGGCTGTCCACCATCAGCATCAGCAGGGGATTGACCCCCAGGCGCTTCACCGAGGTCGCGTCCAGGATCGTGTATGCGGCGATGAACAGGCCGGTGCCGAGGCCGAACGTGATCGCCGCCACCGGGGGCCGCCCCATCCGGCGGCGTGGCATGCCGAGCGCGAAGATGCCGACGCCGACCAGCCCGATCCCCGCCGCCTCGACCAGGTCGGGCCGTTCCCCCAGCACGAGGACGGCCGCGACGCTCGACAGCATCGGGCCGGTGCCCCTGGCCAGCGGATACACCAGTGACAGGTCGCCATGCCGGTATCCGTGCTGGAGCATGAGGAAGTAGCCGAGATGGAGCAGGGCGCTGGCGCACATGGCGAGGATCTGGATCGGTGAGGGCGGCGTGGCCGACACGATCGCCGGCACCGACCAGATCACCACTTCGCAGAGGGCCACGAGCCAGAGGAAGACCACGCTGTCGGAGTCGGCGGCCTGCTTGCTGAACAGATTCCAGGCGGCGTGCGCGACGGCCGCGCCGAGAACCAGTGCGATGGCGGCGGCGTTCATGGGGGACTCCTCACGGAATGGCCGGTAGGAGCCTCCAGGTTTTTCTCCCTTGAGCTGTACACCCCCGGCTGAGGAGTGCCGGCGCCGCTCGGACCAGGCCACCGGCGAACCGGCGCGGAACCCTAGGCGCATCCACTGCGACCGTAACCAATCCCCGTGCCCGCGTCCACCCGGGTTCTGGGGGCCGCGCGCCGGTTCGCGGCGCGCGGCCCCTTCGTGCGTCAGATCACTTGGATGATGTCGAACTTCTCCCAGGGACCGATCGAGGTCCGGTTGGCGATCAGTGACGCGGCACCGCCGCTTTCCGCGGTGACGTACATGCTGTTGACCTTGGCTTGGAAGCTGAACGATCCGTCGGCATTCCAATAGGGGAGAAACGACTCCCAGTCGCCCGCGGTGGACCGGTTGGCGATCAGCGGGTTGTTGCCCCAGTTGTCGGCGCAGACGTACATGCTGTTGATCTGTGCCCGGAACGCCGTGTAGTCAGGGATGTTGGTCACGTCGAACTTCTCCCACGCCCCGATGGTGGATCGGTTGGCGATCAGCGGGCTGGCTCCGCCGCTCTCGGCCGTGACGATGGAGTTGTTGATCCGCGCCCGGAGGGCGATGGTGCCGTCCATCACGACGACGTCGAAGTCGGGTGACTTGATCGGCGTCTTGGGGTCCCAGCTACCGAGGATGTTCTGGTCGAGGTCGGGTTTGATCAGGCTGTCGGTGAAGTCGTGCAGCCGGACGCTTCCGTCGTCCCTGAACTCGAAGCTGAACTGCTCCAACGGGCCGATGGTGGTGGCGTCCGCCCGGAGCCGGCCGAGACCGTGGTTCTCGCTCACGAACTTGCTGTTGACGTGCGCGCGCAGCGCGAAGTTGCCGCTGGGCTGCGGGATCATTTCGAACTTCTCCCAGCCGCCGACCCACTGGCGGTTGGCCGTCAGATCGTTGTTCCCGTAGTTCGCGGCGCTGACGACCGCGCCCGAGCCCCGTGACCGCAGGGCGATCGTGCCCTTTGTGTGGATGCAGCGGGCGAACCCGTTCGACGTCCGTGCGATCCTCTGGATCCCGCCGTTGTGGAAGTTCAGGCAGGCGGCGTGCGCCGTGCGCATGGGCGCCCGGACGAAGCCGCCGTTGATCGTGCCGTTGGTGCAGCCACGCGGGTCGCTGTCGCCGCAGGCCGTGCCGTCGTGGTAGGCCAGGATGAAGTGGTCGCCGAACTTGGCGATCGACGCCTGGTTGGTCCACTCGGTGGTGCTGCTGTCCATGATGATGCCCTTGTAGGTGTAAGGGCCGAGGATGTTGTCCGCCGTGGCGTACGCGATGACCTCGTTGTTCGCGCCGTAGAACCCGCCGTCCGGCTTCACGGCCATCACCAGCCAGAACTTCCGTCCCGAAGTGCCGGCACCGGTGATCGCGTTGTCGAAGCTGTACAGCGACGCGCCCTCGATGTACGGCCGGTTCTTGGCGGCGCAGTTCCCGACCGCGCCGAACCAGTCCTTGGCGCCGTTGATGATGAGCTCTGTGGGCCCCGTGCCGAGCTGCGTGATGTCGGCCGTCTGCAGCGGGGCGATCGAGATGCCGCCGCAGTTTCCGTAGTCACCGTTGGCGTACACCATGTACGGATTGTTGTTGACGGGGTCGACGAAGAAGTCCGGGTCGCTGGCGTATGTGCCGATGGCGTAGGTCTTCTGGTAGGTGTACGGACCCCACGGGTGATCCGCGCTCGAGATGCCGATCCGCGAAGTGGTGCTCACGCCGGGCGAGGTCGGGTCGGTCACGTCGGGCACGAACAGGTAGTCCTTGCCGCCGTAGCGGCCGTGGGACGGCGCCCACATGTGCTTGGCGCCGCTCGGCACCCAGGACGAGTACGCGCTCTCGTTGAGCACCGCGCCGCGGTCCACCCAGTTGTCCGGGTTGCTCGGATCGGCGCCGTTGTTCAGCGTGTACAGGTAGGTCTTGTCCATGGGGTAGTACCAGGGGCCCGGCGAGCCGAGGTCGTTCGAGGTGTACAGGCACAGCCCGGACCAGCTGCTCGACGGGTCCGAACACGTCTCGATCTCGGGATCGGACGCGTTGCGGTACTTGATGAGGCTCGGCTCGGTCGTGTCGGCCAGCGCCGGTGCGACCGCGATGGGCGCGAGGACGAAGCACCCCATCGCGGCGATCAGGGCGAGGACGAGGCCTAAGACGCCCCCTCGTCCGGTGGTGCCGCTGAACTTCATGGTGGTTCCCTTTCTGGGGAGGGCCGCCGCCGGCGTCCCCCGGGCAGGCCGTTTTCGGGCATGCCTCGAAGAACACATGAGACGGAAGGTGGTGGCGGCAGGGGCGGATGACGGTTGACGTCAGGGGACGTCAACCGGATCGCGTCAGGCCGAAGGCGGCGCTACGCGGTCTATGGAAGACCGCGTGTGGTTTCGGGAAGCGGGTCTGTCGGCTTGATGCTGCTCATCGGGTCACCCCTGTCAGGAGAACCTGCGAGCTCGCGCGACGGCAAAGCCCCAGGTCGGACAGGCGGGGTCGGCCCACCCACGCTTCGAAAAGTTGCCGCACACAACATATCTCCGCCCGTCCCCATGAGCAATGGGCGACTTCGCGCAGACGACGAACGGCCCGTCCGTCGCGACGAACGGTCGAACCGCCGGCCCTACTCACGCTCGGCGGCTACAGAGGCCCGAGATACACCCAGGCACCCTGGTGCCGGACGAATCGGCTGTTCTCCTCCATCACCCCGGCCCGGCCCCGCTCGAGGTAGTGGGCCCGGAAGCGCACGGTCCCCTGGGTGTGGACGGGGCTGCCCGCGGTGCTGCCGAGGATCTCCAGGCGCGTCCACCGCGTCGTCCCGCCGGTTGTGACCTGCCGCGGGCGGGTGTCGGGATGCCAGGTGCGCAGCAGATAGGCCTCGTCGCCGACGCTGAAGGCGCTGAACCGCGAGCGCATGAGCGCTTCGGCGGTCGGCGCGACGGCGTCTCCCCGATGCAGGCGCCCACAGCACTCCGCATAGCTGGCCGGCAGGCCACAGGGGCACAGGTCACGCCGCGGCATGCGTCCATTGTGAACGATGCGCCAGGCGGGTCGTGCCGCCCCCGGGTGGGCTTCGACGCGTTCGGGTGAGAAACTTCGACCGTGTCAGAGCCGTCGCACCGGTTGATGCCGCACATGCGGCTGGATGATCTGCTGGCCGAGCTCCAGGTCCGGCTGGAGGCCGTGCTGGCGACCCGAGACCGGGTGCACGCGCTGCTGGACGCCGTGGTGTCGGTGGGCAGCGACCTCGACCTCGAGACCGTGCTGCGGCGGATCGTGGAGACCGCCACCCGGCTGGTGGACGCGAGCTACGGCGCGCTCGGCGTGATCGGCGAGGAACACACACTCGTCCAGTTCATCCCGGTCGGGCTGACCGAGGACGAGATCGCCAAGATCGAGCACTGGCCGCATGGTCTGGGCCTGCTCGGTCTGCTGATCAAGGAGCCGCAGCCGCTGCGGCTGGCGCGGATCTCTGACCATCGCGAGTCGTACGGCTTCCCGCCCGGCCACCCGCCGATGGGCTCGTTCCTCGGGGTTCCCGTGCGCGTACGCGACGAGATCTTCGGCAACCTCTATCTGACGGAGAAGCGGGGCGGGGCCGAGTTCGACGAGGAGGACGAGGCCATCGTGGTGGCCTTGGCCACCGCGGCCGGTGTCGCGATCGAGAACGCCCGCCTGTATGAGGAGTCGCGGCGCCGGGAGACCTGGCTGGCGGCTTCTTCTGAGATCACCACCAGCCTGCTGTCCGGTGCGGACACCAATGACGTGCTGAGCGTGATGGCGCGGCGGGCACGCGAGATGACCGACGCCGATCTGGCCACCGTGCTGTTTCCTGAGGGGCCTGGACAGGATGTGTTTCGTGTGACGATCGCCGACGGGATCGCGGCGGACCGGATTCGGCAGGTCACCGTCTCGGCGGTCGATTCCCTGGCCGGGCGGGCGTTCGCGATGGGGGTGTCTCAGGTGCTCACTGAGGTCCCGGCCGGCGACGTGCCCGCCGCGCTGGCCGAGGAGTTGTTGCTGGGGCCGGTGGCGGTGGTGCCGCTGGGTGCGGCGCCCAAGGTGCGCGGGGCGCTGTCGGTGATCAAACGGTCGGGCCGGATGCCGTTCAGTCAGGCCGAGGTGCGGGCGGTGGAGGCGTTCGCGGGGCAGGCGGCGATCGCGTTGGAGTTGGCTGAGGCCCGTGCGGATGCTGAGCGGCTGGGGCTGCTGGAGGATCGTGATCGGATCGCCAAGGATTTGCACGACGTGGTGATCCAGCGGCTGTTCGCGGTGGCCATGTCGTTGATGAGCATCGTGCGTCTGGTGGAGCGTCCGGAGGCGGTGTCGCGGTTGCAGAGCTCGGTCGATGAGTTGGATGCGACGATCCGGCAGATCCGGTCGACCATCTTCGCGTTGCAGGCCCCTGCCGGGCATGGGCTGCGGGCCCAGATCGTCGATCTGGTGGAGGGGGTGCGCGGGCATTTGGGTTTCAAGCCGGCGCTCATGTTGGAGGGTCGGCTCGACAGTGTCGTGTCGCCGGAGTTGGCCGAGCATGTGCTGGCCGTTCTGCGGGAGGCGTTGTCCAATCTGGTACGGCACGCCAAGGCGTCGCGTGCCGAGGTCGTGGTGGCCGTGGCAGGTGATCAGATCACGCTCACGGTGACGGACAACGGTGTGGGGATCGGCTCTGAGACGCGCCGCAGTGGTCTGCGCAATCTGCGGGAGCGGGCCGAGGCCTTGGGCGGCTCTTTCGAGCTGGCCGCTCCTGACGAGGGTGGAACCCGCCTCAGCTGGAGCGCCCCGCTGGGTGGGTGAAGCGGCCGCCTCAGTGCTGGTCTTTCAGGCGGGCGGCCAGGGCGGCGGCCTGGGTGCGGCGCTGCATGTTGAGCTTGGCCAGCAGGTTGGACACGTAGTTCTTGACGGTCTTCTCGGCCAGGAACATGCGCTCGCCGATCTGCCGGTTGGTCAGAC
>JAGFNW010000001.1 GCA_017592665.1 Streptosporangiaceae bacterium NEAU-GS5 | reverse complement strand
CCTGCGGCGCATGACCCGCAGCACCGGCGGCTGATCCGGGAGCGGAGCCCCCTTTTCCTCGGTCAACGCCTGCTCCAACGCGTCCAGGGTCTCCCCGGCGACCGCCAGCCCGGCCGATTCCTGATGCGCCCGCACGATCGTGGAGTCCACGCTGACCAGCTCCAGCCCGACCAGGCCACGCGCTGCGGCCTCGGCGATCAATGCGTCCATCAGCGCCTGGAACACCCCGGCCTTGGCCCAGCCGTTGAACCGGGAGTACAGCGTGGACCAAGACCCGTAGCGTTCCGGCACGTCACGCCACCCCGACCCGGTGCGGAACCGCCACAAGATCCCGTTGAACTGATCCCGCACCCGTCGTGGCAGCGGCCCGGTCGCCGCCACCGGCAGATACGGCTCGATCAACGCCCACTCGGCATCGGTCACATCGAAACGCGCCACACCCGAGTCCTACCAGCCATGATCAGCCCACCGCCGGACCTCACCAAGATCCGAACCCCGAACAGCTCCTAGTCTGTTCGCGCTGGGCCGGTCGTCATCGGCCGGCCCACCGCGCATTAGACTCTGAGACGTAATCGTCGGCCCTGGAGGATCCGCACACCGCTTTCGCCTCTACGCGATTTCCGCGATCCGCCTCCCGCGCCACCGGCACCTTTCGCTCGACGCCGGGGCGCGGTCGAGCCGTTGTGGCGCGTCCGGCCGCTCTCTCTTCCCGGAGGTATCCGTGACTGCCCAGATTCTCGATGGCAAGGCCACTGCGGCGAAGATCAAGCAAGACCTGACCGAACGGGTCGCCCGCCTCGCCAGCCCGCCCGGGCTCGGCACGATCCTGGTCGGCGACGACGAGGCCAGCCGCATCTATGTCACCAGCAAGCACCGCGACTGCGCCGAGGTCGGCATCGCCTCGATCTCGCGCGAGCTGCCCGCGACCGCGACGCAGGCCGAGGTGGAGGCCGTGATCGACGAGCTGAACGCCGATCCCGCCTGCCATGGCTACATCGTGCAGCTGCCGCTGCCGCGCCACCTCGACACGATGGCCCTGCTGGAGCGGGTCGACCCGGTGAAGGACGCCGACGGCCTGCATCCGGTCAATCTCGGCCGCCTCGTGCACATGGTCGACGCCCCCCTTCCCTGCACGCCACGGGGCATCGTGATGCTCCTGCAGGAATACGGCGTGCCGGTGAAGGGCGCCGAGGTCACGGTGGTCGGCCGTGGGATCACGGTCGGCCGGCCGCTCGGCCTGCTGCTCACCAGGCGCACGGAGAACGCCACGGTCACGCTCTGCCACACGGGCACCGTCGACCTGGCCGCGCACACCCGCAACGCCGACATCGTCGTCGCGGCCGCCGGCGTGCCCGGGCTCATCACCCGGGACATGGTGAAGCCGGGCGCGGCCGTGCTCGACGTCGGCGTTTCCCGGGTCGACAGCAAGGTCGCCGGTGACGTCGCCCTCGACGTGCGCGAGGTCGCCGGTTTCGTCGCGCCGAACCCTGGCGGGGTCGGCCCGATGACCCGCGCCCTGCTCCTCACCAACGTGGTGGAGGCGGCCGAGCGCGCCGAGCGCGCCTCCTGACCCGGATGCTCAGCTCGCCCGGCGGCTCTGGGCCGGCGCGGACGGCTGTGGCGTCGTCGCGGCCGTCGGCCCGGCCGTCTCCGAGGCCCGCTGCGGCGGGACCACGGGGGTCGGCCGCACCAGACCGAGCGCCACGACCTCGTTGGCCAGCCGCGTCCTTCGGTTGGTGCCCTCCGGGATCCGGAACTTCTGGTAGAGCCGGAGCAGGTGCTGCTTGACCGCGGCTTCGGTCACGACCAGGTCGTCGGCGATCTCCCTCGCCGTGGCCGGGGCCACGAACGCCTCGTCCGACAGAGCCGGGCGGCACAGTGAGGTCAGCACATCGACCTCGCGCCTGGTCAGCTCGGGGGCGGCGGCCCGGCGCAGCTCGACTTCGGGGGCGAAGTCTTCGCGCGGGATCCCGCCGACCCGGCAGCGGGCCGCGCCGAAGGAGACGACGTCGCCGTCGTCAAGCACCCTCCGGGCGATCGGCCTGCCATTCACCCGCGTGCCGTTCCTGGACAAGCCCAGGTCGACGACATACAGGTAAGGTCCGCGGCGGACGAACTCGGCGTGCAGTCGTGACACGCTCGGATCCGTCAGCCTGACGTCGACGCCTCGGCCTCGCCCGATCGTCGTGATGTCGGGGCGGAGCGGGACGACCTCGCCGGTGTCCTCGATCCGAATGAACGGCCCCTCCACGGCAGTTCCTCCCCAGGTAGCCCGCCGTTACTTTCGCTACAGCTCCGGCTTACCCAAACGTGGGGATGTGGAATCGCCTTTGCCATAAGGAGAATCCGCGCGGAAATTGGTCTGGACCTCTCCAGGGCGCTTTACCTGCTCACGGGTAGACTTCGGGCCAGGATAAGCGGAGGAAACACACATGGCGGACAAGCCCACCAAAGGCCTCGCCGACGTCGTCGCCGCGTCAACAGCGCTCAGCGACATCGACGGCCAAGCGGGTCGGCTCTTCTATCGTGGTTACGACATCCACGATCTGGCCGGCCGCACCAGCTTCGAAGAGACCGCCCATCTGCTCCAGCACGGCACGCTGCCCGATCGCGAGCAGCTCACCGACTACGGCGCCGAGTTGGTCCGCGGGCGTGACCTCGGCCGCCTCGTCCAGGACAACCTCGCCGAGATCGCCACCACCATGAAACCGATGGAGGCGCTGCGCACTCTGGTGTCCCTGGCCGCGGCCGACGACCCCGACAAGGACTCCAACGAGCCGGAGGCCAACCGCCGCAAGGCGGCCAGGCTGACCGCGCAGCAGCCCACCCTCGTGGCCCGCTATCAGGCGGCCCGCACCGGCACGGAGATTCCCGATCCGGATCCAGACCTGAGCATCGCGGCCAACTTCCTGCTCCAGATCACCGGCCGCACGCCGTCGGATCGCGCTGTGGAGATCTTCGACGAGGCCCTGGTGCTGCACGCCGACCACACGATGAACGCCTCGACGTTCGCCGCCAGGGTCTGCGCCGCGACGCTGTCGGACATGCACTCGGCCATCGTCGCGGCCATCGGCACGCTCAAGGGCCCCTTGCACGGCGGCGCCAACGAGCAGGTCATGCTCACGCTGGAGAGCATCGACCCGAGCGGGGTGGCCCAGACCGTACGGGACAAGCTCGCGGCCGGCGAGAAGATCATGGGCTTCGGTCACCGGGTGTACAAGACCGAGGACCCGCGCGCGACACACCTGCGGAAGATGTCGCGCGAACTGGGCGAGGCATCCGGCGACGACACCTACTATCGGATGTCGAAGGAGATGGAGGAGGTCGTCTTCGCCGAGAAGGGCCTCTATCCCAACGTCGACTTCTTCGCGGCGACGGTCTACCACTACCTGGGCATTCCGACGGATCTGTTCACGCCCGTGTTCTCGGTCAGCCGGATGGCGGGCTGGACGGCCCACGTGATCGAGCAGCACGCCGACAACCGGCTGATCCGCCCGGACAGCGAATACATCGGCGAACGCGACCAGAAGTGGATTCCCATCGACGAACGGTAAGGGTGAGGACATAGCACCACGCGCGAAAGCCGGGTCCTGGTGGCCATACCTGCTGGTCATGGCAGGTGTGGTCGCGGGCTTTTGCGTGCTCGCGATCGGCGTCGACACGTGGGTCGGCGGCGTGGTCATCGGGGTCTCACTGCTGGTCGGCGCATGGCTGCGGCTCAGCATGGCGGCCGGGCCGCTCGCCTCGCGCAGCCGGCGCGCCGACGCGCTCGGCCTCGCGACGCTCGGAGCCCTTGTCACCCTCGGCTCGCTCAGCCTGCTGCTGCAGCTGCACCAAGGGGCGTAGCAGGCCGGTGGTAAAGGTCCGATAACCTAAACGGTCGATGAGCCCTCAAAAAGGACTGTCTGACCAGCAAAAGAAGGGGAAAAATGCCCAAGATCAAGGTGGCGGGTCCGGTCGTCGAGCTTGACGGCGACGAGATGACCCGGATCATCTGGCAGTTCATCAAGGACCAGCTGATCCTGCCCTACCTCGACGTCGACCTGAAGTACTACGACCTGGGGATCGAGCACCGGGACGCCACCGATGACCAGGTCACGATCGACGCCGCGAACGCCATCAAGCAGTACGGCGTCGGCGTCAAGTGCGCGACCATCACTCCCGACGAGGCCCGCGTCGAGGAGTTCGGGCTGAAGAAGATGTGGAAGTCCCCGAACGGGACCATCCGCAACATCCTCGGGGGCGTCATCTTCCGCGAGCCGATCATCTGCTCCAACGTCCCGCGCCTGGTCCCCGGCTGGACCAAGCCGATCGTGGTCGGCCGTCACGCGTTCGGCGACCAGTATCGCGCCACCGACCTCAAGATCCCCGGCGCCGGCACGCTGACGCTCACCTACACCCCGGCCGACGGCTCCGCGCCGATGGAGATCGACGTCTACGACTTCCCGAGCTCGGGCGTGGCGCTCGCCATGTACAACCTCGACGACTCGATCCGCGACTTCGCCCGCGCCTCCATGCGCTATGGCCTGTCCCGCGGCTACCCGGTCTACCTGTCGACCAAGAACACGATCCTCAAGGCGTACGACGGCCGGTTCAAGGACCTGTTCGCCGAGGTGTACGAGAGCGAGTTCAAGGCCGAGTTCGAGGCGGCCGGGATCACCTACGAGCACCGCCTCATCGACGACATGGTCGCGCAGGCCCTGAAGTGGGAGGGCGGCTACGTCTGGGCCGCCAAGAACTACGACGGCGACGTGCAGTCCGACACGGTCGCCCAGGGCTTCGGCTCGCTCGGCCTGATGACCTCGGTCCTGATGACCCCCGACGGCCAGACCGTCGAGGCCGAGGCCGCGCACGGCACGGTCACCCGGCACTTCCGCGAGCACCAGAAGGGCCGCCCGACCTCCACCAACCCGATCGCCTCGATCTTCGCGTGGACCCGTGGCCTGCAGCACCGCGGCAAGCTGGACAACCAGCCCGAGGTGATCGACTTCGCCGAGCGGCTCGAGACCGTGTGCGTCGAGACGGTCGAGGGCGGCCAGATGACCAAGGACCTCGCCCTGCTGGTCGGCGGCGACGCCCAGTGGCTCACCACCCAGGACTTCCTCGCCGCGCTTGATGAGAACCTGCAGAAGAAGATGTCCTGAGGCAGGCGACCCCGAAGCGAACCCCGTAGGAGAACCCCCGAAGAGGCCGCCCGTGGCGGCCTTTTCCGGTGTAGGCGGTCCGTTGAGTCACGGCGTGGTATCAGGCGGTTGAAAGCGGGTTCCCGGGCCGTAAAGTGCTGCGGTCAGGACTTTGCGAAAATCGTGGGGACGTGAATGCCGCAGCTCGCGCCGCTCGGACCGGGGGATCCGACCCAGCTCGGCCCGTTCACCCTGCGCGGACGCGTGGGTGAGGGCGGCCAGGGCGTGGTCTACCTGGGCGAAGACGAGTCCGGCGACCGCGCGGCGATCAAGCTGCTGCACGTGAAGTTCACCGGCGACGCCATGGCCCGGTCGCGGTTCGCCCGTGAGTTGCGCGCGGCCCAGCGGGTGGCGAGCTTCTGCACGGCCCGGGTGATCGCCGCCGACCTCGACGGAGACACGCCCTACATCGCGAGCGAGTACATCGACGGCCCCTCGCTCCGTGAGACGGTCGAGACGTCCGGGCCGCTCTCCGGGTCGCGGCTGGATCGGCTGGCGGTCGGCACGGCCACCGCGCTCACCGCGATCCACGAGGCCGGGATCGTGCACCGCGACTTCAAGCCCGACAACGTGCTGATCGCCGCCGACGGGCCGCGTGTGGTCGACTTCGGCATCGCGCGGATCATCGACTCGACCGGCACCATCACGAGCCGTGCCGTCGGCACCCCCGCCTACATGGCGCCCGAGCAGATCTCCGGCGACACCGTCGGCCCGCCCACCGACGTGTTCGCCTGGGGCGCGACCATCGCGTACGCGGCGACCGGAAAGGCGGCCTTCGGCGGCGACTCGATCGCGGCCGTGCTCAACCGGATCCTCAACCACGACATCGACGTGAGCTCCCTGCCCGAGCCGCTGCGGTCGGTGGTCCAAGCCTGCGTCAGCAAGAACCCCACGGCGCGGCCCACGGCCGACCAGATCCTGCTGCGCCTGCTCGGCCGTACTGACTCCGGGGGCCAGTTGACCGCGGTGCTGACGCAGGGCGCGCACGTCGCGAGCACGGGCGAGTTTCCCGCGATCCGCCCGCACGATCCGCCCAAGGCGGAGGCCTCGACGGTCGGGGCCGGGCCCGCGGGCGGACCGCCCATCGCCAAACCGCGGGTGCGGGGGCCGGAGCGGCGCAACGGCCGCAGGGCCGTCGCCGTGGTCCTCGTGACGGCGCTGGTCGCGATCGGGGGCGTGGTGGCGGCCATCCGCTTCATTCCGCACCACGACCAGCCGGTCTCGACTCCCAGTCCGAGCAGGCCGGCGAGCTCCGCGCCTTCGAAGGACCCGAGCGGCAGCCCATCGCCGGGCAAGTCGCCCACGTACGCCTCGATCGTCGACAAGGCGTACGCCACCAAGAAGCTCACGATCGGCGTCAAGGGCGATCTGCCCGGCGTCGGCCTGTACACCCCGAGCAAGGGGACCTTCAGCGGGTTCGAGATCGACCTGGCGCGCTTCCTCGCGGAGAAGCTCGGCGTGCCCCCGTCGGGCATCACGTTCAAGAAGGTCAGCCGCTTCGACCGGGTGGGCGCGTTACAGGCACACACGGTCGACCTGGTGGTGGCGACGTACGCCTGGGAGGACTACAAGAACGACCGCGTCACCTTCGCGGGCCCCTACTTCGTCGCGCACACCGATGTCCTGCTCCCGGCCGACTCGCCGGTCACCACGCTGGCCGACCTCGACGGCAAGAGGCTGTGCTCGTGGCCGGGCAGCGCCAGCCCGGCGCTGGTGACCGACCAGGTGCCGATGGAGCTGGTGAAGGCCAGCGACCACGCCGACTGCATGAACAAGCTCAAGGCCGGCCTGCTGGACGCGATCCCCGGCGACGACATGATCCTGGCCGGGTTCGCGGCGCGCGAGGACATGCGATTCCGCCTGCTGCACGCGGGGATCGGGCACTGGAGCTACGCCGTGGCCGTGCCCGACGGCGACGTGCGGGCCTGCGAGGCCATCCGCCCGCTCATCGGCCAGCTGTACGACAGCGGCCGCATGGCCACACTGATCAAGAGGCACTTCGGCGGGGTCGGCTTCTCGCCCCCGCTCGACATCCCCGCGAAGATCACCTGCCGCTGATCGATGCGGCGTGTCTGCCTGCGACAACGCGCTTCCAGCCACTTGAATTGGGGCAACGCTCACAGGGGAGTCATGCGTTGAAGCTCATCGCGGGTCTGGTCGGTGTTCTGGTCGCGATCGCCTCGCCGGCATACGCGGGGGACACCTGGGGCGGCGCCGACCTCTCGGTGCGGTTGTCCGCCAAGCCGCAGGTGGCCCAGCCCGGACAGATGCTGACCTATCAGGTCGAGGTGCGCAACGCCGGGCCGGGTGACGCGGTGCTGCCGGTCCTGACCATACGGCTCCCGCACGACGTCGAGGTGCTCAGCGTCGACGTGGCCGAGTGCGCCCCGGGACGCGGCATGGGCGAGGTGGTCTGCCGCTCGCCCCGCGACGTCGCCGCGGGCGGCGTCGGCACCGTGACGATCACCGGGATCGTTCGCCCGGGCGCCCGCGGCCCGCTGCAGGCCCAGGCCAGCCTCGCCTCCGAGGTCGTGGACGGCCACGACGGCGACAACATGGCGCGCGCGACCACGGCCGTCGATGACGGCGCCGACCTCGGCGTGCGGCTCCGGCCGTCGACCCAGCGGGCCCGGCCGGGGGAGCGGTTCACGGTCGCCGCCAAGGTCCGCAACGCCGGCCCGCACGTGGTCAAGGATCCGATCGTGTTCTTCCAGCCGGGACGGGCCCACTTCGTGTCGGCGTCCGGTGGGCGGTGCCGGCAGCGCGACCGGTTCGTCGGCTGCGAGATGCGGCCCATCAGGTCGGGCGGCACGGGGGAGATGCGGCTCGCCTTCCGCGTGCCACCGCGCACGCACACAGGGGTACGCGCGCGGGCCACGGTCTACTCGCGGTCGATCGGCGATCGCAACCCGGCCAACAACATCGCCCGCTTCCGGCTCGCCTCCCCCCGCGACCTCGATTAAGAGACGGCTCTCAGCGCAGGGCTGTCCAGGCGTCGCTGACGATGGTCTCGAGCGCCGCGTGCTCGGGCTTCCAGCCGAGCTCACGCTGGATCTTCTCCGATGAGGCGACGAGCACGGCCGGGTCGCCGTCGCGCCGCGGAGCGACGACGGCCGGGATCGGATGGCCGGTCACTGCCCGGCAGACGTCGATGACCTCCTTGACCGAGAAGCCCGTGCCGTTGCCCAGGTTGTAGATCTTGTGCGTGCCGGGCTCGGCCGCGTCCAGTGCCAGCAGGTGGGCCGTGGCCAGGTCCGTGACGTGCACGTAGTCGCGCACGCAGGTGCCGTCCTTGGTCGGATAGTCGGCGCCGAACACGCTGACCTCTTCCCGCTCGCCGAGCGCGACCTTGAGCACGTTGGGGATGAGGTGCGTCTCGGGCGCGTGCCGCTCCCTGAACCTCCCGTACGCCCCGGCGACGTTGAAGTAGCGCAGGCTGACCGCGGCCAGGCCGTAGAGCTCGGCGAAGGCCGTCAGGGCGGTGTCGACCGCAAGCTTGGTGGCGCCATAGGGATTGGCGGGGCGCGGCGGCGCCGACTCGGGGATGGGCGTCTCTTCGGGCTCGCCGTAGACGGCGGCCGTGGAGGAGAACACGATGCGGCCCACCCCCGAGCCGCGCATGGCGTCCAGCAGCGCCAGCGTGCCGCCCAAGTTGGCCCGCCAATAGCGGGCCGGCTCCTGGACCGACTCGCCGACCAGCGACTTGGCCGCGAAGTGCAGCACGGCGTCGAAACCCTCGATAGGACCCGGGTCGGTGATCGACCCCTCGACGAAGCGGGCGCCCTCCGGCACCGCGTCCGCGTGGCCTGTGGAAAGGTCGTCAAGGACGGTGACCTGGTGCCCCGCTTCGACCAACTGGGCCGCGACGACACTGCCGACGTAGCCGGCTCCCCCAGTTACCAGCAGCTTCATCGTTTACTCCTGTTTACTTTTGTTAGATTATGTTCGTTCCCAGCCTAGCTTACGCGCCAGGCATGAGGAGCGAGTTAAATAGCCACCACGATCACGATTTCCGGAACGGACTGATGACGTGAGCAGCGTCACCCTCACCATTGCCCTCGTCCTCGTCTTCATCGTCATATGCGGCTTCTTCGCGGCCGCCGAGATGGCCATGGTGTCGCTGCGGGAGAGCCAGATCCGACGGCTCGGGAGCGAGGGGCGGCGAGGGGCGCGGGTGGCCAAGCTCGCTCGCGAGCCCAACCGCTTCCTGTCGGCCATCCAGGTCGGAGTGACGGTCGCGACCGTGCTCTCCGCGGCACTCGGCGCCGAGACCCTGGCCGGCCAGCTCGACAAGGTGCTGCGGGGCTGGGGGATGCACGAGTCGCTCGCCGGCCCGCTCGCGTTCATCCTGGTCACCGGCGCCATCTCGTACGTGACGCTGGTCCTCGGCGAGCTCGCGCCCAAGCGGATCGGGCGGCAGCGGGCCGAGTCGCTGTCCCTTCTGGTCGCCCCGTTCCTCGACCGGATCGCGACGCTGTCGCGTCCGGTCATCTGGCTGCTGTCGGTCTCGACCGACGGCGTCGTACGGCTCCTCGGCGGCAACCCGAAGGCCGACCGCGCCAAGATGACCACGGAAGAGCTGCGCGACATGGTGATCGGCCACCAGGATCTGTCCGAGGACGAGCGCGCGGTGATCGCCGACGTGTTCGCGGCCGGCAAGCGGCAGCTGCGCGAGGTGCTGCTGCCGCGCACCGAGGTCGAGTTCATGTCGGCCGACACGCCCCTGGCCGAGGCCGCCATCGTGGCCGCGTCGCAGCCGCACTCGCGCTACCCGATCTACCGCGACTCCTACGACGACATCCTGGGCTTCGTCCACGTCAAGGACCTGCTCGATCCGGTGCTGACGGGGCGGACCGAGCCGATCACCGAGTTGGTGCCGATCCGGCCGGTCAAGCTGGTGCCCGCGTCGAAGCAGGTCCTCGCCACCCTGGCCGAGATGCGCGACGAGGGCCACCACCTCGCCATCGTGGTCGACGAGTACGGCGGCACCGACGGCATCGTCACGCTTGAGGATCTGGTCGAGGAGCTGATCGGCGACATCCGCGACGAGTACGACACGGGGGAGCGCTCCGTCCGCGTGGTCGCCGGCGACATGGAGGTCGAAGGGCTGCTCAATCTCGACCAGTTCGCCGCCGAGACCGGCCTCCGGCTGCCCGACGGGCCGTATGAGACCTTGGGCGGCTATGTCATGGCGACGCTCGGCCGGCTGCCCGAGTCGGGGGAGACGGTCGACGCGCCCGGCGCCAAGCTCACGGTGGCCGAGATGGACGGCCGCCGGGTGTCCCGCGTGCGGGTCATCCGCGGCCGTGAGCGGCCGCCCGACGCGGAGGCCTGAGGACGCCCGTCGCTGTCGCGAACCGCCTCGCTCGGCTGCCACAATTGCCGTATGTCCCGACCACGCGTGCTCTCCGGAATCCAGCCGACCGCCGACTCGTTCCACCTCGGCAACTACCTCGGCGCCGTGCGGCAGTGGGTCGCGCTCCAGGAGACGCACGACGCCTTCTACATGGTCGTGGACCTCCATGCGCTGACCGTGAACCCGAAGGCCGACGAGCTAACGCGGCGCACGCGGGTGGCCGCGGCGCAGCTGTTCGCCGCCGGGCTCGACCCCGACAGGTCATCGGTCTTCGTGCAGAGCCACATCCGCGAGCACTCCGAGCTGGCCTGGATCCTCATCTGCCAGACCGGCATGGGCGAGGCCGGGCGGATGACGCAGTTCAAGGACAAGGCCGCCAAATACGGTGAGAGCGCGGCCAGCGTCGGCCTGTTCACCTATCCGATCCTGCAGGCCGCCGACATCCTGATCTACCAGGCCGACCAGGTGCCGGTGGGAGCCGACCAGAAGCAGCACCTCGAGCTGTCCCGCGACCTCGCGCAGCGGTTCAACTCGCGCTTCGGCCAGACCTTCACGGTCCCGAGCCCCTACATCCTGAAGGAGGTCGAGAAGATCACCGACCTGCAGGATCCGACGGCGAAGATGTCGAAGTCGTCGAGCTCCGATGCCGGCATCCTCGACGTCCTCGAGCAGCCCGGGCCGCTGCGCAAGAAGGTCATGCGCGCGGTGACCGACACGGGCTCGGAGGTGGTGGCCGACGACGCCAACAAGCCCGGCATCACCAACCTGCTCCGCATCCAGTCCGCCCTCACCGGCACGCCGATCCCCGAGCTCGAGGCCCGCTACGCCGGGCAGGGCTACGGCACGTTCAAGAAGGATGTCGCCGAGGTGGTCGTCGACACCTTCGCCCCCATCCGCGAGCGCACGGAGAAGCTGCTCGCCGACGAGACCGAGCTCGACCGCATGCTCGCCGTCGGCGCCGCCAAGGCGCGCGCCGTGGCGCAGGAGACGATGGCTCAGGTCCGCCCGCGCATCGGGCTGCTCCCGTCCGCCTAGCTCGATGATCATTGGGTAGATGACCCGCTGTGTTCGGGAAGCTGCAGGAATGGCTCGACGCGCGTAAAGAGCAGGGGCGGCGCTTCACCGAGCGCGCCCGGGTCCGCTTCAACTGGGTCGACCATCTGATCAGGATGGTCCAGCGCTACCAGATCCAGCGCGGCGACCGGCAGGCCGGCACGTTCACCTACTTCGCGTTCCTGTCGTTCTTCCCGCTGATCGCGCTGGCCTTCGCCCTATTCGGCTACGTCGTGACGTTCCGCCCGGACGCCCTGACCGAGCTCAAGACGGCCATCGAGAGCCAGCTCCCGGGGCTGGCTGACAAGATCGACCTGGACCAGATCGCCGAGGCCCGCCAGAACGCGGGGATCATCGGCCTGCTCGGCCTGCTGTACGCGGGGCTCGGCGCGGTCGACGCCCTCCGGGTGTCGCTGCAGGAGATGTGGATGACGGCCCCGCCGCGGCTCAGCTGGATCCTCGTCAAGCTCCGCGACCTGGTCGCGCTGATCCTCCTCGGGATCACGCTGTTCGCCTCGGCGCTGATCAGCGGCTTCGCCGTGCAGGCCACCGACACGATCGTCGGCTGGCTCGGCGTCAGCCAGGGGCCGTTGACCTCGGTATCCGTGGCGGTGGCCGGCCTGCTGGCCGGTCTTCTCGCCGACGTCGTGCTCTTTCTGATCATCCTGGGCTGGCTGGCCAAGCCCGAGATGCGGTTCCGCCTCATCCTGCGCGGCGCCCTGGTGGGCGCCATCGGCTTCGGGGTGCTCAAACAGTTCGCGACGCTGCTGCTGGCCCACTCCACCAACCCGCTCTACGGCGCGTTCACGGTGACGGTGGGCCTGCTGCTGTGGATCAACCTCTCCGGACGGCTGATCCTCTACACGGCGGCCTGGGTCGCGACCTCGCGGGGTTACCCGCCGCCCGAGCCCACGCCGGCCCCGACGATCGACGGTTACGAGACGGCCGTGGAGAACTACAGCTTGCGCCGCCGGCGGCGGCTCAGGCCGTAGCCGATCCAGGCCAGGCCGCCGGCGAGGCCCGTGCCGAGCACGAGCGTGGCGGCGAGGCCGGGCGCGGTGGAGGCGTCGGTCTGGATCCCCGCCGCGGCCGGGGCGCTCGGGCCGGGTGTGATCGGGGCCAGCGTGAGCGTCGTCGGCTGCACGGTCGGCGCGGCGCCGGGCGAGACCAGCTCGCCGACCGGCGTCACGTTGCCCCGGACATCGAAGCCCCAGTCCATGAGCTTGGTCACGTCGTCCCAGAACGACCCGTCGTACCGCATGATCGACACGATGATGGTGTGTCCGTTCCTGCTGGCGGCGCCGACGAAGCTGCCGAGCGCCTTCGTGGTCCAGCCGTTCTTCACGCCGATCATGCCGTCGTAGCGCCACAGCAGCTTGTTGTGGTTGCCGATCTCGTACGACTTGCCCTTGGGCGCCGGGAACTTGGCGGTCTTGGTGCTCACGTAGGAGCGGAAGTCGGGCAGCGCGAGCCCGGCCCGGGCGATCAGGGCCAGGTCGTAGGCGGAGCTGCTCTGGCCCTTCTTGTCCAGGCCGTTCGGGGTCTTGGCCACGGTGTCGAACGCCTGCAGCCGCTGGGCCTCGGCGTTCATGTCGGAGAGCGTGGCCGGCAGGCCGCCGTTGGCCTCGGCGAGCGCGACCGCCGCGTCGTTGCCGGAGACCATGAGCAGCGCGCGGAACAGATCCTCGATGCGATAGGTGATCTTCGGGGTCAGGCCGACCGCGCTGCCCTCGGTGTTGCAGGCGTTCTGGCTGGGCCGAATCCGCCGGTTCTTGTCGAGCTTGGGGATCAGTGTGAGCGCCGTCAGCGTCTTCAGCGTGCTGGCCGGCAGATAGCGGCCGTGCGGGTCCTTGGCCGCGAGCACCTGCCCGGTGTCGGCGTCGGCGATCACGTACGCCTTGGCGGCGGTCTTGGGCGGAGCCTTCACGCCGGCGGGGACGACCAGCCCGCGACCGGCCAGCAGCGGGCCTCCGATCACCGTCTGCCGATCCGCATGTTTCTGAACCAGCTGCTGGTCCGCCAGGGACCACTGCACTCCGGCGCCACCGATCAGCGCGGTCGTCGCAACGACGAGCGCCAGGCCCCGAGTCACCACGGCGTCAACCTCGAATCTCTGCACATGCCGCGACAGATGCCCTGAAGGCACGCTCCGCAAGCTCGACCATACCGAGTCATGGATAGCAGGTCTGTTCCTGATGGTTCAGGATAGAAGTTTGTCCAGTAATACGTGCTTAAGGTAATTCAGGGCGACTGAAGTCATACGTACAGGTTGGCCGATTTTGGCAACGCCGTGTAACGGGTGCTGAGACGATGGACTACGGAGGTTGTTGTGGCAATCGAGTTCAATCCCTCCCGTGGAGCGACACTCGGCGTCGAATGGGAGCTCCAGCTCGTCGACACCCGGACACGCCGGCTCCGCCAGGACGCCCGTGAGGTGCTGGCCGCCATGCCCGAGCTCAGCGAGGGTCCGCGGCCCAAGGCCATGCACGAGTTGATGCAGTCGCAGGTCGAGATCATCACGGACGTATGCCACACGGCCGCCGAAGCAGTACGCGATCTTGAGAAGAGCATCGACCGGTTGCGGAGCGTGGTCACGCCGCGGGGGATGGCCCTCGCGTGCACGGGCACGCATCCGATCAGTGACTGGCGCGACGCGGAGTACGCCCCGGTGCAGCGGTACACCGAGTTGGTCGAGGACCTGCAGTGGCTGGCTTGGCGCATCCAAACATTTGGCGTACACGTCCACGTGGGCGTCCGAGAGAGAGATAAAGTCATTCCCATAGTCAACGCGCTCGCGGCCTACCTGCCGCATTTTTTGGCGTTGACGGCCTCGAGCCCATACTGGGGCGGGCAGGACACCGGTCTCGCCTCCAGCCGGGCGATCGTCTTCGGCGCCCTGCCGACGGCCGGTCCGCCGCACCTCCTGGCGGACTGGGCGGAGTTCGAGGAGTACATGGACACCCTGATCCGCGCTGGAACGATCAAGAGCATCAAAGAGGTGTGGTGGGACGTTCGTCCACACCCCGACTTCGGCACGATTGAGATACGGATGTTCGACGGCATTCCCACGATGCGGGAGGTCGGCATGGTCGTGGCCCTGTCGCAGTCGCTGGTCCAGCAGTTCGACCAGCAGCTCGACCGTGGCTACAAACTGCCGACGCCGGCCGCGTGGGTGGTGCGGGACAACAAGTGGCGGGCCACCCGCCACGGTCTCGACGCCATCGTCGTCACCGATGACCGCGGCACGACCGCCCCGATCAGGGACGTGCTCTATGAGCTGCAACGCGAGCTGGAACCGGTCGCCGAGCGGCTCGGCTGCGCCGAGGAGCTGTCGGTGATCGGCGACGTGCTGGAGCGGGGCTGTTCAAGTGAGCGACAGCGAGCGATCCTCGCCGATGGTGGCACCCTGGAAGAAGTGGTGGACGCCACCATCACCGAGCTGGCCGAGGATCGGTTCGTCACCAGCAGGCGGCAGGACGGGGGGACTGGTCATGCAGGTACGTGATTGATTGACGGCCACCCGCCTGGCCATGTGACCGCCACGCGCGCGCCCCTCTCCCACCCGAGACGGGCGCGAGACCCATTTCCGGCGTACCGCCCGGATCGTGGGGTACGCGCCATCACATGGCCCCTGACAGAGGAGTTTTTTTGACGTCGGCCCGTGCAGGGTCTGAGAAAGGAAATAGTCGTGATCATCTCGTCGAACTTTCCGGCGATGGACGATCCGGAGGCGGATGGGGCCAGACTTGCCGTTGAACTGGCCGAGTTCGTCCGTGAGCAAGAACCGGAGCTGATCGCCTTCCGGCGGGATGTGCACGCGCACCCCGAGACGGCCTTCAACGAGTTTCGCACCACGGAGGCCATCGCCGAACGGCTTGTGGACGCGGGGCTCGTGCCACGGGTCATGTCGCGGGGCACGGGGTTGTGGGCCGACATCGGCACTGGGCACGGTCCGATGGTCGCGCTGCGCGCCGACATCGACGCCCTGCCGATGGAGGACGAGAAGGATGTTCCCTATCGCTCGACCGTCGGCGGCGTCTGCCACGCGTGCGGCCACGACGTGCACTCGGCCGTCGTGCTCGGCGCCGGGCTTTTCCTGGCGCAGCAGGCGCAGGCGGGATTGCTGCCCGGCCAGGTCCGATTGATCTTCCAGCCGGCCGAGGAGATCGCGAGCGGCGCCCTTGAGGTCATGCGCGACGGCGGCTTGTCGGGTGTGGAGCGGATTTTCGCCGTGCACTGCGACCCACGGGCCGAGGTCGGCCAGATGGGCCTTCGGGTGGGCGCCATCACGAGCGCCTGCGACACCGTCAAGATCAAGGTTTCCGGCCCCGGCGGCCACACGGCCCGCCCCCACCTCACGGTCGACCTGGTCTACGCGCTCAGCAAGATCCTGACCGAGCTCCCGGCCGCGCTGTCACGCCGCGTCGACCCGCGGCTCAGCCTCAGCCTGGTGTGGGGGCAGGTGTCGGCCGGTTTCGCCGCCAACGCCATCCCCGACGTGGGCATCGCGCAGGGGACCGTGCGCTGCCTCGGCGGCGAGGCGTGGAACCTCGCCCCCGACATGCTGAAGATGCTGCTGGAGTCGGTCGCCGGCGCGTACGGCCTGGAGGCCGAGCTCGACTACCGCCGCGGCACGCCGGCCGTGAACAACGACGCCACGAGCGTCGACATGCTGCGCGACTCCACCACCTCGGTGCTCGGCAACGCGGGCGTCGTGGCGACCCCGCAGAGCCTGGCCGGGGAGGATTTCGCCTGGTATCTCGACTCCGTCCCCGGCGCGCTCGCGCGGCTCGGCACCCGCAGCCCCAGCAGCGACGTCGAGGTCGACATCCACCGCCCCGAGTTCGACGTCGACGAACGCTCGATCGCGGTCGGGGCTCAGGTGCTGGCCACGACCGCGATCCGGGCGCTGGGAGAGGCGGCGGCCCGCCTTTGATCATGACTAGGCGGTCACCGCTCCGCTGTCATGCTGCCGGGACACGTCCGGACGCTCGTCGTTGACGAAGACCGTGATGAACGAGTAGCTGATGTCGCGCGACCCGATCCCGGCCATCTCCGACAGCCGAAGACCGGCCTCCTTCATGCGGTCGACGAGCTCGAGGGGCTGGACCGGGTTGGTCCGCATGGCGACCATGCTGCCGTCCTTCGCGGCCGCCTGGTAGTACGGGTGCGCGTGCGTGTAGCCCGGGTCGATGTCACTGATCACGAGCTGTCCGCCGGGCGCCAGCATGCGGGCGATCTTGTTGAAGTCCGGCAGCTCCGGCATGGACGACAGCACGAGGTTCAGCAGCACCAGGTCCTGCGACTGCGGCGGCACCACCAGGTGGGCGCGGTTGATGTCCTCGATGTGCCAGGTCAGGCGCTTGTAGATGGGGCGCTTGGCCAGGTGCTGGCGCAGCTGGTCGACCATGGCCGGGCAGAAGTCGACGTACGTCCAGACGATCTCGGAGTCGTTGAAGAAGTGGGTGGCGACGTTCTGGCCGGTGCCGCCCCCGAGGTCGAGCACGCGCAGGCCGGGCTTGCACTTGCGCGCCTCCTCGACGCGGGTGATCACGTCCATGTGGGTGGCCAGCAGGTTCACCGAGTTGCGCTGGTCGTAGTTGGGGGCGATCGCGTCGTAGAAGTCACTCGCGTCGCCTACCTCGTACAGCCGGTCGACGTTGGCCGGCCGGTCGACGGTGGCCGGCTTGCGTGCGCGGTCGGCCCCTTCAGGGCGCGGGCCGATCTTGGGAGGCCAGAACTCGATCTGGCGCCCCTGGTGGAACGCCCAGACGAGCAGGGCGCCGATCGCGGCGAGCACGGCCAGGGTGACATAGGCGGCACTGCTGCCGAACAGGTCGGTCAGCGTCGTGATATCCATCGCGAATACCTCCTTACACGATCGATTGAACCGGCGCCGAATGTGTCCCACCAGGACGGCGGACGATCTCGTCCAGATCCGTTTCCTGGTCCCGAATGCGCGGACACCGGACACGCGAATGGGACACCGTGGGACAAGCGTTCATCGATTCACAACGCCATTCCCAGAAGGTCTGTCCTGTTTCGGTCATCCGCTGTCCGGGACACGTGTCCGCCGAGGTCCGAATCCCTTATCGAAGCGAAGACCCGCGCAATTCCCGGCTAATTCGCCTACAGTTACAGGACAAGACGGGACAGCCCCGGACGGGAGTTCCTGGTAGATGACCGATGACGCCGTGGATCCGATCGATCCCACGACGGCCGCAAGCCGCGAAGAGCTCGCACGCCGCATGAAGATGCTCTGGGTGCGCGCGGACAGCCCGCCCTATCGCGACCTCGAAAAGCGCGCCATCGACACCCGCCGGTCGCTGCCCAGGACGACGCTGAGCGACGTGCTCAACGGGCGGCGGTTCCCCAGCAAGGCCTTCCTGATGACGTTCGTCGACCTCTGCGGGGTGTCGCTCGAGCGGCAGCAGGTCTGGGAGCAGGCGTGGAATCGGCTCGCCGTGCAGTACAAGGTCAACATGAAGCTGCCGGCGGCCGAGGAGCTGGATCACGCGCAGGAGCAGATGCGCGAGGTGGTCGAGCAGGCGTCCCGGCTGCAGGAGCAGCTGGAGCTGACCAAGCGGGCCGAGGCCGAGCAGCAGACGGCCACCAAGGACGCCATCACCGTGCTGGTGGGCCATGCGAAGAGCTTCGCGCAGGAAGAGCGCTGGCAGGAGGCCGAGCAGGCGCTGCGGACGGTGGTCGACCTCTGCGCCCGGTTCTTCGGCGAGACCCATCCGGACACCGTCGCGGCGCGGCAGGAGCTGGCCCAGGTGATCGGCCGCGTCCCGGCCCGGCGGATGGATCGCGTGGCCGGCGGGCTGCCGCCCGTCTGGAACCTGCCGCCGCGCAACCAGCGCTTCACCGGCCGCGAGGGCGAGCTCGACGAGCTCAGCGACCGGCTGCGGTCGGGCCGGCCGGCCGTGGTGCAGGCGCTGCGCGGCCTCGGCGGGGTCGGCAAGACCCAGATCGCGATCGAGTACGCGCACCGGTTCTCGGGCGACTACGACGTCGTGTGGTGGGTGGACGCCGACGACCCGGCCCTCATCGGCAAGCAGCTGTCCGAACTGGCCGTCCGCATGGAGCTGGTCGACGCGGCGGCCGACACCACGAACGCGATCTCCGTCATCCAGGCCTACCTGCGCGGACATCCGGGCTGGCTGCTGATCTTCGACAACGCCGACGAGCCCGCGACGCTGGCGAAATGGCTGCCCGGGGGCCCTGGGCACGTCCTGATCACCTCGCGGGCCGGCGACTGGGGGGAGATCGCGGCGACCATCGCCGTCGACGTGATGGAGCGCGCCGATTCGGTCGCCCTGCTCCGCACCCACGCGCCTGACCTGGTCCCCGCCGAGGCCGCCAAGCTCGCCGACGCGCTCGGCGACCTGCCGCTGGCCCTGACCCAGAGCAGCGGATTCCTCACCGAGACGGCCACCGGCGTGGACGACTACCTCCGGATGCTGCGCGAGCACCCGAGCGAGGTGCTGGGCGAGGCCACCGCCGGCAGCTATCCGCGCTCGCTCGCCGCGGCCATCGGCCTGACCGTGGGCCGGCTCGCCGACATGGATCCGGTGGGGCTGGCGCTGATCCGGCTCTGCGCGTTCCTCGCGCCCGAGACGATTCCGACGGACTGGCTGGTGCAGTGGCAGCGGGTGCCCGACGAGTCCGCCCAGGGGCTCCGCCCGCTCGCCGCCGTCGCGGGCAACCCGCTGGCGCTGCGCCGCAGCGTGCGCACCATGACCCGGTTCGGCCTCATCACGCACGCGCAGGGCGGCATCCGGCTGCACCGGCTCACCCAGAACGTGATCCGCGACGAGATCAGCCCGGCGGAGCGCGCGCAGGTGCTGGACTACGCGCGGGGGCTGCTGGTCGACAACCGGCCGGGCGACCCGGAGGATCCCACCACCTGGCCGCGCTGGGCCGACCTGTTACCGCATCTGCTGGCCGTGCTGACCACCGACGACGTCGGCCCCGGCCTGCGGGAGCTGGCCTGCAACGCAGGCTGGTATCTGATCGAGCACGGCGACGTCGACGCCAGCGTCCGGCTGTCCTCCGACCTCTACCACGGCTGGCGCGAGACGCTCGGCGCGGACGACCGGCACACCATCACGGCCGCGCGCGACCTCGCCCGTGCCCTTCGCGAGCAGGGCGAATACGAGCAGGCCCGGCTGGTGTACGAGGACGCGACCGAGCGCGCCGAGGCGGCCCTCGGGCCCGACGACCCGCTGACCATGCGGCTCGTCCACGGCCTCGGCATCGACATGCACCTGCTCGGCCGCGAGCAGGAGGCCCATCACTTCCAGAGCATCGCCCTCGAGCGCTACCGGCGCGTGCTGGGCGACGACCACCCGCACACCCTGCACTCGGCCAACCACCTGGCCGTCGCGCTCTACGCGCTCGGCCAGTACGAGCAAGCCCGCGACCTGCACCAGGACACGATGACCCGCTATCGCCGGGTCCTTGGCGACAATCACCCCGACACCCTGCGGTCGGCCAACAACCTCGCGGTCGACCTCCGCGCGCTCGGCGACCACGAGCAGGCCCGGCGGATCCAGGAGGACACCCTCGGCCGGCGCCGCCGGGTGCTCGGCGACAGCCATCCCTACACGCTGCAGTCGGCCACCAGCCTCGCCGAAACGCTCGACGGCATGGGTCTGCACGAGGAGGCGCTGGCCGTTCAGGAGCCGGTGTTGACCCGATATCGACTGGTTCTCGGCGACCGCCATCCGGAAAGTGTGCGGGCCATCCGAAACATGGCTAGCATCTTGCTCGCATTGGGCCGGGCCGAACAGGCCGAAGCCCTTGAAGCGGAGATCCGCGCCATACAAGGGCGGCGCACGGATCAGTAGTCGGGCGGCACCGGAAACGGAAAACGATCTTTCAAGCCGCGTGTGTTATTTTCGCGTTGACGCGATAATTCCAAAGGAGCGGCGGCACATGGTCGATCATGAACTGAGAATTGCGCTGGTGACAGCACGGCCCCGGCCCGAAGTCAATACTGATTTCGACATGCCGATGCTGCACGAGGCATTCGCCGGTGAGCAGGCCACCGCGGTCGTCGCGTCGTGGGACGACCCCGACATCGACTGGGCCGGCTTCGATCTCGTCGTCATCCGCTCGCCCTGGGATTACTCCTGGCGCTCGACCGAGTTCCTGGCCTGGGTCGACCGGGTGTCCAAGCTCACCCGCCTGGCCAACCCCCCGGAGATCATCTATTGGAACGCCCGCAAGGAGTATCTGCAGGAACTCGGCGCCGTCGGCGTCCCGGTGATCCCCACCACCTACCTCGCGCCCGGCGACGCGATCGAGCTGCCCACCGACCACGAGTATGTGGTCAAGCCGGCCATCGGGGCCGGTGCCCGGTTCACGGCGCGCTACGCGCCGGACGAGGCCGAGCAGGCCGCGGAGCACATCCGCCGCGTCCACGCCGAGGGCGTCATCGTCATGATCCAGCCCTATCTGACCAGGATCGACGTCACGGGCGAGCGCGCCCTGGTGTTCGTCAAGGGCGAGTTCCTGCACGCCATCCGCAAGCGCGCGGTGCTGTCACCGGGCCTGCGCTACGACCAGCCGCGCGACGCCCACCCCGGCACCGAGCCGTGGGAGCCCGTCCAGGCCGAGCTCGACCTGGCGAAGAAGGCACTGGCGGCGGTGCCCGACTCGGCGAGCCTGCTCTACGCCCGCGTCGACATGGCCGACAACTTCGACGGCGCCCCCGTCATGACCGAGCTCGAGCTCATCGAGCCGGGCCTCTACCTGCGCTTCCACAAGGGCAACATCCCGTCGTTCGTCGCCGCGATCATCCGGGAGGCGCGGTCGGTCAGCTCGGCGTACGAGTGCACCTGACCGAGGTGTTACGGGCGTGCTACTCGCGCGCCCGGTCCAGATCGGACATTCTGTGACCCAGAGGAGCCGGGGGTCACCTTTGACAGACGATCTGGGCACGATACCTTTCGTCACTTCATCGCCGTTCATCGAACCCGACCGGTTCGCCGCCGTCCGATCGCTGCACGGGATCCCGCGGATGCGCACCTCGACCGGCGACCTCGGATGGCTTGTCAGCCGCTATGACGACGCCCGGGCGCTCTGCGCCGACCCGCGCATCGGGCGCTCGCACACCGCGCCGGAGCGGGCGCCCCGCCTCTGGCACGCCGCGCTGTTCCCCCCGCAGAGCGATCCGCGACAGGAGATGCGCCAGCACCGCGCGTGGCGGTCTCGGCTGGCCCCTCGGTTCGGGCGCAGGTCGGTCGCCGCCTGGCGCCCCCGCGTCCAGGCGTGGGCCGATGAGACGGTCGACGACCTGATCGCCGCCGGGCCGCCCGCCGACGCGTGCGCGCTCGTGGCCATGCCGTTCTCGCTGCGGGTCATCCTCGATTTCTTCGGCATCCCGTACGCCGACGCGGAGCTGTTCCACCAGCAGCAGACCCGGGCCCGCTGCCCTGACCCGGCCGAATACAGCTCGACCGAAATGTACGCCTACCTGGAGGCGCTGCTCGACCGCAAGCGCCGGCGCCCGGGAGACGACGCCATGTCGGATCTCGCGGCGATCGAGGGGGCGCCGCGCATCCGCGCCATGGGCAGCGGCTTCATCGACCACACGACGATCGCCTTGCGCATCGGCTACGGGCTGCTGTTCCTGCTGGCCGACCCGGCCCAGCGCGACCTGCTGTGGCGCACGCCGGGGTTGCTTCCCTCAGCGGTGGAGGAGATCCTCCGGGTGGCGGTGCCCGGTGGAAGCTGGATCCCCCGCTATGCGCTGGCCGACATCGAGCACGGCCAGACCCAGATGTCCGCCGGCGACCTGGTCGTCTTCGCCTTCGAATCGATTAACCGCGATGAACGGATATTTCCGGATCCGGGGCGGTTTGCGATCGACCGAGATCCGAATCCGCACATCGCGTTCGGCTACGGCAAGTTCTACTGCCTGGCCTCGCACCTGTCGCGGCTGATGCTCGAGGTCATCCTCGCCACCCTCATCCGCCGCCTGCCGGGCCTGCGGCTCGCGGTCGCGCCCGAGGAGGTGGAGGTCGACCGGGAATCGGTGACGGGCGGCCTGCTCCGGCTCCCCGTGACCTGGTGAGGACGCGGGACAACGGCCGTCCGAAATATGGCGGGCGCTTGCCGGGTCGCTGGATTCCTCGTTGCCGTCGCGCGGACACAGTTGTGCCATGCGACTCATTGCTGGCCTGGCCGTCGCGGCCGTCGTCCTCGGCGCCGCCGGGTGTGGTGGGGGTTCGTCGACCGACACGGCAGCCTCCCCGTCGGGATCGGGGACCGGTAAGCCCCCGCTGCGGGTCGGCCTCGCGTACGACATCGGCGGGCGCGGCGACCAGTCGTTCAACGACTCGGCCGCCGCCGGGCTGGACAAGGCCAAGAAGGACTTCGGCATCACCGACTCCAAGGAGCTCGAGGCCAACCAGGGCGAGACCGACGCCCAGAAGGAGGAGCGGCTGCGGCTGCTCGCCGAGGGCGGCTACACCCCGATCATCGCGGTCGGCTTCGCCTACGCCGGGCCGCTGAAGAAGGTGGCCAGTGAATTCCCCGACACCAAATTCGCGATCGTGGACGATCAGAGCACGCTGGCCGGCAACATCACCAACCTCGTGTTCGCCGAGGAGCAGGGCTCGTTCCTGGTCGGCGCGGCGGCCGCGCTGAAGTCGGTCAAGAACAACGTCGGTTTCGTCGGCGGCGTCCAGGTGCCATTGATCAAGAAGTTCGAGGTCGGCTACATCCAGGGCGTCAAACACCAGAAGCCGGACGTCCAGGTGCAGGTGAAATACCTCACGCAACCGCCGGACTTCAGCGGATTCGGCGACCCGGCCAAGGGCAAGGCGGCCGCGCAGGGCATGTACGACTCCGGCGCCGACATCGTCTACCAGGCCGCCGGCGGATCCGGGGGCGGCGTTTTCGAGGCCGCCAAAGCCGCCGGCGCGTGGGCCATCGGCGTCGACTCCGACCAGGCCAAGACGGCCGACCCGGCCGTACGCGACCGGATCCTGACCTCGATGGTGAAGAAGGTCGACGTCGCGGTCTACGACTTCATCAAGAACAACGTGGACGGCACCGTCAAAAGCGGGCCGATCGTCTACGACCTGGCCAAGGGAGGCGTCGATTACGCCACCACAGGCGGCCATATCAACGACATCGTGCCCCAACTGGAGGAGCTGAAAAAGCAGATCATCAGCGGCCAGATCAAGGTCGCCTCGAGCTGAACCCCCGGGGACGGTCCTGTGCCATGAGTCACAACGCGGCCTGAGGTGCATAACGGACCTGTTGCGGAGCTGTGCGCCAGTTTGGACGGAGCAGGTCAAACAACTATCTTCCGTGCAATGGTTGCCGTGCGTTCCTTTCGCATGTGCGACGGAAGTAGGACGTCACGGAAGGGGAGTTTCCTTGCTCCGCACTAGTGTCACAAAGCTGGCGGCCACCGCGGCCACCGGCGCCGTGCTCATGGCTGCCGCCGCTTGCGGTGGTAGCAGCAGCACCTCCAGCGAGGCCTCGACCAGCGCCGCCGCTACCACCGCCGCAGCGGCACCCAAGGCCAAGGTCGGCCTGGCGTACGACATCGGCGGCCGGGGCGACCAGTCGTTCAACGACGCCGCCGCCGCCGGGCTCGACAAGGCCAAGACCGACCTCGGCGTCGACGCCAAGGAGCTCGAGGCCACCGCCGGTGAGACCGACGCCCAGAAGGAGGAGCGGCTGCGGCTGCTGGCCCAGGGCGGTTACAACCCGGTCGTCGCGATCGGCTTCGCGTACTCGGCCGCGGTCGGCAAGGTCGCCAAGGAATTCCCTGACGTCAAGTTCGCCATCGTGGACGACGCGGTGGCCGGCCCGAACATCTCCAACCTGCTGTTCGCCGAGGAGCAGGGCTCGTTCCTGGTCGGCGCGGCGGCCGCGCTGAAGTCCGCCAAGGGCAACGTCGGCTTCGTCGGCGGTGTCGACGTGCCGCTGATCCACAAGTTCCAGGCGGGCTTCGAGGCCGGCGCCAAGGCCGTCAAGCCGGACATCAAGATCCAGACCAAGTACCTGACCCAGCCCCCGGACTTCGGCGGCTTCAACGACCCGGCCAAGGGCAAGACGGCCGCGCAGGGCATGATCGACGCGGGCGCCGACGTCGTCTACGCGGCGGCCGGCGGCTCCGGCGGCGGCGTCTTCGAGGCGGCCAAGGCGGCCGGCGCCAAGGCCATCGGCGTCGACTCCGACCAGGCCAAGACGGCCGACCCGGGCGTGCAGGGCGTCATCATGACCTCCATGCTGAAGAAGGTCGACGTCGCGGTGTACGACTTCATCAAGAAGTTCGTCGACAACGCCGTCGTCGCCGGCCCGACCATCTACGACCTCAAGGCGGGCGGCGTCGACTACGCCACCACCGGCGGCCAGGTCGACGACATCAAGTCGAAGCTCGACGAGTACAAGCAGAAGATCATCAGCGGCGAGATCACCGTTCCCTCCAAGTAGCCCGACGATCCAGGGGCCCGGTGGATCATCCCCGGGCCCCTTGGTCTACTGTCGACATCACTGTCTGTCACCAGGCACTCCGCAAGGAGGAGGCCGCCATCGGCACCGCGACCGTCACCCAGCCAGCCGTTGAACTCGAAGGCATCACCAAGCGGTTTCCCGGCGTCGTCGCCAATCGCGACATCACCATGAGCGTCGCCAAGGGTCACATCCACGCCATCGTCGGAGAGAACGGCGCCGGCAAGTCCACGCTCATGAAGATCCTGTACGGCATGCAGCGCCCGGACGAGGGCGACATCCGCATCGACGGGAAGCCGGTCTCCTTCCACACCCCCTCAGACGCGATCGCCGCCGGGATCGGCATGGTCCACCAGCACTTCATGCTGGCCGACAACCTCACGGTCCTGGAGAACGTGATCCTCGGCAGCGAGCCCACGAAGGGCGGGGTGGCCATCGACTTCGGCTCGGCCCGCGCCAAGATCAAAGAGATCTCCGACGCGTACGGCCTCGGCGTCGAGCCCGACACGCTGGTCGAAGACCTGGGCGTGGGCGCGCGGCAGCGGGTCGAGATCCTCAAGGTGCTCTATCGGGGCGCGCGCATCCTGATCCTCGACGAGCCGACGGCCGTGCTCGTGCCGCAGGAGGTCGACGAGCTCTTCGACAACCTGCGCGGCCTGGTCCGCGAGGGCCTGACGATCCTTTTCATCTCACACAAGCTGGACGAGGTGCTGAAGGTCGCCGACGCGATCACGGTCATCCGGCGCGGCACCACGGTCGCCAGCGTCGAGCCGAAGTCGGTCACGGCGCGCCAGCTGGCCGAGCTCATGGTCGGCAGCGAGCTGCCCAGTCCCGAGACCCGCGAGTCCACCGTCACCGAGGTGGTGGCGATCGCGGTGTCGGGCCTGACGGTCCTGTCCGCCGACGGCCGCAAGCTGATCGACGACGTGAGCTTCGAGATCCACAAGGGCGAGGTGCTCGGCATCGCCGGCGTCGAGGGCAACGGCCAGGCCGAACTGGTCGAGGCCATCATGGGCATGCGCCCGTCCACCGGCACCGTGCGCGTCGGTCTGGAGCGGCGAGCCGAGTCCGAGGAGGAAGGGACGAGCGCCAGCGAGGACCGAGACCACGCAGGACGACCAGCGAGCGCGACCATGAGCATGCACGACATCTCCGCCTGGCCGACGCTGCGCCGCCGCGAGCACGGCATCGGCTACATCCCCGAGGACCGGCACCGCCACGGCCTGCTGCTCGAGGCGCCGCTGTGGGAGAACAGGATTCTCGGACACCAGACCCAGAAGCCCAACGTGAAGGGCATCTGGATCGACCGCAAGGGCGCGCGCGCCGACACCCAGCGGATCGTGTTCACCTACGACGTGCGCACGCCGGGGATCGAGGTCGCCGCGGACGCGCTGTCCGGCGGCAACCAGCAGAAGCTGATCGTCGGCCGCGAGATGAGCGGCGATCCGGCCGTCCTGATCGCCTCGCACCCGACCCGCGGCGTGGACGTGGGCGCCCAGGCCGCCATCTGGGATCACCTGCGCGACGCCAGAGCCAAAGGCCTCGCGGTGCTGCTCATCTCGGCCGACCTGGACGAGCTGATCGGCCTGTCCGACTCTCTCAAGGTCATCCTGCGCGGGCGGATCGTCGCCGACGTCGATCCCGCCAACGTCACCCCCGAGCAGCTCGGCTCGGCCATGACCGGCGCTGGGGAGGCTCAGTGAACACCTTTCTCAACCGTCTGATGGGGCGGGTCAAGCTGGGCGGGCTGCTGGCCGTGGCCGCGCCCATCCTGGCCATCGTGTTCGCCATGCTGATCACCTCGGTGGTGCTGATCGCGGCCGGGAAGCCGGCGCTCGACACGTTCGGCTGGCTGATCGACAACGGCTCGCAGCCGCGCTCGATCGTCAACATCGTCAACCTCGGCACCACGTACTACCTGGCCGCCGTGGCCGTCGCCATCGGCTTCCGGATGAATCTGTTCAACATCGGCGTCGACGGCCAGTATCGCCTCGCGGCGCTGATCTCGGCGGCCGTGGGCGGCGCCGCCGTGCTCCCCGGCGTGCTCAACATCGTGCTGGTGGTCGTCGTCGCGGTGGCGGTCGGCGGGCTGTGGGCGGCCATCGCGGGCTTCCTCAAGGTCAGGCGCGGCGTCAGCGAGGTCATCTCGACCATCATGTTGAACGCCATCGCGACCGCGTTCGGCAGCTGGCTGCTGATCGAGCACTTCGGCACGGTGAACGGCAACGCCATCGCCACCACTCCCATCCCCGACAACGCGCACGTGCCGGCCGCCGCGATCGTGCCGGGCACCCAGCTCGGCATCAACACGTTCGTGATCGTGGCCATCGTGGTCGGCATCGCCTACGCGGTCGTGCTCAGCCGCACCCGCTTCGGCTTCAACCTGCGGGCGACCGGCCGGTCGGAGCCGGCCGCGGTGGCAAGCGGCGTGAGCGTCAAGAAGATGGTCCTGATCACGATGATCCTGTCCGGTGGCGCGGCCGGGCTGATCGGCATGCCCGAGCTGCTGGGTTCCTCATTCACCTACAACACGAACTTCCCGGCCGGGCTCGGCTTCACCGGCATCGCGGTCGCGCTCCTCGGCCGCAACAACGCGGTCGGCATGGCGATCGGCGCGCTGCTGTTCAGCTTCCTTGACACCTCGTCCGACATCCTCCAGCTGCACGACATCTCGCCGGAGATCGTGAAGATCATGCAGGGCGCCATCGTGCTCTCCGTGATCATCGCCTACGAACTCGCCCACCGATATCGGCTCGTCGCCGAACAGCGCCGGGTCAGCCGTGAGCTCTTGGAAGGAGCAGCCGCATGAGCGCCGCCGGCCTCTCCGTCGGGCAGCCGCTCGAAGCCCCGGCCAAGCCACGGTTCAAGATGACCCCGTCGATCCTGCTGCTCGGGCTGCTCGGCCTGCTTCTGCTGCTGGCCATCGCGCGTGTGGTCAGCGGAGCCAACGACATCACCTCGGCCGGCACGTTCAGCGCCGCGCTCGGCCTGGCGGTGCCGATCGGCCTGGCGGGACTCGGCGGCCTTTGGTCCGAGCGCTCGGGCGTGGTCAACATCGGCCTCGAAGGCATGATGATCCTCGGCACGTGGTTCGGCGCGTGGGGGGCGCTGCAGTTCGGCAGCCCCTGGGCGGGCGTGATCGCGGGCGCCATCGGCGGCGCGCTCGGCGGCGTGATCCACGCTGTGGCGACCGTCACGTTCGGCGTCGACCACATCATCTCCGGCGTGGCCATCAACATCGTGGGCCTCGGCGTCACCGAATATCTGTCGAAGCTCGTCTTCGAGGGGATGAAGGGCGGCGGCGCCAAGCAGTCGCCGCGCATCCCCGCCATGGGCACGGCGAGCATCCCGGGGATCGGCGATCCGCTGAAGACCATCGAGTCGAAGCACTGGTTCTTCGTCTCCGACCTGGCCGGGCTGATCAGCGGTCTCACCCAGAACGTGTCGTGGTTCACCATCCTCGCCGTCCTGCTCGTGCCGCTGACCTTCTACCTCCTCTGGCGTACGGCCTTCGGGCTCCGGATCAGGTCGTGCGGCGAGCGGCCGGTCGCGGCCGAGTCGCTGGGCGTCAACGTCTATCTGTACAAGTGGATCGCGGTCGTGGTGTCGGGCGGCCTTGCCGGGCTCGGCGGCGCGTTCCTGTCGATCGTGGCCTCCCAGCTCTACCGAGATGGTCAGACGGGCGGCCGTGGCTTCATCGGCCTGGCGGCCATGATCTTCGGTAACTGGCGGCCGGGCGGGCTGGCCGCCGGGGCGGCGCTGTTCGGCTACACCGACGCGCTGCAGCTGCGCCAGGGCGGCGTCTCCGTCCACGCCCTGCTGCTGGTCGTGGCCATGCTGCTCGCCCTCGTCGCGGTCTACCAGCTGGTACGGCAGGAGCGCATCCGAGCCGCGGTGATCACGTTCGTGGTCGCGGCGCTCGTCCTGGCGTGGTTCCTGCTGACCGACACGGTTCCCGAGCAGTTCACCTCGGTAACGCCGCACATCACAACCCTGCTGGTACTGTCGCTGGCGTCGCAGCGGCTCCGGATGCCGGCGGCCGACGGAATTCCGTATCGACGGGGACACGCTGGATGATCGACTGGGACATGCTCCGCGCGACCGCCGTGGAGGCGATGGCGCACGCGTACGCTCCGTATTCGAAGTTCCCCGTGGGGGCGGCGGGGCTGGTGGACGACGGACGTGTGGTCTCCGGATGCAACGTGGAGAACGCCTCCTACGGGCTCGCGCTGTGCGCCGAGTGCGGCCTCGTGTCGGCGCTGCACATGTCGGGTGGTGGCCGGCTGGTCGCGCTCACCTGCGTCGACGGGCACGGTGAAGTCCTGATGCCGTGCGGGCGCTGCCGTCAGCTGCTGTTCGAGCAGGGCGGCGCCGAGTTGCTGATCGAGACGCCGGACGGGCCGAAGCCGATGGCCGAGCTGCTGCCGTACGCCTTCGGCCCCGATGACCTGGGGAGGGCCGGATGACGTTCACCGCCGTCGAGATCATCATCGCCAAGCGCGACCGTGGCGCGCTGTCCACGGCGCAGATCGATTGGGTGATCGACGCCTACACCCGGGGCGAGGTGGCCGACGAGCAGATGTCTGCGCTGGCCATGGCCATCCTGCTGAACGGCATGGACCGGCGCGAGATCGCCGAGTGGACCCAGGCGATGATCCGCACGGGCGAGCGGATGGACTGGTCGCACCTCGACCGGCCGACCGCCGACAAGCACTCGACCGGCGGCGTCGGCGACAAGATCACGCTGCCGCTGGCGCCGCTCGTGGCCGCCTGCGGTGCGTACGTGCCGCAGCTGTCCGGGCGCGGGCTGGGGCACACGGGCGGCACGCTCGACAAGCTGGAGTCCATCCCCGGCTGGCGGGCCTCGCTGTCCAACGATGAGATGCTCGACGTGCTGAGGTCGGCCGGCGCCGTCGTCTGCGCGGCCGGGACCGGCCTCGCCCCCGCCGACAAGAAGCTGTACGCGCTCCGCGACGTCACGGGCACGGTCGAGTCCATCCCGCTGATCGCGTCGTCGATCATGTCCAAGAAGATCGCCGAAGGGACCGGTTCGCTGGTCCTGGACGTCAAGGTCGGCTCGGGCGCGTTCATGAAGAACGTCGGCGACGCCCGCGAGCTGGCCGAGACCATGGTCGCCCTCGGCGCCGACGCGGGCGTGCGCACGGTCGCCCTGCTCACGGCCATGGACCGGCCCCTGGGACGCGCCATCGGCAACGCGCTCGAGGTCGAGGAGTCGGTCGAGGTCCTGTCCGGTGGCGGGCCGTCCGACGTGGTCGAGCTGACCGTACGGCTGGCGCGCGAGATGCTCGAGGCGGCCGGCATCGCGGCCGCGAAGGATCCGGCCGACGCGCTGAAGGACGGCTCCGCCATGGACCGCTGGCGCGCGATGATCAGCGCGCAGGGCGGCGACCCGGACGCGACGCTGCCGCGCGCCGGAGAGTCCACCGAGATCACCGCCCCCGCCTCGGGCGTGCTGGCGAGGCTCGACGCGCTGGCCGTGGGCATCGCCGCCTGGCGGCTCGGCGCGGGCCGCGCCCGCAAGGAGGATCCGGTCTCGTTCGGCGCGGGCATCACCCTGCACGCCAAGCCGGGCGACATCGTCCGGCAGGGGCAGCCGCTGATGACGCTGCACGCGGACGAGACGGCCCGTTTCGACCGGGCCCTCGAGGCGCTGGAAGGCGGCTACGTGGTGGCCGAGGCGTCCGACCCGGCCCTGCTCCCGCTGGTGATCGACAAGATCACGCCGGCCGGGGCGTGACTCGGCCGCGATGCGCGGGCGTCGCCGTTCAGCCCAGCTTCTGCGCCAGCACCGCCTGGTGAGTGGGGGAGGCCTCCGCGTGGCGGCGGCGGCCTTCGCCGGTCAGCACCACGAAGACGCCGCGGCGGTCGAAGTCGCACATGGCCCGCTCCACCAGGCCCATCCTCTCCAGCCGCGCGATCAGCCGGGACAGCGCGCTCTGGCTCAGGTGCACCTGCTCGGCCAGCTCCTGCACCCGGAACTTGCCGCCGGGATCCCGGCAGTCGGGGTGGCTCTCGGCCATGCGGTCGAGCACCTCGAACTCGCTCAGCCCGAGGTCGTGCTTTTCGCCCAGCTCTCTTTCCAGCGCGCAGGAGACGTCGGCGTGCCGGGCCAGCAGGTCGCGCCACATCTGTTTTGGATCCGCGGCCACGCCGGTCGTGCTCATGCCGCGGACCTTACCATGATGGCGAGTTTCATGCAAACACATTAAATGCTTGTGCATTGATTGCGCGTGCATGTAAATTGCACGTCATGATCCCCTCCAAGAGGCTGTGGGCTGCGCTTGTCGTCCTCTGCGCGGCCCTGTTCCTCGACGCACTCGACGTATCGATGGTGGCGATCGCGCTGCCGTCCATTCAGGCGGATTTGGGCATGGCCACGTCCTCCCTGCAATGGGTGGTCAGCGGCTACGTGCTCGGCTACGGCGGCCTGCTGCTGCTCGGCGGACGCGCCGCCGACCTGCTCGGGCGGCGCAAGGTCTTCCTGGCCGCGCTCGCCGTCTTCGCCGTGGCATCCCTGCTGGGCGGTCTGATGAGCAACGGGAGCCTGCTCATCGCCGCGCGGTTCATCAAGGGAGTCAGCGCGGCGTTCACCGCACCGGCCAGCCTGTCGATCATCACCACGACCTTCGAAGAGGGCCCGGCGCGCAACCGGGCGCTCAGCATCTACACCGCCTGCGGGGCCAGCGGATTCTCGCTGGGGCTGGTGCTCAGCGGCCTGCTCACCGAGATCGGCTGGCGCTGGACGTTCCTCATGCCGGTGCCGATCGCCATCGCCGCCCTGATCGCCGGATGGCGGCTGCTGCCGCGCACCCAGCATGTGCCGGAAGGCGGTGGTTACGACATCGCGGGGGCCGTCACCATCACCGGGGCCATGCTGCTGCTGGTCTTCGGCGTCGTCCAGGCGCCGCAGGCGTCCGGCCTGCGCACCGTGCTCACTCTGGCCGCGGCCGCCGCCCTGCTGGCCGCCTTCATCGTGGTCGAACTGCGGACCCGGCATCCCCTCGTACGCCTCGGCATCCTCCGGTCGGGCCCGCTCGTGCGGGCCAATCTCGGCGCGGTGGCCCTGTTCGGGTCGTACGTGGGCCTTCAGTTCGTGCTCATGCAGTACTTCCAGAACATGCTCGGCTGGTCGCCGCTGCAGACCGCGCTGATCTTCTTCCCGGCCGGCCTGCTGGTGGCGCTGTCGGCCACGAGGATCAGCCGCGTGGTCGACCGCTACGGCACGGCCCGCCTCATCACGATCGGCTCGGCCTCGCTGCTCGGCGGCTACCTGCTCTGGCTTGGATTGGGGCCGCAGGCCAACCTGTGGCTCTACCTCCCGGCCATGCTCCTGCTCGGCGGCGGCTTCGCGCTGTCGTTCCCGTCCCTCAACATCCAGGCCACCCAGGGCGTCCGCGACGACGAGCAGGGCCTGGCCTCAGGCCTTGTCAACACGGCCTTCCAGGTCGGCGGGGCGGTCATGCTGGCCATCTCGACGGCGGTCGTCACCTCCGGCGGCGGCCCGCTCACCATCGGCTCCGTCCGTTCGGCGGTGATCGTCTCCGTGGTCACCGCCCTCATCGCCCTGGGCGTCGCTGTCACCGGTCTCGTGCTCAAGTCTCGCCGGGCCGACGTTCCCGTCGGCCAGGAGGTGCTCGAAACCGTCTGACGCCCACCGGAAACGGCCCCCTGCGCAGCTCGCTCGCGCAGGGGGCTTCTCCGCTATCCGATCATTCGGTCGCCTTGTAGTTCAGCACCCACCATCGATGGTCCGGGGCTTCACCTCGCCACTTGGAGAGGTGGGTGTAGCTGATCGGCTCGATGGACTCGGCCTCGAAGGACACCATGCGCCCGGTGCGCAGGTCGAGCAGCTGGTACGGGCGGAGCGCCGACCCGTCCTTGGGGTGGTGTGCGAGGGCCACGAACCTGTCCAGGATCACCCACGACCTGTAGCCGGTGTCCGGCAACACCTGATATCCGCTGCCGTCCGGATGCTGGATGAGCGGTCGGCCGGACTTCGTGATACCTCCACACCAGTGCAGGTCGCAGTAGAGGGACGCCACGTCCTTCGCGGGCCGCACGGGGATGGTCTGTCCGGTGAGGACGTTGACCAGGCTGGTCGGTGCGTCGACCTGTTCGGGACGTTCCCCAGGTGTCTCGCCGCCGCTGTCCGAGACGCCGGCGGTCACCGAGGGAGCCGGGCCGTCGCTGGGCGAGGTGTCCGCGACGAAGTATCCAGGCGCTATCTGGACCCACGGCCAGGGCGTCAGCGGAATGCCGAAGTTGAGGCTCCCGGCAGGGCTGGGCACGCGCTCAGGAGTTCCGCCGGTGACGGGCAGCCGATACAGGCTGTCCATCGGGCTGCGGACCGGATCCCCGCCCATCCATTCGACCGTGTCGCCGTTGAGGTGGTAGAAGAAGTGGGCTTGATCCTTGTCGTTGGCGCGGAAGCTGTGCAGCAGGGTCGCCGATCCGCCCGACCGTGGGATCGTCCACAGCTCGGATACCTTGGACGGGCCGGTCCCTATGGCCAGGACTTCCCAGATGACGTGCGCCTCGTCGCCCTCGGCGTACATCAGCGTTTGTCTCTCCAGGCCTGTCGTACGCGGCAGGTCCGTGAGGGGCGCGATGGTCTTCGACGAGGTGTCGTAGACGTCGAACCTGACCGGGAAGGCATCCTTTCCGGCCGGCGCCGCCGCCAGCAGGATGTGGGACGCGTCGAGCGCGGCCCACGGCTCGTACGTGAGGCCGTCGGAGGAGCGTTCCGGGGTGGGGACCACTGCCAGCGGCCAGACATTCGAGATGGGTCCGGCGTCCTCGATCTGGATCGGCTGGTCCGCGACCGTCGGACGGGCGGCCAGCCGTACGGCGGCGAACGACGTGGCGGCGAGCGCGAGGAGCACGGCCGCCGCGGCAAGCAGCGTGTGCACGCGCTGCCGGGCCCGCCGGGACCTGCGGCGCGCAAGGCCGGGCACCAGGTCCTCGACCTGGTTCTCGTCGGGCACGAGGCCGGCCGCGGCGCGCATGGTCCGGGCCAGCCGATCTTCCAGGGTTTCCGGCAGCTCGGGCATCACACGCTCCCCAGGTCATGTACGGCGTCGAAGGTTTGGGTGCGAAGCTTGGCAAGGCCTCGCGCGGCGAGAGAGCGCACGGTGTTGCGGGACACGCCGATCCGGCCGGCGATGTCCTCGTCGGCCAGGTCCTCGTAGTACCGCAGGACCAGCACCGCGCGCTGTCGTGGCGGGAGCGTGGCGAGCATCCGCCACAGGCCGGGATCGCCGTTCAGCCGCTCGATGTCCGCGTCGCTGATCGCGGTGTCGGGGACCACGGCCACGAGACGCTCCCGTCTTCGCCTTCGCCACCTGCTGATGTGCAGCCGCACCATGGTCACGCGGACGAAGCCCTCGGGATCGTCCTTCGATCGGACCCGCGGCCAGGCGTCGCTGAGCCTGATCAGGGCCTCCTGGACGAGGTCGTTGCCCTCGTCGAGGTCGCCGGTCAGGACGAACCCGTAGCGCCGCAGTTCTGTGCCACGGACCCGGACGAACTCGGTTAAGTTCGCGGGACCTCGTTGGTCCTCGGTCACATTCCACCTCCCCGTTCACCCCGAGGACGCACACCATGGGCCGAACTGTTGCAGTGTGAACCCGCGCCGACATCCGTGCATCTAACGAGGCAGGAAATCCCATGGAAGAAGCACCCAGATGAAGACTCGTCCGATATTCGCCGTCCTCCCATTACTCTTCGCGGCCGTCGCGTGTGGCTCGTCGCCGTCACAGGGGCCGGTCGCCGAGCCGCCGTCGTCCTCGGCGCCGGCGGCCGGCACGTCGTCGGAGCCCACGGCGCCGCCGTCGCCTCCTGCCGTGTCGCCCCCGGCCGTGTCGCCCCCGGCCGTGTCGCCGCCGGCCTCCAGCCGGCCGTCCGAGCTCGCGCCGCCGGACCAGGTGAAGCAGGTGCGTGTGGAACGCTCCCCGGCCACGCCGCCGCTGGTCACCGGCGTGCGCTTCGCCGGGCACGAGGGCTACGACCGCGTGGTCGTCGACCTCGACGGCGCGCCCACGGGCTATCAGGCCCGCTGGGTGACCCAGATCGTCCAGGACGGCTCGGGCGACCCCGTGAACGTCAAGGGCGGCGCGTACCTGCAGATCACCCTCACCCCGGCGAACGCGCACGACGAGTCGGGGGAGCCGACCTGGAAGGGCGGCAAGAAGGTCATGACGCGGCTGCCCAACGTCATCGCGGTCGTCAACAACGGCGACTTCGAGGGCGTGGTCAGCATCGGGCTCGCGCTCGACCACAAGGCCGGATTCCGCGTCATCCAGCAGTCCAGCCCCACCCGTCTTGTGATCGACGTGGCGCACTGAGTCAGACTGGACATCAACTCTTGCCAGAGACGTCCGTCGGGGACTGGTGAAAGGATGTCCAGATGACTCAGCTGCCCACCCTGGAGGAGATCCGCAAGGCCCCCAAAGTGCTCCTGCACGACCATCTGGACGGCGGCCTGCGCACCCAGACGATCATCGATCTGGCGCGTGAGACGGGATACCAGAAGCTGCCGTCCACGGACGCGGCCAACCTCGCCGAGTGGTTCCACGAGGCGGCCGACTCGGGATCGCTGGAGCGCTATCTGGAGACGTTCGCGCACACCGTGGGCGTGATGCAGACGAAAGAGGCGCTCGTGCGGACGGCCGCCGAGTGCGCGGAAGACCTGGCCGCCGACGGCGTCGTCTACGCCGAGGTCCGCTTCGCCCCCGAGCTGCACACCTCCGAGCGGCTCTCGCTCGACGAGGTCGTTCAGGCCGTGCTCGACGGCTTCCGGCTCGGTTCCGAGGGCCGCGGGATCCGGGTGGGCGTGCTGCTGACCGCGATGCGGCACCAGGCCAGGTCCATGGAGATCGCCGAGCTGTCTGTGCGCTACCGCGAGGTCGGAGTGGTGGGCTTCGACATCGCCGGCGCCGAGGCCGGCTATCCGCCCACGCGCCACATCGACGCGTTCGAATACCTCCAGCGGGAGAACGCGCACTTCACGATCCACGCCGGAGAGGGCTTCGGGCTGCCGTCGATCTGGCAGGCCATCCAGTGGTGCGGCGCCGACCGGCTCGGCCACGGCGTGCGGATCATCGACGACATCACGGTCTCCGGCGACGAGCCGAAGCTCGGCAGGCTGGCGGCGTATGTCCGGGACAAGCGGATCCCGCTGGAGATGTGCCCGACCTCCAACCTGCAGACGGGCGCGGCGGCGTCGATCGCCGACCACCCGATCGGGCTGCTGCGCCGGCTCTACTTCCGGGTCACCGTCAACACCGACAACCGCCTGATGAGCGCCACGACCGTGTCGAAGGAGTTCGCCAAGCTGGTCGACGCGTTCGGCTACGGCTGGGATGACTTGCAGTGGTTCACGGTGAACGCGATGAAGTCGGCCTTCATCCCGTTCGACGAGCGGCTCGCCCTGATCAACGGCGTCATCAAGCCGGGATTCGCCCAGCTAAAGTGGCGAGCGTGAACCAGACATACCGCTCTCGGGTGGCGTGGGTCCTCGGCTGGCTCTGGATGGCCTTCGCGGCGTACAACACCTGGGATCTGATCGCGCACGGCCGCATACCCTCCGCGCTCATCGCGGGGGCCGTGCTGGGCGCGATCACCCTGCTGGTCTTCCTGCTGGCGCTCCGCCCGGCCACCATCACCCGGCAGAACGGCGTGTGGGTGCGCAACCCGCTCCGCAACGCCTTCATCCCCTGGCATGCCGTCGACCAGGCCGACGTCTCCAACGCGATCGCCATCACCAGCGGCGACACGGTCGTGCGCTGCTGGACTCCGCAGCCGACCGCGCGTGACCGGGCCCGATCTCTGCGCGGTTCCGTACGGCCCGCCCGGCGTGGCCGCTACCCGTCGATGCAGCCGCAGCCGACCAAGGCCGAGCAGGCCGCCGCCGAGGCCCTCGCCGGCCGCACGCACTCCGACTGGGTGGCCCAGCAGATCAATGAGTTGTCCGAGAGCCGCAAGGCCGAGTCGACCGGCGAGACCCGCGTCACTTGGTCGCCGAGCGCGCTCGCCGCCATCGCCGCCACCCTCGTCCTGATCGTCCTCGCCATCGTTCTGTCCTAAGTTCAGCGCCAGGCCGCGATCAGATCCTCCGGCGCCACGACGGTGATCCCTTCGCTGACCGTCGCCCCGCTCCGCGCCACGGCATACAACGGCGTCCCCGTATCGGCCCCCGGCACCCGCGACTGCTGGGCCACAAGGGCACGCAGATCATGACCGTCGAACGGCTTGTCCTCGCGCCATTTGATGGAACCGATCATGGTGATCTTCTTCGCGATCGGTTCCCGATCGGCCCCGACGATGTCGATCTCAACGTCGTTGGCCCGCGTCCAATAGCCGCCGATCGCGCCCGTCTCCTCCGGCAGCCCGTCCATCCGCCGTAGCGACTCCCTGATCAGTGGCTCTACGGCCATGCCGCGCCACGACGTCCATGACTTCTTGATCCGATCGAGGACGAGGTCGCCTCGGCCACGCTCGATCTGCTGCAGGTTAGGCCCGATGAACGACAGCCAGAACCGGAGGTGACCGTCGGAGAGGTGGTATCTCATCTCACGCGAGGCCTTCGTGGAGATGGGAAGTTCAGGTATGAGCACGCGCTTCTCGATCAGAAGCTGGAGGGCGCGGTTCATCGAGGTGTTCGGGAGTCCGCCGGTCGCCTTCGCGATCGAACTGAAGGTGCGCTGCCCGGTGCCGACCGCTCGCAGGAGCACACGCGCGTGCGCGTCCGCCGGAAACTCGGCGGCCAGGGCCCGCTCGCCGCTCACCACCATGGGCGAGGTGGAGTCCGTCACCGCGTCCTCCAGATAATCCCAGAGCCCCATGCCCGGCTCCCACGCTTCGCAGAGCATGGGTAGCCCACCGGTGACCAGGTGCGCGTCCACCGCTTCCGCGGCCGGCAGCCCGATGTGACTCGCGACGTCGGCCGGGTTGAGCGAGTCGACCACCATCTCACCGGCCCGCATGTAGAAGGGGTGGTCGTATTGATTGATCGCCTCCATCATGGACAGATCCGAGCCGATCAGCACGAGCAGCATCGGGACCGTGGAGAACTCGCGGTCGAACCAGCGTTGCAGCTTGCTCTCCAGATAGGGGTCCGCGGCGATCATGTAGGGCAGTTCGTCCATCACGACGATGCTCGGACTGTCTTTGGGCACGGCGAGAGTCAGCAGCTGGAACGCCGCGCTCCAGGATTCGGCCGCGGTCTCGGCGAAGACCGAGGCGCCGGGGAGGTTTGAGGCGGCGGCCTCGGCACGGAACCTCTGCAACTGCTCCGCGAGCGTCTCCCGTTCGGCCGCGAAGAACAGGTGAGGAACGCCGGTGCGCCGGATGAACTCCTCCGCCAGGCGCGATTTGCCGACCCGCCGGCGGCCACGCAGGAGGAGGGCCCGGCCGGGCCGGCCGATGCGGCCGCCGGACTCCACCTTCTGGAACAGGCGGCTCAGCTTGGTGAGCTCTCGCTCACGGCCGATGAAGCCGTCCATCGCTGAACCTCCCACAGATGGCACTACCAAATTTGGTAGTGCCATCTACGGTACTACCAAATTTGGTAGTACCCATCAGAGGTTGAGGAGGGCCGTGAGGTCGGACTTGAGGGCGTTGAGGGCGTGGGTGGCTTCGGTGCGGGTGGCGGGGCCGGTGAAGGGGATGACCACTTCGAGGTAGCACTTGAGCTTGGGCTCGGTGCCCGAAGGGCGTACGACGACGCGGGCGTTGCCGGCGAGCCGGTAGCGCAGGCCGTCGGTGGGCGGCAGCGCGTCCGATCCGGTGGACAGGTCTTCGGCGGACTCGACCTTGCGGCCGCCGAGATCGGCCGGAGGGTCGGCGCGCAGGCGGTCCATGGCGCGCGTGATCAGCGACAGGTCGGCGACCCGGACCGAGAGCTGGGAGGTGGCGTGCAGGCCGTAGCGGCGGGCCTGGTCGTCGAGCAGATCCAGCAGTGTGCGGCCCTGCGCCTTGGCCTCGGCGGCGATGCCGGCCACGGTCAGCGCGGCGCCGATGCCGTCCTTGTCATGGACCGGCAGGCCGTCGTCGCCGCCGACGCTGTAGCCCAGGGCCTCCTCGTATCCGAAGATCAGCCCCGGCTCGGCCCGCATGATCCATTTAAAGCCGGTCAGGGTCTCGGCGTAGCGGGCGCCGTGTTCGGCGGCGATCCTGGCCAGCAGCGACGACGACACGATGGTCGTGGCCACCAGCCGGTCGGTACGTGACGTGTGGCTCAGCACATGCTCAGCGATCAGGCCGCCGACCTCGTCGCCCGTGAGCATGCGGTAGCCGTCGGCGGCTGGCGTGCCCACGGCGCAGCGGTCGGCGTCGGGGTCGTTGGCGATGATCAGGTCGGCGCCCACCCGGGCGGCGAGCGCCAGCGCGTGGTCCATCGCGCCCGGCTCCTCCGGGTTGGGGAAGGACACCGTGGGGAAGTCCGGATCAGGCTCGGCCTGCTCGCCGACGACCGCCGGCGCCGGGAATCCAGCGTGCTGGAACGCCTCGAGCAGCGTCTCGCCGCCGACGCCGTGCAGCGGGGTGTAGGCGATGGACAGGTCGCGGGACGCGCCGATCGGCAGGGCCGTCACCGCGTCCAGGTAGGGCTCGACGATCGCGGCGTGCGACAGCGTCTCCCAGCCGTCGCCGAGCGGCAGCTGATCCACCCGGCCGACCAGGTCGATGGCGTGGGAGATCTGGCCGTCGACCGGGGGCACGATCTGCCGGCCGTCGCCCCAGTAGACCTTGTAGCCGTTGTCGCGCGGCGGGTTGTGCGAGGCCGTGACCATGACACCGGCGTCGGCGCCCAGGTGGCGTACGGCGAAGGCCAGGACCGGGGTGGGGAACCGGCCGCCCATGACGGAGGCGCGCAGCCCGGCGCCGACGAGCACGGCGGCCGTGTCACGGGCGAAGACGTCGGAGTTGCGGCGCGCGTCGTAGCCGATCACGACGTGCGCGCCCGGCCCGAGGACGGCGGCAAGCCCGGCGGCGGCCCGCATGACGGTCACGCGGTTCATCCGGTTAGGCCCGGCGCCGAGCTCGCCGCGCAGCCCGGCCGTGCCGAACTCGAGCTTGGCCGCGAACCGGTCGCGCAGCGCCCCCTCGTCGTCGAGCAGGCCTTCCAGCTCAGCGCGCGTCTCCGGATCGGGATCCTGCGCGATCCACTCCCGCGCGACCTCCGCGAGGCTCACAGCTTGTCCACGACCTTGGCGAGCAGGCCGCCCATGCGGGCCGCGGTGGCGCGGCCGACCTCGAGGACCTCCTCGTGGTTCAGCGGCTTGCCGACCAGCCCGGCGCCCGGATTGGTGACCAGGGAGACGCCGAGCACCTCGGACCCCGCCTCGCGCGCCGCGATGGCCTCCAGCACCGTCGACATGCCGACCATGTCGCCGCCCAGCGTGCGCAGCATCCGGATCTCGGCCGGCGTCTCGTACGTGGGGCCGCGAAACGCCACGTACACCCCTTCGGCCAGCGAGGGGTCGACCTCGCGGGCCAGTGCGCGCAGCCGCTTCGAGTAGACCTCGGTGAGGTCGAGGAACCGGGCGCCGGTCATCGGATTGGCGCCGGTGAAGTTGATGTGATCGCTGATCAGGACCGGCTCGCCGACCTGCTGCGTCTCGGGGCGGAGGCCGCCCGCCGCGTTCGTCAGGACGACCACCCGCGCCCCGGCGGCGACCGCCGTGCGCACGCCGTGCACCACGGGCTCGACGCCGCGCCCCTCATAAAGGTGGGTACGCCCAAGGAGGACGAGCGCGAAATGGCCGGACGCGGTGCGGACCGCGCGGATCGTCCCGCCGTGTCCGGCCACGGTGGGTGCCGCGAAGCCGGGCAGTTTGGTCATCGGGAACTCGGCCACGGGCTCGCCGAGGGCGTCGGCGGCCGGCACCCATCCCGATCCCATGACCAGCGCCACCTCGAACGCGTCGACGCCGGCCAGCTCTCTGAGTGCGACCGCGGCCTCCGCGGCGAGCGCATAAGGGTCATTGCTCACAATCACTGAGCGTACAGAAGCTCCCGGATCAGTCGCCGAGCGACTTGCACGGGCGGGACCGCAGCGCCGTCACGTAGTCGCTCGGCGCGCCCGCCCGCTCGGCCGCGTCGGCGATGATGCCGAGGTAGAGCGCCGAGGGAAGGCCGCCCTCGTAGGCGTCGAGCACGTAGAACCAGGCCAGGACGTCGCCGTCGAGGGTCGCCACCCGGAGCCGCACCTTGTGGTACATGCCGAGCTCGGTGCCGGTCCACTGGTCGAGGCTGGCCTCGTCCCACTCGGGCACGTCGTAGAGCACGACGAAGACTTGGTCGTCGGAATCCTCGACGACCGTGGCCAGCGCGCCCTCCCAGTGGACGTCCGCCCCGCCGAAGGTGAGCCGCCAGCCGGGAAGCCAGCCGGTGCCGCGGACAGGTGAGTGGGGCGCCCATTCCGCCATCTGCTTGGGATCCATGTTGCTGGCGTAGGCAGCGTAAACAGGCACGGCGTATAAGCGTAGCGGGGCCAGCGTCCCCGCGGTGGGGCGGATGCGGGAGAATGGACCACGTGACAAGGATCGTGATCATCGGCGGCGGCCCCGGCGGATATGAGGCGGCCCTGGTGGCCGCGCAACTCGGCGCGCAGGTCACCGTGGTCGAAGAGGACGGCCCCGGCGGGGCGTGCGTCCTCACCGACTGCGTGCCGTCCAAGACACTGATCGCGACCTCCGTGCGCAAGCAGGCGCTGCTCGACGCCGCGTCGGTGGGGGTGCACTTCACCGGCGGCTCCGACGGCGACGTGGGCCGCCCCGGCGTCGACATGCCGCTGGTCAACAAGCGGGTGAAGGAGCTGGCCCAGGCGCAGTCGGGCGATGTGGCCGCGCGGCTCGCGGCCGAGGGCGTCGAGGTGGTCAAGGCCAAGGGCCGGCTCGTCGACCCCCAGGTGGTCCGCGCCGGCGACCGCACCATCCGCGCCGACGTGGTCATCATCGCCACGGGCGCGACTCCGCGTGTCATTCCCGGCTGCGACCCCGACGGCGAGCGCATCCTGACCTGGCGCCAGCTCTACGACCTCAACGAGCTGCCCGAGCAGCTGATCGTGGTCGGATCGGGCGTGACCGGGGCCGAGTTCGCGGGGGCCTATCAGTCGCTGGGTTCGGAGGTCACGCTGGTCTCCTCGCGCGACCGGATGATGCCCAACGAGGACGCCGACGCCGCCGAGGTGCTGGAAGCGGTCTACCGCCGCCGCGGGATGGACGTGCTCGGCCGATCCCGCGCCGCCTCCGTCAAGCGCACCGAGCATGGCGTGGTCGTCACCCTGGAAGACGGGCGCACGGCCGAGGGCACGCACTGCCTGATGACGGTCGGCATGGTCCCCAACACGGCCGGCATGGGCCTCGCCGACCACGGCGTGAAGCTCGACCGCAACGGGTTCGTCGTGGTCGACAAGGTGTCCAGGACGTCCGCTCCGGGGGTCTACGCGGCGGGCGACTGCACGGGCGTGCTGATGCTGGCGTCGGTGGCGGCCATGCAGGGCCGCATCGCCGTCTGGCACGCCCTCGGCGAGGCCGTGCAGCCCATCCGGCTGGCCACGGTCGCCTCCAACATCTTCACCGATCCTGAGATCGCCGCCGTCGGCGTGTCGCAGCGGCAGATCGAAGCGGGCGAGATCGAGGCCAACGTGGTGAAACTGCCGCTGGCCACCAACGCCCGGGCCAAGATGCAGGGCTTCAACGACGGTTTCGTGAAGCTGTTCTGCCGGCCCAACACGGGCATCGTGCTGGGCGGCGTGATCGTCGCCCCGCGCGCGTCCGAGCTGATCCTCGCGGTGTCGGTCGCCGTCTACCACCGGCTGACGGTCGATCAGCTGGCCCACACCTTCGCGGTCTACCCGTCGCTGTCGGGGTCCGTCACCGAGGCCGCCCGCCGCCTCATGTCCCCCCTCACCGCGGGGATCTGAGCTCTCTCGTACGACGGGACTCTGGGAATTCCCTGAGGCCATAAACAAGTAATCGCTTGTTCACGCCATTTTACGTGCAATTTACCTACCTTACGGCGAAGTAAATTTTCCCGAAGATCGTCATATTTCCCGTAAGGGTGTGAGTGACGGTGATGGATCGGTCCAAACTGGACTAAAAACGGCCCTTACGCTGCGCACTGCCCGTAACACACAATGTGCGGATATCTTGGGTTAGGTAACAATTGTCGCTCTCGTCCCGGAACGATCCAGGCGTAACGCTACCTTTTGCCGGGGAGCCCACGGAGAAGTGCCCGGGAGGATGCGTGTCGTCAGTTTCGGAGTGGTTCGACGCTGCCTACGAGTGGGTCGTGCGATCCAGCGCCAACGGCAACTGGCGCGACCTGATCCCGCTGGGCCTGGCGGGCTTTCTCGTCTGGGGCTTGTGGATCTATCGCGTCGTGCTGTCCCGGCTGGCCAAGCCGGTCGTGAACAGCTACCGGACGACGGTCTCGCTCGTCGTTCCGTCCTATCGGGAGGACCCGGAGATCCTGATGCGCTGCCTGGCGAGCTGGCTCGCGCAGGACCCCTCCGAAGTGATCATCGTGGTCGACGTGGCCGACACCGAGTGTCACGCGAAGCTCGCGCAGGTGCCCGACCCACGGCTGCGGGTGCTCATCTACGAGCACGCCGGAAAGCGCTCGGCCCTCGGGGTGGGCATCCGCGAGGCCCGCGGCGAGATCGTGGTCTTCGCCGACTCCGACACGTGGTGGCAGCCCGGGCTGCTGGCCGCCGTACAGATGCCGTTCGAGGATCCCGAGGTCGGCGGCGTCGGCACCCAGCAGAACGTCTACCAGCGGACCAGCAGCATCTGGCGGCGGGTCGCCGACTGGCTGGTCAACCTGCGCTACTACGACTACGTGCCGGCGATGGGCAGCCGGGGCGGGGTGGCCTGCCTGTCCGGCCGGACCGCGGCCTACCGGAGGTCGGCCATCATCCCCGTCGTCACCCACCTGGAGAACGAGTTCTTCCTGGGCCGCCGCTGCATCGCCGGCGACGACGGCCGGCTGACCTGGCTCGTGCTCGCCTCCGGCTACAAGACCGTGCACCAGTCCTCGGCCCGCGCCGTGTCGATGTTCCCCTCCTCCTTCCGGGCCTTCGTCAAGCAGCGCATCCGCTGGAGCCGCAACTCCTACCGCTGCTACCTGACGGCGCTGTGGAAAGGCTGGCTCTGGAAGACCCCGCTGGTCACCAAGGTGACCGTGCTGCAGATCCTGCTCACCCCCGTGACCATGGGCGTCACCCTGGCGTACCTGATCTTCAGCAGGCTCGAGCTCACCTCGACCGGCATCGGGCTCGCGGTGGGCTGGCTGCTGCTCGGCCGGGGCATCCGCGGCTGGTCGCACCTGCGCCGGCACCCTCTGGAGCTCTTCCTGCTGCCGGTGGTCGCCCTCATCGTCATCATGATCGCGCTGCCCATCAAGCTGTACGCCTTCTGCACGATGAACAAGCAGGGCTGGCTGACCCGGACCTCGACGCAGGTCGGCGGCGCCGGCCAGACCGCGGCGACGCTGCGGGGAGTGGGCTGACATGGCGCGCCTGGCGCCATTAGCGGCCCTCACGATCGCCCTGGCCTGTGCGGCCTGGACCGTGCCAGCGGCGGCCGCGCCGCAGCGGGACTCCGGCCCGATCCCGGTCTCCGAGGCCGACGCGGAGGCGCAGGCCACGCTGGTCGACATGGAGGACCAGCGGATCCTGCAGACCCGCGCCGCCTTGACCGCGCTGCTGCAGACGGGCGGCGTCGAGGCCGCCCAGCGCAAGAAACCGCAGGTCTTCGTCTCCTCCTACGGCAGGACGCTGGTGCTGCCGGGCCGTGACACGGCCGCGCCGTATACCCTGGCCGACCTGCTGGCGGTCGAGAAGGGCCGCTACGTGCATCGGATGAGCGACGGCTCGTACCTGCTCGGCATCCACGTCTTCGTGGCGGACGGCGCGCGGCTGCGGTTGCGCGGCCCGCTGGTGCTGCGGATGGGCAGCCTGCCCGGCTCGTTCAGTTCGATCATCGGGTTCGGCGGCGACATCGAGATCAAGGGCACCAAGCAGAACCCCGTCCAGATCACCAGCTGGGACCAGCGGGCCCAGGGCCCGGACCGCGTCACCGCGGACGGGCGCGCCTACATCCGGGCCGTCGGCGGCCGGTTCGAGATGGAGTACGCCCAGGTCTCCTACCTGGGCTTCTGGAGCGGCCGCACCGGGGGCATCGCGCTGACCGGCACCGACCGTCCGGCCAGCGTCTACCGGCACCGCACAAAGGAGCAGCGGCACCAGGACAAAGAGGAGCGGCTGGCCGGGAACAAGAACAACCAGGGCAGCGGGAGCAACTTCGGCGACGTGGAGACGCTCCCCATCGGATCGGGCACCGCGTCCCACGTTCTCGGCGACGAGCTGGTCTCCGGATCCATCCAGAACAGCGTCATCCGCGGCGACGCGTACGGCCTGTTCGTGTCCGGTTCGAACCAGACCCAGATCAGCAACGACAAGATCATCGACAGTCTCGTGCACGGCGTGTTCATGCACCGGTTCGCCAAGAACGCGACCATCGAGGACACGCAGGTGATCGGCAGCGGCGGCGACGGCTTCGTGCTGTCGCGAGCGACCGAGAAAGTGCGCGTCACCGACTGCCTGGCGCAGGGCAACGGCCGCAACGGCTTCACCCTCAACGGCAGGGCCCTCGCGGAGGGCCCGTCCGCGAGCGGCGAATCGCTGGCCACCTACGGCGACAGCTCGGTCAACCACAGCGTCGCCCGCGACAACGGCCGCTACGGCATCGAGGTGCTCGGCGGCAGCCGGCTCGCCGTGCAGACCAGCCAGATCATCGGCGGCGATATGGGCATCGTGGTCCGCGAAGGCGCGACCGGCGTGCAGATCTCCGGCAACAAGCTGAGCGGCCAGCGCCGCCACGCGATCGCGCTGCGGGACGGCGCCACCCACGCGCACGTGGCCGGCAACACCATCAAGGACGTGGTCACCGGCATCTACCTGCGCGACTCCGACGGCACGATCGTCGGGAACACGATCACGACGGCTGCGAACCCGAAGGCCCACGGCGTCACGGTCGTCGGCGACGCCAAGAACACGGCGATCACACGGAACACCGTCATCGGGTCGGGCACCAGCGCCATCAGCGTCGGCCGCGCGACCGACGACGTGAACGTGCGCAACAACGAGACCGACAAGTGGCACGACACGTCGACGTTCTGGGTGAAGGCCAAGCGCTACGTGAAGCCGATGAACGTGATCTGGGCCCTGGTCATCCTGCTCGTGCTCGTGTCGGCGCTGCGCTCCCGCGCCGTGGCCGACGGCCGCACCCGCCGCAAGCGCACCATCGTGCACCCCTACGGGCTGCAGAAGCCGCTGGAGCAGCGTTCCGTCATGCAGCTGCCCAACCCCGCGCTGGTCGCGATGACGGGCCACCACAACCGGCAATCCGGCGCGTACGGCTCGCGGCACCGGCAGACGGCCAGGACGGGAGGCATGTGATGAGCGGCGAATCGCGGCCACGTGGCCGGCGGCTTCTGACGATGTTCGTGCTGGCGCTCTCCGCGGCGGGCACGTGGGCCTACTTGTCGTACACCGACCGCCCGCCCCCGCCGCCCGGCGTCAACGACGTGACACAGGCGGACGCGCAGCAGGAGTCGACCCTGGTCGACCAGGAAGACCTGCGGATCATGCAGACCCGCGCCACGCTGGCCTCGGCGGTGTCACGCGGTGGCCCGGCCGCGACGGCCGCGCGCGTCCCGCACATCTCCAGCTCGGCCAACGGCCGGACGCTCGTGCTCCCGCAGCGACGCGAGCCCTATCGGGTCGCCGACCTGGAACGGCTCGGAATGGAGGAGTTCCAGAAGCAGAAGGACGGGTCGTATCTGCTCGGCATCAACGTCTTCCTCGGCCCCGGCGCCAAGCTGGTGCTGCAGAACGCCACCGGCCCGCTGGTGATCCGGATGCGCAGCGAGCCGGGGGCGTTCGTGTCGATCGTCGGCTTCGGCGCGAGCATCCGCGTCAACGGGTCGGCGCAGAATCCCGTGCGGTTCACCAGTTGGGATCCGCACGCGCGAACGGCCGACACCAAGGTCGCCGACGGCCGCGCCTACATCCGCGCGGTCGGCGGGGAACTGCGGATGAGCCACGCGATCGTGCAGGATCTCGGCTTCTGGAGTGGACGGACCGGCGGCCTCGCGCTGACCGGCAGCGACCGGCCGGCGCTGACCACGCAGCCGGCCGTCAACCCCGTTCTCGCCCAGCGGGCGGTGCTCATGCCCGACGGCACGCTCGCGCCGGGCGGCGGCTCCGATGACCAGGTCGAGGTGACGGATGGGGCCGGGCACGCCAAGGCGGTCTATCAGCTGCCCGAGGCCAACCTCGTCACCGGGGTCATCACGGACACGAAGATCGACGGCAACGCGTACGGCGTCTTCATCACGGCCTCGAACGAGACCCAGATCACCAACGTGCACGTCACCGGCAGCCTGGTGCACGGCGTGCTGTTGCACCGGTTCGCCCGCAACGCCTCGATCGAGAACACGACCGTGATCGGCAGCCGCGGCGACGGTTTCGTGCTGTCCCGCGGCACCCAGAACGTCACGATCACCGGCTCGACCGCCGAGCACAACGGCGGCAACGGCTTCACCCTGAACGGCCTGCCGCTCGCGCAGGGCCCGTCGGCGTCCGGGGAGTCGCTGCGCGCCTTCGGCGGCAGCTCGGTGATCAGCAGCGTGGCCCGCGACAACGCCCGCTACGGGGTGGAGATCCAGGGCGGCGTCAAGCTCGCCGTACAGACCAGCGAGGTCGTCGGCGGCGAGATGGGCATCGTGGTGAGCAAGGACGCCACCAAGGTGCAGGTCTCCGGCAACCGCCTCTCGGGGCAGCGCAGCCAGGGCATCTCGCTCCGCGACCAGGTCCGCGGCGCCCAGATCAGCGGCAACATCGTCAACGGCGCTCAGACCGCGATCTACCTGCGCGACTCGGACGCCACGATCTCCGGCAACACCGTGCAGTCGGCGTCGCTGCACGCGATCTCACTGCTCGGCGCGGCTGACGGCACCAAGATCACCGGGAACACCCTGGGCGGCGCCGGCCGCAGCGCGCTCGACACCAAACGCGCCCTCGGCACGGTGCAGGTCGCCCAGAACAACACGCACGGCTGGGAGAACACGGCCGGCTTCTGGACCACGGTGAAGCGGATCGCCAAACCCATGAACCTCATCTGGGCGGGTGTCCTCGCGCTGGTCGTGATCTCCGCTCTGCGGGCACTGGGTGGTGATGGCCCGCGCATCGGCCGCAAGATCGTCAATCCGTACGAGAATCAGCGGCCGATGGCGGAACGCCCGGTCCGGCAGCTGTCGGGAAGGGGCTGACCGATGGGACGAACCCTGGCGGGACTGGTCGCCGGAGTCGTGGGCACTGTGCTCGTGGTGGTCCTGCTGCACGGCCTGTTCAAGGGCGGAGACGAGGCGGGCTCCGTGGGCGAGGACATCGCCCCGCGCACGGATGTGCCGAAGACGTCGCAGGTCGAGGAGGATCCGGAGGAGGCGGATGTGTTCAGCCCCGCTGGACAGGCGCCGGGTGTGGCGGTGCCCGCCGGTGAAGGGAAGATCGACTGCCCCGAGGCCACGGTCACCGTACGGGACGCCACGGGTCTCGCCAAGGCGCTCGACCAGGTCGAGCCCGGCGCGGTGATCAAGCTGGAGGCGGGTGTCTACTTCGGCCGCTTCGTCGCGAGCATCTCCGGGACCGAGGACAAGCCGATCTTCGTCTGCGGCCCGGCCGAGGCGATCATCGACGGCGGGGGAGTGAAGAAGGGCTACGCCTTCCACCTCGACGGGGTCGGCCACTGGCGGCTGATCGGCTTCACGGTGCGCAACAGCCAGAAAGGCGTCATGGCCGACAAGACCACGCACACCGTGATCCAGGGCCTGACCGTGCACGACATCGGCGACGAGGCGATTCACCTGCGGAACTTCAGCACCGACAACACGGTCCAGTACTGCACCGTCTACTCGACCGGGCTGCGCCGGGAGAAGTTCGGCGAAGGCGTCTATCTCGGCACCGCGCGCAGCAACTGGGCCTCCTTCTCCGGCGGCCAGATGGACCGCAGCGACCGCAACCTCGTCCGCGGCAACGTCATCAAGGCCACGGCGGAAGCGGTCGACATCAAGGAGGGGACGACCGGCGGCACGATCGTCGGCAACATCTTCGACGGCTCGGGCCTCGGCGGCTCCAAGCACAACGACTCCTGGGTCGACGTCAAGGGCAACGACTATCTGATCGAGCACAACACCGGCAGCAACACGAACGGGGACGGATTCCAGACCCACGAGATCGTGAACGGCTGGGGGACGGGTAACACCTTCCGGGCCAACATCATCGACCTCGGGAATTCAGGTGGGGTTGGTATCAACGACACCGTCGGGGGCAACACGATCGCCTGTGACAACAAGGTCACAGGTGGCTCGCTCACTAAGAAAGATGGTTGTTCATGAACAATGAGGGCGGGGCGGCGCCCCCGAAGCTGACTGTGATCGGGACCGGCTACCTAGGGGCCACCCATGCGGTATGCATGGCGTCTTTGGGCTTCGACGTGGTCGGCCTCGACGTGGACGCCCGCAAGATCGAGCGCCTGCAAGCCGGCGAAGTGCCCTTCTTCGAGCCCGGGTTGCCCGAGCTGCTGGCCAAGGCCTTGGAATCGGGACGTCTCCGATTCACCACCAGCTATGCCGAGGCCGCCGAGCACGGCGACGTGCACTTCGTCTGCGTGGGCACGCCGCAGCAGCCCGGCTCGGACGCATGCGACCTGAGCTACGTGGAGGCCGCCATCGAGGGGCTGGCCGCCCATTTGACCCGGCGCTGTCTGGTCGTCGGCAAGTCGACCGTGCCGGTGGGCACGGCCGCGCGGCTGACCGGCATCCTGCGCGCGCTCGCCCCGGCGGGGGAGGAGGTGGAGCTGGCCTGGAACCCCGAGTTCCTGCGCGAGGGCTTCGCGGTCGACGACACGCTCCAGCCGGACCGGCTCGTCTTCGGCGTCGCCTCCGAGTGGGCCCGTGAGCGGCTGTCGGCGGCCTTCCGGCCCATCCTCGACCTTGGTACGCCGCTTGTGGTGACCGACCTCGCGACGGCCGAGCTGGTGAAGGTGGCGGCCAACTCGTTCCTCGCCACCAAGATCTCGTACATCAACGCGATGGCCGAGGTCTGCGAGGCCACCGGCGCCGACGTCCGCGACCTGGCCAAGGCCCTCGCGCACGACGACCGGATCGGCGGCCGGTTCCTGCAGCCGGGCCTCGGCTTCGGCGGCGGCTGCCTGCCGAAGGACATCCGCGCCTTCGCGCACCGCGCCGAGGAGATCGGCGTCGGCCAGGCGGTCTCGTTCCTCCGCGAGGTCGACGCGATCAACCGGCGGCGCAGGTCACGCACCATCGACCTGGTCAGGGAGCTGCTGGGCGGCCAGCTCGACGGAAAGAAGATCGCCTGCCTGGGCGCGGCGTTCAAGCCCAACTCCGACGACATCCGCGACGCTCCGGCCCTGGATGTTGCCAGGACCATGCACGGGCTCGGGGCCAACGTCCGCGTGTACGATCCGGCCGCGCTCGACAACGCCCGCCGCGCCTACCCCGAGCTGCGCTACGGCGTCAGCGCGCTCGACGTGGCGCAGGATGCCGATGTCGTGGTGCTGCTGACCGAGTGGGCCGAGTTCCGCGAGGTCGACCCGGCGGCGCTGGCCGAGGTGGTCCGGCACCGGCGAATCGTCGACGGCCGGCACGCGCTCGACCCCGAAGCCTGGCGCGCCGCCGGATGGGAATACCGGGCTCTCGGCGTCAGCCACGGAGCACCGGTCACCGCAGGGCACTGACCAGGGTTTGTCGCAGCCGGGTCAGCGCAGCGCCCTGACCCGGTTCGTCGTTGCCGGGTCAGCGCAGGGCCCTGACCCGGGTTCATCGTGGCTGGGTCAGCGCAGCGCCCTGACCCGGGTGAGGGCGGCGCGGCCCTGCTGCACGGCGTTCGCCACGCCGTACAACTCGTAGCGGGTCCGCGCCACCGCAAGGGCGCGCTTTGCCGCCTCGTACGCGTCGAGGGCGATCCGCCAGTCGTGCGTGGGCCCGCTGACCTGGTTGACCTTCATGTCGAAGTCGAGCGTGTCGATCTCCTCGCCGAAGCGGGTCACGTCCTCCTCGGCCTGGGCGCGGGCGACGGCCATGTACGCAGCCTCGCGCTTGCGCCGCCGGGCCGACGCGCCCCAGATGAGCAGCGTCGCCACGAGCCCGACGGCGCTGGCCACGACCAGGATCATCGCGCCGAGCTTGGGGTCAGGCCGGCTGGCGGGCTCGACGTTGATCGGGTCACCTGTTTCGCCGGGTTCGCGAGCCTCATGGGTGATCGCGTCCGTCGGCAGGTCGGACCCTTCACCCCGTACGCCGGTGAGATCGAGATCCTGGGCCATCGTGAACGACGTGCCTTCGACGATCGCGCCCGTGAGGTCGGCGCCCTGCATGTCGGCGACGGTGAACTTGCCCTTCGTCAGGTCGGCGTCGACGAAGGTGGCGTGCTGGAACGAGCCCGAGGTGGCCGAGACCCCGTTGAGCTTGGCCCGGGTGAAGTCGGCGGTGCGGGCCTTGACCTGGGTGAGGTTGGCCTCGCGCAGGTCGGCGTCGACCAGCTTGGCGTCGGTGAGGTTGGCCTGGGTGAGCACGGCACGGGTCAGGAAGGCCCCCGACAGGTCGGCGTGGGGGAACTCGGCCTGGCCGGCGTCCGCGTCGACCAGGATCGCCTTGCGCAGGTCGGCCTGCTTGGCCCGCAACTGGCCGAGGTCGGCCTCGGTGAGATCGGCGCCGCGGAGGTCGGCGTACTCCAGGTAGGCCTGCGTCAGGTCTGCCTCCGTCAGCGAGGCGTTCCGCAGGATCGCCCCGGTCAGATCCTTCTGCGTCAGGTCGACGCCGTCCAGCTTCGCGCCGGTCAGGTCGGCGCAGCGCAGTGAGGCGGGGAGAGATCCGCTGGTGAAATTCTTGCCACGGAGATTCGGTCCACTGCCGGGCTTACAGGGCGCTGCGGCGGCCGCGGCCGCATGCGCGGCCGGGGAGAGTACGGCGAGCAGGGCGAGGGAAACGAGGGAGACGAGGGGGATGAAACGACGCAAGGGGTGCCTCCTGGAGGGAACGCCCAGAGTCTCCCACGTCGGCTTACACGTCGGCTTACAGGTCGCTTGAAATGCCCGAGACCCCGGGGGCATGTGCCACCGGGGTCTCGAGATGCTCTGCTGCAAGGAGACGGATCGACCGGTCACCTGGGCGAAAGGGCCGGTCGCCGCTTGCGGCGGAACGGATTTCAGAACGAACCGCTTACGAGCGGAACGGGTCTCAGGATGGGACTACTGACCAGCGGAACGGATTTCAGGATGGACCGCTGACCAGCAGAGCGCACTTCATGATGGGACTACTGACCAGCGGAACGCACTTCATGATGGACCGCTGACCAGCAGAACGGATCGCAGGGCGGGCCGGATTACCAATCTCCGCCGCCGAAGTCGCCGCCGCCGAAGTCACCGCCACCCCAGTCGCCACCGCCTCCGCCGCCGAAGTCGCCGCCACCGCCGCCCCAGTCTCCGCCGCCGCCGAAGTCACCTCCGCCGGACTCGACGCCCTGCTGGTAGCCGGCGTCGTAGCCGGAGCCGTAGCCGCCCACGCCGCCGTAACCCCAGCCGCCGAACGAGCTGCCGAGCAGCGTGCCGACCAGCATGCCGGTCAGCAGGTCGCCGCCGAAGCCGCCGTAGTAGCCGGAGGCGTAGGGCTGGTAGGCCGGGCCGGCGTTCCAGTAAGGCATGCGCTGGCCGCCTACCGTCACGACCTCGCGCATCTGCGGGTCGAAGCCGCGCTCGACGGCCTCGGCGTCCATAGCGCAGGCCGGGACCTCGCGCGCCGCGCCGCCGGGCGGGGCCCAGCGCACGTCGCGCACGGACGGGCCGTGCTGCGGGTTGAAGAAGCACGGGGGCCGCCGCTCGGGCACCGCCTGGTTGTTGACGCGGGCCTTCACACAGGCAAGGGCATAACGCCCGTCTTCCAGGGTGGCCGTCACGGTGCGCAGATCCTCGGGCCGCTTGACGGCGTCCAGCTCGGTCTTGGCCCGCTCGTAGGAGTCGAGCGCGCGCTGCCAGTCGCCCGTCGTGTCGGAGCCCGCCGGCAACATCCTGACGTCCATGTCGAGCGCGGTGATCTCCTCACCGAACTTTGTGACGTCCTCTTCCACGGTCTTGCTCACGGCGGCGAGTTCAGCCGCCGCCTTGGCCTCACGCTGCCGCTTCATCCGGCGCGAGATGATCCACAAACCGCCACCTCCGATGACCGCCACCGCTCCGATGCCGATCAGGACACCGGCGCCGCCGCCCCCGCCGCCGACCGGATCGTTCTTGAGGGCATCAGGGTTACGCTGCGCGGCGAGGTCGACGCGCTTGGCGAAGTCCTGCATCCCGCTCACGACGTCCTTGTTGGCGCCGGTGGCAAGGCTTGCGAGGCGGCCGGCCTGGACATAGTTGGAGCCCGCGAAGAGCGTCTTGCCGTCGAGCGCGGCTACGACGTTCTCCGACTTTCCGGCGTCGCGGAGCGCGTTGGACAGCGACCTCAGGTAGGTGCTGGCCGCGCTCGACGTGGTGATGGTGCCGTCAGGCAGAGCCACCGCGTAGATGTTGCGGTTGCGATATTCCTTCAGCGTGTCGCTGATATCCGACGCCTCCTTGCTGGAGAGCGCGGAGCCATCGACGACGTACAGCGGATTCCCCGTCTTCCACGCTGCCACGACCTGCGCCGGGGTAGGCGGAGCGGGAGCAGCGGCTGCGTGCGCGGCGGCCGGGGAAAGCGCGAATAGCGCGAGCAGGCCGACGAACAGCGCCGCTACGGCGGCGCCCACGCGGCCCAGCGGATGGGTAATGGTCACGGCTTAAGCCTCCTCGCCCTTCATGACGAATGGCGACACGGAAACGTTCCTATGACCGACTACCCTATCCAAGCGGTCAGGCGTCTTTGATCTCACAGATGGTCGCCCCGGCCGTGACCGTCTGACCTGGGGCGGCGCTGAGTCCGGTGATCGTGCCCGCCTTGTGAGCGGTGAGTGGCTGCTCCATTTTCATCGCCTCGAGCACGACGATGGTGTCCCCGGCCGCGACCGTGTCACCGTCCGATGCGACGATCTTGACGATCGTTCCCTGCATCGGGCTGACCAGCGCGTCGCCGCTTGCCACGGCCTTCTTGGTCCCCCCGCCCGCCCGCCGGGGGGCGGCTTTCCTGGATTCCGTACGGGAGGCCAGGACGGCGGGCAGCACGACCTCGAGCCGCTTGCCGCCGACCTCGACCGTGATCCGGTCACGCTCGGCAGGCTCGGCGTCCTCGGCCGGGCCGGAATACGGCGGGATCGTGTTGATGAACTCGGTCTCGATCCACCTCGTGTGCACGCTGAAGTCGGCGGCGAAGGCCGGGTCGGCGACGACGGCCTGGTGGAAGGGCAGGACCGTGGGCATGCCCTCGATCTCGAACTCGGCGAGCGCGCGCCGGGAGCGTTCGAGCGCCTGCTCACGGGTGGCCCCGGTGACGATCAGCTTGGCAACGAGCGAGTCGAAGGACTGCGGCACGGTCATCCCGGTCTCGTAGCCGGAGTCAAGACGGACACCAGGACCCGACGGGACGCGCATGGCCGTGATCGTCCCGGGCGCCGGAAGGAAACCGCGCCCAGCGTCCTCGGCGTTGATCCGGAACTCGATCGAGTGCCCGCGGAGCGCCGGGTCGTCGTAGCCCAGGGCTTCGCCGGAGGCGATCCGGAACATCTCGCGTACGAGATCGATGCCGGAGACCTCTTCGCTGACCGGATGTTCCACCTGGAGCCGGGTGTTGACCTCGAGGAACGAGATCGTGCCGTCCTGGCCGACCAGGAACTCGCAGGTGCCCGCGCCGACGTAGCCCGCGGCCTGCAAAATCGCCTTCGAGCTGTGGTAGAGCAGAGCCACCTGGTCGTCGGTGAGGAACGGCGCGGGCGCCTCCTCGACCAGCTTCTGGTGGCGGCGCTGGAGCGAGCAGTCGCGGGTGCTGACCACGACCACGTTGCCGTGTGTGTCGGCCAGACACTGGGTCTCGACGTGGCGCGGCCGATCGAGATAGCGCTCGACGAAGCACTCGCCGCGCCCGAACGCGGTGACCGCCTCGCGCACCGCGCTCTCGTACAGGTCGGGGATCTCCTCCAGCGTCCGGGCCACCTTCAACCCGCGCCCGCCACCGCCGAACGCCGCTTTGATCGCGATCGGCAGCCCATGCTCCGTCGCGAAGGCGACCACCTCGTCGACGCCGGCGACGGGGTCGGGGGTGCCGGCGACCAGCGGCGCGCCCACGCGCTGCGCGATGTGCCGGGCCTGGACCTTGTCGCCCAGCGCCTGGATCGCCGCCGGCGGCGGCCCGATCCACGTCAGCCCGGCCGCCAGCACGGCGGCGGCGAAGTCGGCGTTCTCCGCCAGGAAGCCGTAGCCGGGATGCACGGCGTCGGCTCCCGTGCGCTTGGCCACATCCAGCAGCTTGTCGATGGCCAGGTAGGTGTCGGCCGGGCTCTGCCCGTGCAACGCGTACGCCTCGTCGGCCACGCGCACATGCAGCGCGTCGAGGTCTTGGTCGGCGTACACGGCGACGCTGTCGAGGCCCGCGTCCCGGCACGCCCGGGCGATCCGCACCGCTATCTCGCCGCGGTTGGCGATCAGCACTTTGCGCACGCTGGTCGTCCCTTCCTAAGCCACATCGGGCAGTGTAAGCGGTTGCTGATTCGCCGTACGCCGCCGGGTGCCCGGCTTTCCACCCAGCCCCGGCTTACCGGTTCTCGGCGAGAAGCCGATCGCTCGACGACGCTTCGGCCTATCTGCGGAAACCTGACCTATATATGTACGACCCGGCCCCTTCCGAGCCGGGAGCCTACCCACGAACCCCCAACTACCGAAGCCCCAACCACCGAAACCCCAACCACAGCCCGAGCCCCGACCACAGCCCGAGCCCCGACCACAGCCCGAGCCCCGACCACAGCCCGAGCCCCGACCACAGCCCGAGCCCCGACCACAGACCCCAGCCCCGACCACAGCCCGAGCCCCGACCACAGCCCGAGCCCCGACCACAGCCCGAGCCCCGACCACAGCCCGAGCCCCGAGCACAGACCCCAGCCCCGACCACGACCCGAACTCCGACCCACGACCCGAACTCCGACCCACGACCCGAACTCCGACCCACGACCCGAACCTCGACCCACGACCCGAGCCCCGACCCACGACCCGAGCCCCGACCCACGACCCGAGCCCCGACCCGAACTCCGACCACCCGGCGAAAGGCGACCCACAGGCCTCACTCTCGCTATCTTCGACACCTAGCGCCCGAGATAGGCTCCACCGTTGACATGAATGACCTGGCCGGTGACATGCCCCGCCTCGTGTGAGGCCAGGAAACGCACCGTCGCGGCTATGTCGTGCGGCGAGCCCGCCCGGCCGTTGCGCGTGCTCTCGATCCGGCGGCGTACTCCCTCGTCATCGAGGCGCCCCTTGAAGAACTCGGTATCCAGGATCAGACCGGGCGAGACGACATTGGCTGTGATGCCCCGAGGCCCGACTTCGGCGGCCAGATCGGCCGTCCAGGACTCCAGCGCGGCCTTGGCCGCGCCGTACGAGCCGGAGCCCGTGCCCCTGGCCGCGATCGAACCGAGGTTGATGATCCGCCCGTTCCGCGCAAACTGGGGCAGCATCGCCGTCGTGACCAGCACAGCGGACAGAAGGTTGGAATCGAGGTTGGCCCGCCACGCCTCGGCCAGGCTTCGCAGGTCACCCGGCTCGTCGTGCTCCAGGTTGGTGTTGGCGCCCGCGTTGTTGACCAGCACGTGCACGTTCTCCGGAAGCAGCGGCAGGACCCGCGTCACCGCCTCCGGGTCGGACGCGTCGAAGGCCACGTAGCGTGCCCCGAGGCTCAGGGCCGTCTCCTTCAGAACCCCTTCGCGCCGCCCGGTGATCGTCACTCGGTCGCCTGATTTGCGGAACTCCGCGGCGATCGCGCGGCCGATGCCTGTCGCTCCGCCTGTCACCACAACATCACGCATGACCTCCACGTTATAGCGGCTTTGCATATCCGCAGTACGCCTGCTTGCTGAGGTCTACGTTGAGGGCGCCTACCCGCGCTCGGGGGCGACCTTCGATGAAGGAGAGACGTATGAGTAACGGTTTGCTCGGCGGCGACCCGGCGGAGATGCAGAGCATGGCCGCCCAGTTCACCCAGCAGGCGGACCAGGTGCGCGCCACGATGGCGAGCCTCGACCGCGAGGCTTCCAAGGTCGGCACCGTATGGACCGGCACCGGCGCCGAACGCTTCCGCGAAGCCTGGCAGAGCTACCGCGCCGCCTTCCAGCGCATGTCCGAAGAACTCAACGAGGCGTCCCGGGTCATCAACACCTACCGCACCAACATCGAGTCCGCCACCCGCTGACCCGCGCCTACTCACCCCCACCCAGGCCCCGCACACCCCGCCCAATCCCACGGGCCTCCCCCTGAACGAAGACCCCCGGGGGCGACCATCTCGACGTGCCGGCACCTGGGACCTGCCGGCACCTGGGACCTGGCACCACCTGGGCCTGCCAATACGTGGGGCCCACCGACACGTGGGGCCTGCCGGTGCCTGGGAGCTGCCCCGGCACCTTGGAGCTGCCAGCATCTCGAACCTACTGGACCCTGCAGACCTCCGCACCTTTGACACCGGAGTGCATACCGAGCACTCGGGGACCAACGGGCGTTCCGGTCGCATGCGGACCAGCCTGACCAGACCAGTGGCGCACCGGGAGCCTTGGCCGCCCCGCCCCGCCCCGCCCCTTCCCGGCCCTTCGCATGCCCGCGCTCAAACGGGTCGTCAGTGGACATCTCAGCTACGACGGCCCCACGCCGCCTTCGCCCTGCATATCGGGAAGATTGCTGAAGACCCGTTGCGGGGCGGCTGGCGAGAAAGAGGGCGGAAGGCCCCCGCGCACCCCGCGCACCCCGCGCGACCCTCGGGATCGGCGCGGGGGTCGGGGGCATCGCGTCGTTGGCGGGTCGCGATCACACTTGTCGTCCCTGTGGCACATTTTCGGGTCCGAGCAAAACGCTCTCCGTGTGTCACACGGACGACAAGTGTGATCCGCACGCCCGGGCACGTGTCGACAGCACGGGGCGGGCACCTCTTCGAGCACCCGTCGCACACCGCAGCGCGCTGCAACACACGGCACCCGGCGCCAGGTCTACGGCTTTACGACAGAGCGTCTCGATACGCCGCGCCGTGAACATGAGCGCCGTGAACATGAGCGCCGTGAACATGAGCGCCGTGAACATGAGCGCCGTGAACATGAGCGCCGTGAACATGAGCGCCGTGAACATGAGCGCCGTGAACATGAGCGCCGTGAGCACGCGAGCCGTGAAGGATGTGCGCCGTGAACACGCGCGCCGTGAAGTGCGCCTTGAAGATGCGCGCCGCCCTCTTTCGCTGTGGCTATAAACGGGCGCAGCGGCAGGCACCACACCACACACACGTCGCTGTCAGTTCGGAACTGGTCCAGTTCCGGTCCGCCGTCGACATCCCTGCGAAGCAGAAGCGCGGCCGGTTGGGCGCAGGGACGAGCCCCTCGGCGCCGTTGGCCACGCAGGAACGATCGGAGGCCGTGGGCAGCAGCGGAGAACAGCAGCAGCGGAGAACAAGCGAGCGACCAGATGGGTGGAGCTGGCAAGGATGATGGGTGGAGCTGGCAAGGATCCACATGGGTGGAGCTGGCAGGGATTAGGTGGGGATGGCGGCTTGGAGGGGGGTGACCGTGCCGGAGATGATGAGGAGGCCGCGGCCGGGAGGGCCGCCTACGGCGCCGCGCGGGAGCCGTACGTTGAACAGGTCGCCATCGGCGGGGCTTTGGACGGACAGCAGGACGCCGGTGCGGGCCTTGCGGGCCTCGGCGGTGAAGCCGCGGTAGGCGGTGGTCAGGTCGCCGGTGGTGCCGGCGATGATGAGGCCGTGCTCGCCGTCTCGGGCGCCGCGGAGCATTTCTTCCACAGCCAGGCCGAGCATCGACTCCGGCGACAGGAGCTCGGCGTCGTCGACGATCACGACGTAGCGCTCGTAGCCGATCACCAGGGCGAGCGGATCCTTCGCGCCGGGCAGGCCACCGAAGTCGTCGCCGCTGCCGCCCGCCACTGAGCGAGCGTTTCCGTCCAGGACGGCAAGGACGCCGGGCGAACCGGCGAGGTCACGGAGCGGGCTGCGGCGTGGGGTCACGATGAGGACCGGGGTGCCCCGCTGGAGGAGCGATCGGGCGGCCGTGAGCAGGCATGACGAGCGTCCGGAGCGGGCTGGTCCGGCGATGACGGCGGCTGGGCCCTGGGCTAGCAGGTCAAGACCGAGGGGAGCGAGTGCGTCGCCGCCGGCGCCGATGAGGGCCCACAGCGGTGAGGGAGGGTCGAATGCCGGGTCGAGCTCCATCGCCTGGTCTGCCGAAATCCGGGTGGGCAGCGCGTCTACGCGAAGCGGGCGATGCTCCTCTGGCGGAGGCGCGATGCGGGCGAGCGCCTGCAACTCCGCTACCTGCGCGGGCCCGGCTGGATCCGGGGTGAGCAGAGCGATCTGGCTTTCGACGATGCCCTGCTCGGCGGGGGCCATTGCCCGGCCAGGCGCAATCGCCGACGGCAGGCTCTTCGTCGGCAACCCGGCCAGGCCGTAGTCGCCGGAGTCGGCGAGCCGCAGAATCAGCCGGTCTTCGAAGACCGTGGAGATCTGGCCGAGCAGGCCCGAGCGATCTGCTGTGACCACTGCCCGGAGCCCCACCGCGGGACCCTCGCGCAGCAGCTGCAGGAAGGCGTCGAGCAGCCGCCCGTAGTCGTAGTTCTCGAACGCCGCGACGTACCCCTCCCACCGATCCAGCAGCAGGATCAGCCACGGCAGCCGCAGCCCCGATGTTCGTGCTTCTGCCAGTGAGGCGTAGCCGGCTTCGGCCAGCAGTTGCTGCCGCCGACCGACCTCGCCCCGGAGCCGGGCGAGCAGCCGATCGACGCGGTCGAGTTGGTCGCGGGTGACGACGGCGCCGCAGTGCGGAAGGGCCATCAACGGCAGCAGCGAGCCGGATCCGCAGTCGATGGCGTGAATGTGGACGTCATCCGCTGAGGCATGGGTCGCGATGGACCCGGCCAGCGTCCGGAGCACGGTCGAACGGCCGCTGCGTGCCGCTCCGGCGACCAGCAGATGTCCGCCATGCCGTACGTCGAGGACGAGAGCTCGCTGCGTCTGCTCCCACGGGACGTCGGTCACGCCGAATGGGATGGGCGGGACCTCGCCGTCCCATTCGCTGCCGGCGCTGTCGCGATTAGGCTGCGCACCCCTTACGACCGGCTTGGCGGCGTGGCGGGGTCCGGAGCGCGCGGAGGAGCCGAGCTCGGAGACGGCATGGGACTTTTCTCGGACGGGCGGGGTCGCCGCGGGCAGGAGGGCTACGGCGTCGGCGAGCTCGATCAGGTCGGCAAGAGGCGGCAGCCACGGGCTGGGCTGAGACGGTATGTCGCGGGCCGCCTCTCGCAGCCGATCGACGAGCAGGGCGAGGTCGGTGTCGGCCGTGTCGACGGCGTCCGTCGACCGGACCGGATGGCCGAGCGCCTGCCACGGGAGGTCGGTGACCCGGATCGCGCCGCCGGTCCCTGGCGCGGGCGTGCGCCCACCGACCCTAGCGGCCTGTACGGCTGTCGCCGGCCCAGAGCCGGAACGGATGACACACCGGCCGGGTGTGGACTGGGAGATGAGCGCCGCCTCAGGGCCGTCGATGACGTCGGCCGATTCGCGGGCATCGGTCACGCGGAGGGCGATCCGCAACGAGGTGTTGGCCTGGATGTCGGCCGTGACGACGCCGCCGGGACGCTGCGTGGCGAGGATCAGATGAATGCCGAGCGAACGGCCCCGCCGGGCCACGTCGACCAGCCCGTCGACGAAGTCGGGCAGTTCGGCGACCAGCGCGGCGAACTCGTCGATGATCAGCACGAGCCGTGGAAGTGGAGGCAGCGCTGCGTCGGACCGGGTCACGCCGCCGGCTCCCAGGACCCACGTCGAGGCCCTTGCGCGCTGGTAGTCGTCGATGTCCTTGGCCCCTACGTCGAGCAGCAGTCGCTCGCGCCGCCGGAGTTCGGCGGCGAGTGACGCCAGCGCCCGTTGCGTGAGGTGGCCGTCGAGGTCGCTGACCATGCCGACCGTGTGCGGGAGCCGTACGCACTCCTTGAACGCGGCGCCGCCCTTGTAGTCGATCAGCACGAACGTCATCTCGTCGGGACGGTTGACCACGGCCAGCGAACAGATCAGGGTCTGCAGCAGCTCCGATTTGCCCGCGCCGGTCGTGCCAGCGACAAGAGCGTGCGGGCCGTCGGCGCTGAGATCCACCGAGTAGGGGCCGTCGGGGCCGACACCGATGACGGCCTTCGTGGATCGGCCCCATTGGAAGTCTGCGCCGCTCGGCAACTCGATGAGGTCGAGCAGGCGGACGGCGTCCGGGAGGGCGGAGGCGGGATCCTCGCGGCTCACGTCGCGGAGCGGCGCCAAGGCCCGGCCGAGCCGGTCGGCCCAGGAGGTGGACACCTGATCGCCGCGGATCACCCCAAGCGCGTCCAGCCCGCCGCCGCGGAGCCGTACGGAACCGTCGGGAGAACAGGAGACGACGGTGGCGCACTCTTCGGGCAGCAGGCGCTGGTCGTCGTCGATCGCGAGCGTGTAGACACCTGTGCGAGGGCCTTGGCGGAGGACCTGCGGCATGCCCGGCAGGGTGCGCAGCACCTGGGCGCCGTCGAGGATCACCAGCACGTCGTAAGGACGCTCGTCGTAGCTGGCGAAGACTGGCTCCCCGCCGCCGGAAGCGGGCTGGGATGACGCCTTGCCGAGGTCGTCCCACCCGGAGGGGCCGGCGCCGAGCTTGCCGCCGAACATGGGCGCCGCCTCTTGCCGTTCGGTGATCAAGGCCACCAACTCGGCGACCCGATGCGCGGCCGCGTCAGGGTCGGCTCCCACCAGGGCCGCGCTGTCGGCCCGCACACGCCGGGGAGAGGCGTGCGGGAGCCAACGCACCCAATCCCACCCCTCCGCCCCATCAGGGTTGGCCGACAACACGACGATGGCCAGGTCACGTGGGCTGTGGAGGGTGGCGGCCTGGGCGACCACCCAGCGGGCGCAGCCCAGTGCCACATGCCGGGGGCCGGTAAGGCCGGCCACGCCGAGCCGTCGCATCGCGAGCGCCACGGGAACGTTCCTGGCCAGCGGCGGCTCGGGCGGCGCGCTTTCCGCAGGTGCCCCGCGCTCATGCTCCAGGTCGAGGTCGGCACGAAGGTCGGCGAGGCCGATGCGGAGCCGTAGCGCGTCGTCATCGTGGGTGCGCCGCTCCCACAGCCTCCGCCGAGGACCTGTCGCGGTCAGCAGGACCGCGGCGGGATCGGGCGCGGCCTGTCGCCGGGCGATCTCGTCGTCGGCGCGAGCCTTCGCGAGCCGGGTCTCGAAGGCGGCGAGGCGCTCCTTGTACGCCTTGGCGGCCTGGCGGTATTTCTTGCGCCCATGTCTACGGTCGCCCACCCATTGGCCGATCATGATCAGCGGGGTCATGAGGGCGATGAGCAGGAAATACCACTGGCCGGTGACCCGCGCGAGGACGATGCCGAACAGCGCGGGCAGCAGCGCGGCCAGTAGCTGCAGGCGCATCCCGTCGGACCGCTTGGGCTCGACGGGCACCTCCAGACGCCGCTGCCGCTCGGGTGGCCGCAGGCGCGGCGGCCGGTTGTAGGCCAGACCGCCATCGGGGAGAGCGTCGAGATGCGCGTCAGGCGGCTCGACCATGCCCACGGTGAAGGCCGAACGCCCGGCGGTCAGCAGAGCCCCCTCCGTCCAATCGCGCCCTTCGTCCACGGGCTCGCCCGCCAGCGTCATGCGGGCTCCGGGGGGCGGGCCGGCCGACCGCGCGTCCGCGTCAGCCCAGCCACTGGTGCCGTGGCCGTCATGCGCGGCCTGCAGGTCGGCGCCGTTCGCACCGAGATGGTCTGCCGCATCCTCGAAGCCGGCGCGCTGGTCGTCATCGAGCTGACGGTCGGCGTCGCCTCTGGGCCGGTCGCCATTCCCTGAGCCGCGCGTCTTCGAGTAGCGCGACCGGGCGGGCTTCCCCCGGGGGACGGGTGTGTGCCGGGCACGGCCATTGGCCGATGCGGGGGAGACGGTCACGCCGCTCGGGGTGAGGCGAATCGTGGCGGCCACGGGCGGGAGATTCGGATCGCGGACGGCGACGGTGCAGGCCGGGTCGGACCCGAGCGTGTGCGCGCCGAGCGCGAGGCGATGAACCGCGCCGGCGTCCGGGCCGCCGACCACGCGCAACTCGATCAGGCCGTCGGGCTCGTCGGCCAGCGTGACGTGGGCGGACTCGGGGTCGAGCGCGATCCGGTCGCCGTCGCGCAGCATGCCGAACAGCTGGACATCGGGATCGAGCGGCCGCCCGTCCAGCCACAGCGTGGTCTCGGGCTCGGGCGCTCTGACCGAGCCGCCGTCGGCGCCGTCGAGCCCATATGGCGCGCGGGCCCGGGCCAGCCGGACCACGTTGCTCGGCCGTCCGCCCCCGGTCAGGGCGGCGGCCAGCCCGGCCACTGTGCTCGTCTCGTCACCCTCCACCACCACGTCGCGGAAGGCCTCAGAAGTGCCGTGTCGGTTGATCACGGTCAGCATGATCCGCATGGGGCAGTCTCCAAAAGGGCGCGGCCTGCGGGCAGTCACCGTAGCTCTCCCTCCTCTCGGCCTCCACGAGTCTTGCTGAATCGGTAGGGCTGTGGACGAACCGGTGGGCATCCTGTGGACGGCCGTTTCAGTTGAGGGCTGTGTGGCGCTCATCGTGTGGATGACTGAGCCTGCCGGTGGATATCCCTGTGGATAACTCGCCGGGATGGGATACGGTCCTGCCGCGCGGGTGGGCAGTTGTGCCATGACGTGGCAAAGAACCCTTCCTTTGGGCCGAGTCGCGCTCACATCCCGCTCGCTGCCTGTGGATAACTCTGTGGGTTCGTGGCCTCGTCGTTCGCCGTCGACGCCCCGTCACCGCTTGCTCACGGTCGTGGGGCGCCTGTGACTCCAGTGAATTAATTGAATTCCATTTATCACGATATTTCGACCCCGAGAAGCCGCCCTAACAAATGGGTATGGGGAAAACTTCGACGGGCCGGTCGAGCCTTAACGGATGAGCATGGTTATCCACATTCGGCCAGCGTGGCCGTGGGTGCTCGGCATAATGAGCAAGAATTTCGGGAATCCAAGCCGCCCATTTAAGTGGCCCCATCAAAGGGCACGATCATTTCTGGGAGTCCCCCGCCCATGAGGATCAGCGACAGGCCCGCCGGCGAGAGCCGTACGCAGACGGGCCCTCACGACCTGAACAGGAACAGCCTGTCGGGTCCCGCGTCACGGAAGCTTCCCGTGCCGCCGCGTGAGCGCAGGCCCGCGCTCGCGGCGCTGGCCGTTCTGCTCATCCTCGGCGGCGCGCTGGCCACGACATTGCTGATCATGAGAAGCGGTGACCGGGTCTCGGCGATCAGGATCACCCAGCAGATCGGCGCGGGCCAGGCGATTCCCGCGGAGGCGCTGCAGGAAGTGCAGATCGCCGACTCCGGCATCGACTATGTGGCCTGGCGCTACAGAGACCAGGTCGCCAAGACGTTCGCCGCGGTGACGCTGCTTCCGGGCACGCTGCTCACCGAAGGCATGACGACGTCGTCCAGCGAAGAGCTCGGCCCCGGCAAGGCCCTGGTCGGGCTCGCCCTCAAGGCGGGCCAGGCACCGGCCGCGCTCACCAAAGGTGACGTCGTGCAGGTCATCTACGTGCCCGGCGCCGGCCGGGGGACGGGCGCCGTCCAGCAACGCGTGCTCGCGTCCAGCGCGCGGGTGCACAGCGTCGGCTCTCCAGATCGTCCAGGCAGCGGCCTCGTGACGATCGTCGTTGACGCGGCCCTGTCGCCCACCATCGCCGCGTACGCCTCGACCGGCGAGGTCGCTCTCGCGATCTTGCCCGGAGAGAGCTGACGTGGCGCTCATCGTCCTCGCCGCCGACAAGGGGGCGCCTGGGGTGACCACGGCCGCCACCGCGCTTGGAGCCGTGTGGCCCCGGCCGGTGCTGCTGGCCGAGTGCGATCCGTCAGGCGGCGACCTCGCCTACCGGCTGCCCGGCGCCGACGGCACGCTCAGCCCGTCCCGCGGACTGCTCAGCCTCGGCGCGGTGGCCAGGCGCGGGCTGCATCCCGACCAGATCTACGAGCACACGCAGCGGCTCGTCGGCGGCCTCGACGTCCTCGCCGGGCTGACCAACGGGGAGCAGGCGTCCGGGCTGACCTGGATGTGGGGGCCGCTCGGCCGGGCTCTGGCCATGCTCTCGCACGCCGACGTGCTCGCCGACTGCGGCCGGCTAGGCGCCCACCCCGAGCTGAACGATCTGCTGGCCGAGGCCGACCAGATCATCCTGTTCACCAGGCCCAGCCTGGACCACGTCGCACACCTCCGAGAGCGGCTCACGCTGATCAGACGACAGGTCGGGCTGGTGGTGATCGCCGATCCCCGGGCCTACCGGACGTCGATCGACGAGGTGCGCCGGATCGTCTCCGGGTGGGACATCGCGTTCGTCGGCGGCCTCGCCTTCGACCCGAAAGGCGCGGAGCTGCTGCGCGGCCGCTGGGGCGGCGGGCTCGACCGTAGCCCGCTCATCCGTACGGCCCGCGAGCTTGCCGTACGGCTGTCGGCACGGCTGCAGGAGCGCGCGCATGAGCACTGACCACGGGCTGGTGAAGCGGTTCCGGCAGGAGGTCGGCGACCGGCTGGCCCGCCAGCGGCGGCTCGACCAGGCCAGCGGCGTGCCGTCGATGAGCGGCGAGGACGAGCGGCAGTTCGCGCGTGCGCTGATCGCCCAGGTGCTGGAGGAGTTCGCGCGGGGCGAGATCGGCGCGGGCCGCACTCCGCCCACGGCCGAGGAGGAAGAGGCGCTCGCGGCGGGCACGCACGCGGCGCTGTTCGGTGTCGGGCGGCTGCAGCCGCTCCTCGACGACCCCGAGGTCGAGAACATCGACATCAACGGCTGTGACCGGGTCTTCGTCGGCTACGCCGATGGCCAGGAGCTGATGCGGGATCCGGTCGCCGAGTCCGACGACGAGCTCGTCGAGCTCATCCAGATCCTCGCGGCCTACAGCGGCCTGTCGTCCCGGCCCTTCGACACCGCCAACCCCCAGCTCGACCTGCGGCTTCCCGACGGCTCCCGGCTGTCGGCCGTCATGGACGTCACCCTACGGCCCGCCGTCTCGATCCGCCGCGCCCGTCTCGGCAAGGTCTTCCTCAGCGATCTCATCGGAAACGGCACCCTCACCGCGGACGTGGGGCGTTTCCTGTCCGCCGCCGTCGGCGCCCGCAAGAACATCATGATCGCCGGCTCCACCAACGCTGGAAAGACGACGCTGCTACGGGCGCTGGCCAACGAGATCCCCGTCAACGAGCGCCTCATCACGGTCGAGCGAGCGCTGGAGCTCGGCCTCGACCAGTTCCCCGAGCTGCACCCCAACGTCGTCGCGTTCGAGCAGCGCCTGCCCAACTCCGAGGGCCAGGGCGAGATCACCATGGCCGAGCTGGTCCGCCGCTCACTGCGGATGAACCCGTCGCGCGTCATCGTCGGCGAGGTCCTCGGCGACGAGATCGTCACCATGCTCAACGCGATGACCCAGGGCAACGACGGCTCGCTGTCGACCATCCACGCCAACTCGTCGATGGAAGTGTTCAACCGCATCGCCACGTACGCGCTGCAGGCCACCGAGCGCCTCCCCGTCGAGGCGACGCACATGCTGATCGCGGGCGCCATCGACTTCGTGGTCTTCATCGAGAAGCGCAACGACTACAACCGTGGTGGCACCCTGCGGCGCTACGTCTCCTCTGTGCGCGAGGTCGCTGGAGTCGATGGGCGGGTGCTGTCGTCCGAGGTGTTCGCGATGTCCAGCATGGGCCTCGTGCCGCACGCCCCGATCGCCTGCCTCGAGGAGCTGGCCGCCTTCGGATATGAGGGGGCCTGGTCATGATCGTTCCGTTCGACCCGCTGGCATTGCTGACCGGCGCCCTCATGGGCGGTGGGTTGTTCCTGTTCTTCCTCAGCCTGTACGGCCTGCCGCCCCGCCCGGCCACCCCAGACGACGGGCCGCGCCGCAGAGAACTGTTGCGTTCCCTGTCGACGCGCACGGGTGTGGCCGTGGTCGTCGGAGTCGTCGTGCTCGCGCTCACGAGCTGGCCGGTCGTCGCCGTCGGGTCGGTGCTCCTGGTCATCGCATGGCGGGGCCTGACCGGTGGCGCGGCCGAAGAACGGGCCGCGATGCGGCGCCTCGAGGCGCTGGCCGCATGGACCGAGTCCTTGCGCGACACGATCGCCGGGGCCTCCGGCCTGGAGCAGGCCATCCCGGTGTCGATCCGGGCGTCCTCGACGACCCTGCAGCCTCATCTGCGGGCCATGGTCGACAGGTTGCACACGCGCATGCCGCTGCCTGACGCGCTGCGCATCTTCGCCGACGACCTCGACGACCCGTCCGCCGACCTCGTGGTCGCGGCGCTCATTCTCAACGCACGACTGCGTGGTCCTGGCCTGCGGGATGTTCTGTCGGCACTTGCCCTGGCCGCCCGCGAAGAGCTCGACATGCGGCGCAGGGTCGAGGCCGAGCGCCGGTCCACGCGGCGCAGCGTCCAGATCGTCGTCATTACGGCGCTCGTCTTCGCCGGCCTGCTGGTCGTCTTCAACCGCTCGTACGTGGCCGAATACACCTCGGTCCTCGGCCAGGCGGTGCTGGTCGTCGTCGCAGGGCTGTTCGGGGCCGGTTTCGCGTGGATGCGCAGGCTCGCCCGCTTCGACAAGCCCGCCAGGCTGCTCAGGGGAGGATCATGAACACGGGTGTTCTGGCCGGCGCCGTCCTGGGGCTGGGCCTGTTCCTGCTCTTCAGGGCCGTCTTCCCGCCTCGGCCGGGATTGACGGCCCAGCTCAGCGCCATCGACGCGGCCCGTGCAGGAGAGGATGCGCCGCGGGCGCCGATCGTCTCCGCCGACGAGAGCGTCAGCCACTTCCGCAAGGCCCTCGGCGTACGGATGGCCAGGTTCTACTCCAGCCGCGGCTGGGAGGTGCGATCGATCAGGGCCGACCTGACGCTGCTCGGCAAGTCGTTCGAGGGGTTCCTGTCGACGAAGGTGTTGCTGGCCGTGTCGGGGCTGCTCGCCTTCCCGCTCATCGTCGCCTGGGTGGCGTTGATGGGCTGGGGGCTCTCGTTGCAGTTGCCATTCTGGCTGGCGCTGCTCATCGCGGCGGTGTTCTTCTTCCTGCCCGACGCCCAGGTCCGCCGCGACGCGGCCGTACGGCGTCGCGACTTCCGGCACGCCGTCGGAGCCTTCCTCGATCTCGTCGCCATGAACCTGGCCGGAGGCCGAGGCGTGCCTGAGGCGCTGATGATGGCGGTCTCCGTGGGCGGCCCGTCAGGGCAGAACGGCTCCGGAGCCTCTGCCAACTGGGCCATGGAGCGCATCCGCGAGGCCTTGGCCAACGCCCGGATCGTCGGGATCACGCCATGGCAGGCGCTCGGCCAACTCGGCGACGAGATCAACGTGGACGAGTTACGCGACCTGTCGGCCGCCCTCGGCCTGGTCGCCGACGACGGGGCGAAGGTCCGCAGCTCACTGACCGCCCGCGCGGCCACCCTGCGCCGCCGCGAGCTGGCCGAGGTCGAGGGCAAAGCGGGCGAGCGCTCCCAATCCATGCTCGTCGCGCAGCTCCTGCTGTGCGCCGGCTTCGTGATCTTTCTGAGTTTTCCGGCTGCGATGAAGATGTTGGGGTCATAGATGATCACTTATTTGATGGCGATGCTGCATGTGCGCATCGACCGTGCCCGTAACGCCCCCTCACTCGGCGCCTCCGCCGTCGAGTGGGTCCTCATCACGGCGATCATCGCGGGGGTCGCTTTAGGTCTGGCCACCCTGATCAAGACGGTGGTCGAGGGCAAGGAAGCGGACATCACGTCGAAGTTCGGCGGCAGCGGCGGTGGGGGCGGCGGCGACGGCAGTGGCACGTTCAGCGGGGGTCAGTGACCCCGTGAGCGCCCGCAAGGACCGTGGAGCGACGGTCATCGAGCTCGCCATGCTCATGCCCGTCATTCTTGCCGTGGTCCTGCTGGTGGTTCAGGTGGCGCTCTGGTTCCACGGACGGCAGGTCGCCGATGCGGCCGCGCGCGAGGGCGCCCGCGTGGCGCGTGCCGCACCGGCCGACAGCGGTTGGCAGGACGCCGCCGAGGCGAAGGCCGAGCAGATCGTCCAGGCCATCGGCCCTGAGCTGCTCAAGAACGCCAAGGCGACCGCATGGGAGAAGGGTGACCAGCGCGGTGTCGACGTGACCGGCTCCGCCGTACAGGTCGTGCCCCTCCTCCCCGAGCTGACCTTCACGATCACCGCCCACTTCGGCGGCCCGGTCGAATGCTTCCGCCCCGACGACGGCACGGAGGGCTGCCAATGACCAACCGCGGCCCCTTCATCTTCATCGGCGCGGCGATCCGTCATGGCCTCGCGTCTGCGGGACGCGTGGTCGGCGGCTGCGCTGCGCCCATCGGGGTGCGCCGCCGGGGTCTCCAGCTGCGTGGCATGGGTCTCCGTGTGCGTGGGCTTGGGCATCGTGCCGTGCGGGTTCGAGGCCGCCTCGTTGGGGTTGGACGTGAGGCTGCGCGCGTCCGAGGTCATGTTGCCGGGACGGGTCATGCGGCCGGGGCGCGGGGGTCGATGACGGTGGAGGCCGTCATGCTCGCGCCGGTGTTCCTGCTGTTCCTGATGTTCTTGGTCGGGGCCGGCCGGGTCGTCGAGGCACAGGGCGAGGTGAACGGCGCGGCCCGCGACGCCGCGCGCGCCGCCTCCGTGCAGCGCACGCTCTCCGGGGCGGAGGCCGCCGCCCGGGACGCCGCTCGAGCGGCGCTGGGCGAGGAGTGCCCGCCGCAGGTCAGCATGTCCGGCACTGATTGGCGCGAGGGCGGGGTCGTGCGTGCCAGCGTCACGTGCGAGCTCGACCTCGACTTTCTCGGGTTCGGCACGGCACGGCAGATGGAAGGCAGCTCGGTCGTCCCCCTGGAGCAGTTCAGGAGGGTCGAGTGAACGACCGCGGCTCGATGTCGGTGTTCGTCGTCATCTTCTCGGTGGCGGTGTTCCTGCTGGCCGGACTCCTGGTCGACGGAGGGGCGGCGATCAACGCGCGGCTGCGCGCCGCCGACATCGCCGAGCAGGGCGCCCGTGCCGCGGCCGACCAGATCGACGTCGAGACGCTGCGCTCGACGGGCCGGATCCAGCTCCTTGGTGACAACGTGTCCTGCCCTCGCGCTCAGGAGGTCGTGACCGCAAACCAGTCGGATGGCGTGCGAATGGTCGAATGCACGCTCCGCGGGATCGATCAGGTCACGGTCCAGGTGAGCGTTTCGTGGCAGCCGTTCTTCCTGTCCGCGCTCGGGTTCAGCGACGGCGAGATGGTGGCATCCGCGACGGCGGGCCCCGATCAGGGGGACGGGTGATGCCGAATGTGACGGGTCGCTGGCCCGCAACCGCGATGGCGGACACGCTGAAATCGTCCACGCTCGGGGAGGGGTGATCACGTTGGCCCGCAAGCCCCCCGCCGGTTCTTCCGGCACACCGAAGCACCTCTTGCCAGGCCCTGAGGATACGCCGGTCTGGCCTGCTCCCGGCGCTTCGGGCGTTGCCGGAAGGCCTCGCGGCGCGGCGCGTCCAGCCCCTGGCGGGGCCGACGAGCGCGCACCGGCTTATGGGCGCGTCGAGGGAGGGCATGGAGATCGCGCAGGGAACGGCCGTGGGCCGATGGCGCCGGAGGACGGCAGGTCTGATGCCTCGGCGAATGAGCGCGGAGGGGCTGCAGGGATCACGCCGGGCAGGCCGATGGCCGAGCAGCGATTCACCCGTCCTGAGCCGCCATCAGGGCAACCGAGCAGTGAGTGGCCTGTGCGGAGACCGCCCGGCCACGTGCCCGGCGACCGAGGCCCGGTCGGCCAGGGTTGGTCTGGGCGTGAGTCCGGGGAGGAAACGGCAGGTGGGCGAGGGCGGTCCGGCCGTGAGCCCAGACAAGGCCAGTCTTCCGGGCAAGGCCAGGCTTCCGGGCAGGGAGGGCCGCCTGGACAGCGGGCTTCCGGGCAGCGAGGGCCGGTTGGGCAGCGGGGGCCGGTTGGGCAGCGGCCGTTTGAGCAGCGGCCGTTTGGACAGGGAGGGCCGCTCGGCCAAGGGTCGGGGTCGCGTGGTCCGCGGCGGCCGGTGCGCATTCGGTCCCGGCGGAGGTTGGGGACGGTTCTGGCTGGTTTCGCCGCGTTGCTCGCGCTGGTCGGGCTCGTGGGCGGAGTGCCGTACGCGCTGATCCGCTTGGCCGGGCCGCCGGTCCCGGGCGAACTGCTCGATCCGGATCTCTTCACCAGCCAGGTGGGGCCCGAAACCGTGGTGTCGGTCCTCATCGTGCTCGTCTGGCTGGCGTGGCTGCAGCTGCTGCTGTGCGTGATCGTCGAGGTGTACGCCGGGCTGCGGCGCATCGGCATGCCCGCCAGAGTTCCGCTGTCCGGAGGGTCGCAGGCCCTCGCCAACCGGCTGGTCTCGGCTGTCTTGCTGCTGTTCACCGCGACCGCCACGGCCATACCCATGGTCCGGATGGCCGCGCCGCCGCCCGTCATCGCACCGCAGACGACGGCGCTCAGCGCGGCCGTGAGCTCGGATGCGGATCGGCCTCCGATGCAGGTACGCGAGGTCAAGAAGGTCTACGTCGTCCAGCCTCCGCACGGCCGCCACCACGAAAGCCTGTGGGAGATCGCCGAGAAGTGTCTGGGTGACGGCCGTAGGTACCACGAGATCTATCACCTGAACCAGCACAAGGAGCAGCCGGACGGCAGCCGGTTGCGTATGGCGGATCTGATCCGGCCGGGCTGGGTGCTCGACATGCCGGACGACGCCCGCAATGTGCATGTCGTCCCGAGCGATGAGAGTCGCCATACCTCGCTGGCGGAGCATCCCGCTCCGCCCAGTGAGTCGGACGGCCACACGGGCTTCATCGGCTCGGCCCCTGACAAGGCTCTGTTGCCACAGGAGTCTCCCGACCACCGTTCGTCGGGCGGCTCTCATCCCGACCGCAGCCGTTCGGCCGACCATCGCGGCTCGTCCGAGACCAGGAAGCCGAAGGTCCAGCTGCCGGAGCCCGCGCTTCCCGACCGCCCGTCGGATCATCGCTCGGCGGATCCCACTTCCAACCCCACTGCCGAACCCACGGCCGATCCGACGGCCGATCCGACCGTGAATCCACGCCCGGGTGTGGTGGAGGGGTCCGGCCTTCACAAGGGAGCGGAGGCGCCGGGCCGCGTCGGCGCGAGTGCTGGGGCGGGGCTGGATGGACGTTCCGGTGCTGATGTGGATGGGCGCGTCGGGGCCGGGGCGGTCGATGAGCGCGCGGGTGGAAAGGCGGGGTCGGGTGCCGGGGCGGGCGCTCATGAAGGTGGTCGTCAGGGCGGGCGGGACGCAGGCACTGGGGTGGCCCACGACCGCGGGCGGGACGTCGGCACCGGCGTGGGGCAGGACCGTGGGCGTGAAGGTGGGCGCGAGGGCGGTGGCCATGACGGGACTCAGGGCGGCCGGGGCGTTGGCGCTGAGGTGGGGCAAGACCGCGGGCGGGACGTTGGCGCTGGGGTGGGGCAGGACCGTGGGCGGGGTGCTGGCACTGGGGTGGGGCGGGAGAACGCGGGGGGTGCGATAGACGCGGTCGACGCGGGTGGGTTGGATTTGGTCGATTACTTGGCCGGGGTCTCGCTGGCGGCTGCCGGGGTGCTGGTCGTGCTGGGGCGGCGGCGTAGAGAGCAGCTTTGGCGGCGGGCGTTCGGACAGCGGGTGCCGCGGCCGCGGGGGGATGCGGCCAGTGCGGAGGTGGCGCTGCGGCTGGGGTCGGACGCACCGGGCAGCCGGTTGCTGGACACCGCGTTGCGGATGCTCGGCCGGTTGCTGGCGGAGGAGGATCGGCGGCCTCCGACGGTGTACGCCGTGCATTTGTCCAAGCACGGGCTCGACCTCTGGATCCATCCCACCGACCGATATGCGCCTGAGCCGTGGATCGCGGCCGATCAGGGGCAGATCTGGCGTTTGCCGGCCCATGAAGGCCGGCGGCTCGACGAGCAGGCGGCAGCCGACGTGCCCGCGCCCTATCCGGGGCTGGTGTCGCTCGGCACCACGGACAGCGGCCGTGTCCTGATCGACCTGGAGGCGGCCCAGGGCGTGATCGCGATGACGGGCAATCAGACCACGGCCGCCCTGGCGGCGCTCGCCGTCGAACTGGCCACCAATCGCTGGTCCGACCGCATGCTGATCACGCTGGTCGGGTTCGGCGAGGAGCTGGTCATGCTCGCGCCGGATCGGATCCGGGTGGCGGGGAGCCTGGCCGAGGCGTTGCCGGCCTTCGAGGCGTACGAAGCGGATGGCGACGTGCTGACCGGACGGGTGCACGGTCGCGCGGACGATCCCGCCCACCCGCCGCACTATCTGTTGTCCGCGATCCGCCCCGACCGCGACGAAGCACGCAGGCTCGCCCTGCTGGCCAAGGGCCGGCGGATCCCGGCCGGGTTCGTGATCGCCGGTGATCTGCCGCACGCCACCTGGACGTGGGAGCTGACCGACGACGGCCGGGCCCGGCTCGACGCGCTCGGCTTCGACGTGACCGCTCAGCTGCTGCCGCGCCGCCACTATGACGCGGTCGTCGACCTGTTCCGGACGGCCCACCGGACCGACGGGGAGCCGCTGTCCGTGCCGCTGTCGGCGCCCGTCTACGAGGACGACCCGGTGCGCATCGAGGTGCGCATTCTCGGCCCCGTCGAGATATCCCCGGTCAACCCGCTCGAGGAGGGGCGCGCCGAGATCGCGCACGAGCTGGTCGTCTATCTGGCCACGCACCGCGAGGGCGTACATCCGGTGGTTCTCGGCGGGATTCTGTGGCCGCGCGGCGTGCAGTCCGTGGTCCGCGACGCGACCATCGCCCGTGTCGCCGACTGGCTGGGCTTCGACAGCCGAGGCGTGCACAACCTGCGCCTCGACGAGTCGGGCCGGCTCCGGCTGGGGTGGGAGGTCCGCACCGACTGGGAGGCCTTCCAGGCGCTGGTCGCCCGTGGCGACGCCGACTCTCTGGAACACGCGCTGGGGCTGGTCCGTGGGCCGCTGCTCAACGGCCGTCCGGACAACCGTTACGCGTGGCTTGCCGCCGACTCCCTCGAATTCGACATCACCGCGTTGGTCGCCGACGCGGCGCATCGGCTGTGCGAGATACGGCTGTCGCAGGGCAACGCGGAGGCCGGGGTCGCGGCGGCAAGGGCGGGGCTGCTGCTGGCGGGCGACGACGAGTCCCTGTGGCGTGACCTGCTCCGCGCCACGCATGCGAGCGGTGACGTCAACCGGCTGCGGGCCGTCGTCGACGCGTTGCACCGCCGGGCCGCCTCCCATCCGTACGGCGGGGGCATGGCCCCGCAGACCGAATCCCTGATCGACGAGCTGCTCCCCATCTGGCGTCGGTCGGCTCCCCCCGAATTGCAGGTGAGACACGCGTGAGATCCCAAAAGAGCGTGAGGTCTCAAAAGAGCGCGAGGTATATCAGTAGGCGCATATCGCTGGATTGGCGATCTCCGGCGCCTCTAGCGTTCTACGCCGTGATCGCCATCAGCCTGGTGGCCGCGTGCGGGCCCGCCGACCGGGGATATCACCCTGGTCAGAGCGCGGACGTCGGCCAGGCGTCGGCGGGCGCGCCGCCAAACGGCTCGGACGGCTCAAACGGGCCGAGCGGCTCGGGCGCGTCAAACGGGCCAAACGGTTCAAACGGTTCAAACGGCTCCATCGGCTCGAGCGGCAATGGTGTGCGAAACGGCGTGCAGAGCATCGTCGCGGCGCCGGGGCTGCAGGTCGAGGTCGAGTGGCCGTCGGGCACCCGCGATCCGGCCATCCAGAGCCTCGTGGACAGCTACGTCAGTCAGTGGCGTGCCGTCGGCACCCGCGGCCGCGACGACTCCTACCTCGGCGGTGTCGAGGACGAGGCGGGCCGTGACGCCTACACGTGGGTGAGCGGCTTCCTGTCCGGGCGGCGGTCCGCGCAGGGCGTGGCCAAGGTGTACGCGCTGCGCCTGACCTCGGTGACCGGGAGCGGTGCCGAGGTGGACGCCTGCGTCGACGAGTCGGGCCTGAAGCTGACCGACACGTCCGGGACGCCGGTGCCCGAGCAGCCCTCCTGGACCAAGCCTCCCCACGCGGTCTATCTGCAGGTCGCGGCGCTGCACAAGGGGGACGACGGGGCGTGGCGGGTCAAGTTGTTCCGCCATGCCGCCTATCCGGACGAGCGCGCTAAGGAGTGTGCCCGATGATGCCGACCCCCCCGAGGCTCCCGATGGTTCCGGCAAAACCGGTGCTCTCGGCAAAGCCAGTGCTCCCGGCAAAACCGGTGCTTCCGGCAACACGGGTTCTCGTGGCAACACCGGTTCTCCCGGCAATGTCAGCGCTCCTGGCAAAACGGTGGCTCCGGGCAAAGCCGGGTCTCCCGGCCACACCGAGCAAGCTGGTGAAAGTGCTGGTCGTGGGGTTGGCGGCGGCTTTGCTCGTGGTCATGGCTCCGTCGGCAAGTCAGGCATATGCAGGGCCGGGTGGGCCGCATGGCGAGGGCTTCCAATACGGTCGCACGGTCGGCGTCCAGCTCGAGAATTCGAGCATCGTCCTCAGCGGCACCGGCCTCGGCGGCGGCAAGGGTGACGGATACCGGATCAAGCGTCCCTGCTGGTATGAGCCGGGCAAGTCGGCCGAAGACATGTTGAAGACGCAGGAGAATCTGCGCGCCTTCTGGTTCCACACTCACCCGCATGGCACCGAGGAGCAGTTCCAGGAGTTCCTGAAGCAGTTCAAGGACCATGTGGGCGAGGCCGGCCGCTGGTGGAGCCCGGCCTACAACTCGGCCGATCCCGGCGGCATGTCCTGCTGGTCCGATCTGCTGGGCGCCGTCTGGGTGCCGCAGGGGCAGACCCCGCAGGGCGGGATCACCGTGGACGAGCTGCTGCAGATCGCCCGGGCCGCGCTGACCGTGCCAGAGCCGCAGGTCCAGCTGTCGCCGGATGCCAAGAGCTATGTCAACCTGCCGACCTGGGTCTGGCTGGGCGGCAACGCGCCGACCACCCGGTCCGTCACGGCGACCCTGCCCGGCGTCATGAGCGCGACCATCACGGCCACGCTCAAGGGGATCACGATCGACCCGGGCACCGGCTCCGACCGGGCCGAGGTGAAGGAGAACTGTGGCGCGGCCGGCAAGCCGTACGCCAAGGGAGGGACCTTCACCTGCGGCGTCCGCTACTTACGCGCCTCGATCGACCAGCCGCGGAAGGTCTACGCGCTGACAGTCACGACCAACTGGCCCGTGACGGCCAACGCCAACCTCGCGGTGGTGCCGTTCATCTTCGACCCGGTCGAGGCGACCGTGACCAGGGATGTCCCGGTCGGGGAGGTTCAGACGACGGTCCGGTAGCCCTCGTGGCGCAGCAGCCACTCCTTGACGTTCGCGCCGTAGAGGTAGCCGCCGTAGCCGCCGGTCACCGGCAGCACACGATGACAGGGGACGATGGGGGCGATCAGGTTGCCGGCGCAGGCGCCGCCCGCCGCGCGGGCCGCCGACCGCGGCATGCCGGCCATTTCGGCCAGCTCGCCGTAGGTGACGGGGCTGCCGGCGGGGATGTCGCGCATCGCCGCGAGCAGCTTCTGCCTGCGCGGGGTGCCCGGCTGCTCCACGGGGATCTGGTCGAGGGCGTCGAGCTTGCCGTCCAGATAGTCCTGTACGGCTCTCGCCGCTTGCGCCTCGCCCTCGACCACCCCATCAACGCCGAGGCGTCCGATCAGGGTCGAAGGGTCGACGAAGCCGGCCGCGACGAGCACGCCGTCACGCTCGACGAGGGAGAGCTGTCCGACGGGGGTCGGCAGCACCTGATAAACGATCATGATCAAACTCCGTTCCAGAGGTGGAGGGCGGCGTATGCGCGCCAGGGCCGCCAGGTTTCGACCTCGTCCTCGCCGATGCCGAGCCGCTCCATCGACCGGCGCAGGCCGAGGTCGCCCCCGGGCCAGGCGTCAGGGTCGCGAAGCGCGCGCAGCGCGATGTAGCCGACGGTCCACGGCCCGAATCCGGGCAGTGCGAGCAGGCTGTCCTGCGTTTCCGCGGGGTCGCCGCCGTCGAGGTCCAGTTCGTCGGAAGCGACGGCCTCGGCCAGAGCCTGGAGGGAGGCGACGCGCCGGTTGGTCATGCCGAGCCCGGTCAGGTCGGTCTTGGCGAGTTCTGAAGCGGTGGGAAATCCGACGGTCTCGGCTCGGGCGACGATCCGCCCGAGGATGGTCCGCGCCCCGGCGACCGAGATCTGCTGCCCCACAACGGCCCGCACGGCCATCTCGAACCCGTCGTATGCCCCGGGCACCCGAAGCCCCGGATGGGCCGCCAGCAACGGCGCCAGGGACGTCTGGCCGAGTGTCGCGGCGATGGCCTCCGGGTCGGCGTCGAGGTCGAACAGCCGCCGGCACCGGGATACCACTCCCGCCAGCTGACGGGTGTCGTCGATCGAGGCGGTGAGCAGGATGTGATCGGCGGCGGGTTTGAGCGTCATGGTCCCGCCGCGGATCACCCGTTCGTAGCTCGTCTCGGTGACCGTCTCCACGCCCGGGATGGCCCGGGCCGCGAGGAACCGCAGCATGGTCGCCGCGTCGTAGGGCGGCCGGTAGCTGAGCCGAAGTGTGAGCCCGGACGCCCCGCGGATCGCGCCTGTCGTTTTGCGCAGGTCGCCGGGGGTGAAGCCGTATGACTCCTTCATTGTCGCGTTGAACTGCCGCACGCTGCCGAATCCAGCGGCGAACGCGATTTCGGTGACCGGCAGCGAGGTCTCATGCAGCAGTTGCTTGGCCAGCAGCAGGCGCCGGGTGCGGACGACCGCGAGCGGGCCGGTGCCGAGTTCGGTGACGAACAGGCGGTGCAGGTGGCGTTCGGTGACGTGCAGCCGCCGGGCCAGCCCGGCCACGCCCTGTTCGTCGGCGATTCCGGCGTCGATGAGCCGTAGCGCCCGCCCGACGAGGTCGGCGCGGACGTCCCAGCCGGGTGCGCCGGGGGACAGCTCGGGCCGGCAGCGCCGGCACGGCCGGAAGCCCGCCGCCTCAGCGGCCGCCGCGTAGCGGTAGAACGTCACGTTCTTCCGCGCCGGCGTGCGGGCCGGGCAGATCGGCCGGCAGTAGATGCCGGTCGAGGTCACGGCCGTGTAGAACCGGCCGTCGAAGCGTCCGTCCCTGGCCGACACCGCCGTGTAGCAAGCGTCGAAATCGAGCTCCATGTAAGTAAAACTATGTCCTGCTCACCGCCTTCCGCTGGCGGGAATCAGACACGGCTCTTTACTTACTCGAGATGCCCACTCCGAGGTCGAACTCGCGGTAGACGCGCGCCCAGAAGCCGTCGCGCAGCCAGATCCGGGCCTCCGGATAGGGGCGCAGCGAGTGCCCGAGCTCCTTCTCGGCGTCGATGAGCAGCTCGGTGTCGATGACGGTCGGCAGGATCGGGCCCGGCAGCAGGTCGCGGATGTTGTCGCGGCCACGGGTGAGGATCCACTTCTGCGCCACGTGCTCGCCGATCTCCTCGACGTGGTGGCGGCTGGGGCCGAGCTTGGTGATCTGCCCGGTCGGCGACTTGGCGATCGGCTTGGCCGTGCGGCCGGCGAAGACCTGGGCGGGCGACGGCGCGACGTTGGCCGGAGGAGCGACCGGCTGGGGCGCTCGGTGGAAGAACGGGCGGAGGAACTCGGCGCCGAGGATCTCGACGGTGTCGGCTTCCCAGACGAGGCGTTCGGCCTGGTTGGTGCCGAACGGCGGCTCGACGCCCCACAGGTGGAGCCGCACGCCGTAGGCCTGGGCGGCTTCGACGGCGGGCACCATGTCCTCGTCGCCGGCGATCAGGACGGTGTCGCTGACCGCGTGATGGCGGGCCAGCGCCTCGAGGTCGGACCTGATCTGGGCGTCCACGCCTTTCTGCTGGCCGCGGGCGTTGAGGTTGCCGAGCCGTACTTTGACCCAGGGGAGCTGGGCGATGACGCGCTGGTCAACGGTGGGGACGCGGTCGCGGGCCGCGTCATACCAGTAGACGCGGAGCAGTTCTCCGGGGATGCGCTCAAGGGCGTGCTTCTGCAGGGCCTGGATCAGCTCGTCCGCCGAGACCCGATACTCCTTGCGCTCCTTGGCGCTGAGGAGGACTTCGCCCGCCGCTGCGTAGAGATATCCCACGTCAACAAGGACCGCGTACTTCGCAGCCATGGCATGGGCAGTGAGGTCCGGGATGGCCATCGTGTCCTCCAGGCCTCGCTCTCGATGATCGGCTGACTATATTCCCCCTTTTCTAGATAGTCCCAACTCTTGGGCCACTTGACACCCTGAACGGCCGATCTAATGCGGAAACGCGCTGGCTCGCCACGTGCTTGGTAGCTCGCGCCGCATCCGGCGGGCCGGATCGCTCCAGCTCCCCACCTTGCGTACAGGCTGGTCCGCGGGCCGCTTTGTGATCATGAGCGCGGCGACCAGAGCGGCGACCTCCTCGGGGGTGGCATCCCCCCGAATGATCCGCAAATGCGTCATAGCGGTATATTCCCGTGCTTCTTGGGCGGAAGGACAGCCCTCTTGTTGCGCAATGCGCGGAGGGCGCGGACGACCTGCGGCCGGGTCTCGGACGGGCGGATCACCGCGTCCACGTAGCCGCGTTCGGCCGCGAGATAGGGATTGGCCAGGGTGTCCTCGTATTCGGTGACGAGCCTGGCCCGCTCGGCGTCCGGGTCGGTGGCGGTGGTCAGCTCGCGCCGGTAGAGGATGTTGACGGCGCCCTGCGCGCCCATCACCGCGATCTGCGCGGTCGGCCACGCCAGGTTGACGTCGGCGCCGAGGTGCTTGGATCCCATGACGTCGTAGGCCCCGCCGTACGCCTTGCGGGTGATGACCGTGACCAGCGGGACCGTGGCCTCGGCGTAGGCGTAGAGCAGTTTGGCGCCGCGCCGGATGATGCCATTCCATTCTTGATCGGTTCCCGGCAGAAATCCCGGCACATCAACAAATGTCAAGACCGGGATATTGAACGCGTCACAGGTGCGGACGAACCTGGCGGCCTTTTCCGACGCGGCGATGTCGAGCGTGCCGGCGAAGCTCATCGGCTGGTTGGCCACGATCCCCACCGAGCGGCCCTCGACCCGGCCGAAGCCGACCACGATGTTGGGCGCGTAGCCGGCGTGGATCTCCAGGAACTCGCCGTCGTCCAGCACGTGCTCGATGACCGTGTGCATGTCATAGGGCTGGTTGGGCGAGTCGGGGATGAGCGTGTCCAGCTCGGGGTCGGGCTCGAGGTCGACCTCGATCTCGTACGCGGGGGGCTCGTCGAGGTTGTTGGACGGCAGATAGGACAGCAGGGCGCGGGCGAAGTCGAGGCAATCCTGCTCGTCGGTGGCCTCGTAGTGGGCAACGCCCGATTTCGAGCCGTGCGTGTGCGCGCCGCCGAGCTCCTCGAAGGTCACCTCCTCGCCGGTGACCGTCTTGATCACGTCCGGGCCCGTGATGAACATGTGCGACTTTTCCTGAACCATCAGGACGAAGTCGGTCAGGGCGGGGGAGTAGACGGCGCCTCCCGCACAGGGGCCCATGATCAGCGAGATCTGCGGGATCACCCCGGAGGCGTGCACGTTCCGCTTGAAGATCTCCGCGTACAGCCCGAGGGAGACCACCCCCTCCTGGATCCGCGCGCCGCCCGAGTCGTTGATGCCGATCACCGGGCACCCGGTCTTGAGCGCGTGGTCCATGACCTTGACGATCTTCTCGCCGAAGACCTCGCCGAGCGAGCCGCCGAACACCGTGAAATCCTGCGCGAACACCGCCACCGGCCGCCCGTCGACCGTGCCGTATCCCGTGACCACGCCGTCGCCGTAGGGCCGCTCGCGATCCATGCCGAAACTGGATGACCGATGCCGGGCGAGCTCGTCGAACTCGACGAACGACCCTTCGTCGAGAAACGCCGCCAGCCGCTCGCGGGCCGTCATCTTGCCCTTGGCATGCTGTTTCTCGACCGCGCGCTGCGAGCCGGCGTGCGCGGCCTCACCCAGCCGCCGCTCCAGATCCGCGATCTTCCCGGCCGTCGTGTGGATGTCGATCTCGGGCGTCCGCTCAGCTGTCACACCAGAAGCTTAGAGTTGGGCTCATGACCAATGCCGTGCGGACCCATGGGTTGTTCAAGAGGTACGGACCCCAGGTCGCGGTGGCGGGGATCGACCTGATCGTGCCCAAGGGGAGTTTCGCGGGCCTCGTCGGGCCCAATGGCGCGGGCAAGACCACGACGCTGAGCATGATCACGACGCTCCTGCGTCCGGACGGGGGAGTCGTCGAGATCGACGGCCACAACGTGTGGGCCGACCCGATCGGCGTGAAGGGCCGGATCGGCGTGCTGCCGGAGGGGCTGCGCCTGTTCGAGCGGCTGTCCGGCCGCGAGCTGCTGCTCTACAACGGGCAGCTGCGCGGCATCCCGCTCAGCGAGGTGAGCAGCCGCGCCGACGAACTGCTGCGCGTCATGGATCTCGTCGAGGCGCAGGACAAACTGGTGGTCGACTATTCGACCGGCATGCGCAAGAAGATCGGCCTGGCCGCGGCGCTGCTGCACAATCCGGCCGTGCTCTTCCTCGACGAGCCGTTCGAGGGGGTCGACCCCGTCTCCGCCAACACGCTGACCGAGGTGCTGCGGCGCTACACCGAGTCCGGCTCGACCGTCGTCTTCTCCAGCCACGTCATGGATCTGGTGGAGCGGCTCTGCGACTGGGTCTCGGTGATGAGCCGCGGCTACATCGTCGCCCAGGGCCCCCTCGACTCCGTGCGGCAGGGCCGTACGCTCAACGAGGCCTTCCTGGAGCTGGTGGGCGCGCGCGGCGACGCGCCGGAGGGAGGGCTGTCGTGGTTGGGCTCTTCGTCCGCCTGAAGCTGCGGCTCATCCGGGGCAGCCTGCGTGGCGACACGGCCAAGCAGATCGGCTTCGTCTTCTCGATGATCGCCGCGGCGTGCTGCGCGTTCTTCGGCTTCCTGCTGTTCGCGGTGACGCGGGCGGCCGACGCCGACGTGGCGCAGGAGATCGGCATCGTGGCGTTCACGGCGTTCGCCATGTCCTGGACGATCGTGCCGCTGCTGGCGTTCGGGCTGGACGAGACGCTCGACCCGTCCCGGCTGGCGCTGTTCCCGCTGACCCCACGGCAGCTGGCGGTGGGCATGCTGACCGCCGGCGCGACCGGTCCGTGGCCGCTGGCGTCGCTGATCGCGCTGTTCGGCGCGGTGATCGGGCTCGGCCGCACGGCCGGCGGGATCGTGCTCGGCATCCTGGCCGTGCTCGCGGTGTTCGCCTTCTGCCTGGTTCTGTCGCGGACGGTCACCACGGCGCTGTCCGGGGTGCTGCGCAGCCGGCGTGGCCGTGACCTGCTCGCCGTGGCGGCGGTCTTGGTGGTGGTCGCCGGCCAGCTGCCCAATCTGCTCATCAACCGGGGTGTCCCTGGTGGCGGGCGGGCTCTGCTCGACTCGCTCGCGGCCGTCCTTCGCTGGACGCCGCCGGGAATGGCCGCGCACGCGATCTCCGACGGCGGCCTGGTAGGCCTCGGCGAGCTCGTGGTCGTGGCGGCCTCGGTGGTGCTGCTGGCGTGGCTGTGGATGCTCGCGCTGCGCCGCGCGCTCGTGACGCCCGACTCGTCGAGCCAGCAGGCGGGGTCGGTCCGCCGGTCGCGGATCGGGCGATTCCTGCCGAGCGGGATGCTCGGCGCGGTGGTCGCCAAGGAGCTCAAGTACGTGCGCCGCGAGCCGCGCGGCCGGATCGGCTGGATCAGCGCGGTCGTGGTGAGCGGATTCCTGGCGTTCTCGATGCACTTCGAGGGATCGGTCTTCGCCATCGCGCCGCCCGCGATCGCGGCCACGATGATCGGGTTGCAGGCGGCCAACGTGTTCGGCATCGACGGGCGCGCGCTGTGGATGAACGCCGTGGTGTTCACCGGCGAGCGGGACGTGCGCACCGACCTCGCCGGGCGGCATCTCGGCTTCGCGATCATCGCGGTCCCGCTGCTGACCGTGCTCTCCGTCGTCTCGGCCATCCTGGCGGGAGACCTGTGGGCGGCCGTGCCGGCCGCGCTCACCGCGTGGGGCGTGCTCGGCGTGTCGCTGGGCACGGGCGCCATCACGAGCGTGCTGTCGCCCTACACGCTGCCCGAGCGGATGAACGCCTTCAGCAGCGCCGCGCCCGGCCAGGGCGGGCTGATGTTCGTGTCGGCGTTCGGCGCGATGCTGGGCACGGGCCTGCTGGCCGTGCCGTTCGTCGTGCTCGTGGCGGTCGGGTTCACCTGGGTGAGCGTGCTGGCCGTGCTCTGGGGCCTGCTGGTGAGCTTCGGCGGCCGGCGCCTGGCCGGCGTGGTCGGCTGGAATCGGCTGCCCGATCTCCTGGCGGCCGTCGCCCGGCCAACGTAGATTTACCTATTGGTCTAGTCCAATTGGTGAGACCGGTCTCGGGCTGTCTGAGACGAGTCGATACCCTTCGAACATGGCCGCCACTAGCCCCGCCGATCGCCAGATCGCCGTCACGGAGATGCCCGACGAGCTGCGCGCCGACGTCCGGCTCCTGGGAGAGCTGCTGGGTCAGGTGATCGCCGAGCACGGCGGTCCCGGCCTTCTCGCCGACGTCGAACGGCTGCGCAAAGCCGTGATCGCCGCCCGCCGCAAGGAGACCACCGCCGACGAGGTCGCCGCGCTGGTGACCGAGTGGCCCGTCGACCGGGCCGTGCAGATCGCACGCGCCTTCACCTGCTACTTCCACCTGGCCAACCTGGCCGAGGAGCATTACCGGATCCGCATTCTGCGCCAGCGCGACCGCGACGACGTGCCGGTCCCCGAGTCGCTGGCCCAGGCCGTAGGCGATCTGAAGAACGACGGCGGCACGGCCGAGCTGGGCCGGCTGATCGAAGGGCTCGAGTTCCGGCCCGTGCTGACGGCCCACCCCACCGAGGCGCGGAGGCGCGCCGTGGTCACCGCGATCCAGCGGGTCAGCGCGCAGCTCGACGCCTACAACGCGCCCGACCGTGGCGCGGGCGAGCGTGAGGAGGCGCATCGGCGGCTGCTGGAGGAGATCGACCTCCTGTGGCGTACGGCCCAGTTGCGCGACACCAAGCTCGACCCGCTCGACGAGGTGCGCACGGCGATGGCGGCGTTCGACGAGACGCTGTTCCGGATCGTCCCGGCCATCTACCGGGCGCTGGACGCGGCCATCGAGCCCGGCACGGGCACCAGGCCGCCGCAGGCCAGGCCGTTCATCCACTACGGCAGCTGGATCGGCGGCGACCGCGACGGCAACCCCAACGTGACCGCCAAGGTCACCCGCGAGGCCATGCTGATCCAGGCCGAGCACGTGCTGATCGCGCTGGAGACGGCCGCGACGCGGATCGGGCGCACGCTGACCGCGTCCGCCGACATGACGCCGCCGTCGTCGGCGCTCCGCGCGGCCCTGTCGTCGGCGGAGAACGACTTTCCCGACATGGTCTCGGAGATGGCCACCCGGTCGCCGCAGGAGCCGCACCGGCAGTGGATGCTGTTCGTCGCGGCCAGGATCGCCGCCACCCGCCGCCGCGACCTCGACCTTGCCTACCGTTCGCCCCGCGACCTGCTGGCCGATCTGCGGCTGGCACAGCGCTCGCTGGCCGACGCCGGCGCCGTCCGCCAGGCGTACGGGGAGGTGCAGCACCTGATCTGGCAGGTGGAGACGTTCGGGTTCCACCTGGCCGAGCTGGAGGTGCGCCAGCACTCGCAGGTCCACGCGCGTGCGCTCGCCGAGATCGCGGCCGGGACGCCGTCGGAGATGACCGAAGAGGTCCTCGCCACGTTCCGGCAGATCAGCTGGATCCAGGAGCGGTTCGGGACGACCGCCTGCTCGCGCTACGTCGTGTCGTTCACGCGGAGCGCCGCCGACATCGCGGCCGTTTACGAGCTGGCCTGGCACGCCCTCGGCGACTGGGCGCCCACGCTCGACGTGGTGCCGCTCTTCGAGTCGGGGCAAGACCTCGACAACTCGGTCGACGTGCTGAAGGGCATGCTGGAGCTGCCCGAGGTGCAGCGGCGGCTGGCCGCCAACGGGCGGCGCGTCGAGGTCATGCTCGGCTACTCCGACTCGGCCAAGGAGCTCGGCCCCGCGGCCGCGACCTTGCGGCTCTACGACGCGCAGGGCGCGCTGACGCGCTGGGCGGCCGACAGCGGCATCAAGCTGACGCTCTTCCACGGCCGCGGCGGCGCTCTCGGCCGCGGCGGCGGCCCGGCCAACCGGGCCGTGCTCGCCCAGGCTCCCGGATCGGTCGAGGGCCGGTTCAAGGTGACCGAGCAGGGCGAGGTGATCTTCGCGCGCTACGGCCACCAGGCCATCGCGCGCCGGCACATCGAGCAGGTGACCAACGCCGTGCTCCGGGCGTCCACGAGCAGCGTCTCGTCGCGGACCGCGGCGGCGGCCGACCGTTTCCGCCGCCTCGCCGACCGGGTGGCGGCCGCCTCCGAGCACGCCTATCGGGCGCTCACCGAGGCGGGCGGGTTCCCCGAATGGTTCGCCCTGGTCAGCCCGCTCGAGGAGATCGGCTCCCTGCGGCTCGGCTCGCGGCCGGCGCGCCGCGGCCTCGGCGCGCCCCGGTCGCTCGACGACCTGCGCGCCATCCCGTGGGTGTTCGCCTGGGCGCAGACACGGGTGAACCTCCCCGGCTGGTACGGCCTCGGCAGCGGCCTCGCGGCCGTCGAGGACATGGCCGAACTCCGGGCGGCGTACGAGGAATGGCCGCTGTTCAACTCGCTTATCGACAACGCCGAGATGTCGATGGCCAAGACCGACCGCGCCATCGCGTCCCGCTATCTGGCGCTCGGCGGACGGGACGACTTCACCAAGCAGGTCCTGGAGGAGTACGACCTGACCAGAAAGCTGGTCCTGGAGATCACCGGCCACACGCGGCTGCTGGAGAACCGGCGGGTGCTCTCGCGCGCCGTCCAGCTGCGCGATCCCTATGTGGACGCGCTGTCCCACCTGCAGCTGCGCGCCCTGTCGGCGCTGCGCGCCCCCGGCGACCTGACCGACCACGAGCGCGAACGCCTGTCCACGCTCCTGCTGCTCAGCGTCAACGGCGTGGCCGCCGGCCTGCAGAACACGGGCTGACGTGCTGCGGCCCGCGACCGCGGAGGATCTCGCCGCGATCGAGTCGATCGTGGCCGAGGCCTACCGGCCGTGGGCCGAGCTGATCGGGGTGCGGCCCAAGCCCATGGACGACGACTATCCGGCCAGGGTCGCCGCCTCTCAGGTGACGGTCCTGACCTCGGACGACGTCGTGGTCGGGCTGGTGGTGCTGGTGCCGGAGAAGGACGCGCTGCTGGTCGACAACGTGGCCGTCCGGCCCGCCCACCACGGCCAGGGGCACGGCCGGAGGCTGCTCGACTTCGCCGAGGAGCGGGCGAGGTCGCTCGGCCTGCCCGCGCTGCGCCTCTACACCAACGCCCTGATGACCGGCAACATCGACCGCTACAAGCGGCGCGGCTACGTGATCGTCGGCGAGATCCGCAAGGACGGGCGGCACGTGATCTTCATGCGCAAGGATCTGGGTCAGGTCACGCGTTCGGCCCCGGCGTAGATGTTGAAGCGCTCGCCGCGCAGGAAGCCGACGAGCGTCATGCCGAACTCGCGGGCCAGGTCGACCGCGAGCGACGACGGCGCCGAAACGGCCGCGACCAGCGGGATGCCGGCCGTGAGCGCCTTCTGCATGATCTCGTAGCTGGCCCGGCCGCTGACCAGCAGCAGGTGGCCGTCGAGCGGCAGCAGCCCGTTCATCAGGGCCCACCCGGCGAGCTTGTCGACCGCGTTGTGCCGGCCGACGTCCTCGCGGAGTGCCACCAGCCGGCCCTCCGGGGTGAACAGGCCCGCCGCGTGGAGCCCGCCGGTCCGCCCGAAGACGCCCTGCGCCGCCCGTAGCGTCTCCGGCAGGCCGTAGAGGACGTCGGGGACCACGGACAGCGGGGCGGCCGTCAGAGGCGGGCAGCGGTCTTTCAGGGCGTCGAGGCTGCTGCTGCCGCAGACCCCGCACGCGCTCGACGTCAGGAAATGCCGCTCCAGGTGGGCGATGTCGGGCATGGCGCCGCGGAGGTGGACGGTGACCACGTTGTACCGCTCTTCAGGCGCGAGATCCTCGTCCGTGCAGTAGGCGATGCCGCCGATGTCGCCGGGGCCCGCGATGCCCTCGCCGTAGAGGAAGCCGGCGGCCAGCTCGAAGTCGGCGCCCGGGGTGCGCATGGTGATCGCCACCGTCCGGCTCTCGGCGCCGGACTTGAGGCGGATCTCCATGGGCTCCTCGGTCGCGAGGTCGTCGCGCCGGTCGCGCGCCGCGCCCGCCGTGACCTCGCGGACCCGGATCATCGTTGTCGGGCCCTTGCGCTTCACGGTCATGACGTGCGGCGGAGGGTGACGAAGGCGTTGTAGTCGGGTATGCGCGCGTCGGGGGATCTGCGTGCGTTGTCGAGCAGGACGTTGCCCTCCGGCCAGTGGATCTGCAGGTTTCCCGGGGTCAGCGGGGCACGCGCGATCACGCCGGTGAAGGTTGCGGCCGTGGTCATGTTCTCCAACGTAACCCGGGCGCCATCAGGCAGTTCGAGGCGGTCGGCGTCGTAGGCGCTGATCAGGATCGCCTCGCGGGTCGCGTCGTTGAAGCGGTCGACCGTCTCGTGGATCATGCTGTTGAACTGCTTGCCGCGGCGGGTGGCGACCAGGAACGCGCCGTCGGGGCGTTCGAGCGCGGGGAGCGGCACGGCCGAGAAGTGGCCGAGCCCGTCGGCGGTGGGGAACTTCCCATCCGGACAGAGGTGGCGGCCCCCATATTGGACGTTGTCTCCGAAGCGGCTCAAGCCGGCGATCCCGGCGTAGAACGGGACGGCCCGTTCGATGTCGGCACGGATCTCGCCGGTGCCCTGATAGCGCAGGTCGATGTCGCGCGCCCGGGACGCCAATTCGGTGAAGATCTGCCATTCGGGCCAGGCCTCGCCGACGCGCGGGCCCTTGATCTCGGGGGAGAAGATGATCCGGCGTTCGGTCGAGGTCTCCGTCACGCCTCCGGCCATCTCGTAGCGCGTCTGCGCGGGCAGCAGCACGACCGTCTCGCCCTCGACCATCATCTGGGACGACAGCACGATGTCGATGTGCACGCGCAGCGGCACGCGCGCCAGCGCCTCCCGGCAGTAGGCGGGGTCGGGGAGCACCTCGAGGAAGTTGCCGCCCGAGGAGATCATGACGTCGAGCTCGCCCGCGTGCGCCGCGTCGATCATGTCGGTGGCGGTCAGGCCGGGGGTGGTGGGCACCTCGAAGCCCCACAGCTCGGTGAAGCGCGCCGCGTTCTCGGGGGTGACGGGCAGGCCACCGGGGAGGCCCGTGGCGTACGCGCCCATCTCGGCGCCGCCCTGCACGCCGCTGTGCCCGCGAATGGGCATCAGCCCGCAGTGGTCGCGGCCCACGAAGCCCCTGGCCAGCGCGAGGTTGACGATCGAGCGGACGTTGTCCTCGCCGTAGGAGTGCTGGGTGATCCCCATCGACCAGACGAGCACGGCCGAGCGCGCCTCGCCGAGCAGCCGCGCGAGCTCCAGCATCTGCTCGCGTGTGGACCCGGACAGCGCCTCCAAGTCCTCCCATGATTGCTCCGCGACCGCCCGCCTGACCTCCTCGAAGCCGGTGGTGTGCCCGCCGATGAACTCCTGGTCCAGCCAGTCGTTCTCGATGAGGTGTTTGAGCACGCCGTTGAGGAAACCGATGTCGCCGCCGACGTTGACGCCGAAGAAATGGTCGGTGATCTTGGTGCCGAAGAGTGCCGACTCGACGTTGGACGGCACCCAGTAGCGCTCCATGCCGGGCTCGCGATAGGCGTTGACCATCGCGATCCGGGTGCCCTCTTTCTTGGCGTGGTAGAGATACTTCATCGCGACCGGCTGGTTGTTGGCCGGATTGGATCCGATGAAGACGATCAGATCAGAGCCGATCCAGTCGGTGTAGGAACAGGTCGTGGCGGCGGCGCCGATCGTCTGCTTGAGCGCGACCGTCGACGGCGAATGGCAGATGCGGGCCGCGTTGTCGATCGAGTTGGTGCCGAGCGCGCGGATCGATTTCTGGGCCGCGAAGTAGTTTTCGTTGGGCATGCCGCGGCTGGTCAGATATGCCGCGATGCGCCCGTTGAGGCGGGGGGCGACCGTGTCGAGGGCCTCTTCCCACGTTGTCCGGGTGAATCCGGGCTCGCCCGCGCGCCTGATCATCGGATAGGCCAGCCGGCCGAGGTCGCGCAGGTCGCGGCTCTTCTTCGGCAGCTTCCCGACGTCCTGGAGGAGCGACACGTCGAGCGCGGGCATGGTGTTCAACTGGAGCAGGCGCAGCCGGATATTGCAGAGGTGGACCTCGTCCATGGTCCAGTCGCGCATGCCGCGGGTGCCGAGCGCGCATCCGTCGCACGTGCCCTGGGTCAGGATCCGCCACGCATACCGTCGATTGCCCTTCACCGACTGGAAGGCCTTCCACAACTCCAGGTAATTGTTCGGCTTGCGCTCTCCTATGCCGAACGGTTTCCAGCTCGCCCAGTTCCTCGGATCCATGACGTTCACATTACGCTTGGCCTCGTGGCAGGCTCGCCGTACACCGACCTTGATCGGCCGCCGTTGTCGCAGGCCGCGCTGCGGGCGGCGCTCGTGCGGCCGGGGTCGCTGTGGTCCGCGCTCACCGTCGTCGACCGGACCGGGTCGACCAACGCCGACCTCGCCGACGCGGCCCGCGCCGGAGCGCCCGAGGGCGTCGTGCTGATCGCCGAGGCGCAGACCTCGGGCCGCGGCCGGATGGGCCGCGTGTGGTCGGCCCCCGCGCGTGCCGGCCTGACCTTCTCTATGCTGCTGCGCCCCCAGGTCCCTCTGGTACGGCAAGGCTGGCTGACCCTGCTGACGGGGCTCGCGGCGGCCAGTGCCGTACGGCGGCTCGCCGAGGTGGACGTCCGGCTGAAGTGGCCCAACGACCTCCTGGTGGGCGAGCGCAAGCTGGCCGGCGTGCTGGCCGAGCGGATCGACGGGGCCGTGGTGGTCGGCATGGGGCTCAACGTGTCGCTGCGCACGGCCGAGCTGCCGGTCGAGCGGGCCACCTCGCTGGCGCTCGAAGAGGGCGCCTGCGTCGACCGCGACCCGGTGCTGCGGGCCGTGCTACGCGAGATCGAGTCGCACTACCGGGATTGGGTGGAGGCCGAGGGCGACCCGGAGGCGTCCGGGCTGCGGCCCGCCTATCTGGCGGCGTGCGCCACGATCGGGCAGGAAGTCCGGGTGGAGCTGCCGGGAGAGCGGATCCTCGGCGGCGTGGCGACCGGTGTGGATCGCGCGGGCCATCTGATCGTCCGGGCCGGCGACGAGGAGCACGTCCTGTCGGCGGGCGACGTGGTCCACGTGCGACCTAGGAAGTGATGTCGGACACGATCCGGTTGAAGCCGATCGTCGTCATCGCGTTGTCCGAGGAGATCCGGGTGGCGACCAGGAGCAGTTCGGTGGACACGATCTTGTCGGGGTGGGTTTTGCCGGTGAAGGCCTTGATGTCGGCCGCGCTGCGCAGGGGATGAGCCAGCTTCGACCGCCCAGGTCCGGCCTTCTGCGTGATGACCAGCTTCAGCGCGTGGAAGACCAGGGCGGCGTTGCCGGGCAGCAGCAGGGCGCGCGAAGGGCCGGCGATCAGGCTGACGTCGCTGCCGACCCGGTCGGGCCTGACCCGGAGGGGGTTGCGGATCAGCTCGCTCAACAGGTCTCTCATCGGGTCGCCGGAGGCGAAGCGGACGCCGCTGACCCCGGCCGGGTCGGTGAGGTAGGTCAGATACTGCTGGGGGACCAGCGTGGCCTTGATCTCGGTGTCGGAGTCGCCGCTGGGCACCACTCCGTCGTCGATCTTCGGCGCCTTGCCGACCACGGGGATGGGCCCGGCGGCCAGCCGCCAGTCGTCGCCCGCGTAGGCGAAGACGAAGTAGGCGGGCGAGGGCTTCTGGGCCAGCGCGGCGAACCAGTCGCCGTCGCGGGGCAGGTAGTAGGTCACGTCGTCGTACAGCGGCATCGAAGGGGCCGCGCGGCCGTTGCGCGCGGCCTGGCAGACGCGCCCGCCGAGCGTGCTCTCGGCGTCGGTCGTCATGAACTCGATCTTGGTGCAGTCCCGCTTCTTCCAGGCGTCGTCCAGGTCCTTGAGGCGGGCGAAGGCGTTCCGCGCGGTGACGAGGGTGAGGTCGGGCTGCTGCCCGGCGGGCGCGTCCTGCGTTCCGGCCGATGGGAGGGCAGGCTCGGATCCGCATGCCGACACGAACGCGAGACTCAGTCCCGCGCACAGTCCGGCTGCCACGATCCGGACCCTCGGTGCCACCAGCGCCTCCACTCCAGAACACCGTGATCCTGGTCGCAGGGAGCGTAGTAGTTCAGACCATCGAATTGCAGCAGATAAGACGATATTTGTTGAACCGTTCATGGTTGTGGGCGGTTAGGGGCACCTTGGGGTACGGTCGGCCCTCCTGCTCTCGCGCGGGCCGGTACGCTTGGAACGGATCCACCCCAGACTGGAAGGACCGTACGAGCCGTGCGAGTTATCCGACGCGCCTACGAGCGGTTCGCCCACCTCTTCCATGAGCTGGTCAAGTTCGGCACGGTCGGCGCGCTGGCATTCGTCATCGACTTCGGCGGCACCAACCTGTTCAGGTTCGGCGTCGGCCTGGGGCCCAACACCTCCAAGGTGATCGCCACGCTCATCGCGGCCACCTTCGCCTATCTGGGCAATCGGTTCTGGACCTTCCGCCACCGCGAGCAGAGCGGCGTGGCCAAGTCCTACACGGTGTTCTTCATGCTCAACGGCATCGGCCTGTTGATCTCGATGCTCGTCATCAGTTTCGTCGAATACGGTCTGGACCGGCACGACCCGGTGAGCTACAACATCGCCCAGTTCATCGGGTTGGTTCTGGGGACCCTGTTCCGCTTCTGGTCGTACAAGAAGTGGGTCTTCCTGGCGCCGGATCTGCCGCCGCTGGAGCCAGAAGGCGCCCAGACGGGCCCGATATCCTCCCGCTGACCCACCCGGCGTGTCCTCAGCCGCGCGAGCCGGGGCCGAGCGCCATGCCGAGGGCATAGGCGTAGAAGGCGAGGACGACCGGGGCGAACGCCAGGTTCGCGACGAGCGCTGACAGTTCGGCGGCGAACCCCGAGATGATCGCCGAGAAGAAGAAGACGATCCAGGTGATCGTCAGTCCGGCGGCAACGACCCCCGTCACGGCCGCGATCGCGGTGCGGATGGTCAAGCTGCCGAGGAAGCCCAGCACGGCGACGCCGAACAGCAATGCCGCCGCCCACTTGAGCCCGTCGACGAACCGCGGGCCCTGGGCCTCTTGCGCGGGCAGGCATTGCGCCGGCCGTTGCGGTGTCGCGGCCGGAGAAGGCGACGAGACGGGGGCCGTACTGGAAGCCATGGCCACCGGCCGTAACCCGGCCGACGCATCGGCGGGCCCATGGAACACGGTGATCAGAAGCACGAGGGACGCGCCGACGACGGCCCCGCCTATCCCGGTGATAATCGCGGTGATGACGAGCCTTCGCTTATGCATCTTGCCGCCTTCGGTCAGGATCGGAGCACGGAATCCGATGAATGAGCCGCTTTCGATTGTGCAGCGTTGCCGATGAAAACAGTGATCCTTCGGGCCTGAGCGCGATCCCCGCCCGAACCCCGTGACTGCCGCAACCCGTGGCAGTCCAGGTATGCGCGAAGGAAGATCCCGTGACCGTGCGGGAGGATGGCTTCCTTAGCGGTATCTCACAGCGAAGAGGTCGACTCGTGGTGGATTTCATTGGCACATGGCGGCTCGTGTCCTCCTACTTCGTGGCGCAGGAGAGTGGCGATCGTCTCGATGTGCTGGGTGCCGAACCGTTCGGATACGCGGTGTTCGAGTCGACCGGTCGCCTGATCTCGCTGCTCACCTCCGACGCCCGCACTCGCGCCGCGTCGGGTGCCGATCCGGCCGCGCTGCACAAATCGATGATCGCCTACACGGGCAGGTGGTCGATCGACGGCGACAAGATCGTCACACTGGTGGACGGCGCCTGGGATCCGAGTTGGGTCGGCACCGAACAAGTCCGATACTTCACATTCGACGGACGCACGCTCTCGGTCCGCTCGGCGCCGTTCGGCCACCCCTCGTTTCCCGGCCAGGAGGTCATCGGCTACGTGGACTGGGAAAAGGAAGCCTGACCGCCGTAACGCGGACCGACTCCGGCTGTAATCGTCATATTGACGAGAATGTGATACCTCCCTTATCGTCATGGAGACGATAAGGAGATGTGATCATGGCGCATATCACCAGCGTCCCGGGGCTGCGGCATCTGCGTGGCACGGCGACGGTCCATGTACGGCACATGCGGCGCGGCAAGGTGGTGCGCGAGGGCACCGGGCTGTCCTTCTGGTTCCGGCCGCTGACCGCGGTGTTATCGGAGATCCCGGTGGACGACCGTGAGCTGCCCCTGGTGTTCCACGCCCGGACCAGTGACTTTCAGGATGTCGCGGTGCAGGCCTCGATCACCTATCGGGTGGCCGACCCGGCGCTGGCCGCCCAGCGGGTGGACTTCTCCATTGACCCGAACACGGGCCTGTGGAACGGCACGCCCCTCGAGCAACTCGCCGGACTGCTCACGGAGACCGCCCAGCAGTACGCTCTCGACCTGCTGGGCCGTACTTCGCTCACTGACTCGCTGACCGCTGGGATGACCGCCGTACGAGAGCGGATCGCCGAAGGGCTGGCGGACGACGCCCGGCTTGCCGGGACCGGGCTGGCCGTGATCGGCGTCCGGGTGGTCGCCGTCCGCCCCGAGCCGGAGGTGGAGAAGGCGCTGCGTACACCCGCTCGCGAGCAGGTGCAGCAGGCCGCCGACAAGGCGACCTACGAGCGGCGCGCCGTGGCGGTCGAACGAGAGCGCGCGATCAGCGAGAACGAGTTGCAGAGCCAGATCGAGCTGGCCCGGCGCGAGGAGCAACTGGTGGCCCAGCGCGGGGCGAACGCGCGCCGCGAGGCCGAGGACGCCGCCGCGGCCGGCCGGATCGAGACCGAGGCGCAGGCCGACCGCGAACACCGCCTCGGCCAGGCCCGCGCGGTGGTCGCCCGGCTTGCCGGTGAGGCGGAAGGTGCCGCCGAGGCCGCGCGGCTGGCGGCCTACCGCGACCTGAGGGACGCCACGCTGCTCGGGCTGGCGGTCCGGGAGCTGGCCGGTGCCCTGCCTCGGATCGAGAACCTGGTGCTCACACCTGACCTGATCACCCCGTTGCTGACCCGGCTCGGTGTAAACGGCGGGTCGGCGGCGGGGGAGGACCGGGAGTCGCGGTGAGCCTCGCGCCCAGGGCGGTCCTGGTCCACCGGCGTACCGAGCTGGAGGAGCTGCTGGCCCGGCACGGCACCCGTGGGCAGGCCGCGTTCTTCCTGTCCACCCGGGGCCGCGATCTCGGCGAAATAGACGCCCGCCACGCGGCGCAGCAGCGGGCGCTGTCGGCCGTCAGCGCCGCCATTCCGGTCGACTGGCGGCGCGGCAGCGTGGAGCGCGACGACCTTGACCGGTTCCTGTTCGCGCCCGACGACATCGTCGTGATCGTCGGCCAGGACGGCCTGGTCGCCAACGTTGCCAAGTATCTCGACGGGCAGCCGGTGATCGGCATCAACCCCGACCCGACCCGCAACCCCGGCGTGCTGGTCCCGCATCCGCCGCAGGCCGCCGGACCGCTGCTGGCCGCCGCCGTGTCGCGTGGCGTGGATGGTGGCGTGGAATCTCGCACCATGGTCGAGGCGGTGAGCGACGACCGTCAGCGGCTCCTCGCGCTGAACGAGATCTATATCGGTCACTCCGGCCACCAGACCGCCCGCTACTCCCTCCGCGTGGCCGAAGGGAACAGCGAACGGCAGGGCTCCTCAGGCATCCTCGTCGGCACCGGCACGGGCGCCACCGGCTGGTGCCGCTCCGCCTGGCTGGAGCGGGCCAGCCCGCTGCCCCTGCCCGCCCCGGCCGCCGCCGCGCTGTGCTGGTTCGTCCGCGAGGCCTGGCCCTCGCCCTCCACCGGCACGAGCCTCACCCAGGGCCTCCTCGACGTATCTGGGGAACTGGCCGTCACCGTCGAATCCGACGGGTTGGTCGCCTTCGGCGACGGCATCGAGACCGACCACCTCACTCTGTCGTGGGGCCAGACCATCACCCTCCGCGTCGCCTCGCAGCGCCTTCGCCTGCTCGGATGATGCGGCTACTGGCCCAATTCGGCCTCTGCGGCCTTGGAAAGGGGGTGCTCAGCCCCGAGCCGACCCCGTTTGAGGCGCACCACTTCACGCAATTCGCTGTCGGCTGCCGCGGTGCGACCCGATGCCCTCAGAACGGTGGCCAGACCGTGTCTGATGGTCAGCGTATTCGGATGGGTCTCTCCATAGGTTTCGGTGGCGACCGCGAGAACTTCTCGCAGCTCTCGCTCGGCACCGTCAAGATCACCTTGTTGTTGCAGCGTCTCTGCCAGCTCGAAGCGAATGTCCAAGGTAGTCAGATCGACCTCGGAGTGCCCTTTTCTCCAGTCGTGGAGCGCCTTTCGATAGGCGGTCTCGGCATCGCCGAAGCGCTCCTGTTGCCTCAGGCAGACGGCCAGGTTGAGCGCTGTGGCTATGGTGTCCGGATGCTGCGCGCCGAGCACATCGGTCGCCAGGAGCAGCAGGTCTCGAAGCTCGGTCTCGGCGGTGGAGACCTGGCCGGCCTCACGGAGGGTGCGGCCGAGGTTGAGACGGGTGCTGAGCAGGATGGGGTGGCGCGGGCCCAGCGAGCTTCTGCCGATGGTCAGCGTTGACCGCAGCATCTGCTCGGCCGCGCGGTTGTCGCCGCCTTCCCGCACGGCTCGGGCGAAGTTGTTGGACGTCGACAGGGCTTCTGGACTGCCGCTTCCGAGGAGCCTCTCAGCGACGTCCAGGATGAGTCGGTAATCTGCGGACGCCTGCACGTATTGCCCGGCCATGTATCGATACCAGGCGGCCCGCTCCGCTGAGATGAGTGCGATTCGCACGGTCTCGATGTCGGATGGGTCATGCTGCGTGACGAGATCCAGCGCGGCGAAACAGTGCGGAGCCAACGAGGACCACCTCGGCCATTCCGATGCATCGGCGGGATCGAGCGCCTCGCTGACCTCGTTCAGGGTTTGCGCAAGGATGGCCGAGTATTCGCCCAGTCTTCCCTCGCTCTGGAGATTTCTTCGGGTGACGGCGCGAACAAGTGGATGCATGGTGAGCCGGTAGCCCCACTCGTCCACGGCGGCGGCGTTTTCCTGGATCACATCAGTGAGATCGAGCGTGACCAAGCCCAGCCCGGCCAGCGCGCGCAACGAAGTCCCGATCCGCTCCGGCGTGGCGTCGGGAAACAGGCCGGTGCGGCGCAGGACCTGTGGTTCTACGATGACTCGATATGGTATGGGGGAAAGACCGCAGCAGGACAGCAGCCTGAGCAAAGGGCGTGCCGCATTGTGCCCCTGACTTTCTAGCAGATCCAGGGACATCTCCCAGGTCGTCGTCAGGGCGCGTCGGTCGTTCGGTGATTCGCCCGGTGTCTGAGCAGACATTTCAAACGGCCCTAATCGTCTGTCGAAGGTATTCCTGTACGCCGAGAATGATCTTGGCGAGTCTTTCCGTGGAAAAGGATCCGTCGCGACCGACGCGAGGTATCTGCCGGCAAGCTCCAGCGCGAGAGGCACTCCTCCGAGCGCAGCCGACAAGGCAGCGGCCTCGTCCCGAATTCCCGCACCGGGCGCGAGGTCCATAAGGACCTGTGCCCCCGAGCTCACATTGAGTGGAGGCACATGGCACATTCTCAGCCACGAGGCCCACCGCTCTGGGCGGCCATTTCGACTGGACACGATAATGTTGCTCTGGGCGGCTTGGGGTGGTCGGAGCCATTCTGTCCCCTCTTGTACGCCTCGCTGGGAACTGCCGAGAGCACCGGGATCATCGGCGTTGTCGATGACCAAGAGCCAGGGATAATTCAGGGAGTTGAGATGCTTCCACAGCACGTCCGCAGGATGCGCGCGATCGAAATCCTCGGCCCTGGCTCCCAGGGAGAATGCCAGGGCATAAAATGCGGCCCGCATCCCGTCGGCTTCGTCTGCGGGGATCCACCAGACCTTGGTGTGGTTGGAGATCGCCCGGTGGGCTATCTCCAGGGCCAACGTGGTCTTGCCGACGCCGCCCATGCCATAAAGCACGGTCACTCGTGTGAACAGGTCACCACCGACCCGGCTCGTGCCGGCCAATAGGTCGTGCAGGTCTTCTAGAAGGTCGTCCCTGCCGCGCAGCAGATGTGAGGCAATGCGTAACTGTGGGACCGCGATAGACGGAGCGGCGACGGCGACCGAGCGGGCCTGTGCCGCGTTGACGAAGACATTGTATTGAATGCCGGATCGCTGAGCCGCCTGCTGCGCCTGATCCCAGGCATGGGCATTCTGATCGGCCGACGTCCGAGACGGGGGCCCGTCCTGCTCCACGTTGTCACCTGGACCTTCGGGGCCGTCTACACGGAGACGGAGTTCAGATAGGCCGGACTCTCGAGCATGGGAATGGACTTCTCAATGAACTGGTCGGCGATATTCGTATATCGCCTGACCAGGTCGGGATGCTCGATGAGACGTGCCTCCCTGAGCGACCTTGTCTCGAGGTCGTAGATCAGGGTGATGACCTTCTTGTCGTCGAACACCACGAAGTCGGATATCCTCGTTCCCGTCAAGATCTCACTGACTTCACTCGAGTCCAGGAAGCGGATGTCCTCGCCGCATTCTATGTCGGCCAAGTAGGCGGCGAATTCGTAATGGGTGAGATAATTGCTCAATGGAAGCTGATAGACGCGGATCCGAGTCATGGAGACATCATACTTTCGGGCATGGGAGTATATCCGCCGCTGCCCCCGCACCATGTCTTTCACCAGGCGCTCGGCTTCGGCGTGGTTCCCCTTCTTGAACGCCTCATAGCCGGAAAATCCAGATTCGTCGTATTCTTGCAAGAATTCGACTTTGATCCAGCGCGTTCGTAGCTCTTCGAAGTATCTCATGAAGTCGTCGACCCCGCCCGATGCAATGCTCAATCGGCGATATCCGGCAGACGGATAAAGTGCCATGCTGACTCCTGTTTGAAGCGGTTTATGGTCTACCTGGCGGCAGCGCATCTCATCGATCTCCAAACGAGACGCGCTGACGCCGGATTCCTGCATTGAGCGGGATAAGCCTACTTCAAAGGAATGCTCTCGCGTGCCTTGATCAGGACATGTCGCGGCAATACGACGATGCCTTCTCCCGGGTCGAGGAAGGCGTCGGGTGGAAGGTGTGGCTTCAGTTCCGCCGTCTGCTCGACACCGATTACGGCGAAGTCTCCTGAATTGAGCTCCCAGATGTCCGGGCAGTTGTTCGCGCTGGCGCTCCCGTTTCCTCCTCCTTGGTGCGGGTGCGGGCCGATTCGTCTCTTGAACATGGTGCCCTCCATGCAAAGTCCTGCACCCCAGTGGGTGAGTGGTGGGCTTGCCTTGGACGATCCACCGAGTTTCAGCGGACATCGATCATGGATTTCTTCGGAACGTGTTCTCCTGCGTTCCCTTGCCCTGAACAGCCTGTTGCGCTTGGCCGGAGGCGGTGGCGGTGATATTGAACGCGTCGCGGCCCGCGTTTGTTTCGCTTCGTGCGTCTCTGGCCATGCGCCGAATCTCTTCGGCGAGATCGGCGTCCTCGCGCAGGGATCTCAGGATTGTCACGCGCAGGGCGGCCTGGAGATCGGCGCTGTTCGGATCTTCGGCCAGCTCCCTTATCGGATCCGGAGCCGCGTCCGGGTCTGCGGTGCCGAAGATGCGTTGCAGTATTCTTCGCCCCCAGGCCACACTGGCGTCAGCAGCGTCGTCTTCGATTCTGCTGAGCACGGCACTCCCGTAAGCCGCGACCGCCCCAGTAACATATGGGGACAGATCAGCTACAAGTTGAACGATGTCGTCGTTCATCCTTTGGCCCCTCGCGTTCGCCGTCAGCCTGGTAACGAGGTGGGTCGAAGCCAATGTAATATCCCGTCCTCAAGAAGTCACGGTGCCCAGAGGACGTTCTTTCTTAAGACGGCGGGTTTGTTGTGGTGGAGCACGACCCTTTCAAAGGGTTCCACACGGCTTTAGGGCCAGGTCATATCGCGCGTCGCGCCGGGCATGAATGGCGGGTGTTTTCGCGCGCTCGCGCAAATGGCGGCACGGGCACCAGCTGGACCGACATCGGCAATCTGCCGACCCGGCGGCTCGTGCCCTGTGCCAGTTGACCACTGGAGACGGTCGGCGGCTACTTCAGCAGCTGGCGGGCCATGACCATGCGCTGGATCTGGTTCGTGCCTTCATAAATCTGGGTGATTTTGGCGTCGCGCATCATGCGTTCCACGGGGAAGTCGCGGGTGTAGCCATAGCCGCCGAGGAGTTGGACGGCGTCGGTGGTGATGTCCATGGCGGCGTCGGAGGCGGCGGTCTTGGCGGCGCTGGAGAAGAACGTCAGGTCCTTGACGCGCGTGCCGTGGATGGCCAGCTCGGATTTGGCCGCCGCCGCGTAGGTGAGCTGGCGTGCGGCCTCGAGCTTCATGGCCATGTCGGCCACCATGAACTGGACGCCCTGGAAGTCGGCGACCGGCTTGCCGAACTGCTTGCGCTCCTTGATGTAGCCGATGGCGTAGTCGAGGGCGCCCTGCGCGATGCCGAGGGCCTGGGCGGCGATGGTGATGCGCGTGTGGTCGAGGGTGGCGAGGGCCGTCTTGAAGCCGGTGCCCTCGGCGCCGATCATGCGGGAGGCGGGGATCCGCACGTCGTTGAGGATGACCTGTCGTGTGGGAGATGCCTTGATGCCGAGCTTCTTCTCCTTCGGCCCGAAGGAGACCCCGTCGTCGTTCTTCTCGACGACGAAGGCGGAGATGCCGCGGGGGCCGGCCGAGGGGTCGGTCACGGCCATGACGGTGTAATACTCCGACACACCCGCGTTGGTGATCCACATTTTGGCGCCGTTCAGCACGTAGTCGTCGCCGTCGCGTACGGCGCGGGTGCGCATGGCGGCGGCGTCGGATCCGGCCTCGGCCTCGCTGAGCGCGTACGAGAACATGGCGTCACCGGCCGCGACCGGGGTCAGGTAGCGGCGCTTGAGCTCCTCGGACGCCGACAGCAGCAGCGGGACCGTGCCGAGCTTGTTGACCGCCGGAATGAGCGACGACGACGCGCAGGCCCTGGCCACCTCCTCGATGACGATGACGGTGGCGAGCGCGTCCGCACCGGCCCCGCCGTACTCCTCGGGCACGTGTACGGCATGCAGGTCGGCGGCGACGAGGTCCTTGTAGACCTCGTAGGGGAACTCCTCGTTCTCGTCCGCGGCGGCGGCGCGCGGGGCGATCTTCTCGTCGGCGAGGGCCCGGACCGTCTCCCGCAGCAGTTGGTGCTCTTCGGCGGGCGCGTAGAGAGGGAAGCTCATAGCCGAATGATAGGACGTCCGAATACATTGCTACCAACGGGTAGCATCGAGAGGGGTTTGCCCAGGTCGGCGCATGGGGTAGTTGACTCGCTCGATACCATACGGTTCCGGAAACGACAGACGGAGGGAGCGGCCGTGCCGTACAGGCTGACGGTTCTGGGGACCGGCTATCTGGGCGCGACTCACGCGGCGTGCATGGCCGAGCTGGGCTTCGAGGTGCTGGGCCTCGACGTCGACGCCGCGAAGATCGAGCGACTCCGCCGGGGCGAGCTGCCCATTCACGAGCCGGGCCTGGAGGAGATCCTTCAGCGCAATCTGGCCAACGGGCGGCTGCGGTTCACCACGTCCTACCAGGAGGTGGCCGAGTTCGGCGACGTCCACTTCGTGTGCGTGGGCACCCCGCAGAAGAAGGGCGAGTACGCGGCCGACGTCTCCTACCTCGACTCGGTCATCGACTCCCTGGCTCCCTATCTGACCCGCGAATGCCTCATCGTGGGCAAGTCGACGGTGCCGGTCGGCACGGCCGAGCGGCTCGCGGGCAGGCTGGCCCGCATCGCCGGCCCCCACGTCGAGCTGGCCTGGAATCCGGAGTTCCTGCGCGAGGGCTTCGCCGTGCAGGACACCCTGCACCCCGACCGGATCGTGTTCGGCGTCGCGTCGGACCGGGCCGAGAAGATCCTCCGGGATGTGTACGCGCCGCTCGGCGAGGTCCCGACCGTGGTGACCGACTACCCGACGGCCGAGCTGGTCAAAAGCGCCGCCAACGCCTTCCTGGCCACGAAGATCTCGTTCATCAACGCCATGGCCGAGGTCTGCGAGGCCGCTCACGCGGATGTGAAGCAGCTGTCCACGGCCCTGTCGTACGACGAGCGGATCGGCGGCCGGTTCCTGAACCCAGGCCTCGGCTTCGGCGGCGGCTGCCTGCCCAAGGACATCAGGGCGTTCATGGCGCGCGCCGGCGAGCTCGGCGCCGACCAGGCGCTGACGTTCCTGCGCGAGGTCGACGCCATCAACATGCGGCGCCGCGCCCGGATGGTCGACCTGGCGAGGGAGCTGGTCGGAAACTCGTTCCGGGAGCGTACGGTCGGCGTGCTCGGCGCGGCCTTCAAGCCCAACTCCGACGACATCCGCGACTCGCCGGCGCTCGACGTGGCCGTGACGATCGGTCAGGAGGGGGGCCGGGTGACGATCTACGACCCGGCGGCCCTGGCCAACGCGCGCCGCATGCACCCCACGCTCGGTTACGCCGACAGCGCCCTCGCCGCCGCCCGCGGCGCGGACGTCGTACTCCTTCTGACGGAGTGGCAGGAGTTCGTCGACCTCGACCCCGAGGAGCTCGGCGCCGTGGTCAGCGTACGGAACATGGTCGACGGCAGGAACGCGCTGGACGCGGAGACGTGGCGTTCGGCGGGCTGGCACTACCGCGCTCTCGGTCGTCCGTAGGACTCACACCGTCAGCCGAATGGAGTATGCGGTTCAGTCCGTGGGCGGATGAACGATCAACGCCCGCGGGGCGAGGCTTGCTCCATGAAACGCTGGCTGACTGGATTGGGCGTGGCTCTCGTCGCGATCGCGCTCATCACCTCGTGTTCCGTACGGGAGAACGCGACGCCGACGAGTGGGCACGCCGCCCTGCACAGCGCCCAGGCGATCCCGGCGGCCGCGCCGCTTCGGGAAGGCGAGCGGTTCGTCACGCTCAAGCTGCCTGCGCCGTACACTCCGGTCGCGCCCTCGGGGGGCACCGACGAATACCGCTGTTTCGTGCTCGACCCAGGTCTGACCGGGTCGGCCTTTCTGACCGGCAGCCAGTTCCTGCCGCAGAACACCGACATCGTGCACCACGCGATCATCTACCGCGTCGACGCGGCCGAGGCGGCCAAGGCGCAGCAGCTCGACGCCCAGGACGCGCAGGAGGGCTACACCTGCTTCGGCGACTCGGGCGTGGACAACGACCAGTGGGTCGGCCACTGGGCGCCGGGCGCCAACGAGACGCTGTTCACGCAGAAGATCGGCTATCCGATGCCGGCCGGGAGCAAGCTCGTCATGCAGGTCCACTACAACCTGCTTGCCGAGAAGGGCGCCTCCGACCAGTCGTCGATCCGGCTGCGGCTCACCGGCGGCTCGTCCGGGTTCACGGCACTGAACACGGAGCAGTTTCCCGCGCCGATCGAGCTTCCCTGTACGCCACAGGAGTCGGGCCCGCTGTGCGACCGCGCCGCGGCGGTCAAGGACGTGGCCAAGCGCTTCGGCCGGGAGATCGGGGAGATGGCGGACCAGCTCGCCCAGGGCTGCGGCCACCCCACACCGGGGAACACGCAGCACTGCGACCAGCAGGTGCCGGTTTCGGGCACGGTCTACGCGGTGGCCGGCCACATGCACCTGCTCGGCCGGGCCATCAAGATCGAGCTCAACCCGGGCACGCCGCAGGCGCACACGCTGCTCGACATCCCCAACTACGACTTCGACGCGCAGTCCATCCGCCCGCTGTCCTCGCCGCTCGAGGTGAAGGCCGGTGACACCCTCCGCGTGACGTGCACGCACGACGCGAGCCTGCGCAGCAAGCTGCCCGCCCTGCAGGGTCAGCCGGCCCGATATGTGGTGTGGGGTGACGGCACCAGCGACGAGATGTGCCTCGGCCTGGTCATCTGGGCCCCGTCGAGCGCCTGACCGGTGAGCGTCCGATCGCCGTCAGGCGCCTGACCGGCGCAGCGCCGCGCCCTTGGCGTGGGCCTGCTCCTTCAGCTCGACCTGGAATCGCTCCATCCGCGCGCGCAGCGCGGGGTCGCCGGCCGCGAGGATCCGTACGGCCAGCAGCCCCGCGTTGCGCGCGCCGCCGATGGCGACCGCGGCCACCGGCACCCCGGCCGGCATCTGCACGATCGACAGCAGAGAGTCCATCCCGTCGAGGTATTTCAGCGGCACCGGCACCCCGATCACCGGGAGCGGCGTGACCGAGGCCAGCATGCCCGGCAGGTGGGCGGCACCGCCGGCGCCCGCGATGATCACCTGGAGGCCGCGGCCGGCGGCCTGCTTGCCGTACGCGATCATCTCGTCGGGCATGCGGTGCGCGGAGACGACATCGGCCTCATAGGCGACGTCGAACTCGGCCAGCGCTTCGGCGGCCGGCCGCATGACGGGCCAGTCGGAGTCGCTGCCCATGACGATGCCGATCAATCGAGCGGCCCCTTCAGACAGACGGCGGCGTGGCGGGCCCGGGGACGGACCTCGTCGAGGTCGGCGCCGAGCGCCGTGACGTGCCCGATCTTACGGCCGGGCCGCACGTCCTTGCCGTAGTAGTGGATCTTGATGCCGGGGTCGTTGGCCATCACGTGCTCGTAGCGTCCGAGCACGTCGGGATCGGGACCGCCGAGCAGGTTGGCCATCACGACCACGGGCGCGGCCGGGGCGGGGGAGCCGAGCGGAAGGTCGAGCACGGCGCGCAGGTGCTGCTCGAACTGCGAGGTGCGGGCGCCCTCGATGGTCCAGTGGCCACTGTTGTGCGGGCGCATGGCCAGCTCGTTGACCACCAAACCCGAGCTCGTCTGGAACATCTCGACGGCCAGCAGGCCGGTGACCTCCAGCTCGCGGGCGATGCTCAGGGCGAGCCGCTGCGCGTCGGCGGCATGCTCGGGATCCAGGCCCTGCGCGGGCGCGATCACCTCGACGCAGATGCCGTCCTCCTGGACGGTCTCGACGACCGGGTAGCTCACGCCCTGCCCGTGCGGCGACCGGGCGACCAGCACGGCCAGCTCCCGCTCGAACGGCACGAACTGCTCGGCGAGGAGCTCGATGCCGTGACCGAGGACTTCGGCGGCCTCATCGGCCGTGCGGACGACCCACACGCCGCGGCCGTCGTAGCCACCGCGGACCGCCTTGAGGACCACGGGCCGGCCGTGCTCGCCCGCGAACCGCTCGACGTCGGCCACCGAGGCGACACGCGCCCAGGCCGGGCACGGCGCGCCCATGGCGGTCAGGCGCTCGCGCATGACCGCCTTGTCCTGCGCGTGGATCAGCGCGTCGGGGCCGGGGTGGACCGCGACGCCCTCGTCGATCAGGGCGCGGATGTGCTCGGTGGGCACGTGCTCGTGGTCGAAGGTGACCACGTCGCAGCCCTTGGCGAAGGTCCGGAGATCGGCCAGATCGGTGTAGTCGCCGACGCACGTGTCGACGATGACCTTCGCGGCGCTCTCGTCCTGATCGGCGGCGAGGACGCGAAGCTCGACACCGAGCGCGATCGCCGCCTGCTGGCTCATCCGGGCGAGCTGACCGGCCCCCACGATTCCGACTATCACAAGAGCTCAGGTTACCGTCGCGGGGAGGGCTGTCTGCGTGCCACGATTTCCCGTATGGGTCTGGCCGATCAACACTTGACCGAAGGCGAACGAATCGTCCATTCGTTCCATCCGCACTGGAAGCGCCTCATAGTGCCCTTCCTCGCACTTATCGTGATCATCGCTGCGTCCAGCGCCGCGATCTACTTCATTCCGTCCGACTATCAGTATTCGGGGATCGCGCGGATCACGGTCGCCGTGGTCAGCGTGGTCGCGCTGACGCTGTTGTCGTTCATCCCTTATCTCCGATGGAAGACCACGTCATATACGTTGACTTCGCACCGGTTCAACATCAGCACGGGCGTCCTCAACAAGAAGGACGAGGACATCCCGCTAGCCAAGGTCAACAGCGTCAACTCCGACCAGCGGCTGCTCGAGCGGATCCTGGGCTGCGGCACGCTGACCGTGGAGTCCGCCTCGGACGAGGGTGAGATCCGGCTGCGTGACATCCCCAAGATCCAGTTGGTGCGGCAGGAGCTGTTCCGCCTGGTTGAGGATGCCTCGGACGGAAACATCGACGGACGGTAGCAACAAGCCGGGAGGGCGTGCCGGTGGCTGGAGACAGGAGCGAGCGGGGAGCTCGTGAAGAGGCCACCGGTGAGCAGCGCCCGGCCCGCGACGTGCGGCCTCGCAGGGAAACAGGGCGGCGGCCGGACGCCGAGGACATGCGGCGGCTGTTTCTCGGGCCGCCGCCCCGGTATACGCGGCGCGAGGTGGCCGAGGCCGCCGGCATGCCGCAGGAGCTGGCCGAGCGCATCTGGCGGGCGCTCGGCTTCGCCACGCTCTCCGACGACGCGACGGCGTTCGCGGACGCCGATCTCGACGCGCTCCGCCGTACGCAGGGGATGCTCGACCGGGGGCTGCTCGACGAGCGGACCGTGATCCGGATGGCCAGGGCCTTGGGCCGTACGACGGCGAGGCTGGCGCAGTGGCAGGCGGAGATCATGATCGGGGCCATGCTCGACCCGCGCCATCCGCCGACCGACGACGACCTGGCCCGGGTCATGGAGATGGCCGAGGAACTGCTCCCTGACTTCGAGCAGACGCTGGTGCACGTGTGGCGGTCACAGCTGGCGGCGGCGGCCGGCCGGCTGGTGTCCCTGGCGGAGGTCGGAGACGACGTGCTGCCGACGCGGCTGACGATGGCCGTGGGCTTCGCCGACCTGGTGTCGTTCACGTCGGTGGCGCGCGACCTGGACGAGATGGCGCTGGCCGACCTCGTGGAAGGTTTCGAGGCCCGGGCCTCGGACGTCATCGCCGGCCATGACGGCCGTCTGGTGAAGACGCTGGGCGACGAGGTGCTCTTCACGGCCGCGAGCCCGGAAAGGGCCGCGCTCATTGCGCTCGACCTTGTCGACGAGCTGAAGCGGGACGGCGACGGGCCGGAGATCCGCATCGGCCTGGCCTACGGTCCGGTGCTGCCGGCCATGGGCGACGTTTTCGGCACGACCGTCAATCTGGCGTCGCGGCTCACCACGATCGCGCGGCCGGGGGCCATCGTGGCCGACGCCGACATGGCCGAGGCGCTCGCCGGCACGCCTGAGGTCGATGTCGTGCGCATTCGCCGGCGTCCCGCGCGCGGTCTTGGCGTGGTCCAGCCGTACGTGATCAGGCGAAAGACGTAGAAGCTTAGGCAAGGTGTGCCTCACCTCACATAGGCAAGCCTAAGCAACATGGGTTATCTTAGGTGTGCCTAACCTATGCCAGAGGTGTTGAGGAGCCGCCACCCTATGTACGTCTGCGTCTGCCGCGCGGTGACCGAGAACGAGGTGCACGACTGCATCTCGTCCGGTGCGCGTAGTGCCAAGCAGGTCCGCGACACCACGGGTGCGGGCGGTGACTGCGCGTCCTGCGTGCGGAAGATCTGTGCGATGCTGAAGCGGTCAGAAGACCTGATCACTACGGCATAGGGGCCCCAGGTATATGCAGGGCGACAAAGAGATCATCGCGCTGCTCAACGAGCAGCTCACGTCCGAGCTAACCGCGATCAACCAGTATTTCCTGCACGCCAAGATGCAGGAGAACTGGGGCTACACCAAGCTCGCGAGCCACACGCGCTACGAGTCGATCGATGAGATGAAGCACGCCGAGAAGCTCACCGATCGCATCCTCTTCCTCGAAGGGCTGCCCAACTACCAGAAGCTGTTCACCCTGCACGTGGGGCAGACGGTCAAGGAGCAGTTGCAGTCCGACCTGGATCTGGAGCTTGGCGTGGTCAAGCGGCTCAAGCCCGGCATCGCCCTGATGCGTGAGCGTGGCGACATCGTCTCCGCGCTGCTCTTCGAAGAGATCCTCAAGGACGAGGAACACCACATCGACTATCTGGAGACCGAGCTCGCGCTGATGGAGACCCTGGGCGAGGCGCTCTATCTCCAGCGGTACGCCGAGCCCCCGTCGGAGGACTGACGGGCCCCGCAGGCCGGGAGTCTTTACCGCGATATTCCCCCCTTTAGTTGTGTTTGCCCAGGTCAATTGATGGGTCAACGACAAGTCAAACCGCGCGCTGCGCCCGGGAAACGATCGCCTAAGGTCCTACGATCGCTCCATGACCTGCGTACTTCTAGCCGAGGATGACACCTCGATCTCGGAGCCGCTCGCGCGCGCCCTGCGCCGCGAGGGCTACCAGGTCGAGGTGAGCCCCGACGGCCCACAGGCCCTGGAGCGGGCCCTGTCGGGCGGCGTCGACCTGATCGTTCTTGACCTTGGCCTGCCGGAAATGGACGGCCTCGAGGTCGCCCGCCGGATCAGAGCCGAAGGACACGGCACCCCCGTCCTGATCCTCACCGCACGCGTCGACGAGGTCGACACGGTGGTGGGGCTCGACGCCGGCGCCGACGACTATGTGACCAAGCCTTTCCGGCTGGCCGAGCTGCTAGCCCGGGTGCGCGCGCTGCTCCGGCGCGGCACCAGCGAGACCCCCGTCGTCCAGGGGGTCCGGATCGACGCCGACTCCCGGCGCGCCTGGATGGGCGACAAGGAGCTCCACCTGACCACCAAGGAGTTCGACCTGCTGCGCGTCCTCGTCCGCGACGCGGGCAAGGTGGTCACGCGTGAGCAGATCATGCGCGAGGTGTGGGACACCAACTGGTGGGGTTCCACCAAGACCCTCGACATGCACATCTCGTGGCTGCGCCGCAAGCTCGGCGACGACGCCGCCAAGCCCCGCTACATCACCACCGTGCGAGGGGTCGGCTTCCGCTTCGAGCGCGAATAAATAGATGCGGAGACGCCTGCTCTCCTCAACGCTGCTGGTCGCCGTTATCGCGGTGCTCCTGCTTGGAGTGCCGCTTGGCGTGGTGGTGGTGCGGCTGATCAACGACGAGGCCGCCCAGGAACTGCGCGCGGAGGCGACCCGGCTGCTGATCGGCCTGGAGTATTCCGTCAGCCAGGAACAGTCGATCGACCCCAAGCAGCTGGAGAAGAACTACCCCGACCGCTATATCCAGGTGTTCGTCCGCGGCAATCCGCCGATCGTGGTGGGCACGGATCCCCCGGCCAACCGGCAGCTCATCGAGGAGGCCCGGTCAGAGAACGGCTACGTCCGCATCTCCCGCGACTCGGCGCAGATCCAGCGGGAGATCCGCGCCCGGCTCCTGCTGACGACCGCGCTCGCGCTGGCCGCGCTCGGCGTGGCCGTAGGACTCGCCATCGTGACATCCCGGCGGCTGACCCTGCCGCTCCAAGACCTCGGAAAGATCGCGGAGCGGCTGGGGTCCGGTGACGCCCGCCCCAGCAAGCATCGATATGGGATCCCCGAGCTCGACCGCGTCGCCGAAGTCCTGGATCGCAGCGCCGTACGGATCTCCGACCTGCTCAGCCGGGAACGCGAGTTCGCCACGGATGCCTCCCACCAGCTACGTACCCCGCTGACCGGCCTGACCATGCGTCTTGAGGAAATCGTGGCCGCGGCCAAGGACCCCGCGGTGGTGCGGGAGGAGGGCGAGGCCGCCATCATCCAGGCCGAACGCCTGACGGCCGTCATCGACGAGCTGCTGGCGGCGGCCCGGCGGCAGCGCCATGCCCAGGCCGAGCCGATCGACGTCGACGAGATCCTGGATCAGCAGATCACCGAGTGGGATCCGGCGTTCAAGCGGGTCCAGCGGACCATCCACCTCCGTGGCGAGCGCAGGCTGCGCGCTCTCGCCACGACCGGCGGCCTCAGCCAGGTCGTCTCGACGCTGCTGGAGAACTCCCTCCAGCACGGCGCCGGACAGCTCATCATCAAGACCACCAGCTCGGACAAATCGGTCGTGATAGAGGTAGGCGACGAGGGTCCTGGCATCCCCGCCGAGCTCGGCACCCGCGTCTTCGAACGCAACGTGAGCGGTGGCGGCGGCACCGGCCTCGGCCTGACCCTCGCGCGGGCTCTGGTCGCCGCCGACGGAGGCCGTCTGGAGCTGATCAAGCCACGGCCGGCCACGTTCGCGATCTTCTTGCGGCACCCGGCCGAGGAGGACCGTCGCCGCGTGGTCAGCGGCCCTGCCTGACCGAAGGGCGCAGGGCCGTGGCCCCGGCGGCCATCGCCGCGGTGAGCACGGCGACGAGGGCGAACGAGGTCGTCAGCGAGGTCAGCTCGCCGATGCCGCCGATCACGCCGGGGGCGATGAGGCCGCTGCCGTACGCGATGCCGGCGACACCGGCGATGCTGCGGCCGGGATGCGGGCCGATGCGCCCCGCGGTGGCGAACACCAGGGGCACCACCACGGCGATCCCGGCGCCGATGAGCGCGAAACCGGCGACCACCAGGACGATGTCGCGCGTGAGCACCACGCCGAGGGCGCCCACGGTGGCGCAGAGCCCGGCCAGGCGGACGGTGGCCGCCGGCCCGATGCGGCGTACCACGCCGTCTCCGGCGAACCGCGCGGCGGCCATGCTGACCGAGAACGTCGCCACCGTCAGGGCCGCCGCGCTGGCCGGATGGCCGAGCACCGTGTGCACGTACACCGCCGACCAGTCGAGCCCCGAGGCCTCGGCGAACACCGCGCACAACCCGATCAGGCCGATCAGCAGCACGCCGCGGGACGGCAGCGCGAAGGCCGGCGGCGCGTCGACCTCCGGGGCCGGTCGGTGCGGCAGCAGCCACGAACTCGCCACCACGGTGATCACGGCGAGCACGGCCGAGGTGAGCAGGAAGTGCGGCCGGGCGTCGGGCGTGATCCGTACGGCCAGGGCGGCTCCGGCCGAGCCGGCCAGGCCGCCGGCGCTCCAGCAGCCGTGCATGCCCGACATCACCGACCGGCCGTAACGCTCCTCGACGACCACGGCGTGCGCGTTCATGACCACGTCCGCCAGCCCGGCCGTCGCGCCGAACAGCACCAGGACGGCGCAGAGCAGCACGAGCGAGGTCGGCAGCGCGGGCAACAGCAGGGCCGCGCACCACGCCAGGATCAGGGCCCGCGTCAGGGAGCGCAGGTTGACATGGTGCACCAGGCGGCCGGACGCCGGGATGGCCAGCAGGGCGCCGATGCCGGGCATCAGCAGCGCGACTCCGAGGCCTCCGACCCCCACTCCGACGTGGGCGGCCACCCATGGCACCTGGGCGGCGAAAGTGCCGGCCGCCGCGCCATGCACGCCGAAGATCACCCCGGTCGCGATCCGCGCGCGGCGAAGGCCGGTGGAGATGGGCAGAGCGTGCGTCGTCCCCATGAGTGCTCCAGGTCGGATGCTCGTTTCGCCGGTCCATTCACCGTAACCGAAAAACCGACCACCTGGTAGGTTTCTGTGGGTGACCGTAGAGGCCGGACGCGGCTACGCCAAAGGCCGCGCGAAACGGAGCCAGATCCTCGACCAGGCCATGGCGATGTTCGGCGAGGCCGGCTATCGGGGCGCGTCGCTGCGCGAGATCGCCACCCGATGCGGCCTGTCCCATCCCGGCCTGCTGCACCACTTTCCGACCAAGCAGTCGCTGCTGCTGGCCGTGCTGGAGCACCGCGACGAGGTCGACGGCGCGCAGCTGCTCGACGGCCGCACCGGCCTCGGCGTCCTGCACGCCCTGGTCGATCTCGCGTCGCTGAACGCCACGCGGCCGGGCATCGTCGAGCTGTTCACCGTGCTGTCGGCCGAGGCCACCGCCGCCGACCACCCCGCGCACGCGTTCTTCGTGCAGCGCTACGAACGGACCGTGCGCGCGGTCGAGCTCGCCTACGGCCAGGCCCGCGCCGACGGGCTGCTACGCCCGGACGTCGAGCCCGCTACGGCGGCGCGGCAGTTCGTCGCGCTCATGGACGGCCTGCAGATCCAGTGGCTGCTCGGCCACCGCCACCTCGACATGGCCGCCATCCTCCGCACGCATCTCCGATCCCAGCTCGCGCCGGGCCGTGACGTACGCCGCGATCTTCCATAGCAGCGGGACCCGGGGCCTACGTCCGGAGAGCGCCACAACGGCCAGAACCAGATGCACGGCAGGCGGCCCGAGGATCGACGTGAGGGCCCACGTCCACACGGCGACGTCATAGGCGTTTCAGAGAGTGACGGCCGACCACTCGTCCGCGCTTACTCCTACGCGGAGTGAATGGCCTGGGGCGCGTTCTCGGCGAAGGTGATCACGATGTAGCGGCCGTTGGCGTAGCTGACCACGGGCCGCTGCAGCCGCTCACCGACCTTGCGGGCCACGGCCTGGAACACCTCGACCATCTCGGGGGTGTCGGCGCTCACCCTGAAGCGCCCGCTGCTGGTGAGATGCTCGGCGACGAGGGGGACGAAGTTGGCTTCGGCCCGCACCCTTTCGTCAGTGCTGAGCGGGGTCTGCCGGACTGCGGGCTGGGCGCCAAGCGGCTGTGCCATAACTGATCTCCCGGGGGTTTGCTGGCCTCCCAGCATGCCAGTCGGACAGGCGCGCCGGACAAGGGGGCGCGCACGTGGGCAGGAAACGTGGGCGGAGCCTTAGGGCTTTTTGCGGGGTTCGCCGCGGTAGGTGCCGAAGTACCAGCGGTTGCCTTCGGGGTCGAGGGCGGCGAAGTCGCGGGAGCCGTAGTCGGTGTTGCTCAGCTCGCGGATGACGCGGGCGCCGGCGGCGACCGCGCGGGCGTGCAGGCCGTCGGGGTCGCTGGTGACGACGTACGCGCTCAGGGTGCCGGGCGTGGCGGCCCACTCATCGTCGTCGGGGCGGATGGATCCGAGCATGACGCCGCCGCCTTCGGGCCAGGACAGCTGGGCGTGGTCGACGCGGTCGCCCTCGCCGTAGACGGCGGTCTCCTCGAAGCCGAAGGCCTCGACCAGGAACCGGATCAGGCCACGGGCGTCGTGGGCCTTGGTGGTGGGCCACACCTGCGGCGGCGGGGCGTCGTCGGGCGTGTTCGCGGCTGTGCTTTCAGTCATGTACGCAACTGTTCCCCAGACGCGATGTCCATGGCTTGGAAGATTCGGAACTCCTCGGCCAGCCAGCGGGTGGGCGGGCAGCCGGCGAAGGCGGCGAACTCCCGGTCCAGGTGGGATTGGTCGTAGTAGCCGCAGTCGCTCGCGACGCTGGCCAGGGTGTAGGGCTCGCCGCTCGAGGCCCGCTCCAGGAGCAGGCGGCGCGCGTGGTCGAAGCGGACCACCTGGGCGGCCTCCTTCGGGCCGAGGCCGATCTCGGCGCGGAAGCGCTGCCGCAGGTGGCGGCTGCTCCAGCCGACCTCGGCCGCCAGATGCTCGACCGGGGTCCGGCCGCGCTCCACCAGGATGCGCCGCCACGCGTACGCCACCTCGGGCGGCAGCGACAGATCAGTGACGCGGCTGAGGAGGGCACGCTCGACGGCCTGGAAGACGCTGGTCCATCCGGCTCCGGCCAGGGCGCGTTCGCGCAGCTCGAGGGCGAAGGAGCCGAGCACGTCGGATGCGAGGACGTCGATGTGGGACAGCTCCCCGGCGGGGAGTCCGAGCAGGGCGCGGGCGCCGAGCGGGGTGACGGCGAACTGGATGCCGGACTGGCGTCCATCGTGGACGATGAGCGCGGGACGTACGTGAAGGCCGCCGATCAAGGTGTCGTAGGCGCGGCGGCCGACGCTGCCGTCGGAGTGCGCGGTGAGCACCAGCGGATCGTCCAGGGTGACGATCATCGTGAGATACGGCGACGGGAGGCCGCGGTGTGTCGCGGGCGGGATGTCGGACTCGCGGTAGCCGCTGAACCACGCGACATAGGGCCGCAGCGCCGCTGACGGCCGCCATCGCAGGTATTCGCTCGGCATTTCATCAGTATCGCCGACAGGCCCAGGTTCACCCCAGCCGAAAGCCCGGCGGCCGTCGCCCGGGTTTCAGGGCTTGCGGGCCACCGCGCCGACGAAGGTGTGGTAGGTGATGCCGGGGCGGGCCCAGTCGTCGTCGCGAGGGCGCCAGTCGGGGATGGGCACGAGGCCGGGCGCGAGGAGTTCCATGCCGTCGAAGTAGGCGAGGATCTCCTCGCGGGTGCGCCAGCGGCCGGTGCCCAGATGTTCGTTGAACAGCTTCTCGGCGGCCAGCGCCTGGGCCGAGTCCTCAGGCCGGGCCTCACCGGGGTTGTGGAAGTGCGAGATGGCGAGGTAGCTACCGGATGGCAGGGTGTCCTTGAGCGCCTTGGTCAGCCCGGCCGGGTCTTCCTCGTCCTTTATGTGGTGAAGGATGGCCAGCATCAGCAGCCCGATGGGCTGATCGAAGTCGATGAGCTCCCGCACCCCGGGGTGGTCGACGATGGAGGCGGGCCGGCGGAGATCGGCGTTGATGACGAGGGTGCTGTCGTCGGTGGCCAGCAGGGCGCGGCCGTGGACCAGCACGATCGGGTCGTTGTCGACGTAGACCACGCGCGCGCCGGGTGCGACCAGCTGTGCGATCTCGTGCACGTTTCCCCTGGTGGGGAGGCCGGAGCCGATGTCTATGAACTGCCGGACGCCGCACTCGCCGGCCAGGTGGTGGATCACGCGGGCCAGGAACTCGCGGTTGGCGGCGGCGGACTCGGGCGCGTCGGGGGCGACTTCCAGGGCCATCCTGGCGACCGCGCGGTCGCTGGCGAAGTTGTCCTTGCCGCCCAGCATGTAGTCATAAACACGGGAGATGCTGGGCTTGGACGGATCGATTCCTTTAGGCGCCGTTTCCACCTCGGACACGTCTGGCCCTCCCGTAGTGATCCCAGGGAGCGAACCCCCACACCGGATCAAATCACCACATCGTAGGACGAAGCATCCGGCGCGAGGAACCTCGCCAGGTCTTGGGCTTCCGCCGTCAATTCGTCGATCGCCGCGGGCGGCAGCGGCTCGAAGGGGGTCATCCGCACGGTCGCCGTGCCCCGCTTGAGATCCCACTGCCACAGGCCGCGCGCGAAGCCGTCCCACATGAAGACGGCCTTGACCCGCAGATTCTTCGTGATCACCTGCGGCCGGAACGCGTCGGCGATGATCCGCCTGCGATCGTCGTGCGCCAGGACCAGGCTGTCGAACTCGGGCAGGAACCGCGCCGGCGCGGGCACGTCCTCTTCGGGCAGCGACGCCTCCGGCAGGTCGTACAGGATCCGCCCGCGCTCGTCCTTGTATGTGGCGAGGTCCATCGCCCCCATTACGGCCTTGAGCCCCTTCAGTCCGAGGAAGACCTGGGCGTCCTGGTAGGAGGCCGGGCCGTACGCGGCGAGATAGCGGCGCAGCAGCTCTTCGAGCCGAGGCTCGGCCGACAGCTCGGCGGGCAGGGTGAAGGCGGCCGACGCCGGGAAGCCCCACGGGTCGCCGGTCGGCACCATGACGAGCGGCAACTGGGTGCGTACGGCATAGCCGAGCGCGCGGTCGTTGGCGTCGGGGAACTCGGCGGCCAGCAGGGCGCGCAGCTCGTTGAAGTCCCGCGGGCGATCCTTCAGCAGCGCGGTGGCCACGGGCAGCAGCCGCTCCATGTCGATGCCGTCGAACATCTCGGCCCGGCCGAGGGCCAGCGCGAGCCCGGGCGCGAGCGCCATCCGGAAGGCGGCGTAGTCGGCCGCGCTCATCAGGTGCAGGGTCGCCCGCATGAGCGTGGCCCGGACGATCGTGCCGTCGGCCAGAGCCGAAAGCAGGTCGTCGCGGCGGAAGCCGTCGATCCGGCTCCACAGGCCGGTGAACGGGTGCCGCGGCTCCTGGGCCTGCATGGCCAGGAGCCGCTCGACCGCGGCGACCGGACCGAGGCCGGCGCGCGTGAGCAGCAGCTGACGATCCAGGGTCGCGCGGTTCAGCCGGCGGGTGGTGAGGGTTTCCATGGTCATCACCATCCCACCCATACCCGACAATCAGCGGCAGATATTCTGCGTCGCCGTACGCGCGACGGGCGAGGCCACCGGCGACGGCTTCGGCGAGGCGGCGACCGTCACGGTCACCTTCTTGACGTCGTGGTGCTGCTGGCCGAGCACGACCTCGATGCCGTCGGCCCCGGCCACCTCCCGCACCTCGGCACCGGGGAAGGCGGCGGCGACCGTGCGGGCCGAGTCTTCGCGGCCCGGGGCATAGCGCACGATGGTGTCGGCCGTGTCATGGGTCGCGGTGTTTCCGGCCGCGGACGGCACCTGGAAGCCGCTCGCGAGCAGCGCCGTCCTGGTGCGCGCGCCGAGACCGGCGACGGCCGTGCCGTTGGTCACCTTCACCGCGATCCGGCTCGGCGCGATGGTCAGCGCCGACGCCTTCGGCGACGCCGACGGAGAGGCCTTGGGCGACGCGGAGACGACCGGCTTGGTCAGCGGCTGGTCGGAGCCGATCCGGCGGAACAGGTCGCGGGCCGCGTCCTTGTCCCACAGCACCGCGGACTCACCGGTCGGCGTCGTGTAGTTGACGTTGGCGAGCGGCACGGTCGCGAACGCGACGTCGTCGGTCGACACGTCCTTGAGCTGGGTGGCCAGGCCCAGCAGATTCTTCTTCAGGTCGTCGTCGACGGTCAGTGACCCGAGCGTGGCGTTGACCAGGGCGCCGAGCTTGGCCGGGTTGGCCAGCGTGCCGGCGCTCAGCGCCTGGTGCAGCAGGGCCGAGATGACCTGCTGCTGCCGGTCGATGCGGTCGAGGTCGGACCGGGCGGTCGCTCGCGTGCGCGAGTAGGCGAGCGCGTTGACCCCGTTGAGCTCGTGCGTGCCGGGCTGCATGACGAGCTTGGTCTTGGGGTCGTTGATCGGCACGGGGGTGCACACGGTGACCCCGCCGAGCGAGTCGACCACCCCGATGAATCCGAGGACGTTGACCTCGACGTAGTGGTTGATCTGCAGTCCGGTCGCCTGCTGCACGGTCCGCACGGCGAGCTTGGCCCCGCCGAACTGATATGCGGAGTTGATCTTGTGGGTGCCCTTGCCGGGGATGTCGATCCAGGTGTCGCGTGGCAGTGAGACCACGGTGACCTGCTTGTGGTCCTCGGAGAGGTGGACGACCATCATCGTGTCGGTGCGCTGGCCGACCTCGCGGCCGAGGTGCAGCTGGTTCTGCTGGCGGCGGGTCAGGTTGTCGCGCTTGTCGATGCCGACGACGAGGATGTTCATGGCGCCGCGCTCGGTGGACCCGACCGTGCCGGCGTCGACCGAGGCGATCTTGCCGCTGACATACGTCGGGATGGCCCAGGCGAACCCGGATCCCGCGAGGACGACCGCCGACAGCGACCCCGAAACGATCAGAGACCGGCGGCTGGTGCGGCCTCGCCGCGCGCGCCGGGCGGCCAGGCGGACCCCGCCATAGGCGTCTCCGCCCACGTGAACGCCGGAGTCGTCCACCCCTACCCCTTTGTGAGGTTGCCGTTCCCACCGGGTTTTACAGTAGCGTGAGCGCAGCCATGAAGCCGTTGCCCGACGCGCCAGCAGTGTCCGTGATCATGCCGGTCCTCAACGAGGAGCGGCACCTTCGCGACTCCGTGCGCCAAGTTCTCGACCAGCACTACGACGGGCCCATCGAGGTCGTGCTCGCCGTAGGCCCCTCCCACGACCGCACCGAGGAGGTGGCCGAGGCGATCGCGGCCGAGGATCCCCGGGTGACGGTGGTGGCCAATCCGACCGGCCGCACGCCCAACGCGCTCAACGCGGCCATCGCCGCGTCCAGCGGCGAGATAGTGGCGCGCGTCGACGGCCACGCCATGCTGCCGGCCGACTATCTGAGCACGGCCGTGACGACGCTCAAGCAGACCGGTGCCGACAATGTGGGCGGCATCATGGCCGCCGAAGGCGTGACGCCGTTCGAGCAGGCTGTGGCCCGCGCCATGACCTCCAAGATCGGGGTCGGCAACGCCGCGTTCCACGTGGGCGGCGAGGGCGGCCCGGCCGACACGGTCTACCTCGGGGTGTTCCGCCGCGAGGCGCTGGAGCGGGTCGGCGGCTACGACGAGCACTTCCAGCGCGCGCAGGATTGGGAGATGAACCACCGCATCCGGGAGACCGGTGGCCTCGTGTGGTTCCAGCCGAGGATGCGCGTGTCCTACCGGCCGCGGCCCAACGTGCGCTCCCTCGGCCGGCAGTATTTCCACTACGGCCGCTGGCGGCGCGTCGTGGCCCGCACCCACCAGGGCACCATCAACCTGCGCTATCTGGCCCCGCCCGTGGCCGTGCTTGCCATGCTGATCGGCCTGGTCGTCTCGCCGTTCTTCTGGCCCGGCCTGCTCATACCGGCCGCCTATGTGGCCGGCATCCTGGGCGGGTCGGTGCTGACCGGCCGCGGTCTGTCGCCGGCCGCGCTGGCGCGGCTCCCCCTGGTGTACGCGACGATGCACATCTCATGGGGCACCGGCTTCCTGACGAGCCCGCCCCGCCTCACCAAGCCCACCGAGGCCGAGGCCACCGCCAGCCTCCACGACCTGTTCACCGAGTAGGCACGCCCGGTCGACGGCCTCGGCGAAGCGGTCGGGGCCGATCAGGTGCTCGCCGAGCACGCGCCGGCTTTCCGCCAGCGGGTCGTCGGCGAGCAGGTCGAGCAGCATGGGCATCTCGTCCAGCCCAGGGCTCATCAGGTACGCGGCCGAGGCGGTCGGATAGCGCTCCCGGAAGCGCTCTTCGGGCAGCCCGGCCACATTGGTCACCACGTAGGGCTTGCCGCTGGCCAGGAAGTCGGCCACGACGCTCGACACGTCGCTGATCAGGGCGTCGCAGGCGTTGAACGCCTCATGGATCGGGCCGTCGGCGACGAGGTCGCCCTCGCGCAGCAACTCGAGGATCGCGCGGTGGGCGGCACGCGCCCGCGGGTCGCGATGACCGGTCAGCGGGTGCGGGCGGTAGAGGATCCGCACGGGCAGCCGGGTGAGCGCCTCGATCAGCGCCGGGCCCATCGTGGTGATGGACGTGTGGAACAGGTCGTCGGTCCAGCCCTCCCAGGTGGGCGCGTAGAGGACGCTGGGCGTCTCGAGGCCGGGGCCCTCGGCCCGGATGCCGGCCAGCTGCGGGCGGCCCACCTCGACGATCTCACTGATCCGCACGCCGGCCTTGGCGTACCGCTCGCGCCCGGCGGGGCCGGCCACCCACACCTCGTCGTACACCCTCGTGAACGGGTTGAACGACGCCTCCTTGTCGCTGTCGCCGTGGCCGATGAACACGCTGCGGAAGCGGGGGTCGCGCAGCAGGTGGATGTTGTTGCCCACGTTCGAGGCGTACAGGGCGACCCGGGCCGTGGCGAGGCCGCTGAAGTTCATCAGGTCCACCCCGGACGGCAGGCAGACGACCGGGAGCGTGGTCGGCCCGATCGCGCGAAGCGTGTCGCGCTCGCGGAGCACGACGAGAACGCGGCGCGGCGCGCGTTCGAGCGCGGGCAGCCACATGTTCACCTGGTAGGCCGCGCTCGCCGGGCCGGAGAAGTACAGCAGCACCTCGGGCTGGTAGGCGACGACCTGGTCGTTGGCCACGCCCACCAGGCGTTCCCGGTCGGTGAGCGGCGCCGACCGCCGTACGTCGAGGGCCAGCACCAGCCCGGCGCCCGCCTGCACCGCCAACGCGGCCAGCACCCCGCACACGGCGAGCCAGGGCGCGCCGGCCAGCGCGCCCGTGATGGCCAGCCCGACCGGCAGCACGTCGAGATAGAGCACGCGGTCGCCGCGCCAGCCCAGCAGCAGCCAGGACGGCGGCTCGGTGGCCGGCCCGAGGTTGCGGGTCTCGACCGGCATGCGGTTGTGCAGCCGGTCGAGGTGGGAGGCGAGGCCGCTCAACAGGGCTCGCATCGCGTGGAAGGCGAACAGCCCGGCCGCCAGCCAGCGCGACTGGACGAGCAGGATCACGGCCGTCTCCCGCATCAGGAAGCGGAAGGAGGGGCCCAGGTGGACCTTGGCCAGCATGGCTCTGGCACGGGGCGACGCGCCCAGCTCGGCCGCGTACGAGGCGAGCGTGGCCACCGCGAACAGCAGCGGGCGCTGCAGCAGCGCCGCGGCGATCAGCGCGGGATAAGAAATCAGTAGTTGTGCGATTACTCTCAGTCGTCCCCCCATGGGGGTGTGTTACCCCGTTAGGCGGACATCGATCACTTGTCCCGTGAGGTTGGAAAGGAGCACATCGATGCTGGTCCGGGCGACGTCCGCGGAGGACAGCAGCGTGCCGGCCGGTTCGTCGCCGAACGCGCGCAGCCGCATGGGCGTGGCCGTGCGCTCTGGGTTGACGCAGTTGACCCGGATGCCGCTGTCGGCCCACTCGTCGGCCAGGGCCTGGGTGAGGTTGACCACGGCCGCCTTGGTCGAGGAGTAGAGGCTGTAGCGGGCGCGGCCGCGGGTGTAGGAGGACGAGGTGTACAGCAGCAGCGCGCCCCTGGTCTGGGCCAGGTGCCGGTGCGCGGCGCGCGCGATGTTGACCGGCCCGAGGTAGTTGACCGCGACCGTCTCGTCGATGGTCTCGTGCCCCGTCTCGCCGAGCAGGCCCATGTGGAGGACGGCCGCGGTGTTGACCACGTAGTCGATCCGGCCCGTCTCGGCACGCGCCTGGTCCAGCGCGTCGCGGACCGCGTCGTAGTCCTGCACGCGGATGCCGTTCTGGCTGCGTGAGTAGGAGCGGACCGTGGCCCCGTATCCCTTGGCGAGTTCGACGATGTCGGCGCCGATGCCGTACGAGCCGCCGAAGACGACCATCGTCTTGCCCTGCAGGTCGTAGCTCGGCGGGATGGGCGCGGCGTTGGAGGCCAGCTGGAACAGCTTGTCGGCGATATAGACGTCGACCGGGTGCGTCACCTTCATGTTGTGCTCGCTGCCGGGCACGATGTAGATCGGCACGTCGGGGCGGTAACGCAGCATGATCCCGCAGTCGTCGGTGGCCGCTTCGAAGGCCGGGTCGGCGAAGGCCCGGGTGTACGCGTCGCGGATCACCGACAGCCGGAAGCACTGCGGGGTCTGCCCGCGGCGAAGGCGCGACCGGTCGGGGATGTCACGCAGGATCTCGCCCTCCGGCCCGGGGACCGCCACCACGATCGTGTCGGAGGAGGGGATGGCCACATCGACGGCCTGGTAGTTCTTCAGCGCGGCCACGCAGGCCGCGATGATGCGCGGCTCGACGAGCGGCCGGACGGCGTCGTGGAGGAGCACGTCGCACTCGCCGTCGATGGCCTGCAGGGCACGCCAGGTCGACTCGGTGCGGCTCGCGCCGCCCTCGAGGATCTTGGTGACCTTGGTGAACCCGTTTCGCGCGACGATCTGCTCGACGTGGTCGGTGAACCCGGGCGTCATCAGCACGACGACCTCGTCGACGTCCGGGTGGGCGTCGAACAGGCCGATCGTGTGCTCCAGGATCGTCCGTCCGGCGATCTTGAGCAGTTGCTTGGGCGTGTTGAGCCCGACACGCTGGCCGACGCCTCCGGCCAGCACCACACCTACGGTCCGCACGTTGCCGACCCTATCTGCGAGGACGCCACTCGAATGGGATTGCCAGCTTGTGATCACTCGGTTACGTTGCGACAGGGGAGGATATGGTGGAAGAGACCGTGGCCATAGTGCTGGCCTGCAGTGACGTCAGCCTGCTCGAGCGGCTGACGGAGCAGCTCGGCACCCTTCCCGTGCGCGACCTCCAGGTGGTCACCCGCGACGGCGCCGACGGCGGCGGGCTCGCCGACGATCTGCGCAGGGTGGCGAAGGTGGCGCGCGCGTCCACCTCTCCGGTGGCGGTCGTGGCGGGCGACGTCGTGGCGCACACCGAGGCCCTGGCCATCCTCCTCGACCATCCATCCCGCAGCACCGGCGCGCTGGTCGGCGATGCCGATCCGGGCCCGCTGCGCCCGCCCGTGCGGGTCGAGCAGGGCAAGGTGGCGGCCGCCGGCAACTCCTTCCATCAGGTCGAGCGGGCCAACGGCTCGTTCTGCGGCGTTCTGCAGGTCGGCGAGGATCACCTCGCCGGGCTGGCCGACGTGGCCGAGGAGCTGGCCGAGCTGGCCGAGACACGGCGGCTCGGCCGCGCGGGCGACACCGAGGTGGCCGACCTGCTGCTGACCGGTCTTGTCCGGTCGGGCGTTCCCGTGCGCGCGGCCGCGGTCGGCCGCCTGACCTGCGACCGGGTGAGCGGCCCCCTCGCGGCGGACGCCACGCTGAAGCGACTGGCCGCTGTCGATGAGAAGCGCGCCCGCCTCGCGTCCGCGGTCAAGACCGGCGACGGCTTCTTCGCCACGTTCTTCGTCAGCTCGTGGTCGCCTCTCCTCGTACGGCTGGCCGCGCGGCTGCGCCTGACGCCCAACGCCGTGACCGGCATCTCGCTGGGGATGGCCGTCATCGCGGCCGCCTGGTTCGCCGACGGCACGCGCGGCGGGCTGATCATCGGGGCCGCGGCGCTCTACCTGTCGTTCGTGCTCGACTGCGTCGACGGGCAGCTGGCCCGTTACACGCGGCGGTTCTCGCCGCTCGGGGCCTGGCTCGACGCCATCTTCGACCGCGCGAAGGAGTACGCGGTCTACATCGGGCTGGCCCTCGGCTACTCGATCGGCTCGCTCACCGGCCCGACCGGGCCCGACGACATCTGGGCGCTGGCCGTCGCCGCGCTGATCCTGCAGAGCCTCCGGCACATGATCGATTTCTCGTACGCGGGAGCGGTGGCCGACGCGGCCAGGAGCGGCGCCGCCTGGGTCCGCGAGCCGGCGGAGCTGTCCATCCCCGAAGACGACCCGAGCAGGGCGACGGCCGGCACGGGCGGGTCGACGGTCGTGCGCATGTCACGGCGGCTCGACCGGGGCGGGGTCACCCGCTGGCTGAAGAAGGCCATCGTGCTGCCGATCGGGGAGCGGATGGCGCTGATCAGCATCACCGCTGCGGTGTTCAACGCGCGGGTGACGTTCCTCGCGCTGCTCGGCTGGGGCGCCGTAGCGGCGCTCTACACACTGACCGGCCGGATCGCGAGGTCTCTCGGATGATTTCCGTCGCCATGACTCCGGTGCCGCGCAGCTCCGTGGTGGCCTACCGGGATGACGGGCCGCTGTCGCGCGGCATGGGCGCCATGGTGGCCGGCCAGCTGCCGCCGCTGCCGCCGGCCATCGCCGGGGCGTTCGTGACCGGAGTGCTGCTCGTGGTCGGCATCGGCGCGGCCGACGGGCTGGCCGTGTTCGCGCCGGTGGTGACGTTGCTGCTGGCCGGGCCCGGCAGCTCGCACCGGCACGACGGGCGGCTCGACTGGCTGGTGCCGCCGATCCTGCGGCTCATCGAATACGGCTTCGTGGCCTGCGTCGGGTTCGCCCACGGGGTGTCGGTGGGCGTGCTGTTCGCGCTGCTCGGGGCGATCGCCTTCCACCACTACGACACGGTCTACCGGGTCAGGCAGCGGGTCTACCCGCCGCCGTGGCTGGCGAGGGCCGGCCTGGGCTGGGACGGCCGCATGCTGGTCGTCGCGTTCGGCGGCCTGATCCACGCGGTCGAGCCCGTCTACGCGTTGCTCGCCATATACCTCTGGGGCCTGTTCGGCTGGGAGAGCCTCACGTGCTGGCTGGCCACTCCCGCCGCCGGAGTGGAAGCGACAGATCACGGTACGAACGACTAACGACGGGTTACACGATCACGGCTACGAGGCAACTAACCTGTGGGACTACTGAACGATCGACCACAGGAGTCCACGTTGCTGGGAATGGTGTTGGCCGCCGGGGCCGGACGTCGGTTGCGCCCTTATACGGACACGTTGCCCAAGGCGCTCGTGCCCGTCGACGGGGAGACCACGATCCTCGACATCGCGTTGCGCAACCTCGCCGCCGTCGGCCTCCGCGAAGTCGTGGTCATCGTCGGCTACCGGGCCCAGGCCGTGCACGACCGCAAGGCCGCGTTGGAAGACCGGCACGGTGTCACGCTCAACCTCGTCCACAACGACAAGGCCGAGGAGTGGAACAACGCCTACTCGCTCTGGTGCGCGCGCGACCACTTCGCGCACGGGGCGCTGCTGGTCAACGGTGACACGGTCCATCCGGTCGAGGTGGAGCGCACGCTGCTCGACGCCCCGGCGACCAGCGACATCCTGCTGGCCGTCGACGACGTCAAGACGCTGGCCGACGAGGAGATGAAGGTGACCCTCGAGGGCGGCAGGCTCAAGCGGATCACCAAGCTGATGGATCCGGCCGACGCCTACGGGGAGTACATCGGCGCCACGCTGATCCGCCCCGGCGCGGCCGACCGGCTGGCCGACGCGCTCCGCGCCACCTTCGAGCGCGATCCGCAGCTCTACTACGAAGACGGCTACCAGGAAATGGTGGTTCGGGGGGAGACGATCGAGGTCGCCTCGATCGGGAAGGTCGACTGGGTCGAAGTCGACAACCACGACGACCTGGCCAAGGCGCGGACCATCGCGCACACCTACTAGGAGGCCAGGTGCCGATTCTGGCAAGGATGCTCCCCGCCCCCCTCACCATCGAGGTGCGCAGAGGAGCGGTGGCCCAGCTCGGATCGCTGCTGGCCGACAGCCGCGTGGCCACCTCCGGCCGCGTCGCGGTGGCCGTGGGCGTGGGCCAGGGCGACCGGATCGCCGAGGTGATCGCGCCCTCGCTGGGCGAGGCCGAGGTGTTCCGCGTCGCCGACGGCACGGTCGACGCGGCCGTGTCGCTCGGCGCCGAGTTGCGCCGGGGCAGCTTCGAGGCGGTCGTCGGGGTCGGCGGAGGCCGGACGATCGACGCCACCAAGTACGCGGCGTCGCTGGCCGGAATCCCGATGGTGGCCGTGGCCACGAATCTGTCGCACGACGGGATCTGCTCCCCGGTGGCCTCGCTCGTCCACGACCACGGCAAGGGCTCGTTCGGGGTGCCCATGCCGCTGGCCATCATGGTCGACCTCGACTTCGTGCACGGCGCGCCGCCCGCGCTCGTGCGCGCCGGCGTGGGCGACGTGGTGAGCAACCTGTCGGCGATCGACGACTGGCAGCTGGGCAACGTCGAGCGCGGCGAGCCGATCGACGGGCTCGCGGTGGCGATGGCCCGGACCGCGGCCGAGGCGGTGATCGGGCGGAGCGACTCCATCGAGTCCGACGCTTTCCTTACCGTCCTGGCCGAATCTTTGATCCTCTCGGGCATGTCGATGGTCATCGCCGGGTCAAGCCGACCGGCAAGTGGCGGCGATCATGAGATCATGCATGCCGTGGATCAGCTGTTTCCCGGCACTTCGAACCATGGCGAGCTGGCCGGCGTCGGCGCGGCCTTCTGTTTCTTCCTGCGTGAGGACAAGGCGCGACTGAGCCAGGTGGCCGCGTGCCTTCGCGGGCACGAGCTTCCGGTCAGTCACCGCGACCTCGGGCTCACCGACGACCAGTTCACCGCGGCCGTGCTGCTGGCCCCGTCCACCCGGCCGGGGCGTTACACGATCCTGGAGCACCTGCGGCTGTCGGAGGCCGAGGTCCGGACGAGGGTAGAGGATTATGTCGACGCCGTCGGTTGCTGAGCTGCGGGCGGTTGCCCAGCCCCACACCACCATGGATCGCCGCAGCGGGGAGCACTGGGCCGGGCTGCTCTACATGCGCCGGCTGTCCATCTACGCCACGTGGGCGCTGGCCCGCACCTCGATCACGCCCAATCAGGTGACCGGGCTGATGATCGTCTGCGGCGTGGCCGCGGGCGCCGTGCTGGCCATCCCCGGGTTCTGGGCCGCGCTGGCCGCCGCGTTGATGGTGCAGCTGTATCTGCTTCTCGACTGCTCCGACGGCGAGCTGGCCCGGTGGACCGACCGAAAGTCGATCACCGGGGTCTACCTCGACCGGGTCGGCCACTACTTCGCCGAGGCCGCGCTGCTGATCGGCCTCGGCTTCCGGGCCGCGGAGATCGTCCCCGACTGGTATGTGGTGCTCGGCTTCGCGGCGGCGCTCGGCGCCATCCTGATCAAATCGGAGACGGATCTTGTCGACGTCGCCCGCGCCCGGTCGGGTCTCCCGGCGGCGAGCGAGGAGTCGGCCGGGCAGATCCAGTCGTCGCGGTTGCGGCTGGCGCGCCGCGCCGCGGCCGCGCTCCGCTTCCACCGTGTCATCCAGGCCATCGAGCTTTCGTTGATCGTGCTGGTGGCGGCGGTTTTGGACATGTGGTTTCCGGCAACACGAATCCTTGTGGTGGCCTGCGCGATCATCGCCGCGGTGCAGACGATCCTGCATCTGGTGAGCATCCTGGCCTCACGGCGGCTCATATGAGGAAATTTACGCATTGGCTGGACACTCGGTGTTTGGTGGGGGTTCGCCTGTGGTTCCGATACCCTTATTCGACAGTAAAGCCCGGCTTGTGCTCTAAGACAGACTCGGTGATCATGAAATCGTTCGCTCCCCGCGCGTCGAGGCGATGACGCGTGAAGATTTCGTGCGTCATTCTCACCATGGGCAACCGGGTCGGCGAGCTGGACCGGGCGGTCGAGTCCGCTCTCGGCCAGACCGACGGCGACGTCGAAGTGGTGATCGTGGGCAACGGCGCGGACGTGCCGGAGCTCACGGCGACCCCCATGGAGGGCAGTTCGGCCACGATCACCACCATCCGGCTTCCGCACAACGTCGGCATCCCAGAAGGACGCAACAGAGGCGTGCGGGAATGCTCGGGAGACATCGTTCTCTTCCTCGACGACGACGGGTGGTATGCCGGTTCGAAGGTCGCGGCGCACGTCCGTGAGCGGTTCGCGGCCGAGCCCGACCTCGCGGTCATCTCGTTTCGCGTCATGGATCCCGAGGGAGGATCCGTCCAGCGCCGGCACGTCCCCCGGCTGCGCGCCGGAGATCCGGAGCGGTCGTCGCCGGTCACCACGTTCCTCGGCGGGGCCTGCGCCATCAGGCGTTCGGCCTATCTGCAGGTGGGCGGCCTGCCGGAGCGCTTCTTCTACGCCCACGAAGAGACCGACCTGGCGTGGCGGCTGCTCGGCGAGGGCTACCGCATCGAATACGACGCCGAGACCGTCATGTATCACCCGCTCGTCCCCCCCACCCGCCACCCCGACTTCTACCGGCTGAACGCCCGCAACCGCGTCTGGCTGGCCCGCCGCAACCTGCCGTGGCCGCTGGCGGCGCTCTATCTGCTCAACTGGGTCGGGCTGACGATCGCCCGCGAGCGCTCCACCCTGGCGCTGAAGGCGTGGTTCCACGGCTTCGCCGAAGGAGTGCGCGAGCCGGCCGGGGAACGCCGCCCCATGGCCTGGCGCACGGCCTGGCGCATGCTGCGCCTCGGCCGCCCCCCGATCGTCTAGTCGGGATCGGCGAAGGTCATCGTCGCGCGCGTGATCGTCGAGGTGAACAGCGCGCGTTTGGGCAGGCCGAGTTCGCTCAGCTCCTTGGCCACTGGATGGTTGCCGAGCCGGATCAGCGCGCCGCCCGGCCGTGACCGCACGCGCGAGACCCGCATGCCCCATCGCGTCCGCCGGGTCGCCCCGTCTCGGTGCGCGTACGCGTCGATGGGGGCCGCGGCACCGAACGGCAGCGGCAGCCCCGGGCGGAGCAGCAGGTCGAGCACGAGCCGCCCGTCCTTGCGGAGAATGCAGCGCTTGTAGGGCGAGCCGAGGCGCAGGTCGAGATCGGCCATCTCCTTGGGGAACCCCCAGATCCGCTGCCCCGCCTCGAGCGTGAACTCCTGATCCACCGGCAGCCAATGAATGAACGCCCCCATGCCCGACCTGCGCAGATCGCGAAGGCCCGCCAGCGGCCCGCGGTGCGGCGGCGGCCCGGCCTGCGGCGGCCGGATCAGGAACGCCATCCCGAACTCGTGGTAGGCGTCGAGGTCGGAGTCGCGGTAGTCGACGAACACCAGCGTGCAGACGGCCCGGCCGCGGAACACCTCGACCACGTCGAGCCCCGAATACGCGATGACCGCCCGGGCCGCGTCGGCCCTGACGAGATACATGGCACAGCAGACGGTGGCGTCGCGGACGGCCACCGGCATGTCGATCCGCCGCCCGTGGATGAGATGACTGGGCACCCCTTCAGTAGACCAATTCCCGGGCTGGACAGCCACCTGGCCGTGCCTTTCCGAATCCTCAGACGTGGACGGCCCGCTGCGCGGCGGCCGTGCTGACGCGCCCGCGTACGGCCGCCCACTCCTCCAGATGGGCGACGAAGTCCCGGGCCGCGACCGGCCAGTCGAAGCGCTCCAGGGCGGCCGTGTGGCCCCGCTGGGCCATCGTGGCGCGCCGGATGGGGTTGTCGCGGAGGTCGAGGATGGCCCGCATGGCCGCGTCCACGTCGCCGAAGGGGATGACGACGCCGCTTCCGGTCTCCTCGACCAGCGTCCGCGCCTTCGGCAGCGGCGTGGTGATCACCGGCACGCCCCGCGCCATGTACTCCATGACCTTGGACGGCATCGACACGCGATAGTTGGGCAGGTCGGACAGGAACGACAGGCCCGCGAGCGCGCCCTCGGTCATCCGCAGCGCGTGCTGGTTGGGCACGTAGCCGAACCAGTCGAGCAGGCCCTCACGCTGCGCGTCGCGGAGCATGGGCCGCACCCCGCGGTCGGCCGGCCCGATCAGGTCCAGCCGGATCCCGTGCGGCTTGAGCCGCCGCGCCAGCTCGACCATCTCGGCCGCCCCACGGGCCGCGGAGATGTGCCCCACGTAGACGATCCGGCCGTCGCCGGACGGGGGCGGCGGCTTGTGCGGTACGTAGGTGTGGTTGGGCACCACGGGGTGGCTGCCGGCGAAGCGGTCCTGGTAGGCCTCCTCGGCCAGGATCAGGTGGTGCCGCCGCTCGGCCCGCGCCTCCAGCCGCCTGATCAGCATGGGCAGCATGAGCCGTGCGGGCTTCGGCAGGTAGGTCTTGGCCTCGAGCGCGCCGACCGTATCCTCGTGGACGTCCCAGACGGTCGGTGGGCGGCGCCGGGGGAGCGCCATCAGCAGCTCGATGTCGTGGATGAGCAGCAGGTCGGCGTCCTTGCCGCCGCGGCGCATGGCCGCGCGGGCGGCCCGCATGGCACGGCGGCGGTGCAGGCCGACGGCGCGCGGAATGTCGATCGCCCGGATCTCCGGACCCGGGGTGATGTTGCAGTGGGTGAACGGCGCGATGTACGTCACCTGGTGCCCGGCATCGAGAAGCGCGCGGATCTGCCGATGCATGATCCTGGCATCCTCGGGATGGTGCACGGCCGTCGCGACACATACCCTCATGTGCCGACTCTGCGCTGTTAGGCCGTCAGGCTCGTGAATCCGCGGGAACCTGAGTATTAACTTCCGGCTGCGGTACGCTCTGCGACTGCGTGGACGGCCGCCGATAAAGCCAGGTCAGCCGTGGTTCGAGGACCCACTTGAAGAGCGTCCTGGTGATGGGCAGGCAGAGCAGGATGGCCGCGGCCAGCGCGGTCGCGAGGATCGCCATCGTGCCGAGCGGGCCGTCCAGCCAGGAGAGCTCCAGCCAGCCCATGTCCTTGGCGATCAGCACCGGGATGCCGTGCAGGAGATAGCAGTACAGGGTGCGGACGCCGAGGTCGGAGAACCAGGTGTCGCGGCGCGGCACGAGCGAGAGGACGGCCAGGCACAGGGTGGCCGCGCCCAGCAGGAACACCATCCGGAAGCCCAGCCCATACCACCACGTCTGGTGCAGGTCGTGGTAGCTGGCGTTGAAGTAGAACGGGGCCAGCTTCAGGCGCGGAGCCAGCACGTACGCGATGCCGGCCCAGGCGCCGAGCACGATCACGCCGAGGACGCGCGCCCACACGCGGCCGAGCAGCTCGAAGTGCTCCTGCCGGATGACCAGGCCGAGCACGAAGAACGGCAGCAGCCCGAAGAAGCGGTCCATGCTGAAGTCACCGCTCAGCTCGGAAAAGCCCGAGAACAGGCACACGGCGACCGCGATCAGCAGGGGGAACTTCATCCGTTTCCACACGGGTGTGGAAAGCCGCCAGAACAGCAGGGCGATCAGATACCAGTTGAGCCAGGCGGGATCGGTGATCGTGAGGCTGAACTTCTCTCCGAGGCCGTAGCGCAGCAGCGCGTAGCCCGTCTCGACGATCACGTAGGGCACGAGGAACGTGTCGACCAGCTTGTTGGTCTTCGCGTTGGAGTTCCAGAAATTGCGGGACAGGTAGCCGCTGATGACGACGAACAGCGGCATGTGGAACGCGTAAATGAAGATGTAGGCGGCGCGGTTGGCGTGTGCGCCGTCGGCGCCGATCTGGTCGCGCAGCATGTGGCCCGAGACCACGAGCGCGATCAGCAGGAACTTGGCGTTGTCGAGGAACGGCTCGCGCGGGCGGCGGGCCGGCGCCGGCTCCTGATCGAGATCGAAGCCCGGCTGCTGCGGGGCCTGCGCCCAAGCCGGCAGCGGTGCGGAGGGGATCGGGCCCGGCGGGTTGTTGACCGGGAGCGGCGGGCTCATCGGATGGGCCGCCGCGGGGCTCATCGTGGGACCCATCGGGCTGATCATCGGGATGGCCGAGGGGATCGCGCCCACGCCCGGGATGGGGCTCATGGTGGCCGTCACCGGGTCGCTGTCGAGCGGCTGGCGCCGCCACGGATTCCACTCGGGCGGGGCCTCGGGCATCTGGTCAAGATGCGCGTCGCCCGGCCAGCGGTTCGGGTGGGGCTGGGGCAGCGGACCGGAGGGGTGCTCGGCCGGCATCTCGGGCCAGGGCTGCCCGGACATGCGCTGCGGCCGGCGCTTCGGCAGCCGCTCGCCGGGCTGCTGCGGCGCCTGGTCGCCCGGCGGCTGCTGCGCCCACTGGCCGGTCGTCCGCGGCGTGCGCTTGGGCAGCCACTCGGGCGGCGGCTCGGGAGCGTGCGGCTCGGGGAATCCGTCGTCGGTCGGCGATTCCAGCCCGTCGTCCCCAGCCGCCGAATGCGGCCCGCTGGGGATCGGATGGGACCCCAGCGACACGGCCGGATGGACGGCCGTGTCCTCGGGCAGCTCGTCGTCCGGCGTCTCCGGCCCAGGTCGCCGATTGGCGAAATAGTCGAAGTCGTCGTCTATGGCGGCGGCCGCTGGTGGGGCGTCGGGGGCGACGCCTGCGCGCGAACCGGGAACCGGGGGTTGGCGCCGGGTGTCACTCACGGGGGAACGCTCAGCTATCTGTCGGCTACGGACGGACCATCGTGAACGTTCGGGGAACGTCCAGCGACCAGACAACCTTAACGCCACTCTGCTGGGAGCTGTCTGTGAAATCCTCCGCAGTCACGGCACCGGATACGGCCTAGGCCTTGCAGGCGTCGGCGGAGCCGTTGACGGTGGAGGCGGTGTCGGGGGCGGCGAGCACGGTCTTGACGCCCTGCCAGTCGGCGCCGACGACCACCTGGATCGTCGGACCGACTGGGCCGCCCTGACCGGCCGCGGTCGACGGGCTCGGCACCGGCGTGGAGGGCGTGAACGGCGTGACCGATCCCGCCTTCACCTTGCCCGTGCCGGGGGCCACCGTGCCCTGCAGCTTGGCCGCGATCAGCTTCGACTGATCCCATCCGTCGCCCTTGTACTGGATCAGGGTCTTCGGCCGGTCGGTGCCGTCGGCGTTGCGGGCGTCGCCGATGGTGACCACCTTGAAGCCCAGGGCGGCCAGTTCCTCAGCCACCTCCTTGGCCTTGCCCGTGGTGTTGGTGCCGTTGAGGACCTGCACCTTCACCTGCGCCGGGTCGGTCACGGTCGGAGCGGACCTGGAGGCCGCGACCGACGGGCTGGGGCTGGCGGTCGCGGTCACCTGGGTGTCGTTCCTGATCCCGGTGAAGAAGTTGTCGGCGTCCGGCTGCTTCCAGATGACCCGGCCCGGGTTGGGCTTGTAGGTCTGCCAGGGGACCGTGACGCCGGTGAACCCGGACGCCGTCAGCTTGCCCGCGCTCTGCGCGATCTGGATGATCGCCTCCACGTTGGAGGCCAGATCCTTGTCCATCTCGACCGACTGCGCGATCGCCTTGGTCACGCCGAGCAGCTTGCCAGGGTCCTTGAGCAGGCCGGTGTTGAGCGCCTTCTTCAGCACCTGGGCCATGAAGACCTGCTGGCGCTTGATCCGGCCGATGTCGCTGCCGTCGCCGATGCTGTGCCGCAGCCGCACATACGCCAGGGCCTGCTCGCCCTTCACGACCTGCCGTCCGGCGGGCAGGTTGAGCTTCGACTCACGGTCGTTGACCGCCTGCGGGAGGCAGATCTGGATGCCGTCGAGCGCGTCGACGATGTTCTTGAAGCCGGTGAAGTCGACCTTGATGTAGTGGTCGATGTGGATCTGGGTGAGCGTCTCGACGGTCTTGACGGTGCACACGATCCCGCCGTTGTTCAGGTTGAACGCGGAGTTGATCATGTCGAACCTGGCCGGGCTGAGTGCGCCGGTCCGCTGGTTCTTGCACTGCGGGACGTTGACCATCGAGTCGCGCGGGAAGCTGACCAGCATCACCTTGTCGCGGTCGGGCGACACGTGCAGCATCATGATCGTGTCGGTGCGCTCACCGTCGTTGAGCATGTGCTGGCCGTACTTCTTGTTGTCGCCGGCGCGGCTGTCGGAGCCGACGAGCAGGATGTTGAGCGCGCCCGTCTGGTTGACCGGGCGGTTGCCGCCGAGGGCCGCGTCGAGGTCCTCGCCGCCGCGGAAGTTGCCGAGCAGGTTGCGGTAGAGCGCGTACGCGGTGAGCGTGCCGATGATCATGACGGCGGTCAGGATGATGCTGATCCAGCCGAGGGGGCCGAGCCGGCGTCCGCCGCCCCTGCCGTGGCCGCCGCCGTGCCCGCCGTCGCGACCGCCGCGGCCGCCGCGGCCGTCGTCGTCGCGGCTCGGGCGGCGCGGCTCTTCGTACTGGGGCGGCTCTTCGACCAGGTCGCGGGCGCGCCGCCCGCGCGGCATGTCGTCGAGAGGCAGCGGCGCGTCGGCGGGGAGAGGGCGTTGCTGCTGGTCGGGGCGGCCGTAGAGGTATTGGTCCTGCTGGCCGTAGGGGTCGCTCGGTGGGAACGGGTTGGGCTGGCCGAAGGGGGCGGCGGGCGGCGCGTACGGGGCGGCGGCCTGCGCGTAGGGGTCCGACGGCGGGAGGGGGGTGGGCCGGCCGTAGGCTTCGGGCCGGCCGTAGGGCGGCGTGACCGGATTCCAGGCGCCCTGGTCCTCGGGCGGTTGACCCGGCACCGGAGGCTTGGCCCGCCGGCCGCGCGGCTCGTCGGCGTAGAACAGGGGCTGGCCGGTCTGGTTGTCGTACCGCGCCTCGCCGTATTCGGCCGGGGGGTACACCCGGACGCCAGGCTCGGGGCTGTCTCCCGGGAGGGTGGACAGGTGCCGCCGGTCGCTCATACAGCGCTCCTACCGCACACGTGTCCTCCTCGCCTGACGATCGCGTTCATCGCAGAGGGTAGGTCACGGAGCCGACCATGGGCGCCGTGATCCAATGAATTCCGCCGTGATCATCTTTGGCTTCGTCGGGAATATCCAGCGGGAAAGCATACCCAAACTGGGACATATCGCGGTACGAGACAGTGAAGAGCTTTACATGTTCTTCACGGTTTCCCCGACCTCGCCGAGGGCTGGATCGGTCCTTGCAGCGCGTACGGGCACCGACAGTGCGGCCGCCAGGCAGGCGAGCGGCACGGCCGGCAGCACATAGCGGTAGTCGAACTCCGCCGTGGCGGCCGGAACCAGCAGCAGGACCCAGGCCGACGTCCACGGCAGCAGGGCCCCGCGCCGCGGCCGCGCCCTCCGGGCGGCCACGGCGACGACCGGAGGGACGAGCAGGACCATCAGCAGCAGCGGCTCGGGAAGGGCCACGACGCTCTGGTAGGCGCGCATCCAGCCCGCGTAGGGCTCGGCGACCTGAGTGCCGATCGGGCCCTGCTCGTAGCGGCGGGCGAAATCGGCGCCCACGGTCGCCGGGAAGCGATCGGGCGGCGGCGGGGCCGTCTCCGGGAACTGGTAGTAGGCGTAGGTCTCGGCGTCCGGGTAGACGGGCCGCCCCGGCGCGAACGAGCGGGCCAGCTCGACCAGCACCGAGCCCGCGTAGTCGGCGGGCTGGCTGCGGATGGCGAGCGCCGCGAACCGCCCGGCCAGCGTGTCGGTCTCCTGGGTGAAGGTGATGCCCGGCAGCCTGACCAGCGGCGCGTTCTCGTCCCAGACGAAGTATTGGGAGGGCGGGCGCTGATCCGGCGGCCGCGGGTCGCACAGCACGGCGAGGTCGGCGGGCGGCCGCATGATCGCGCAATCGGCGAACGACATGGTCCGCGCGTAGAGGAACACGCCGTTGGCCCCCACGAGGCCGACCCGGTGGTAGGTCGCCGTGAACCAGCCCGCGTAGGCGGCCACCGGCACGAGGGTGGCCGCGAGGAAGACCAGGGGCACGGCCCTGGCGTGGCGATAGCCGTAGCGGAACAGGAAGAATCCGAACACCACCACCAGCGGCAGCCCGGCCGACCGGGTGAGCGTGGCGATGGACAGCAGCAGACCCGCGGCGAGCGCGAGCCGCCATGTCAGCGGCCGCCGCCACAGCACCACGCAGACCGCCGTGACCACCAGGAACGTGAACAGCGTGTCCGAGGCGAGCAGATGCTCCATCTCGATCTCGTAGGCGTCGAGCAGCACCGGGGCCGACGCGAGCACGGCGGCCCAGCGCGGCCCGCCCCGGCGCAGGACCACGAGGTAGACCAGCGCCCCCGTGGCCAGCCCCATCGCGTGCTGCACGACCGTGACCAGCGCGAAGCTGTGGAACGGCTCGAGCAGCCGCAGCAGGAGCGAATAGCCGGCCGGGCGCACGAGATCCGGCCGCGGCCGCATGGCCGTCACGACGTAGGTGTAGGTGTCGGGGAACCACAGCGCGGGCCGATAGCCGAGCATCGTGACGACGCGGAGCACCACCCCCGCGCCGAACACCCCGAGGAACCACCCATGCCCGCGCACGGCCGTACGCTACCCCCTGCTCAGGACAGTCTCGATGACGCGCGGTCGTCAGTCGCGGCCGCTACGCTGCCGACATCGTGACGAACCTGGTTGGCCGCCACTTCGACCGCGCTCGCCGGCCCTCGGCGGGCGGGGTCCTCGCCGTCGTGTCGGCCGTGCCCGCGCTCGCGGTGGCAGGCTGGCTGCTCGCCGGGCTGCCGCTGCTCCTGCTCGGCTGGTTCGGGCCGCTGCCCATGGCCGTCACGGGCCTCGCGGCCATCGCGCTGCTGTGCGTTTACGGGCTGGGCCGGCTCCCCGAGACGGTCGAGGCAGGCGCGTCCCAGACGGCCGCCGTCGTGGCGATCGCGGTCGCGTCCGGCGTCTTCAACGGGTTCTTCCGCGGCGAGCAGCTCATCGTCCGGCGCGATCCGGCCACCTACGCCCAATACGCCATCTGGATCGCCGAGCACGGAAGTCTTCCGATCCCTTACGGCGACTTCGGCGGCGCCGATCCCGCCCTGCGCTTCGACAGCATGGGCTTCTACGACTACCACGGCGCGGTCGTGCCCCAGTTCATGGCCGGTCCGCCCATCCTCCACGCGGCCGGCCACTGGCTCGGCGGTGTGCCGGGCCTGCTGCTGGCCCCGCCCGTTCTCGGCGCGCTGGCCGTTCTCGTGGTGGCGGGGACGGCGGCCCGGCTCGCGGGGGGCCGCTGGGCCCCCCTCGCGGCCCTGCTGTTCGCCGTCTGCCAGCCGATCCTCTACACCTCGCGGACCACGTTCAGCGAGATCCCGTCGGTGATCCTCCTTTTCGGCGGCTTGTCGCTGCTGCTCGACGCACGCGCCCGGCTGCGGGTCCCCGCGCCGGTCCAGCCCGGCCTCGACGGCGACGATCCCGCCCTCTCCGGCGGGCAGTCCGAGAGGGCTCGTCTGACGGCCGCGCTCGCCGGGTTCGTCTTCGGGATGGCCCTGCTCGTGCGGATCGACGGCTTGCGGGACGTGCTTCCGGTCCTGGCGTACGGGGGCTTCCTGATCGCCGCGCGACGGGCCGCCCGCCGCCATGGCGCGCCTTCCGCGCCGGGGCCGCGGCCGCGGGCCGCGCGGCTGGCCATGGAAGGCGCGCTGGGGCCGCCGCTCATCGGCGGCCTGGCCGTCGGCGGCCTGCTCGGTTTCCTCGCCTGCTATCTGCTGGCCCGCCCCTATCTCAACTACCTGGGCGGATCTCTGCGGCCGCTGCTCGCCATCGCCGCCGCCGTCCTCGTGCTGACGGTGGCCGGGGCCGTAGTCGCCGCTCGCTCTTCGCCGGCGTCAGGTGATCGGGTGCGGCGGGCGGCCGACGTCGTGGCGGCGCTCGTGGTCCTCGGGGTGATCGCCTTCGCCGTGCGGCCGTGGGTGGAGACCGTGCGCCGGATGCCGGCCACCCCTGAGGATCGGCTGACGGCCGAGTTCATCGGAAAGACGCAGCTCGCCAACGGACTGCCGTTCGACCCGGCCCGCCTCTACGCCGAAGACACCCTCTACTGGGTCATCTGGTATGTCGGCCTGCCCGTCCTGGTCGCGGCCACGTTCGCGGCCGTGGTGATCGTGCGGAGGCTCGGCCGGGGGCGCGGCTTCGGCTGGCTGCTCCCGCTCGCGATCATCGGCTGGACCACGGCGACGACGCTCTGGCGGCCCGCGATCACCCCGGATCAGCCGTTCGCCTCGCGCCGCCTGGTCCCGGTCGTCATCCCGGGCCTGATCCTGCTCGCCGTCTGGGCGCTGCGCTGGGCGCGCGATCGGCTCCAGCGGTCGGGATACGGCTCCCGCCTCCCGGTGGCCGGTGGAGCGCTCCTGCTCCTCGCCCCGGTCGCCATCACCTCCATCGGCACCGCCTTCACCCCGGTCGACCGGGGTGAGGCCGACGCGGTCGCGCGGATGTGCGCGGCCATTCCGGACGACGCGACCGTCCTGATCGTCGAACGCGTCACCGGTGACCGGTTCACCCAGCTCGTCCGCGGCCAGTGCGGGGTGCCGGCCGCCCGCGTCGCCTATCCGGCGGGCGCCGACGTGCCCCGGGAGGCCGACGTCCGCCGTATGGTCGGCGAGGTCCGCGCCACCGGCCGCCGCCCCATCCTGCTGGCCGCCGAGCGCGCCCAGGTCGCGCCGTACGGCCCGGCGGCGCAGGTGCTGCGCCTGCGCACCCGCCAGGACGAGCGCTCCCTCACGAGCCCTCCTGACGGCACCTGGTCCCTGTCCACAGACGTCTGGATGGCCGAGCCCGCCGCCCCTTGAGCGCGGGTCGCAGACTCGGGCAAGGCGGCGATGTGGAAGCTCCGCTCGGCTGGGCAGAGTAGCCTTGCCCGACGTGAGCATGTCCGAGACCGCTGGAACCGCCGTGGATCCCTATGTGACGATCGTCCTGCCCTGTTACAACGAACAGGACCATGTCATCGACGAGGTCGAGCGCATCTGCACCGCCATGGACGACAGCGGCTTCAGCTACGAGCTGCTCGCGGTCGACGACTGTTCCACCGACGAGACGCTGCTGCGGCTGCGCGAGGCCGCGCCCCGGTTCCCCGCCATGCGGATCAAGGCGTTCCACCGCAACGGCGGCTCCGGCACGGTCCGCCGGATCGGCTCGCAGGAGGCGCGCGGCGAGATCGTCGTGTGGACCGACGCCGACATGAGCTACCCCAACGAGCGGATCCCCGAGCTGGTCCAGATCCTGGAGAAAGACCCGACGGTCGACCAGGTCGTGGGCGCGCGCACGACCGAGGAGGGCTCGCACAAGTTCCTGCGCGTGCCGGCCAAGTGGTTCATCCGCAAGGTGGCCGAGCGGCTGGCCGGGCAGCGGATCCCCGACCTCAACTCGGGCCTTCGCGCCTTCCGGCGCGATGTCGCCAAGCCGTATCTGCGGCTGCTGCCGCCCGGGTTCTCCTGCGTCACCACGATCACGCTGGCGTTCATGTCGAACCAGCACGACGTCCACTACATGCCGATCGAGTACGCCAAGCGGGCCGGCAAGTCGAAGTTCGGTTTCGTGTCCGACGCCTACCGCTATATCCTGCAGGTCCTGCGGATGATCATGTATTTCAACCCGCTCAAGGTCCTGATGCCGCCGGCCCTGTGGCTGGTCGCCATCGGGATGGTGAAGGGCGTGTGGGACGTCGTCCACTATGGCTTCTACCTGACGTCCAACACGATCGTGATCTTCCTGTCCGGCATGCTGATCGGGTCGGTGGCACTCCTTGCCGACCTCATCGTCCGCTCTCGTGGAGAGTAAGTGCGCATAGCGATCGTGGGTCCCGCCTATCCGTATAAGGGCGGCGGGGCGCATCACACGACGGAGCTGGCCCATCGGCTGGCCGAGGCCGGGCACGAGGTCGTGATCGAGTCGTGGCGCGCGCAGTATCCGTCGTTCCTCTATCCAGGTCAGCAGACCATCGACACCCCGGAGGGCGAGCCGTTCCCGCATGTCAGGCGGAAGCTCGACTGGCGGCGGCCGGACGGCTGGGTGCGCTGCGGCAGGCGGCTGCGGCGGGCCGACCTCGTGGTCCTCGCCGTCCTCAGCCCGGTCCAGGTGCCCGCCTATCTCGGCATCCTCTACGGCATCCGCGGCCGCGCGGCGACCGTCGCCCTGTGCCACAACGTGCTGCCCCATGAGGCCAAGCCGTACGACAAGCCGCTCATGAAGGCCCTGCTGAACAAGGTCGACCGGGTGCTGGCCCACTCGCCCGAGCAGGCGGAGAAGGCCAGAGGACTCACCGGCAAGCCGGTCGCGGTCGCCACCATGGCACCCCACCTGCCCGCCAGGCCGCTCGGCCGGGACCGTGCGGACGAGGCGCGCGACCGGCTTCTGTTCTTCGGCATCGTCCGGCCGTACAAGGGGCTCGACCTGCTGCTCCGCGCGCTCGCAATGGTGCCGGGGGTCGGGCTGACGGTCGCGGGCGAGTTCTGGGGCGGGCTGGACGAGACGACGGCGCTGATCGCCGAGCTCGGTCTTGGCGACCGGGTCGAGCTGCGGCCGGGATACGTCGCCGCCTCGGACGTGCCCGCGCTGTTCGACGCGGCCGACGCGCTCGTGCTGCCGTATCGCAGCGCCACGGCCTCCCAGAACGTCTGGCTCGGCCACGAGCACGGCGTGCCCGTCATCGCCACCCGCGTGGGCGCGCTGCCGGACAACGTGGCCGACGGCGTCGACGGCCTGCTGGTGGAGCCCGGCTCGGCCGAGGCGCTCGCCGAGGCCATCGGCCGGTTCTACGAGCCGGGCGTCGCGCGGAAGCTGCGCGAGGGCGTCCGGGCCGTCGACCCCGCGCCTTATTGGGCCGCGTACGTGGAGACCCTGGTCGCCGGCTGAGCCGTACGGGACAGCAGGACGCCGAAACCGGCCCACAGCACGTCGGCCACGGTGAACGTGACCCGCGTGACGACGGCCACGGCCAGCGCGCGGGGAACGCCGAGCGTGGGCGCGAGCGCCAGCACCATGGCACCTTCGCGCACGCCTATCCCGGCCGGCACCACCACGGTGAGGATTCCGGTGGCCCAGGCCAGCGCGTACGACCCGGCGGCCACGCCATAGAGGGCGAGCCCGCCCGGCTGGAGCGCGGCGACGAGGATCCAGGCGGACAGGCCGTAGAGGAGCCAGCCGCCGAGCGTGGTCGCGATGGCCTTCAGCATGTCGGCGCCGCTGAGCACGCGCTCGAGCGGCTCCCTGCGCGCGATCCGGAGCGCGAGATTGAGGCCCCAGGTCATGACGCGGGGGTGCAGACCGACGGCGATCAGCGGGATCAGCGCCACGAGATACCAGGCCTGGCCGACGATCTGCGGGAGCGTGGCGACGGCCAGGGCGAGCGCGCAGCCGAGCGAGGTGACCAGGCCGAGCGCGGTCGCGCTGAAGGTCCGCCTGGGCGGGGCTCCGTGGTCGCGCGCCAGCTCCATCATGGCGGCGAACGCCCACACCGAGCCGGGGATGTACTTGCCGAGCTGGCCCACGTAGAGGACACGCGCGGCCACTCCGAAGGGCAGCCGCGATCCGAGCCCGCTCAGGATGATCCACCAGGCGGTGAGCATCAGCAGGTAGCCGACCAGCACGGCCGTGAGCGAGGCGCCGAGCGCCCACCACGACAGCTGGCCGAGCATGGCCCGCGTGTCGGACCAGTTCCGTGCCAGGCTGTAGGTGAGGAAGCCGAGGGCGACGAGCGCGAGCACGACCCGCAGCAGGCGGCTCGACCGCACACGCGAAAGCATCCGCCAAGGCTACGCCGCGCAGACTACCGCTCGGTAGCCTTTAGTCTTGAACGTCATGAGTCGCGAGGCGCAGCTGGAGTATTCGGAGTTCCAGTCGGCCATGCTCGACGAGGCCAAGCGCCGCAGGAAGGCCGCGAAGATCATCGCGGTGCTCCGCCACTTCCTGGGACGCGACGACCTGAGCGGGTTGACTGTCGCCGACGTGGGCTGCTCGGCCGGGTTCATCGCCGACGAGCTCGCCGGAGCCGGCGCGAGCCACACGCTCGGCATCGACATCGACGTCCCAGGCCTGCGCAAGGCGGCGGCGCGGTTCGGCGAGCGGGTCGCGTTCGTCTGCGGCGACGGCTCACGGCTGCCGTTCCCCGACGGGTCGGTCGACGTCCTGGTGTTCAACCACATCTACGAGCACGTTGTCGACCCCGACGCCGTGGTCGCCGACATGCACCGGGTCCTGTCCGACGAGGGCGTGCTCTACCTCGGGCTGGGCAATCGGCTCGGCGTGATGGAGCCGCACTACAAGCTGCCGTTCCTGTCCTACCTGCCGGCTGGGGCCGCCGATCGCTACGTGCGCGCCACGGGCCGCGCCGAGCGCTACTACGAGCGCTTCCGCACCCGCCCCGGGCTGCGGCGGATGCTGCGCGACTTCCACGTGTGGGACTACACGTTCCCCGTGCTGGCCGCGCCCGACCGGTTCGCCGGGGGAGAGCTGTTCCCCGGCGCGATCGGCCGGGTCGCCAAGCAGGCGCTCGAGCAGGCTCCGCGCGCTGCGCTGAAGGCGCTGCTCCCGGTGGTCCCGACCTACCTGTGGGTGGCCACCAAGCGGCCTACGCGCCCGCAGGGCCCCGCGCTGCCCCAGCCGCCCGAACGCGTCCAGTGAAAGGGCCGCCGGCCAAGAAGGTCGTCCGCTACGGCTTCCTGCTGATCGCGATCGGCTTCGGCGTCTGGGCGGTGGCCGGGCAGTGGTCGGCGGTCACGGACGCCTTCGCCCGGCTGTCGTGGTTCGAGCTGGCCGCTTCGCTGATCGCCGTCGTGGGTGCGCTGATCGCGGGCATGCTCATGTGGCGCGCGCTGCTGGCCGACCTCGGCTCGCCGCTGCGCTTCCCGGACGCCGCGCGGATCTTCTTCGTGGGCCAGCTCGGCAAGTACATTCCCGGCTCGCTCTGGCCGGTGCTCGCCCAGATGGAGATGGGCCGCGATCACGGCATTCCACGTACGCGGAGCGCCTCCGCCTTCTTTCTGACATATCCCATTTATCTGGCCAGCGGGCTGACGGTCGCGCTGGCCACGCTGCCCTTGCTGGCCGGCGACTCGGTGTCCCAATACGGATGGCTGCTCCTGCTCATCCCGGTGCTGGTGGCCGGGCTCCAGCCGGGCGTGGTCAACTGGGCGATCAACAAGGCCCTCCGGCTCGCGCGCAAGCCGCCGCTGCCCACGCCGCTCACTCGCCGCGGCATCGTGACCTCGACCGGATGGGCGTTCGCCGGCTGGCTCGCGTACGGAATACACCTCGCGATCATCGTCCACGGTCTCGGGGCCTCGGGGTGGCAGGCGGCGCTGCTGAGCTGCGGCGCGTTCGCGCTCGCGTGGTGTCTGGGATTCCTGGTTGTGATCGCGCCCGCGGGGGCAGGGGTGCGAGAGGTGGCCATGGTCGCGGCGCTCGCGCCGGTGCTCGACCGAGGGTCGGCCATCGCGGCGGCGCTGTGCTCGCGGCTGATCGTCTCGGTGGGCGATTTCGTGTGCGCCGCCATTGCGGGAGCAGTCACGAAAAAGCGCGTCAATGTCACCGAAACCGTGGAATAGCCACGGAATCCGTGTCCGAGCTCGTTCCAATGATGTGAATTTACTCACGTTTCAGGGGATTGTCGCCATAGAGTGAACAGTGGAGGAGGACCCGGGGGCCCTTCCCCCCGCGCGTCGTAAGGAGGGTCTTCCTCGCCGGTACGGGTCCGTCCAGACGGATCCGCGAGAGGAGAGCGATCTTCCTTGACACCTCGAGTGCTCGTCGACGCCGTGGCGGTCTCGGCCGACCGCGGTGCCTTGATCAGGTATGTCGACGGACTCGTCGCCGCTCTCGACCGGGCCGGCGCCGACCTCGCCGTCGCCTGCCAGCGATCCGACGCCGAGCGGTACGGCAAGCTCGCTCCGGCGGCGCGGATCCTTCCCGGGCCGCCCGCCATCACCAACCGCGGGGCCCGTCTCGTGTGGGAGCAGACCGGCATCCCGGTCATCGCACGCCAGGTCGGGGCCCAGGTCATCCACGCTCCGCACTACTCGATGCCGCTCGGCTCCGGCCTGCCCACGGTCGTCACGGTGCACGACCTCAGCTGGTTCACCGAGCCCGACCAGCACACCGACGAGAAGGCCGCGTTCGTCCGGTCGGCCACGCGGACCTCGGTCCGGCATGCCGCCAGGATCGTGGTGCCGTCCAAGGCCACCCGCGACGAGCTGGTCCGCGTCCTGTCCGCCGACCCCACGATGATCGACGTCGCCTATCACGGCGTCGACCCCGAGCTGTTCCACCGGCCCTCCCCACGTGAGACGGCCCGGGTGGCCGACCGGCTGTATTTGCGCGGCCGTCCCTACATCGCGTTCCTCGGCGCGCTCGAACCGCGTAAGAACGTTCCGAATCTGGTCCGCGGCTTCGCCCGCGCGGTCGCCGGCATGCCGGAGCCGCCGGTGCTGGTGCTGGCCGGAGGCCCGTGCTCGGACGACGAGGTAGCCGCCGCGGTCGCCGGACTGCCGCCCGACATCCGGGTGGTCCGCCCCGGCTATCTGCCCTTCGCTGAGCTGTCCGGCTTCCTCGGTGGCGCGCTGGTCGTGGCGCTGACCTCGCGCGGCGAGGGCTTCGGCCTGCCGGTGCTCGAGGCCATGGCCTGCGGCGCGCCCGTGCTCACCACGCACCGCTCCTCGCTGCCCGAAGTGGGCGGCGACGCGGTCGCCTACACCGAGCCGGACACCGCGAGCATCGCGATGGCGCTGCGCACACTGATCGGCTCACCGGCCCGCCGGGAGGCCCTCATGATCGCTGGTCCCGCCCGTGCGAAAGAATTCACCTGGGATATCTCCGCCGAGGCGCACATGGTGTCATACCGCCGGGCAGTAGAACCGTAGGCTAGCCTCACCGATGTGAGGGACGGTTCTTTGCTTGGTTTTGGGAAACCAGGGCTTGAGGCCATATTGCTGGTCGGGGGACAGGGCACGCGGCTGCGGCCGCTGACGCTGTTCACCCCGAAGCCTCTGCTGCCCACGGCCGGAGTGCCGTTCCTGGCGCACCAGCTCGCGAAGGCGCATGCCTACGGCGTCCGCCGGATCGTCTTCGCCACGTCCTACCGGGCGTCGATGTTCGCCGACGCGTTCGGCGACGGCTCCGCCTTCGGGCTCGAGATCGTTTACGTGACGGAGGACAGCCCGCTCGGCACGGGCGGGGCCATCCGCAACGCGGCCAAGGCCCTGAAGTCGCCGCCCGACGCGCCGGTGCTCGTCCTCAACGGCGACATCCTGTCAGGGCACGACATCGCCGCCCAGGTCGCCCTGCACAGGTCGCGCGGCGCCGCCGTCACCCTGCATCTGACCGAGGTCGCCGACCCGTCGCGGTTCGGGTGCGTGCCGACCGACCGGGAGGGCCGGGTCACGGCCTTCCTGGAGAAGACCCTCAACCCGGTCACCAACCGGATCAACGCCGGGTGCTACGTGTTCCAGCGTTCGGTGATCGACTCGATCCCGGACGGCGAGGTCGTCTCGGTCGAGCGTGAGACGTTCCCTGGGCTGATCGAGGCCGGCGCGCCCGTGCTGGGCTACGCCGACTCGACCTACTGGCTTGATGTGGGCACCCCCGCGGCCTTCGTCCAGGGGTCGCGCGATCTGGTCCTCGGGCGGCTGGAGTCCCCGGCCCTGCCGGGCCCGGTGGGTGAGTCGCTGCTGCTGTCCGGGGCCACGGTGTCGCCCGAGGCCAAGGTGTCCGGGGGGACCGTGGTCGGGGCGCGCGCCGTGGTCGAGTCGGGGGCGCTCGTGCGGGGCAGCGTGCTGGCCGACGACTGCGCGGTCGCGACCGGGGCCATCGTCGAAGACTCGGTGGTCGGCATCGGGGCGCGGATCGATCCGGGCGCCGTGCTGCGGGACGTCGTGATCGGCGACCGGGCCGTGGTCGGATCGGGCAACGAGCTGGCCGCCGGCGCGCGCGTGTGGCCTGACGTCGCGCTGCCCGAGTGTTCCGTGCGCTTCTCGAGCGACATTTAAGACCGGTGACCGCCGAGCGGGTGTGGCGACCGGACGGACCCCTCGATGTGGGTCTCGTCCTTTCCCCGCATCGGCACGGCGGCTATGACCCGGCGTGGCGGCGCGCCCCCGACGGCGCCGTCTGGAGGGCCTGCCGTACGCCTGAGGGGCCCGGCACGCTCCGCATCACGGTCCGGGGCGGCGAGGTGCGTGGCGCGGCCTGGGGGCCCGGCGCGCCGTGGCTGCTCGACACGCTCCCGGCTCTGATGGGGGCCGACGACGACGTGGCCGGATTCCTGGACGTGCTCGAACGGACGCGTGGCACCCACTCCGGCGACTACGTGGCCGAGCTCTGGCGGCGCGCGCCGGGGATGCGGCTCGGCCGCGCGGGTCTGGTCTTCGAGGCGCTCGTTCCAGCCGTGCTGGAGCAGAAGGTGGTCGGCCAGGAGGCGTGGCGGGCCTGGAGCTGGCTCGTCCGCCGCTACGGCGAGGTGGCGCCGGGGCCGGCGCCGCTCGGGATGAAGGTCATTCCGTCGCCCGAGGTCTGGCGGCGGGTCCCCTCGTGGGACTGGCATCGGGCCGGGGCCGAGGCCGTACGCGCGAGGACGATCCTCAACGCGGCGCTGCACGCCGCCAAACTGGAGGCCGCCGCGCCCGAGGATGCCGACGACCTGCTGCGGGCCCTTCCCGGCATCGGGATCTGGACGTCGGCCGAGATCAGGCAGCGGGCGCACGGCGCGCCCGACGCGCCGAGCATCGGCGACTTCCATCTGCCGGGCATCGTCACGTACGCCCTGACCGGGGTCAAAGGCGACGACGCGGCCATGATCGAGCTGCTGGAGCCGTTCCGCGGCCACCGGCATCGGGTGGTGCGCCTGATCGAGCTGAGCGGCGTCCGGCCGCCCAAGCGCGGCCCCCGGATGGCCGCCCGCGACTACCGGGCATTTTGACGCTCGGTAGTGTGCCCGGTATGTCGGATAACGCGATGCGCAGGGCGTTGGCCCGGGCCCGGGATGGCAAGGCCCTAGACGTCGCCGAGGCGGCCGTGCTGCTCGGGGCGCGTGGGGACGATCTCGACCTGCTGCTCGACCACGCCTCCCGGGTCAGGGACGCCGGGCTGATGGCGGCCGGTCGGCCGGGCGTGGTGACCTACAGCCGCAAGGTGTTCATCCCGCTGACCCGGCTGTGCCGGGATCGGTGTGGATACTGCACGTTCGCCACGTCGCCGCACAAACTGGACAGCCCGTTCCTGAGCCCCGACGAGGTCCTGGAGATCGCCCGGCAGGGGGCCGCCCTCGGGTGCAAGGAGGCGCTGTTCACGCTCGGCGACCGGCCCGAGGAGCGCTGGCATCAGGCCCGCGCGTGGCTGGACGAGCGTGGATACGACGACACGCTGTCCTACGTGCGGGCCATGGCCGTACGCGTGCTGGAGGAGACCGGGCTGCTGCCGCACCTCAACCCGGGCGTGATGACCTGGCGCGACCTGCAGCGGCTCAAGCCGGTCGCGCCCTCGATGGGGATGATGCTGGAGACCACGTCGACCCGGCTGTTCACCGAGAAGGGCGGCGCCCACTACGGCTCGCCCGACAAGGACCCGGCCGTGCGGCTGCGCGTCCTGGAGGACGCCGGGCGCTCGAACGTGCCGTTCACCACGGGCATCCTCATCGGCATCGGCGAGACCGTCGAGGACAGGGCCGAGTCGATCTTCGCGATCCGGCGGGTCGCGCGCGAGTACGGCGGGATCCAGGAGGTCATCGTCCAGAACTTCCGCGCCAAGCCGGACACGGCCATGCGCGGCATGCCCGACGCCGACCTGCATGAACTGGCCGCGACCATCGCCGTCACCCGGCTCGTCCTCGGAGCCCGGGCGCGTGTGCAGGCCCCGCCCAACCTCATCGGCGACGAATACGCGCTGATGATCCGGGCCGGGATCGACGACTGGGGCGGGGTGTCGCCGCTGACGCCCGACCACGTCAACCCCGAACGCCCCTGGCCGCAGATCGACGACCTGGCCGCCCGCACCGAGGCCGCCGGCTTCCAGCTGAGGGAACGGCTCACGATCTATCCGGAGTACGCCCTCAAGGGCGAGCCGTGGCTCGATCCGCGTGTGAGCGCGCACGTCGCCGCGCTCGCCGACCCGGACACGGGGCTCGCCCGCGACGTCCTGCCGTACGGGATGCCCTGGCAGGAGCCGGACGGCGGGTTCGTCTCGGCAGGGCGGACCGACCTGCACGTGAAGGTCGACACCGAGGGCCGCACGAGCGACCGGCGCGACGACTTCGACGACGTCTACGGCGACTGGGACGCGCTGCGCGACCGGCTGCCCACATTCGACTCGGCCGTCGGCGCGGACGTCCGTGAGGCGCTGCGGCAGGCCGAGCGGGACCCGCGCGGCCTGACCGACGATCAGGCCGTCGCGCTGCTCGGCCTCGACGGCGACGGGCTGGACGAGCTCGCCACGCTCGCCGACGGGCTGCGCCGCGAGGCGGCGGGAGACGAGGTCACCTACGTCGTCAACCGGAACATCAACTTCACCAACGTCTGCTACACCGGCTGCCGGTTCTGCGCGTTCGCCCAGCGCAGGACCGACGCCGACGCGTACACGCTGTCGTTGTCCGAGGTCGCCGACCGCGCGGCCGAGGCGTGGGAGGCGGGCGCGACCGAGGTGTGCATGCAGGGCGGGATCCATCCCGACCTGCCCGGCACTGCCTACTTCGACCTGGCTCGTGCGATCAAGGAGCGGACGCCGGACATCCACGTGCACGCGTTCTCGCCGATGGAGGTCGTCAACGGCGTGGCGAGGACCGGGCTGTCGCTTGAGGATTGGCTGACCGCGGCGCGCGAGGCGGGCGTGGACTCGCTGCCCGGCACGGCCGCCGAGATCCTCGACGACGACGTCCGCTGGGTGCTCACGAAGGGCAAGCTGCCGGCCAAGGATTGGGTCGATGTCATCACGACCGCGCACAAGCTGGGCATTCCGACGACGTCGACCATGATGTACGGCCACGTGGACACCCACATGCACTGGGCGCGGCACATCCGGCTGATCCGCAGGATCCAGGAGGAGACGGGCGGGTTCAGCGAGTTCGTGCTGCTGCCGTTCGTGCACCACAGCGCACCGATCTACCTCGCCGGCGTGGCCCGGCCGGGGCCGACCGCGGCCGAGAACCGCGCCGTCCACGCGCTCGCCCGGATCATGCTGCACGGCGCCATCGCCAACATCCAGTGCTCGTGGGTCAAGCTGCGCGACGACCTGTGCCGGGCCGTGCTCTCCGGCGGCGTCAACGACCTGGGCGGCACGCTCATGGAGGAGACCATCAGCCGGATGGCCGGCTCCGAGAACGGCTCGTACAAGACGATCAGCGAGATCGCCGCCATGGTCGCGCCGACCGGACGTCCGCTGCGCCAGCGGACCACGTCGTACGGGATCCCCGACGAGGAGCGGACGGCCGCGGCCCAACGGAGCGACGGCGTCTGCCGGAGCGTCCGACGTCAGGTTGTTATAACAACTGTCGATATTCGCAGTTAAGCTACTTGTGCGTAACACAATCTGGGGGACGTGAAAGGAACCCGATTCTTGCCGTCCGGTCGTCACCGCGTGGCCTCTCTCACCGTGGAGCGGCGGCGCAGCAGGGCCAGGCAGCGCGTCGTGGTGTCAGGCGCGCTGGCCGTACTCGTGGCGGGCGTGAGCGTGGCGGTGTTCCTGAACAGATCCGGCGGCACGTGCTCGGCGCGTGACCCGATCCTGGTGAGCGTGGCGGCCGCGGTCGACATCGCGCCCCCCGTGATGGCCGCCGCCGACGGCTTCAACGCCACCCACACGCCCGTCGAGGGCCGCTGCGTGTTCGTCCAGGTGGCCGAGCAGCCGCCGGCCCCCGTGCTCCGCACGCTGATCGGCGACCGGGCCGGGATCCTGCCGCAGCGTCCCGACGGCTGGATCGCCGACTCCTCGGCCTGGATCCGGCTGGCGCGCAAGCAGGGCGCCCAGGACATCGCCTCCGACGAGACCGTGGTGGCCACCTCGCCGCTGGTGTTCGCGACGTCGCGGGCGCTGGCCCAGCGGTTCGCGGCCGGGCGGACCGAGATGAGCTGGGACATGGTGTTCCCGGCGACCGTGCGCGGCCGGCTCGAGCCGACCGAGCAGGAGCCGGACATCGTCCGCATCCCCGATCCGTCGGTGTCGGGCGCGGGCATCGCCACGGTGGCCGCCGCCCGCGACATCGCCGGGCCCGACTCCAAGGCCCTGACGGCGTTCGTGCGGATGGCGCAGGCCGGGTCGGCCCCCGACTACCGGACCATGCTGGCCGCGGCCGAGGCGCCCGGGTTCTGGAAGCGTCCCGTGGTCGTGGTGCCCGAGCAGTCGGTGTGGCAGCACAACCGCTCGGCCCTGGCCAGCCCGCTGGTGGCGCTGCAGCCGAAGGAAGGCACCATCAACCTCGACTATCCGTACGTGGTGACCTCCTCCGACCCGCTTCACGCGGCCGGGTCGCGGCTGTTCGGCGGGTGGCTGCGGTCGGCGCCGGTCCAGGAGGCGGTACGCCACGAGGGATTCCGCACGGCCGACGGGAAGGAGCCGCCGTTCTCACCGGGGGTCGACATCCCGACGATCGCCCCGCGGCCGCGGCCGTCCATCACCCCCGAGGTGATCGACGAGGCGCTGCAGGCGTGGTCGCGGCTGGCCCCGCCGTCGCGGATCCTCGTCCTCGCGGACGTGTCGAAGGAGACCACCGAGCCGATCCACAGCGGCACCAAGGAGACCCGCCTGGACGTGGCGATCAAGGCGGCCAAGATCGGATTGCAGCTGTTCCCCAACGAGACCGTCATCGGCGTCTGGGACTTCGCCCGTGACATCGCGGCCGGGAAGGACTACCGCGAACTGGTCAGCCTCGGCTCGATCGTCAAGCCCGACCAGGGGGACGAGATCCGGCGCACGGCCCTGGTCCGCGTGACCGACAGCATCCGGCCGTTCCCGTCCAAGGACAGCTCCCTCTACGACTCCATCCTCACCGGCTTCGAGCGGGTGACGAAGGACTTCGACCCGCTCATGAACAACTCGCTGCTGCTGCTCACGGCCGGGCAGGACGACGGGCGCGGCATCTCACGCTCGGCGCTCGTGGAGAAGCTGCGCCAGGAGTGGAACCCTGACAAACCCGTGCAGATCATCGTGGTCGCGTTCGGCAAGGCGGCCGACGAGAAGGCGCTCGACGAGATCACCTCGGTGACCAACGGGCAGCTGTACGTGGCCCAGCAGCCGGGCCAGATCATCGACGTGTTCCTGGCCGCGCTGGCCCGCCGGCTGTGCAACCCGACCTGCCCGAGGACTACCGCCGCGCAATGAAGTCCGCCGGATCCCGTGGCGGGCGGTCGCGCGGCGGGGCCGCGGCGTGGCCGATCGCCACGGCGCCCATCGGATCCCAGGTCTGCGGGAGGTCGAGCACCTCGCGTACGACGTCGCGGCAGAACATCGTGGACGACACCCAGGCCGAGCCCAGCCCTTCGACGGCCAGCTGGACCAGGAGGTTCTGCACGCCGGCGCCGGTCGCGACGACGAACATCTCCCGCTCGGAGGCGTTGCGCCGGTCGTCCGGATAGGTGTGCGACCCATCCATGACGAGACAGGGAACCACGAGATAAGGCGCGTTCCTCAGCACGTCGCCACGCTTTACCCGTTTCGCGATCGACTCTGGTGAAAAGCCGTCGTTGGTGAGATCCGCGATCCAGGCGTCACGCATGGCGTCGAGCAGCGTCGTACGGGATTTCTGGCTTTCGAGCAGGACGAACCGCCATGGCGTGGTGTGATGCGGCGCCGGCGCCGAGATCGCCGCGGCCACCGCGCGCTCGACCGCGGCCGGATCGACCGGCTCATCGGTGAACTCCCGGATGGTCCGCCGCGCGAACACCACATCAGCCGAGCCGTAGCGGAACATGTCCTCGTCGGAGGGCCGTATCAACGACGTGACCCCCGGCCCGTCCTCCTCGGTGACGAGATGCCCAAGCCCCCTCACGACCGCCACCGGGACACCGGCGAGCTTCCCCTTCACCAGCTCGGCCGCCGACGCGATCTCGTCGATGAGCGCGGTCACCGTGGCTTGGAGCGGATTGCCATACGGGTCGGTCCGGCCGCGGAAGTCGTCGATGGGGGCGATGCCGGCGGCGCCGATGGCGAGGTCGGTGAGGCCGTGCCGCCAGGGGCGCCCGAAGGTGTCCGAGATGATCACGCCGACTTTGGCGGGCAGCTCCTCGCGGATCCGGCGCGCCGACGCGTCCGGGTCGCGGGGGAGCAGCAAGACCGTCCCGGCCTCGGTATTGGACGCGTCGACGCCGGCGGCGGCCATCACGAACCCGTGCGCCGTCTCCGCGATCACCGTCTCCCCGCGCCGCGCGACCACCCGCACGGTCTCGTCCCTGATCGCCTCCGCCCGCCCGTCGGCCTTCCTGACCTGCCCCTCTGCCTTACTCACGATCTTCGACGTGACGACCACCACATCCCCGTCCCGAAGATCGTCCACGGCCCGGCGGACCAATTCCCCAACCCGATCGCCCCTCCCGACCTCCCCGATCCCCTCAACCCCCCAGATCGTGATCATGCAAGTTCTCCCTTTGCGCGGCTCAGCGTGTTGGTGCAAGATCGCGAAAGCGGGGACCAGGGCCGCGGGAATTCGTGCATGATCACGCGCGGAGGGCGAGGGAGAGGGTGGCTTCGGCCAGGGCGCGGGTGGTGTCGGGGGTGGACATGAGGAGGGGGACGGCTTCCACGGTGACGCCGTCGAGGGCGACGCCCTTGTCCTCCTCGGCGACGAGCCAGCCGTTGATGAGAGGCGTGCCGTACAGCTCGAGCACGGCCTGGGCGGTGGTCTCGACGCCGATGGCGGTCAGGCAGGCGTCGGCCATGCCGCGGACCGGGGCGCGGCCGATGATGGGTGACACGCCGACCACGGTCTTCGGATTCAACGCTTCCCGGATGCCCTGGACCTGGAGGATCGTCCCAATGCTCACCACCGGGTTGGAGGGCGGAAATATCACGAGATCGGCCTCGGCGATGGCTTCGAGCACGCCTGGCGCGGGCTGAGCCACGTCGGCCCCGATGACCGCGAACTCCTGCGCGGGGATCGAGGCCCGCTCCCGCACCCACCACTCCTGGAAGTGGATGGCCCGCCGCGCGTGCTCCTCGCCGACCACCACGTGCGTCTCCGCGCGGTCGTTGGTCATCGGGATGAGCCGCACGCCCGGCTGCCACCGCGCGCACAGCGCCTGGGTGACCTCCGCGAGCGTGTATCCGGCCGACAGCATCTGGGTGCGCACGATGTGCGTGGCCACGTCGCGGTCGCCGAGGCCGAACCACTGAGGCTCCATCCCGTACGCCGCGAGCTCCTCCTTGACGGTGAACGTCTCGGCGGCGCGCCCCCAGCCTTGGTCCTCGTTGATCCCGCCGCCCAGTGTGTACATGACCGTGTCGAGATCGGGGCAGACCCGCAGACCGAAAAGCGTGATGTCGTCACCGGTGTTGCCGATGACCGTGATGTCGGCGTCGGGGGCCGCGGCCTTCAGCCCGCGGAGGAAGCGGGCGCCGCCGATGCCGCCCGCCAGACAGACGATGCGCATGTCCCACAGTCTTCCGCAGACCCAGCGATTTCCCGCATGTGGGGGTGGGGGTTGCTTTGTGATGTCGAGGGTCTACCGACGGGTTAGTCACACATGTGCAAAACTTTCCCAAGCGCCAGAAGTACCACTGGGGGTTTTGCTGTGTTCAAAATTGATGCCGGGAGGCTGCGGGAACCCGCGGCGTGGACCATGGTGGCGGTGGGGGCGACCAGCGTTCTGATCGGAATCGCCCGGTTGCTGATCAGCGATTCGTCATTGACGGGCACGTTCGGGGTGCGCGCGTCGATGGGGTTCACGACTTTCGTGTCGCCGGTCATGGGCGCGCTCGCTGTGGGGGCGGTCGTGCTGGTCACCCGTTTCGGCCCGGGCACCCCGCGGGCCCGACTGGTGATCCTGACCGCGGGCGGGACGCTCGCGGTGGGGGTGCTCTTCGGCGTCGTCAGCCTGCTGGCGACGATGGCGGCCGACTCGCTGAGCTTCCGCGACAAGTTCGAATTCCTGATCACTGGCGCCCCGCTGCTCGCGCTCGCGGGCGTGGCCCTGCTGTACGTCGCCTCGCACGTCACGCCTGCCGTCTCGCCGGCCCCGCGCGCCAAGGGGGCCGTCGCGCCCGAGGTCGCGGGACCGATGTACGCCTCTTTCCAGCAGCCCATGCCGGCCGCGCCGCAGTCGATGGCGTCCGAGCCCGTCCCGCCGCCCTACCAGCCGCCTTTCGAGCCCGTCCTGTACGGCCGGCAGCCGGTGGAACCGGCTCCCCCTCCTGTGGCTTCTGTTCCGCCTGTGGCGGTGGCTCCGGAGCCGGGCGTGGTTCAGCCGATCCCTGGCTATGAGCAGCCTCCTGCGGCTTATGAGCCGCCGGCCTATGAAGCGCCCTCTTATGAGCAGCCTGTCGCGTACGAGCAGCCCGCGTATGAGCAGCCCGTGTATGAGCAGCCTGTCCCGTATGAGCAGCCCGCTTATGAGCAGCCGGCTTATGAGCCGTATGCCGGGTCGCCGTTCTCGGGATACTCCAGCTCGGAGTACGCGCGGCGGGCGGACGCCCTCGATCCGCTCAACACGAACACTCCGCTCGAGGCGTACGACTATCCGCCTCCCACGTACGACAACAGCTCTTATGACAGCTCCTACGACAAGGCCGACCCGCGGGAGCAGCAGCTGGCCCAGGCTTACCAGCAGGCGCAGAGCTACCGGCAGCAGACCGACGTCTACGGCTCGAGCCCGCTCGGGCACCCGCAGACCCCCAACCCCAGCCCCGGCCCCGCCTATCAGAGCGAGTCGTTCAGCGGGCCGCAGCCGATCGACCCGACCGCGATTTACGCGCCCGATCGGCCGGACCGGTCCGAGCGGACCGCACGGGTCAACCCGGAGGAAAGCGCAGGCAAGGAACACGTGGGTCAGGGCGCCGACTCCGGGGCGCATTGGTACGGTGCGGACCCGTTGGAGCGGTGAATCATCGAACCTTTGACCGGGGTGGGCGTGATCTTTCCCCGGTTATCGCCATGCCGCTTGACGCCACGCGTCTCCCACACGTGTAATTACAGTCGTGTTGTTACGTCTTCCCGTGGTGGGGTAAGTGGAAGACGTCCAGGGGGGCTCCATTGTGGGCGGGCGAGCGACAGGGAGGTGTGCAGTGGCCGATCTGGTCATGGCACAGGCGCTCGACGGTGAAGATCTTGGTTGGCAAGAGCGCGCACTGTGCGCTCAAACCGACCCAGAGGCGTTCTTTCCGGAAAAGGGCGGCTCTACCCGAGAGGCCAAGAAGGTGTGCCGCGCGTGCGAAGTGCGCGCGGAGTGCCTGGAGTATGCGCTCGAGCACGATGAGCGGTTCGGCATCTGGGGCGGGCTGTCCGAGCGGGAACGCCGCAGGATCAAGCGTCAGGCGGTTTAGGGCTTAACTCCTTAACAAGTCAATTCGAGGCATTAGGCGGCATATCGCGCGGGGGTCCCTGGTGGCCCCCGCTTCGCGTATAGGGTGTTCGGCGCAAGCCGGAAACTCCCCCCTAGGACCCCCGTGCACTCGGTCACCGCGATCGTCGTCGCCCATGACGGCGCCCGCTGGCTCAAGGAGACGCTGAACGCCGCGCTCCGCCAGTCCCGTCCGCTCGACCGCGTGGTGGGAGTGGACAACGGGAGCAGAGACGGCGGGGCCAAGCTCGTGGCCGAGATTTTCGGCGCGGGAAACACGCTGACCCTGCCACGGTCGACCGGCTTCGGTGAGGCCGTCCACGCGGTCCTCGAACGCCTGCCGAGGGTCCAGAACGCCACCGAGTGGCTGTGGCTGCTCCACGACGACTGCGCGCCCGACATCTACGCGCTGGAGGCCCTCCTGCGCGTCGCCGAGCACAACCCCAACGCCGGGATCCTCGGCCCGAAGCTGCGCGACTGGCTCGACCGCCGCGTGCTGCTGGAGATCGGCGTCACGGTCAACCGGTCGGGGCGGCGCGACACGGGTCTTGAGCCGAGGGAGTACGACCAGGGCCAGCACGACGCCGTCCGCGAGGTCCTCTACGTGTCGACGGCGGGCATGCTGATCCGGCGTGACGTGTGGGAGCAGCTCGGCGGGCTCGACGTGCGGCTGCCGCTCTTCCGCGACGACCTCGACCTGTGCTGGCGGGCCCGCGCGGCCGGGCATCGCGTGCTCGCCGTGTCGGACGCGGTCGCCTGGCACGCCGAGGCGGCCGCCCGCCGCCGCAGGCGGATCACCGCCACCGAGGGCCACCCGCGCCGTGTCGACCGGCGCAACGCGCTGTTCGTGATCATGTCGAACCTGCCGTTCCGCGCGCTGGTCTGGTCGATGATCCGCAACACGGTCGTCTCGCTCGTCAAGACCGTGATGTTCCTCGTGGCCAAGCAGCCGGCCACTGCGCTGGACGAGGTCGGCGCGCTCGGCAACGTGCTGTTCCACCCGTTGCGGCTGCGCCGCGCCCGCAAGCGGCGCGACCAGAAAGCGCTCCGCGCGCTCTATCAGAAGGGCCTGCGCCCGCTCCTGACGCCGCCGAGCGCGGCCTTCCGCCGCCTTGCCGACATGGTGCAGGGGTACCTCGTCGGCCGCGGCCCCATGGACTCCTCAGGCCGCCATCACGCGATCGCGCCCACCGAGGACGACGGCGACGAACTGCTCAACGACGACCAGGGATGGATCCGCCGCACGTTCGCCCGGCCCGGCGTGCTGCTCGCGGTCGCGCTCACCGTCGTGGCCCTGGTCGCCGAACGGCGGATCCTCGCCGGCGACCTGCTCGGCGGCGGGGCGCTCGTGCCCGTCGTCGGTGGGGCGTCCGACCTGTACCACCTCTACACGGGCCCGGGTTGGGCGCCGCCGTACGTGATCGCCGTGGCCGGGATGTCGGCGCTGGCGCTCGGCAAGACCTGGCTGGCCGTCTACGTGCTGCTGCTCGGGTGCGTGCCACTGGCCGGCGTGTCGGCGTTCCTGGCGACGCGCCGGATCATCCCGTACGCCCCGGCCCGCGTGTGGCTCGCCGCGACGTACGCGCTGCTGCCCGTGGCGACGGGAGCGGTGGCGAGCGGACGGCTCGGCACCGCGGTGGTGCTCGTGCTGCTCCCGGTGTACGCGGCGCTGGCCGGACGGGTCGTTTCCGGGTCCCGGCGTGCCGCGTGGGGATTCGGGATCCTGCTGACGGTGGGGACCGCGTTCGTGCCGCTGGTGTATCCGTTCGCGGCGCTGCTGGGGGTGCTCGCGCTGGTCGGATTCGGCGGGTTCCGGCGTGGCACGTCCCTGTCCCTGGCGATCGGCCTCGGCGTGCCGCTCGTGCTGCTCGGGCCGTGGCTGCTCCAGCTCGTCCGCGATCCGGGGCGCATCCTTCTCGAAGTCGGCGTCAACCAGGCGGCGCTCGCCGACCCGCGGCTGTCGCCGGAGTCGCTGCTGATGCTCAACCCGGGCGGACCTGGCGCGCCGCCCTTCTGGGTCACCGGAGGATTGGCGGCCGTGGCGCTGGGTGCGCTGCTGCTGCGCCGCCACCAGATGATCGTGGCCGTCGGCTGGGGCGTCATGATCCTCGGCCTGCTCGTGGCGACCGTGATGAGCCGGCTCTCGCTCGCCGGGACCTGGCCGGGCGTGCCGATGGCGTTCGCGGCCACCGGGCTGCTGGTGGCGTCCGCGCTGACCGCGCACCGGCTGGGCGAGTTCAGCCGCGCGGGAGGGGCGAAGCGGATCGGCGCTCTGCTGATCGCCGCGGTGGCGTTCGCCACACCGGTGGCGGCGGCCACGCTGTGGATCAGGACGGGGGTCGACGGGCCGCTGACGCACGCCGCGCACGACCCGCTGCCGCCCATGGCGGCCGTGACCGCGTCCGAGGGCGAGGGCACGCTGCTGATCCGCCCCGACCGCGGCCGTCTCGGCTACACCGTGCTGCGCGGCCGTACGCTGCTGATCGGAGAGGCGGAGACGCAGAAGCCGCCAGGTCTGGACGCGGCCGTGGCCGGGCTGGCCTCAGGCCGCGGCGGCCAGGACGTCAAGGTGCTGGCCGGAGAGGGCATCGAGTTCGTGGCCGTGTCGGGGACCATCGACGACCGGCTGCGCCGCGCCCTCGACTCCGAGCCCGCCCTGATCCGGGTGAGCCTGTCGGGCAACGCCGGCCTGTGGCGGCTGTCGACGCCGGTGACGCCCCCGTCGGCGGCCGACGACGGCGACTCCACGCATCGGATGTGGCTGTGGGGCCAGGGCGTCTTCGTGGTGCTCGCGCTGGTCTTCGCCGCGCCGGGGGCGCGCAGGACCGAGGTCGTCGAAGAGGAGTACGCCGAGGTCCCGGTGGGGGTCCTGGTATGAGGAAGCTGATCGAGAACCGGTTCGGGCTGCTGGCCCTGGTCGTGGTGGCCCTCGTCGCCATCTACGGCGTGGCTCTGGCGAGCCGCCCGCCGCAGGTCCCTGCGAAGATCGCCGATCCGCGGCGCGTGACCGTGCAGGCCGTCTCGGCCGTCTGCCCCGATCCGGGCGGTGCCACGCTCAGCGTCGTCACGCCGCCGGCCGCCCAGCGCGCGAGCGGGCTGGCCAAGGTGACGGAGATCGGCACCGATAAGCCGCTGACCACGCGCGACGTCCCCGGCGACCTCTGGCAGAAGGAGCTGGACGACAAGAGCAAGGCGGTCCGGATCGACGCCGCGGGCGACATGGCCGCCGGGCTGGAGGCGGCCCAGACCAGCCGCGCCACTTCGGGCGCCGGCCGCGGCCTCGCCGGCACGCGCTGCGTCGAGCCGGGCGCCGCCGCCTGGTTCGTCGGCCCTGGCCCGGCCTCCGCCGACACCACGCTCTACCTCGACAACATCGACGAGGCGCCGGCCAACGTCTCGATCATGCTGTACGCGGGGGAGGGCCCCGTGCTCAGCGACCGCGGCAACGGCATGGTGCTGCGACCCGGCGAGCACCGCGAGGTCGACCTTAAGACGCTGGCTCCGTCGCCGCTGGTCATGGCGGTGTCCATCACCACCGCGACCGGCCGCGTGACCGCCGCGATCAAGGAGGAGGTCACCGGAGGAGGGGTCGACTGGCTGCCGCTCGCCGCCGAGCCGGCCAAGACCGTGGTCGTGCCGGGCATCCCGGCCGTCGCCGGGCGGCGCGAGCTCTACGTGGCCGTTCCCGGCGAGGAGGACACCGTCGTCAGCGTGAAGGCCGTGCTCAAGGACGGGTCCTACGCGCTGAAGAACCGCGAGTCGCTGGACGTGCCCGCGGGGTCGACCACCACGTTCGACCTGTCCACGGGCCTCACGGGGCAGCCCGCCTCGCTCGTGCTGACGGCCGACCGGCCGATCGTCGCCGGTCTGAAGATCACCGGCACGGGGGCCAAGCCCGACGTGGCGTTCACCGCGGGCGCGCCGCCGATCGACATCGGCAGCGTCGTCGCCGACAACCGCAACTCCGACAAGGACCACGTCACGCGGCTCGTCCTGTCCGCGCCGTTCAAGGCGGCGAAGGTACGGCTTCAGCTGCTGCCGCGTGACGGGACCCCGCTGCCCGACCCGACCGAGGTGGATCTGCCCGCGGCACGCACCAAGGAGATCAAGCTGACCGGGCCGAAGGGCGGATTCGGCGTGCTCGTGCTGCCCGAGCCGGGCTCCGGGCCCGTCTACGGCGGGCGGTCGCTCGAAGAGAGCACCAAGCAGGGCCTGCTCATCACGGCGCAGCCGCTGGCGCTGGCCCGGATCTGGGCCCTCGTGCCGCCCGTCGTGCCGTCGCCCGAGGTCGTGCTTCCCTGAGGGGCCTAATTCTGGTCGTAGCCGGGGTCGATGGTCTCCGGGGTGAGCCCGAGAAGGTTGGCCACCTGCTCGACGACGACCTCGTGGACCAGCGCGCTCAGCGTCTCGCGGTCACGCGACCTCGCCTCGAGGGGCCTGCGGTAGACCACGACCACGGCGGGCGACGTGGCGCTCGCCGACTCCACCCGGCCGAAGGGGATCGGGTCGGACGTCAGCCGCCCCGGCCCGTCGCCGAGGTCGGCCGTGGGAGGCACCTCCTCCACCGCGAACTCCACCCGGGAAAGCTGGCGTTCCCAGCGCGGCTTGAGCCGGTCGACCGCGTCCAGCACGAGATCGTCGAAGCGCTCTCCGCGCGACTTGGCGATCGGGACGTGCGCGGGGGCCAGCGGGCCGCGCATGCCGCGACCGTGCCGGTCGCGGCGCCTGACACGCCGCGGCGGATCGGGTGACGAGCTCACTGGCCTCCTTCGTCGGCGGCGTTCGCAAGCCGCTGTGCCGGATGGCCGCTCGCCGCGCTCGCTCACCCTGCAGCTTAGAGCACCTGCCGGAGGCTCGTTGGTGTCCGAAATGTGGCGACACGCTCGAGCGGTGGTAGCGCAGTGCACGCGGACCAGATACGGTCCCTCCGTGAGCCCCGTCCGCAGCTGTTCCCGTACCGCCTGCAGGCAGCCTGCCGTCTTCACGCTCACGTACGTCTACGCCGATTCGACCGCTGTGCTCGGCCCCCTGGCGACGTACGTCGAGCCGCACTGTTACGACCTGTGCGCGGAGCACGCGGAGCGGCTCACGGCCCCGCGCGGCTGGGAGGTCGTCCGGCTTCCATCCGAGGCCGTGACACCCTCAGGCGACGACCTCGAAGCGCTGGCCAACGCCGTGCGTGAAGCCGCGCGGCCGGCACCCCCGGCCGGCGAGCCGACGGGCGCGGCGGTGGAGGTCGGCCGCAGAGGGCATCTGCGCGTGCTGAAATCGGCGCCGGGCGAGCGGAACGCCTAGATAGAGTCGGGGCACGTGCCCAACCCGCTAGGAGTGCTCGATCAACCACAATCTCTCGGCGCTTGCCCTGGTCGCCTTCGATCTGGACGACACACTCGCCGTTTCCAAATCCCAGATCGAGCCGCGGATGGCGGAGCTGCTCGCGCGCCTGCTCGGCCGCGTCGAGGTGTGCGTGATATCGGGCGGGCAGTTCGCCCAGTTCGAGGCGCAGGTGCTGCGCCATCTGCCGATCACCGACGACCTCCGTGCCCGGCTGCACCTCATGCCGACCTGTGGCACCCGCTACTACCGGTGGGCGGGCGGGGGGTGGGAGCTTGTGTACGCCGAGGATTTCAGCGAGCCGGAGAAGGCCGAGATCATCGAGATCCTCACCCGTGGGGCCAAGGAGCTCGGCCTGTGGGCCGACCAGACGTGGGGCGAGATCGTCGAGGACCGCGGCAGTCAGATCACCTTTTCCGCGCTCGGGCAGCAGGCTCCGCCGGACGCCAAATACGCCTGGGATCCCGACGGCTCGAAACGGCGCCGGTTGTGCGCGTACGTGTCCGAGCGCCTGCCCGACCTTGAGGTCCGCAGCGGTGGCTCCACGTCTGTCGACATCACGCACAAGGGCGTCGACAAGGCGTACGGCATCAGCCGTCTGCTGGAGCGGCTCGGGCTGACCCTGACCGACATTCTGTTCGTCGGCGACCGCCTCGACGAGGGCGGCAACGACTACCCGGTCCTGGCGATGGGGGTCGAGTGCGTCGCGGTCGAGGGCTGGCAGGAGACCGCTGCCTTCGTGGAGGAGCTGCTCGCGTCGTCCACAGGGCTCGGGTCATCCACAGGCCGCGTCCCGTGACGCGTGGGGGTCGCGGGAGATGTTACGTTCGAAGCCACTGGCCGAAGCAAGATTGGTGAATCCGTGAAGATCGACGACTGGCTCCTGGAGATCCTGGCCTGCCCGGCGTGCAAGTCGCCGCTGCGCGTGTCGCCCGGCGCTGACGAGCTGGCCTGCACCAACGAGTCCTGCGCCCTGGTCTATCCGGTGCGCGACGACATCCCGGTGCTGCTCGTCGACGAGGCGCGCAAAGCATGATCTGGGAGCCCGACCGGCTCGACGACCAGGCCTATCTCCAGTCCGGTGACTCCGCCGGCATGCTTCCCTTGGTCGCCTCGTCTGCGGCTCAGGTGCGCATGGCCTATCGGAGCGCGGTCGAGGCCGGGGCGGCGCGGGCCGTCGCGCAGTTCAGGCCGCGGGCGATCGTCGTCGTCGGCATGGGCGCCTCCGGGGTCGCCGGAAACGTTCTCGAAGCCCTGTGCAGCGTGGTGCCGGTGATCGTCGTAAGGGGCTATCGGCTGCCCGGCTGGGTCGGCGCGGCCGACCTGCTGATCGCCGTGTCGTCGTCGGGCGCCACGGAAGAGACGCTGGCCGTGGCCACCGAGGGTGTGCGCCGAGGATGCGCGTTCCTCGGCGTCGGCGCGCCCGACTCGCCGCTGCAGTCGCTGGCCGTCCAGGGAGGCGCGCCCTATGTGGCGGTCACTCCGGCCGCCGGCCAGTCGCGCGCGACGCTGTGGAGCCTCGCTGTGCCGCCGCTGGTCGTGACGACCGCCATGGGCGTCACCGACGCCGGTGAGGATGTCTTCGAGGCGGTCGCCAAGCGGCTGGAGGATGTGGCGCACCGCTGCCGCCCGTCGAGCGAGTCGTTCATCAACCCGGGCAAGACGCTGGCGGCCGAGATCGCCGAGAGCCTGCCGATGGTCTGGGGGTCCTCGCCGATCGCCGCCGTCGCCGCTCAGCGGCTTGCCTGCCAGCTCAATGAGAACGGCAAATATCCGGCCATCTGGGGTGAGCTCCCCGAGGTCAACCACAATCAGGTCGAGGCGCTCGACGGCGCCCTCGCCGAGCGCGACGTCTTCGCCGATGAGGCACAGACCCGGCTGCGCCTGTTCGTGCTCCGCGACGTGGAGGAGCATCCCCAGGTGGCGCGCCGCCGCGAGGTGTCGGTGCGGCTCGCCGAAGACCGTGGCGTGCCGGTGTCGGAGGTGCTCGCGGAGGGCGAGCACCCGCTCGAACGGCTGGCGTCGCTGGTCTGCATGGCCGACTATGCGAGTGTTTATCTGGCCCTCGGCTATGGTGTCGATCCAACCCCCATGTCGGCAATCGCGGAACTCAAGGCCAGGATCTCCCCATGAGCACCGGTGGTGGCACCAGAGCGATCGTCGCGGCGCTTGCCGCGAACCTGGCGATCGCTGTGGCGAAGTTCATAGCGTTCCTGTTCACAGGCTCGTCGTCGATGCTCGCCGAGTCGATTCACTCCGTCGCCGACTCGGGCAATCAGGGGTTGCTCATCCTCGGCGGGCGGCGCGCCACGCAGCGCAGCGACCGCAAGCACCCGTTCGGCTACGGCCGTGAGCGCTACTTCTACGCGTTCGTCGTGGCGGTCGTCCTGTTCACGATCGGCGCGGCGTTCTCCCTGTATGAGGGCGTCGAGAAGGTCATGCACCCGCATGCGGTGGAGTCGCCGCAGTGGGCGTTCGGAGTGCTGATCTTCGCGATCGTCGCCGAGGGCTTCTCGTTCCGCACGGCCATTCGTGAGTCCCGGCCTTTGAAGGGGTCGCACTCGTGGGTCGCGTTCATCCGCCGGGCGAAGGCGCCCGAGCTGCCGGTGGTCCTGCTTGAGGACCTCGGCGCGCTGCTGGGCCTGGTTTTCGCGCTGTTCGGCGTCACGATGGCCGTCGTCAGCGGTGACGGCACGTGGGATGGCATCGGCACGCTGATGATCGGCGCGCTGCTCGCGGTGATCGCGGTCATCCTCGCCATCGAGACCAAGTCGTTGCTGATCGGCGAAAGCGCGGCGCCGGAAGTCGAAGACGACATCTGCGCCGCGCTGGAGGGCGCGCCCGAGGTCGAGCGGGTCATCCACATGCGCACCCTCCACCTCGGTCCCGAAGAGCTGCTGGTCGCCGCGAAGATCGCGGTCCGGCACGACGACACCGCCGCCGAGGTGGCGCGTGGCATCGACGAGGCCGAGCAGCGCGTCAGAGACGCCGTGCCGATCGCCCGCGTGATCTATCTGGAGCCCGACCTCGACCGTAACGCGGTCTCCGACGCGACCAAAGCATGACTACCAACGCGTGACCGCCGACGCGTGACCGCCTGACCCGCAGGTGCGCCCATGCTGGCGCCGGCGCCGGGTCGCTGGCGGCGCTTCTCAATGGTCTTCCTGCTCACGCCCGCGATCGCGTCACCGCTGGCGGATGTCCCGGCGAACGTGCTGCTCGGGGCCACTCTCGTCGGGCACGTGGTCATCTTGACTACCAAGGTGACCAGCAAGCTCCTCGGTCCGCCGCAAAAGTTCACCGCCGACGCGCCCCGACGTTCTCGTCCACGCGCTCAATCTCGTCTACGCGCTCAATCTCGTCCGTGCGCTCAAGCTGCCACCATCCGTGAGTGTGCCGTTCACGATGCCCGACGCGGTCAGCGACCAGCTGTGCGTGAGCGTCGGCAGCCTCCTGGCCAACGATCTCCTTCTTGTCGCCGGTGCCTGATAACGTCGGCACCGCCCGAGCCGAGGAGAAGCCGAGGAAACCCGGGAGGCGGCGTGAGCGAGCCGAGTCAGGTCGAGGCCATGGCGGACCAGGAGCAGGCCGTCCTGGGTCATGGTGCGGCCGTCGCCGGGGATGCGCGGAGTGGCATCGGCCAGGGTGCCGGGGGTCTGGCGGGGGATGTCGCGGGGGTGGCGGAGGCTATTGATGGGTGTCGGCCTAATTTGCTGGTGAGCGATCTGTCGGCCAGTTTGCGGTTTTATGCCGAGGGCCTGGGGTTCCGCATCGGGTGGCGCTGGTCCGATCGGTATAGCGAGTTCGTGCCTGACGGTGGTTACGGCGAGCCGGGGGAGCCGGGGACGGCGCTGGTCGGGCGTGGTAAGGCTCAGTTGCTCCTGACGCAGAAGGCGGGCGCGCACAGCGACTGGGTACACCTCGATGTGCATATGGCGTCGCAGGTCGACAGGCTTTTTGAAGAGTGGCGGGCGCGTGGGGTGCGGATCTCCGAGGCGCCCGTGCGGCGTCCTTGGGGCATGTATGAGATGCGGCTGTTCGATCCCGACGGGCATGTCCTGCGGGTGAGCTCGCCGCCGCACGCGGAGCCGGAGCCCTTAGAGCCTGAGCTTTAAAGCCTGAGCTTTAGAGCCGGGGTCGTTGGGGGCGGGGTCTAAGAGTCGGGCTCTTGGGGGCGGGTCTTGGAGCCGGGGCGTTGGGTTGGGGGCGTTGGGGTCGGAGTCGTGGAACTGGAGCCCTTGGGGGCGGAGTCTTAAGGCCGGGGGGCTTGGAGTTTGAGGAGGCGCTGGGCCTTTTCCTTTTCGAAGTCGAGGGCGCGGCGCGGGGCCTGGATGCGGCCGATGGTGACCCCCAGGTCCCTTACGGCCTGGGCCACGGCGGGGTCGGTGAGCGTACGCAGGGCGAAGGCGAGCTCGGCGGGGGAGACGTCGAAGCGGCGCTCCAGCTCGACGGCCTGGGTCACGGCGGCCAGCTCTCCCGGGCCGAATCGGCGATGCGAGCCGTGGTCGCGCACCGGCGGAAGCAGGCCGAGGGCCTCCCGATAACGGAGCATGCGCGGCGACATTCCGAGCTTTCGAGCCGCCTCCGTGATCCGCACACGGCAATCTTAACATTCTTGTGTCAGATTCGGCGGCTATCGCGTGCCTTGGGCCGTAGAGGACACCTAGACTCGCAGGCGACCGACACCGGAGGGAACGAAAAATCATGGACTTCAAGGTCGCTGACCTGTCGCTTGCGGCGTTCGGCCGCAAGGAGATCCAGCTCGCCGAGCACGAGATGCCGGGCCTGATGGCGACCCGCAAGGAGTACGCGGCCGCTCAGCCGCTGCGCGGCGCGAAGATCATGGGCTCGCTGCACATGACGATCCAGACGGCGGTCCTCATCGAGACGCTGGTGGCGCTCGGCGCCGACGTGCGCTGGGTCAGCTGCAACATCTTCTCCACCCAGGATCACGCGGCCGCGGCCGTCGTCGTAGGCCCCGAGGGCACGGCCGACGACCCGCAGGGCGTGCCGGTCTTCGCCTGGAAGGGCGAGACCCTCGAGGAGTACTGGTGGTGCACCGACCAGGCGCTGCGCTGGCCGGACGGCTCCGGCCCCAACATGATCCTCGACGACGGCGGCGACGCCACGCTGCTGGTCCACAAGGGCGCCGAGTTCGAGAAGGCGGGCGCCGTGCCGACCGCCACCGAAGACGACCCGGAGGAGTGGGGCATCATCCTCGACCTGCTCCGTCGCACGGTCACCGACGAGCGGCGCTGGACGAAGACGGCCGACGCCATCAAGGGCGTCACCGAGGAGACCACGACCGGCGTGCACCGCCTCTACGAGATGTTCGGCAACGGCCAGCTGCTGTTCCCGGCCATCAACGTGAACGACTCGGTCACCAAGTCGAAGTTCGACAACAAGTACGGCTGCCGGCACAGCGTGATCGACGGCCTCAACCGGGCCACCGACGTGCTCATCGGCGGCAAGGTGGCGGTCGTGTGCGGCTACGGCGACGTGGGCAAGGGCTGCGCCGACGCGCTCCGCGGCCAGGGCGCCCGGGTCATCGTGACCGAGATCGACCCGATCTGCGCGCTCCAGGCGGCCATGGACGGCTTCCAGGTGACCACCCTTGAAGATGTCGTCGGGATCGCCGACATCTTCGTCACCTCGACCGGCAACTACGGCATCATCACGGCCGATCACATGAGCCAGATGAAGCACAACGCGATCGTGTCCAACATCGGGCACTTCGACAACGAGATCGACATGGCCGGCCTCGCGAAGGTCCCGGGCATCGTGAAGACCGAGGTCAAGCCGCAGGTCCACACCTGGGCCTTCCCTGACGGCAAGCAGATCATCGTGCTGGCCGAGGGCCGGCTGATGAACCTCGGCTGCGCCACCGGCCACCCGTCGTTCGTCATGTCCAACTCCTTCACCAACCAGGTGATCGCGCAGATCGAGCTGTTCACCAAGACCTCCGAATATCCGATCGGCGTCTACGTGCTGCCCAAGCACCTCGACGAGAAGGTGGCCCGGCTGCACCTCGACGCGCTCGGCGTGAAGCTGACCACGCTCAGCAAGAAGCAGGCCGAATACATCGGCGTCCACGTCGAGGGCCCCTACAAGCCCGACCACTACCGCTACTGACACCGCAACCGGTGTGACGTACGAGAAAGAAGCAGGAGAACGGCGCATCGGGTGGGCCGCCCGCTCGATGCCCGTTCTGACTGCCATCGGAGAGCGGTTCGCGGCGGAGCGGCCGTTCGACGGGCTGAGGATCGCGGCGTGCCTGCATGTCACGGCCGAGACGGCGGTGCTGCTCGGCGCGCTGCGGGCCGGCGGCGCGCAAATCGCGCTGGCCGCGTCGAATCCGCTGTCCACCCAGGATGACGTGGCCGCAGCGCTCCGCGGCTATGACATGGCGGTCCATGCCCGGGCCGGGGTCGACCGCGAGACCTACTACCGCCACATTCATCACGCGCTCGACATCGAGCCGGACATCGTCCTCGACGACGGCTGCGACCTGGTCAACATCCTGCACACCGAGCGCGCCGAGCTGGCCGTCAAGGGCGGCTGCGAGGAGACCACCACCGGCATCATCCGGCTCCGGCAGATGGCCGCCGAGGGGGCGCTCAGGTTTCCCATGGTCGCCGTCAACGACACGCGGACGAAGCGGATGTTCGACAACCGCTACGGCACCGGCCAGTCGACCCTCGACGGCATCATGCGGGCCACCAACACCCTGCTGGCGGGCCGCACGGTCGTGGTGGCCGGATTCGGCTACTGCGGGCGCGGCGTCGCCGAGCGGGCCAAGGGGCTCGGCGCGCGCGTGGTGGTCACCGAGGTCGATCCGGTGAAGGCGCTCGACGCCGCCCTCCAGGGCTATGCCGTGCTGCCCATGGCCGAGGCGGCCGAGCGCGGCGACGTCTTTGTCACGGTCACCGGCAACCGCGACGTCATCCGCGCCGAGCATTTCGCCGCCATGAAGGACGGGGCCATCCTCGCCAATGCCGGTCATTTCGACGTCGAGATCGACGTGCGCGGGCTGGAGAGCCTCGCCGAGTCGGTGAGCTTCGGCATCCGCGGCAACGTCGACGAATACGTGGTCGGCGGCAAACGGCTGCTGCTGCTCGCCGAGGGCCGGGTGGTCAATCTGACGGCCGCCGAGGGCCATCCGGCCGCTGTCATGGACATCGCGTTCTCCGCGCAGGCCCTGTCCGTCGCGTGGCTCGCCGGGCAGTCTCTCGGGCCGGGTGTGTACGACGTGCCCGAGGCGATCGACGCCGAGGTCGCCCGGCTCAAGCTGGCCGCCGAGGGCATCGCCATCGACGCGCTCACCCACGAGCAAGTGGAATATCTCCATTCGTGGACGCTCGGGTCATGAATCCGTGCCAAACCGCTATCACCTTGCGGTCGCGTCCAGCCATCGGTTGCGTAACCGGGTAGTGACAACGCCCTCGTGACGGGACTTGCCTGGAAAGTGGAAGAAATCACGTAGAAGTGGAGGACACGCCGCGGCAACGGCGTGCCCTCCCGTGAAGCCACCAGGCACATCGCTCTCGGCATGAGGGAGGCTGATGATGGCTCACACGCGCCATCTCACCATCGCCGTCGCGGCGGCGGCAACAATGCTCGCCACCGGGCTCGCCGGCTGCGCCACCGACCGCGGCGGCGCCGCGAACACCAGCGCGCCGCCGCCGGAAACCGGGCAACCGATCACCGGCGGCACGGTCCGGCTCGTCGGATCCGGCGACATCGACCACCTTGACCCCACTTCCGCCTACTACACGGCCACCAGCGGCATCCTGCGGGCCTACGCCCGGCAGCTCTACCAGTTAGCCGCCCAGAAGGACCCGACCAAGGCCTTCGACGTCGTCCCCGACGTCGCCGACGGTCCGCCGCAGCTCAGCGCCGACCATCTCACGTACACCATCAAGATCAGGCCGGGCGTGCGGTGGGACACCACGCCGCCGCGCGACGTCACGGCGCAGGACTTCGTCCGCGGGTTCAAACGCCTCTGCAACCCCGTCGCGGGCGCCGGAGCGCCCGGCTACTACACCAGCACGATCAAGGGCATGGGCGACTACTGCGACGCGTACGCCAAGGCGTTCGCGAAGGCCGAGCCGACCGCCAAGGCGCTGGCCGATTTCCAGAACTCCCATGACATCGCGGGCGTGCGGGCCAAGGACGACTCGACGATCGTGTTCACGCTGACCCAGCAGGCCAGCGACTTCCTCAACATCATCTCGCTCAACTTCGCCTCGGCCGCCCCCGTCGAATACGACCAGTACGTCCCGGACAGCGCCCAATTCCGGCAGCACATCATCTCGGACGGTCCGTACAAGATCACGCAGTATGTCGCGACCAAGAGCATCCGCCTGGAGCGCAACACGGCCTGGCAGCAGGACTCCGACCCGATCCGGCACCAATATGTCTCGGCGATCGAGGTCAAGGAAGGCGTGTCCGAGCCGGACGCGGTTCAGCAGCAGATGGAGGCCGGGACGGCCGACCTCTCGTGGGACCTGCCGGTGCCGACGGCGCAGCTGCCGCAGCTGAAGAGCGATCCCAACTTCCACGTGTACGACGGCGCCGTCACCAACCCCTACCTCGTGTTCAACCTGCAGAGCAAGAACGCCGGCGGAGCCATGGGCAAGCTCGAGGTCCGCCAGGCCATCGAGTACGCGATCAACAAGGTCGCGATCGGCAAGATCTACGGCGGCAAGGAGCTGAACACGCCGCTGAACACCGCGATCCCGCCCGGCAACATCGGCTACAAGCCGTACGACCCCTATCCGACGCCCAACGACGAGGGCGACCCGGCCAAGTGCAAGTCGATGCTGGCCGCGGCCGGATATCCGAACGGGCTGACGCTGATCGGCGCCTACCGCAACGCCGGCAACCACCCCGCCGTCTTCCAGTCTTACGCCGCCGACCTGCAAAAGTGCGGCATCACGGTCAAGGCCCTTCCCGTACGGCAGGGCGACTACTACGGCGCGTTCCTGCAGCAGCCGTCGCTCGCCAAGGAATCCAAGTGGGACATCTCGGCCCCCGGCTGGATCCCCGACTGGTACGGCAACAACGGTCGCGCGGTCGCGCAGCCGCTGTTCCAGACCAACTGCTCGCCCGGCACGTCCAACTTCGGGTGCTACAGCAGCCCCAAGGTCGACTCGCTGATCAAGCAGGCGCTGGCCGAGCCCGACCAGACCAAGGCCGCCGACCTGTGGCACCAGGTGGACCAGCAGGTGATGGCCGACGCGGTGATCGTGCCGTTCCAGAACCAGAACTACCCGATCTACCACTCGTCGCGGGTGAAGAACGCCATCTACCTGCCGGCGTTCCAGCTGTTCGACGTGACCAACCTCTGGCTGGACCCGGCGACGCCGTGAGCCTTCTCGACGTCAGGGACCTGCATGTGTCGTTCCCGACGACGGACGGGCTGGTCCAGGCCGTCCGGGGGCTGTCGTTCTCGGTCGACGCCGGCCACACGCTGGCGATCGTCGGAGAGTCCGGCAGCGGGAAGACCGTGAGCACCCAGGCCATCCTGGGTCTCACCCCGGATGCCGATATTTCGGGACGGGCGCTGTTCGAGGGGGTGGATCTGCTCCAGCTCACACAGGAGCAGCTCCGCCGCCTCCGCGGCGCCGAGATAAGCGTGATATTTCAGGATCCGCTGACCAGCCTGCACCCGCTCTACAAGATCGGGTGGCAGATCGCCGAGCTCATCTTGGTGCATGACGACTCCGCCACGAAGAAGCAGGCCAGGGAGCGGGCGATCGAGCTGCTCGGGCTGGTCGGGATCCCGCATCCGGCCAAGCGCGTGGACGACTACCCGCACCAGTTCTCGGGCGGCATGCGCCAGCGCGCGATGATCGCGATGGCGCTGGCGCTCAACCCGAAGCTGATCGTGGCCGACGAGCCGACGACCGCGCTCGACGCGACCGTCCAGGCGCAGATCCTCGATCTGATCGGGCGGCTGCAGCGGGAGTTCGACATCGCGCTGATCCTGATCACGCACGATCTCGGCGTGGTCGCCGACGTGGCCGACGAGGTCCTCGTCATGTACGCCGGCCGGCCCGTCGAGCGCGCCGACCGCCGGACGATCTACTACCGGCCGCATCATCCGTACACCAAGGGCCTGCTGGAGTCGCTGCCCGGCAGCACCGGGGCGCGGAAGGGCCGGCTGACGCCGATCCCCGGGCAGCCGCCCAGCCTGATCGCCGTCCCGTCCGGCTGCGCGTTCCACCCGCGCTGCCGATACGCCATGCCGGTCTGCTCGGCCGAACAGCCGCCACTGGCCCACGTGACGGGCGATCTGCCTGATCACGCGTCGGCCTGCTGGCTGCCGCACGAGGCCGTCGGGCTCGGCGAGCATGCCGAAGAAATACGCCTGGAGATTTCCGGGCGAGAACCCGACGCGGTGAGCGACCAAGAAAGCAGGAGGGGACGTGCCGCTGGTTGAAATGACCGACCTAGTCAAACACTTTCCCGTCAACGAGGGGACGCTGCTCAAGCGGACCGTCGGCCAGGTGCACGCCGTCGACGGGGTGAGCCTGACCCTGCGCCAGGGCGAGACGCTCGGCCTGGTCGGCGAGACCGGATGCGGCAAGTCGACGCTCGCGCGCTGCCTGGCCGGGCTGCATCCGGTGACGAGCGGGCGGATCGTTTTCGCGGGCCGGGACATCACGAACCTGTCCCGCAAGGCCATGCGCCCCGTTCGCCGCGAGGTTCAGATGATCTTCCAGGATCCGTACGGTTCCCTGAACCCCCGGCGCCGGGTCGGATCGATCATCGCCGACCCGCTGGTCATCCACAAAATTCCCGGCGACCGCCGGAAAGCCGTACAGGACCTGATGGAACGCGTCGGGCTCAACCCAGAGCACTACAACCGCTTCCCGGCCGAGTTCTCGGGCGGGCAGCGGCAGCGGATCGGGGTGGCCCGGGCCCTGGCGCTGCGGCCCAAGCTGATCATCTGCGACGAGCCAGTGTCGGCGCTCGACGTGTCGATCCAGGCGCAGATCCTCAACCTGCTGAAGGACCTGCAGGACGAGTTCGGGCTCACGTACCTGTTCATCGCGCACGACCTGCAGGTGGTCAGGCACGTCAGCGACCGGATCGCGGTCATGTACCTCGGGAAGATCGCCGAACTGGCCCCCGACCTCTACGAGCATCCGCTGCACCCGTACACCAACGCGCTGCTGTCGGCCACCGCGGTCGCCGACCCAGACGCCCGGCGCAGGCGGATCATCCTGCGCGGCGATGTCCCGTCGCCGATCGCGCCGCCGAGCGGCTGCCGCTTCCATCCACGCTGCCCGAAGGCGCGCGAGCTCTGCGCCCAGCAGGAGCCCCGGCTCGAGGGCAACAGTCACCAGTTCTCGTGTCATTTCCCCGTACGCCCGGGAGGATCGTTATGACGATCACCGAGTTACGCGTACCAGCCGCGCAGGTCACCGGGCGCAGCCCCTGGCAGCTGGCATGGGGCCGGCTGCGCACCGACCGTGTGGCGCTGGCGTCGGCCATCGTGATCGTGGTCCTCGTGACGCTGGCCGTCTGCGCGCCGCTGATCGCCGCCTGGAACGGCCACGGCCCCGACGACCAGTTCCGCGACACCGGCATCACGCCCGAGGGCCTGCCGGTGCCGCCCGGCGGCGAATTCTGGTTCGGGACCGACCGGCTCGGCCGCGACCTGTTCATCCGGGTGCTGTTCGGGGCCCGGGTGTCCCTGCTGGTCGGGGTCGTGGCCACCGGGATGGCGTCGATCGTGGGCGTCGTGATCGGCCTGCTGGCCGGCTTCTACGGCGGCGTCGTCGACGTGATCCTCTCCCGGTTGATCGACGTGGTGCTGTCGTTCCCGTATCTGATCTTCGCGATAGCGGCCGTGTCCATCGTGGGGCCGTCGCTGGCGGCGACCGTCTTCGTGATCGCCTTCTACTCGTGGGCGGCGATCGCCCGGATCGTCCGCGGCCAGACGTTGTCGATCAAGGAGCGGGAGTACGTCGAGGCGGCCCGATCACTGGGGGCCTCGGACGGGCGGATCATGTTCATCGACATCCTGCCCAACCTGCTGGCTCCCGTGATCGTGCTGGTCACGCTGTTGATCCCGGCGGCCATCGTGTTCGAGTCCACCTTGTCGTACCTGGGGCTGGGCATCACCCCGCCCACGCCGAGCTGGGGCAACCTGCTCAGCGAGGCGCAGGGCTTCTACCGGGTGGCCTGGTGGTATCTGACGCTGCCCGCGCTCACCCTGCTGCTCACCACCCTCGCGTTCAACCTGCTCGGCGACGGCATCCGCGACGCCATCGACCCGCGGACGGAACGCATATTCAGTCGTCGACGAAAGAAGAAGTGATGTTCCGGCGGTTCATCGTCCGGCGGGTGCTGCTCGGCGTGCTCGTGCTGTGGCTGGTCACCCTCGGTACGTTCTGCATGTTCTTCGTCGCGCCCGGAGACCCGGCCCGTACGCTCGCCGGTCGCCAGGCCACCGAGGAACAGGTCGCGCTGATCCGGCACGACCTCGGTCTCGACCAGCCGATCCTGGTCCAATACGGGTCCTACATGAATCGGCTGATCCACGGAGATCTCGGCCAGTCCTACTTCAACGGCGAATCCGTGGGCACGCTCCTGGCAGGCGACCTGCCGCCGACCGCGTCGCTCGTGCTCGGCGGGGCCGTGCTGTGGCTGGCCGTGGGCGTGTCGGCCGGGGTTCTGAGCGCCACCCGAGCCCGGTCGCTGCTGGATCGGACGCTCACGCTGGTGGCGCTCGGCGGGGTGTCCATGCCCACGTTCGTCGTCGGGCTGCTCCTGCTGTATCTGCTGTTCTTCCAGCTCACCAAGGCCGGGTGGCCGATCTTCCCGCCCGATTCGTACGTTCCGCTCACGGCCGGGCCGTGGGAGTGGGCGCGGCACCTGATCCTGCCGTGGGTCACGCTGGCGACCGTGCAGGCCGCCGTCTACCTGCGGCTGACCCGCGGCTCGATGCTCGACGTGCTCGGCGACGACTATGTCCGTACGGCCCGGGCCAAAGGAGTGCCGGAGCGACGGGTGATCTACCGGCACGGGCTGCGGGCGGCGCTGACACCCGTGGTCACCCAGCTCGGCGTCGACATCGGCACGCTGATCGGTGGCGTCGTGGTGACCGAGTCGGTGTTCGGACTGGGCGGGATCGGTCAGGCCGTGGTCCAGGCGTTCGTCTCCGGAGACCTGCCGGTGATCATGGGCGTGGTGCTGATCGCGTCGGGCGCCGTCGTGGTGGCCAACCTGGCGGTCGACATCGCGTACGGGCTCCTGGACGCGCGCGTGCGGCTCGCCTAGCCGGGCCGCCTAACTCGGGCGTCTAGCTGGGCCGTCTAGCTGGGTGGCACGAAACCGCCTGGGGAGGTGGCGGGAGGCGGCTCCTCCGCCGGCACGTACGGCGTGGGGGGAGGGGGAGCCGCCGCCGGGCCCGCAGTCACGGGGCTCGGGCTGACCGGTCCGGGGCCGAATGGGCTCGGGCTGAATGGACCTGGGCCGAACGGACTCGGGCTGACCGGGCCGGGGCCGAACGGACTCGGGCTGACCGGGCCGGGGCCGAACGGACTCGGGTTGACCGGGCCGGGGCCGAACGGACTCGGGTTGACCTGGCCTGGGGCGTGCTGACCCGGATCGAGCCTGCTCTGCGCGGCCGCCAGCCGGAACTCCTCGCGGCGGCGGCGCTCGGCGAGCACGGCCGCGAGATAGGTGTGCGGCGGCACGCCCGGCGGCGGAGGCGGCGCGACCACGGCCGACACCGCGGCGGCGATTCGCATGCCCATCTCGTGCTGCGTGGCCGGCGTCAGCTGATACCAGCGCGACAGATACTGCCGGGCCGTGGCGACCAGGTCGTCGGGCAGCTGGGAAAGCTCCAGGGTGGCGGCCCAGGGGCCGAGGCCGGGAGGCATGGGCGGCGGAGGCGCGAACGACTTGGGCGCCCGTTCGGTGATCACCACGGTGCCCGCGAAGATGTCGCCCAGCCGCTTGCCCTTCGACGACGCGAGCGAGGAGATGACCGCCGGACCGGCGCTGAACATGTAGATCTCGATGAATCCGGCCAGCGCGCGGAACACGGCCTGCCTGAACCGCTCGGGCCCGCCGTCGTCCGACACCACCCGCAGCCCCAAGGCCAGCTTGCCGAGGCTCTTTCCCCTGGTCAGCGACTCGAACAGGAGGGGATATCCGACCAGCACCAAGACCACGAAGAGGATCAGCAGGGCTGACACCAGCGCTCCGTCGGCCACCTCGAGCGTGTTGAGCACGAGGATCAGCGCGCCGATGAACAGCACGGCCTGCACCACGAAGTCGATCAGGAACGCGACCGCGCGGATCGGCAGCTGGGCCAACTGCACGTCGAGGACCACTGCCTCGCCGGTGACGAGATTCGAAGTCGGTGAAGCCCGATCAGACACAGGTGGCACACTACCTAGTCGTGGACATCGATGCTTTCGTCACCACACATCAGCCCACCTGGGACCGGCTCGAACGACTCGTGCGCAAGCGGCGCTCGCTGAGCGGCGCGGAAGTCGACGAGCTGGTCGAGCTGTATCAGCGCGTGGCCACGCACCTGTCCATCGTCCGATCGGGCTCGCGCGACCCGGTGCTGGTCGGACGCCTGTCGTCGCTCGTGGCCAAGGCGCGGTCCGCGGTGACGGGCGCCCACGCGCCCGCCTGGCGGGAATTCCTGGCGTTCTGGACCGAGTCGTTCCCCGTCGTCGCCTATCGGGCAGGGCGCTGGTGGCTGGGCGCGGCCCTCGGCTCCATCGTCGTCGCCGTGCTGATCGGCGCCTGGGTGGCCGGGCATCCCGAGGTGCGCGCCGCCATCGGCACGCCCGAGGAGCTGAAACAGCTGGTCGAGCACGACTTCGCCGACTACTACAGCCAGAACCCGGCCGGATCCTTCGCGACCGAGGTGTGGATCAACAACGCCTGGGTGTCCGCCCAGTGCGTGGCCTCATCGATCCTGCTCGGCATCCCCATCCCTTACCTGCTGTTCGAGAATGCGGCCAACGGCGGCGTCCTCGGCGGGATCATGACCAGCGCGGGGAAGGCCGACGTCTTCTGGGGGCTGATCATCCCGCACGGCCTGCTGGAGCTGACGGCCGTCTTCCTCGCCGCCGGAGCCGGGATGAAGGTCGGCTGGACCGTCATCGACCCCGGCGGCCGCCCGCGCGGCCAGGCCGTCGCCGAACAGGGCCGCGCCGTCGTGACCGTCATCCTCGGCCTGATCGTCGTCCTGCTCGTCTCCGGCCTCATCGAGGCCCTGGTCACGCCGTCGCCGCTGCCCACCTGGGCGCGCATCGCCATCGGCGTGCTCGCGGAGGCGGCCTTCCTCACCTACATCGTCGTTTTCGGCCGCCGTGCCGCCCGATCCGGCGCCACGGGCGACATCGCCCAAGCCCCCGACTACGCCCCCAGCGCATAGGGGGAGGCATTCACACCCCTGCGCGGCCGCGGCGGCGGCAGTCGTGGAGGGGCACGGCCGCGGCAGCAGTCGTGAAGGGGCGCGGCGGCGGCAGCAGCAGCCGTGGAGGGGCGCGGTCGCGGCAGCCGTTCCTAACCCGGCAGGGTCGCCCGCGCGATGCCTGGAGCCGATCGCGGAACAGGCGTCCGCCGCTCGGCCGTGGCGGCCCCAGACGGCTCCGGGCGGCTATTCGGCGAGGAGCCAGTAGAGCTCGGTTTCGAGCTGGGCCGGGTCTTCGTGCCAGTGGCCGTAGACCTCCCAGCGCGTCCTTGTCACCTTCAGGCCCTGCTCGGCGCACCAGCAGAGCAGGATCTCGTAGGTCTCGCCCAGCTTCTCGTACGGCCCGCGGTGCACGGTCACGGCCACCCTGCCGGCCGGCAGGACCGAGCGGACGATCCCCTCGCCGACCTTCGCGGGCCGATCGAGCTCCACGCCGACCTCGACGCTCGGCCAGTCGTCGAGATAGAGCATCACGATGCGGCCCTGGCGGCCGCCCGCCGGCCACTCCACGCCGGCCTGGACCTCGCCGAGCAGCTGTTTCCAAACCCGGGGATAGTCGGCCCAGGTCGTCGTGGCGGTCAGGACCGCGGTGGGCCGTTCGGGCACCGTCATTACGGTCACGTGCGAAGGCATCACAGGCGTCCAGCTGCTTTGAGGGCCAGGTAAGCGTCGGCGAGTGCGGGGGCGACATCCTCAGGTAGCGCGTCGACGACCTCAACGCCATGCCGCCGGAGCCGGGCGGTGATCCGCCTTCGCTCGACGCGCTGGTGCTCGGCCGCGGCCGCATCGTACACCGCTTCGGCGGACTCGCGCCCGGCCGCCATCGCCGCGACCGCCGGGTCGCTCACCGCCGCCAGCAGCACGAGATGCCGGGACGACAGTTGCGTCAGCACCGGCAGCAGGCCCTCCTCGAGCGCGGCCGAGTTGAGGTCGGTGAGCAGCACCACCAGGCAGCGGTGCTTGGCTCGGGCGAGGACGGCCGACACCATGGCACGCGCGTCGGCTTCGACGAGCTCGGCCTCCAGCGGGGCCATGGCGTTGACCAGGACCGACAGCAGCTCGGTGCGGCTCGCGCCCGACACCCACGCGCGCACCACCCGGTCGTGCGCGAGGAAGTCGACGCGGTCGCCGGCCCGGGCCGCCAGCGCCGCCAGCAGCAGCGCCGCGTCCATCTCCCAGTCGAGCCGCGGCCACCCTCCGGCCCCCCGCTCGCCGGTGGCACCGGCCTCAGTGGTCGTGGCGAGGGGGTCGACGCCGACGCGGCCCGCGGAGGTGCGGCTGGTATCCAGCACGATCAGCACGCGGCGGTCGCGCTCGGGGCGCCAGGTGCGGACGACGACGTCGTTGCGGCGGGCCGTCGCGCGCCAGTCGATGGACCGCACGTCGTCGCCGACCACGTATTCGCGAAGGGAGTCGAACTCGGTGCCCTGCCCGCGCACGAGAACCGGGTGGAGGCCTTCGAGCTCGCGCAGCCGGGCCAGGCGGGAGGGCAGATGGCGGCGGCTGAGGAACGGCGGCAGCACCCGGACCTGCCACGGGACGCGATGGGAGCCCTGCCGGCCGGCGATCCCGAGCGGGCCGAGCGATCGCACGGTGACCGTCACCGCCCCGCTGTCGCCGCGTCTGAGGGGCGTGAGCGTGGTGGTCAGTCTCCGTCGTTCGCCGGCCGGGATGTCGACGCGCTGCCGCGCCGGGCGCGCCTGGGCGCTCGGCGGCCACGCGTCCCGCAGCATGCCTCGCACGCGGCGGCGGCCGGGGTTCTCCACGAGCAGCGTGATGGACGCCGTGTCGCCGAGCCGGACGAGCTGGTCGCCGTCACGCCGGAAGCGCAGGCGGCGGACGCTCCCGGCGAGCGCCACGTCGATCACGACGAGCGCGAGCAGGAGCAGGAGCCAGCCGAGCACGGCCTGCCCCGGCGCCGGCGCGACCAGCACCACCACAGCGCCCAGCAGCGCGAACAACCCAGCGCGCCCCGTCAGAGCCATATGCCGTCACGCCTCAGCGGGGGACGGGGACGGTGGTCAGGATGCCGTCGAGGACGCCGTCGGCCGTCGCGCCCTCGAGCTCCGCTTCAGGGCGGAGCTGGACGCGATGCCGGAGCGCCGGCCGGGCCAGGGCCTTCACGTCGTCGGGGGTGACGTAGCCGCGGCCCGACAGCCATGCCCACGCCCGGGCCGCGGCCAGCAGGGCCGTGGCGCCTCGCGGGGACACGCCGAGCTGCAGAGACGGCGACTGCCTGGTCGCCCGGGCCACGTCGACGATGTAGCCGAGGACCTCGGGGCTCACGTGGATCTGCGCCACGGCGGCCCGGCCCGCCGCCAGATCGGCGGCGCTCGCGACCGGCTTGACCTGCGACAGGTCGCGCGGGTCGAAGCCCTGGGCATGCCGCTCGAGGACGGCGATCTCCTGGTCGCGCGGCGGCAGCGGCACGGTCAGCTTGAGCAGGAATCGGTCGAGCTGTGCCTCGGGGAGCTGATAGGTGCCCTCGTATTCGATCGGATTCTGCGTGGCGGCCACGATGAACGGCTCCGGCAGCGGCCGGGCGGACCCCTCGACGCTGATCTGCCGCTCCTCCATCGCCTCGAGCAGCGCGGCCTGCGTCTTCGGCGGCGTCCGGTTGATCTCGTCGGCCAGCAGCAGGTTGGTGAAGACGGGCCCCTGCCGGAACTCGAACTCGGCCGTCTTGGCGTCATAGATCAGGGATCCGGTGATGTCGCCCGGCATCAGGTCGGGGGTGAACTGCACCCGCTTGAAATCGAGCGACAGCGCCGCGGACATGGTCCGCACCAGAAGCGTCTTGGCCACACCGGGGACGCCCTCGAGCAGCACGTGGCCGCGGCACAGCAGGGCGATCACGAGGCCGGTGACGACCGCGTCCTGCCCGACCACCGCCTTGCCGACCTCGGCGCGCAGCGCCGCCAGGGCCTCACGGGACGAGTCGCTCACGTGTCTCCGACCTGCCTTTCGAGGGTGTCGAGGTCTCGGGCCAGGGCCACGAGGGCGGCGTCGTCGCCGGGGGCGTCGCCGTAGAGCGTGGTCCTGATCTGCAGAGCATCCTGCCCTGTCCGCGCGGCCGTCGCGGCCACGATCTCCTCGCCTGTGGATATCCCGGTGAGCCCGAGGAGGGGCACCACCCGGTCGAGCCAGGCCGCGCGGAGCGCGCCCGCCGCCCGGTCACGCGCGCGCCGGGCGCGGTAGAGGCGGCCCCGGCCCTGCGCCGTCTCGGACGCGCGGACCACGACCGGCAGCCGCTCGGTCACGAGAGGGCCGAGGCGCCGTCCGCGCCAGAGCGCGACCACGAGCACGACCAGCCCGAGCTGGAACGCGGCCCACTTCACGCCGGCCGGGATCATGTCGAAGAGGCTGGTGTCACCGGTCGCGAGCCCCTGCGGCACGCGGGGCGCGAGCCAGGTCACGGACGGGCGCACCCCGGCCAGGTTGAGCGCGAGCGCCGCGTTGCCCTGCTCGGCCAGCCGCTGGTTGGTCATGAACTCGCCGGACCCGACCACGGTGATGGTGCGGCCCGAGTCGGCGTAACGCAGCAGGCTGGCCGCGCCGTCGAGGCGGTAGCAGCGGTACGCCCCGGCGGTCACGTTGAACAGCGTGCCACCCATCCGGGCGCCTCCGGCGCGGGTGGCCTCCCGGAGGTCGCACTGGGGGAAGACGATCTGCGTGCGCCGCGTGCCCTGCTCGCGGACGTGCGGGGCGAGCGTGTCGAGCGCTTCCCGGTAGGGCTCCACGATCAGCCGGTCGCCGGGAAGCTCCGCGATGCCCGCCAGGATCGTGTCGTCGATGAGGAACTCGGTGCGGGCGACGACCAGCAGGGCGCCGGCGCGGGCCGTCCGCCGCGCCTCGTCGAGGGTGGTCGCGACGTTGACCTCCACGCCCTGGTCGCGCAGCAGCTGGGTCAGCGCGTGGGCGCCCTCTGGCGTGGTGGCGTCGGGGTCGAGATAGCCGCCCGGGGTCGGGCTGGACAGCGCCGCCGTCGCGATCGCGAGCAGGATGAAGACGCCCAGCATGGCCAGGGGGAGGCGCCATTGCCGCCAGGTGTCTCGCACCTGCGGCGACACCGGTGCGCTCACCGGCCGGCCACCGCCCTCCGGCGCCTGGCCCCGGTGATGGGGGTCGGCCCGTCATCCGGAATGGGGCCGTCGTCGCGAACGGACCGGCCATCCCACGCCGGGCGCTCACCTTCTGGGCGCGGGTGGCCGGGTGGGTTTGGGAGGGTCATCGGGCGGCCGTCCAGTGGGTGGGGGAGGCTCCGACGGCCGACGAGGAGCCTGCGAGGGCGGGTTTGGCCTGGCGGAGCCGGTCGTCGAGATCGGTCAGGCGGCGGTAGCCCCCCGGTGTGCCGGGCACGTCGCCATAGGTGACGTCGTCGAAGGTGGTGGCCGCGGCGGCGAGGTCGGCGTGGAAGCCGGGGAGGGCCGTGCCGGCCTCCTGGGCGAGCTCGTCGGCCGTGCGGCCCGGTGAGGGCTCGACTATGGCGCGCTCCTCGAGGTCGCGGGCGATGGCGCGGAGCCGCTCGCGGATGGCCGGGGCCCACTCACCGGCCGCCGCGTGCCGTTCGGCGGCGGCGCGGTGCTCGGCGGCCGAGCGGATCTGGTCGCCGAACAGGGCGGCGTCCTCTCCCCTGCGCGCCCGGGTCGCCTTACGCCCGGCCCGCACCAGCAGCAGGGCCAGCGCGACCAGGACGAGCGCCAGCACCGTCAGGGAGACCCAGCCGCCGGGGATGCCCGAGGCCTGGTCGACGAGGTCGTTGAGCCAATCCCAGAAGGTGTCGGTCAGCCGATCCCACCACGACTGCTTGGGATAGGAGGCTTTGGCGAGCTCGCGCAGGGCCGCGTCGCGCGCGGCCTCCCGCCCGATGTCGACCGGTGAACCGAGGATCATCACGCACCCGGCGGCTGATAACCGTAGGGGCGGTTGCCCGCGGCGTACGCCGGGTGCCAGAGCTCGTCGATCGACACGCTGGACCCGCCGCGCTGCCGGTCCATCGCCTCGGTCTGCAGGACGAGGTCGAACGCCTCGGAGCGCATCCGGCGATCGGTGTAGAGCAGGCCGAAGACGGCGGCCGTGAAGGGGTTGGTGATGGTGCCGCCGATGATCCCGCCCAGGGCGCCGACGACGAGCTGCAGGTAGAGCGCGTTGGTTGGGTTGTCGCTCGTCGCGCCGAAGATGGCGCCGGCGATCGAGAACGGCACGGTCACGAAGCTCGCGACCAGGCCGGCGAGGATCGTGGTGAGCAGCAGGATGCCGAAGACGCGCCAGAAGTCCCCGCGCACGAGCTGGAACGAGCGGTTGATGGCCGCGATGACGCCGAGCCGCTCCAGCACGACGGAGGGCCCGGCCAGGCTCATCTTGGTGTAGATGAAGACGATGCCGGCGACCGCGGCCACCACGACGACGAACCCGACCAGCGCGATCACCCCGCCCGGAGCGCCGACGAAGGACAAGCCGAGGAACGCCAGGACCGCGATCACGATGAACCCGCCCACGATCACCGTCTGGAGCAGGGCCAGCCCGATCAGCGGGAGGATGCGGCTGCGGACCAGCGCCCACGCCTGGCCGATCGTGATCGGCTCGCCGAACACGGAGCGGCCGAGCACAGTGGTCAGCATCCCCGTCAGCACGACCTGGGCGAACATGGCGATCACGCCGCCGATCAGGGACCGGCCGAGGAATCCGCTCATGGCGGTGACCAGTGCGCGCGGGTCGTCGGCCAGCGCCGGGTCGGCGGCCGCGCCGAGGAAATCGGCCATCGCGGGCAGCTGGACGAGCAGCGAGATGACCTGGGAGACCGCGGTGACCATGGCCGACAGGCCGAGCGTGGCCTTTGGATTGCTGCGGATGAACTGAACCCCCCCGTTGAACATGTCGCCCATGTTGAGCGGCCTCAACGGGATGATGCCCGGCTTGATGGCCGGCGGCGCGCCGTAACCGTATCCCTGTGGATAACCGGGATAGCCGGGGGGACCGGGCGCCTGCCAATAGCCCTGACCAGGCCCATAACCCGGTGCGGGACCGGGCCCAGGGCCCTGGCCGGCATCCGGATCCGGACCGGGGACGGACCCGGGTGTGGCCCACTGCCCAGGCGGCGGCGTCCCGTAAGGCGGCGGCTGGTTGGAGGCCCAGCCGGGCGGCACGTCAGGGGTGGAGCCGGGGCCGTCAGTCATGTCCCACATCCTGGCACGTTTACCTCCTGACCCGGATGATCAGGACTGGTGGAATCATCGCGGGTAAGCGCATGCTTGGACCGTGACCTTCTTGTGGAAGGGGTCTTATCGGTCACATCATCGCGCGTGCCGCCACTTGGGGCCTAAACTCCATCCTTTGTCGTGGTCGGGTATCACCCATGTGGTCGCCGCAGGTAACATTCGGACAAACGTGTGGTAACACCCCCATAGCTCTCCTGATCTGCGTACATAACGAATGAGGGGCCATGAAAGGACGCGTGCTGGTCGTCGACGACGACGCCGCTCTCGCCGAGATGCTTGGCATCGTGTTGCGCGGGGAGGGATTCGAGCCGTCGTTCGTCTCTGACGGGGACAAGGCGCTCGACGCGTTCCGCGACACTCGGCCGGATCTGGTCCTGCTCGACCTGATGCTGCCGGGCGCCGACGGGATCGACGTCTGCCGCCGGATCCGCGCCGAGTCCGGCGTGCCGATCGTCATGCTCACCGCCAAGAGCGACACCATCGACGTCGTGCTCGGCCTCGAGTCGGGCGCCGACGACTACATCGTCAAGCCGTTCAAGCCGAAGGAGCTCGTGGCCCGGGTGCGGGCGCGGCTGCGCCGCACGGACGAGCCGACGCCCGAGATCCTCCAGATCGGCGACATCACGATCGACGTCGCGGGACACTCGGTCAAGCGGGGCGAGGAGACCATCAACCTCACGCCGCTGGAGTTCGACCTGCTGGTGGCCCTGGCCCGCAAGCCGCGCCAGGTCTTCACCCGCGAGGTTCTGCTCGAGCAGGTCTGGGGCTACCGGCACGCGGCCGACACCCGGCTGGTCAACGTGCACGTGCAGCGTCTGCGCGCGAAGATCGAGAAGGACCCGGAGCATCCGGAGATCGTGGTCACGGTCCGCGGCGTAGGCTATAAGGCCGGACCTGCCTAAGACCCTACGGCCCCCCATGCCCCCCATCACCGCCAAGAACGCGGCCAAGACCTCCACGGCCCCGAAGAAGGCGAAGCGGACCAGGCGGACCCCGGGCCAGATAGTCCGGGGTCTACGAAGGCGTGCCCGCCGCATCGCGGGCAGGCTGCGCCGGGCATGGCGGAGGTCCCTCCAGCTCCGGGTGGTCACCAGCACGCTCGTCATCTCGATCGCGGTGGTGGCCGTCCTCGGCGTGTTCCTGATGCAGTCGATCACCCAGTCGCTGCTCGACGGGCGCACCCAGACGGCCGTCGCCGAGGCGCGCGCCAACGTTGCCACCGCGAGCGGATTCCTCGCCCCCGATAACACCGACGCCACCGACACCTCGCAGGACGGCTCGTCCGGCGCCACCACCAGCCCCGTGGACGCGGCCGCCGACGCCCTCGCCCAGCGCGCGGGCAGCGGCTACGCCGTGGTCATCCTCAACAGCGCCGAGGTCGGGCAGAGCCGCGCGACGTCCAACGTCGACTGGACGAACATCCCCGCCGCACTCCGCGACAAGGTGCGCGACAACCTCAGCGAGGGCGAGCTCGCCTCCCAGCCGATGACGCTGCGCAGCATCGGCCACGCCGGGCCCGAGGTGGGCCTGGCCATCGGGGCGCGGGTCGGCAGCTACGAGATCTACCACTTCTTCCCGCTCACCCAGGAGGAGGCCACTCTCTCCTCGGTGCGGCAGATGCTGGTCGGCGTCGGCGCGGCGCTCGTCGCGCTGCTGGCCGCCATCGCGTTCCTGGTCACCCGTCAGGTGGTCCTTCCCGTACGGCTCGCGCGCCAGGCCGCGGAGCGGCTCGCCTCGGGGCGGCTCGAAGAGCGCCTCAAGGTGCGCGGCGAAGACGACCTGGCCCGCCTGGCCACCTCGTTCAACGAGATGGCGTCCAACCTGGCACTCAAGATCCACCAGCTGGAGGAGCTGTCCCAGCTGCAGCGGCAGTTCGTGTCCGACGTCTCGCACGAGCTGCGCACCCCGCTGACCACGGTCCGGATGGCCGCCGACCTGCTCTACGAGGCCCGCGAAGAGTTCGACCCCGGCGCGTCGCGCGCCGCCGAGCTCATGCAGAACCAGCTGGAGCGGTTCGAGTCCATGCTCGCCGACCTGCTGGAGATCAGCCGCTACGACGCGGGCGCGGCCACGCTCGACATCGAGTCCGTCGACATGCGCGACGTCGTGCTGCGCGCCCTGGCCGACTCCGAGACGCTCGCCGAACGGCACGCCACCCGCTTCGAGCTGCGGCTGCCGACCGAGCCGTGCATGGCCGAGGTCGACAGCCGGCGGATCGAGCGCGTGCTGCGCAACCTGCTGTTCAACGCGATCGAGCACGGCGAGGGCAAGGACATCGTGGTCACCCTCGGCCAGGACCGCGACGCGGTCGCCATGGCCGTACGCGACCACGGGGTCGGCCTCAAGGCGGGCGAGGAGACCCTGGTCTTCGACCGTTTCTGGCGTGCCGATCCATCCCGGGCCCGCACCATCGGGGGCACCGGCCTCGGCCTCGCCATCTCGCGTGAGGACGCGCTGCTGCACGGCGGCTGGCTGCAGGCCTGGGGCTCACCCGGTGAGGGCACGCAGTTCCGGCTGTCGCTGCCGCGCCTGGCCGGACAGGAGCTGAAGGGGTCGCCGCTGCCGCTCGTCCCGCCGGAGATCGAGATGCGGCGCACGTGGCGCGGGCACGGGACCCCGGTCCTCGCGCCCGCGATGCAGGAGTCGGGGGGCTTCGATGTGGACTAAACGCCTGCTCGTGGCCGTGGTCATGCTCGTCGGATCGGGCTGCGCCATCGTCCCGACCAGCGGCAGCCCGCGCGTGTGGGGCGAGGACACGGGCCGCGACACGCTCAGCCAGCCGTACGTGCGGATCATCGCCGAGCCGCCGCGCAAGGACGCCGAGCCGCTCGACGTCGTCAAGGGCTTCCTGGCCGCCACGGCCAGCTTCGACGACCCGACGCTCGCCGTGGCCAGGCTCTATCTGACGTCCGAAGCCCTCAGAAAGTGGAAGCCGTACGACACGGCCCAGGTCTACGACGGCCGCTTCACCGCCGACCCGGTGAGCACGGACGACAAGAACACGACGGTGAGGCTCAAGTACGAGAGCCAGGCGACCATCGACAGCGAAGGGCGCTTCGCCCCGCTGACGTCCGCGGGCGACCAGCCGTTCGGCCTGACGAAGATCAACGGCCAGTGGCGGATCTCGGATCTGCCCGACGGCCGGTGGCTGTCCAGCGACGACCTCAAGCGGGCCTACCGGCAGATGGATCTCTACTATCCGCCGGCGACCCACGTGACCGGGCTCGTGCTCGACCGCGTCTGGGAGCCGATCGACCCCAGCACGGGCGTCGCCGAGACGCGCGTGCGCCGCCTGCTCTCCGGGCCCACCAAGACCATCAGGTCGGCCGTGGCCAGCGCCTTCCCGCTGAGCGCCAAGCTCAACCGGATCTCGGTCGAGGGCAACACGGTCGTCGTCGACTTCGACTCGGGGCTGCTCGACATCAGGTCCGACCAGATGAACGCCATGAAGGCCCAGCTCGCCTGGACCCTCGGCGACCTGGTGGCGGGCCGGATCATCGAGGTGCGGGTCAACGGGGAGCCGTTCCGCGGCGGGCTGACGTTCAAGCCCACGGAATGGAACGCCTACGACCCGAACGTGCTCACCAGCAGCCCGGATGCCTTCTACATGCAGGGCGGCGTGCTGCGCCTGGCGTCCGAGAAGGGCCCGGGCGATCCGGTCGGCGGCGCGGCCGGGCAGGGCACCATGCCCTTCACCGACCCGGCGGTGTCGGCCCAGTCCCAGCGGGTGGCGGCGCGCGCCGACGGCAACGGCATCTGGGTGGCCGACATGGTCGCCGGGAGCCAGTGGCAGCAGTGGATCAAGGGCACCGACGTGACCCCGCCTTCGTGGGACCGCTACGGCGCGGTCTGGACGGCCATCCGCGTCTCCGACACCGAGACCCAGGTGTTCACCGCCGTAGGCCCGGGCAACCCGCATCGGGTCACCATCCCGCCGGATCTGACGGGAGCGAAGTTCAAGGCGCTCCGCGTGTCACGGGACGGCGCCCGGGTAGCCATGATCGTGGACGACGGATCAGGCCCACAGGTGAAGATCGGCACGATCGTGCGCTCCGGGATCGCGGCGGGGATCCAGGAGGTGCAGTCCCTCGTGCCCCCGCGGACCGGCCTGATCAACGCCATCGCCTGGCAGGACGCGGCGACGCTGCTGGTCCTGTCGAAGGGTAAGGCCAGCCAGGAGTTGGCGGCGTGGTCGGTCCTGGAAGGCGAGAAGGAGAACAACCAGACCATCCGGCTCGACCCCAAGAGCGATATCCAGTCGATCGCCGGCGCTCCTGACCGCGTTCTCGCCAGCACCGAGCCCGATCAGGACAACGCGGGCGAGGTCCGCCTCTACGACGACACGAAGGGCACCTGGGTGCGGGTGGTCGGCGACGCCGCGACGGCGCCCGTCTATCCCCTCGGCTGATCGTTTGTCGGTGGCGCCTGGCACGGTGACCGCGTGCTGACGCCGCTGCTCGATCTGATCCTGCCGCCGCGGTGCGCCGGATGTGACGCGCCCGGATCCGTGGTCTGCCCGGTGTGCGCGGCACGCGTTCGAGGCGTGCCCGCGCGGCGGCTTCCCGAGCCTTCCCCGCCCGGCATGCCACCGTGCTGGTCGGCCGGCGACTATGACGGGGTCACGCGGCGGCTCCTGCTCGCCTGCAAGGAACGCGGCCGTACGGCTGTCGCCCCGGTCCTGGCCGAGGCGCTCGCCGGCGCGCTGGCCGCGACCGTCACAGCCGTCGGCGCCGCGGTGGAGGTCGTGCCGATTCCCAGCACGCGTGCGGCCTACCGGATCCGCGGGCACGATCCGGTGCGGCGGATGGCGACTCTTGCGGTGCGCGGACTGCGGGCCGAAGGGGCGCCCGTCACGCTGGTCCCGCTCCTGACGCAGCGCCGGCGCGTGGCCGACCAGGCGGGCCTGAGCGCCACGCAGCGGGCCGCCAATCTCGAGGAGGCCTATCTGGTCGTCTCCAGGTCCGTACGGCCTGCCCGGGCATCCTCAGCGCCCGCAGTGGTGCTGGTGGACGACATCGTCACGACCGGCGCCACGCTGGCCGAGGCGGCGCGTGCCCTTCGCGTCGCCGGCCATGAGGTGCGGGCGGCCGCGACCGTCGCCGCCACGCGCCGCAGAGGCGGCTCTGAGGCCCGGAAGGGATTGCGGTCGGTGTGACACGCCCGAGATTCGTGTGCGACATTCGGTAACGCTGGGTAAAGTTTCCCGCAAATCCAGGCCTGACCAGCCGGTCACACCTCCATGGCTTGACCAACCGAGCAGGCCTGCTCATTGGACACGAATGGCGTTCACATAAGGGCGCAAACATCTATCAACGCGCGCAATCCTCCGGATCGGTATCTCGGGAGGAAATCACGCAACGTGATCTTTTGACCGATCGCCCCGCTGACATTCGGCCCTGCAGCGACTAGCGTTCAGGACATGGCACCCGTTCGGGTCCGTGGTTGCGCCGGACCGACTCCCGAAAGGGGTTCGGCCTGGCTAGCCGATGCCAGCCGCAGGCTAAACGGCCCACGTAAGGCGACTCTTCGTCGACCGATCACGGTGCGGCTTAGAGGTAAGTCCTGCCTTCCCGGAGGTCCAGATGTCCTCCGTCAGAGGAGAAGGGCAGTAGTGGCGTGGAGCCGCGAACCCCTCAGCAGGCGGATGTGGGGACGAAGACCAGGTCGGCCGGACGGGTGCCCAGCCATCTCAGTCGAGTGACGAAGGGGGGCCATCTGCGTGGACATCATCGTCAAGGGACGGCACACCGGTGTGAGTGACCGCTTCCGCGATCATGTGACGACCAAGCTGGCCAGAATCGAACGACTGAACAAGCAGCTCATACGCGTGGATGTGGAGGTATCGAAAGAGCGCAATCCACGCCTGAGCGACCAGCGCGAGCGTGTGGAGCTGACCATCCACTCCAAAGGGCCGGCCATCAGAGCCGAGGCCTCCGCGGATGATCGGTTCTCCGCGCTCGACATCGCACTCGCGAAGCTGGAGTCGCGTCTGCGGCGCCTCAGCGACCGGCGCAAGATCCATTACGGCAAGAACTGCCCACCCTCGACCGCCGAGGTGGCCGCGGCTCTGGCCGGCATCGACCAGCTGATCACGGAATCGCCCAAGCAAGCACCGCCACCACCACTGCCAGAGCCTGAGACGGAGATCCCGCAGCCGCGGGCCACGAGCGACCCGGGCGAGCCGATCGTCCCCATCGAGATGGACGGCGACGGCCCCCTCGTCGTCCGCGAGAAATATCACCAGGGCAGCGCGATCACGATCGACCAGGCGCTCCTTGAGATGGAGCTCGTCGGACACGACTTCTACCTCTATCGCGACAAGGAGTGCGGGCACCCGAGCGTCGTCTACCGGCGGCGCGGTTACGACTACGGTGTGTTGCGGCTCGTCGAAGACTGATGCACCGCTGATCGGTCCGGGCCCGTGGATTCCTACACGTGTGGAATCCACGGGCCTGGCCGTCGAAGATCCTCACGCTCGCGTGAACCCGTGTAATGATGGCGGTTCAGCGACCTTGGCCCCCGCAAGGAGGAGACGTGCCCCCGACCGAGGACGCGGCGACCCCTACCGCTCCTGGCGAGCCGATCCGCGTGCTGATCGTTGACGATCACGCCCTGATCCGCCGAAGCCTCGAGCTCGCCCTCGCGGCCGAGCCCGACATCGAGGTCGTCGGGGAGGCGAGCGATGGCAAGGAGGCGGTCGGGCTGGCCGACCGGCTGCTGCCCGATGTCGTGCTGATGGACGTTCGCATGCCCAGGATGGACGGGATCGGCGCGACCCGCGCCATCAAGGAGTCCGTGCCGAGCACCCGGATCATCATGCTCACGGTCTCCGACGAGGAGGAAGATCTCTTCGAGGCCATCAAGGCCGGCGCCACCGGATATCTGCTGAAGGACGTGCAGCTCGACGAGGTCCCCGACGCGGTGCGCGGGGTGCACGGCGGGCAGTCGCTCATCAATCCCGCTATGGCGGCGAAGCTGATCACCGAGTTCGCCCAGATGAGCCGGAAGGAGGCCGAGCGACCCCCGCAGCTGCCGGCGCCCCGGCTGACCGAGCGCGAGATGGAGGTGCTGCGCCTGGTGGCCAAGGGGATGAACAACCGAGAGATCGCCAAGGAGCTGTTCATCTCCGAGAACACGGTGAAGAACCACGTCCGCAACATCTTGGAGAAGCTGCAGCTGCACTCCCGCATGGAAGCGGTCGTCTACGCCGTCCGCGAGCGTCTCCTGGAGATCACCTAGTAAGGCACTAGGCCGCGCCCGCCGGAGCATGCCCCGCCGCGCGAACCAGGCATGCACGTGGCCCGGGCCGGCGGGTCGCTGAATTGGGCCTGGCGATCTGTCAGGCGTCGTCGAAGAGGGGCGTGAAGTCGGCCGGGCTGACGCGGTCGATGCGGATCTTCGTGCAGCCGACCCAGGTGGCGGCCTCGCGCAGGGCCTCCTTGATCGACTCGGCCGCCGCCGCGACCCGGCCGCTGCCGCGCTCGAAGACGACGTGCTTGGCGACCAGCGTGTCGCCCTCGCGCGCCGGGTCGACCCGGCCCACCAGCCGCCCGCCGGCCAGCACCGGCATCGAGAAATAGCCGTGGACGCGCTTGTCCTTCGGCACATACGCCTCGAGGCGGTGGTTGAACCGGAAGACGCGCTCGGTGCGCGGCCGATCCCAGACCAGGGAGTCGAACGGCGACAGCAGCGTCGTCCGGTGCCGCCCACGCGGGTCGCTCTCCAGAGCGGCCGGATCGGCCCACGCCGTGGGCGCTCCGGCGCGGCGCGGCGCCGGCCAGCCCGTCACGCGTACGGGAACCAGGCCGGCGGCCCCGTTGAGCAGGACCTCGTCGAGAATGTCGAAATAGCGGCCGCTGACCCGGATGAAGTCGACGATGTCGGATCGGGTGGCGACGCCGAGCGCTTCCACGGCGACCCTCGCCAGCCGGGCCACGCATTCGGCGTCGGTCGGATCGTCGGCGAGCAGGTGCTCGGGGATGGCCCGCTCGGCCAGGTCATAGATGCGGCGCCAGCCGACGCGCTTGACGCAGACGACCTCGCCGATGTCGAGCAGCCACTCGATGGCGATCTTGGAATCCGACCAATCCCACCACGCGCCCGCCGGCGTCGTGTCGGAGGCGCGACCGTTGACCCGCGCGCCGCCGATGTCGCTGGTCGAGATCGGGCCGTCGAGCCGCACCCGGTCGAGCACCTTGTCGACCGTGGGCGGCACCTCGTGCCAGCGGTAACGCCGCTCCCGGAAGGCTCGGCGGCGAAAGCCGTAGAGCGGCCAGTGATCGACGGGGAGGATGCAGGCGGCGTGGCACCAGTATTCGAACGCGCCGCCGCTCCAATAGGCCTGCTCGACGGCCGCGCGCCCGACCGCGCCGAGCCGCGCGTAGGCGACCAGCTCATGCGAGCGGGCCAGCACGGAGATGGTGTCGAGCTGGACGGCGCCGAGCCGGCGGAGCATGGCCGGGACACCGCTCTTGCGGGGAGCGGAACCGAGGAAGCCCTGGGCCCGCAGGATGATTCTGCGGGCCTGATCGGCGGAAATCTCAACGAGGTCGGTCACGGCCCCGATGCTAGACGGCGCCACCGACAAAACCGTTTCAGTGGTGATGTTCCACCGGGGAGTGATGCTGCTGCGTCGGGATGACGCGCGGTGTGTCCATGATCACATCGGAGAAGATGTCGAAGACGAGGGCGAGCAGCCCTCCCGCCGCGACGATCCCGCACCCGACCCAGAACAGGAACCACTGGGGACCTGCGGTGAGCGCGAAACCGCCCACAGTGAAACCGACCAGCATCACGGTGACGGCGAGCCACGACTTGGCACTGCCCGCGTGGCTTCCCTGGTGTGCGCTCTCTGCCATAGGGCCTTTTTACCCGATGACCCGGCCGGGGGAACGGTCGGGGCGTCTGCTTCGTTGTTCCGTCGTTGTCCTGCGGCATGTTTCGGTGGCTGTGTCTGCTACGGGAACGGCCTACGATGGCAGCGGGGGAGTATGCCTGCCCCAGACTTCAGAAGACCTGCGAGGAGCTTCACAAAGTGCCAGCCATTCTCGACAAGATTCTTCGCGCCGGCGAAGGCAAGACGCTGCGAAAGCTCAAGCGCATCGCCGAGCAGGTCAACTCCATCGAAGAGGACTTCAAGGGTCTTTCTGACGCTGAGTTGCGCGCGCTGACGGATGAGTACAAGACGCGGCACGCGGGTGGAGAATCGCTCAACGACCTGTTGCCGGAGGCGTTCGCGACCGTTCGCGAGGCTGCCCGCCGGGTGCTCGGCCAGCGCCACTTCGACGTGCAGCTGATGGGCGGGGCCGCGCTCCACCTCGGCAACATCGCCGAGATGCGCACCGGCGAGGGCAAGACCCTGACTTGTACGCTACCGGCCTATTTGAACGCGATCTCCGGGCGTGGCGTGCACGTCATCACGGTCAACGACTATCTTGCCAAGCGCGACGCCGACACGATGGGCCGCATCCATCGTTTCCTCGGCCTCGAGGTCGGCGTGATCCTCGCCAACATGCCGCCCGACGAGCGCCGCAAGCAGTATGCCGCCGACATCACCTATGGCACGAACAACGAGTTCGGCTTCGACTACCTGCGCGACAACATGGCCTGGTCCATGGAGGAGTGCGTGCAGCGCGGCCACAACTTCGGCATCGTCGACGAGGTCGACTCCATTCTGATCGACGAGGCCAGGACGCCGCTGATCATCTCCGGCCCCGGCGAGCAGTCCGGCAAGTGGTATGCCGAGTTCGCCAAGATCGTGCCCCGGCTGCGCCGCGGCGTCGAGGGCAAGGACGGCGAAGAGAGCACCGGCGACTACGTGGTCGACGAGAAGAAGCGCACGGTCGGCATCCTCGAGGCCGGCGTCGAGAAGGTCGAAGACACCCTCGGCATCGACAACCTCTACAAGCCCGAGCACACGCACCTGGTGCAGTTCCTCAACAACGCCCTGAAGGCCAAGGAGCTCTACCGGAAGGACAAGGACTACATCGTCTCCGAGGGCGAGGTCCTGATCGTCGACGAGTTCACCGGCCGCATCCTGCACGGCCGGCGCTACAACGAGGGCATGCACCAGGCCATCGAGGCCAAGGAGGGCGTGAAGGTCAAGGACGAGAACCAGACGCTCGCCACCATCACGCTGCAGAACTACTTCCGGCTCTACACGAAGCTCGCCGGCATGACCGGCACGGCGGCCACCGAGGCCAACGAGTTCCACCAGACGTACAAACTCGGCGTGATCCCGATCCCGACCAACAAGCCGATGATCCGCCGCGACGTCGCCGATGTGGTCTACAAGACCGAGGACGCCAAGTTCCAGGCGTGCGTCGACGACATCAAGGAGCGCTACCGCAGGGGCCAGCCGGTCCTGGTGGGCACGACCTCGGTCGAGAAGTCCGAGCGGCTGTCGAAGATGCTCAAGCGCCAGGGCGTCCCGCACGAGGTGCTGAACGCCAAGAACCACGCGCGTGAGGCGACCATCGTGGCCGAGGCCGGCCGCAAGAACGCCGTCACCGTGGCGACCAACATGGCCGGTCGCGGCACCGACATCATGCTCGGCGGCAACCCCGAGTTCCGCGCCGACCTTGAGCTGCGCAACCGCGGCCTCGACCCGACCGAGACTCCGGAGGAGTACGAGAAGGCCTGGCCGGAGGCGCTGGAGAAGGCCAAGCAGGCGGTCCAGGCCGAGCACGAGGAAGTCGTCGAGATCGGCGGGCTCTATGTGCTCGGCACCGAGCGGCACGAGTCGCGGCGCATCGACAACCAGCTGCGCGGCCGTTCCGGCCGGCAGGGCGACCCGGGCGAGTCCCGGTTCTACCTGTCGCTCGAGGACGACCTGATGCGGCTGTTCAACTCGGCGCGGGTCGAGACGATCATGACGCGGCTCAACATCCCGGACGACGTGCCGATCGAGTCCGGCATCGTCAGCAAGGCGATCGCGAGCGCCCAGCACCAGGTCGAGCAGCAGAACTTCGAGATCCGTAAGAACGTCCTCAAGTACGACGAGGTCATGAACCGGCAGCGCAAGGTGATCTACGCCGAGCGTCACCGGGTGCTCGAGGGCGCCGACCTGCACGAGCAGATCCGCGGCTTCATCAACGAGGTCGTCGGCGACTACGTCGCGGCCGCCACGGCCGAGGGCTTCGCCGAAGAGTGGGATCTCGACAAGCTGTGGCAGGCCTTCGGCCAGCTCTACCCTGTCGGGATCACGATCGACCAGCTGACCGAGGAGGCCGGCGGCACCCGCGAGGATCTGTCCGCCGAGCTGATCCGCGACCGGATCCGCGAGGACGCGCAGGCCGCCTACGACCGGCGCGAGGAAGAGCTCGGCTCCGAGGCCGTGCGTGAGCTGGAGCGCCGCGTCGTGCTTTCGGTCCTCGACCGCAAGTGGCGCGAGCACCTCTACGAGATGGACTATCTCCAGGAGGGAATCCAGCTGCGGGCGTACGCGCAGAAGGATCCACTCATCGAATACCAGCGCGAGGGCTTCGACATGTTCTCCGCGATGCTCGACGGCATCAAGGAGGAGTCGGTCGGCTACCTGTTCAACCTCGAGGTCGAGGTCCAGGAGAATCCGATCGTCGAGGAGACCCCGGAGACCGACGCGGCCATCGCCGAGACCAGCTCGATCATCGCCCAGGCTCTGCGCCGCCCGCAGCGGCCCTCCGAGATGATCTACTCGGCGCCTGGCGAGGGTGGCAGCGTCGAGGTCAACCGCGTCCGGTCGACCCCCGAGCAGCGCGCCGCCTTCGGCAACGTCGAGCGCAACGCGCCCTGCCCCTGTGGCTCCGGCAAGAAGTTCAAGCGCTGCCACGGCGACCCCAAGCACGCCAACGCCTAGGGAGTGTCCGACGCTCTGCTGCCCGTCGCCGCTGGCGACGGGCAGCAGGCCGGACGTTCAGACATGACCTGAGCGACTGTCAAAGCCCCCGCTGGTCCATGACCCGCGGGGGCTTCGCATTCGCCGATCAATGGACCCACCGCGATCCGCCCGGCCCAGCCCTGTTCCGAATCGGCGTCGCCCCCTGCGAGAACGGGCGATGGGTCGATCGGGGTGCGCAGGGGCCGGTGGTGCCCCGCGGGTGGTGGGAGCCCGCGGGGCGCGGGCTGCGGCGACCGCGCGTGGCGAGGTGGGGCGCGTGGCAGGGGTGGGCCGGCGGCTCATTGGGACGTCGTGGGTTAGGCGGTTTCGATGTCGGTGACGAGCCAGCGGATGCCGTAGCGCTCGAGGCGGAGGGCGAGGACGCGGCTGCGGTGGCCGCAGTTGACGAGCAGGCACATCTCGATCACTCCGGCGCGGGGGCGCTGGATGTGCGGGGCGCCGACCAGGGGTGGGCGGCGGCTTTCGATCATCCGGCCGGCGCGGACCAGGCCGGCGTAGGCGGTGTCGGTCAGGCGGTCCTGCACGGTGTCGGGCGGGCGGCGGCCGGCCAGGATCTCGGCGACGGCCTGGCCGAGCCCGCGCAGCCGCCGCTCGTCGGGCTCGATGGGCCCGCGCGCCGCCGGTTCATAGCCGGGTTCGCCCGTGGGGGCGCAGGCCAGGGCCAGTGCACCGTAGACGACGGGCATGCGGCCATCGTCGTCGTACGGAGGGTCCGCGGGGACGGGGACCAGCCGGGGCAGGGGTGTCGGCTTGGACATCGTGACTCCGGGATCGAGGTGGATTCTGACCCCTGGAGGAGTTTTCGGTCCCGGCCGCCGATGGCCCCGATCACCAACTTCCGCTCTCCCGCCGCCGCTACGTACCGCTTGACCCAGGAAAGCGCCGCGAACCTGGCGCCCACCGCGGCCGTAACGGTCGCGCCGGAAACGGGAAAGGGGCGTCCCCCCTGAGAAGGGACGCCCCTGTTTACCGGGAGACCGTTACGCGCCGGCCCGCGCGGGTGCGGCCTCGCCGGAGTCGACGTCCGGTTCGGGCTCGCGACCCGGGGTCATGATGTTCAGCCTCTTGATCAGGAAGCTGAAGATCGCGTAGTAGAGCACGAAGTAGATCACGCCTATCAACATGATCAACCAGAAGTTGTGCGTGTTGTCCTTCGTGGCGTTCAAGCCCGCGTCGATCGCGCCCGCCGAGAACCCGAATCCCAGGCGGCCGTCCAAGGCGGCGACCACCGCCATGGAGACGCCGGTGAGCAGCGCGTGCACCGCGAAGAGAATCGGCGCCACGAAGATGAACGCGAACTCGATGGGCTCGGTGATGCCGGTCACGAACGAGATCAGCGCCGCGGAGATCATGATCGAGCCGACGGCCGCGCGGCGGTGCGACGGCGCGGCGCGCCAGATGGCGAGGGCGGCGGCCGGCAGGCCGAACATCATCACCGGGAAGAACCCGGCCATGAAGGCGCCGGCGCCGTCCTGTCCCGCGAAGTAGCAGTTCAGGTCGCCGGCCGCGTGCGTCGCGCCGACCGTGCACTCGGGCACGGTGAACCACACGATGGAGTTCACGAAGTGGTGCAGGCCGAGCGGGATCAGCGCCCGGTTGACCACGCCGTAGATGCCGGCGCCGAGAGTGGAGTTGGTGGCCAGCCAGTCGCCGAAGTTGGTCAGGCCCTGGCCGATGGGCTGCCAAATCAGGCCGAAGATGACGGCGAGGATCAGCGCGGCCAGCGCGGTGATGATCGGCACGAACCGGCGGCCGCCGAAGAACGCGAGCCAGGCGGGCAGCTTGATCCGGTAGTAGCGCTGCCACAGGATGGCGGCGGTCAGGCCGATCAGGATGCCGCCGAGGACTCCCGTTGGGTTGGCCGCGGCGAGGTTGAGCGCTTCCGCGGGCTTGCCGTCGGCTCCGGCGATGGACTGCGTCACCTTCTGGTGCACGGCGAGGTCGCTCGACGCGTCGAAGAACATCAGCTTGGTGATGCGGTCCCAAACCAGGTAGCCGACCACGGCGGCGAGCGCCGTCGAGCCGTCCGCGCGCCGCGCGAAGCCGACCGCGACACCGACCGCGAACAGCAGCGGCAGCGCGTCGAAGAGCGCTCCGCCGGCCCCGCCGATGATCTGCGCGATCTTGTCGAGGGTGGCGTTGTCCGTACGGCCGAGCAGGTCGTCCTGGCCGAGCCGGAGCAGGATGGCCGCCGCGGGCAGGGCCGCGATCGGCAGCATCAGCGAGCGGCCGATCCTGGACAAGGTCGCCATGACTGGTGACTGCGAGGCAGGTGCGGCGGGCAGACCCGCGTCAGCGGAGGTGGAACTCATGGGGGGTTCCTCCAGTAAATCGGGGATTACGAGCGTCGAGTGGGGATCTCGAGGAGTGTTCTGAGCTGGTAGCGGTCGGCACGGTAGGTGGATACCCCGAGTTCGGCGCAGACCCCGCCGGAGAAGGAGCGGCGCTGCAGCAGCAGCACCGCCCCGCCGCGGGGCAGCTTGAGCAGGTCGGCGTCGCTTGGATCGGCGATGCCGGCGTCGATCGTGAGCTCCCCCGCGTCCAGCACGAGCCCGTAGCGGGACTCGAGCAGGGCGTACAGGGACCGTCCTGACAAATCGTGAGTGTCCAGGTCAGGCGCCATGGCCACCGGGATGTGGGCCCGCTCGATGGACAGGGGCTCTCCGTCCGCCGTGCGCAGCCGTTCGATGAAGTGGACCGCGTCTCCCGGCTGGATGCCGAGCTCGCGGGCGAGGTGGGCGCTGGCTCGGACCACGCGCCGGTCAAGGTCGCGTGAGCCGGGCTCCATGCCCCGCGCTCGCATGTCGTCGCTGAACGAGGTCAGCTGGAGGGCCAGTTCGATCTTCGGCCGGGCGACGAACGTCCCCTTGCCGGGGACCCGGTGGAGCCGTCCCTCGGACACCAGATGATCCACCGCCTGGCGGACGGTCATGCGTGACAGCCCGAAGCGCTGGCACAGTTCGCGCTCGGAGGGGATCGCCGCGCCTATCTGGAGCTCGTTGCTCTCGATCAGGTCGAGGAGGATCTCGCGGAGCTGGAAGTACTTCGGAACCGGGCTGTCCGGATCGATCTGGGCCACTGTCGCCTCCCTCCCGCGGTTGATATGGTTCGTACTGGTCTAGTCCGGACTAGACCACAGCCACGGAAAATCTGTCAACGTATGGACCGATAACAGGATGAGCACCACATGACCACGAAGATGCGCAGCGAGATCGCGGAGCAGCCCGCGGCCCTGCGTGCCACGCTGGACGCCCTGCTGCCCCGGGCCGGGGAGGTCGAGCGGCTCGCCGCGCAGACCCGTCATCTGCTGTTCATCGCCCGCGGCACCTCGGACAACGCCGCGGTTTACGGCCGCTATCTGATCGAGTCGCACGCCGGCCGGCTGTCGGCGCTGGCCGCTCCTTCGATCGCCACGACGTACCGCCGCCGCCTCGACCTCGACGGCGTGCTGGCGGTGGCGGTCTCGCAGTCCGGCAAGACCGAGGAGATCGTCGAGACCCTCGACTGGGCCAGGGACTGCGGCGCCAAGACCGTCGCCATCACCAACGGCGGCGAGCAGTCGCCGCTCGCCCAGGCCGCCGACCTCGCGCTGTGCACGGTCGCGGGCGAGGAGAAGGCGGTGCCGGCCACCAAGACCTACACCACGCAGCTGGCCGCGATGGCCGTCCTGGCGCTCGGCGTCGGGGCCGACGTCGACGCCGGCGACCTGCGCCGGGTGCCCGACGCCGTGGCCCAGCTGATCGAGGAGCCGGGCGACGTCGACGCGATCGTGGCGGGCCTTGCCGACAAGCCGGGCGCCGTCGTGTCGGGCCGCGGCCTGGCCTTCTCCACCGCGCTCGAGCTCTCGCTGAAGCTCAAGGAGGCGTGCTACCTGCACGCCATGGGCCTGTCGTACGCCGATCTGCTGCACGGGCCGATCGCGGTCGTCGACGCCGACACCCCGGCCATCCTGGTCGCCGCCAACGACGGCCCGACCCTACCGGGCACGATCGCCCTGGCCGAGCGGGTCACGGGCGCCGGGGCCGCGGCCTACACCGTGGGCGGTGGCCCGGCTCTCGCCTCGGTCGCGACGGCCGCGCTGAACGGTCCCGATCTGCCAGAGTGGGTGGCTCCGCTTGGCCTCATCGTCCCGGGGCAGTTGCTCACCGAGGCGTTGGCGCGCAGGCTCGGGATCGACCCAGACGCCCCCCGGGGTCTGAACAAGGTCACCCAGACCGACTAGTAATAGCCTGGCCACGCACAAAAGGGAGACACGATGGCGGCAGACGCGCAGGCGATCATCGCCGGGCTCGGTGGAGCCGACAACATCATCGAGATCGAGCCGTGCATCACTCGGCTCCGCACGGAGGTCCATGACGCCTCCAAGGTCGACCAGGCGGCGCTCAAGGCGGCCGGCGCCCACGGCGTGATGGCGGCGGGCAACGTAGTCCAGGTGGTCGTGGGGCCCGAGGCCGACACGATCGCCAGCGACATCGAGGACATCATCGGCTGATCGGCCATAAGGACCCCCATGACCAAAGTGCTCGCCCCGGTCGCCGGGGTCGCGATCGGCTTGGCCGATGTGCCGGATCCGGTGTTCTCGCAGGCCATGGTCGGTCCCGGGGCAGCGATCGACCCGGCGAGGGCGCCCGCGCGCGCGGTCGCCCCGATCGCCGGGACGATCGTCAAACTGCATCCGCACGCCTACGTCGTGGTCGGTGACGACGGCCGCGGCGTGCTCGTGCATCTCGGCATCGACACGGTCCAGCTGAAGGGCGAAGGGTTCGACCTGCTGGCCGCGGAAGGCGACCGGGTGGTCGCCGGGCAGCCCGTGGTGGGCTGGGATCCGGCCGCGGTGGAGGCCGGGGGGCGCTCGCCCGTCTGCCCCGTCGTGGCCCTCGACGCCCCCGCCGAGGCGATCGCCGGCGTCCACCTCGGCCCTGTCGCACCCGGCGACGACCTGTTCGAATGGACCACATGACCGGCGCCGCCCTGTTCGACCTCGACGGGACCCTGATCAACACCGAGCTCCGCAGCCGGGCCGTGTGGGCCATGTTCCTGACCAACCACGGCATCGCGCACGACGAGGAGCTGCTGCGGAGCTTCATGGGCCGCCGCGGGCGCGACGTGCTGCCGGCCCTGCTGCCGGAGGCCGACCTCGACGCGGTGCGCGATGAGATCGAGGTGCTGCTGACCCATCCCGGGCTGCCGGACATCGTGCACATCCCGGGCGCCGCGGATCTGGTGCGCCGGGTGTCGGCCGAGGGCTGGCCGATCGGCCTGGTCACATCGGCCCGCCGCGCGTGGGCCGAGGCGCGCCTGGCCGACGTCGGCGTGCGTGACCTGGTCCAGACCATCGTGTCCGACGAGGACGTGGCGGTCGGCAAGCCCGACCCGGCCGGCTACGTGCTCGCGGCGGAACGGCTGCGCGCCGACCCGGCGAAGTGCGTGGCCTTCGAGGACTCCCTCGCCGGGATTGCCGCGGCGAAGGCCGCGGGTATGACATGCGTGGGGGTCGCGACCACCCACCACCCGGACGAACTCGCCGCGGCCGACCTGGTGGTGGCGGATCTTTCGGAGATCGACTGGCCGATTTCGGGTGGTACGGACCGCCCCAGCTGAAGGAGGAACCGTGGCCGAGCGCAAGATCACCGTCGAATCCGAGGTCGGGCTGCATGCCCGTCCGGCGGCCACCTTCGTGCAGACCGCGGCCAAGTCCGGCATGGACGTCACGATCGCCAAGCTGGGCGGCGGGGGCCAGCCGGTGAGCGCCAAGAGCATCCTGTCGGTCCTGGCCCTCGACGTGCGGCAGGGCGACACCATCGTCATCAAGGCCGAGGGCGAGGGCGCCGACGAGCTCCTCGACCAGCTCGCCGCGATCGCGTCGGCGCCCTGATGCCGGCCCAGTTGGAGGGGGTCGGGGTCAGCCCGGGCATCGGCTACGGCCCGGCGTATGTCCTGACCGGAGGCATCCCCGAGCCGGACGGCGCCGACACGCACGACGGCGACGCCGAGGCCGAGACGGCACGTGCCGCCGCCGCGCTCGAGCGGGTCGCGGCCGACCTGGAGGGCCGCGGCCTGACGGCCGGCGGCGACGCCCAGGAGGTGCTGACGGCACAGGCCATGATGGCCCGCGACCCCGGCCTGGCCGACCGGGTCGCCGACCTCGTCGGTCACGGCAAGGCGGCGGCGCGCGCCGTGTTCGAGGCCTTCGGCGCCTACCGCGAGCTGCTGGCCGCCGCGGGCGGCTATCTGGCCGAGCGGGTGGCCGACCTCGACGACATCCGTGACCGGACCATCGCGGTCCTGACGGGCCGGCCCATGCCCGGCGTCCCGACCTCGGCCGCCGAGCCGTACGTGCTGATCGCTCGCGATCTCGCACCGGCCGACACGGCGCTGCTCGACCGGACGCTGGTGGCCGCCTTCGTGACCGAATACGGCGGGCCGACCAGCCACACCGCGATCCTGGCCCGTGCCATGGGGGTGCCCGCCGTCGTCGGCTGCGTCGGCGCCACAGCGATCATCGCCGGTGAGCGCCTGCTCGTCGACGGTTCCTCGGGTCTCGTACGGCTCTCGCCGCCGGAGGCCGAGGCCGCCGCCGCCGTCGAGGCGGCGCGGGCGCGCGAGGCCGCGGTGGCCGCCGCCGTCGGGCCGGGGACCACCAAGGACGGCCATGCCGTGCCGCTGCTGGCCAACATCGGCGGCCCGAAGGATCTGGAGTCGGCGCTCAAATACGGCGCCGAGGGCGTGGGCCTCTACCGGACCGAGTTCCTGTTCCTCGACCGGGCGGACGCGCCGGGGGAGGACGAGCAGGTCGGCCAATATCGGCCGGTCTTCGAGGCGTTCCCGGGCGGCCGCGTCGTGGTGCGGACTCTCGACGCGGGGGCCGACAAGCCGCTGGCCTTCCTGCCGCCGCCCGGTGACGAGCCCAACCCGGCCCTGGGCGTGCGCGGCCTGCGCATGTTCCGGATCGACAACACGGCGGTCATGGAGACCCAGCTGCGCGCCATCGCACGGGCCGCCGAGGGCACGTCGGCCGAGCCGTACGTGATGGCTCCCATGGTCTCGACGGCGGCCGAGGCGGCGTGGTTCGCCCAGCTGGGCCACCGCATGGGCCTTGCCAATTCCGGGATCATGATCGAGGTGCCGGCGGCCGCGCTGCGCGCCCGCGATCTCGCGGTCGAGGCCGACTTCTTCTCGATCGGCACCAACGACCTGACCCAATACACGATGGCCGCCGACCGGCAGGTCAGCGGCGTCAGCTCGCTGCAGGACCCGTGGCTGCCCGCGGTGCTCGACCTGATCGCGCTGGCCGCGGCGGCGGCCGGAGAGGCCGGCAAGGGCTGTGGCGTCTGCGGCGAGGCCGCCGCCGATCCGCTGCTGGCCTGTGTGCTGGTAGGGCTGGGCGTGACCTCGCTGTCCATGGGCGCCCCCGCGCTGCCCTGGGTGCGGGCCGCGCTGGCCGCCCACACGTACGCGCAGTGCCAGGCCGCGGCCACCACCGCACGTCAGGCCGTGACCGCCGCTGAGGCGAAGGAGGGCGCGCACGCTCATCTGCCCGGGATACCGTGATGGGGTGTTCCGAAGTCTGGCGGCCGTCATCGTGGCAGCCGGCCTGCTGGCCGGCTGCTCGTCGGCGCCTGCCGCCGCGCCCAGCTCGCAGCCCCCCGCCCCCGCCCCCAGCGGCGAGGCCACCGCGGTGAGTCCGACCCCGGCCGACCTGCTCGCCGGCATGAGCGTCGAAGACAAGGTCGGCCAGCTGTTCGTCCCGGTCCTCTACGGCGCGGCCGCCGACTCGCGGAGCCAGGAGAACCAGGCCCGATATGGCGTGGCCACGCCCGCCCAGATGATCAAGAAGTATCGTCCGGGCGGCGTCATCCTGTTCCCCTGGTCCGGAAACATCGTCAACGGCAAGCAGGTGGCGGCCCTGACGACAGGCCTGCGCAAGGCCTCGAAGATTCCGCTGCTGATCGGCGTCGACCAGGAGAACGGGATCGTCTCCCGGCTCGGCCCGATCGTCACCCAGCTGCCCGGGGCCATGGCCATCGGCGCCACCGGCGACCCGGCCAACGCCCACGACGCGGCCAAGGTGACGGGCGAGGAGCTGCGCGGGCTCGGCTTCTCGCTCGACTTCGCGCCGGTCGCCGACGTCAACGTCAACCCGCGTAACCCCGTCATCGGGGCGAGGTCGTACGGCTCCGACCCGCAGAAGGTGGCGACCATGGTCGGCGCGGCCGTCGACGGGTTCCACGACGCCGGCATCGCCTCGGTCGCCAAGCACTTCCCGGGCCACGGCGACACCACGGTAGACAGCCACACGGGGCTGCCGGTGATCCAGCACACCAAGCGGCAGTGGGAGAAGCTCGACGCGCCGCCGTTCCGCGCGGCCATCGAGCACGGCGTCGACGCGATCATGAGCGCGCACGTCGTGATGCCCAAGCTCGATCCCTCGGGCGCGCCTTCCACCCTGTCCCACAAGATCCTCACCGGGCTGCTCCGCGAGCAGCTCGGCTTCAAAGGCGTGATCAGCACGGACGCGCTCGACATGGCCGGGGTCAGGAAGAAGTACGGCGACGCCGAGGTGGCCGTCCGGGCGATCCTGGCCGGCGCCGACATCCTGCTCATGCCGCCCGACTTCCCGACCGCCTATCAGGCCGTGCTCAAGGCCGTGCGGTCGGGCCGGATCTCGCAGGAGCGGCTGGACGAGTCGGTGCGGCGGATCCTCACGCTCAAGCAGAAGCACCGGCTGTCGGCCACGGATCTTTCCGGTCTGAAGTCGGACGAGCACCGCGATGTGGCGCGGCGGATCGCGACCGCGTCGGCGACCGGTGTGGGCGAGCCGGCCGTTTCGGGCGCCGTGCTGGTCACCGGCCCGGCGGGCAAGCAGTTGTCGGCGCTGATCCCCGGGTCGACGGCGGTCGCGACCGGCGACACCCCGAAGACGACCGAGATCGCCGCCGCGTCCGCGGCCGGCGCGCGCGCCGATTCGGTGGTCGTGACGACCGAGGACGCCGGCCCCATGCAGGCCCGGCTGGTGCAGGCGATGGTCCAGACGGGCCGGCCGGTGGTGCTCGTGTCGATGGGCGCGCCGTATGAGCTGGCCAGGCTGAGCGGCTACCGGGGAGCCGTGGCCGTCTACTCGTCGGGCGAGCCGTCGCTTGCCGCCGCGGCCAAAGTCCTCACGGGCGCGGCCAAACCCACCGGCGCACTCCCGGTGGAACTGTCGTTACCATGACATACGTGATCAAAGGGGTGCTGATCGACTGGGGCGGGGTGCTCACCACCGGGCTGGCGGAGGCGATCCAGGATTGGATCGCGGCCGACCGTATCGACGCCTCCAACTACCGGACCGTGATGATCGAGCTGATCTCCCAGGCCTATGACGGCGGCTCGACCAACATCGTGCACGCGCTGGAGCGCGGCGAACTGCCGGTCGCGCAGTTCGAGCAGGAGCTGGCCGCCCAGCTGCGCACGCTCGACGGCGGCCCTGTGGTGGCCGAGGGCATTCTCAACCGCATGTTCGCGGGCTTTCGCCCGGTTGCCGAGATGTCGGAGATGCTCCGCGTGGCCAAGGGCGCGGGCCTGCGCACCTGCCTCGTGTCCAACTCGTGGGGCAACGACTATCCGCGCGAGGACTGGGGCGAGATGTTCGACGCGGTCGTGATCTCCAGCGAGGTCGGGATGCGCAAGCCCGAGCCGGGGATCTTCGAGCACGCGCTCGGCCTGGTCGGCCTGCCCGCGGAGGAGTGCGTGTTCGTCGACGACATCGAGGCCAACGTCACCGCGGCGCAGTCGCTCGGGCTGACCGCCATCCACCACACCGATCCCGTTGTGACGATCGGGGCCCTGGAGGCCCTTGTGGGCCGTCCACTTCGCCGTGGCGCGTGATTCTCAGGCCGTGACGCTGGCACACTCGAGGGGTCAACCTCATCGATGGGACAACGATGCGCGTCTATCTGCCCTGCACGCTTCCCGCGCTGGCCCGCATGGCCGCCGAGGGCGAGTTGGGCCCGGCCCCTCTCACGGGATACGCCGTGACCCCCGCGCTTGTCGAGTGGTACGTCTCGGGCGACACCGAGGAGCTCGAATACGTGGCGCTGACGGAGGCCGCCCGGGCCTCTTTGCGCATGCTGGCCGCCGACCGGGCCGACGGCGTCGACGTGGCGGCCCGCCGGGTCGTGGTGGCCGCCGAGATCTCTGACGGGCTCATCACCGCGGGCGTCGATCTCGAGGAGCGCGGCCGGGTGCGGGTGGCCGAGTCCGTGCCGCTGACGGCGCTCGCGGCCGTGCACATCGACGATCCGGATGCGGCCGGCGACGTCGAGGCCGCGCTCGACGCCCTGCCGCAGGCCGACGCGGGCGACGGCGACGCGCAGTTCACGGTCGACGGCGCCGAGGCCCACGAGCTCCAGTGGTACGCCACCCAGGAGATCCCTGACCTGCTGAGCTCATAGCGCCGTTGAGTAGGCTCGATGGCATATGACGAAGCACATCATCTGGGATTGGAACGGCACGCTGTTCCACGACATCGACGCCGTCGTCGGGGCCACCAACGAGGTCTTCCGGCCCTATGGGCTGGAGCCGATGACGGCCGACGGCTTCCGGGCCGTCTACACGCGGCCCATCTGGGTGGCCTACGAGCGGATGCTCGGCAGGTCGCTGCAGGCGGGAGAGTGGGATCGGCTCGACGCCGACTTCCACGATCACTACCACCGGCTGATGCTCCAGTGCCGGCTGGCGGAGGGGGCCATGGCCAGTCTCAGCGCCTGGGAGGATTCGGGCCGCACGCAGTCGCTGCTGTCCATGTGGGGGCATGACCGGCTGGTCTCCAAGGTCGCCGAGTTCGGCATCGACCGGCACTTCACGCGGGTCGACGGGCTGCGGAGCGCGTCCGGCGGGGCGAAGGCCGAGCACATGGTCGCGCACCTCGCGGCGATCGGGGTCGATCCGACGACCGTCGTCGTCATCGGCGACAGCATCGACGACGCCGACGCGGCCCGGCATGTGGGCGCGCGCGCGATTCTGTACGCGGGCGGCATGACGCGCCGGTCGGCGCTGGATCTTGTCGGCGTCCCGGTCGTCGAGTCGCTCGCCGCAGCCCTTGACCTGGTGTAACGCCATTTGGCCGACAAATCGGTGCAAGCTCGGTATCGTCGGGAGATTCCCCGTGCCCAGGCCGTACTCTTAGCGAGGAACAAGCCTGGGAGGCAACCATCAACCGCCTGGTTCTCTGGAATGTCGATCTGACCCTCGTCGACGCCACGATCGTCACCCGCGACGCCTACGCCGAGGCTTTCAAACTGGTCACCGGGCGGCCCCTGGTCAAGCTGGCGCCGGCGATGGGCCGGCCCGACTCCGAGATCATCTTCGAGACGCTGGCCATCAACGCGATCACGGTCGAGGACTATCACCTCGCGCGGTTCATCGACGCCCTCTCCGTCGCGTTCGGCGCGAAGATCAAGCGGATCCCGAAGGAAGGCCGGATGATGCCGGGCGCGAAGGACGCGCTGAAGGCCGTCTCCCGGCTCGACGGTTTCGTCCAGTCCGTCCTCACCGGCACCATCAAGAGCAACGCCGTCCACAAGATGAAGGCGTTCGGCCTGGACAAGTGGGTCGACTTCGAGATCGGCGGCTACGGCGAGGAGGTCTATCCCAAGGCCACGCTGCTGCAGGTGGCGCAGGGCCGGGCCAAGGCCCGCTACGGCGCGACCTTCGGGCCGGGCAACACGGTCCTCATCGGCGACTCGACGCGCGACGTCCAGGCCGCCCGGATCGGCGGGGCCGCCATGATCGCGGTCGCGTCCGGCCGGTCCACCGAGGCCGAACTGCACGAGGCGGGCGCCGACCTGGTGCTGCCCGACCTGTCGAACGCCTCCGAGGTGGTCGCCGCGGTGGCCCGCCTCACCTCTCCAGTGGAGCGCAAAGCCGGGTGACCGTGGGTGTAAGGATGGACCCATGGTTGAGGAAGGCGCGCTGCTGTGGGAACCGTCCGCCGACGTCGTCGACACGGCGAAGATCACTCGTTATCAGGAGTGGCTGGGCAGGCCGGGAGACTACGCGGGCCTGTGGCGGTGGTCGGTCGATCAGCCGGCCGAGTTCTGGGCGTCCATCTGGGACTACTTCGACGTCGTGGGGGAGCGCGGTGACGGGCCGGTCCTGTCCGGCGCGATGCCCGATGTCGAGTGGTTTCCCGGTGCGCGCCTGAACTACGCCGCCAATGCCCTCCGGCGCCCGTCGAAGGTCATCTTCCGCGACGAGGCCGGAAATCGGCGGATTTATGACCACGAAACGCTTCTTGACGAGGTCGCCCGGGTCCAGTCGGGCCTTCGGCGGCTCGGCGTCGGGCGTGGCGACCGGGTCGCGGCCTACCTCCCCAACATCCCCGAAGCGCTGATCGCCTGTCTGGCCACCGCCTCTCTGGGCGCCATCTGGTCGTCCTGCTCGCCCGACTTCGGCGCGCCGAGCGTGATCGACCGCTTCACCCAGATCGAGCCGAAGGTCCTCATCGCCGTCGACGGCTATCACTACAACGGCAGGACGTACGACCGCTCCGAGGTGGTCGCCGACATCGCCGCCAAGCTGCCGACCCTCACCGCGACCGTCCACGTGGGCGGAGCCGGCTGGGAGGAGCTTCGCGCCGAGCCGGGCGAGCTGGTCTTCGAGCCGGTGCCGTTCGGGCATCCGCTGTGGGTGCTCTACTCGTCGGGCACGACCGGGCTGCCCAAGCCGATCGTGCACGGCCACGGCGGCATCGTCCTCGAGCACCTCAAGGCGCTCACCTTCCACCAGGATCTGGGCGAGGGCGACCTGTTCTTCTGGTACACCACGACCGGCTGGATGATGTGGAACTACCTCATCGGCGGCCTGCTCGCCGGGGCCGACGTCCTGCTCTACGACGGCCATCCCGGCTCACTGTGGGATGTGGTGGCCGAAGAGGGCGTCACCTACTTCGGCACCGGCGCTCCGTACATCATGGCCTCCCTGAAGAGCGGCGCGCGGCCGTCGCGAGGGAAGCTGCGCGGGATCGGCTCGACCGGGTCCCCGCTGCCGCCCGAGGGCTTCGCGTGGGTGGGCGACGTGCTGCCGGGCGTGCAGCTCGGGTCGTTCTCCGGTGGCACCGACGTGTGCACGGGCTTCGTCGGGGCCGTCCCCGTGCTGCCGGTCCGGGCCGGGGTCATCCCGTGCCGCTGCCTCGGCGCGCACGTCGAGTCGTACTCGCCCGAAGGCGAGCCGACGGTCGGCGAGGTGGGCGAGCTGGTGCTCACCCAGCCGATGCCGTCCATGCCGGTCATGTTCTGGAACGACCCGTCCGGCGAGCGCTATCGGGAGGCGTACTTCGCCGACTACCCCGGCGTGTGGCGGCACGGCGACTGGATCAAGATCCTCCCGGACGGCGGCTGCGTCATCTACGGCCGGTCCGACTCCACCCTCAACCGCGGCGGCGTGCGGATGGGCACCAGCGAGTTCTACCGCGTGGTCGAGCGCTTCGACGAGATCGCCGACAGCCTGGTCATCGACACGGGCCGGCTCGGCCAGGAGGGGCGTCTGCTGCTCTACGTCACCCCCGCCGAGGGCGCCCGCCTCACCGACGACCTCGCCGCCCGGCTCCGCGCGGCCCTGCGCACGGAGCTGTCCCCACGGCACGTGCCCGACGAGATCCACGAGGTCCCCGGCATCCCGCGCACCCTGTCCGGCAAGAAGCTCGAGATACCCGTACGGAAGATCCTCCTCGGCACCCCCGTCGAACGCGCCGCCAATCCCGACGCCATGGCCAATCCCGAGGTGCTCAAATACTTTGCGGCAGGCGGAACAGGCGCTTCGGATCGTAGGCTGCCTTGACCTTGGCAAGGCGGGCGGCGTTGGGGCCGTAGTACTGGGCGCGCCAGTCGGTGAGCTCCGGGTCGATGTAGTTCACGTACGCGTGGTCGCCGAAGTGGGGGCGCATGGCGTTGTGGGCGGCCCTGACCCACTGCAGGGCGCCGGCCCGGTGCGCGTAGTACTGCACGCTGAAGATCGCTTGCCGGTGCGGGAAGGCGGTCGCGTCGGACCGGACCCGGGAGACGGCGCCGCCGAGGGCGTCCAGCAGGATCGAGTGACTGCCGGGGATGGCCGTCTGCGCGATCAGCGCGTTGATCCCCGCGGCCGACAGCGGGCCGTACGCCATGTGCGACTTGGCGTTGAAGCCGTCGCGCACGAGCCGGCCGCTCGCGGTCTGGCCGGGCAGGTCGCCGCCGCGGTGGCACTGGTCGACGCTGATCGTGGAACACCCCGCCATGATCATCATGGCGTGCTGATAGGTGGTGTGGCTGACGAACCGACTTGACGGACTCGCGCCGACCTTGTCCGCAAGGGCCTGCAGGAGCCGCTCACAGCCCGCCTGAGAGCCCAAATAGAGCCCGCCGACCATCACGTCCGGGGACGGGTCGTGGTTGAGGTGCAGATTGGACCAGAGCGCGTCGGGCGCCTTGGGCGCCCACGACTGCCAGGCGCTGATGACCTTGGCCGCCCGCGCCCACGGCCAGTGCAGGAAGAAGACCGTCACGTTCTGGGTCGGATGCGTGCGGAACGTGAAGGAGGTGGCCACGCCGAAGTTGCCGCCACCGCCGCCGCGCGAGGCCCAGTAGAGGTCGGCGTGCTGCGTGGGGGAGCAGGTCAGCAGCTTCCCGTCGGCCGTCACGACCTGGAGCGAGGCTAAGGTGTCGCAGGTCAGGCCGTACTTGCGGGAGACCACGCCGATGCCGCCGCCGAGCGTCAGACCGGCCACGCCCACGGTCGGGCACGACCCGGCCGGGATGCTCACCCCGTGCGCGGCCAGCTTGGCGTAGACGTCGACGAGCCGCGCGCCGGCGCCCACGGTGGCCCGCCCGCTCTTGTAGGTGACACCGGACATGCGGGACACGTCCACGACGAGCCCCGTGCCGGTGGACCAACCCGCGTAGCTGTGCCCGCCCGAGCGCGCGGTCACCGGCACGTTGAAGCGCCGCGCGAACGCCAGGCACTCGGCCACGTCGGTGGCGTTCTTCGGGTACGCCACGGCGGCCGGCCGGATCTTGTCGAACGCGGAGTTGAACACAAGCCGGGCGCGGTCGTAGGCCGCGTCACCCGGCCGGATCAGCGTCCCGTCCAGCCCGCGCGCGAGCGCGCGCCAATCCGGGGCCGCGGCCCCGGCGACTGTCGCGGCGAATGGCATGGCGGCCGCCGCCCCTGTCGAGACGGCGACACCCGTCAACGCCGAAACACGCAGAAATTCCCGTCTGTCCAACATCCGCGATCACCCCTCGGTAGCTGCTGCCACTTGAGACGCGCGGATATCGGGCCGGGTTGGTTACAGTCTCATCACCGTGATCGGGATTCAGGGATCACGGCGAAGTCAGGTCAGGCGTCGCCACCTCCGCCGATGCGCAGGGCGAGCGCCGGGCACATCTCCACGGCCTTCTGCGCGGCGCTGCGCTGCCAGGAGGGGATGCCGCCGTCCATGAAGACGGGGTAGCCGTGGGTGTCGAGCTTGACCAGGTCGGGGACGAGGTGCGCGCACAGGCCGTGGCCCTGGCAGCGGGTCCAGTCGACCACGAGGCGGACGTCCACCTCGTTCTTGATGGGCAATGGGAGCAGCTCCTTCACCTTGCGGCCGCAGGTGCCGTGCAGCAGGTGCTCCTGCACGTCGCCGTTGAACGCCTCGAGAGCCGACAGCACGAAGCGCGACGTGCCGTCGGGGTGGAAGCAGGCGCCGCGGCCCTTCACGGCTCCGGCCACGCGCTCGACCAGCTCGATGGCGTCGGGGTCGCCTTCGATGACGTCGGCGAGCGCGCTCGCCAGGTCGGGCAGGCCGAGCCGGCACGGCCCGCACTGTCCGGACGACTGGGCGGCCAGGTACCGGGCCACCCGGAGGACTTCGCCGAGCGGGCAGGTGTCGGGGCTGAGCGGCACGATGATGCCGGCGCCGAGCTCGCCGCCGACCTCCTTCAGGCCCTGCCGTGAGCAGGTCGCGGAGTACGCGGCCTGACGGGTGATCCACTTGCCGTGGTAGCCGCCGACCAGGACGCCGTCGCCCACGTCCGCCTCGCACATGTCGAGGACGGCCGCGAACGGGATGCCCGGCGCGATCTCGATCACCGAGGTGGCCTTGACGGCGCCGCTGACGCTGAGCAGCGTCGTGCCGGGCTCCTGGAGGGTGCCCGCGGACGCGTACGCCTGGGGGCCGATCTCGGCGAGGATGGCCAGCTGGGCGTAGGTCTCGGTGTTCGACAGCAGGGTGGGCAGCCCGTCGACGCCCACATCGCTGCTGCGCTGCTTGCGGCCGGGCGGCAGGCCGGACGGCTCGCCGTTGACGGCGCGGATGAGGGCGCCGCCCTCGCCGGACACGAAGCGCTCCTCGATGCCGGCGACCCGTACGTAGCCCTGGAGGCCACGCTCGGCGACGGCGGCGTTGACCGAACCCTCGGCGAGCTCGCCGGCGGGGACGGCGATGACGACCTCGCGCGAGCCGAGCGCGCTCGCCGCCATCAGCGCGCCCTCGAGGACGAGGTGGGGCGCGCGGGTGAGCAGCGTCTTGTCCTTCATGCTGGCCGGCTCGCCTTCGGCGGCGTTGACCAGCACGACCGTGTCGCTCTTGCGGGCGTTGTCGGCGACCGCGCGGATCTTCCGGGCGAAGGGGAACCCGGCGCCGCCACGGCCGCGCATGTCCACTTCCTCGGCCATGCCGATGATCTCGTCCACGGTGGCGTTGGGGACCTGCTCGTGGACGGAGTAGTGGGCGTTGAGGTCGAGCCGGCGATAGCGGTCCAGCCCGGCTGTGAGACGGGCCGGGCCGATCTGTCGGACCTGGGAGACGCGGTAGGGGATCATACGACCCTCCTGAGTTTCGGACGTTCGGTCTGTGACGGCACCTCAGGCACCGGCTCGGTATCCATGTCGGCCGAGCGGGGTTTCACGGTGTTGAGGCCCCTCTTGATGTCCTTCAGCCAGTTGTCGGCGTCCAGAGGTGCGGCCTTGCCGGTCGGCTTGGCGGCCGGCTGGGACACGCGTACCGGGCGGGCGGAGACGACCACCCTGAGCATCAGAGCCGCTCCGACAGCGAGCAGGCAGAGAACGTAAGACCAGCTCACCCATGCGGCCGGGGTACGGCCGGCGGCCAGTCCATGCAGGATCGACAGCGGCCAGGCGGCGTAGGCCATGTCGTGGATGCCACGCCACAACCAGGGACGTTCGGCCTGGGCGAACCTGCCGCGCATGACGCCGGTGGCGATGACCATGATGAACAGGTCGGACGCCACCGCGCCCATGCCGACGTAGAGGTTGGTCGAGGGGACGACCGAACCGTACGACGGCACGAGGCCGGCGGCGATCTTCATTGCGATGTGGACGATGAGGAAGCCCACGCCGACGAGCGCGAACGCGCGGTGCACCAGCTGGGCGTAGACCCGCTGCCGGATGCCCAGCACGATGCGCTCGGTGGCCAGAAGGCCCAGCATTACCGTGATCGAAAGCGCGACCAGGGAGAACACGCCGGCGTAGAACGTCAGGAACGCCTGCGCCTGGTCGAGATACATCACTCCGTAGCCGGATCGGCTCAGCACCAAGGTCCCGAGAACGAGCACGATGGCCGTGACACTGAGTCCGATCCGAACGCTCCGGCGATGCAGGTGATCGAGGCCGAGGTCTGGCCTCGTTTGATGCCGGGGAGCCCGTCGATTGGGCACTGATTCCTCCGCAGTAGGGGAGAACCTGTGACGAATGCTTAACTGAGAGTGCGGGCTCGGAGAAGAACGCCTAGCAACGCTGTCCGCGGTTGAGGCAGTTCACGACCGCGGTCATCAACCGGTCCGGCATCACGTTGGTGAAGTCGCCGTGGTCGGTGATCGGGTTGTGGGCCTGCTCCGGGAAGGAGTCCACCGCGAAGGACGCCCCGGCGTTCACGGAGTACGTGAGGATCATCCGCAGCTGCGGGATGGGCTTGGTGCCGCTCTGGCACCGGCCTTGCGCATCCGGGAACAGCACGTGGGTGCGGTGGTTGGCGCTGTCGGTGTTCTGTCCGTCCCAGCAGCTCGGGAAGTCCAGGATGCGGACGACCTGGCTGCCTCGGGGGCACAGCGGGTACTTGGTCGTGGTCCGGTCGGTGAAGCCAGTGCAGGTCCATCGCGCTCGGGCGTTGGCCCCGCCGTTCGTGGCGGACTTGGCGTCACCAGTGATGATCCGGATGAAGCGCGGCATGGCTACCACCCGCGCGGCCCGGTTGCTGCGGAACTGCAGCGTCACCGAGCGAGGCAGGAGGATCCTGCCCACGTTGCCGTCCGCCGCGCCGCCCGGTTCATCCGAGGCGGTGGCCTGCGACCTGTTGGAAGCGGTGGCCGATCTGCTGGCGGGCTGGGCTGCGGCCGCGGCTGAAGAAGCCGAAGAGTCGGCCGATGAGTCAGCGGCCGCGCCTGTGTCCTGGGCGGCTCCGGTGTCCTGACTCAGGGCGTCCGAGGAGGACGCGGATGAAGATTTAGCGGAACCTGTGCCGGTGCCGCCCGTGCCGCCCGTGCCGTCAGAGGCCGCCGCCGAGGCGGAGGCCGACGCGGAGGCGGAAGCGGAAGCGGAAGCCGACACGGTCGGCTGCGCGGACTGGCTCGGCTGGGCGGACTGCTGGGGTTGCTGTTGCTGTTGCTGTTGCTGCTGGTTGACGTTGGTGATGCTCCGGAGGACCGGCCAGAAGTACGCGGACTTGTCGCCGAACCGGCAGGTGGTGCCGGCGGCGGCCAGGCTCTGGTCGGTGGAGAACCCGTCCGTGGACAGGTTGCCGACGTAGTCGTGCACGTGGTGGGCGCCGTTGCTGACACCCGGAGCGACGATGAAGTTGTCGGGGTTGTGGTGGCCGTTCTGGTTGCGGCCACACTGAGCGATGAACGAGCCGCGTCCCGCGACCACGAGGTTCGTGCCTCGCGGCACCTGGCGGATGTCGATGAACTGGTCGGGCGTTGGGCCGTCGGCGTTCGCAGGCGGTGACACGGCCACGAGGGACGTGCCGAAGGTGATGGCCGCGACCGCGACCAGAACGTGTTTTCGCATGTGCTTCCGCCTACACTTAGGGAGTCGGGAGAATCGAGTAGTTCACGAGGTCGGTGCTCTCAAGGATCGTCATGTGCTTCATGACGAAGGTGTTGGCCACCGTGGCGAACTCGCGCACCAGGCTGTTGCGTGTGCCTGCGCGCACGGCCGCGATCGTGGAGAAGACCTTGCCGTGGGCGCCGCGCAGGCGGTCGGCGAAGATCTGGTCGAATGCGGCCCCCGTGCTGTCTCGCATCTCACCCAGCCAGCGCTGCTGGTCTGGGTTGGGGTCGTTGGGCAGGCCCATACCTAATTTGGCGGCCAGCGCCCGGGTCGCTTCGTCGAGTTTCGTATGATCCTCGACGAGGGTCGCGCCTACCTCTCGGACCCGAGCGCTGGCTCCCTTCTGCTGTGCCCACTGCCCGGCCGGGACCTCCCACAGACCCGCCCACCTGACCTTGATGATCAGGTCGCGGTCTGCGGGGCCCAGGGGGCCCCATGGAGTCTGAGTCCAGCCGGGCCCGGAGGCGTCGCTCCTCGGCACGACCACGATCACCGCGATCGCCGCGGCGAACAGGAAGACTCCAAGCACCAGGAGTTCCCCGAACCGGAACCGCATTGTGCCTCCTTTCGTGACCTTCGCCGGGAGGTACGCGGGGTGTGGGACGGTGGTTCAGGGATAGTCAGAAATGACTGAAGTGACGAGAGTTGTGTACATCGGACAAACCCGGGTGCAAATATGTGGCCCGTGCGTCGTCAACTCGACAGCCGGTATGAGCGTCTGGACCCCATGGACGACCCAGATCTGCGGATCCGGGAGCTGTATGACGAGTTCGGTGGTCCCCTGCTCCGTCATGTACGGCAGACGACCGGCAATGACCTTCAATGGGCAGAGGATGTCGTCCAAGAGACGCTCCTCAGAGCGTGGCGTAACGCGGCCAAGCTCACCTGGGAGCGGGGCCTCTTGTGGGCCTGGCTCCTCACAGTGGCCCGCCGCATCGTGATCGACGGGCGCCGCCGGCGTGGCGTGCGCCCCAGGGAGGTCGAAGCACCGGAAGAAGACAGCATCTCTGTACCTGATGGGTCGGAGAGCGCGATCGCGGCGATCGTCGTGGCGGATGCGCTCCGTGGCCTCTCGAATGAGCACCGTGAAGTTATAGAACAGACATACCTTCGGGACCGCACGGTGAACGAAGCGGCGGAGATACTGGGGATACCGCCGGGGACGGTGAAGTCGAGGCTCTACTACGCGTTGCGAAATCTGCGAGTAGAGTTGAAGGAAAGGGGGGTGGCCAGCTGATGTCCAGGTCGTCGGAACACTTCGATGTGGCGGCGTACGCCCTGGGAGTGCTCGACGACGGAGACACCGAGGCGTTCGAGCGGCACCTTGACGTGTGCCCCGCCTGCCGCGAAGAGCTTGCCCTCTTCTGCCAGGTGCCTGCACTGCTCGACGAGGCGACCTCGGAGCGGACCATCCCGTAAGCACCATCCCGTAACCCCCGTGACACAGACCAAACGACCGGGCCCCCAAGGTGGGGGCCCGGTTTGACTGTCCGCTCTTTTTCGGGTGGTATCGGTCCGGTGGCGTGGACCCGATCAATGGTGATCGGGGCGCTCGCGCCATCGGGGAGACGAAGTGTCATCGAGCCGCGGTTTCGGTGAGGACGGCGGTCCTCTGGCCGTTGGCGGCTACCTACAGCTGGGCGCGCCGTGGCGCGCCCATCGCCGTTTCCGCCCCTTCCACCTGTGCGATGCTTACCCCATCACGGTCCTGTCGCGGCTCGATCCGCGGGCGGTGGAGCGCCAGATCGGCGTGAAATCGGATACGGGCGGCTCGTCAGGGGCACCGTATTTGACAGGGCGGACCCGGCTGCACTTTTACCCCCTCCTCTGGGAACTACGGGCCTGGCTTTAGCGCTTCCGGGACCCCCTAGCGGTCCCTTTGGCCTCACAAGGGAGTGAGTGGCGAGATGCCTTCTGAGCAGGAGCTGGACGAGCTGCTGAGCAACGCGGCGGAGACCTGCGCGCACGGCGCCGAGGACATGCTCGGATTCCTGCGGCAGTACTACCGCCAGGTCCCCCCGGAGGACCTGGTCGACCGCAACCCCGTCGACATCTACGGGCCGGCGGCGGCCCACCGGCTCCTCGCCACCCAGCGCCCCCAGGGCCGGGCCGTGGTCCGCGTCTACACCCCGACGCTGGAGGAGAACGGCTGGGGCACCGGGCACTCGGTGATCCAGCTGGTCACCGACGACATGCCGTTCCTGCTCGACTCGGTGACCAGTGAGCTCGACCGGCACGAGATCGGCACCCACCTGATCGTCCACCCCATGATGCGGGTCCGCCGCGACATGACCGGCAAGCTCCTCGACGACCCCGACATCACGGGGCTCACGCTCGCCGAGTCGTGGATCCACATCGAGATCGACCGCCAGTCCGACCTCGCCATGCTCAAGCAGCTGGAGCAGGATCTCGTCCGCGTCCTTGAGGACGTGCGGCACGTGGTCGAGGACTTCAGCCGGATGCGCGCCCTGGCCGTGCAGACCGCTGAGGAGCTGGCGGTCAGCCCGCCCGCGCTCGAGCCGGCCGACGTCGAAGACAGCATCGAGCTGCTGCGCTGGCTGTCCGACGGGCACTTCACCTTCCTTGGCTACCGCGAATACCGCCTGAACAGCGACGACACCCTCACCGCCCTGCCCGGCACCGGCCTTGGCATCCTGCGCCCCGACAAGGCGGGCTCCGACAGCTTCGCCGCCATGCCGCCCGAGCTCCGCGCCAAGGCGCGTGAGAAGCAGGTGCTGATCATCACCAAGGCCAACAGCCGGGCCACTGTTTACCGGCCCAACTACCTCGACTACGTGGGCGTGAAGGTGTTCAGCGCGGAGGGGGAGGTGATCGGCGAGCGCCGCTTTCTCGGCCTGTTCACCTATGTGGCCTACAGCGAGTCGATCTCCCGTATCCCGGTGCTCCGCCGCAAGCTCGGCGAGGTGCTCGAGCGCGCTGGGCTGCCGGCCGACAGCCATGACGGCAAGGATCTGATCGAGATCCTGGAGTCCTATCCGCGTGCCGAGCTGTTCCAGATCTCGGTGGACGAGCTGCTCCCGATCGCCCTCGGCGTGCTCCGGCTGCGCGAGCGCAAGCAGGTCAAGCTGTTCCTGCGGCGCGACGACTTCGGCCGCTACGTGTCCTGCCTGATCTATCTGCCGCGCGACCGCTACACCACCAAGGTGCGGCTGAAGATGCAGCAGATCCTGCTCAAGGCGCTCAACGGGACCACGTTCGACTACAGCACGATGATCGGCGACTCGGCGTTCGCGCGGCTGCACCTGGTGGTGCGCGGCGAGAGCCTGGCCGAGGTGGCCGACATCGAGGAGCTCGAGGCCCGGCTGGCCGCCACGACCAGGTCCTGGGAGGACGACCTCGCCGACGCCATCGCCGAGCTCTGCGACGAGGAGGAGGCACCGGCGCTGGCCCGCCGCTACGCCGCCGCCTTCCCCGAGGGCTACAAGGCCGACTTCCCATCCCGCACGGCTGTCTCCGACATCAAACGGCTCGAGCATCTCGCCGCCACCGATCCCACCGACATCGGGATGAACCTCTACGAGCCGTACGGCGCCGCCGAAGGCGACCGGCGGTTCAAGCTCTACCGGCTGGGCGCCCCCATCTCCCTGTCCCACGTGCTGCCCATGCTGCAGCGGCTCGGCGTGGAGGTGGTCGACGAGCGTCCGTACGAGGTCGACCGGGACAACGACCCGAACACCCAGGACGCCTGGATCTACGACTTCGGGCTCCGCTACATCCCGTCCGACGAGGTCGACCGCGACGGCTTCAAACGGCTGTTCCAGGACGCCTTCGCCGCCCTGTGGCACGGCGAGGTCGAGGACGACGACTTCAACGCGCTGGTCCTCGCCGCCGGGCTGACCTGGCAGCAGGTCGTCATCCTCCGGGCGTACGCCAAGTATCTGCGGCAGGCCGGCACGGCCTTCAGCCAGCGCTACATCGAGCAGGTCCTGGTCGGCAACGTACGGCTGGCGCGGCTGTTGGTCCGGCTGTTCGAGGCCCGCCTCGACCCCCGGCACGAGGTCGCGCGGCAGGATCTGTCCGAGGCGCTGCGCGAGGAGATCCTGGCCGCCCTCGACCAGGTGGCCTCGCTGGACGAGGACCGCATCCTCCGGGCCTATCTCGAGATGATCAGCGCCACGCTGCGCACCAACTACTACCAGGTCCCGGCCAAGCCGTACGTGTCGCTGAAGCTCGACCCGGGGGCGATCAGCGTGCTGCCGCCGCCGCGGCCCAAGTACGAGATCTTCGTTTATTCGCCCCGCGTCGAGGGCGTCCACCTGCGGTTCGGCAAGGTGGCTCGCGGCGGCCTGCGCTGGTCGGACCGGATGGAGGACTACCGCACCGAGATCCTCGGCCTGGTCAAGGCGCAGACGGTGAAGAACACGGTCATCGTGCCCACCGGATCCAAGGGCGGCTTCGTCGTGAAGCGGCCCTCGCACGCCGACCCGCTGGCCGAGGGCATCGCCTGCTACCGGCAGTTCATCTCGGGCCTGCTCGACGTGACCGACAACCTGGTCGACGGCCAGGTCGTGCCGGCGCCCGACGTGGTGCGGCACGACGGCGACGACACCTACCTGGTGGTGGCCGCCGACAAGGGCACCGCGTCGTTCTCCGACATCGCCAACGAGGTGGCCAAGGAGTACGGCTTCTGGCTGGGCGACGCCTTCGCCTCCGGCGGGTCGATCGGCTACGACCACAAGGCCATGGGTATCACGGCCAAGGGCGCCTGGGAGTCGGTGCGCTACCACTTCCGCACCCTCGGCCTCGACGTCCAGGCCACCGACTTCACCGTGGTCGGCGTCGGCGACATGTCGGGCGACGTGTTCGGCAACGGCATGCTGCTGTCGCAGCACATTCGGCTGCTGGCCGCCTTCGATCACCGGCACATCTTCGTCGACCCCGATCCCGACGCGGCACGCGGCTTCGCCGAGCGGCAGCGCCTGTTCAAGCTGCCGCGCAGCTCGTGGGACGACTACTCGCGCGACCTCATCTCCACGGGCGGCGGCGTCTGGCCACGCGCGGCCAAGTCGGTCCCCATCTCCGGGCCGATGCGGGCCGCGCTCGGCATCTCTCCCGGAGTCACCTCGCTGACGCCCAACGAGCTGATCAACGCCATCCTGCGGGCCCCGGTCGACCTGCTGTGGAACGGCGGCATCGGCACGTACGTGAAGGCCTCGGGCGAGACGCACGCCGACGTCGGCGACAAGGCCAACGACCCGCTGCGGATCGACGCGACCGAGCTGCGCTGCCGTGTGGTCGGCGAGGGCGGCAACCTCGGCTTCACCCAGCGGGCCAGGATCGAGTACGCCCTGGGCGGCGGCCTGATCAACACCGACTTCATCGACAACTCCGCCGGAGTGGACACCTCCGACCACGAGGTCAACATCAAGATCCTGCTCAACCAGGTGGTCCGCGACGGCGAGATGACCGACAAGCAGCGCAACCAGCTGTTCCTCGACATGACGGGCGAGGTGGGCGACCTCGTGCTGCGCGACAACTACGCGCAGAACGTGGTGCTGGCCGCGGCGCGCGCCCAGGCGCCGGAGATGCTCCACATCCACGCCCGCTACCTGCGCTGGCTGCAGCGGCACGGGATGCTCAACCGCGAGCTGGAGTTCCTGCCGTCGGACAAGGTGCTCGCCGAGCGCCGCCAGGCCGGGCTCGGGCTGACCGCGCCCGAGTTCTCGATCCTCCTGGCGTACACCAAGATCGTGGGAGACGACCGGCTGCTCGGCTCCGACCTGCCGGACGACCCGGCGCTCCGCCAGTGGCTCGTGTCGTATTTCCCGTCGGCCCTCCGCGAGCGCTTCCAGACCTATATGGACGCGCACCCGCTGCGCCGGGAGATCATCACGACCCGCATCGTGAACGACATGGTCAACTTCGGCGGCACGACGTTCGTGTTCCGCTTCGCCGAGGAGACCGGCGCCTCGGTGCCGGACGTGACCCGCGCCTTCCTCGTCGCGCGCGAGGTGTTCGACCTCGCCGACTTCCGCCGCCAGGTCGAGGCGCTCGACAACAAGGTCGACACCTCGACCCAGCTGGCCATGCTGCTCGAAGGCCGAAAGCTGTCCGAGCGGGGCACGCGCTGGCTGCTCGGCAACCGGAGGCCGCCGCTCGACCTGGCCTCGACCGTTCGGTTCTTCACCGAGGGCTCCAGCGGCCTGCTGCCGCACCTGCCGAAGCTGCTGGCCGGGCCCGACCTCGCCGCCTTCGAGGAGCGCAGGGACTCCTTCACGGCCCGCGGCGTGCCGGACGACCTCGCCGAGCGGGTGGCCTCCATGGTGCCCGCCTACTCCACCTTCGACCTGGTCGAGGTGGCCGCGGCCACGGGCCGGCCGGTCAACGAGGTGGCCGAGGTCTACTTCGACCTGGCCGACCGGATCCAGGTGGCCCGGCTGCGCGAACGGGTGATCGCGCTGCCGCGCGACAGCCGCTGGAACTCGATGGCCAGGGTGGCGCTCCGCGACGACCTCTATGGCGCGCACGCGGCGCTCACCCAGGACGTGCTGATCCACAGCGCGTCCGGGCTGTCGCCCGAGGAGCGGCTGGCCGCCTGGACCGACCACAACGGCGCGGCCGTGTCACGGGCCAAGCAGACGCTGTCGGAGATCTGGGAGAGCGACACCTTCGATCTCGCCACGCTCTCGGTGGCGCTGCGGGCCATCCGCACCCTCGCCTCGACCACCGGCCTGCCGCACGAGGACCAGCACCAGCACGAGCACAAACAGCAGGACTGAGCCGGTCAGCTGGTGGAGGCGCTCGTCACGAAGCCGTCCTGACCGATCACCTGGGCCTGGGCCGCCTGCGCGTTCTTGGGCGGCACCAGGCCCGCGTACTGCAGGGTGGAGATGATCCGCCGTTCGTTGTCGATGAACTCGTCGCCGGGCTTGGGCAGATCCCACCGGGCGTCCTTGGGGATCTCGACCGGCCGGTGGATCGCGAACACGATGCCCTGGCCCGAGCCGCCGCTCTTCGGCGTGGTCCAGGTGCTGGTGCGGATCAGCGTGTAGAGGACCAGGGCGCCGCCCTCTTCGGTGCGCAGCGCGAGCACCGGATAGGCGGCGGCGGCGAAGATCGAGTTGTAGGCGAGCCCGTTGACCTGCTGGGCCGTGTCCTTTTCCTTGACGATCTGCGAGTAGTAGTCGGTCGTCCACCGGCCGGGGGAGATCAGCCGGGCCGCGTAGCCGTCGGCGCCCTCCTCGGCGACCGTGGCGTGCAGCGGGCCGAACAGATTGGGGCTGACCAGGACGCTCTGGTCGCGCGCGTCGAGCGCGGTGGCGTAGCCGTCGGCGTCGCGGAACATCTTCGGCGGCCCGGTGCGGGGGTCGAGCAGCGTCTCGAAGGTCTTCTGCCAGGCCGGCCCGCCCTTGTGGGAGACGAAGGCGAGCAGGGCCGTGCGGGACGCGCCGGTGGCCGAGCGGCGCTCGACCAGGGCGGCGAACCAGCGGGTGGGGGCGTCCGGCTTCAGCCGCGGGACCAGCAGGGTGCGCGCCGGGCCCCAGGTGTAGCGCGGCAGCCGTTTCTTGCTGTCGCGATAGTGAGCGACCATCAGGGGGAGCTGCGCGTCGCGGGACAGCTTCAGCGCCATCCGCTCGTCGCCGCCGGCGCGGATCACGTCGTCGGTGGCGAGATAGTCGTTGAGCGCGCGGCCCGCCTCGGCGATCGTCACCGCGGGGGCGGCGGCCGTGGCCGTCGCGGTCGGCGTGTGCGGCACCTTGGGCACCTCGGCCGCCCGCGTCACGGTCGGCTGCGCGGCCTGCTGCTCCGCGCTGGTGCACGCCGCTACAGCCGAACTCAGGAGAAACAGGGCGAGCGCAGACCGCAGCACCCCGTTCACACCAGCCTCCTGAAGGTTCCCGTCCGCCATGTTAGTGCGCGATGCGGCTACGCTTGGCAGACGTGGCAGACATCGACCCCGCTGAAGAGATCAACGAGCTTACCGGCACGCTCAACAGCATCCAGGACGTCCTCGACCTCGAGTCCCTGCACAAGCAGATCGACGAGCTGGGGGAGCAGGCTGCCGCGCCCGACCTGTGGAACGACCCGGAGCAGGCGCAGAAGGTGACCAGCCGCCTTTCCCACATGCAGGGCGAGGTCAACCGGGTGGAGAGCCTGGTGTCGCGGCTCGACGATCTGAAGGTGCTGTTCCAGCTGGCCGCCGAGGAGTCCGATCAGGACACCCTCGACGAGGCCAACCGCGAGCTGGCGGCGCTCAAGTCCGACATCGGCGCGCTCGAGGTGCGCACGCTCCTGTCGGGGGAGTACGACGCGCGCGAGGCGCTCGTGACCATCAACTCCCAGGCCGGCGGCGTCGACGCGGCCGACTGGGCGCAGATGCTGCTGCGCATGTATCTGCGCTGGGCCGAGCGCAAGGGCTATTCCTCAGAGGTCTACGACACCTCCTACGCCGAGGAGGCCGGCATCAAGTCGGCCACGTTCACCGTGAAGGCCCCCTACGCGTACGGCACGCTCAGGGGCGAGCACGGCACCCACCGGCTGGTCCGGATCAGCCCCTTCGACAACCAGGGCCGCCGTCAGACCTCCTTCGCGGGCGTCGACGTGGTCCCGGTCGTGGAGCAGACCGACCACATCGACATCAACGAAGACGACCTGCGGATCGACGTCTACCGCTCGTCCGGGCCCGGCGGCCAGGGGGTCAACACCACCGACTCGGCCGTCCGGATCACCCACCTGCCCTCCGGCATCGTGGTCTCCTGCCAGAACGAGCGCTCCCAGCTGCAGAATCGCGCCTCGGCCATGGCCGTGCTCCAGGCCAAGCTGCTGGAGCGCAAGCGGCAGGAGGAGGCCGCCACGATGAGCGAGCTACGCGGCGAGAGCACCACGTCGTGGGGCACCCAGATCCGCAACTACGTCCTCCACCCGTATCAGATCGTCAAGGATCTGCGCACAGGCTTCGAGGCCGGCAACCCGACCGCGATCCTCGACGGCGACCTCGACGGATTCATCGAGGCGGAGATCCGCTGGATGCGCCGCCAGGAGAATCAGTAACCGGTCGCCTGCTTGATCGCGACCACCACCAGCAACAGGACCACGATCAATGCCAGGAGCAGGGGAGACAACCCCTGGAACCCGTGATGGTGCAACTTCGCGCGGCCCTCGCGACACACCGGGCAGCGGCCCTCCACCACGGGGCCGGCGCAGGCGGCGCAGATCAAGTGTTCGCAGCTCATGGCGGCTTTACCTATGCCCTAATCGTTTTGTTTCCGTTATGGACGTTCCATGCCAGTGTTACCCCTAGACTGTGCTCTGGCCAACCGGAACGTCGATCTAGAGTAAAGAGACCGGCGCCCCCCGGGCTGGATGTCCCCAACCCCTAGACTGGCTAGCCGTGATGCGCCCGTGATCCATTTCGATAATGTCACCAAGGTCTACACGAACCAGAACCGCCCGGCCCTCGACCACGTATCCGTGGATGTGGACAAGGGTGAGTTCGTGTTCCTCGTGGGCCCCTCGGGCTCGGGGAAGTCGACCTTCCTGCGGCTCGTGCTGAAGGAGGAGCGGCCCAACTCCGGCGCCATTCACGTGGCCGGCAAGGACCTCGCTCGCCTGTCCAACTTCAAGGTGCCGCACCTGCGGCGCCGCATCGGGTGTGTGTTCCAGGACTTCCGGCTGCTGCCGAACAAGAACGTGTACGAGAACGTGGCCTTCGCGCTGGAGGTCATCGGCAAGCCGCGGCGCTTCATCCGCAAGGTCGTGCCGGAAGTCATCGAGCTGGTCGGCCTGGAGGGCAAGGCGCACCGGATGCCGGACGAGCTGTCCGGCGGTGAGCAGCAGCGGGTCGCGATGGCCCGCGCGTTCGTCAACCGGCCCATGATCCTTCTCGCCGACGAGCCGACCGGAAACATCGACCCGGCGACGAGCATCGGCATCATGAAGGTGCTCGACCGCATCAACCGGACCGGCACCACCGTCCTCATGGCCACGCACGACGCCGCCATCGTCGACTCGATGCGCAAGCGCGTGGTGGAGCTCGAGGACGGCAAAATCGTCCGGGACCAGTCGCGCGGCGTGTACGGCCAAGCGTACTAAGTCGGGGCATAAGGGAGTTATCACGGCATGCGGGCGAACTTCATCTTTTCCGAGGTCTGGATCGGCCTCCGCCGCAACCTCACGATGACCATCGCGGTCGTCGTGACCGTTGCCGTCGGCATGGCGCTGCTCGGCATCGGCCTGATGATCAACTCTCAGGTGGGACGGCTCAGCTCCTACTGGAACGACCAGGTCGAGGTCAACGTCTACCTCTGCAAGGCCAAGGACGACCCGTTCCCCAAGTGCCGTGACCACCCGGCGCTCAGCGACGAGCAGAAGGCGGCCCTGAAGGGCGAGATCCAGGGCATGCAGCAGGTCGAGAGCGTGACGTTCGTCGACGCCTCCCAGGCGTACAAGATCTTCATCGCCGGCACGGCCGACACGGTCCTCAAGTCCGCGGTGAAGGTCGGCGACCTGCCCGAGTCCTTCCAGATCAAGCTGCGCGACCCGAACAACTACGCCACGACCGTGCAGACGCTCGAGAGCACGGCCGGCGTCTCGAACGTGATCAACCAGAAGGATCTTGTCGACAAGACCTTCGGATTCCTCGGCAAACTCCAATGGTCCGCCCTCGTGATCGCGTTGACCATGGTGTTCGCGGCGGCGCTGCTGATCGGAAACACGGTCCGGCTCTCGGCGTACAACAGACGGCGGGAAACCGGCATCATGCGGCTGGTCGGCGCGTCCAACCTCTACATCCAGCTGCCGTTCATCATGGAGGGCACGATCGCCGGCCTGATCGGCGGGGTGTTCGCCGCGGTCCTGCTGATCTGCTCAAAGATCATCATATTCGACGGCCTCGGCGGCCTGATGAGCGTGCAGCTCAGCTGGAACGCGGTGTCCGGGGTGATCACGCTCACGATGATCGTTGGCGTGCTGATCTGCATCCTGGCCTCCTTCATCACACTCCGCCGTTATCTGCGTGTGTAGTTAGCGCCGGTACGCTCGACGTATGCCACGTGAGACCGGGCGCAAGAACATCGCCCAGAACAAGCGTGCCCGGCACGACTTCCACATAGAGGACACCTATGAGGCCGGGCTCGTGCTCGTCGGCACGGAGGTGAAGTCCCTCCGTGCGGGGCGAGCCAACCTGACCGACGGCTTCGCCTCGGTCGAGGACGGCGAAGTGTGGCTGTACAACGTCCAGATCCCTGAATACAGCCAGGGCACGTGGACCAACCACTCCGCCAAGCGCAAGCGCAAGCTCCTGCTCAACCGCAAGGAGATCGGCAAGCTGGACGCGACCGTGAAGGAGCGGGGGCTGACGATCGTCCCCCTCGCGCTCTACTTCAAGGACGGCCGGGCCAAAATCGAGATCGGCGTGGCACGCGGCAAGAAGGATTACGACAAACGGCACGCGCTCGCTGAGAAGCAGGCAAACCGCGAGATGGCCCGTGCGATGTCCAACTCCCTGCGCCGCCGAGGAGGTCGCGGACGCCCGTGAAGCTCGTACGGCTCGCGCTCGCGCTCGGTCTCGCGGCGCCCGCGCTCACCGCCTGCTTCGAGGAGCCCTCACCGCACGAGGCGGTGCGGGAGTTCCTGGTCGGCTGGGAAGACGGTGACTACGCGTCGGCCGCGCGCCGGGCCGACGGCGACCCCGCGACCGTGCGGAAGGCTCTCGAGGCGGTCGGGGTTCAGCTCGACGCGGCCTCCATGCGCTTCTCGGTCTCGTCCATCAAGGCCGACGGCGACCAGGCCACCGCGAAGTATCACGCCGAGGTCGACCTGGGGGAGAACAACCCCCTGTGGGAGTACGACAGCGTGCTCCCGCTCCATCTGGTCGGCGGAGAGTGGAAGGTGCGCTGGTCACCGGCGGTCATCCACCCCGACATGCACGAAGGGCAGCGGCTCGCGGTGGCCGTCGACCCGCAGCCGCGCCAGCCCATCCTCGACCGCGACGGAAACCCGCTGCAGACCGACGCGCGCCTGTACGTGGCCTCGGTGATCCCATCCGAGCTGAGCGACCCCGCCGAGCTCTGCCGCCAGCTGTCGGCCGTCACCGGCTTCGCGCAGGACCGCCTGCTCAGCAAGATCCTCTCGGCGCCGCCGAACGACCGGGTGCCGCTCGCCACCTTCGGCCGGGCCAAGTACGAGGAGCTGCGGGCGCGGCTGGCGGCCATCCAGGGCCTGCGCGTGTTCACCGACACGCAGCCGGTGGCCCCCGCCTCGCCCACCCAGATCGTCGGCCGGGTGGCCGCGATCACCGCCGAGAAGGAGCAGCAGCTCGGCGGGCCCCAGCGGGCCGGCGACACGGTCGGGCGCGAAGGCCTGCAGAAGGCCTACCAGGATCAGCTGACCGGCTCCACCGAGACCCGGGTCATCATCATCGACACCAAGACCCAGGAGATGCGCGAGCTCAAGTCGTGGCCGGGGCGGAAGAACACCTCGGTCAAGACGACCATCGACTCCCGGCTCCAGCGGGCCGCCGACATCGCGACGACAGGGCAGGTGCCCGCCGCGCTGGTCGCCGTACAGGCCTCGACCGGGCAGATCCTCGCCGTCTCCACCGACCCCGGGCACCGCTTCAACCAGGAGAAGGACGCGCTCGCCGGGCATTACCCGCCCGGCACCACCTACTCGATCGTCACCTCGTACGGCCTGCTCAAAAACGGCTTCGACGTACGGCGGAAGGTCCCCTGCACGGCCGACCGGACCGTGGGCGGCGCCCGCTTCACCGCCGAGGTCGCCGGCACCACCACGGGGACGGTCGGCGCTTCCGGAGCGGTCGACCCGACCGGAAAGACGACCTCTGCCGTGCCGGACGACTCGGCCACCTTCGCCGCCGACTTCGCGCAGGGCTGCGCCACCGCGCTCGCCTCCCTCGCCCGTCTGACCACCGACCAGACGGTCGACGACAGCTCGGCCACGCTCGGCGTCGCCGCCAAGTGGGGGCTGCCGGTCAGCGCCTACAGCGGCGCGCTCCCGGCCGGTTCCAGCGACGCCGACCGGGCAAGGATCATCGCCGGGACCACGGTCCGGGTGAGCCCACTGTCCATGGCGCTCGTCGCGGGGGCCGTCGCGTCCGGCACGTGGCGCCCGCCGGTGCTCGTGACCTCGCCCGCCACCCCCGACCCGGCCGCCGAGGCGACCCTGCCGTCCGCGCCCTCGCCCATCCCGCTCGACCAGGGCGCCGCCGCCAAGCTCCGCGACCTCATGCGCGCCGGCGTCACCTCCGGCAGTGCCCAAGCCGCGGCCGCACCCGGCGACCCGGTGTACGGCGTGGCCGCCGGGCTCGGCTACACCGAGAAGAAGCGCCGAAACCTGTCCTGGTTCGTCGGCTGGCAGGGCGACGTGGCCATCGCCGTGATGGCCGAAACCCCCGACCAGGGCGAGGCAGCCGTGATCGCCGGCACGTTTTTCCGCAACGCCCACGTGACGCCCTGACCACGTCAAGAAAAAAGTGGATCACCCGAGCAACCAACAGAGCCCGTTGCGGCGTCTTTCAGGGTGACTGAGCACCGCTTGGGGGGTTGCGGACTCAGTCGCCGTGATGAGACCGGGGCTCCATCTCGGGGGGAGCCCCGCCGTCCGGACCGGCTCGACCCTGCCGGTCGGCCCCCGGAGGCGACTGCCACGTGCATCGCCTCCGGGGGTTTCGGCTTGGTGAACGCCCGCGGAATTCGGTTCGCGGCGGAGGCGTTGGGACCTGTATCGTTGTGCTGACAACTGAACAGGGGGGTGACCGGTTTCGACTTCGACATTGCGAGACAGTGGGAAGCGGGCCGAGGACGGCGGACATAACCTCGTTAATACTGTGACCGCAAACCAATAAGTGCCAACTCTACGCGCACTCAGGTTCTGACCCAGGACACCCTGGGTCTCGCTGCCTAAACAGCGAAGTAACCTTGTCAGCCCGGAAGTGCCTCCGGTCCGGTGCTGGCATCGCTAGGAGGCTCAACCGCACGACCCGGTCGCGGGGCCGTGCGGGAAATCTGACAGCGACTGAGCCCATCGGCGACTTGCCTGCGAGCTTGCCGGGGCTGAGAAATCAGTAGCAGGCTGCGCCCGGAGAATCCCTGACTCGGTGCCGAAGGACGCGGGTTCGATTCCCGCCACCTCCACGGATGGGCGGACCATGGTCGGAACCCTTCGGGTTCCTCCCGTGGTCCGCTTCGTCATGTCTGCCCGGGGGATAACCCCCGGACCCCCAGTTGTCAGGGGGCTGCGCCCCCCGACACCCCCGCTTCTTGTGGGGGCTTCGCCCCCACACCCCCTTGTGGGCTTCGCCCGCTCCTCGGGGCTTCGCCCCGCGCCCCTTGTGGGCTTCGCCCGTTCCCGGGGGCTTCGCCCCCGCCCCCTTTTCCCGGGGGCTTCGCCCCCGCCCCCTTTTCCCGGGGGCTCCGCCCCCGCCCCCTTTTCCCGGGGGCTCCGCCCCCGACACCCCCAGCGCTACCGTGGTTGCCGTGTTCGCGTAAGCGGACGTCAGGTCCACCCGAAGCGGGCCACCGTGGTCGGCGCGAAGCGCCTTCCCAGTGGCCCGCAGTGATGTCCGACGTGTCCCCGGCCACGGGGATCGGATGGACGCTGGACTCGGTGGTCCCGTCGCCGGCCTGGCCGGACGCGTTGTATCCCCAGCCGTACAAGATGTTTGCCACGTCCGCCGCGGCCGGCGCCACAGGTATCGGCACCGTGCCGATCGCCAGCGAACACATACCGGCGAAAACCGCTGAACCCCGTCGGGCCGTGCGCAGGCCACGAGCTCAGCTGGTTCGTGCCTTTCCTGGCAGCACGCCCGACACCGTGGTCCCTCCACCGAGAACACCATTGACCGATAGGGAGCCGCCTAGCGCCACGAAATTGGCCTTCATCCGGGCGATCCCGCGACCGGCGGTATCGGGGACCATCCCACGCCCGTCATCGCTGACAGTAAGACGCAGGCCGTTGCGACCAGTGGTCACCGCCACTGAGACCTGTCGGGCACCGCTATGCCGTTCAACGTTTTCGAGAGCGTCGGTGATGGTCTCAAGAACGCATTCCGCTATGTCGGCGGCCACGTCCGTTGTCGGCAGAGCCCAGATCTCGACCAGGACACCGGTCCGGTCCGACCAATTGACGAGATGGTCCTCAAGTGCGCCGGCAAGGCCGCGCTCCTCGGACAACGCCTCCCCGGCATCAGCGGGCGTGACGGGCAGGCCCTCGCCCACCTTCCTGTTCATTTTCCCCCAGCCTCAGATGGTGCGTACGGCACTGACCCTAGATCGAGCCGGGGAATCGGAGATCGGGAGAAATTCCCTATGTTCCGTACGTCCTCAGGTGTTGCCGGATCTGGTCAGGCCCAGCCGGATAGCCTCGCGCGCGGCGGCGCTTCGGCTCGGGGCGCCCATCTTGGCCAGGATCGCCGACACGTGATGACCTGCGGTCTTGGCGGAGATGCACAGCTTGTCGGCGATCTCGGCGTTGGTGTGGGCGGTGCAGATCAGATCCAGGACCTCACGCTCGCGTGCGGTCAGCCCGAAAGGGGACGCCGATGTGGTTTGCCGCGCAGTGGATGCGGGCTGGAGGCCGAGCAGGCGCCTCCGCTCTTCCACGAACTTGGCCGCGGCCGCCGCACCGAGGTTCGTGAAGATCTCGTACGCCTCGAGCAACGCCTCTTCTTCGGTAGCGCCGATCAGGACCAGCGCCGCCTCATATGGGTGGTTCAGTTCGCGCCACATCTTGGCGGCCTCTCGTATGCCGCCCTCCAGCTCCAGCCGGTACGGCTCGGCGATGGCGCCACGCGACGGCCGTGCGGATTCGGTCCGTGCCAGCCAGGACGCGACCGACCCGCGCATCCATTCGTCACATTTGTCGACGACATCGTCGGCCAGCTCAGCCTCGTACCTGGCCTCGGCCATATTTCCCGCCAGCCAGTACGCCTCGGCGCGGACCAGCCGGATGGTCGCCATGTCGTAGGGCTGACCTGCGGCGTCGGCGCTCGCGGCGGCCTCGTCGAGACAGTCCCAGATTCCCGGCTCACCGCGGCGCGCGCGAATCACGCCAAGCCTTTTCAGGCCGCATATCCGATTGGCCGGTGCGGGCCCGGACACGGCCAGGATCTCCAGGCTCAATGTCACGGCCTCGTCCCAGCGCCCCGCGGAGTCCAGCATGTTGGCCTGCTCGCCCCGCATGCTCGTCGCGTACATCGTGATGTCGTGTTCATCGCAGTACGCGATGCCCTCCTCGAACCAGCGCTCGGCCTCGGCGAACTGCCGCCGTTCCGCGTAAATGCTGCCGAGGTTGTTATACGCACGACCCGCGTGTTCATGATGGCGGCCGGACAGCGCGATCTGGAGCGCGCGGTGCATCAGCGCGGCCCAGTCCTGCCCTATGGCGGAAGCGCTGCATGCCTGTGTGTTGAGCGAATAGCTGAGCACATCGGACGCCCCGGTCTGCGCCGCGATCGCCTGTGCCCGCAGCGCGAACTCGGTCGCTTTCTCATGCTCCGAGCACAACATCCAGCGGTTGGCCAAGGTCGCATAGGCCCAGGCCAGCTCAAGGGTAGGTCCGAGCGGCTCGAGCACGGCGATCGCGGCGTGAGCCGCGGCGACCGCCTCATCTCCACGGCACAGGTTCCACAAGGAGCGCGACAAACGCCGAAGGGAGTCGCCCTCCCGCAGGCGATCACCCGCCTCGCGCCACAGCGCCAGCGCCCGCTCGCACGCGTCGGCGGCATCCTGCCAGCGGTCTCCGAGTGCCAACTGGTCGGAAAGCTCGTCCTGCAACCCCGCGATCAGCGCGGAGTCGGCGTCCGCGGCGAAGCGCAGTGCCAGCTCGAACTGCGCGGCCGCCTCGCGGTGCGCGCCCAGGCCGGCCGCACGTCGTGCCGCCGCCTGCGCGTGGCGCAGCACCGCCGCATCGTCGCCGGCCGCCTGCGCGTGGAAGGCCATCAGCGCATCGTCGTCGCACCCCCGGGCGCGCAACGCGTCGAGGATCCGGCGATGGATGACGGCGCCACGGTGCGAGACGATCGCCTGCGCCACTGCCAGCCGCGCGATCTCGTGGCGGAACCTCACCCACGTTCCGTCCGCCACCAGCAGCCCGCACGCCAGCAGTTCGTCGACGATTGCGGGTGTGCACTCGGTAATGGACTCGAGCAACCGCAGGTCGACCCGTGAACCGGTCAATGCCGCGGCATCCAGTACGGCGCGCGACGGGGGGGTCAGCCGGGCCGCACGGGCCAAAACCGCGTCGCGCGCCGAAGTCGGCACGGCCCGTGCGTCCGCCTGCAGCACCTCGGTCACGTAGAACGAATTTCCCCCGGTCAGCCGGAACAGCTCGGCCGCATCCCAGCCGCTGCCCTCGGCCAGCACTTCCACCGCATGCTTGGAAAGGGGAGCCAGCTCGATCCGCCGGGTAGACCGCTGCGTCACGAGATCACCCAGTGTAATCGGCAGTAGATCTCCCCGTGCGTGAATGTCGTCCCGATAGGTGGCGATGAGCAGCACCCAGGCATCCCGCAACCGCCGACCGGCGAACCTCAGCAGGTCGAGAGTGGCCTCGTCCGCCCAGTGAATGTCCTCCACGATCACCACGTCCAGCACGCCTGGCTCGCCGACCTGCCGTAGCAGCGCGCGGAACAATTCCATACGGTCGGTTCCCGAACGGCACAGGTCCTGCAGGCGGCCACCGAGTTGGTCGGCCAGGTCGAACAGAGGTCCGAGTGGCCGTGGTGTGAACAACCCGTCGCATGCCCCCCACGACCAGCGCGCCGCGGGCAACTCCTGCTGAAGCCGCTCCACCAGCGCCGACTTCCCGACTCCCGCCTCGCCCGCGACAAGAACCAGCCGGCCTTGCCCGCGACCGGCCTCGCCCGCGTATTCGGCCAGCGCCGCCACCGCCGCCTCACGCTCCAGCAACCGCATGTCTGAAGTGTCCCCCGCGTCCCGCGTCTGAACTACAGCACGCTCGCGACATGGGAAAGCATGCCTGACCCACCAGCACCAGAAAGTCGCGCCCTTTCCGGGTACATGAGTCTGCGGACGGCGCGGCGGACCGGCATCGGGAAAATCTCCCTATTTCCCTGGTGGCCGTGACGGCCGCCGCCGATGTCCGGTGCTTGGCTTCGGCGCACCTGCCACTTGCCGCGCAGAGTCCTTTGTCAGATGTTCCAGTGCTGGTTGGGTCCTCCGTGGCAGTCCCAGATGATCAGGGGTGTGCCGTCGTTGGAGTTGGTTCCGGTGACGTCGAGGCATTTGCCGAGGGCTCGGATGGTGCCGTCGCCGTTGATGGTCCATTGTTGTGCGGCGGTTCCGTTGCAGGTCCACAGCTGGACTTTGGTGCCGCTGGCGGGGTTGGCGCCGTTGACGTCCAGGCATTTGCCGAGCGCTTGAATGGTGGAGCCGGTGATCGTCCACTGCTGGGCGTTGGTTCCGTTGCAGGTCCAGGTCTGGACTTTGGTGCCGTCGGTGGGGTTGGCGCCGGACACGTCCACGCACTTGTCGGCGTAACCGGTGATCGGCCACGCGACGCCGCCGGGGTCGGCTGTGGCATAAACCGCGATCCCTCCGAAGTCGGCGCGCACGACACCGGTCAACCTGTTGACCAGGGTCGGCTGGTCGAGGGTCAAATCGGTCCGGCCGGTACCGCTTTCTCCGCCGAGGTTGCGGCCCCAGTAACGCAGATGGCCGCCGGCATCGATGGCGACGCTCGCAACCGTGCCGGTGTCGATCCGTGTGATGCCCTGCAGACCCAGGTGAACAGGCGAGCGACGGACTCCGTTCGGGCCGCCGTCTCCGATCTGCCCCCATAGGTTCCATCCCCAGGCCCACACGGTGCCGTCCTCGGCCAATGCCATCACGTGGAGGAAGTGAGCGGTGATCTTGGTGATGCCGGTCGCGTTCAGTACCCGGGTGCCCACCGTCCGCTTGTCCGCGGTGCTGCCGTCACCCAGCTCTCCCTCACGGTTGTCGCCCCAGGTCCATACCGAACCGTCGGAGCGCAAAGCCACACCGAAGTAGTTGCCGCTCTGGATTTGGATGATGCCGTCCGGCACGATCACCCGGACCGGGGTCACGCTCCCTGAGGGGCCGGTGTTGTCGGCGTTGCCGAGTTGCCCGAATTCGTTGTCGCCCCAGGCCCACACCTCTCCGGTGGACGTCAGGGCCAGGCTGGAACGGTTCCCGGCGGCGACCTGGGTGATCGTGCCGGAGATGGCCACCTTGACCGGAGTCGGCCGATAGGTCTTCGTCCCATCTCCCAGTTCGCCAGAGCCGTTGGTGCCCCAGGCCCACAGCGACCCGTCGGTGCCAACCGCCAGAACATGGGGACCGAGAATACTGGCGCTGATGTGCTTGATCGGCGGCAGCGTGGGCACCTTGCCCGGGGTGGCGCGGTTCGCCGTGCTCCCGTCGCCGAGAAGGGTGGACAGACCCCAGGTCCACACGGTTCCATCGGCACGCAGAGCGACGGCGCCTGCACCGGACGCGGCCACCTCACTGAAATCGGACGTGCTACCGGCCACCGGAACCGGAACGGCGCGGGGCTCGGTGGTGCCGTCGCCGACCTCGCCGAACGAATTGTTTCCCCAGGCGTACAGGATGTGCGTTCCATCGGCTGACGCCGCCGTTGCCGGGGCCGCCGTCGCGCCGATCACCAGCCAGCACACGGCTGCGAAAACCGATGGAAGCCGCCGGTGCGACCACTGTCCGAACGTGACCTTCAATTTCATCGAACTCTTCCCAGTAGGGCGGAGCTATCAGCGCGTGACACCCTGCCGACCCTAAAAGGAACCTAGGCCTGCCAGCATGGGAAAAACTCCCTATTTCCACCCTGCTGCTCCGAATAGGCGGACGTTAGCTCCGCGGACCCCCAGTTGTCAGGGTGGAACGCGTGGAACGGGACGTCACGCCATCCAGGTGAGGCGGCAGCAGAAAACGTCCACCCTGAGTCGGCCACCATTCGACACACCCGTGAGGGATTGGTTCTGGTGTATCTGCTCTCTCGACCAGTCCAGATGAAGGCCACCGCGTTGGTCTCGGCGCTCGTCACCGTGACCGCGCTCATCACGGCGTGCGGGAACGGCACGCGGGATGCGGCCCCCTCAACGGAATCGGACACCGGGCGGCCGGCTTCGTCGGGCACCACAGGGGCCGCGATGCCGGCCTCGCCGTCCGTCGAGATTCCCCGCACCCCCGTCGGCGAGCAGCTCCGCTGGTTCTTGGGCGCCACAGCCCGCTTACCGATTCCCGCGACAGAGCTGTCGGCGCACGCGAGTGCGGCCTTCGTCGAGCAGGTGCCGGCCGTACGGTTCAACGCGCTCTTCGCGACCATCCCCCGCGTCCGTTTGGAGGAGCTGACCGACGTCAGGCCGACGGCCCTCAGAGGCATCGTCACCAGCGGTGACCGGAAGTTCACGATCTACATCAGTGTGGATGGTCAGGAGAAGATCGAGGGGCTCCTGCTGTCGCCGGCAGGCGGGCCATCCGTCTCCGCCGCTCCCGCCCCGGCGAGCTGGTCCGAGCTCGACAGCCGTCTCCGGAAGGTCGCCCCGGATGTCGGCTTCCTCGCCGCCGAGGTCACCGGCTCGTCCTGCCGTACGGTGCACACGGTCAGCGCGGGTACGCCCCGGCCCTTGGGGTCGATATTCAAGCTGTACGTGCTGGGGGCCGTGGCCGAGCGCATCCGCGACGGAGGGCTCACCTGGGATACGACCTTGACGATCACGCCCGAGCTGAAAAGCACGTTCGGCGGGCAGCTCCAGGACAGGCCGGACAACAGCAAGGTCACGGTCGCCGAGGCGGCCCAACTGATGATCGCCATCAGTGACAACACCGCCGCCGACCTGCTGATCCACACGGTCGGGCGGGCAGCGGTGGAGGACCAGGCCCGCCGGTGGTCCGGGCATGCGGCGCTGAACGTCCCGTTCCTTACCACCCGCGAGATGTTCCAGCTCAAGGGCATCGACTATCCGCGCCAGGCGGAGAAGTACCTGTCACTCGGCACTGAGCGGCGACGCCGCTTCCTGGACGAGACGGTCGCCAAGGCCTCATTGTCCGGCATCGAACTGTGGGGGGCACCCCGCGACATCGGCACACTGGAATGGTTCGGCTCGCCGACCGACGTCTGCCGTACGTTGGCGGGCCTGGCCGAGACGGCGGACCCGCGCGTCGGGCAGGTGATGTCGGTCAACGACGGTGGCCTCGGGCTGGACCACAAGACCTGGCCGGCCGTTTGGTTCAAGGGCGGCTCCGAGCCCGGGGTCCTGGCGCTGAGCTTCCTCGCCAGGTCCGCCAACGGCAGGACGTACGTCGTGACCGCCCTGACCAGCAACCCCCGCGCCCTGCTCGACGAGAGCACGGCCACTCTCGAGTTGCTCGCCCTGGTCCGCGGCGCCTTCGGGCTGCTCGAGTGAACGCGGACGCGGTTGATCCGCGACTCTGTAGGTCGCGTCGCCGAGGCGGTGCGCTACCCGAACCTGACCGGATCAAGGTTCCTCTATGACGGCGGATCGAAGGCCGCCTACCGTGCCTGTCATGGGTGCCACCGCCCGCCCCTTGACCGCCGTGCTGCGCGGGCCCGGCCCGCGGCGAGAGATCGCTGTGGCAGGTGTCACGGCACTCGGCGGAGTCGCCCTGGTGCTCAGCGGCCTGCGACATTTCGGTCATCTGCCGGGCCTGGCATGGTGGGCGGTGATTGGTGTTCAGCTGGTGGGCGCCGCATGCCTGCCTGCTCGCAGGCGGGCGCCGCTGGCCGTCGCGCTGGCGGTCGCGGCGCTGTCGGTTGTGGCGGCCACTCCGGCGGTGGCACCGGCGACCTATGCCGTCTTCGCGTACGGCGCACCTGCGCGTCGTGCCTGGATGGTCGCGTTCGTCATGGCGGTGGTGGCGGCGCGCCCCTGGACGCCGGACGTGTTACCTGACCGTGACGGCGTCACGGTCAACCTGCAGTTGATGCTGGTCGCGGTGGTCATCGCGGCCGCGCTGGGGCTACGCCGGCGGCGGGCCGAGGCGCGTGAGGCCCTGGCGGCTCGCGACCGTGCGCTGTACGCCGAGCAGGCGCGCGCCGAGGAGCGGGAGAGGCTGGCCGCCGAGATGCACGACGTGATCACTCACCGGGTGAGCCTCATGGTGTTGCAGGCCGGCGCGCTGCAGGTCAGCACGGGCGATGACGCGGTGCGCCGGCAAGCCGACGAGCTTCGCCGGTCCGGCCAGCAGGCCTTGGGCGAGTTGCGCGAGCTGTTGTCCGTGATCCGCCAGGACGTACCGGTCGAGCCGAGGCATCGGGCCCGGCCGGCGCTGCTCGACCTGGCCGATCTGGTCGCCGCTTCTCGCGGGGTCGGCGTTCCGGTCGAGTACGTCGCCGGCGGCCCGCTGGTGATGTCGGCCGTGGTCGCGCGTACCGCGTACCGCGTCGTTCAGGAGTCGTTGACGAACGTGCGCAAGCATGCCCCGGGCGCCGCGGTCGAGTTGACGGTGCGGTGCGAGGGCGACACCCTCGTGCTCACCGTGCGCAACACGGGGTGTGTCGCGACGGCCGGGCAGTTGGTCGATTCGGGTGCCGGTGGCGGGCTGCACGGTCTGCGCCGACGGGTGGAACTGGTCAACGGCAGCTTCGACGCCGGGCCGCTGCCGGGCGGCGGCTTCGAGGTCCGCGCGGTGCTGCCCACCGGGGCCGCCTCGTGATCCGGGTCCTTGTGGTCGATGATGAGCGCCTGGTTTGCGCCCACTTACGGACGATCCTTTGCGCCGCGCCCGACATCGAGGTGGTCGCCGAGGCGTACGACGGAGCCGAGGCGGTCGAAGCGGTCCTGCTCTACCGCCCCGATCTGGTCCTCATGGACCTGCGCATGCCCGGCGTGGACGGCCTGACCGCCATCGAGCAGATCGGCCGGCTGGACCCGCCGTCCACCGTGGTCGCGCTCACCACGTTCGACCTCGATGGATACGTGCTGCGGGCGATGCGCGCAGGCGCGGCCGGCTACCTGCTCAAGGACACGGCCCCGGATGATCTGGTCGCCCTGGTGCGGGTGGCGGCCGGTGGCCACCTGGTGTTCTCCCCGTCGGCCGTGCGCCGGCTCCTCACCGTGTCCGGCGACCTGGTCGAGGCACGGGTACGGGCCCGGGCGCGGCTGACCGACCTGACCGCCCGCGAGCTCGAAGTGCTGACCTACCTCGGGCTCGGCATGTCCAACCAGCAGATCGGCCGGCGGCTCTACCTCAGCGAGGCCACGGTGAAGGGCCACATCTCCCGGCTTCTGGTCAAGGTCGACTGCGCCAACCGGACGCAGGCGGGGTTGCTGGCGCGCGAGGCCGAACTATGGCCGCCGAAGGCCCCGGACCTGTGACGAGACGCGTCCGAGCAAGCGGACGGTCGGGTCACGGGCTGGCGGGGACCATTCCGCGCCCGTCGTCACTGACGGTAAGACGCAGGCCCTGTTGGGCGCCACTATGCCCCCGAACATGACGGGCCTGGTCAGGTGTTCCAGTGCTGGCCGGGCCCTCCGTGGCAGTCCCAGATGATCAGGGGTGTGCCGTCGTTGGAGGATGCTCCGGTGACGTCCAGGCATTTGCCGAGCGCCCGGATGGTGCCGTCGGCGTTGATGGTCCATTGCTGGGCGGTGGTTCCGTTGCAGGTCCACAGCTGGACTTTCGTGCCGTTGGCGGGGTTGGCGCCGTTGACGTCCAGGCATTTGCCGAGCGCTTGAATGGTGGAGCCGGAGATGGTCCATTGCTGGGCGTTCGTGCCGTTGCAGGTCCAGGTCTGGACCTGGGTGCCGTCGGCGGGGTTGGCGCCGCTTATATCCATGCATTTGCCGGCATAGCCGGTGATCGGCCACGCGACGCCGATGGGATCTGCCATGGCGAAGAGCGTGGAAAAGCCGGCGTTCACGTGCACCACGCCGGACAGCCTGTTGATCGGGGTCGGCTGATCGAGGAACCCGTCGGTCCGGCCGGTGCCGCTTTGACCGCTTCCGTTCAGGCCCCAGTACAGGAGATGGCCGCCAGTGTCGACGGCGACGCTTCCCGCCGCGGTGGCGTCGATCTGGGTGATGCCCTGCAGACCGAGATGGACAGGCGTACGACGCGGCACCTCGTGAGGGCCGCCGTCGCCGATCTGCCCCCATTCGTTCGAACCCCAGGCCCACATCGTGCCGTCCTCGGCCAGCGCCACGACGTGGAGGAAACGGGCGGCGATTCGGGTGATGCCGGTCGCGTTCACCACCCGGGTGCCCACCAGCCGCTTGTCCACGGTGCTGCCGTCACCCAGCTCGCCGAAGTGGTTGTCACCCCACGTCCACACCGAGCCGTCGGAGCGCAGCGCCACACCGAAGCGGCGCCCGGCCTCGATCTGGACGATCCCGTCCGGCACGATCACCCGGACCGGGGTCGCGCTCCCCGCGGGGCCGGTGTAGTCGGCGTTGCCGAGTTGCCCGGATTGGTTGTCGCCCCATGCCCACACTTCGCCGGTGGATGTCAGGGCCATGCTGGCTTCCGCCATGGCGGCCGCCTGAACGATCGTGCCGGAAATGGCCGCCTTGACCGGGGTCTGCCGGTCGGTCTTCGTCCCATCCCCCAACTCGCCGGAGCTGTTGAGGCCCCAGGCCCACAGCGATCCGTCGACGCCCACCGCCAGCACATGGAGCCCGAAGGAACTGACGCTGATGTGTTTGATCGGCGGCAGCCCCAGCACCTTTCCCGGGATGAGGCGGTTGTTCACGCTGCCGTCGCCCAAGATGGCGGGGGCGCCCCAGGTCCACACGGTGCCGTCGGCGCGCAGCGCGACGCTGCCATCGAATGATCCGGCCACCTGGGTGATGTCGGACGTGCTACCGGCCACCGGGACCGGATGGGTGCCGGAAACGACGGTGCCGTCGCCGACCTGGCCGGACGCGTTGTATCCCCAGCCGTACAAAATGCGCGTCGCGTCCGCCGCCGCCGGTGCGGCAGGCACTGCCACCGCGCTGATCACCAGCGAACACAGACCGGCGAAAACCACTGCGAGCCTACGGCGCGCCCACCGGCCGAACATGATCTCCGATTTCATCCGATCTCTCTCACCTGGATGCCGCCGCTGACCGGTCAGGAAGCGGCGAACCTGTGGCCTTCATCGATGCCCTCGGCAGTAACCCGGCCGCGACGGCCACGCCCGGCAATCGGCATCGACCTTAGGACGAGGCGGAGAACATGGGATCGGGGGAAATTCCCTATCTCGCCGTGCCGGCTCCCTATTTTTCGCACGCGGGAAGGCGTGATCGCGCCACTGGGCTCGAGGAAGACCACGGCGCAGGACGGCCGTGGCCGGTGGGGCTTGTAGGTTTGCTGGGGGTGAGTGGCTGAAGGGGGCAGGGATGGAGCAGGGGCGGCGGGAGCGGGCGGCGCGGTTCGTGGAGTTGCACGATGCGGGCACGTTCTTGCTGCCCAATGCGTGGGATGTGGGGAGCGCGCGGGTGCTGGAGGCGGCCGGCTTCGCGGCCATCGCCACGACGAGCGCGGGCGTCGCCTTCTCGCTCGGCCGGCCCGATCACGCCGACGCGGCCACGGGCAGGGTCGATCGGGACACGATGATCGGGCGCGTCCGGGAGATCGCCGACGAGGTGCGGGTCCCGGTCAGCGCCGACCTCGAGGACGGCTACGGCACCGAGCCCGAGACGGTGGCGAAGACGATCTCGCTGGCGGTCGCTGCGGGCGCCGCGGGCGGCAACATCGAGGATTTCACCGGGCACGACTCGCGGCCGCTGCACCACCTGGGGCTGGCCGTCGAGCGCATACATGCCGCTCGCGCCGCGGCCGACGCGAGCGGCGAGCCGTTCGTGCTGGTCGGCCGGACGGACGCGCTCCTATACGGCATGCCGATCGAGGAGGCCATCCGCCGGGCCAACGCCTATCTGGCCGCGGGCGCGCAGTGCGCGTTCATCCCTGGCGCGAGCGACGCGGCGACGATCGAGGTTCTCGTACGCGAGCTCGACGGCCCGCTGAACGTCGTCATGGGGCTCACCGGCAACGCGCTGTCGCTCGACGACCTCCGCGCGCTCGGCGTACGGCGGGTCACGCTCGGCGGCAGCATCGCCCGCGCCATGTATCGCCACCTGCTCGACGCGGCCCGGGAGCTGGCCGAGCGCGGCACGTTCACCTACGCCGACGGCCAGCTCCCGCAGTCCGAGCTCAACGAGCTCTTCCAGCGCCGCTAGGCGGACACTAGGCCCCGGCGGCCGGGCCGACCGCGTCGCTCGGCCGCCCCGTCGGGGTCCGTCCCATGTAGCTCATGAGGGATCGCCAGATGACGACCTGGATGACGCCGAGAATCGCGGCGTACGGCATGAGCGTCCAGATGCCGATGCCTTCGCCGAGCGCGCCGGCGAGCCACGGCAGGGCGGAGCCGCCGATGACCGAGACGCCGTTCATGAGGCCGATGGCCGTGGGCACCAGCCGGGGGGAGGCGAGGTCGGGGACGACCGCCATCGCGGTGGGGAACAACGGCCCGAGGAAGAAGCCGAGCAGCACCAGCCCGACCCCGGCCACCACGGCGAACGGCGCGAGCCACACGAGCACGCTGGCCGCGACCACGCCGACGAGGCAGGCGAGGGACATGCGGGCGGCGCTCATTCCGATCCGCGCGGCGAACGGGCTGATCAGGAACCGGCCCAGGGTGAGCCCCAGCCAGTAGCCGCTGACCAGGTATCCGGCCACGATCCTGGACGCCGAATGCTGGTCGACCATGAGGGTGAAGCCCCAGTTGCCGACGCTGATCTCGAGTCCGACGTACACGGAAAGGAAGATCGAGGCGAGCACGATGGCGGGGGAGCGCAGGGCGGCGGCGAGGAGGCCGCCGTTCGCCGTGGGCTCGACGGGCGTGTCGGGCGCATCGGGCGTGACGGCGTCGGGCGCGGGAGCGGGGGCATGGCGGGGATAGGCGGCGAGGAAGGCGGCGGTGAGGGACAGGCACACCGCGGCGAGGACCAGCCAGACGGCCGGCCAGCTGAGGAAGCCCAGCATCCAGGCCGCGAGCAGCGGCCCCAGCAGGGCGCCGACGCCGAAGAAGGCGTGCAGCCGGTTGAGCAGGGTGGTGGCCGAGGGGAGTCCGGCCAGGTAGGCGTTGAGCACCGATTCGAGGGTGCCGGTGCCGAATCCGGCCAGGATCTGGATGGCGACCAGGCCGATGAAGGGCGGGCGGAGGCCCATGTAGAGGCCGGACAGCACGTACGCCCCGCCGCCGATGGCCAGTGAGATCCGGGTGCCGAAGCGCTGGACGAGCGCGCCGGTGAAGGATCCGGCGAGGAAGAATCCGGCGGAGAAGACGAAGAACGTGAGGCCGATCGTGGTCATCGTCACGTGGTAGTCGTCGATCTGTGCGGGGAGCAGCACTCCGCTGACCCCGGCGCTGATTCCGACGAGCACGAAGGCGGCGTAGGCCAGCGCGACCGGCGCCCGCCGCAGATCATTCAACATTTTGAGCCTGGCTCCATCCTGGGGAAACATCCTGGGGAAACGCGGCGGGAGCGTGTCGTGGGGAGCGTTGGATGTGGTGAAACATTCAGGCCGCTGAACGAGATCCGTCAGGATAACGTGCCAGGATTTAGTTGAATTGTCCATCCAATTCGGTTGAGCGATCGCTCCGGGACGGAGGGCGGCCTATGGTGCGGCGTGGAAGCGCTCCCACGCGCAGGCGTCACCATCTCCGGCCCCCTAGGAGCACCATGAAGAACCCCATCCGCGCCTTGATCGCAGCGGCGATCCTCGTCCTGGGAGGCGTGGGCGCGAACATCACCGCGACCGCCGCCCACGCCGACACCGTGATCTGCGAGCAGTTCGGCAGCACCACACTGGGCAACTACGTCGTCATGAACAACCGCTGGGGCAGCAACTCACCGCAGTGCATCAACGTCACGTCCACCGGCTTCAGCATCATCCAGCAGGACGGCATGGGGAACCTCAGCGGCGCCCCCGTGTCCTACCCGGCGATCTACCTCGGCTGCCACTACAGCAACTGCAGCCCGAGCTCCCCGCTGCCCAAGCAGATCAGCACCATCGGCAGCGCCAACACCAGCATCAGCCTCACCTATCCCGGCAGCGGCACCTACGACGCCGCGTACGACATCTGGCTGAACGCCGACACCAACGTCACCGGCGTCCAGGACACCGAGATCATGGTCTGGCTGAACCACACCGGCTCGATCCAGCCGATCGGCTCACAGACCGGCACCGCCAACATCGGCGGCCGCAGCTGGGCCGTCTGGACCGGCAACAACGGCTCCAACAACGTCGTCTCGTACGTCAACGCCGGCATCACGAACATCACCTTCGACGTGATGGCCTTCGTACGTGACACGCTCGGCCGCGGCTCCCAGTACGGCAACAACAACTGGTTCCTGACCAGCATCCAGGCTGGTTTCGAGCCGTGGATCGGCGGCGTCGGCCTGGCCGTCAACTCCTTCTCCGCCACGATCGGCGGGGGCAACAGCGACACGCAGGCGCCGAGCACCCCGGGCACCCCGACCGCGTCCGGGACCACGTCGAACAGCACGAACCTGTCGTGGGGCGCTTCGTCCGACAATGTCGGCGTGACGGGTTACGACGTTCTGCGCGCGACCGGTGCGTCGGGTGGCACGTTCACCCAGGTGGGCACGTCGACCTCGACGTCGTTCGCGGCCACCGGGCTGTCGGCCAACACCACGTACCGCTTCCAGGTTCGCGCCCGTGACGCGGCCGGCAACACCTCGGCGGCGTCCAACGCCGTCACGGTGACCACCACGTCCGGCGGTGGCGGTGACACGCAGGCGCCGAGCACTCCGGGCACTCCGTCGGCGTCCGGGACCACGTCGAGCAGCACGAACCTGTCGTGGGGCGCTTCGTCCGACAACGTGGGCGTGACGGGTTACGACGTTCTGCGCGCGACCGGTGCGTCGGGTGGCACGTTCACCCAGGTGGGCACGTCGACCTCGACGTCGTTCGCGGCCACCGGGCTGTCGGCCAACACCACGTACCGCTTCCAGGTTCGCGCTCGTGACGCGGCCGGCAACACCTCGGCGGCGTCCAACGCCGTCACGGTGACGACCACGGGCGGCGGCACGGGCGGCGGCTGCTCGGTCGTGGCCACGACGCAGACCCAGTGGCAGGGCGGCTATGTGATCCAGCCTGTGCGGATCACCAACACCGGCAGCTCGCCCATCACCAACTGGACGGTGACGTTCACCGTGCCGTCCGGTCAGACGATCACCAACCTGTGGAACGGCACGCTCACCGTCAGCGGTGGCACCGCGACCGTCCACAACAACACCTCGAACCCGATCGCCGCCGGCGGCACGTACGAATTCGGATTCCAGGCCACCCGCGGCAACAGCGACACCTCGCTGCCGTCGGGCTACACCTGCACCTCTCCGTAACCCCCGAAAAGCACGTGGGGGCCCGTTCAACCGGGCCCCCACGGCCCTTTTACAGCGTGTACTGCTTGAGGTCGACGTTGCTCAGCTTCTCGTACGTGTGCAGCCGCATCCGGAAGTAGCCGTTGTCGGCCCAGCCGGTGCCCCAGCTGTTGGCGTAGATGATCACGCTGTTGAACACGTCGGCCGTGTCGATCTCGCAGCCGACCGCCTCGATCTCGTGGCCGCCGGCCAGGTCGCTGGACTCCCAGGGGCCCGAGTCGATGAAGCCCTGCGCGTCGGGCGTGAAGAACGCCTCATACCACGGCATGCCCTGCAGGACCGGGCCGTCCTGCAGCAGCTGGAGCAGCCCGTACGGCGAGCGCGCCCACCGATAGCCGGCGATCGTGCCGCGCGACCTCAGGATCTTGCAGATGGCGAGCCCCGACGAGCCGGTGTCCTCCGGCGGGTATGACCCCGGATAGCCGTCGATGACGGTGGCGTCCGAGTAGAGCGCGACCGCGAACTTCTCCGCCTCGATGGCGTCGTGCACGTCCCCCAGCACGCTGCGCCCGACCGCGTCGTAGAACGGCTGCGTGCCTAACGCGCCGGTGCCGGCGTTGCCTGTGCAGGACCCGAGGTCGCCCTGGTCGAGGATGTCGAGCTCGCGCGTCCAGTGCTGATCGGCGAGTGGCTTGGTCATCGCCGCCGGATTGTTCTCGACCATGTACGCGAGGCTCCTGGCGTCCAGCCAGAGATTCCGCCCGAGCCGCATGTCCGGGTGGACGTCTTCATCGTATTTCCGGTAAAGCTCCCCGTTTTCCAGCAGCGCCATTGGCTGCCCCCCTCCCTAGCAGGAATGTGACGGGATCACAGTGGTATCAAGACCCGATAGCGTCAAGCCATGCCAACGAACTGGGCGGGAAACATCACCTTCCAGACCGGGACGACTCAGCCGGAAACGGTTGATGAGCTTCGCGAGCTTGTATCCGGTCGCCGCAAGGTGCGGGTCATCGGCAGCGGACATTCGTTCAACACGATCGCCGACTCGGCCGACACGATCGTGTCCCTCGACCGCTTGCCGTACGAGATGGACGTCAGCGGCGACCAGGCGACGATCAGCGGCAACGTCCGCTACAGCACGCTCGGGCCGTGGCTGCACGGCAACGGGCGCGCGCTGCGCAACATGGCGTCGCTGCCGCACATCTCGGTCGCCGGATCGGTCGCCACGGCCACCCACGGCTCGGGCGTGACCAACGGCAACCTCGCCACGGCCGTGTCGGCGCTCGAGCTCGTCACCGCCGACGGCGACCTGATCACGCTCGACCGCTCCGACGCGCGCTTCGCCGGCGCGGTCGTCGGGCTCGGCGCTCTGGGGGTCGTGGTCAGGCTGACGCTGGACGTCGTGCCGGCATTCGACGTCTGGCAGTACGTCTATGAGGGCCTGTCGTTCGACACGCTCGACTTCGACGCCGTCATGTCCAGCGCGTACAGCGTGAGCCTGTTCACCGACTGGTCCGACGTGCGCGCGTGGGTGAAGGCGACCGAGCCGGTGCCCGACTGGTTCGGCCTGCGCCCGGCCGACGGGCCGCGGCATCCTCTTCCGGGCGTCCCGGCCGAGTTCTGCACCCAGCAGGGCGGCGTGCCGGGCCCGTGGTTCGAGCGGCTGCCGCATTTCCGCCCCGACTTCATGCCGAGCGCGGGCGAGGAGCTCCAGTCGGAGTTCATGATTCCCAAGGCGTACGCGCCGGCGGCCATCGAGGCCCTGCGCGGCGCCGGTGACCGGATCCGGCCAGCGCTCCAGATCTCCGAGATCCGTACGGTCGCCCCCGATGATCTGTGGCTGAGCCCGATGTTCGAGCGTGAGACCGTGTGCCTCCACTTCACCTGGATCGCCGACACGGCGCAGGTCATGCCGGTGGTCGAGCTGGTCGAGGAGCTGCTGGAGCCGTACGAGCCGAGGCCCCACTGGGGGAAGGTCTTCACCCGCGCGCCGCGCCCGCATCCGGGCTTCGCCTCGCTCGCTCGCGAACTCGATCCGAAAGGAGTCTTCGCCAACGACTTCCTGATCAGAAACGGGTTGCTTTAACGGCATAAACTGGAGGAGATGCCCCCAGATAACAGCAGATCTTCCTCCTCGCGTTCTCTGTGGCGGTTAAGGCACTATCTCCGCCCGCATCTCGCCAGTCTGGTCTTCACCTGGCTGGCCGCCGTGGCTGGAATCGCAGCCACCATCGTGATCCCGCTCGTGAGCAAAGAAATCATCGACGGTCCCATCGCCCGCAGCGACCTCGGCGCGCTCGTGCCGCTCGGCCTGCTGGCGCTCGGCCTCGGTGTCGCGGAGGCGTTACTCACCTTCATCCGGCGCTGGGGCCAGACCGGCGTGGTGATCGGCGTCGAGACCGCCATCCGCGACGACCTCTACCGCCATCTGCAGCGGCTGCCGATGAGCTTCCACGACGAGTGGCAGTCCGGGCAGCTGCTGTCCCGGGCCACCACCGACCTGTCCACCATCCGCCGGTTCTTCGGGTTCGGGCTGCTGTTCCTCGTCATGAACGTGCTGCAGCTGACCACGGTCACCGGCCTGCTGCTGCACATGTACTGGCCGCTCGGGCTGCTGGTGGCCGCCTCCGCCGTACCCATCACGATCGTCACGCTCCGCTTCGAGCGCCGGTTCATGAAGGCGGCCCGGCAGGTGCAGGACGAGCAGGGCGACCTCGCCACGATCGTGGAGGAGTCGGCGCTCGGCATCCGCACGATCAAGGCCTTCGGCCGGGGCGGGCACGTCTTCGACCGGTTCGACGGGAAGGCCGGCGAGGTCTACCGCACCTCGATGAAGAAGGTCCGGCTCGCATCCCGGTTCTTCACCTTCCTCGAGGTGATCCCCAACGCGACGCTGGCGCTCGTGCTGCTGCTCGGCGCGCTCGCGGTCGGCGGCGGCTCGCTCAGCCTCGGCACGCTGGTCGCCTTCACCACGCTCATGCTGCAGCTGGTGTGGCCCATCGCCTCGCTCGGCTACATCATCGCGATGGGCCAGGAGGCCATGACCTCGGCCGACCGGGTGCTCGAGGTGATGGACACCCCGCCCGCGATCGTCGGCGGCGAGCTGGTCCTGGATCGGCCGCGTGGGCATCTGCGGTTCGAGGGGGTGGGGTTCGAATTCCCCTCGCGCCAGGTGCTGTCCGATGTCTGGCTGGACGTACGCCCAGGGGAGACGGTCGCGGTCGTGGGCGCCACCGGGTCGGGCAAGACGACGCTCACCGCCCTGGTGCCGCGGCTGGCCGACGTCTCCGCGGGCCGCGTGACCATCGACGGCCTCGACGTACGCGATCTCACCCTGGAGTCGCTGCGGCAGACCGTGGCGACGGCGTTCGAGGAGCCCACGCTGTTTTCGATGAGCGTGCGGGAGAACATCACTCTCGGACATCACGAGGCTACCGAGGCCCAGGTCGAGACCGCCCTGGAAATCGCGCAGGCCACCTTCGCGTACGACCTGCCCTGGGGTCTCGACACCCGGATCGGCGAGCAGGGGATGTCGCTGTCCGGCGGGCAGCGCCAGCGCCTGGCGCTGGCCCGGGCCATCCTCGGGCAGCCGCGGATCCTCGTCCTCGACGACACGCTGTCCGCCCTCGACGTCGAGACCGAGGCGCTGGTGGAAGAGGCGCTGCGGCGCGTGCTCGCCGACGTGACGGGGATCGTCGTGGCGCACCGCGCGTCGACCGTGCTGCTCGCCGACCGGGTCGCGCTGCTGGCCGGAGGTACGGTCACGCACGTCGGCACCCACCATGAGCTGCTCGCCGGCGTGCCCGAATACCGCGAACTGCTGGCCGCCGAGGAGGTGTCCGTTGACTGACTGGCGAGGCGTGGCCGCGGAACAGAAGGACGACCTGCCGACGAGCGTGACCGACCTGCTGCGGACCCGGTCGCGTGACCTGCTGACCGACCTGCTCACACCGCATCGGCGGAACATCGTCGCGCTGGTGGCGATCATCGTGGCCAGCAGCGCGGCCGGATTGTCCATCCCCTATCTGGTGAAGGTCGGGATCGACTACGGCATCCCGCACGGCACGGGCACGCTGCTGGTCATCGTCGGGGCCGTCCTGGTGGCCGCCCTGATCCAGGCGTACACGCGGCGCGCCTTCCTCGCCCTGTCGGGCCGGGTCGGCCAGGACATCCTGCTGGAACTGCGGCGCCGGGTGTTCCGGCACTTCCAGCGGCTGTCGCTGGCCTTCCACGAGAAGTACACGTCGGGGCGGGTCATCTCCCGGCTCACCTCCGACGTGGAGGCCATCGGCGAACTGCTCGAATCGGGTTTCGACGGCCTGGTCACGGCGGTGCTCACGCTCGTCGGGACAGCCTTCATGCTGCTGGTGCTCGACGTGCACCTGGGCCTGGCGGCCCTCGTGCCGATCCCGTTCCTGCTGCTGTTCACCCGCTGGTTCCGGCGGCAGTCGAGCATCGCCTACCGGCGCACCCGCGAGACCGTGGCGCTGCTGATCGTGCACTTCGTCGAATCGATGACCGGGATCAGGGCGGCCCAGACCTTCCGCCGCGAGCCGCGCAACCAGGAGATCTTCGAAACCCTCAACGGCGACTACGGCGGCGCGAACATGCGCACCATGCACGTGATCTCGATCTTCATGCCGGGCGTGAAGCTGATCGGCAACGTGACGGTCGCGGCCGTCCTGCTGTACGGAGGATGGCTGGCCATCCAGCATGAGGTGACGGTCGGCGTGCTCGCCGCTTTCCTGCTCTACCTGCGCCAGTTCTACGAGCCGATGCAGGAGATCAGCCAGTTCTACAACACGCTGCAGTCGGCGGGCGCGGCGCTGGAGAAGCTGTCGGGCGTGCTCGAGGAGCGGCCCGAGGTGGCCGAGCCGGACGAGCCGCAGGCAGTGGCCGGCCGGGGGCAGGTGCGATTCGACGGCGTCGAGTTCGGCTACACGGATCTGCAGGTGATCGAACGCCTCGACCTGACCATCTCCGCCGGTCAGACGGTCGCCGTCGTGGGCGCCACCGGCGCCGGCAAGACCACGCTGGCCAAGCTGATCTCCCGCTTCTACGACCCGGTCGTGGGCCGTGTCCTGCTCGACGGCGTCGACCTGCGCGACCTCGACGAACCGACGCTCCGGGGCGCCGTGGTCATGGTGACCCAGGAGAACTTCCTGTTCAGCGGGACGATCGCGGACAACATCCGGATCGGGCGGCCGGGCGCGCCACTGACCGATGTGATGGCCGCCGCCGCGGCCGTCGGCGCGCACGACTTCATCATGAGCCTTCCCGGCGGCTACGACGCCGAGGTCGGCAAACGCGGCGGCCGGATGTCGGCCGGGCAGCGGCAGCTGGTGGCGTTCGCCCGGGCGTTCCTCGCCGACCCGGCCGTGCTCATCCTGGACGAGGCCACCTCCAGCCTGGACGTGCCCAGCGAGCGCCTGGTCCAGCGGGCCCTGCGAACCGTCCTCGCCGGCCGGACCGCCATGATCATCGCCCACCGGCTCTCCACGGTGGAAATCGCCGACCGAGTCCTGGTCGTCGAGGGCGGCCGGATCGTCGAAGACGGCCCGCCCCACGACTTGATCTCCGAAGGCGGCCGCTACGCCGGCCTCCACGACGCCTGGCAAGCCAGCCTCGCGTAGGGGCGTGTCTAACGATGACCACCCAGGCGGTCGCGGGGATCGCAGCAGGTGCTACCACCCTTGGCGCAGGCTGGGTGATGCGGCTCAATGACAGTTGTGACCGAGCTCAGCGCGTATGGCCGAAATGGCCGAGGCGATCGAACGGGGACATGGCGGCCTGTGCGGCTGTGGCTCCGGCTCGATCTTCGGCGCCGGTCGCGGTCGCTGGTCGTGCTGACGCTGCTGTCGCGCTGGGCTCGGGCGTGGTGATGGCCGCGGTCGCCGGAGCCCGGCGCGGTGCCTCGGCCATGGAACGGCTGCTGTCGGTCACCAGTCCGGCGACCGCGCTGGTGCAGCCCAACCTGCCGGACTTCGACTGGGACCGCGTCCGGCGGCTGGACGGCGTGGCGGCCGTCGGCACGTTCCGGCTCGCCGACGTCTCGCTCGAAGGGCGGCCGGGCGCGTTCGTCGGTTATCCGCCCACCAGCCGTGACTATATGACGACCATCGAGCATCCCACTGTGGTGTCGGGCCGCCTTGCGGTGGCAGTGGACGAGGCAGTGGCCCCAACCACGTTCCTGCGTGACAACCACTTGCGGCGGGGCGACGTGGTGGTCGCGCGGATCGGTGACATCCGGCAGCCGCTGCGGATCGTCGGGGTCGTGCGCACGCCGATCCTGGTGGAGTTCTCTGAGCTGACACCGTCGAAGGCGTTCGCCGAGCGTTACCGGGACGCGTTCGCGGCGCAAGACCGGGCGCCCGTCAACGCCATCGTCCGGCTCGCCGGCGGGGAGGCCGCGCTGCCCGCGTTCCGCGCGGCGTTCGCGAACCTCACCGGCCGCGACGACATCGAGATCGTGAACCTGCTGGTCACCGCGGGAAGGCACGCGCGTGCCGCCGAGTTCGAGGCCACGGTCCTGCTGGCGTTCGCGCTGGCCGCCGCGCTGGCGGCGGCGGTCCTGATCGCCCAGGCGACGGTACGCTTCACCGCGGTCGGCGCAGCCGACCTGGAGAGGTTGCGCACGCTCGGCATGACGCCCCGGCAGGCGACGCTGGCCGCGGCCGGCGGCCCGGCTCTCGCCGCCGTCACCGGCACACTGGCCGGGATCGCAGTCGCGGTTGCGGTTTCCGGGCTGTTCCCGATCGGCGCTGCGGCCGACATCGAGCCCTTCCCCGGGATTCGGGCGGACCTGCCCGTGCTTGCCGTGGTCGGCGCCGCTGTCGTCGCGTTGACGGTGTCGGTGGCGGTGTTCGCGCTGTTCTCGATGCTGGCGGAGCGAGCGGACCGCCCCGCCCGGCGGTCCGTCGCGGCGGTAGTGGCGTACTGGCTGGGGCTGCCGGTCCCGATCATCGTCGGCGTACGGATGGCGCTCGAGCCGGGGCGGGGCCGTACGGCGATACCTGTACGACCCGCACTGGTGGGGGCGATCGTCGGAGTGCTCGGCATTGTGGGCGCCCTCACGTTCCGGGCGGGAGCGGTCGAGGCCATCGCCAACCCGGCCAGATTCGGCCAGACGTTCCAGTTCTATGGCTTCACCGGCGCCAATGGCACGGATTCCGTGCCCGCCGGGCCGGTCCTGCAGAAGCTGGCACGCGATCGCGACGTCGTGGCGGTGAACGACGCCCGGATCGGTGTGGCCGCCGTCAGCGGAACGTCGGTCACGCTGTACAGCCATGAAACCGTCGGGTCGCGTCCCCTGCCTGTGGTCGTCCAAGCGGGCCGGATGCCTCTCGCCGCGGACGAGATCGCGCTGGCTCCCACCTCCGCGCGCGACGCTCACGCGACGATCGGCGCCACCGTCACCGTGTCCGCGGGCTCAACGGCGCCGTTGAAAGTGACGGGTATCGCGTATGTGCCCGAGGGACCGCACAATCGCTACGCCGAAGGCGCCTGGGTGACCGGTCAGGGCTATCGCACACTGTTCCCGGACGGCGTCCCTCTGGGCGTGGCCGCGGGCCGTACTCTGTGGCGGGTGGTGGCTGACCAGGCCCCTCTGTTCTACGCGCCGCCACTCGCGCTGACCGCGCTGATCCTGGTCGTCCCGGGGGCCATCCTGACCGGCGTACTGCTGGCAGCCCTACCGGCGCGCAAGGCGCGTCGCCTCCACATCGGCTCGGCTCTGCGAGCCGAATGAGCCGGCGACCGCGATACACCCGCACCACTCAAGCCTCCTACAGGTAACGTGCCTCCCGTGCCCCCCGAAGGCGACCGGCCGCGTCGACGGCCAAGCATCGCGTTTCTGGTGTACCAGCAGATCACCAGCGTCTTCGGCGCGATCGGGCTCGCGGTCCTCGTCGGCCACGTGCTGGATTTCCAGTGGCGAAGCATTCTGGCCGGCCTGGTCGACGCCTGGGAGACATACGCGCATGGCCTCATGCAGTGGATGCTGCACAGCTTCGTCAGCGTGCCTCTGTCATGGTTCAACGTCCACATGGAGGTATCGGTCGTCGTCGGTGAGTACCTGGCCGTTGGGGTGGTGCTGACGCTGTCCTGGATCCGATCGCTCGTAGCCTCCACCCCAGACGCCGATGAGGACGCCGACCGGGAGGAGGGCCCCACCGAAAGCATCCTCAGCAAGCTCGGCACCTTCTTGATCATGGCACCGATGGGCGTCGCGACCACCCTTCTGTGGCCGCTGTGGATGGTCGCCATGCTTCGTGTGTTCTGGCCCGGCTGGGACCCCATTCCGGACCTGCCGCGCTCAACCACCGAAGACTGGCGGCGGTGGCATGACTATCGCCGGCAATCACGGCGATGGTCTCTGCTCAGCCTGGCGCCGATCGCCTACCTCGCAATCTTGATCGCGCTGAATTACGCCGCCAACCCATAGCGAAGTGTCGCCGTCTACAGCGCAAGGTCTTGACGGGCTTGCCTGCGCAGCCGGTCGGCGGCCTCGCCAGAGTGCCGTCGCCGCGCCCACGAGCAGCAGCGCGACCCCAATGAACGCCTCGGTGCCGCCGTGGGCCGCGACGTGCCCTGGGTGGGCCGGCAGGGTCGCCGTCATCGCCGTCATGGCCGCCGTCATCGCAGGCCGAAGGTGGTCGCGACGGCTGGAGCCTCGGCGAGGTGGAGGGTGTGCGTGGTCGCGATGTGGAGCCAGGCGTTGCCGGTCCGCAGCGTCGTGACGGCCTTCGCCAGACCCCAGAACGCGACCTGCATGAACCATGCGAGGGACAAGGCGACCTGCGCGAGCGAATCCCATGCGAGGAACGCCTCGGTGATGTTGAGGGCGCCGTAGGCGAGGGCGGTCAGGACCGATCCGGTCACCCACGACCGTGCCAGGACCGACAGCCGCGGGGCCAGCAGCGACTGGGTCGTGATCATGATGGGCAGGAACGACCCGAGGGTGAACAGCACGAGAGTGAGCGCGTGCCCGGCGACTGAGGTCGTGTAGTACTCCGGGGTGGCGACGAACAAGATCGGGGGGAGCCCGGCCAGGATGAAGAACGGCACCCACACCTTCGGCCGGCCGAACCGCAGCAGCATGCTGTCCGGGCGGTAACCCAGCCGGTAACGGAAGAAGCAGTACGGCAGCACGGCGAGGGTGACGAAGTTGAAGATCGCCCAGGTCAGGGTGGTCGCAGGGGTCTGGCGATCCCATACGGCCTGCGCCCCGGGGGCGAGCCCGACGAACGCGATGTGCGTGCGGATACCGAACACACTGCCGACCGCCAGGACCGCCGCCATCCAGGCCAGCAGGCCTGCGCTCTCCGTGCCGGGGTTACGGAAGTCGGGGGCGTTGCGGTGGTCGAGGGGCGCCTGGCGCCGGGCCAGGAGTAACAGCAGCGCCAGGGTGACGACGCCGCCGGCGATGCCGGAGAAGTACCCGATCGGCTCTTGGTCGCTGAGCGGCAGCACGGACCGGTCGGTCGTGAAGATGTGGACGGTGGCGACCGCCCAGACGGCGAGGAACAGCAGCAGCCATCGGTTGGTGAACAGCTCGCGGACGGCGGTCGGTGCCGTCGACGGTGCCGTCGGTGGTTTGGCCGAGGTCATGGGGGACCCTCTCGTCCAGATCGAACAGAAACGAGAACAGTGCCGTCCCGGCACCCGCATCGGGCGGTTCGCCCTCGGGCTGCTCGCCCGCGCCTACGGCGAAGGCCGCCTCAACCCCGACACGCTGCGCCGGCGCGCCGCCCGCCTGTCACCAGGAACCGCCGAACAGCTCGAGACCTGGTCCGAACGGCACGGACAGCAGCTGCCTACGGAGGTCCTCGCCGTCTGGCTGGATCTGTTCGTGCACTTGCACGGCCTGGTGTCCATGGAGGTGTTCGGCCTGCTGCGCCCGATCACCCCGGACGCAGCCCCCTACGCCGCCGAAGTCGTCGACACCGAGCTCGCCGCTCTGATCCAACCTCGACGTTGACAGCCGGATGCCGGATGTGGCGGCGGGGCGACGTCTGCGACCACCTTTGTTCTGGTCGTCGTCCGACCTTGTCCCGTGCGCCGAATAGTGATCACGCTTCTAGCTTTGGGTTCGGTGAGGGTTGTCCACAGGCGTCCGTGGAAGGCCCCTCTCAGGCGAGCGACTGAGCAAGATATTCCGTAGGTACGCGGTGTTCCGGTCCTGCCTTGCGGCGGGGCCGGTCCGATTCCTGACCGTCGGAGCACACGAGGAGGTTCCATGTCCGCCCGCAACCTGGCCTACCGGGCGCTGGCAACGGCTTTCGCAACGACCGTGGTGGTGGCCGTAGCCGTCCAGCAGCCGGCCGCCGCCGCCGTGACCACCCTGAACGCCACAGTGGACTGCGGCAGCGTCAACTACTACGGAGACATGAGCGACTGGTATCCGTCGAATATCTATTACTACAGCAATTCCACCGGCGGGCCGGTCAGCTCATATGTCGCCATCCCGGTCAACCACAAGATCCAGTTCTCGGCGGCTATTCCCAGCGGGGACACTGCGGTCGCGGTCTACGCTAAATGCAGCGCAGGCACTCAATATGGTGACTTCTACGGCAGCGGGGGCACGGTGAGTTTCCCCGCCGGCGTCTCCACCGTCAACGCAAACTGGATCTGCTACGCCGCCCCGGTCAGTCCGGGCCCGTGGGTCACCAACTGCAGCGTTCAGTCGTACTCCTACAGCTGACCGCGAGAGGCACTTCCCCCGGGCGAATTCCCCCGCCGACGGCCGGTGTGCTTATGCAGGTTTGAGCCCGAGGTGAAAGCGGAGGAGACGGACCCGGTCTGGGCCGAGCACGTCCTCGACGTCGCACAGCTGTCGTGCGAGCGCGTCGGCTGTGCGGCCGTGCGGCATCGAGTACGTAGTGGCGGCCTCGCGTGTGAGCCAGGCCGCGATGTCGTTGCGGGCGCGGCTGCGCATCGATGGAGACGGATCGGCGACGAGTTCGAGATCCACGAGCAGCCGCGTCCACATGTCCCGTTCGCGCAGCAACCGGTAGGCGGCCACGCGGACGTGCTGCGGGTTCCTCTCGTTGAGGAGTTCCCGCAGGCGTGTCAGGTCAAGACGGGAGGCCCAGGGGCGCAGCGTGATGGTGACCTGCCGGGTGACCGCGCCGGACGGGTCGGTGAGCATGGCGAAAAGGGTGTCCGGGCCGGCGGCGCCCAGGCGGCGCAGCGCGCGTACGGCCTCTGCTCGTCCGCGGGCCTGCGCGTGATCGAGCGAGGCCCGGATGACCTCGGCGTCCTCAGCGGTCCCGGTCTCGCCGAGGCCGGCGATGACTGCCGGCGCGGGGAGGGAATGCATGACCAGGCGCCGGTATCGTTCCACCGGGTCGGACCCGGCACGGCGCAGCGCGGCTTGAGCGACGGCCCGCACGATCGGGTTGCCGTCGACAAGCGAGGCGATGGCGGGGGCGATGTCGCCCCCGCGGGCCAGCGCGTCTATCGCCTCTGCTCGTACCATCGCCGTGCCGCTGGACAGTAAGGGACGGACGCGGTCGACGCTTCCGGCGGCGGCCGCGGTCCGCACCGCCGCTTCGGCGCACCGGATCCGGATCAGCAGGTCGGCGTCGTGTCTGACGGCGTGGAGCATCCGTGCCAGGTCGAGCCGACCGGCGGCGAGTGCGGCCAGGTGCGCGATGCGGCGGGTGCGCCAGTCCGAGACGGCAAGAGCAGTGGTCAGCAACTCGACCGGACCGTCCCGAAACACCCCTTCGATGCGGTCGGCCAGCCAGCGGCCCTCGCGCCGTTCCCTCAGGGTGAAGGCAACCGCCGCGGCCGCCACCAGCTCTGCAGCCGAGGGCTCGGCGAGGCGGTGCTCGAGCGCCGACCGGGCACGGTCACGCACCTGCGGCACCCAGTCCGCGGCCCGTAGCGTCAGCGCGGGCATCGCCAGGGTGTCGTGGAGCTCGGCCAGATACCCCACGGCGGCTTCACGGACGTGGCCGTCGGGGTGAAAGGCGGCGACCGCGAGCCCCAGCGGCGAGGACTCCCCGCTCGACAGCCGCTGCACCGCGGCCGCCGACCAGCGCGGAGCCTCCCACCACGCACGGCGCGTCGCCGCATCGAGCATGAGCCACACACGGGGAGATGCCTGCCGCAGCAGTTGCTCGGCACTGGCCAGCAGCTCGGGGTCGCCGTCGCGGTCAACGGCGAGAAGAAGACCGGCCAGCTCATCGGCGTTGCGGCCACCAGGGGACGTGATGGCGGCTGCGGCGTCGCGGAGTTGCCGCGCGGTCGGCTGGACGGGCAGGTGGTCGCGGGACAGGGGCGCTGGCACGCCGAGATCGTCGGCGCGGGCGCGGAGCCGCCGCAACAGCTTTCGTCCAATGCTGTCGATCACGACCCTCCCCTTGTTCAACGCGCCGGCCGCTCGGGCCGCCGAGACTTGAGGATCCTCTCCATCCCTCATGTGGACGAGCGATTTATGGCGTGCAGCACCGCCGCGGATACGGCAGCCGAGGGATCATCCTCCGGCCGCCGGTCAAAGGCATACGTGCCCGACGCGATTCGCGCAGTGGTAAGGGTCTCGGCCGTACTTGGCGTCCGAGGAATCGGCGGCGCCCGTGGATGGCGCCGCCCCTGGATCGGATGCATGCCTCTTGCGCGACCTGGCCAATTCACAACGGTAGTCATTACCGTGTGCTCGTGAAGATGTCTTGGGCGGAACGCGTCATCGAAGCGCTACGGACATCCAGCCGGCCGCTCGACGATGACGTTCTCGCGTTTCGGCTGAACGCCTCGCAGCGTCAAACAATCAACCAGGTCTGCCGACGACTCGAGGCCGATGGGCTGATAGCCCGGAAACCAGGTCCTGACGGGAAGATCGTTAACATCCTCGTGGCGGATGCGCCCTCCGCTCCTGATACACCCGCGACAACCTCATCTGACAGCACGACGATTCAGGCCCGTCGTCCCACCAGTCTGCTGACGGAAGATTCCGTCAAGCTGGCGGTGCAGAAGTACTTGGAAGCCAGCGGGTGGAGCGTCACCGTCGCTTGGGGACGTGACCACGGCATCGATATAGAGGCCCACCGCGGGCACGAGCATCTGTATTTGGAAGCCAAAGGCGAAGCGGCCAATCCTGCCCAACAGGTCAACTACTTCATCGGAGCCCTCGGCGAACTGGTCCAGCGACTGCGTGATCCGAGCGCAAGCTATGGGCTCGCCCTGCCTGATCACCCGCAGTACCGCCGTTTAGCCGAGCGCCTGCCGCCGCTTGCCAGACAGCGACTGAACCTGGTGGTGATGCTCGTCGACCGGGATGACCGGTCAACGATCACCACGCTTGGGCCCGCCTGATCACGTTTCACGCCTTCGCCCAAGCTCGCTACTGTCCGGTTGACGATGTTGAGGACCGACCGCCCGCCACGGCAGATGTGCCCCACCCTGGAGGATGGCGTGCATCGGTCGCTTCGAGGACCGCTGCCGGCTGGACTGGTGGGCGAACGCGTCCACCCTGCTCGGCAGCCTCGAGATCGCGTCTCATCAAACGATCAACCTGGAGGCCGGTTGCGTCTCGGCGAAGAGATCACGATCCAGCCCCAGCGCCTTCGCCCAGACGGATATCGTCACACCTCGAAGCCGACTGCGTATGTTCGATCCCGCCGAAAAGGAACGGGGATCGCGCAAATATCCTCCAACGCATCGACGAGCGGTTCCGCAAGGAGGCGTCCAATATCGGGAAGGCGCTCTTTGCGCTCCTGTTCGCTTAGAGTCGAATTTTCTCCGCCGCCACCTGGGAGTCCAGAGTTATGGGGCGGTAGGCGTCAGTTGACGCATCCGTGGGCTACGCGCAGGTGACAGTTCATCAGCGTCTATCCCGGCCGCTGTCAATGGGCCCTGCCAGACCCTGACCTTGGAGACACCCCCGATTAGGTCGGCGAGCGACGTCCCATCAGCCTGGGTCGTGAGAGGCTCAGGGCTCGAGGGCTTGGTCCGGATAACGCAATCGAGCGCGTCTGAGGCCATTGGGGCCTACGGCGAAGACGAACGGTTCGCTGACTCGCTGAATGGCTTGGACGATCTTGAGCTCGTTGGTCAGGAAGATGTCGGCCATGTCCCTGCCAATCATGCCGGCATTGGACATCGCGAAGACGCGGGCGCCACTCATGAAAATGACTTGAGCTTCAACGGGATTGCGAGTGATCGCTAGATCCTTGCACAGCAGGATGTCGCCGCGGAGAGTGGCCTCCTCGATCCATTGAGTGTCCTCGATGCGCTGTGAGTCGTCCTTTCCATAGCGCTCATCCATTGTCTCCACGACCCAACCAGCATCACGCAGGGCATTGGGCACGATCCTTGAGCCTAAGCCTCGGTCGAGGAAGAAATTCAGCCCAGCCTCTGCCGCCTCGCCTGCCATTGGCCTCTCCTAGGCGGCCCGGGAGACGAGCGCATCGACCTCGTTCAGATGGAGGTCGTAGTCGTCGGCGACATCGTGTCGGTCTTCACCAGCTCTGACACGGCTGAGCACATCCGCTACGCGTATCCCGCGGCGGGCGATGGTCGGCTGACCACCGTTGATCCATGGGTCAACGGTCACGTCCACCCGCTCGTATTGCGGCAGATGGATCATTTTCATCCACCCGTCCTGGTAAGTGACTCGCCGAAGATAGTCACGTACGACCGGACGAAACACCTGCTGACCGCCCCTGCGAACGACGACAAGGCCATCAACCGCCTCACGCTCCGCCGGATCATCCGTCCGCTCCCGGAAGTCCCACAACACCTCGGCGCCATCGGTCATCAGCCGCTCGCTGGCCAACGCCTGACCAAGTCCGATGTTCTCCTCCAGCCAGCGAATGGCAGGCCGGATCCGCTGCATGGGCACTTGCGCACTGCGGAACGCGGCGAGCATGTACGCCTCGGCGAGGCCGACGAAGGGGACAGTCGGTCCGTGCGCGCCCGCCGTGGTCACCAAAGGCTCGGCCGCCACGACTACGCCATCCATCCGCTTGTACGCGTATCCCACGGCCCAGTTACGGAAGGACTGACGCGGCACATCGATCAGATCGGCGGCCTGCCCCTTGGTGTAGAGAGGAGTGATGTACCGGAAATCGCCGATCAGGCCATGCGCACTGCCCCGGCGCGTCTCCATCGGCCGCCACCTCCCTCCGGGGACAGCCTAGAGAAGACAGCCCCTGGTTGTACGCGATCTCTAGTCTCGGTCTATCTGATCATTTGGCGAGAGGGATTTCACCGCTTGGCGGTGGCGCGGAGGGCCCGGGTGGCGAGGTTGTGGAGGTAGGCGGCGAGTTCGGGGGGGTCGTGGACTTCGAAGTCGCAGCCGGGGAGGGTCAGACGGAAGGCGAGCCACTCGAGGGTGTCGGCGTGGCTGACGACGTGGCAGGTGTGGTCGTCGAGGGGCGTCACCTCGCCGATGGACGTGCCCCAGGCGCGGAGGATGTCGTCGGCGGGGGCGTGGAGGGTGGCGACGGCGCGGTAGGTGGGGGCGAGGGAGTAGAGCCTGCGTGCGACGTATTCGGCCGGGTCGGGGGCGGGTAGCTCGCGGGGAGCGAAGCGCACACCGGTGGGTGAGACCTCGGCGATGCGGTCGACGCGGAAGACGCGCCAGTCGGCGCGGTCGAGGTCGAAGGCGAGCAGATACCAGCGGCGGCCGGCCGCGACCAGGTGGTGCGGCTCGCCCAAGCGCCGGGTCGCCTCGCCGTCGGGCGCGGGGCGACGCCTGGGCGCGGCGTGGGCGTCGGGCGCGGGGTGCGGGCTGGGTGTGGGGCAGGCGGCGGCACCTGTGGGGCGGGCGGCATGTGTGGGGTGGGGGGCGGGGGCGTGGTAGGTGAAGCGCAGGCGTTCGCGGGCGGCGATGGCGGTGGCGAGGGCGGTCAGGGTGGCGGGGTCGACGGCCGGGCCGTACCCCGTGAGCAGGGGGACGGTCGCGGCGCCGAGGGCGGAGACGCGGTGGCGCAGGCGGCTGGGCAGGACGCGCTCGAGTTTGGCCAGCGCGCGCACCGACGCCTCGTCGATGCCCTCGACGGCGTGCCCGGACGCGATGCGGAGGCCGACGGCGATGGCCACCGCCTCGCCGTCGTCGAGCAGGAGCGGCGGCATGGCCGCGCCGGCGACCAGGCGGTAGCCGCCCTCGGCGCCCATCGTGGCCTCCACTGGATAGCCGAGGTCGCGCAGCCGCTCGATGTCGCGGCGGACCGTGCGGGCGCTGACGCCGAGGCGCGTGGCCAGCTCACTGCCCGGCCATTCGCGCGGGGTCTGCAGCAACGACAGCAGGCTCAGCAGCCGCGCCGAGGGATCGCTCATGTGCTCCAGGATGCCGCAGAAGTAGGACAGGATCCGACCTAGATGGGTCCTAGCGTGGATCCCATGAGCGAAGACATCCGACCGTTCCGCATCGACATCCCGCCGGCAGACCAGGACGACCTGCGCAAACGTCTGGTCGGGGCGCGCTGGACGGCGCAGCTGCCGGGGCCCGGCTGGAGCCGAGGCGTACCCGTGGATTACCTCAAAGACCTGGCCGAATACTGGCGCACCGGCTACGACTGGCCGGCCGCCCAGGCCCGGCTGAACGACTTCCCGCAGCACGTCACCACGATCGACGGGCTGGACGTGCACTTCATCCACGCCCGATCGCCCCAGCCGAACGCGCTGCCGCTGATCCTGTCCCACGGCTGGCCCAACTCGATCGTGGAGTTCGCCCGCCTCATCGGCCCGCTCACCGAGCAGGGATTTCACGTGGTCGCGCCGTCCGTCCCCGGTTTCGGATTCGGCGCGGCGCCATCCGAGCCCGGGTGGAGTGTCGCGCGTACGGCCCGGGTGTGGGCCGAATTGATGCGCCGCCTCGGTTATGAGCGGTACGGCACGCAGGGCGGCGACCTCGGCGCCTACATCGCGCCGGAGGTGGCCGCGATCGCTCCCGACCATGTCGTCGGCGTCTATGTCATCAGTGGGCTGGGCTTCCCGACCCAGGACGACCTTCCCGAGATGACAGAGGACGAGCAAGCCGGATACGCGGCGATGATGAGCCAGGACTGGACGACCGGCGTCGACCATCACGCGCTGCTCCGCGCCGCGCCGCAGACTTTCGCGTACGGCTGGCACGACTCTCCGCTCGCCGCGCTGGCGTGGATGACCCAGAAGTTCCACGAGTTCAACGCCGGCGGCAGACCGCTGGATGAGGCCATCGACCGCGACCTGTTCCTGACCAACCTCAGCGTCTACTGGTTCACCGGCACCTTCGGCTCGTCGTCGTGGCCCATGTATGACACGGCCGGCGGCCTCGGCTGGCCGAAGGGGCAGAAGGCCGTGCCGACCGGTGTCTACAGCGGCCCGCCGGGCATCCGCCGCCTCGCCGAACGGCACAACACCATCGTCCATTGGCCCGAGGACAATCCGCCGGCCCACCATTTCCTCGCCATGGACCAGCCCGCGGCTCTCGCCGCCGACCTCCGCGCCTTCTTCGCCGGCATTGGTTAAAGCCTGGCCGCCCTTCTGACCTGCCGGCATCCCTGGTGCGCCCGGCCCGTCCGCACTCGTTCCATGGGCGCTCCACCCCATTCCACGCCGCTTCCACACCGGGTGGTGATGCTTCTGAGCCGGGCCTTCGCCCGGTAGGGGGATATTCAACGAGAAAGGGGGGCCGGGACGTGCAGAAGTCATTTCTGTCGCGAGTCGGTTATGCAGTGGTCGGAAGTGCGTTGATCGTCGCGGGAGTGGGTGCGGGGGCCGCTCAGGCGGGCACCGCCACCGCGACGCAAACGACGTCCACGACGGCTCAGGCCAAGGGCACATTCGGGCCGAGAGGTTTCGACGGCATCAAGCTCGGAATGAGCCTGAAAAAGGTCAAGGCCACCGGGAAAATCACCCACGAGGCCGTGACGGAGAACGGGAAGTGCAGCCTGTGGGAGTGGAAGAAGCACCCGGACAGGGGGGTCTTCACCTCCAAGAAGCTGGGGGTCATCGGGATCGTCGTGGCGGCCAAGGAGCGCACCCCTCAGGGTGTCGGTCTCGGCACCACGAAGGCGAAGCTGAAGAAGATCTATCCCAAGATCAAGTTCGACAAGCTCAGCGGCCAGGGCATTCTCAAGGTCGGCGGCAAGCCGAAGGCTAAATATGTGTTCGATATCGAAGACGGCAGGATCTACCAAATGAACCTCGGGGTGGTGAAAGACGACTGCAATTAAATGAGCCGGCCGCCTCGGCTACGCAGAATTACGCCTACGCAAAAATACGTAGCGCCCCGTGGAACGGGATGGAACGCCGGTGCATGTAGGAATCCCCGAAAGCAAAAGGAGACCGGCATGCAGAGAGCAATTCTTGCTCGCATCGGCTACACGCTCGTCGGAAGTACGTTGATTTGCGTAGGGCTCGGGTCGGGCGCCGCTCAGGCGGGCGCCATGGGCGGCGCATCCACGACATCGACGACGGCGGCGGCTCAGGCCAAGGGCACCTTCGGGCCGAAAGGCTACGACGGCATCAAGCTCGGAATGAGCGTGAAAAAGGCCAAGGCCACCGGGAAGATCAAGCACGAGCTCCACACGGACAACGGGAAGTGCAGCCTGTGGGAGTGGAAGAACCACCGCGACAGGGTCGTGTACACGTCCAAGAAGTTCGGGGTCGTCGGGATCGTCGTCAGCGGCAAGGCGCGCACCCCTGAGGGCATCGGCGTCGGCGCCACGAAGACGAAGCTGAAGAAGGCCTATCCCAAGATCAAGTTCGACAAGATCACCCATCAGGGGACGGTCAAGCTCCCCGGCAAGCCGAAGGCTGCGTACACATTCGACATCGAAGACGGCAAGGTGTCCGTGCTGTACCTCATCACCGTGGCCGAGGACTGCGAATAAATGATCCCGCCGCTACGGCTCAGGCGTCTGAGCCGTAGGCGTCGATCTCGGCGAGAAGGGCCGACTTGTCGGGCATGAACGATGCCCGAACAGCGGCGCGGGCCACGTCTTTGACGCCTTCTTCGTCGAGTCCGAGCAATTCGGCGGCGACGCCGTATTCACGGCTGAGGTCGGTGCCGAACATGGGCGGGTCGTCGGAGTTGATCGTCACCGGCACTCCGGCCTCGACCAGCTGGGGGAGCGGATGGTCGGCGTACGAGGCGACCGCCCGAGTGCGCACGTTCGAGGTCGGGCAGACTTCGAGCGGGATGGCATGCTCGGCCAGATAAGCCATCAACTCGGGGTCTTCCGCGCTGAAGATGCCGTGGCCGATGCGCTCGGCGCCGAGCTCGCGGATGGCGTGCCACACGGTGTCAGCGCCGGTCGTCTCGCCGGCGTGGGGCACAGAATGGAGCCCGGCCGCGATCGCCTGCGCGAAGTGCGGGGCGAACAGCGAGCGGTCGATCCCGGCCTCCGGCCCGCCGAGTCCGAAGCTGATCAGTCCTTCGGGGCGCTGCTTGAGGCTGATGTCGAGGGTGGCGTCGGCGGCGGGGACGCCGAGCTCACCGGGGATGTCGAAGCACCAGCGGAGCACGGTGCCGTAGTCGGCCTCGACGCGACGCCGCGCGTCCTCGATCACTTCGCAGAACTGGTCGGGGGCGAAGCCGTTCAGCAGATGCGTGTAAGGGGTGACCGTCAGCTCGGCGTAGCGCACGTGCTGCGCGGCCAGGTCGCCGCCGACGCCGTGGATCAGAGCCCACAGGTCGTCCGGTGTCCTGATCAGGTCGACGACGGCCACGTAGACCTGGATGAAGTGGGCGAAGTCGCGAAACGTGAAGAACTCGGCCAGCCGGGCCGGGTCGGTGGGCACGGGCGTGGAACCCTCGTGCCGCGCGGCCAGCTCGGCCACGATCCGGGGCGAGGCCGAGCCGACGTGGTGGACGTGCAGCTCGGCCTTGGGGAGTCCGGCGATGAATTCGGCCGTAGGTTTGTTGCGCACCCCACGACCGTAGCAATCGTCAGGCGGGCAGCTCGCCCAGGGTGACGGTCACCGTGCGCGTGCCCCCTTCCGGCTCGAGCAGCTCAACCTTGCACTGGTCGCCGGGCTTCAGCTCGGCCAGCACCGAGCTCAGCGCGGACGCGGTCGGGGTCGCCGTGCCGTTGACGCTGACGATCACGTCGCCCGGCTTGATCCCCGCCTTCTCGGCGCCGCCGCCCGGCTGCACAGCGCCGATCTGGGCTCCGATGGGCCGGCCGTCCCGCCCGGCCGCGGTGCCGACCTGTACGCCGAGGGCGGCCCGATGGCTGTTCAGCACCCTGCCGTTCTTGATGATCTGGCCGGCGATGTCGGTGACCGTGTTGCTGGGGATGGCGAAGCCGATGCCGGGCGCCGTCCCGCCTATCTCCGGGTCGCTCGCGGCCAGCGTCGGAATGCCCACGACATGGGCGTCGAGGTCGACCAGGCCGCCGCCGCTGTTGCCCGGGTTGATCGCCGCCGAGGTCTGGATGGCGTCCGCGATGACCGCGCCCGCCTGCCCGCCCTGATCCTGGCCTCCGACCGTACGGCCACGAGCCGACACGATGCCCTGGGTGACGCTGCCGGTGAGGCCGAGCGGGTTGCCCATGGCGAGCACGATCTGGCCTTCCTGCAGCTTCGCCGAGTCGCCGAAGGTGGCCGGCACCAGGCCGGACGGGTCGTCCACCTTGATGACGGCGAGGTCGCCGGCCGGAAACGCCGACACCAGCGTCGCCTTACGGGCCGGTCCGCCGGTCGCCGGGGTCACCTCGAACGTCGTCGCCGTGCCCACCACGTGCGCGTTGGTCACGATGTGCCCGGCGGAGTCGTAGATGACACCGGAGCCCAGCCCTTCTCCGGTGGTGATCTGCACGATGGAGGGCAGCACCTTGCGGATGACCCGTTCGTAGGAGGTTTCCACGGCTTCGGCGCCGGCTTCCGCGGAGGCCGCGACCGGCGGCGTCGCGGTGGCGGTCGCCGCCGGGTTCGCGCCGGGCGCCCTGGTGCCGCATCCGGCCGCGCTGACGAGCGCCAGCGACAGCGTCCACAAAAGCGCCTTCGACGCTCTCAGCTGCGGTTTCGACAGCGTCGTCGTCGCCCGACGCACATGATTGATGACCCGAGGTTTCACGCGACACTGTCTATCCAGAGGGTGGGGCCTATTCCAGCACCGTCGCGCTCGACACTCCTGCGTGATCACGGTTTGTGACTTATTCTTCGGGCATGACGGACGGACGTGGGACCCCAGGGGGGCACGAACCGCGTTTCATCCGTTCCTACGACGCCCCGACCACGCCGCTGCCGCGGGTCGAGCAGCCGATCACCAACCTCGCGCCGCCGCCACCGCCGCCCGAGCCCAGCCGCATGGGACTGCGCGTGGCCATCACCGCCGGCGCTGGTGTGGTCGCGGTCCTAGCGATCTTCCTGTTCTTCACGGCGTTCGGCGGCGACGAACCTAGTCGGAACGCGACAAAACCATCCCAGGTGCAGTCTCCTTCGGGGGCGCTGTCGTCGCCTGCCGCGTCGGCCAGCCCCTCACCGGTCCCCCTCGTCCTGCCGAAGGCGCCGGCCTCGAAGCCGCTGACCGTCTTCCCGGGCGCCGGCACGACCGTCGCCTCGGTCGTGAGCGACACCAAGTCGGGCATCAGCTACGCCATGTTCGGTAGCCCGTGGAAGAAGGCCAAGGCCGACCCGTTCGCGTACGCGCAGAAGAGCGGGGCGGCGGTCATCGTCTCGAGCCCGCTGCCCGGCGTGGCGCCGGCGAAGCTCGCCACGTACGCGGACTATCGGGCGGCGGCGCAGCGAGCCGTGCGCTGGACGATGATCCACCGCCAGCCGCAGGGCGCCAAGTTCGCCTGGATCGCCTCCCAGCAGGCGCGTTACGGCATGGGCTGGCTGCTCGGCTACAAGATCAGCTATCTGCAGGACGGTAAGCGCCGCACGTCGACGGCCATCGTCATCGTGCTGGGCAACGGCCGCGCCAAGCCCGCCATGCTCTTCGCCAGCGTCCCCAGCACCCATGCCCCCCTCTACCGCGACCTCGACATGCTCCTCTGGACGGCCAGGCCCCTGAGCTCGCGCGGATAGGGCCGCCGCCGCGTTGTCGTCGGGCGCTGAGCCGAACCCGGGCTGACATCCGCGCCGACTCTTGTTCTAGAATATGGTTCTGCAACGCTCTTGAGTTGGAGGGTCATATGGGCATCGGGCTGAGCGAGGACCACGAGGCGCTGCGCGAGTCGGTGCGCGGCTGGGCTGATCGGAACATCCCCGCGGGCGTGGCGCGCGCGGGCGACGGCGAACGGCCCGCCTTCTGGCCCGGGCTCGCCGAGCAGGGCCTGCTCGGTCTTCACCTGCCCGAGGAGTACGGCGGCTCCGGATACGGCCTGCTGGAGACCGCGGTCGCGGTCGAGGCGCTGGCCGAGCGGGTGGCGCCGGGGCCGTACGTGCCGACCGTGCTGGCCAGCGCGGCCATTCAGGCGTCGGACGGCAAGGCCCGTGCCGAGCTGCTGCCCGGCCTCGCCGAGGGCACGCTGACAGGGGCGGTCGCGCTCACCGGATCCATCCGGGGCGCGCGCGACGAAGGCGTGCTCACGATCACCGGCGTGGCCGAGCCCGTGCTCGGCGGGGCGCTCGCCGACGTCCTGGTCCTTCCGGTGAGCACCGACCAGGGCGAGGAATGGGTGGCCATCGACGCGGCACAGGCCTCGGTCGAGGCGCTGCCCTCGCTCGACCTCACCCGTTCGGTGGCCAAGGTGTCGGTCGACGGCGTGGTCGTGCCGGCCGAGCGGGTCCTCGACCGGCTCGAGGGCCCTGACGTGCTCAATCTGGCCGCCATCCTGCTGGGCGCCGACGCGGTCGGCGTGGCCTCCTGGGCGGTGACCGCGGCGGCCGACTACGCCAAGGTGCGCGTCCAGTTCGGCCGTCCGATCGGGCAGTTCCAGGGCATCAAGCACAAGCTCTCCCGGATGCTCGTGGCGCTCGAGCAGGCGCGGGCCACGGTGTGGGACGCCACCCGGGCCTCCGGCGACGAACTCGCGTACGCGGCGGCGATCGCCGGTGTGGTCGCGCCCGACGCGGCCGTGCAGTGCACGAAGGACGCCATCCAGACCTTCGGCGGCATCGGCTACACCTTCGAGCACGACGTCCACCTCTACTACCGGCGCGCGCTGACGCTGCGCGCCCTGCTCGGCGCGTCGGCCGAGTGGGCCGAGTCGGTCGCCGGGCTCGCCCTGGGCGGGGTGACCCGGGAGATGATCCTCGACCTGCCCGAGGAGGCCGAGCCGCTGCGCGCCGAGATCCGCGCCGAGCTGGCCGAGATCGCCGCGCTGTCCGACGACAAGGAGCGCAAGCGCGCGCTCGCCGCGGCCGGATTCGTCATGCCGCACCTTTCGAGGCCCTGGGGCCGCGGAGCCGGTCCGCTGGAGCAGGTCATCATCCACCAGGAGATCCGCGCCGCCAAGATCAAGATGCCGCAGATGATCATCGGCGCGTGGGTGGTCCCGTCCATCGCCACGTACGGCACGCCCGAGCAGCAGGAGCGCTTCCTGCCGAAGACGCTGAGCGGCGAGATGATCTGGTGCCAGCTGTTCTCCGAGCCCGGCGCCGGATCCGACCTCGCGTCGCTGCAGATGAAGGCCGAGAAGGTGGAGGGCGGCTGGAGCCTCACCGGGCAGAAGATCTGGACGTCGGTCGCGCACGTGGCCGAGTGGGGCATCTGCATCGCCCGTTCCTCCAGCGAGGGCTCCAAGCACGACGGCATCACGTACTTCCTTGTCGACATGAAGGCCCCCGGGGTCACCGTGCGCCCCCTCACCGAGATGACCGGCGAGAACCTGTTCAACGAGGTCTTCTTCGACGGGGTGTTCGTGCCGGACGACCTGGTGGTCGGCGAGGTGGACCAGGGCTGGAAGGTGGCCCGCAACACGCTGTCCAACGAGCGGGTCTCGCTGTCGTCGAACAGCGGCGGCACGGGCTCGTCCGTGCCCGACCTGCTCGGGCTGGTGTCGCGGCTTGGCCGCGAGCTCGGCCCGGTCGAGCGGGTCGAGCTGGCCGAGGTCATCTGCGAGGGCCACTCGATCAACGCGCTGTCGCTGCGGGTCACGCTCAAGCAGCTGGCCGGGGCCGAGCCGGGCGCCGACGCGTCGGTGCGCAAGCTGCTGTCCACCTCACACGCGCAGCACGTGGCGGAGTCGGCCGTGACGTTGCTCGGCTCGGCCGCCGTCACCGCCGCCGACTGGAAGCTCGGCGACGCCGGCTACTGGAACCGCGCCGTGCTGGCCACCCGCGCCATGACCATCTACGGCGGCACGACCGAAGTCCAGCTCAACATCATCGCCGAACGCATGCTCGGGCTGCCGAGAGATTAGGTCTCCATGATCAGGTCGGCGCGGGAGCGGACGTTGTCGGCGGCGTAGTAGGAGTCTTCGTGGCGGGCCCAGCGGTCCCAGTTGGACTGGTAGATCCCGCCGTCGCGGGCCAGGGCGCGCTCGCGGCGCAGGACGTCGGGGGCCTCGGTCCAGATCAACCCGGCGAGGTACGGCATGGCCTGCCGGGCCCCCGCGCCGACGCCCTCGATCACGAGGTCGAGGGCGGCCGGCACGTCCACCCATTCCGCGTGGCGGTCGAGCCGCCAGTCGTAGCGCCGGTAGTGGGCGTCCCGTCCTTTGGCCAGCGGCTCGAGGACCTGGCTGACCAGGGCCTCGATCCCGGGCAGCAGGCCGTCCCACCCGGCGTACAGGTCGTCCATCCGGATCAGCGGCGCGCCGAGCGCCGCGGCGACGGCCTGGCCGAGCGTCGACTTGCCTGAGCCGGACCGCCCTTCGATGGCCAGGATCCGCGTGGCGCCTGCCTTCGGCGGCCGATCGGTGAGCCACTTCACAATCTCGTCCGGGGACATACACCTTCGATGCCCACGATTGGGCCGTCCAATACGGCACCCTGTACCGCATGCGTCAACTGTCCCGGGCGGCGGCCCCGGCCCTCGCCGGTCTGCTGCTCGGGGTGATCGCGATCTGGCGCGGGCTCGGCTGGGGATTCGTCCTCCGCTATGACATGGTCTTCGTGCCCGATCCGCCGATCTGGCCCGATCGGGGCGGTCTGCCGCGGGCCATCCCGAGTGATGTCGTCGTGGCCGTCCTGTCCCACGTCATCCCGGGTGAGCTCGTCCAGAAGCTGATCCTGCTCGGGATCTTCGTCCTCGCCGCCTCCGGCGCGGCGGCGCTTGTGGACAAAGGACGGCTGGCGGCGGCCGTGTTCTACGCGTGGAACCTCTATCTCGCGCAACGGCTGCTGCTCGGGCAGTGGGCGCTGCTGCTCGGATACGCGGGCCTGCCGTGGGCCGTCTACGCGACGGTCCGCCGGCGTTGGCTGCCGGCGGCGCTGCTTCCCGCGGCCATCGGCGGCTTCCAGGCCATGCTGGTCAGCGCGCTCACCCTGATCCCGGTGGCCTGCTGGACGTCCCGTCGCCGCGTGGCCGAGGTGACGGGCTGGCTGACCGTGCTCAGCCTGCCGTGGCTGATCCCGGCGCTGCTCTCGCGGGTGACCACCGATCCGGCGGGGGTGGACGCGTTCGCGGCCCGGGCGGACGGGCCGTTCGGCACGCTGGGCAGCCTGCTCGGCCTCGGCGGGATCTGGAACGCCGACGTCGGCGTGCCCGATCAGGGGTTCGCGCCGCTCGCCGCGATCCGGCTGCTGGTCTGCCTGGCCGCCCTCTGGGGAGCCGTACGGCTCACGCGCGAGGAGCGCTGGGCGCGCGGGCTGGCGGTCGCGGCGGCGGCCGGCCTGCTGATCGCCCTCACCGGCGCCTTCCTTCCCGGCCTGCTGAGGGCGCTGATCACCTGGTGGCCCGGATTCGGCCCGCTGCGGGACGGCCAGGCGTACATCGCTCCGCTGGCCCTGCTCGAAGCGCTCGGCTTCGCCCGCCTGGTCGGCGGATTGCCTGGTGCGGCCGTGGTTCCGGTGCTGCTCCTGCCGACGCTCGCCTTCGGGGCGTTCGGCCGGATCGCCGCCGTGTCGTACCCCTCCGATTGGGAAGTGGTACGGCGCGTGGTGGACGGCGACCCCACGCCAGGTGCTCTGTTGACGCTGCCCTGGAGCGCTTACCGAGCGTATCCATGGAACAGCGGACGGATCATGCTGGATCCGTCTATCAAGTTCTTCAAACGGCGGGTCGTGTGGAACGATTCTCTCGTGGTCGGGCTGCCGGGAGGCGGTGGAGCGATCACCGTGCCGTCGGAGGATCCGCTGGCGCGCCGCGTTGGCGCGCTGCTGGAGACCACCGGTCCGGTCCGCGCGCAACTGGTTGAATCGGGCATCCGTTATGTCCTGATAGACCGTTCTAATGAGAACGCGTTCCTGTCAAGGCTGACGGGCGCCGAGTCGCTCCTGACCTCCCAGAACCTCCTTCTGTTGCGCCTTTGACCAGCGTCGATCTCAAGATCATCCGCCATACTGGACAGTAACTTTATTTGTCACGGTTTGACCAACTCTATGGCCTATGACGTGGATCACGTTCTACTCTCTGTGCACTGCGCTTCCGTCGCGTTGGAGGGAGAGGCACAGTGTTGAAGGTGCTCGCCGCATTGGTGATTGGTGCCGTGCTTGCCGGTATCGCCTCGGTGGCAGTCATCAACGTGGCTTCGTCCAGCCCTGAGCCGGTCAACAAGCCGATCTTCAACTACGGCACCCGTTGATGCGCCTGGACGCCCGCACGGATAGCACGCCGTAATCGAATCGCCCGGGCGCCGCCGGGCCAGTTGATCGACCGCGCACGATGGTCGGCTTCGCCGTGCGCTTGTTTTCCGGGAGGAGTCGCTGTGGTCGCACGCGGTGCGAACGCCCAAGCTGGAGCTCCTGCCGCACCGCCCGTGCTCACCGAGCTGCCCGAGGCTCCGCAGGCCGACCAGGCCCTTTCCGGAGTCCGCGTCGCGCTGCTGAACTTCCGCGAGCCGCAGCAGGCGGCCGCGGGAGGCGCGGAGGAGTACGCCTGGCAGGTCTGCCGCTACCTCGTCGGCCAGGGCGCGCGCGTGCACTTCGCGACCGCGCGGGAGCCGGGCCAGCCCCGGTCCGCCCACGTCGACGGCATCGAGCTGCGCCGGATGGGCAACCGCTACCTCGTCTACCTGCTCGTGCCGCTGTGGCTGCTGGTCCGCCGCCGCAGGTTCGACGTGGTCATCGACTGCATGAACGGCATCCCGTTCTTCGCGCCGCTCGTCGCGCGGCGCAAGACCCGGGTGATCTCGCTGGTCCACCACGTGCACGACCGGCAGTTCTACGCCTTCTTCCCGCGCTGGCTGGCGCGGATCGGCTGCTTCATCGAAGGCCCGGTGGCCCGGCTGGTCTACCGCCGGTGCACCACCGTCACCGTGTCGCGGTCGTCGGCCGAGGAACTGCGGCGCAAGCTGCGCTGGCCGGGCCCGATCGAAGTGATCCCGAACGGCTGCCCGACCGTCCGGCCGGTCGCCAGCGGTGCGGCGGCCGGTAGCCCGGTCGTCGTCTTCGTCGGCCGCCTGGTGGGGCACAAGCGGGTCGAGCGCGTGGTGGATCTCGCCCCGGCGCTCGCCGCCGACCACCCGAGACTCCGGGTGCACGTCATCGGCCGCGGCCCCGAGTTCGGCCAGCTGGCGGCGCGCGACACCACGGGCCGTGTGCACCTGCACGGCTTCCTCGCCGAGGCCGACAAGAACGCCGTGCTCGGGTCGGCGCGGCTCAACGTCACCGCGTCCGAGTTCGAGGGCTGGGGGCTCACGGTGATCGAGGCCGCCGCACTCGGCGTGCCGACCGTCGCCTACGACGTGCCGGGCCTTCGCGACTCGGTCCAGCACGGGGTCACCGGGTGGCTGGTGCGCGACGGCGAAAACCTGTCCGACGTGGTCGGCCTGGCGCTCAAGGAGCTGTCCGACCCGGTCCGCAGGGCCGAGGTGGGCGCCGCATGCCGGGCCTGGGCAGCGGAGTTCACCTGGGGAAATACTGGCAGTACGATTACTCGACTCATCGCCGAGGAATTGTCTGGAGCACGCCGGTGACCGTTGCCAACTGGTTCTCCCAGATGGCAGCCCGCCCTGACACCACCAGCCCCACTGACTCCTACAGTCAACGCGTACGGCATCGGCTGCGGATGGTCGCCGGGTGTCTGCTCCTCGGCGCGATCGCGTTCAACACGGCGACCGACAAGATCATCTCCGAGACCAAACTCGACATGGCGGTCAACCCCGTCGCGTTCCTCGGCCGGGCGCTGCATCTGTGGGATTCGGCCTACTTCGGCCACCTGCAGAACCAGGCGTACGGCTACCTGTTCCCGATGGGACCGTTCTACACGCTCTGGCTCAAGCTGGAGATGCCGGCGTGGAACGTGCAGCGGCTGTGGATGTCGGTCGTCCTCTGCGCCGCGTTCGTCGGCGTCGTCCAGCTGGCCCGCGCCATGCGCATCGGCACCCCCAACTCGCGGCTGCTGGCCGGCCTCGCGTACGCGCTGGCCCCGCACGCCCAGGCGCTGATCGGCATCAACTCCTCGGAGTTCCTGCCCACCGCGGTGCTGCCGTGGATCATGCTGCCGCTGGTCAAGACCCACCTGAGCCCGCGGCGCGCGGCGGCGCTGTCCGCGGTCGCGTTCCTGTTCTGCGGCGGCGTCAACGCGGCCGCCGAGCTCGCGGCGCTGGCCGTGCCGCTGATCTACCTGCTGACCCGCGCCCCCGGGCCGCGCCGGCGTCGCCTGCTCGCCTGGTGGGCGGGCTGCGTGGCGGCCGCCGCGTTCTGGTGGGTGGTCCCGCTGTTCATCTTCGGCAAGTACGTCTTCTCGTTCTTGCCGTACATCGAGACGGCCTCGGCCACGACCGGCGTGACCTCGCTCACGAACGTGCTGCGCGGCACCTCCAGCTGGCTGGCCTTCCTGCAGGTCGACGGGGCGCCATGGCTGGAGGTCGCCTACCAGCAGGCCACCCAGCCCTGGCTGATCACGGTCAGCGTGCTGCTTGCCGGCCTCGGCCTTTACGGCCTGGTCAGGCGGGGCGGCGACGGGCCTCCCGAGCGGTCGTTCCTGGTGATCACCCTGCTGATCGGGGTGGCCGTGGTGGCCGCGGGACACGCGAGCGAGCTGACCGCGCCGCTCAGCGGCTCCACCCGCGACCTGCTCGACGGCGCGCTCGCGCCCTTCCGCAATCTGCACAAGTTCGACGGCCTCATCCGGCTGCCGCTGATGCTCGGCCTGGCCGCGGCCACCATCAAGGTCAGCCGCGCGGCCGTGGCCTCCGGCCTGCTGGCCGCCACCTGCCTGCCGATCCTCACGCAGGGCCTGGCGTCGGCCGGCTCGTTCGCCGCCATCCCCGACTACTGGACGCAGGCCACGCGCTGGCTCGACCAGAACGCCGGCGACGGGATGGTGCTCGCGCTGCCCGGCTCCAAGCGCGGCGAATATCTGTGGGGCCGCCCCCTCGACGAGCCCATGCAGCCGCTGCTGACGGCGCGCTGGGCCACGCACACGATCGTGCCGTGGGGCTCGGCCGGCAACGCCCGCCTGCTCGCCGCCATCGACGACCGCTTCTCCTCAGGGCAGGGCTCGGTCGGGCTCACCGCGACGCTCCGCCGCTACGGCGTGAAATACCTGGTGATCCGGAACGACCTCGACCGCCGGACCATCGGCGCGGCCTGGCCGGCCCGCGTGCACCAGGCGCTGGCCGACTCGCCGGGGCTCACCCTGGCCGCCCGCTTCGGCCCCGGCGTCGGCATGGCCGAGTATCCGGACGCCTCGGCCTGGCTCGACCAGCCCTACTTCGCGCTGGAGATCTACCAGGTCGCCGACCCGGCCCCGCTGGCCGGCACGGTCGACGCGAGCCGCCCGCTGCGGGTCGGCGGGGCGCCCGAGGCCGTGCTGAACCTGGCCGAGCAGGGCCTGCTGACCGACGACCGGCCGGTGATCGTCGGCGACGACCCGGGCGCGCTCCGGATTCCGGCCGCCGACACGATCGTCACCGACACCTTGCGCAAGCGCGGCGTGGCCTACAGCGACCTGCGCCAGACGGCCGGGCCCACGCTCAGCGCGGACGACCCCGACCCCGGCACCGACCTGTCCGATCCGGCGTGGCAGTCGTTCCAGTCGACGTCCCGGCTGTTCGAGATCGCCGGGGTGTCGGCCTCGTCGTCGGACGCCGGCGTCGATGCCATGCCCGGCTCGCGCGACCCCGGCCATCAGCCGTTCGCCGCGCTCGACGGCGACCGGAGGACCAGCTGGCGATCCAACGGCTGGAACGGGGCCGTGGGGGAGTGGCTGGAGGTCCGGCTCACCCAGCCGTCGGCCGTGCCGTACGTGGAGGCCTCGTTCGAGCAGTCCTATCTCGGCCCGCAGCCCACCGAGGTCGCCATCACGACGGACGCGAGAACCGTCCGCCAGACGGTGCGGTCGACCAACCAGCCGCAGCGGCTGACGCTCCCGGCCGGGCGCACCGCGAAGATCCGCATCACGGTCACCAAGACCGCGGGAAAGAGCGTCCTCGGCAACCGGGTCGGGATCCTGGAGCTGACGGTCCCCCAGGTCGTGCCCGAGCGCAGCATCGCCGTGCCCGGCGCGCCCAACGACCCGCGCGGCGACGCCACGTGGTCCTTCAGCCGCGAGGGCTACGTGTCCCCGTGCATGCGCGGCTCGTTCGCGTGGGCGTGCTCGGGGCGGCTCGGGGTGCTGGGCGAAGACGGCTACGGCTTCACCCGTTCCTTCGTCTCCTACGCCGCGGGCGAGTGGTCGCTCAGCGGGCAGGCCGTGCTGACCGACAAGGCCGCCATCGAGCGGCTCACCTCGCTTCCCGGCGACCCGGTGAAGGTCACCGCGTCGTCCACGGTGCTGGAGGACGCGCCGACCATGGGCCGCTCGGCCTTCGACGGCGACGCCGGCACCATCTGGTACGCCTCGCCGTTCGACAAGCACCCCACCCTGAACGTACGGCTGGCGCAGCCGGCCACGCTGTCGCGGATCAAGGTGACCTTCCCCGACTCGTTCCAGGGGCCGCCGCCGGTCCAGGTCACCGTGCGCGGAGACCATGACACGCGGGGCGGCTGGGTGGGCCGCGACGGCTGGGTGACGTTCCCGTCGATGACGACGAGCACGCTGGCGATCGAGTTCACCGCGCCCGCCTCACGCGCCATCCAGGTCAACGAGATCACGATCCCCGGCGTGCGCAAGCTCGGCGCGCTCAGCTCCTTCCCGCTCCTGCTGCCGTGCGGCTACGGGCCGACCCTGAAGATCGACAACGTTCCGGTGGACACCACGATCGACGGCGGCACGCTCGACGACGTGATCAAAGGCCGGCCCGTCAGCTATCGCGCCTGCGAGCCCGTGCACGTCATCGCCGGTGACGCCCGCCTGTCGGCGCGGCCGGGAGACGGCTACCGGATCGACACCGCCGTCCTGCGGCCGCGCGCCGCCGCCCAGGCGGCCACGGTGACCATGAAGAAGGCGGCCGTCGAGTCCTGGGGCGACAGCGAGCGCAAGGTGAAGGTCAACGTGGCCGCCGCCTCCTATCTCGTGGTCAACGAGAACTACAACACCGGCTGGCGGGCCGAGGTCGGCGGCAGGGCGCTCAGCCCGGTCCGGCTGGACGGCTGGCGGCAGGGCTACCTGCTCCCCGCGGGCACCTCGGGCATCGTCACCCTCACCTACGCCCCCGACCGGCCCTATCAGGCCGCGCTCGGCGTGGGCGCGCTGCTGGTGCTGCTCGTGCTGGTCGCCGCGTTCGTGCCGGCGCGTGCTCCCGTGCCGGTCCTGAAGGCGGCGCCGCGGAAGATCAGGGCGCTCTGGCTGATCCCCGTCGCGGCCCTCTACGGCTTCTGGGTCGGCGGCCTCGCCGGGATCGCGGTGCTGACCGTGCTGACGGCCGCCGGCGCGTGGGCGGCCCAGCTGGGGGCGGCCGAGCACGTCCGGCTCGGGCCGCTGATGCGCCTGGCGCGCTGGGCGTCCGGGCCTCCGGTCGCGCTCGCCTGTTTCGCGCTCGCCGGGGTGAGCCTCGCCACGGGCGCCTATGTGGGCGGCCGCGTGCTGACCGACCTCGTGCCGCAGCTGCTCTGCCTGCCGCTGCTGGCCTGTCTTCTCGGGGCGATTCCAGAGGTGGATCGGCCGGTCAGGCGGGTAGTCGTGCCGGCTGACGACCTCATCCCCGACCGCAGTCTTTCGGGAGTACGGTGACCAGGGTGACACCGAGCGGCACGGTCCGGATCACGCTGCCCGCCGGGAGCGTCGACCGGCTCGCCGGATGGGCGGGGTTCGCCCGGCGCAACGCCGTGCCGCTGGCCGCGCTCGTGCTGCTGGTCCTTCAGCTGTGGTGGCGCGCCGAGGTGGTCTCCTTGGCGTACTTCAAAGACGACGACTTCGACTACGCCGCCCGGGCCGTCGAAAACGGGCTGTCGTGGGACTATCTGACCCGGGTGCACTACGGCCAGTTCATGCCGGTCGGCTTCGCCCTCGCCTGGCTGACCACGCGGGCCGCGCCCTACAGCTGGGGGTTCGCGGCCGGCACGGGGCTCGTGCTGTTCACCCTTTCCGGGGTGGCCGTCTACCGGATGCTGGTCGTGCTGTTCGGCCGCCGTCCGGCCGTGCTCGTGCCGCTCGCGGTGTATCTGTTCGTGCCGTTCACGCTGCCGGCCCTGACCTGGTGGTCGGCCGCGCTCAACGTGGCGCCGCTGCTGCTGGCGATCCCGATGGCGATCAGCGAGCACGTGCTGCACCTGCGCACGGGACGGCGGCTGCACGCCGTGCTGGCCACCGTGTGGATCCTGGTCGGGCTCGGCTCGTTCCTGAAGGCCGTCGCGCTGCCGCTGCTGCTGTTCGCGCTGACCGCGGCCTACTTCTCGGCCGGCTGGCGGGACGCGCTGCGCCGCCATGCCTTCGCCTGGTCCCTCTACGGCTCGGCCCTCGCGGTGTGGGCCGTGGTCTACGTCATCGGCGCCCGGACGACGCACGACATGACCGGCTGGCCCTCGCTGTCCGACGGCGTGGGGTTCGTGAAGAGGCTGCTGTTCGACACGTTCGTCCCGAGCCTGCTCGGCGGGCCGTGGCGGTGGTTCTCCGGGCTCGACAAGGCCGTCGCCGCGCCGCCCGCCCTGTTGGTCTGGACGGCGCTCGCCGTCGCGGTGCTGCTGCTGGTGGTGACCGTGCGCCATCGGCGGCACGGCGGGCGCGCCTGGGCGCTCCTGTTCGGCTACCTGCTCGTCGCCGACGTCGTGCCGGTCTACTACGGCCGGGTGCACGTGCTCGGCGCGTTCGAGGGCATGGAGACCCGTTACGTCTCGGACGCCGCGCCGGTGCTGGCGCTGGCGATCGGGCTCGCGCTGCTGCCGCTGCGCGGCGAGGCGGAGCCCTACCGGCGGATCCTGTCGCGCGAGGCGCTGTCCGGCGCGGGCGGCCTGCTGCTCGGCGGGTTCGTCGTCGGATCCCTGGCCTCGATCAACCTGTTCTCGAGCTACCTCGGCAACCCGGGGACGTACGCCTATCTGGGCCACGCCCGCAACGCGCTGCGCGCCGCGCCCGCGGACGCGGTGATCCTCGACCGCCTCGCGCCGGGGGAGATCGTCAAGCTCTCGGACACGACGTACGACATGACGTCGCATGTGGTGGCGCCGCTGGCGACGGCGGCGCGGCGGGAGACGCTGTGGCATCCGGCGCCGTCGGCGGACGCGCTGGTCTTCAACGACCGGGGCGACCTCGTCAGGGCGGAGGTCCTGGGCGAGCGGGTGAAGGCCCTCGGCGGCTGCTTCCCGTCCGCCGGCTCCGACGTGACCATCCCGGTTCCGCCGACCCGGGGATCGGTCGTCCGCGTCGGCTATTCGTCGTCCTCGGAGCAGCAGGTCATCCTCTACGTGGGCGATCGCGCCTACACGGTCCGGATCCACGAGGGCCTCGGCCGGATCCTGATTCCGGCCCGGCCGGCGCAGGTGCGGTTCGCCGCGCCTCCGGCGGGGGTGTGCTTCGGCGACGTGACGGCCGGCGACCCGGTGGCGACATGAAACCGGAGGTGCGGCGCATGCTGGCGCTCGGGCTTGCCGGGTTCGGCGCGTTCCTGCTGGTGTTCTCGCCGCTGATGCGCGCCGTCGTGGCGCCACGGCTGCTCAAGGCGCAGGCCGACCGCGCGACCATCAGCCGGATGTACGCCAGGTCGGCCACCTTCTATGACCCCTCCACGGCCCGCCTGCGCACCGGCCCGGTCGTGCTCACCCGGGCGCTCAACTCCGACGGGAGCGCCGGCACGGGCGAGCGGGCCGTGTGGATCCAGTTCAGCTCGCTGACCACGCTGGAAGGCGACCGGATCGGCTACAACGAGCTCCGGCTCGGCATCGACCGGCGGAGCGGGGCCATCCTCGACTGCTGCGGGGCCTACGTCGACGGCGACAGCGCCGTCCGGGCCCAGGGCCTGATCTTCCGGTGGCCGTTCGGCGCGGCCCGCCGGGCGTACGACTACTTCGACGCGCTGACCAAGCGGTCGCTGCCCATCACGTACGCGGGCACCGAGCAGATCTCCGGCGTGACGGTCTACCGCTACACGCAGCACGTGCCGGCCGCGCAGGTGGCCTCGGCCGACGTGCCGGTGCCGGGGCGGCTGATGGGGCTGGACGCCGGCCGTTCCTACCGGGTGACGCGCTGGTCGCAGGAGGACCGGACGCTCTGGGTCGAGCCGGAGAGCGGCGTGATCGTGAAGTCCGAGGAGAACCTTCGGCAGAGCTTCCGCACGGCCGACGGCGTCGAGCGCCTGGTCGCGCTCAGCGCCGACCTCCGCACGCCGGACGAGGAGGTGGCCGTCAACCTGGGCGAGGCGTACGGCTACACCTCGTGGATCACCACGGCGCGGGTCAGACTGCCGATCGGCAGCGGCGTGGTGGGGCTGGCCGCGCTGGTGACCGCCGGTGTGCTCCTGCTGCGCCGCCGGCCGCCGTCGGTTTCAGCGCTTGCGGAGGACCAGCAGGAGATTCCACGTCGCGAACTCGCGGACCCCAGGTAGGTGGACCACGTGGCGGGCCCAGCGGGGATGGTAGCGGGGGAGCGCGTCGAGCAGCTCGGCCCCCTTCTGGCGGCGCGCCCAGGCCATCATCTCGGCCACCGACACGGCGTACATGCTCTCGCCGTACACGTTCTTGGGCCGCTTGCCGTGGCGGCGCTCATAGCGGCGCGCGGCGCGGTGCCCGCCGAGGTAGTGCCACGGCGAGGTCTCGTGCCCGCCCCACGGCGACAGCCAGGCCGTGTACGACAGGTAGACGATGCCGCCGGGCTTGGTCACCCGGACCATCTCGTCGGCCATGGCGACCGGGTCCGGCACGTGTTCCAGCACGTTGGAGGAGAAGCAGACGTCCACGGAGCCGGTCCGAAGCGGCAGGCCGAGCGCGCTGCCGAGGATGGCGCCCTCGGGCATGACCCCGTCGCGCATGGTCATCTCGCCGGCGTCGCAGTCGACGCAGACCGTGCGCGCGCCGGCCTGGCGCAGCGTCTCGGCGAAGTAGCCGGGGCCGCCGCCCACGTCCACGACGAGCTTGCCGGTCAGGTCGGTGTAGGTGCCGAGCTGGGCGACCGTGTCGCGGGCGAGCAGGCCGTAGAAGTACGCCGGGTCGGTCTGCTCAAGCCGGAACGCGCTCAGCAGCCGCACCGAGCGTGCCAGATTTGGGCGAAATGTTCCCTGCGTCTCCACGTGGCGGAGTATATAGAACCTGTTGCAGTGTGCAGGGAGATGCCATGACCGAAGTGCGGCAGGAGCAGCCGGCCACGATCTCTGTGCGCGTCAGTTTCCGCTGGGGTCCCGTGGTCCTCGTCGGCTGCCTGATCATCGCGGTGTCTTTGCTGATCAAGACGGCGGTGATGGCCAAGTCGTACTTCATCGAGGACGACTTCCTGTTCGTCGGCGACGCGTACGAGCATGGCCTGACCTGGGACTACCTGATGCGGGTGCACAAGGGGCACCTGATGCCGGGGGCGCTCGCGCTGGTGTGGGCGCTGTCGCGGATCGCCGCGTACAACTGGACGCTGGTGGCGGGCGTCATGCTGGCCCTGCAGGGGGCCGCCTCGGCCGGGCTGCTGGTGCTGCTCCGCCGGGCGTTCGGCGACCGGCCGGGCGTTCTCGTGCCGCTGGCCGTCTACTGCTTCTCGCCGCTGACCGTGCCCGCCCTGAGCTGGTGGTCCGCCGCCCTGAACGCCGTGCCGCTGCAGGTCGCCATCGCCTTCTCGCTGGCCGCGCACGTGACGTACATGCGGACGGGGGAGCGGCGGCATGCCTGGCGCGGGCTGGCGTGGGCCCTGGTCGGCATGGCCTTCTCGACGAAGGGCGTGTTCGTCCCGCTCCTCACCTTCGCCGTGTCCACGGCCTTCCTGCGTGAGGGGCCGTGGCTGCGCGCCGTGCTGCGCGAGCTGCGGACCCGCGTGTGGGCCGTCTACGGGGCCGTCCTGGCCGCGTACGCCGTGCTCTACGTCCTGCAGCAGGGCACGGCCGGCGACGAGGGCGCCGGGGCGCCGAAAGCCGACGTGACGGTCGGGCTGCTCGGCTGGATGCTGGGCCGGACGTTCCCCACTGGCGTCGTCGGCGGCCCCGTGCAGTGGGGCGGCCTCGCCGGCACGGGCGGCCTGGCCGACCCGCCGCCCGTGATGATCGCCGCGGCCTGGATCGCGCTGGTGCTCGTCGTCGCGCTGACCGTGCTCTATCGGCGGCACGCCTGGCGGGCCTGGGTCATCGCGGCGCTCTGGGTGCTCGCGGCCGACGCGTTCCCGACCGTGCTCGCCCGCGGCCGCTACACCTCCCTCGTCGGCACCGAGACCCGCTACGTCGCCGACGCGGCCATCGTCTTCGCCATCTGCCTGGCGTTCGCCATGCTCCCGCTCCGCGACGAGCGCGAGCCCTACCGGAAGCCCTGGCCGGAGGCCATGCCGCTCGCCACGGCCCTGGTCACGGTCGTGTTCGTGGGGCTGTCGCTCTACTCGGTCAACGCCTACGGCAAGACCCTCGTCGCCGCCGACCGCATCCGCGCCTACATGGACAACGTGCGGGCCACCATCGGCACGCTCCCCGCCGACGCGACCGTCTACGCCCGGCCGCTGCCCGACTACGCCGTCCTGCCCTGGAACGGCAACCGGCGGCTCAGCTCCCACCTGCTGGCCCCGCTCGCCGCCGATCCGGCGCGCCTGGAGGACCCCGGCCTCACCGCCAAGCCGTACGTCTTCGACGACGTCGGCCGCCTGGTGCCCATGCTGCGGGTCTTCGGCTACTTCGACACGGCCAAGAGCCGCTGCTACCCGCTGAAGGACGGCGCGGTGACCTTCCCCGTGGAGTCGGCCGGCGGCCCAGAGGGCGTCGCCGCCCTCGGCTACACCTCCACGGCGCCCGCCGCCGTCGACGTGGCCCTCGGCGCCGTCAACATCCACCTCGACCTGCCGGCCGCCCCGCAGAGCCGGGTCGTCTACTTCCCCCACCCCGGAGCCGGCCAGGGCCTGCGCGTGACCCCGGCCGGTCCGTCGTTCTGCCTCAAAGCCGCCGCCTTCGGCGCCCCCGAACCCTCCTAGGCCTCTTCAGCCCGCTGCCGCGGTCAGACGCAGCCGGCGCGGTAGGCGTCGAGGTAGTCGTTGTTGTACTGCTCGCGATAGTAGTTGATCAGATGCTGGTCGCCGCTCGCGTGTGCGCGGTTCAGCCCCGCCCGGTCGTACCGGAGGTTGGCGTTGTAGACGCCGCACGACCCGTTGACGGGCAGCGCCTGGGCCGCGCTGGAGACGACGAGAGCGCCGGCACAGACCAGCCCGGTGACGGCCCCCGCCACAATGGCTCGACGTACGTTCACGCGATACCTCCCACAGTCGATTCAGATCCCACCCCTCTGGCGTTCCGCCCGGTTCCACGCCCCTTGAGCACGTCGAAATCTCCGCAATAGCGACAAAGTTGAGCTATAGAAATGTGTTCTGGGGCGCTATTGGCGGGGGTGGGGTGGGGCTAGCGTCTGTGCCCTCACTGCTTGGAGGGACCGACGCATGCCCCGACGAACGACGATCTCCGCGGTTCTGATCGCGGCCGTGCTGGCGCTCGTGGCGCCGTCGGCCCACGCCGCCGACACCACGTACTACCTCGCGCTGGGCGACTCCCTCTCGGTCGGCGCGCAGCCGGTGGGTGCGGGCAACGCGGTGGCCGCGACGTCCGAGGGCTACGCCGACCAGCTGTACGCCAAGCTCAAGGCCGCCGACCCCAACCTGCAGCTGGTCAAGCTCGGCTGCATCGGTGAGACGGCGCACTCGTTCGTGAGCGGCGGGTCGTGTTCGTACAGCGGGGCGAGCTCGCAGCTCGGGGCGGCGCGCGCGTTCCTGAAGAAGTACGGGGCGAAGGTCCGCTACGTGACGATCAGCATCGGCGCGCAGGAGGTCTACGGCTGCATCACGCCCACGGGCGCCGACATCGCGTGCATGCTCAAGGGCCTGCTCTCGGCCGGCCTCTACATGCCGCAGGTCACCGGGGGGATCAAGCTGGCGGCCGCCGGCAAGACCACGCTGCTCGGCATGAACTGGTACAACCCCGCCGTGGTGGCCTGGCTGCTCGGCGACGACGGCAAGTCGCAGGCCAAGCAGTCGGTGCTGGTCAACCAAACCCTCAACCTGAAGATGAAGCTTAACTACGGGACCTGGGGCTTCAAGCTGGCCGACGTCTGCAAGGACTGGCGGTGCAACGACTGGACCGAGGACACCCCGTACGGCTGGCCGCGCACCGTGTGGGACGTGGTCGCCCGCTCATGGATCGCCAACGTGCCCGGCGTGTGGCTGCCGAAGGGCCACGGCTACGGCAACATCGCCGACACGTTCTACAGTCTGGTCAAGTGACCACGGATCGCGTCCGACCAGCCGAATCGGTCGGACGCGACCACCCGGCCCCGGACCCCGGCGAGGAAGCCGGACAGGATCTCCCGCTCCTGCTCGCGCAGCCGCTCGTAGCCGAGCGCGGTGGCGAGGTGGCTGAAAGGCGGGAAGCCGTACGCGTCGTCGGTGTTGCGCAGCAGGCGCTCCATGGCGTCCGCCGGGTCGAGCGCGGTCTCGCCAGAGGGGCCGCGCTCGATCACGAACAGCTCGGTGACCTGGGCCGAGTCGCCGATCCGGCACGGCACGAGCCGGTCCACGCTGTACTTGGGCGGCGGCACGATCATCTGGACGAGCGCGTTCATGCCCATGATCGGCAAATTGAACCTGGCCAGCCGGAGCGCCAGCGACCGGCCGCCCTTGGAGTGCAGCCGGCTCTGGAAGCGCAGCCGCCGCCACTCGCGCGGCGTCAGATCCTCGGCCTGTACGGCACGCAGCGTGTGCGAGCTGATCGTCAGCGGCTTCGGGAACGCGTACGCCCTCCCGGAGGCGTCGATCACCGTCATGTCGTCCGACAGGAAGACCGCGCCGTGGTCGCGGACGAGGTGGAGAACGGTGGCCGTCTTCCCGGTGTCGGTGAGCGCGGACAGCATGATCCCGACTCCGTCGAGGCTGACGGTCGCCGAGTGCAGCAGCATGTGGCCGCGTGACACGAGGGTGAAGCGGAGCAGCGCCTCGACGATGTTGGTGTAGACGACGTGCGGCGAGTGCGCCAGCAGAGGGCCGACGACGACGTCGGTCACGGGGCCGAGCTCCAGCCGGAAGTTGGCGCCGAGGCGGCCCAGATGCTCTTCGTAGCGGAGCACGTCGTGGCCCACGTGGCGGGTCATGGTGGCGCGGTGGCGTGGTCTCCGACCGCCGACGTCGCCGACCCGCACGGTGATGTCGACCTGGTCGGCGCCCAGCCGGGGCGCCCGGAAGTACTCCAGTTCGGGCAGCATGATCTGGGACCCGATGCGGACCAGCCCCCACACGTCATACCGATACGGAAGGTACGCGTAGCGGGTCCGGGACGCCAGGGGAGGGCCGAGGTCGACCAGTGTCCGTACGGGGTCGCGCCGCTGGGCGTCCGCGCCGTAGATGACCCGGTCGCTGATCAGGAAACGGAGCAGGAAGAGCGCCGACAGCGTGACGACGTTGGCCACGTACACGTTCACCCCGGCCCGCACCAACATCTCGACGACCGGCAGCCGTGGCACCAGTAGCCCCGCGTTGACCAGCGCGAACCGCCAGAACCTCGCCGCGCGACCGGGCCCGCGCCGGTAGAGGACCGCGTCCGTGAGCGCGAAGTTCCACGTGGTCGAGGCGATCGTGGCCAGGCACACCCCCAGCAGGTGGTGCAGGCCGAGCCGGTCGTACAGCACCCACAGGGCGGCCGTGTTGACCCCCAGCCCGGACAGGCCCACCAGCCCGAAGGCCACCATGCGGCCGAGCTCGCGCAGCCGCGAGCCTCCCGTACGGTGGCGCAGCTGCCCGGCCAGCCGGTGGCGGCGCAGCCGCAGGAGATGCCGCAGGAACACCACGCCCTGGCCGAACGAGGCCTTCGACCGGCCGGCGTTGCGCGGCCCGGCGGCGAAACCGGCCTCGGCGATCCGCAGCCCGGGATGGCGCAGCAGCAGGTCGAGCAGGACGGCGAAGCCCTGCGGGCGCATCCGGTCGAGGTCGATCGCGTCGCGCCGGAATGCGAACAGCCCGCTCAGCGGGTCGCTGACGGCCGCGAGCCGGCGTGGGAACAGGGCCTTGGCCAGCCCGAGCGCCGAGTAGGCGGTGAACAGCCGGGTGGCGCCGTCGAGCCCGGTGTTCCTGCCCGCGTAGCGGGTGCCGATCACGACGTCGGCGTCGCTTTCCATGGCCGCCTTGGCCAGCCGGATCGCGACCTCCGGCGGATGCTGCAGGTCGCCGTCCATGACCAGGATCCACCGGCCGCGCGCGAGCCGCACGCCGGCCATCACCGCGCCGCCCAGCCCACCGATCCTGTCCGCGGGCGGCCGGTGCTCGATCCTGACCGGGTACGCGGCGACCTGGTCCGGTGTGTCGTCGTCGCTGTCGTCCACCACGATGACCTCGACGTCCACGTCGTCGACGGCATCGACACAGGCCAGCAGCCGGTCGAGGACGAGCGCGACGTTCTCCCGCTCGTTCCGCGTCGGGATGATCACGGACAGGGCGGTCATCGACGCACCGGCACCGGGGCTCCGGCCGCCACGGCGTTCACGCACACCGAGACCCCAGGGGCGGAGATCGCCATCGAGGTCGTGTCGTGGCGGATCGGGAAGTAGATCGTGCCAGAGCCGGCCGTGAGCGGCAGCTTTATCCGCTCGCCCCCGACCGTCGCCGTCGCGACGACGGCAGCCGCCGCCTCGTAGTTGACGGCGCCGAACACGTCGGGCCCACCGGCCGTCTTCAGCGGGATCGCATACGACGGATAGCACGTCTTCGACACGAGCAGCCCTCCGAACAGCGTCATCGGGGTCAGCTTCCCGTCGTCGCCGACGACCACGGGATGGGCCGACGGACGCGGGTCCCGCATCCGCGCCGCGAGCGCCGGTGGCGCGATCGGGGCCAGCGCCCGCGAGGTCAGCTCGCTGCGGTCGGGCTGCTCGTGCTGGATCGCCGGTGGCAGCGGGCGCGGATAGATGTCCGTGCCGGGCGGCGCGGTCCGCAGCGCCGCCCGCGCGTTGGCCATGTAGGCCACGTGGTCGTCCACCATGAGCCACGGCAGGTACGCCACGGTCGACGCGGCCGAGCCGATCACGAACACCCCCGCGACCAGCCCGATCGCGAATCCGCGCACGGGCGGCTCGGGCAGCTGCCTCCTGTACGGCACGGCCTCCCCGGCCAGCGGCAGGAAGGCCAGCCCGGCGCACACGGCGAGCAACGGGAACGCGTCCGCCGTGTAACGCGGCTCCCAGCCCGACATCTCCGACGCCCGCGCCACCCAGGTGAGCCCCGCGTCCACGAAGATCACCCAGCCGAGCAGCAGGCCCCAGGCTCGGGCCGCGTGCCGCCGGTAACGCACGCTCACCACGATCGCGGCCAGGGCGATGACGCATGCGGCCCACACGACCAGGGCCGGCGGGTCGGCGTTGGCCCAGCCCACCCCGGTCTGCCAGCGCAGCGGGCCTCCGGTGGCCGATGGGACGAAGTTCTCGGCGAGCACCCGGACCGTGTACGCGACGGGGCCGATGGGGTGGTCGGTCCCGATCGGGACATAGGAGCCCTTGGCGATCCCGAGCAGCGTGTAGAGCGCCACGTAGCCGCCCATCAGCGCCGCCTGGGCCAGCCAGTACCACCAGGCCGCGAACACCTTGAACCGGGGTTTGGCGATGAGCGAGCCGTACAGGATGGTGACGGCCGCGAGGACGAGCGGCAGCAGCAGCACCTTGAGGTAGAACAGCAGGCCGAACACGATCCACGCGAGCGCGGCGACGGCGTGGCGGCGCCGCCCCGACCGCAGGAAGCTCACATGCGCGGCCAGCGCCCCGGCCATGGCGAGCTGGACCGGCACGCTCGACTTCCCGGCCGAATACCAGAGCAGGTCGGTGATGACCACCGGGGCGAAGACGTACAGGCCGAAGGGGAGCAGGATCGCGCGGCGCGCCCCGAAGAGCCGCCGCAGCAGGACGTAGACCGCCACATAGGCGGCGCCCTGCATGAGGAGCAGCGCGCCCATGTGGAGGTTCCAGTTGTACGGCTCGAGCCGCGTGAGCAGCCAGGTCAGCCCGAGCCCGCCCGGCATGAGCTGGCCGTGGTTGGACCGGAAGAGGAAGTCCAGGTCGAGGCCGTTCTCCGCGGACCAGGTGATGATCCGGAAGTCGTCCTTGTGGAAGTAGGAACGACTGAGCAGATATCCCTGCCAGCCCAGCGAGACGAGCCCCATCAGGACGGCCAGCACGCGTACGCGGTCGCGGAGGATCGGCCGGGCCCAGGAGGGAATCGGCACCTCGATGGTCAGGTCATGTGTCACGGACGGGCTTTCTGTCACGAGGAGGGCCCGGCCGCGCCGAGCACGGCGGCGTTGACGCACAGCTGAGTGAGCGGCGGATTGGGCTTCACCACGAGCGCGGAGCCCTTCTCCTCCAGGGGGAAGTACGCCGATCCGTCGCCCGCCCCGATGGGGACGTCGAAGGCGACGTCGCCGACCTGGACCGTCGCCGTTCCCGCGACGCCGTCCAGGTAGTGGAAGCCGCCCACCTCGGGGTCGCCGCTGGACCCGAACGCGATCGTGATGGCCCCGCCCGACGCGGGGAAGCAGCGGGTCCCCTGGTCCGGCACGATGTAGCCGCAGCACACGTGGAACCCGGTGAGCCTGCCCTGCGGGTCGAGCATCTTCGGGGTGGCGCTCGGGCGCGGATGGCGCATCCGCTCCCGCAGCGCGGGCGGCGCGAGCGGGCTGAGGATGTGCGTGCTGAGGTTGGCCTCCCCGACGCCCGCGTAGACCAGTACGTCGGTGGGGAGCCGCTGCGGATAGAGGTCGGTGGTGGGCGGCAGCGCCGCGAGCGTGGCCCGTGCCGTGTTCATGTACGTCTCGGCCTTGACGCGCTGGGCCTCGAAGCCGCCGGCGTACGTCTCGCCCGACAGGAACGACGCGACCAGGAACGCGCCGGTCAGCAGGCCGACGACCGGTGCCAGCCGGCCGATCGCGGCCCGTTCGCCGGTGTCCGTCAGCGTCGCGAAGGCGGCGCAGAGCGCGGTCGCGAGCGCCGCGTCCGCGAGATAGCGCGGCTCCAGCGCCTGCAGCTCGAACGTGCCCCGGCCGAGCAGCACCGGCAGATAGTCGACGAGCACCAGGTACGCCACGAGGATGGCCCAGGCGCGCCACGCGCCGGGCCGCCGGACGATCGTGAACAGCGCGAATCCGAGCAGCAGCGCCACCGCCACCACCTGGACGAGGGCGGTCGGATCGGCCAGGCCGCCGAGCCAGCCGCCGGGGCCGCCCACCGCGACCGAAGGATAGGTGCGCCCGAGGAGCCGGCCGAGGAACAGCAGGCTGTCGTCGAGCGGAGGAACGACGACGGGCTGGTCGCTCGTGTCGGCGCGTGCGGCGTAGAGGACCGCGCACGGGATGAAGACCGCCGCGTAGGCCGTCCACAGCGGCACCGCGTGGCGCAGCGCCGGCCTGCCGCCCTCGTAGGCCAGGGTCACCAGCAGCGCGAGCAGCGGGATGGCGACGGCCGCCTTGAGGAAGTACGAGGCGAACCCGAGCACCAGCCAGCAGCAGGCGGCGACGGCGTGCGGCAGGCGTCCGGTCCTGACCCACAGCACATGGGAGGTGAGCGCCAGCGCGATCGCCAGCTGCAGCGGGACGCTTTCCAGGCCCGCCGCCCACCACAGCAGACCGGGCAGGGTCAGCGGGGTGAACAGGTAGAACGCCAGCGGTAGGACGATGCCCGCGCGGGCGCCGAAGATCGTGCGCAGCATCCGGTAGACCGCGAACGACGTGGCGGCCTGGAGCGCGAGCAGCGCGGCCCAGGCGAGCGTCCAGTCGTAGACGCCGAGGCGGGTCACCACCCAGGCGACCGCGAACCCGACCGGCAGCAGCTTCGGCCCGTACGAGGAGGTCAGGTAGTCGAAGCCGAAACCCTGCTCCGAGGCGCGCGCGACGAAGTTGAAGTCGTCGCCGAAGAAGTAGCCCCGGGCGAACAGGCTGCCCTTCCAGACGAGGCTCGCCGCGATCAACGCGAACGCGGCGAGCCGTACGTAGTCCTTGCGGAACCAGCCGGGGATTCTGATCTCGAAGCCGGGCGCGGCCGTGTTCGCCGTTGAGTGCCGCGTCGACCCCACTTAGATATCCACTTCAGCCCCGGGAATTCCTGACAGATGCCCGTTCTAGTGCATTTCCGCACGTCAGGCGAGCACGTCGGGATAACGTTTCATTCCCGGGTGATCTCCTCGAGACGGTCCATGGCGTCCACATAGCCTTGCACGAGGTCGAAAACCACCTGCGACGCGGATTTCACCTGATTCATGGCGCCGATGATCTGACCGGCCGGGAACGTGGCCAGCTCGGCCGCGTCCGAGCGGCCGATCCGGCGCAGCGCCTCGGAGACGAGCATGAACTGAAGCGGCATCGGCAGCGTGCCGGGCGAGTCGACGGCCTCCCACGCGTCGGTCCACTCGTTCTTCAGCAGGCGTGCGGGCTTGCCGGTCCAGCTGCGCGAGCGGACCGTGTCGCGGGAGGTGGCCTCGAGGATCCGGCGGCGGGCCATCTCGGGCGTGTCGGCCTCCTCGACCGTGAGCCAGATCGACCCGGTCCACACGCCATCGGCGCCGAGCGCCATCCCCGCCGCCATCTGGCGGCCGTCGCCGATGCCGCCGGCCGCGAGGACCGGCACCCCGCCCTCGACGGCCGCGCCCACGGCGTCGACGACCTGCGGGATCAGGACCATGGTCGAGATGTCGCCCGTGTGGCCGCCGGCCTCGGTGCCCTGCGCGACGATCACGTCCACGCCCACCTCGACCTGCTTGATCGCATGTCGCGGAGCCGAGGCCAGGGCCGCCACCTTCACGCCCTTCTCGTGCGCCATCTTGACCACGTCGGCGGGGGGCGGGCCGAGCGCGTTGGCCAGCAGCGCGATCGGATGCCGCAGCGCCACCTCGACCTGCGGGCGGGCCGTCGCGTCCGTCCAGCCGAGCAGCACGCGCCCCGGGTCGTCCCCGGTGAGCGGCGGCACGTCGTGCTTGGCCAGCAGGTCGTCGACGAACTGGCGGTGGCCGTGCGGGATCATCGCCTGCAGGCGGTCGACCAGCTCGTCGGCCGGGAAGTCGGCCCCTTCGTATTTGGCCGGCATCACCACGTCCACGCCGTACGGCTTGCCGCCGACGTGGTCGTCGATCCACCTGAGCTCGGTCTCGAGCTCCTCAGGGGTGAAGTAGAGAGCGCCCAGGACACCCATGCCGCCGGCGCGGCTGACCGCGGCGACGACGTCCCGGCAATGACTGAACGCGAAGATCGGGAACTCGATCCCGAACATGTCGGTGACACGTGTCCGCATGGCGCTCACGCTACGCTCGCGGACCCCGAAACTGCAACGCGTTCTAGTCTAGAACCTTTCTTCTGGAGCGGTCCGCGTGGATCAGCGGGGCAGGCGGCGCCAGATCGCTCGCGGCAGCACCCGCATGACGGCGAACGCCGTCCGCAGCCGCCCCGGGACCCACACCGTCGTACGGCCCGTCGCCAGCCCCGCCATGACCGCGTCGGCGACCTCGTCGACCGTGGACGACAGCGGCGCGGGCGTCATCCCCTCGGTCATCCGGCCGATCACGAAGCCCGGGCGCACCACCATCACCCGCGCCCCCGAGCCGTGCAGCGCGTCGCCCAGGCCCTGCGCGAATCCGTCCAGACCGGCCTTGGCCGAGCCGTACACGAAGTTGGCCTTCCTGACCCGGACGCCGGCCACCGACGACAGGACGACCAGCGTGCCGTGGCCCTGCTCGCGCAGCCGTCCGGCGGCGGCCAGCCCGGCCGAGACGTGCCCGCCGAAGTTGACGGCGACGTCGCGGGCCGCGGCCACCGGGTCGGCGTCGTAGATCCGCTGACTGCCCAGCACCCCGAACGCCGGGATGACCACGTCGAGGTCGCCGAGCCGCGCCACGGCCTCGTCGATCAGCGCGGGATGGGTCTCGGGCGCGGCCGCGTCGAACTCGGCCACGTGGACCTCCGCCGGCTTCAGCCGCGCGATCGCCTCGTCCAGGCCGTGGCCGCCGCGCGCCGCCAGCACGACCCGGCTCGCGCCCTGCCTGACCAGGCGTTCGACGATGGCGAGGCCGATCTCGCTGCGCCCGCCGAGCAGCAGGACGGTGTCCACGGAACCGAGGGCATTCCTCATAGGAGCAGTCTCCTGGACAGATCGGAATGGAACAGGCCGTCGGGATCCACCTGGTCGCGGATGGCCCGCCACTCGGCCAGCCGGGGATAGGTGGCGGCCATCGTCGCGGCCGACATCCGCGAGTCCTTGGCCAGGTAGATCCGGCCTCCGGCGGCGGCCACGTCGGCGTCGAAGCCGTTCAGCAGGGTTGTGAGGCCGTCCTGTGCGGCGGGGATGTCGAGGGCCAGGGTCCAGCCGGGCATCGGGAACGACAGCATTCCCGGCGTCCCTGGACCGAAGCGCTTGAGCACGGTCAGGAAGGACACGACGCTCTTCCGGGACAAGGTGCTCACGATCCGGCGAAGGGTGTCCTCGGCGCCGAAGGGCACGACGAACTGATACTGCACGAAGCCGTTCGAACCGTAGAGACGGTTCCAGCCGGTCACGCCGTCCAGCGGGTGGAAGAACGGGCCGATGCCCTGCAGGACGCGGCGGTCGCGGGCCTTGCCGTACCAGAAGGCGTTGAACGCGCGCACGGTGACGCGGTTGAGCAGGCCGTTGGGCGCCCACGGTGGTGCGGCCAGCAGCGGCCGCGGCGAGAAGTCCAGCGAGCCGGTCGTGGCGTGGTCGCCCCTGGTCAGCACGCTCCGCCCGGTCCTTCGGCCGCGCGCCATCAGGTCGATCCAGGCCACCGTGTAGCGGTAGCGATGGTCGCCCTCGGCCATGGCGTCGAGGGTCGCGTCGAGGTCGCGCGTCTTGCGCACGTCGACGACCATGCGCGAGCTGCGGATCGGGACGCAGCCGAACGTGGCGTCCACGATCACCCCGGTGAGGCCCATGCCGCCCACGGTCGCCCAGAACAGGGCGTCGTCCGGGGTGAGCGTGCGCATCGACCCGTCGGCCGTCAGCAGCGTCAGCGCCGTGACGTGGGCGCCGAAAGAGGAGTCCACGTGGTGGTTCTTGCCGTGCACGTCGGCGGCGACCGCACCGCCGACCGTGACGTGCCTGGTCCCCGGGGTCACCGGCACGAACCAGCCGCGTGGCACGAGCTCGCGCATCAGGTCGTGGAGGCTCATCCCGGCCGACGCGGTGACCACGCCCGTCTCCGGATCATGGCTCCAGCCGGGGGTGAGCTCCGCGCAGTCGAGGACCAGGCCGCCGGCGTTCTGCGCGGCGTCGCCGTACGCGCGGCCGAGCCCGCGGGCGATCGCGCCGCGCTCACCCGCGGACTTCAGCAGGGCGGCGGCCTCTTCGACGCTGTGCGGAACGGCCACACGCGCGAGCGTCGGGGCCGTCCTTCCCCATCCGGTCAGCGGGCGCATTTAGGAAAGGTATATCCCCGCCGCGAGCGGGACGAGCAACAGGGCGATGAACACCTGCATCGGCCGGTCGCGCAGCGCCATCTCCTCCGGCTCCTCGCCGATGCCCCGATCCACCAGCAGCGCGTGCCGCAGCACGATCAGCACGAACGGGACGATGCTCAGCGCGTAGAAGGTCAGCGCCGTGCCGGTGTGCAGCTGAAGCGCCCACAGGCAGTACGTGACGATCATCGCGCCGGAGGCCATGGCGCGGACGTGGGCGAGATAGCTCTCGGTGTAGGCGACAAGCGTCGACCGGGTGCCGTTGCCGCTTTGGTTGCGCAGCTCGGCGTCCCGCTTGCCGGCCACGAGCAGCAGCGACCCCAGCGAGATCACGACCAGGAACCAGCTGGTCACCGGCACGGCCACGGCGACGGCCCCGGCGTACGCGCGGACCACGTGGCAGCCGGCGACCGCCACCAGGTCGACCACCGGCTGATGCTTGAGCCACCAGGTGTAGGAGAAGGTCAGCACCACGTATCCGGCCACGACCAGGGCCAGGCCGGGCCGGGCGAGCAGGCCCACGAGCACGCCCGCGACCAGCAGGAACGTCCCGGCGATCCGGGCCAGCCGGACGGAGACGGCCCCGGCCGCGATGGGCCGCAGCCGCTTGCGCGGGTGCCTCCGGTCGGCCTCCACGTCGGCCGCGTCGTTGAACAGATACGTGCCGGCCGCCGCCAGGCAGAACGCCGCGAAGGCGATGGCCGAGTCGAGCAGCCCGGGCCCCGTGGTGAGCACCCCGGCCGCCGCCGGAGCGGCGAAGACCAGCACGTTCTTCAGCATCTGCCGCGGCCGGCAGGCCAGGATCAGCCCGCGGACCACGCCGGCGCGGCGAACCGCCGGTGGGATGTCCACCGGCGGCCGCAACGCCTGGTCTTCGCGCGCCATCAGGCCTTGGGGGAGCGGGCGAGGAAGAATCCGAGACCGAGCAGCACGATGCCGAGGATCAGCGCGACCAGCGGGACGGTCGTCGTGATCAGGGTGATCTGGCTCGCCTGGTCCCTGATGTCATTCACGAGGTCGGCCACCGTCTCCGGAGTGAAGATCGCCGTGCCGATGAAGGCCGGCATCCGCTCCACGCCGTCGGTCGTCTTGAGCACCTCGTGACGCTGCTGCTCCTCCTTGACAGGGGCGCCGGTCTTGGGCTCCACCCAGAACGTGTTCACCCCGTCGTAGACGCGGTTGACCTGGATGTCGCCGGTCTGCGTCATGCCGAGCACGGACGCCGGGGCGCTCAAGGTCTGAATCGTCGTCGGCGGGATCGTCTGCTGGAACTTGTAGACCGGCAGGCCGTTGACCGTGTCCTCGCCGATGAACTTCGTGTCGTACGCCTTGCCGGTGCTGCTGCTGAAGACCTTGTACGTCTTCTTCTCGACACCGAAGGGGAACAGGAAGATCTGGCCGTCCAGCTGCACGGGCTGCTTGTTGATGTTGACGCCGCAGCAGTTGACCCCGACGCCGTCATGCTTGTTGAAGGCGCTGCGGAATTCACTGAGGTCGATCAGCGGCTTGTTGTTGGTGACGTCGTTGGTGGCGGTGACCTGGTCCCAGACGACGTTGTCGCCCTTCGACTCGGCCACGTCGCCCCGCGTCGTGACCGTGATGTCCAGGTTGCCGGTGAGTACCTTCAGATCCCCGATACTGAAGTACTGAGCGTTCGCGGCGGTCAGGTGGGTCTCGCCGTACTGGTCGGCCGGATACTTCATGAGTGCCGGCGCGACCATGAACTTCACGAGTGGTGCCAGAACGATCAAGAATGCCCCGATGCCTATGAGAACCAGACCGGTACCGCGGCGCATCCATTCCTCCAGGGATCAGGTGGGGGGAACCTCTGGGAGGTTTGTCCTGAAATTGGGTTTTACTTGGCGGTAATGTTAGTGCGGCCAGTGACCCACGTCACCACTGGATCATCAAGGACGCGCAATCGTGACCGAAACAGGTTCTACTTCCGGGGCGCCCGTGTCAGAGACCCCCGCCTCGACGGCGACGGCACTACCTGAAGTCGACGGGCACCAGTCCGCGCTCGACGGCGTCCGTGCCCTCGCCGCCTTCGGCGTTCTGCTGTTCCACGTGTCCATCGAGACCGGAGCGGCGCTCCGCGAAGGCTTCACGGGCGGCCTGCTGGCCCGCGGCGAGGTCGGCGTGCCGATCTTCTTCGCCCTTTCGGGCCTGTTGCTCTACCGGCCGTGGGCGCAGGCCCTGCTCGGCGGCCGGAAAGATCCCGACACTCAGCGCTACCTGTGGAAGCGGTTCTTCCGCATCATGCCGTGCTACTGGCTTGTCGTGGCCGTTGCGCTGCTGCTGTGGGGCGAGGCCCACCGGACCGACCCCTGGACCTGGGGCGAGATGCTGCTCCTGATCCACAACTACGACATCGAGCACTGGTGGTTCGGCCTCGGGCCCAAAGGCCTCGGCCAGATGTGGAGCCTCTCGGTCGAGGTCGCCTTCTACCTCACGCTGCCGATCATCGCCGCGCTCGTCCGCGCGTACGCCGGCCGCGGCGCCCCGGCCGTCGCCGTCCGCGCCCGCCGCGCCCTGATCGCCCTCGCGGTCGTCGGCGCCCTGTCCTACGTGTACACGATCTTCGAGTTCCACCCCGACTACCGGCCGTGGATGAACATCTGGCTGCCGCGCTCCTGGACGTTCTTCGTGCCCGGCATGATGCTCGCCGTCATCACCGTCTGGGCGCGCGAGGAAGACGGCTGGGCCCGCCGCCTGTCCCGCGCCGTCAGCTCGTCCGCCGGCACGCTCTGGCTGATCGCCGTCCTCGCGTACGTGATCGCCTCCACCCCCGTCACCGGCGCCCGGTTCGTCGGCATCGACGGCATGTGGACCGGCCTGTTCGAGCAGGCGCTCTATACGACCGTCGCCTTCTGCCTCATCGCCCCCTCGGCCATGCAGACCGAAGGCCGGGTCAAACTGCTGCTCGGCAACCGCGTGATGAGCTACCTCGGCCGCATCTCCTACGGCGTGTTCCTGTGGCAGTTCGTCGTGCTCTACCTCTGGTACGCCTTCACCGGCCAGAAGACCTGGACCGGCGACCTGCTGCTGAACTTCGCCGCCGTCGCCGGCATCACCGTCGTGATCGCCCACTTCAGCCACAAGTACGTCGAAGAGCCCGCCCGCCGCCTCGTCCGCTACGTCACCCCCCGCCCCCAACCCATCCCCGAACCCGCAACCGCGGCCTAGACCGCGGAAATGCCGCGCGATGGTGTCCGAACAGGCTGAACTGCTCAGCGGTATCGCGCCGGCCCGCGATCGGGACACAGCTGAGCGTTCTGCCGCGATTTGGCGGGTCGCGAGCTTGCCCGTGTCGCGCGAGTCGTGGGCGACTTCTCGGAATTCGACCTGCGCGACCTCGCGGCCGAGGCGTACCAGGCATATTGCGAAACTCTGAATTAGCAAGGTGCACAACAGCAACTTGCTCACTGGATCGCATACGAGGGCGGGATCGGTAACCTGGCGAACCGGATCAACTCACCGGGACATCACTGAAAGTAGTATGGAATTGCTGCCGACATACCGGGAAATGAGCTGGCGAGGGCACTTCGACGGCCCCTGGTCGGCCGAGGCGGAGCGCCGATACGCCGAAGGCGGATATGACGCCCTCGCCATGTCCACCGGCGGTGGTTGGGATCCTGTGGATCTGGCATTCCTCCGCGGGCTGGCCGGCCTCCGTTCCTTCAGTGTCAATGGGCGCATCAAGAACGATATCGACGCGTTCGCGATCGAGTCCTTGGAAAATCTGGTTCTTGGCACCGGGTGCCGGAAGCGCGTGCCGGACATGGTGCAACCGAACGTGCATCGACTTTATCTGACTGATCGGCCTGGCATCGCGGTGGCGGAGAAGTGGCCTGCCGTGCAATGGCTCAGCGTAGGAGGCTGGCGGGGCACCGATCTCAGCGTTCTGGAGAATGCCGCCGATATCCGGTTCGCGGAATTCGGCGGCCGCCGTCAGTCGGGCACGCTCGACGGGATCGAAGGCTGCTCAGCCATCGAGACGTTGGTGACCGTGAACTATTCCGTCAAGGACACCGCGCCGCTCCGTGGTCTGCGCTCTCTCACCGAACTTCGATTGCTGGCGGTCCGGCCCACACCAGTGCACGGCCGGATCGACATCGCTGATCTCCAGGCGTCTCCGCTGGTAAAACTGTGGATAGCCGACGTCCCGGTCATCCACTCGATAGAAGCGCTGGCGGCGATCCCGACCCTCCGGGAACTGCGGTTGGGCGGTTGCCGGCTGTCGAGCTCCGACCAGCGGTTCCTCGATCGACTCTCGCAACGAGTCAAGGTGGACGTGCTCGACTAGCGCGTCGGCTGATCTCCGTCGTCAGCCGCGGCGGGCGGCGCGCTCGCGCTTGGCCGGGGTGGGGGCGGCTCGCCGCCGCTCCTTTTCGGGCATCCTCGCCACGATGAGGTGGACGCTGCCCTGGTTGTTTCCGTAGCACCCCCAAGCGTCGTTGGCGAACACGTAGAGGTATCCGCCGCGCGCCACTCGGCAGGACGTGCCGGTGCCGATGGCGATGCGCTCGTGCTCCGAATAGCCGTCCTCCAGCGAGATCGCGTCGTTGGCGACCACGCCGATCAGCGACATCCAGGGCAGATCCGCCTCCCGGGGAGCGCCGATGAGGTTCGCGATCTGGTTCCCGGTCACCATCCGGAACAGCTTCTCGCCCTGGCCCAGCAGCGTGCCCAGGAGGCGATACCGCTCGGTGAGCGGGTTGAAGCGATCCAGTCCGGTGGTGCCGTCGGGGCCGGAGACGACCCCGGCGTCACGCCAGGCGCCCTCGGCCAGGAAGCTGTACTGGCCCGGTTCGAGGTAGAGCCCCGTCTCGTTCCACGGCTTGCAGGCGAACACCTCGATCGCCGCCGTCGTCTGTCCCGGTTCGAGCACCTCTGTCGGGCGGTACGGCCCGCTGGTGATGGGCGGGTTCTCATACCGTTCGTACACCGACTCGTGAAGACGGGGGTCGGCGGCGTCCGGGTTGATCCGCGGCACCGCACGCGGCCGCGGCTGAGCGAAGACCTCGGTCAGGGGCTTGACGATGGAGTCGGCCAGGGGCTCGAGGACGCCGGCCGCGGCCCGCTCGTCGTCGTGGATGAGGTCAAGCGGATCGGGCTTGATCTGGTCCTCTGTGGCCTTGTGGAAGCCGAGGCCGATGGTCGTGCCCGCCTCGTTGATCATCCACTGCAGCGCGCAGTCGCTCAGCCCATGCTCGAGATGACCGCCGCCCACGTCCGTGTGGGTGCCGGGGAACCACACCTGCTTGACCTGGTTCTCCGCGTAGCTTCCGGTCCAGAGGGTGGGTGTGAAGGGCCTGCGGCGCTCATCCATGGCCACGGCGTGGCGACCGTACTTGATCTGCGGGTTGAGTCGCAGGTCGTGGAAGTCGTGCCGGCCGGTCGGGTCCAGGAGGTTCAGCCAGCCCATGTAGTTCGGGATGCCGAGCGCGCCGACCGTGTCCCATACGCCGATGAAGTCCACGGGGATCCGCTCATAGTCGTCCGAATCCCACAGGAAGCTATGGCCGTTGCGCCATTGCCGGCACTCGGGCCGCTCACGTGATCCGCGCGGTTCGCGGCAGACGGGGTTGTGCCGCGCCTGCCGGTAGCCCTGGTCGTACAGGTCGCTGATCGCGCCCCAGACCTTCGCGCCGTCCATCTTGGTGGTGTCGATCAGCCCACACGCCGAGATCATCCCGGCGAGGCTGCGGGCGGTGTAGGCGCCCCGGCTGAAGCCGAACAGCGCGATCTGGTCCCCCGGCTCATATCGCGTGGTCAGCCAGAGGTAGGCCGCCATCACGTTGTGCGAAAGCCCCAGTCCGAAGGCGCCGCCCAGCAGCCTGGCCGACTCGGTGCCGACGCCGGGCTGGTAGTGGCGCCGCTGGCAGTTGCCGAAGCTGTCCTTCGGCGCCAGGGCGTTGTACAGCCGGTAGACGTTGGTGACGGACTCGTTCTCCGGTGTGCTCCAGGTCCCGTCGCAGCACACGATGAGCCGACGCATGATCCCCCCACAGGTCCCCGCACCCTGCAGGGCGCGGCCTGGTCGTGCCCGAGTGCGATCTCGAAAAAACTGGACAACGACCGATGTTGGCGATTCCCCGATCGAGCCTTTGACGAGTTCGCAGGAGCAGTGCTCAGAGATTCCCCACCGCTGCCGAACTGCACCGCCCTGGTGACTCTGCCACGGGAACTCCCTGTCGCCGTGCAGGGATTATTGCCAGCCGCTTCTGAAGCGACTCGGTATTACCTGGTAGGGACAGTAGATGAATTCTGAGATTCGCGCCGTTCTGGTCAAGGCGGGATGGCGTCCGGGTAGGCGGGTGTCGCCATCCCAGTGGATTCAGCCGCTCGAAGAAGAAGGGTTCCAATTCAACGGCGCAGCTCTGGAGATCCTCAGCGAGTTCGGCGGACTCAAGATCGTGGGTTTGCTGCGGGACGGGATTCAGAGCGCTATGGAATTCGATCCGTTCGACGCCGCCGGCGGATCGGTGGATGAGGCCGAGATGCTGATGGAAGACTATGGCGAAGTCTATTCACCGATCGGCTCCTGGTCCGCGCGGGACGGCGCTGGATGCCTGGTCGCCGATCGGTAAACCGGTCGGTTTCCTGGTGGGCTAGACTTGGGATGTGAGTGCTGAGGGGAAGACGAGTCCGCGGGAGCGGTTGTTGGAGGCCGCGGCCTCGTGTGTGTATGTCGATGGTGTGGGCGTCGGGGTCGAGGCGCTGTGCAAGGCGGCGGGCGTGTCGAAGCGCTCGATGTACCAGCTTTTCGAGAGCAAGGACGAACTGCTCGCGGCGAGCTTGGAGCGGCGCGCTCCGGGCTTCGCGGGCATGTTCGGGCTCGAGGCTGACGACGGGCGGAGTCCACGGGCGCGGATTCTGCGGGTATTCGAGTTGCTGGAGGAGAATTCGGCGTCGCCGGACTATCACGGGTGCCCCTATCTGGCCGTGCAGGTCGAGTTGAAGGATGTCGACCATCCGGCGCACCGGGTCGCGCAGAAGGTGAAGGACGAGCTGACGGCGTTCTTCCGGGGTGAGGCGGAGCGTGGCGGCGCGCGGGATCCGGAGTTGCTGGCCCGGCAGTTGACGCTGGTCTTCGATGGCGCGAGCGCGCGGGGAGGGGCTCGGGCGGAGGTGCTCGAAGGACTGGTCGTTCCGATGGCGGCCGTGCTTCTCGATGCCGCGGGGTTGCGGCGGCTTAGCGCTGAAGCACAGCCGAACGCGTGGGAGACCCCCTCGCTATGAGCCGCGCTCTGGTCGCGGTGGTCGAGTCGAATTTCGCCAGCCCTTCACCTTTGACGCCCCGAGCAGTGGTCGCGGCGACAGGTGATATCCCAGTCCGTCGGCTCCCACCAGTTTGAACTGCACGTTTGACCGCACACGGCACGGCCATGTCGGTAGATACCAAATCGACGCATTTCTCCCTCTTGCACCCTCGAATGATCTGACGGATCTTTCGTGTGTTCGGTCTGGACCGTTCTGACGGGGGCGGCCCGTGGGGATGCCGCTGATCTGCTGAACATGAGGGGTGCCCGTAGTGGCTGTTCGGCGTTTTCGGCTGTCTGCGCTGCTCATCAGTGGTGTCACATCAGTAGGCGTGCTGGTGTCGGGAGTGGGTGTTCCCGACGGCTTGGTCTCGCAAGCTGTCGCGGCAGCGCCACAGGCTGGGGCGCCAGAGCCGTCGGTTTCGGGCCGTCCCGTGCCGCATCCAATCCTGTCGAAGGGCGCCGAGGACACCATCAAGGCACCGTCCTGGGTCAAGCCGGTGTGGCCCAAAGCCGGTGCCGCTGTGGTGACCCTGCCTACGTCGTCTACCACACCGGTCGCGGCCGGCGCGCTGCCGGTCCAGGTCGGCCGTAGCGGCACCGCCACTCCAGGCTCTTTGCGCGTGGACACCTTCGACGACGCCACTGCTCGCCGCTTGGGCGGCGTCGGCCTGGCCGTACGACTGACACGGGCCGATGGCTTGCCGGGCACGGGCCGCGCCAAGGTCACCGTGAACTACGCGAGCTTCCGCGACGCCTATCCGGCCAATTTCGCATCCCGCCTGCGGCTGGTCTCCCTGCCCGCCTGCGTGCTGGACGCGGCCCTGACCGCCGCGTGCAAGCAGCAGGTCAGCAGCCAGGCCCGCCAGGTTCCCGTACGCAACGACGTGCCGTCCGGCACGCTGACCGCGGATGCGGACGCCGGACCTACGTCTGCGGCCTCGGTGCTGGTGGTGACTTCGTCCGCGCTGGCGTCCGATCCAGGCACAGGCACGAGCAATTTCGCTGCGACGGATCTGAAGCCGTCCGGTACATGGCAGGCCGGCCAATCCGGTGGCGAGTTCTCCTACTCCTATCCGCTGACGATGCCGCCGTCGGTGGGCGGGCAGCCGCCGTCGCTGGCGTTGTCGTATTCGTCCTCGAGCGTGGACGGCCTGAGCCAGTACACGAATAACCAGGCGTCCTGGACGGGGATGGGCTGGGACATCGGCACCGGGTTCATCGAGCGCCGCTACCGAGCGTGTTCCAACGACCTGGAGAGCCCCTTCACCGACAACCAGAACCAACCGGAGTGGCGGCATCTGTGCTGGGAGTCGCCGGACGAGAATGACAGCGAGTCGGCCACCACGGACAAGACGCATTCGCAACTGGTGTTGTCGGTGGCAGGCAAGTCCTCGCCGATCGTGTGGGACACCACCAACAGCAAATGGAAGACGGTCGAGGACTTCGGCTGGAAGATCGAATACCTGACCCCGACGTCACCGGCGGCGCCGTCGGGGCAGCCGTACTGGCAGATCACCACCCAGGACGGCACGGTTTATCGGTTCGGCTACAACCGGGATTCCAGCCTGCAGGTGCCCTACTTGGGTGATGACACAGGTGAGCCATGTCACAGTAGTTTCCCCGCCGATGAGCCGGTGGCCTCGTCGTTCTGTGTGGCCCCGTATCGGTGGAATCTGGATCAGGAGATCGACCCCCGTCACAACGTGACCAGCTACAGCTATCTGAGGGAGACCAACCGGTACTGCTCCGATCCCGATTTCGGGTGTTTCTTCTCGGGGGCGTTCTGGTTGAACTATGACCGGGCCGCCACGCTCGCGCAGATCACCTACGGCTCCAACACGGCGGTGGCCGGGTCGGCGCCGACCGGGCGGGTCACGTTCGCGACGGTGGATCGCGGTCAGGCGCCGCAGGTCGGGTTGCCGTGGGATGACGACACCCCCGACGATCTGATCGATGGGGATGATCCTGCGTTCTTCACCAGCAAGCGCCTCAACTCGGTCACCACTGCGACTGCGAATGGCACCGGCGGCTGGGATGACGTGACCCGCTGGGAACTCGGCTACCGTTGGGTCATCCCGCCGAGCGGCGGCGGTTTCTACACCCAGTCGGCGGTGCTGTGGCTGGACTCGATCCGTCAGGTCGGATTGGCGGGCAACGGCGCCGACATCGCGTTGCCCAAAGTGGGCTTCGACTCGGTCGTGCTGGACAACCGGGCCGACTACGACGACAACGACCAGGCCCGCCTGGCGCTACCACGCATCAGCGCGATCGCCAACGGGCTGGGCGGCCGGATCGAGGTCACCTACGGGCAGACCAATCCGTGCGCGGTCACCGGCGACAACCCGTATCAGACGATCAACGGGGCGACCAACGCCAAGGACTGCTTTCAGATCCTGATCGGCGGCCTGGGGTCCGGGGTGACCGGCACGTATGAGAAGTATCAGGTCACCCGGGTCGTGGAGAAGGATCTGGTGGCGGGGTCGCCGGACATGACGACCCGCTACCAGTATCTGGGGACGCCGGCGTGGGCGAAGGGGTTCGATTACAACAAGGTGGGCGGCATCTGTGCCGCGCCGTCGTGTGTGGGCGGCATCAATGAGGCGTGGGATCAGTGGCGCGGCTACCAGTCCGTGCGCACGTTGAAGGGCATCGGCACCGATCCGGCCGCCTACAGCGTCACCTCCAGTTCGTTCTTCCGGGGCATGTGGGACGACCCGAACGGCAGCGGCACGGCCAAACACATCCAGGTCACGGACTTCGACGGCACCAACGTCAACGACCTGCGGATCCTGGCTGGGCGCACGTTGCAGGAACAGACGTGGACGGCCACCGCGATGGCGACCCCCGTCAACTTGTGCGCGTATCCGGCGTGGGTGGCGACGACCCTGTACGCCGCCGGCGATCGGGTCACCCGCAACAACCATCATTGGCGGGCCACCACCTCGACGCGGGGTCATACTCCGGGAACCGATTCTGATTGGGCGGATCTGGGTGCCTGCCCGACCAGTGAGCCGATCCCCGGCACGTTCGCCGAGCAGTCCTCGACCCGCTATGAATACGGCAGCGTCGCGACCGGTAACGGCCCGGGTATCTACGATCCCGCGCAGATCAACCAGACCCGCGTCGTCAGTCGCGCGAAGGTCTCATCGGGGTGGCGATACACCGACAGCGCGACCACGTACAACAGCGACGGCCTCCCGTGGAAGGTCAACGACTACGGCGACACCTCCACCAGTGTCGACAACACGTGTACCACGAACACTTATGCCAAGAACATCAGCACCCCTGCGTGGATGATCGCCTACCCGGCCCGTGTGGAGCGCCGGACGGGGGACGACTGCAATGCGGGTACGTTCCTCGGTCGTACTCTCACGCTTTATGACGGAGCCACGACAGAGGGCGCGAACGCACCCACGATCGGGAACGCGACCGAGATCCGGACATACACGTCAGACACCGATTTCACCGCGGTGAAGGCAGCCTACGACGGGTACGGTCGGACGATCTCGACGACGAATCCTCTCAACAAGACGACCACGACGACGTACAGTCCCGCCGTCGGCTGGCCCGCAGGTGGAATGGCAGTTAGCAACCCGCTCAGTCAGACCACGACGACCTGGCTCTCCGCTTTCCATGGCCAGGTCATCGGCATCCGCGACCCCAACGCACACGACGTCAATATCGACTATGACTCGCTCGGCAGAACCATTACATTGTGGACGCCCGGCCAGCCGAAATCAGCCGGCGTCAACGCGGCGAGCGTGACTTACACGATTCCCGTCGACGCCAATGGCGCGGTCAATGCCCCGGCGATGACGGCGACGTCGCGTCTGCTGTCGACCTCCGGTGCCAATCCGATGTATTCCACCACCTATTCCTACGATGATGGCCTTGGCCGGACACGGGAGGCACAGGTTACTTCGCCCGCGGGTGGCCGAGTGGTGACGGCCATCACATATAACAACCGTGGACTGAGCGCGGCCGCCGGCGATCCCTTCTACAACGCGAATGCGGCCGGCTCGGGCCTGGTGAACGCGGCGATGACCAGCCTGTCGCAGTGGTCTAGCATGATCTACGATGGTCTGGAGCGCATGACGGCGGACATCGACATGTCCGGCGTCGGCGAGCTCCGGCGTACCACGACGGCGTATTTCGGGGACCGGACCGAGACCACGCCCCCGGTGGGGGGCAAGAGGGTTGCTTACACCGACAGCGACGACCAGGTCACCAAGGTGGAAGAGTGGGTGAACGCTACCACTCACTATGACACCGTTTACGCCTACACCATTTCCGGACAACTGGCAGCCAGCACCGATGCGAATGGCAATGTGCGCACATTCACATACGACCTGCTCGGTCACCAGATCGCCGGCCATGATCCAGACGCGGGCGATTCGGCGCAGAGCTATGACGCCAATGGGCAGCTCCTATGGTCGACAGACGGCATGGGTGTAAGAACTTCCTTCACCTATGACGATCTAGGTCGCCGAACTGGAATGTGGAGCGGTGAGGTCGGCACGGGAACCAAGCAGGCCGAATGGATCTACGACACCGTCCAGGCCGGTAAACAGACCTCCGCGATCCGATATGTCAATGGCCAGCCGTATACGGACACGGTCACGGGTTATGACGTGATGGGGCGGCCTACCGGCTATACGCTCTCCATTCCCTCGACCGAAGGCCTGCTGGCAGGGTCCTACTCTTTCTCCACCAGCTACGCAGCCTCCGGCGAAGTCGAGCATTACACGACGCCCGCCGCGGGTGGACTGCCTGCTGAGACAGTGACCTCGACCTACACCGATCTGGGTCTGCCGGCCGGCATGACGTCGGACTATGGGGGTGGGTTCACCTACGTCGCCTCGACCGGCTACTCGGAGACCGCTCGTGTAGTCCAACGTGCCTACGGACCCAACAGTCAGGTTAAAAGGGTGCTGGACTGGGATCCCGCGACAGGCTGGCTCAGCCGTATCACCACGAGCAAGGCGGCCGACACCGTCTCCCCACAAATGATCCAGGACGATCGCTTCACCTATGATCCGTCGGGGCAGGTGACCAGAATTCTGGACGCCGCTTCGGCGGTCGGAGGCAGCCCCGGTCAGTCGGAATGCTTCAACTATGACGGCGTGAACCGTCTGACGGCAGCATGGACCACGACCGCATCCGCATGTGGATCGAGCGCGGCCTCGTCGGATGGCCTCGGCATCGACCCATACGCGCAGACATTCGCCTTCGATGGGGTCGGCAATCTCACCACCGTGGTCGATGGAGCGCAGACTGCCACCTACGGATATCCGGCGGCCGGTGCAAGCAGCGTACGGCCTAATGCGGTCACCTCGGTCAACCGTGTCGGTGGCGCCGGAGCAGGTGCCGACGCATACAGCTACGACGCGGCGGGGCAACTGACCGGTCGTACGGTCGACGGCAAGAGCAGCACGTTCGTCTGGGACGAACTCGGTCAACTCGTGAGGGCGACAGTCGACGGTCAGGACACCACGATGGTGTACGGCGCCGATGGCAACCGCCTGATTCGCCGCGATCCAGACGGCAGCGCCACTTTGTACTTGGAAGATATGGAAGTGCGGGCATCCGGCCCGCAGCTGACCGCCACTCGCTATTACACGGCCCCCGACGAGGCCACTGTCGCGCTGCGAACCACACAGGGCGCCACAGGCCTGAAGTGGCTGACTGCTGGTCTGCACGATTCCATGCAACTGGCGATCGACGACGCCTCCGGCAACGTCTCGCGTGAACGCTATCTGCCGTTCGGCGCGCGACGCGGCTCCGATGACCTGCCTTTCACCGATCGTGGTTTCCTCGGAAAGATCGAAGACGCTTCCACAGGCTTGGACTACCTGTCCGCCCGTTACTACGACCCCACAATCGCGAAGTTCGTGTCCACTGACCCTCTGCTGGATGTGCGGCGTCCTCAGTGGGCCAATGCGTATGCCTATGCGGGCAACAACCCGATCGGGCTGTCGGATCCCGAAGGGCTCAGTGTTCCGGTCAATCCAAGCGGTGATGGACCAGCCTGCAACACGACCGCGGCAGAGTGCGCCGCACAGGCCTGGAACGAGTGCATGCAGCGGCTGCATAGCTCGGTCAAGTGCCAGCAGGAGGCGGTCCACAACGCAGAGGAGCTTGCCGGCAAAGCCTGGGACGCCCTAATCAAGATCGTGAAGGAACTCGGCAAGGTTGTTCTTGACGAGTTGGGCATCACTGCGGGGCTGGATTGTGTGCTCAAGGGCGACATGGCCGCCTGCGGTGAGACGGCCATCAATATCTTCGCCTCGTTCATCGGTGGGGCGATCGGGAAGCTCGCAGTTAAGTACGGCCTGCCCTGGAAGTGGGCCAAAGCCGCCGAACTCGCCAATAAATTGTGGAAGCTCGGTGGCCGGGCGATAGACGCGGTGAAGGATTGGCTGAAGGCCAAGGGGTTCGTCAAGAAGACCGAGGAGGCGCTGAAGGAGGCGTGCAAGGTATCCAGCTTCCTCCCGGGCACTCGAGTTCTGATGGCGGACGGCACGTATTCGGCGATCGAGGACGTCGAAGTCGGCGACCTTGTCATGGCGGGCGACCCGATCACCGGCCGTTCCCGCCCTGAACCGGTCCTGGCGCTCGTTCAGAGCGGCGGTGACAAGACTCTGATCACGATAACGATCGCCTACCCGGGCGTCGGTCTACGGACCGATACGGTGACGGCTACCGATCATCACCCGTTCTGGAGCGCGGACGAGCAGCACTGGTTCAACGCCGACCAGCTTCGGCCGGGCATGTGGTTGCGCACGGCGGCAGGCACGTATGTGCAGATCACCGCCGTCGCCAAGAGCCATGTCGCGGACCAGACCGTTCGCAATCTCGTCGTCGCCGAACTCGGCACGTACTATGTCGCCGTCGGCGCTGCCGATGTCCTGGTCCACAATGGGAACGATGGGCCTTCCGGCATTTTATTCAGGTCCGGCAAGTACGTCTTCCAGATCTATGCGAACGACCATGGGCCTGCGCATGGGCATCTCAAGGGCAAGGGCTTCGATATCCAGATCGGGCAGAACGGCAAACCCTTGGATAAGGACGTGGTGCTCAACGCCGAGCAGAAGAGGATCCTTGACCAATACAGGAGCCTCATCCGGTCGACGCTGAAGAAGAAGATGGCGGAATATCGTAAGAATAGGGCGGGATGCTGAATGAATCATCTGGCCGAGGCGGTTGATGCGCTGAGCCGGCTGGAGGGCGAAACCGAGACGGATTATCAGGATGAGCATGCCAGATGGCATCTGTACCTCCAGGTGCTGAGCACGTTCGACGCATCCAGGCGGCAGTTGTTGTACGAGGCTCTCAGCTGGGAGGGCAATAAGGCGTTGCGGCTTTCTGTCGTCCTTCGGATCCTTGAATTGGTGCCGGCTCCGGAGCGAGATTCATGGCTCGGCCCTCTTCCCGATGCGGAGAGCCGGACATACGCGGAGCAAAGGATGCGCGACCTGGAAATCCTGGACCAGGAGTCCGCCGGACAAAGCTCGAGGGAGCCGCACCTTTCCGTTCCGAACTTCTCGGACTGGCTGCAACTGCGGCTCGCCCAAGAGAGCGGCAATGTGCAGACCCTGCGGCAGTTGGCCGAGTCTGGACGTACCAAACGAATCCGGCGCCTGGCATCCGAGCGAATCAGGGTGCTGCCGCTTGGAACCTGAGCGGAGGCGCCCCGTCCGTGAACGCGACACCGGTCCCGCGTAGGCGCGTGCCCTGCAGGGCGCCCGGGTGGTGCGCGGCGGCCTGACGCTGGCGAGGGCTGGGGCCGCGCGGGGGCGGAGGCGCTCGGGCGGTTGTGATTTGCATCGTGGAAACCGATCGGTTTATCGTGAGGTGAAACCGATCGGTTTACTGCGAGGAGGAGTCATGACCGCGATCAAGGGTGCGGTGGCGCTGGTTACAGGCGGCAGCAGGGGAATCGGGAAGGCACTGGTCGAGGAGCTGTACAACCGCGGCGCGGCGAAGGTGTACGCGACGGCCCGGGATCCGCTGACGGTGACCCATCCGGCCGCGGTCCCCGTGGCGTTGGAGGTCACCGATGAGAAGTCGGTGGCGGCCGCGGCGCAGCAGGCGTCGGATGTCACGATCCTGATCAACAACGCGGGCGGGCTCGTGCGGGCCTCGTTCCTGGGGTCGCCGGTCGATGACGTACGCAGAGAGTTCGAGACCAACTTCTACGGGCCGCTGCTGGTCGCGCGGGCCTTCGTGCCGATCATCGAGCGCAACGGCGGCGGGCACATCCTCAACGTGGCCTCGGTGCTGTCGTGGCTCGGCATCTCCGGGTCGTACAGCGCGTCGAAGGCGGCGCTGTGGTCGCAGACCAACTCGCTGCGGCTGGAGCTGGCCGACCGGGGGATCGGGGTCACGGGCCTGCATGTGGGCTACGTCGACACGGACATGACGGCGCAGGTGGACGCGCCGAAGTCCGACCCGGGCGTGGTCGCGGGGCTGGCGCTCGACGGGGTGGAGTCCGGCGCGTACGAGGTGCTGGCGGACGACGTGTCGCGGCAGGTCAAGGCGGGGCTGGCGCACGATCCGGCCGTCCTTTATCCGCAGCTCGTCAAGTAGAGCTATTTGCCCTGATAGACGGCCGGGCGCTTCTCGCGGAAGGCCTTGGAGCCTTCGCGGGCGTCTTCCGAGCCGATGACGGGCCAGCCGAGGGCGTCGGAGACCTTCAGCGCTTCGGGCTCGGCCATGCCGAGGGTGTCGCGGTAGGTGCGGAGGATGGCCTGTACGGCCAGGGGCCCGCAGTCGGCGATCTGTCCGGCCAGCTCGCGGGCCTTCTCCAGCGCCTGGCCGTCCGGCACGACCTGGTTGACCAGGCCCATCCGCAGGGCCTCCTGTGCCGTGATGGCGCGGCCCGTGAGCAGCAGGTCCATGGCGAAGGCGTACGGGATCTGGCGGGGCAGGCGGACGGCGCTGCCCCCCATGGGGAACAGGCCGCGACGGGCCTCGAACAGGCCCAGGGTGGAGCCCTCGGCGACCACGCGGAGGTCGGTGCCGACCAGCAGTTCGGTGCCGCCGGCGACGGCGTAGCCTTCCACGGCGCAGATGATGGGCTTGGTGGGGAGGGTGTCCCGGAGCAGGCCTTTCCAGTGGAAATCGGTGATCTCGGCGGCCCGTTGCCGGACCCGTTCGTCCTCGGATGGGGTGCCCATGGCCTTCAGGTCGGCTCCGGCGCAGAACGTGCCGTTCGCCCCGGTGAGAATGGCCACTCGGACGTCGGGCTCCGCCGACACGTACGCCCACGCGTCGGCCAAGCCGACCAGCATGTCGGTGGACAGGGCATTGCGGGCTTCCGGCCGGTCCATCGTGACGATGACCACGTGGCCGTCGCGTTCGATCCTGCAGTGTGGGGTGCTGATCGGCAGAAGCTCCACGAATCCTCCAACGACTGGCCAAGCGCTTGCTCGGTATGCTGTCAGAGGGTTAACGTGACCGCAATGTATCCCGTTGGGCAGGAGAGTGCACATGGGCACGCTCGGATTCTGGCGGCTGGCGCAGGCCGATCCCGAGTGGATCGCGGCGGTCGATCCGGACGGCACCGAATACACGGCGGGCGAACTGCTCGCCCGGGCCAACCGGTTGGTCCACGGTCTGCGTGAGCTGGGTCTGCGGCCGGGCGACGGGTTCTGTGGCCTGATGCCCAACGGCGTGGACGGCCTGACGCTGTATCTGGCGGCGCTGCAGGCCGGTTGGTACTACACGCCGATCAACTGGCACCTGACGGCGCCCGAAATCGCGTACATCGTGGCCGACAGCGAGGCGAGGGCGTTCTTCGTCCACGAGAGGTATGCGGGCGAGGGCGCCAAGGTGGACGCTCCCAACCGCTACGCGTTCGGAAAGGTCGCCGGGTTCGCCCCTGCCACGGATCTGACGGTCGGGCGCTCCGACGCGCTTCCCGCCGACCGCACGGCCGGCGCGACCATGCACTACACCTCGGGCACCACCGGAAAGCCGAAAGGCGTACGACGCCCGCTGAGCGGGCTCGATCCGGACGACGCCGCTGAACTCATGTCGTTCCTGCTCAGCCTGTTCGGCATCACCCCAGGGCAGCCCAATGCCCACCTGGTCACCTCACCGAACTACCACACCGCGGTCACCCAATTCGGCGGTACGGCCCTGCACATGGGGCACACGCTCGTCTACATGGACAAGTGGGACGCCGAGGAGACGCTCCGCCTCTGCGAGACCTATCGCATCACCAACTCGCACATGGTCCCCACGCACTTCAAGCGGCTGCTGTCGCTCCCTGAGGAGACGCGCGCCCGCTACGACCTTTCCTCCCTGAAGTGGATGATCCATGCGGCGGCGCCCTGCCCCGTGCCGGTCAAGACGCAGATGCTCGACTGGTGGGGCGATGTCGTCTACGAGTACTACGCGGCCACGGAAGGCGGCGGCTCGATCGCCTCGCCCGAGGATTGGAAGAAACATCCTGGCACGGTCGGCAAGGCCTGGCCCATCAGCGAACTGCTGATCGTGGACGACGACAACCAGCCGGTGCCCACCGGCACACCGGGCACGATCTACATGAAGATGATGGGCGTCCGCTTCGAGTACAAGGGCGACCCCGAGAAGACCAATGCCAACCGCCTCGACGACTACTTCACCGTCGGCGACATCGGCTATCTCGACCAGGACGGCTTCCTGTTCCTCTGCGACCGCAAGGCCGACATGATCATCTCGGGTGGGACCAACATCTACCCCGCCGAGATCGAGAACGAGCTGCTCATCCACCCGAAGGTGGCCGACGTCGCCGTTTTCGGCATCCCGGACGACGAGTGGGGCGAGCAGATCAAGGCCGTCATCGAGCCGGCGCCCGGCCAGCCGCCCGGCCCCGAGCTGGCCGCGGAGATCCTCGACTCCCTGAACGGCCGCCTGTCGAAGATGAAGTGGCCGAAGACCATCGACTTCATCGCGGAGATGCCCCGCGAACCCAACGGCAAGCTGCTCAAACGCAAGCTCCGCGACCCCTACTGGGAAGGCAGGGACCGTGCTATCTGAACGGCACGTGCTGGAGTTCCCCGGCGGTTACACCAGGACGACGGGGCCGGTGATCGGCCGGTTTCTGACCGAGTTGCGCGACGCGCGGCTGGTCGGGGTCCGTACTGCTGCGGGGCGCACGCTCGTGCCGCCACTCGAGTACGACCCGGATTCGGGGGAGCCGGTCACCAACGAATGGGTCGACGTGGGTCCCGCCGGCACGGTGGAGGCGGTCACCTGGGTCGATGAGCCGCGTGAGCAGCATCCCCTCGACCGCCCCTTCGCCTGGGCGCTGATCAAGCTGGACGGCGCCGACACGGCGCTCGTGCACGCCGTCGAAGGCGACCCGAAAACGCTCAAGAAGGGCACTCGCGTACGTCCCCGCTGGCGTACCGAAAGAACCGGAAGCATCACGGACATCGAGTGCTTCGTGCCCGAGGTGACCTCGATCGTCTCCCGTATCCGCACCGAATATGTCGTACGGCCCGGCCAGGCCGTCGACCGCTTCCTCCAGAAGATCGCGGACGGGGTGTTCCTCGGCGGATATTGCGCGACCTGCGACAAGGTCTACGTCCCTTACCGCCTGGCCTGTCCGCAGTGCGGAAACCGGATAGCCGAGGAGCGCGAGGTCGCCGACACGGGCACGGTCACCACGTACGCGATCAACAACCTGCCCGACCCGCGCGCCCCCGAGGTGCCGTTCGTCTCCGCGTACGTGATGCTCGACGGCGCCGACGTGCCGTTCATCGCGCTCGTCGTGCCGGTGAACGCGATCCGGCAGGGCCTCCGCGTCAAGGCCGTCTGGGCCGACGAGTTGTCGCCCTCTATGAGCAGCGTCAAGTGGTTCTCCCCGCTGGAAGAGGAGTCGTAGATGCGGGAGGTCGCGATCGTCGCGTTCGCCCAGACCAAGCACACCGATCACGACACGGGCCAGAACGAGGCCGAGCTGATCGGCCCCGTGATCGAGGAGGTGCGCGCCAAAGCGGGACTGCGGGACTTCGGCTTCACCTGCTCCGGCTCGTGCGACTACCTCGCGGGCGCGCCGTTCTCGTTCGTCGCGGCCCTGGACGCGCTCGGGGCCTGGCCGCCGATCCAGGAGTCGCACGTCGAGATGGACGGGGCCTTCGCCCTCTATGAGGCATGGGTCCGGCTGCAGCACGGCGACGTGGACACGGCCTTGGTATATGGCTTCGGCAAATCGTCCCTGGGCTCGTTGCGCGAGATCATGACGCTTCAGCTCGACCCGTACTACCTCGTCCCGCTCGGGCTGGATCAGACCTCCTACGCCGGACTTCAGGCCGGCGCGCTCGACGCGCCCAAGGAAACTCTCGACGCGATCGTGCGCCGAAGCCGGCATGACGGCCGGGCCAACCCGTACGCCCTCGACGTGCCCGATGACCAGCCAGAACCGCCCATCACGGATGGCGCGGCGGCCATCGTCCTCGCCGTCAGGGAGGTCGCCGAAGGCCTCGTCGCGCGGCCGGCGCACATCACGGGCATCGCCCATCGCATAGAGCCTCACTACTTGGGTATGCGGGATCTCGCCCGGTCGACCTCCGCGGCGGACGCCGCACTCGCTGCGGGGGTCGGCAAGGGTCCTGTCGACGTCGCCGAGCTCCACGCGCAGTACGCGCACGAGGAGCTGATCCTCCGCGACGCGCTCGGGCTCGGCGCCGACACGGTCGTCAACCCGTCGGGCGGGCCGCTGGCCGCCAACCCGGTCATGGCCACCGGCCTGATCCGGTTCGGCGAGGCGGCCCAGCGCATCCTCGACGGCACCGCGTCCCGTGCCGTCGCCCACGCCACAAGCGGCCCGTGTCTGCAGCACAACCTCGTCGCCGTACTGGAGGCTCTCGATGGGTAACCGTTGTGCGGTGATCGGCGTCGGTCAGACGAAGTACCGCACCCGGCGGGAGGACGTCAGCATCGCCGGCCTGGTGCGCGAGGCCGCGCTCCGCGCGCTCGAGGACGCCGGCCTGACGTTCAAGGACATCGACGCCGTCGTCATCGGCAAGGCGCCCGACCTGTTCGAGGGCGTGATGATGCCGGAGTCGTACCTCGCCGACGCGCTCGGCGCCGCGGGCAAGCCGATGATGCGGGTGCACACGGCCGGCAGCGTCGGCGGCTCGACCGCGCTGGTCGGGGCGTCGCTGATCCAGGGCGGCGTGCACGACCGGGTCCTCGTGGTGGCCTTCGAGAAGCAGTCGGAGTCGAACGCGACCTGGGCGCTTTCCACGCACCTGCCGTTCGGCGCGTCGCTGGTGGTGGGGGCGGGCGGCTACTTCGCGCCGCACATCCGCGAGTACATCCGCCGGGCCGGCGCGCCCGAGCACATCGGCACGCTGGTCGCGGTCAAGGACCGGCAGAACGCGCTGAAGAACCCGTACGCCCATCTGCGCATCCCGGGCATCAGCCGGGAGATGGTCGAGTCGACGCCCATGCTGTGGGAGCCGATCCGCTACCTGGAGACCTGCCCTTCCTCGGACGGCGCCTGCGCGCTCGTCCTGGCCAGTGAGAAGGCCGTGACCGGCACGCCCGCCTGGGTCCACGGCACGGCCATGCGCTCCGAGCCGATCTTCCGGGCCGACCGTGACACGGTGAACCCGCAGGGCGGCAAGGATTGCGCGGCCGACGTCTACCGGCAGGCCGGGATCGCCGATCCGCGGCGTGACATCGACGTTGCCGAGACGTATGTGCCGTTCTCCTGGTATGAACCGATGTGGCTGGAAAACCTGGGTTTCTGCGCGGAAGGCGAGGGCTGGAAGCTCACCGAGTCGGGCGCGACCGCGCTCGACGGCGACATCCCGTGGAACGCCTCCGGCGGCGTGCTGTCGTCCAACCCGATCGGCGCCTCCGGACTGATCCGTTTCGCCGAGGCGGCATTGCAGGTGCGGGGGATGGCGGGAGACCATCAGGTGCCGGACGCGAAAACGGCCCTCGGGCACGCTTACGGCGGCGGCGCCCAGTTCTTCGCGATGTGGATCGTCGGCCGGGACAAACCGTGATCATGGGAGGCGCGGCGTGAACTTCAATCACGCGGATCTCTTCGAGGCCATCGTGGATGTCGCCGGCGACCGCGTGGCCGTCGCCTGTGACGGCGAGCGCCGCACCTACGCCGAGCTCGACGCCGAGGCCAACCGCCTGGCCCACTTCCTGCTCTCGCGGGGCGTCCAGCCGGGTCAGCACGTGGGCCTGCACCTGTACAACGGCATCGAGTACGTCGCCGGGCTGCTGGCCTGCTTAAAGATCCGCGCGGTGCCGGTGAACGTGAACTACCGCTACGTGGAAGCCGAGCTGCGCTACCTCTACAGCGACTCCGACATCGTGGCGCTGATCTTCGACGCGGAGTTCGCCGACCGGGTCGCCGCGGCCCTGCCCGACTCGGTGACCACGCTCGTGTCGGTCGGCGGCCCCGCCCAGGCAGCCGTGCCGTACGGCGAGGCCCTGGAGACCCAGCCGGACACGCGCGGATTCGGGCCGCGCTCGGGAGACGACGTCTACATCATCTACACGGGCGGCACCACCGGCATGCCGAAGGGCGTCATGTGGCGGGTCGAGGACCTGTTCTTCGCCTTCGGCGGCGGCAACCCGTCCGGTGCGCCGCTGGCCACGCCGCAGGCCGTGGTCGACCAGGCGGCGGCCGCCGGGCCGCTCGTCATGATGGCGGCTCCGCCGCTGATGCACGGCGCGGCCCAGATGGGCACGTGGATCGCGTGGTGGATGGGGGCCACGATCGTCTACACGCGCAAGTTCGACGCGGCGGCCGTGCTCCGCTCCATCGAGCGCGAACGCGTCCTGACCATCAACATCACCGGCGACGCCATGGCCCGGCCGCTGGCCGAGGAGGTGTCCACCGGGGCGTACGACCTGTCGTCGCTGTTCGTCGTCAGCTCGACCGGGGCCATCCTGACCGGGGCCGTGCGTGAGGAGCTGCAGGCGGCCCTTCCGAACGTGATGATCATGGACAGCTTCGGGTCCACCGAATCCGGCTACACGGCGTCGGCCGTGTCGGGCTCGTCGCCGGAGTCGGGCATGAAGTACCAGCCCAACGCCAACGCCACGATCGCCGTGCTCGGCGACGACCTCCGTCCGGTCAAACCGGGCGAGCTCGGCACGGTCGCCAAGACCGGCCGGATCGCGTTCGGCTACTACAACGACCCGGCCAAGACGGCCGCCACCTTCGTCACCGACGACGACGGCACCCGCTGGCTGCTCACCGGCGACCTGGCCGTGATCGAGGACGACGGCACGATCCGGGTGTTCGGCCGCGGCTCGCAGTGCATCAACACGGGCGGGGAGAAGGTGTTCCCCGAAGAGGTCGAGGCCGTGCTGAAGGGCCACGAGGACGTGTTCGACGCGGTCGTGACCGGCGTGCCCGACGAGCGCTGGGGCTTCCGCGTCGCCGCGGTCATCCAGCCCAACCCGGGCGCGAGCCCGACCGAGGACGACCTCGACGCGCACTGCCGGGCCCGGCTCTCGGGCTACAAGGTGCCGAAGGACTACGCGTTCGTCGGCGAGATGGTCCGATCTCCGGCCGGAAAGGCCGACTACCGCTGGGCGAAGTCGATGTTCACTTCGTAAGAGTGGCCATTCCCACGCCGAGGGTGACGAAGATGGCGCCGCTGCTGACGTCGAGGCGGCGGCGCGCCCGCGCGGACCGGCGCAGTCGGCCGGCCAGCACCGACGCCAGCAGCGCGAACGCCCCGTCGGACAGCAGGCCGAGCGTGATCCAGATGACGCCGAACACGACGATCTGCGGCGCGACCGGGCCCAGCGCCGGGTCGGTGAACTGCGGCAGGAACGCCAGGAAGAAGATCGCCGTCTTCGGGTTGAGCACGTTGACGACGAAGCCCTCGGTCAGCAGGCGGCGGCGCGAGGCCGGGGCGGCCTCGGCGAGCTCGCCCGTCTCGCGCCGGACGAACTTCATGACGCCGAGATAGATCAGGTAGGCGGCGCCGACCAGCTTGACGATCGTGAAGGCGGTCGCCGACGCGGCCAGCAGGGCGCTGATCCCCAGCGCGGCCGCGGCCACGTGCACCAGCGACCCCAGGTGGATGCCGAGCACCGACACCAGCCCGGCCGCGCGGCCCTGGGCGACGCTGCGGGTCACGATGTAGGTGACGGCCGGGCCGGGAACGACCAGGAGCGCGAGCGTGGCCGCGGCGAAGACGGCGAGTGTCGAGATATCGGGCATGTCATGAGCATAGGAGCGACGACTCCTGTTCGCGCCCTGTTTTTCCTGCGTGGCGACGTGGCAGGCTCGGTCGCATGACGACGATCACAGACGTGCTGCGCGCCAAGAGACTGCTGGCGCCATATCTGCCCGAGACCCCCATGTGGTCCTATCCGGTGCTCGACGCCGTCGCCGGCGCCGAGGTGTGCGTCAAGCACGAGAACGCCCAGCCCACGGGCGCGTTCAAGGTGCGGGGCGGGATCGTGCTGCTGTCCCGGATGACCGACCGCGAGCGGGGCGTCGTCACCGCGTCGACCGGCAACCACGCGCAGTCCCTGGCGTACGGCGCCCGCATTTTCGGCGCGGCCTGCACGGTGGTGATGCCCGAGAACCCGAACCCGGGCAAGGTCGCGGCCGTGGAGGCGCTCGGCGCGCGGGTCGTGATCGCGGGGGAGTCCATGGTCGAGGCCTTCGAGCACGCCCGCGGCCTGGCCGAGGAGCACGGCTTCCGCCTGGTCAGCCCAGGTGACGAGCCGGATCTGCTGGCCGGGGTCGGCACGCTCTACCTGGAGATCCTGACCCGGCGGCCCGACCTCGACGCCATCTTCGTGCCGGTCGGGTCGGGCACGGGCGCGGCGGGCGCCAGTGTCGTCGCGCGCGCGCTCGCGCCGCGCTGCAAGGTGATCGCGGTCCAGTCGGCCCAGGCCCCGGCCGCGCACGACTCGTGGCAGCTGGGCGAGCTGGTGCACCGGCCGATGAAGACCAGGATCGACGGGCTGGCCACCGGGTCGGCGTTCGCGATCCCGCAGGAGGTCATGCGGGCCGGGCTGGACGACTTCCTGCTGCTCGACGACGACGTCATCGACCAGGCGCGGCGGCTGATGCTCACTCACGCGCACACTCTCGCCGAGGGCGCGGGCGCGGCGGCTCTCGCCGGAGTGCTGGCCCGCCGTGAGGAGTACGCGGGGAAGAAGGTCGCCGTGGTCTGCACCGGCGGCAACGCCTCTCCCCGCGAACTCGGGATGTGAGAAGGACCCCGGGACGCGGCCCCGGGGTCCTTCCGTTTCATGCGATCACAGGCTGCCGAAGAACGGCATGTCGAAGTAACGCACGTCGCCGGGGTCGGCGGCGAACTGCTGCGTCATGATCGACCCGTCCTGGACCGGGTTGCGCACGGTGGCCCAAAGGCCGCTCCAGACGCTCTTCATGGCCCACTTGCCACCGCTGAACGGCGTGGTCCACATCTGGCTCAGAGTGCCGTCGCACTGCCGAAGGGTCAGCTTGGCGCCGATCGCCGTGCTGATGCCGTCGAAGACGTCGAGGCAGCCGCCGTTGTGGTTCTCGACGAAGTACGCCCCCGGGTTGCTGGGCACCGGAGTGAAGTGCCACAGCACGCTGACGTAGATCGGGTTGATGTTCGACGGCATGTTCCACATCTTGACCTGCAGGATGTCCGGGATGGTCCGGGCCGTGGCGGTCAGGCCGTTGGCCTTGATGAACCACGCGCCCGGGTCACGCGGCGGCAGCACCGCGCTCGCGCCCGGGTCGGCGTCCCCCGACGGCCCGGCGGCCGCTGAGGCCGTCCCGGCCAGCCCGCCCGCCAGCATGGCCGAAGCCACGAGCGCGAGTGCGATGGACCGGATTCGAGTGATCTGCATTGGAGTTCCTCCCCCAGTTCGGCGGGACCTTCCCGCCGGCACTCCGCAGTAGATCCGCCGGTACGGCACGCCAACGATGCACAAATACCGGATGCTGTTTTTTACGACCTAAAGGGGTTAAGCCCATTAGTTAGTGGGGGGTGCGGGGCCTAGGGGGTGAGGTCGTTCTTGGTCGCCTGTTCGACCTCGTGGAGGCTCTGCCGGGTCAATTCCAGCTCGGCGGTCAGCTCGTCGAGGGCTTGGGTGCCGGTGTCGTCGCTCAGGTAGGTGGCGGACATGGCGCCCACTTCGACCGCACGCGCGACGAGGCCCTCCAGGCTCATCGTGCCCGACTCGAGGCGGGCCAGCACCCGGTCGCGGGTGGTGGACAGCCGGTCGACGACCTCCTGCTGCGCGTTGACCGAGCCGAGCGAGCGGTCCAGCTCGGCGGCCACCTCCGGGCTGGCCCGTTTCCTGGCCTCGGTCAGCCGGTGCCGCTCCTGCTGCAGGAAACGGGGGTCGAACCGGGCCAGGGCCGTACCGGTGATGGAGGCGTGGCCGGCGAGGCGCCGCAGCGTGGCCACCGTGTCGTCGACCTGCGGCCGCATCGCGGCGATGCGATCGAGCAGCACCTCGCCGCGCATAGACGAGGTGAGATCGGCGAAGTCGCGGGCCGCGCGCTCGGCCCGCGACAGCCAGCCCGCCTCCGCGCTGCCCTTGGTGACCGGCAGCTCCTCGCGTGGCGGCGGGCCCTGCTCGGCGGTCTCCTGCCACGCCGACGCGAACGCCTTGGCCACCCAGGCCGCGACGCCGACGGCGACCGCGGCGGCCGGGTGGACGTTCACCGCCCACGCCGCCCCGCCCGCGGTCGCCCCGATGAGAAGCCCCCAAGGATCCTTGAGCTCCTGCGAGAACTTAGAGCCCACGGCGGCACCCCACGCTCTGCTGCGCGACGCCCGGGTGGGCGCCGTGGGCTCTAGAAATTCGAGATCACCGCCGTGAAGACCTGGTCGATACTGCCCGCTTTGCGGGAATCGTAGGCCGCGGCGTCGGTGCTCTGCGAGATCTGCTTCAGGACGTCGAGGTCGGCGTCGGAGCCGTAGGCGATGGTGAACATCCGCACGGTGTCCTGGCCCGTCTCCTTGCGCAGGTCAGGCAGGAGGTTGTCGAGCGAGATCGAGTTCTGGTCCTCGTTCTTGCCGTCGGTGAGGAAGACCACCGCGTTGATGGCGTCGCTCGTCTGGTGGCCGAGCACGTACTTGTAGGCGGCCAGGGACGTGTCGTAGAGGCCCGTGCCGCCGCCGGGGATCAGGCCGTCGAGGCGGGCCTTCAGCTCGGCGCGGTTGTTCTTGGAGGAGGCGACCAGCTCCCGGTAATCCTTGTCGCCGTCCTGCTTGAGCGAGAACGTCCACAAAGCGACCTGATCGTTCGGGCCGAACTGGCCGAGCGAGTTGATGGCCGCCTGTTTGGCCAGCTCCAGCTTGCTCTTGCCGGTGCCCTCGACCGGGGCGCCCATCGAGCCGGACGTGTCGATGACCATCAGCACGTTGGCCGGCTTACGGAGGCCGGCCCAGCTCGTGAGGATCTTGTCGAGCACGTTCGGCGTCGGGACGCTGATGGTCTTGGCCGGTTCCTTCGGGTTGAGCCCGTTCGCGGCCGTGATCAGGTCGCCGGGCGTCCCGTCGTACGACCGGAACGCGTACTTGGCGAACTCGGCCTGCTCGTCGCCCGACTGCAGATACTTCAGGAAGTCCTCGGCCGCGGCCTTCTTGTCGCCCGTGGTCCAGGACAGGATCGCGTACGGGTGATCCGAGAAGAGCGTGCCCTCCTTCGGATAGATGGCCACGAGCGGGATCTTCGGCTTGTCGTGCTTGCCCAGCGTGGCCGGGTCGCCGGTGGGGTTGCCCTGGTTGTAGTCCCAGATGGACTTCTCCTCGATGGCGACGGCCGAGATGTACGACATGGCCGTGCCCTCGTCGTCGGCGTGCTGCAGGTTCGACAGGAACGTCAGCGAGATGTCGCCGTAGTGCACGATCGAGCGTTCGACGCCGCGGACGAAGTCCTGGGTCTTCTTGTCGGACACGTCCTTCTCGGACAGGTCACCGGACAGGCCGGTGGCCGCGAAGTAGGCGCCGATCGTGGCGTTCAGCCCGGATGTGGAGAAGTTCGGGTTGGTCTTGCCGAGTCGGAAGTCGCCCCACTCGGGGTGGCCGTATCTGGCCCAGCCCTTCGGGTCGTCGGCCAGCTCCAGGATGTCCGACCAGCCGATCTTCTTTCCGGGCCAGCCCATCGCCTGGGCCATCGGCTTGGGCATGGCGATGGCCAGGGGCGACTTGGCGATCGTCGGAAGGTCGACGCCGACCAACTGGCCCCGGTCGGAGCCCTCGGCGCGCTGCTTGAGCAGGCTGATCCAGCCGTTGCTCGCCGGCGTCCACACATCCGGTTTCGGGCCGTCCTGGCGGGTGTCCCAGCCGCGGGCCAGGGCCGTCATGGCTCCGCCCGACGCCTTGGAGGTCACCAGCACGTCGACGCACTTGCCGTTGACCTGGTGCCCGTTGTAGCTGTTGGCCATCTTGCGTAACAGCTCGGCCTTCTCGCTGGAAGCGGTGACGTTCAGGGTGATCCCCGAATCGTCGCAGGCTCGCTTGGCCGCCGTGCCGCCGCCCCCGCCGCCGTCGGAGGAGCCGGAGCCTCCGCCACCGCCGAAGAGGGTCTTTAGGCCGACGATGAGCCCGCCGGCCAGGATGATCGCGACAATGAAGGGGGCGTAGCTGCGACGGCGGCGCTGCTGTGGCGGCTGATACAACGGGTCCTCCGTGAGGGATCCCGGGCCGGATCCCGGTATTTATCCCGACGAACGACGGCCCACGTTAGTTCGCGGTGATCTCGTCCAGCTAACGCTCATTCCGGCAGCCGGGTCAGATTGTGACCACATGTAAATTTCACCTCGATCGCGGCGTGAGCAGGGGTGTCAAAGGGAGTTAGTTGACACGGTGTCCAAACTAAGGTTTCCAGGAGCCATGAGGACGAAAAGTTTCGGAACCCTGGCGGCCGCCACCTGCGCCGCCCTGATCTGGGGCGTCCTGACGGTCGCCGGGAGCGGGCCGGCCGCGGCCGCGCCGGCGCCCGGGGCGTACCAACTGGTGAACGCGGCCAGCGGGCTCTGCCTCGACGTCAACGGGGCGAGCACGGCCGACGGCACCCAGCTGATCCAATGGACCTGCAGCGGCGCCAACAACCAGAGGTGGAACCTCACCACGCAGGGCAGCGGCTTCCGGCTCGCCGCCGTGCACAGTGGCAAGTGCGCCGGGGTACGCGGCTCGAGCACCTCGGCCGGCGCCGCGGTCGAGCAGCAGACCTGCACCGGCGCCGCCAATCAGACCTGGACGCTCACCCTGGTCAGCGGCTCCACCTACCAGGTGGTCAACTCCAACGGCGGCAAGTGCCTCAACGTCAAGGACAGCTCGACCGCGACCGGCGCGCTCGTCCAGCAGAACTCCTGCGACTCGGTGACCAGCAAGCGCTGGACCTTCACCCCGGCCGGCACCGTCGTCACCCCCACGCCGACCCCGACGCCGACCGTCACGCCGACCTCGAACCCGCTGCCGGGCTGGCCGACCGCGACCGGGCAGCAGGCCGTGACCGCCTCGATCCAGGTGTCCGGCACCTTCGACGGACACCTCGTGCGCTACTTCGGCAGCGGGCCGCTCGGCTCGGGCGGCCAGGACGAGGGCCAGGATCCGATCTTCAACCTGGCCAACGGCGCCGTGCTGCGCAACGTCATCATGGGCGCGCCGGCCGCCGACGGCATCCACTGCAACGGCACCTGCACCCTGCAGAACGTCTGGTGGGAGGACGTCGGCGAGGACGCCGCCACCTTCCGGGCCACCTCGGCGTCGCAGACCATGCTCGTCGACGGCGGCGGCGCCCGGTCGGCGAGCGACAAGGTGTTCCAGCACAACGGGCCCGGCACCATGACCATCCGGAACTTCCAGGTGTCGGACTTCGGCAAGCTCTACCGCTCGTGCGGCAACTGCTCGACCCAGTTCGCCCGGCACGTGATCATCCAGAACGTGGTGGCCACCATGCCCGGCAAGGTGATCGCCGGGATCAACACCAACTTCGGTGACACGGCGCGGTTCACCCAGATCACCATCGTCAACGACGCCGGCCGGAAGATGGTCGTCTGCGACAAGTACACCGGAGTGACGAGCGGCGAGCCGGTCCACATCGGCAGCGGCGCTGACGGCACCAACTGCCTCTACAGCAGCTCGGACATCACCTACCGATAATCACTCCTGAGCGGCGTAATCCTGGAGGAACAGCGCCTCGGTCACCGCCATCCGGCGCAGTTCCTCCAGGTCGAGCCGCTCGTTGGGGGCGTGGATGCCGGCGTCGTCGTCCTCCACGCCGTAGAGCAGGAGCTCGGCGGCCGGATACTGCTTGGCCAGCTTGGCCACCAGCGGAATCGAACCGCCCTGGCCGACATCGCGCGGCAGCCGGCCGAAGGCCTTCTCCATGGCGCGGTTGACCGCCGAACGGGCCCGGCCGCCCGTGTCGGCCTGGAAGCCCGACCCGACCACGAAATCGGTGAAGATCACCTGGGCGCCCCACGGCGTGACCGTCTTCAGATAGTCGGTCACGTCGTCGAGGGCCGTCTGCGCGTCGCACGACGGCGGGATCCGGAGGACGACCCGCGCCCGTGCTACGGCCTGCACCGCGTTGACCGCTCCGCTCACGGTCGGCACGTCGAGGCCGGTGATGGTGATCGAGTAGGAGGCCCAGAGCCGGTCGGCGATCGATCCGGATCCGACCAGTTCGACGCCGTCGAGCACGCCCGTGACGGCGCGGAACTCGTTCTCCGACGGGCCCTGGCCGAGGAAGACGCCACGGGGCATGCCCGGCACGCGCACGTCGCCGTTGTCGTCGTGCAGGTGGGCCAGCATGCGCATGAGCGCGAGCAGCGCGTCCGGCGCGGCGCCGCCGAACGAGCCGCTGTGCACCGACTCGCGCAGCGTGCGCACCTCGACCGTGAACGCCCCCATGCCGCGCAGCGACGTGGTCAGCGCCGGGTCGCCCACGCGCGGGTTGCCGGCGTCGGCCACGACGATCGCGTCGGCCCGGAACAGCTCGGGGTTGGTCTCGACGAACGCTTCCAGGCGCTCCCCGGCGTACTCCTCCTGGCCTTCGACGATGACCTTCAGCCCGACCGGGAACCGGCCCTGGAAGGCGCGCAGCGCCAGGATGTGGATCATCAGGCCGCCCTTGTCGTCGGCCGCGCCCCGGCCGTACAAGCGGCCGTCGATCTCGGTGGCCTCGAACGGGGGCGTGCGCCACAGCTGCTCATCGCCCGACGGCTGCACGTCATAGTGCGCGTACAGAAGGACGATGGGCGCGCCGGGCGGCGCGGGGAACTCGCCGTAGACGGCGGGGAAGCTGCCCTCGACCGGGATCTGGCGCACGTTGGGCAGGCCCACCGACCGCAGCAACTCCTCCACCATGTCCGCCGCCCGGTGCACCTGCTCCTCGGGGTGGCCGGGGAAGGCGACGGAGGGGATGGAGACGAGGCGCTTGAGCTCGTCCACGGCTTGGGGCAGGCCCGCCTGGACGGCGCGCTCGATCTCGTCAGGTGTCACGGTCGAAGTCCCTGGCTCTCGTACTAATGGATCCTCCCATTGGATCACATGACCTCTGACCGGTCCTGGAAGGCTCGAAGTGCCCCTGCGGATTTCGTCGTTCTTACATAGCGGGATAGCTGGATTCGAAGAGTTTTCAGTATGTCGCCACGTAATCGCTTGGCAAAATGCGAAGTGGGCATGCAGACTGTGTCGAGCAGGGTCAGATCACAAGGGAAGATCGCGATGACGCATCCGGACGTTCTCAAGGCCGCACAGGACAACCTGTGGATGCACTTCACCCGGCACGGCTCCTACGCGGGAGCCGAGGTGCCGATGATCGTGCGAGGTGAGGGCGCGTATGTCTACGACGTCCACGGGAAGCGCTACCTCGACGGCCTGGCCGGGCTGTTCGTGGTCCAGGTGGGCCACGGGCGCGCCGAGCTGGCCGAGGCGGCCGCCAAGCAGGCCCAGGAGCTCGCCTTCTTCCCGCTGTGGTCGTATGCGCACCCCAAGGCCGCCGAGCTGGCCCACCGGCTGGCCGAGCTCACCCCCGGCGACCTCAACCGCGTCTTCTTCACCACGGGCGGCGGCGAGGCCGTCGAGTCGGCGTGGAAGCTCGCCAAGCAGTATTTCAAGATTCAGGGCAAGCCGATGAAGACCAAGGTCGTCAGCCGGTCCATCGCCTACCACGGCACGCCGCAGGGCGCCCTGTCGATCACCGGCATCCCCGGGCTGAAGCAGATGTTCGAGCCGCTCGTGCCCGGCGCGATCAAGGCGCCCAACACCAACCTCTACCGCGCCGACGAGATCTCCGGCTTCCCGGGCTTCGACAAGGAGCCCGAGGCCTTCGGCCGCTGGGCCGCCGACCAGATCGGCAAGGCCATCGAGATGGAAGGCCCCGACACGGTCGCCGCCGTCTTCGTCGAGCCGGTCCAGAACGCCGGCGGCTGCTTCCCGCCCCCGCCCGGCTACTTCCAGCGGCTGCGGGAGATCTGCGATCAGCATGACGTGCTGCTCGTCTCAGACGAGGTGATCTGCGCGTTCGGGCGGCTCGGCACCATGTTCGGCGGCCAGAAGTTCGACTACGTCCCTGACATCATCACCTGCGCCAAGGGCCTGACCAGCGGCTACTCGCCGATCGGCGCGATGATCGTGTCGGACCGGCTGTTCGAGCCGTTCAAGACCGGCAACGAGACCTTCGCCCACGGCTACACCTTCGGCGGCCACCCCGTCTCGTCCGCGGTCGCCCTGGCCAACCTCGACATCTTCGAGCGCGAAGGCCTCCTCGACCACGTCACGGTGAACGAGCCGATCTTCCGAGCGACCCTCGAGGGGCTGCGCGACCTGCCGATCGTCGGCGACGTGCGCGGCGCCGGCTACTTCTACGGGATCGAGCTGGTCAAGGACAAGTCGACCAAGGAGACCTTCGACGCCGACGAATCCGAGCGGCTGCTGCGCGGCTTCCTGTCCAAGGCCCTCTACGACGCCGGCCTCTACTGCCGCGCCGACGACCGCGGCGACCCCGTGGTGCAACTGGCCCCGCCGCTGATCATCGGCCCGAAAGAATTCGACGAGATCGAATCCATCCTCCGCGCCGTCCTCACCGAAGCCTGGAACCACCTCTAACCCCCCCCGTGATCTTGCGCGAATTCCCCAACGCCTGGTCACCGCTTTCGTGATCATGCACGAATTCCCTTTCCGCTGGTCAGCGGATCCGTGATCATGCACTGTGCATGATCACCACGGAGCATGAAGTGAAAGGAACGTCAGCCATGAAGATCGGCGTGCCCGCCGAGGTCAAGAACCATGAATATCGCGTCGCCGCCACCCCGGCGGGCGTGCACGAACTGGTGCGCCACGGCCACGACGTGAACGTCCAGCGCGGCGCGGGCCTCGGCTCGCACATCACCGACGAGGAGTATCTCGCCGCCGGCGCCAAGATCCTCGACAGCGCGGACGCCGTCTGGGGCGACTCCGAGATGATCCTCAAGGTGAAGGAGCCGATCGCGGAGGAGTACGGCCGGATCCGCGCGGACCACCTGCTCTTCACCTACCTGCACCTGGCCGCGTCCCGCCCGTGCACCGACGCCCTGCTCGAGGCCAAGGCCACCGCCATCGCCTACGAGACGGTCCAGGTCGGCAACACGCTGCCGCTGCTGGCGCCCATGTCGGAGGTCGCCGGGCGGCTCGCGCCCCAGGTCGGCGCGTACAACATGATGCGGTTCAACGGTGGGCGCGGCGTGCTGCCGGGCGGCGTGCCCGGCGTGGCCCCGGCGAAGATCGTCGTGATCGGCGGCGGCGTCTCCGGGCTCAACGCCGCGCAGATCGCCGTCGGCATGGGCGCCGACGTCACGATCCTCGACGTCAACATCGATCGGCTGCGCTTCATCGACGCCGTCTATCAGGGCCGGCTGAAGACGCTGGTCTCCACCTCGTACGCGATCGAGCAGGCGGTGCTCGACGCCGACCTGGTGATCGGCGCCGTGCTGATCCCCGGCGCGAAGGCCCCGACGCTGATCTCCAACGAGCTCGTCTCACGCATGAAGCCGGGCTCGGTGCTGGTCGACATCGCGATCGACCAGGGCGGGTGCTTTGAGGACTCGCGGCCCACGACACATGCCGAGCCGACCTTCGCGGTGCACGACTCGGTGTTCTACTGCGTCGCCAACATGCCGGGGTCGGTGGCCAACACCTCGACATACGCCCTGACCAACGCCACGCTGCCGTATGCGGTGAAGCTGGCCGGGCAGGGCTGGAAGGCGGCGCTCGCCGGCGATCCGGCGCTCGCGCTCGGCCTCAACACCCACGCCGGCCATGTCACCAACGAGCCGGTCGCCGTGGCGCACGGCCTGCCCTATGTGCCTGTGTCGGTGGCCCTCGCCGCCTGACGCGCCGAGTGGCGTGGGCGGCGCGCCGCACCGAGTGGCGTGGGCGGCCTGACGCGCCGCGTGACGGGGGCCTGATCCGCCGTGTGGCCTGGGGCGGCCTGATGCGCCGCGTGGCGGGCGGCCTGATGCGTCGCGTGCTTGGCGGCCCCGGCTTCTGACGCCGGCCGCTGTCTGACGCCGGCCGCTGTCTGGCACCGGTGCTGCCTGACACCGGCCATCGGAGCATCGGCCGGACGCTGGCCATCGGAGCATCGGCCGGGTACCGGCAATCCGGGCATCGGCCGGGTGCAGGCCATCCGGGCATCGGCCGGTACCGGCGATCGGAGCATCGGCTGGATACCGGCGATCCGGGCATTAGCCGGGTGCGGCGATCTGGGCATCGGCCGGCTATCGGGTCATTGGTCTGGCCGGACCCCGGTCACGCTCCACCCGCGTGGCCGGAGCCCGGGCTCAGAGGGCGGCCGGGCCCGGCGGGGACCGGCCATTCCGCGGCTCGTGGGCGATCTCTAAGTAGCCGACATACATCCCCATGCCGCAGGCGTAGCGGAGGTCGGCCCCAGGGACGCGGACCGTCACCGCGCCGGTCTCGGGAAGGGCCACGTCGCGGCCGGCGATGGCGACCGTACGCGTGCAGCCGCGGTTTCCAGCCGTGCGAAACGTGATCTCGACAGGGTCGCCGGCCTGCACCGCCACCACGCCGGGGCGGAAGCCGCGGTCGGTGGCCCAGACGGTGATCCGCTGAACCCTGTCGGCTCCCATGACCGTCTGTGCAGCGGCGGCGGAGGAGCTCAGCTCGGGCAGCCAGCCGCCGAGCCGTAATCCCGCGCCGACCGTGACCACTCCGGCCACCAGGCCGGCGATTGCGGCGAAGCGCGCGGCGACCCGGACGACCAGGCCGAGGGCGGCGAGCACGGGTGCTGTACCGAGCGCGAACCCGCCGAGCAGCACGGCTCCGGACGCCGCCGAACGGCTGGAGACGGCCACCAGCTCGACACTCAGCGTCACCCCGCAGGGCGTCAGCACGGTCGCCGCGCCCAGCGCCGCGGCGCGGGACGTGCCCTTCTCGGCGCGCGCTGCGCAGGACGGACCTCGGCGCAGCCGGCGCACGGCGTGCGCGCAGATCACCACGCCCGCCACGACCAGAACCGCGGCACGCACCGCCGGGCTCATCGGCAGCGCCCCGCCCACCAGCCCGAGCACGGCTCCCACCACGGCATGCGCGCCCACGCGTGCACCCAGGAACGTGGCCAGGACTCTCGCGCCGGCCGGGTGGAGCGCGATCAGGAATCCACCTTGAACGGCAGCGCACGAGGCGGCGCCCGCCGCGAGCCCCGCGACGAGACCGCTGATGAGCATCGCGGCCAGGTCCACGCTGGTAACTTAACGTGTCTTGGCGAACGCGAGAAGTGACAGTTACATTGCCTTGCCGCCAGCGACATCGACCGTGAGGCCCGTAAGCCACGAGGAGGCGTCGGATGCGAGGAACAAGGCCGTGTTCGCCACGTCGTCCGGCCGGCCGAGCCGGCGCAGTGGGAACGTGTCGATGAGCCGCTCGCGCACCTCCAGCGGCATGTTGGTGGCCGTGCGCTCGGTCAGGACCGTCGAGGGCGCGACGCAGTTGATCCGCACGCCGTACGGCCCGGCCTCGGCGGCCACCTGCTGGGTGAGCATGACGATGCCGGCCTTGGCCGCCGCATAGGGCGCGGGCGCCGGGGTGGGCCTCCGCCCGGCTTCCGACGACATGGTGATGATGGATCCACGGCGGCGCTCGCGCATCCCCGGGAGCACGGTCTTCAGCGCATAGAAGGTGGCGGTCAGGTTGCCGTCGACCGTCGAGTGCCAATCCTCGATCGAGAGGTTCTCCACCGGGCCCGGCCGCGCGTTGCCGCTGCCGGAGAAGGCGGCCAGGATGTCGATCGGCCCGAGTTCGGCCTCGGCTCGCGCGCGCATGCGATCCACCGCGTCGTAGTCGGTGGCGTCGGCTGCCACGCCGAGCGCCGCGCCGCCCTCCGCCTGGATCTCCTTCACCATGGCGTCGACTGCATCCGGGTCGCGGCCGTTGATCACGACGGAGACGCCGTTGGACGCGAGCGCCTTCGCGGTGGCCGCGCCGATGCCCTTCGAGCTCCCGGTGATCAGCGCCACCTTGCCCTGCAAGTCCGGATAAGTCGGGTAAGTCATTTCGGTCTCCTTATGTCCAGCCAGGTCGGACCAGACCGGACTCGTACGCGATGACCACCAGCTGCGCCCTGTCCCGCGCGCGCAGCTTCATCATCGAGCGGCTGACATGGGTCTTCGCGGTCGCCGGCGACATGAACAGGCGGGCCGCGATCTCGTCGTTGGTCATGCCGGCGCCGACGAGCGTCACCACCTCGCGCTCCCGCTCGGTGAGCTGGCCGAGCTCGGCCGGGACGACGGGATCCTTGGCCCGGAAGGCGTACTCGGCGATCAGACGCCGGGTGACGCCGGGGGAGAGCAGCGCGTCGCCGGAGGCCACCACCCGGACCGCCTGGATGAGCTCGGCCGGCTCGGTGTCCTTGACCAGGAAGCCGCTGGCGCCGTTGCGCAGTGCCTCGAAGACGTATTCGTCCAGCTCGAACGTGGTCAGCATGATGACCTTGGCCTCGGGAGGCATCAGTGGCAGCGCGCTCAGCCCGTCCGTGCCGGGCATCCGGATGTCCATCAGCACGACGTCCGGATCGAGCTCGGCGGCGAGCCGGGCCGCCTCGGCGCCGTCCGCGGCCTCGCCGACCACGGTCATCCCTTCCTGGGCCGTCAGCAGGGCGCGGAACCCCGCGCGGACCAGCGCCTGATCGTCGGCGAGCAGGATCCTGATCATTCGTGGCCCCCCGTCGGTAGTGATGCCCTCACCCGGAACCCCTTCCCGTACGGCTCGGCCGTGAGCGTGCCGCCGAGGGCGGTGGCGCGCTCACGCATCCCGGGGATCCCGTTACCGCCACCGAGGCCCTGCACGGCGGCCCCCGCGCCCGAGCCGTCGTCGGCGACGGTCAGGTCGAGCGCGTCCGGCCGATAGGCCACCTCGACGGCCACGCGTGAACCGGGCGCGTGCCGGGTGACGTTGGTCAGCGACTCCTGGACGATCCGATATGCGGCCCGATCCACGCCGGGCGGCAACGTGCTCACCACTCCCGTGATGGCGACGTCCACGTCGAGGCCGCTGCGTTCGACGAGGTCGCCCAGGCGGTCGAGGCCGGCGGCCGGGGAGCGCGGTGCGCCCTCGCGCAGCACGCTGAGCACCCAGCGCATCTCGGTCAGCACGTCCTTGGACGCCTGCTTGATGGTGGCGAGAGCCGTACGCGCCTGCTCCGGATGGTCGTCGATGAGATGCAGCGCCGTCGACGCCTGCACGTGGATCAGGGAGATGTTGTGCGCCAGCACGTCGTGCAGCTCCTGAGCCATGGTCAGGCGTTCCTCGCTGGCCTGGCGCCGGGATTCTTCCTCTTCGACTCGGCGCCGCTCCTGCAGCCGCTCGCGCCTGGCACGCCAGAACTCGGCGCCCGTGAGAGTGAGCAGCAGTGCGGTCGCCACCCAGATCTGATGGAACACCCCTTGCGGGATCGGGATGAGCCAGACGGTGTACGCGACGAAGAACAGGTAGATCACGCCGGAAAGGCACCAGGCGGCACGCCGGTGGCCGTGGAGGACCGCCACGCAGATCATCACGATCGGGCTGAGGAAGACGGGCCCGTACGCGAAGTCGCACAGCAAGTAGAGCATGGTCGCGCCGAGGGTCGCGGCGAGGCCGGCCACCGGGAAACGGCGGCGCAGCGCGAAGGCGACGGGCCCCACGAGCAGCAGCGGATAGGCCCGCCAATCCAGCGGCACCCGGCCGAGCTCGGCCACTTTGGTCTGCCCGTAGGTGGCCCCGATCGACCCGGCAATCTGGAACACGGCGATCAGGACCGGCAGGACCGGGTCCATCATCGATCGCCATTCCGAACGCGTGCGCACGTCTCGCACGTTAGGCCATCGCCTCACCCCACCACATCGCCCACCAGTGGCAGCGCCCGCTACACCCCGCGGCGTACCCCCGCCTGCGCGTGATCTTGCAGGACGTCACGCCTCCGCAGATGCAGCGAGGTCGTGATCATGCACGAATTCCCTTTCCGCTGGTCGCAAGTCCGGTGATCATGCAATGCACGTGCATTGCATGATCACCGAGGCGCTGACCTGGGAGATGGGACTTGTTGCATGATCACCAAACCTGTGAGCTGGGGTGTGGGAGATCCTGCAAGATCACGCGGGGGGGGTTAGTAGAGGAGGGTGTAGGAGGAGGGGGTGGGGCGGCGGGTTTTGGCCCAGTATTCGAAGGTGAAGCCGGGCCAGGTGGCGCGGTTGCGGCCGTGGTCGTCGAGATACCAGCTGGTGCAGCCGCCTTCGGACCAGACGAGGCGGGTCAGGCGCTCTTGGAGGCGGTCGTTGTAGGCGCGCTGTGCCTCGGGGCGCACGTCCATGGCCCGTGCCTTCGTCCGGGAGAGCAGTCGCAGGCATTCCATGACATATCGGACCTGGGACTCGATCATGAAGACGACCGAGTTGTGGCCGAGGCCGGTGTTGGGGCCGAGGAGGAAGAACAGGTTGGGGAAGCCGGTCGTCGTCACCCCGAAGTAGGCCTCGACGCCGTCCTGCCAGGCCTCCTGGATCTTCAGGCCGTCGCGGCCGATGATCCGCTGGTCGCTCAGCGCGTCGACGACTTTGAAGCCGGTGCCGTAGATGATGACGTCCACGTCGATCTCCCGGCCGCCGGTCACGACGCCCTGCGCGGTCAGGTGGTCGATGCCGTCGGTGATCAATTCGACGTTGTCCCTGGTCAGGGTGGGATAGTAGTCATTGGAGATGAGGATGCGCTTGCAGCCGATGGTGTAGTCGGGGGTCAGCCGGGTGCGCAGTCCGGGGTCGGGCACCTGGTGTTCGAGGTGGCGCTCGGCCAGCCGCTGGTGGACCTTCATCAGGCGCGGGTCGACCGCGAAGCCGAGCGCGCGGGTCTCGAGCAGCCAGTACAGCGAGCCGCGCAGCGCCCTGGCCGCCCCGGGCAGGCGCAGGATCCGTTTCATCCGGTCGGGGATGGCGAAGTCGGGCTTGGGCTGGATCCAGGGGGCCGACCGCTGGAAGACGTACAGCTTGTCCACCTTCGAGGCGATCTCGGGGACGAACTGGATGGCGGACGCGCCCGTGCCGATGACCGCGACCCGCTTGCCGGTCAGGTCGATCGTGTGGTCCCACTCGGCCGAGTGGAAGCTCGGCCCCGCGAACCGCCCCGGGATATCCGGAAATTTCGGGATGTGGAGGGCGCCGATGCCGGAGACCACGGCGTTCGTCATGAAGGTGCTTCCATCGCCCAGCGAGACGCGCCAGCGGTGGGTCGCGTCCTCGTACTCCAGCCCGGTCACCTTCGTCCCGAATCGGAAGTGCGGGGCGAGGCCGTGCTTGTCCACGACCGACCGCATGTAATCCCAGATCTCCTCCCGCGGGGAGAACATCCGCGACCATCCGGGGTTGAGCTCGTACGAGAACGAGTACATGTGCGACGGCACGTCGCAGGCACACCCGGGATAGGTGTTGTCGCGCCAGGTGCCGCCGAGTTCGTCGGCCTTCTCCAGGATGACGAAGTCGTGGAACCCCGCCTCCTTGAGTTTGATCGCCATGCCGATCCCGGCGAAGCCCGCGCCGATGATCGTGACTTTATTAGACACGAAGTCCAATGTAACCTCACAAACCGCCCTGAGCTAGAGGTCCCGATATGCACCCGTTTGGTGAAGACTGTCATGTCGAATCCGGCCGGGTCCAGCGCCGCGAAGGCTCTTCACCTCGCCCAGGGCAGCGGCGCCACGGGCGCGAAGGTGGTCGCCGGGCGGACGGTCACCCCGCCGGTCGCCCCGGCCAGGACGAGGGTGAGCTCGAGCACGTGCAGGGCGTGGTCGGCCGGCAGATGGGAGCCGTCCGCGGCCAGCTCCGCGACCCCCCGCGCGAAGTCCATCTGGTGGATCTCGTCATATCCGATCAGAGGCCCTCGTGTGCGCACGAGCGGGAACGGATCGGCTCCGAGCAGGACGGGTGACTCGTAGCGGCCACAGTCGGTCACCGTGAGCACGCCCTCGTCCCCGATCACGCGCAGCGAGTGGTCCACGGGGGCGACCGCCCCGCCGGTCACCCGGGCCACCACCCCGCTCGCGAACTCCAGGCATCCCGCGAAGAAATTGGGCGCCGGGTTGGGCACGTGCGGGTTCGGCGCCGCCACCGTCGCGTAAGCGCTGACCAGCGCGACCGGACCGAAGAACGCGGTCAGCCAGGTCAGCACGTAGCCCGCGTGCTCGATCGCGCATCCGGTCGTGAACTCGTCCTCGTACGGCCAGGGCGCGCCGGAGGCGCTGACCCACTCACGGAACGGCGCGCGCGGGATCGGCCCGGCGTCCACTTCCGCGTACGCCAACCGGGGTGTGCCGATCACGCCGTCGCGGATGGCCCGCCAGGCCGTCTGGGCGGCCTCGCCAAGCAGGTTGCACGGCGCCGAGGCGAGGCGGAGGCCGCGATCCGCGGCCAAGACGACCAGTGCCTCCGCCTCCGCCACGTCCAGGGCCAGTGGTTTCTCCGTATAGACGTGCTTTCCGGCCAGCAGCGCGGCGCGGGTCACCTCGGCGTGGCTGCCCGGGTTGGTCAGGTTGACCACCAGCTCGACGCTCGAATCGCTCAGCAGCGCTTCGAGCGACGGATATCCGCTCACATCGTGATGCCCGGTGAAGGCCCGCTGTCGTGCCGGATTCCGGTCATGGACCCCGGCGAGCTTCAACTCTGGATGGTTCGGCAGCGTCGCCATATAGAGGTCCGCGACGTACCCGCAGCCCACGAATGCCACCCGCACCTACGGATCCTTCCGAAGGGCCGTCAGCTCGGCGATGAACGTGTCGGCCAGCCGGGCGATCGTGGCCCGATGGTAGAAGCGCGGGCTGTACTTCCAGGTGGCCCGCAGCGCGCCGGCGTCGATCGCGAGCAGGCAGTCGAGCGAGGTCGACACGGCCCTGATCCGCGTGTCCAGCCACTCATCGGCCTGGAACGGGGTGAGCGTCCGGAGGTTGCCCGGCTGCCCGAGCCGGCCCTGGAAGTTGACCGTGACCTGCGGGTTGTAGCGATCGTACACACTCACGTACGGGGCTCGGCCGTCCGACTCGTAGGTCATCTCCAGCGGCCGGGAGAAGTTCATCAGCACCTGCGCGAACCGCAGCCGCGGGTCGGCCAGCGGCGACAGGCTCGGGTCCGCGTCCGGGCGCACCACGTCGAGCAGGCCCATGGCGTACGCGCCGACGGTCCGGGTGAGGTCGACGTCGTCGAAGATCGGGTCGCGGCCGTGCATGACCACGCACATGGGCAGCGCGGCGATGCCGGCCCACGGCGCGATGGCCCTGGCCAGCGCCGTCTGGAGCAGGTCGAGGAAACGGGCGTGCCAGATGCTCAGGGCCTGCCGTACGAGAACCTCGGTCACGGCCGCGTCGAGCGTGACCGTGACCTCGTCGGCGGCCGGCTCGTCGGTGTTCTCCTCGGCGTAGTCGAGCGGCAGGCCGCCGGGCGGCACCGGCGGCCAGGATCGCTTGTACGCCGTGAGCCGCCGCAGGTCGTCCGCCCATTCCCCGGAACCGATCACCGACTGGACCCGCTCGCCCCACGCCTTCACCGACGTGGTCTTCGGCGGCAGCACGATCCGCTGGCCCAGCATGGCCTGGCTGAGCGCGGAGTCGAGGTCGGCGGCGAGGATCTGCGACGAATACCAGTCCACGATGATGTGGTTGGTGAACAGCAGCACCAGGCCGGGCCGGTTGGCGCCGCGCCGCAGGTGGACGCAGCTCATGACGGGCCCGTCGTGCAGGCTGAGCGAGGTCAGCCCGGCGTCGAAGGCCTCGTGGACGGCGCGTTCCTGCTCGTCCCTCCCCAACGCGGACAGGTCGGCCGAAACGAGCGGCGGCTTGTCGTCCGGCGGCGCGAAGGTCTGCCTCCATCGGCCCTCCACCTTGGCGAGGCGCGTGCGCAGCGCGTCGTGGTGCCGGAGCACGGCGAGCAGGGCCGCGCCCAGCGCGTCGTCCTCGAGGCCGGGGGCGGCCATGAAGCACTGCCACGAGACGAACGCGTCGGCCGTGGGGAATTTCCGCTCCATGTGCTCGGGATAGTGGTAATCCGGCCAATCCTGGTCGAGGAACACGATCTGCACGTCCGGAAAGGGCACGGATCCGGTGACCACGTCGTCGTTCATCGGCGCTCCTCGAGGGCGGCCGCGAGCTCGGCGATCGTACGGCTCTCGGCGAAGTGGATCTGCGTGACCGCCAGCCCCGCGTCCCGCGCGAGCGCCACGATCTGCATGCTGGACAGCGAGTCGCCGCCGAGGTCGTAGAAGTCCTCGTGGCGGCCCACGCGCTCGATCCCGAGGGCGCGCTGCCAGATGACGGTCAGCTTCCGCTCGATCTCGTCGCGGGTGGTCTCGGCGGCCGTGTAGCTGCCGTCTGCCAGCCGCCGTCTCAGCACTTCGCGCTGGATCTTCCCGGTCTCCGTCCGGGGGATGTCGGCACGGGTCACCCGGAGCAGATGCGCCGGATTGACCCCTGACGCGGCCGTCACGCGCCGGCGGATCCGATCCCACTGGTCGGCCAGCTCCGCCTCGCCCGTCAGACGCGAGCAGTAGAAGATCGCCAGCGCCTCGGTGTCGCCCGCGGGCACGGCCACGGCCGCCGTGCACGCCGCCTCGACGCCCGGGACCTCCTCGACGACCGCCTCGATCTCCTGCGCGTAATGGTTCACGCCGTTGACGATGATGACGTCCTTGTTCCTGCCGGTGATCGTGAGCCGCCCCTCGGCCAGCGTCCCGAGGTCGCCCGTGTCGAACCACCCGTCCACGGTGAACGCCGCGGAGTCGAGAGCCGGGTTCCGGTAGTAGCCGGGGGTCACGGTCGGGCCCTTCACCTGCACCCGCCCCGCCCGGGTGACCCGGATCCCGGCGTCCGCGATGGGCGGCCCGACGTCGGTGAACCGATCGTCGTCGGACGTGGTCTCCAGCGAGAAGCGGTCGGAGAACGTGAGCCCGCCCGACGTCTCCGACATGCCCCAGGACGGCCGGATGGCCGTGGGCCGCAGGCCGTACGGGGCGAGAAGGGTGAGAAAGCGGCGAGCGGTGCGCGGTACGATCGGCTCCCCGGCGTTGAGTATGTGCCGCAGCGGCGACAGGTCCCAGCCGTGCCCGCCGTCGGCCGCGGCCAGCGCCTCGTTCACCATCCCGTACGCGAAGTTGGGCGCCCACGTGACCGTGGCCCGATAATGATCGAGCCAGTCCAGCCAGCTGAGCGGGCTCCCGAGGACGGTGCGGGGATGGGCGTGCACCTGAGCGCATCCGAGGTAGACGTCCCGGACGTGGAAGGCAAGCAACCCGGCCACGTGGTCGAGCGGCATCCAGTTGAACGACACCTCGCCGGTCGTGAGGCCTTCGAGCGAGGTGTAGCGCCGGATCATGGCAAGCGCGTTGCGGTGGGTCAGCATCACCCCCTTGGGCGTACCGGTGCTTCCGGAGGTGAACAGGATGACGAACACGTCGTCCGGCCGAGGGTCAGGCCCAGACTCGGCCGGCGGATGGGAGCGCAGCGCGCCGATCGGATGCGCGGGCACGTCATCTGCGGCGCCGACCACGAGCGGGCCGCCGCACAGCTCCCAGACGTTGCGCAGCCGGGCCGCGGCGATGCCGTCACCGGTGGCCGGCACCGCGAGCGGGACCGCGACCAGCCCGCCCAGCTGGCACGCCCAGAACGCGGCCAGGAAGTCGTGGTTGTCCTCCAGTTGCAGCACGACCGGATCGCCCGGCACGGCTCCGGCGCCGCGCAGGCCGCCGAGCACGCGTCTGGCGTCGGCCAGCAGGTCGCCGTACGTCCGTGCGGCCGGCGAGCCGTCGGCGCGATGGCAGATGATCTTCTTTCCGGTGGCGGCGGCCCGCGTGAGCAGGGCCGGCAGCGCAGTCGGAGTGTCAGTCATGCGCACCCTCGGGGTCAGGACGGGGGTCCGGCCTCGATCTTGGCGGCTCCCTCTTTTAATCCGCTTCCATCCCTCTTCCGAATCCTTGGATGTGTCGGCTATGCGCTATGGCGTCCTCGGCCCGCCGTCGGTGTGGATGGAGGGAGACGAGCAGCCCGTCACGGCCGCTCGTGACCGGGTCGTGCTCAGCGTGCTGCTGCTGCGCGCCAACCGCGTCGTGACGGCCGAGGAGCTGATCGACGCCCTGTGGGCGCACGGCCCGCCCCCGTCGGCGCGTGGCCAGATCCAGGGCTGCGTGCACCGCGTACGGCGGCTGCTGCCCGACGGGACGCTGCGCACCCGGCCGCCCGGCTACCTGCTCAGCGTCGCCGACGACGAGCTGGACATGCTCGTCTTCGAACGCCTGGCCACGCAGGGCAGGGCCGCGATCGCCGGGGGGCGGCTCGCGGCGGGCGTCGATCTGCTCCGCCGCGCCCTCGCGCTGTGGCGCGGGCCCGCCCTGGCCACCGTGGACAGCGCCGCCGTACGGGCCGAGGCGGCCCGCCTCGACGAGCTGCGGTCCGCCGTCTGGGAGGATGCCATCGAGGCCGAGTTACGGCTCGGCGCGAAAAAAGACCTGGTGGGGGAGCTGACCACGCTCGTGGCCCGGCATCCGCTGCGCGAGCGGTTCCGGCGGCAGCTCATGCTGGCCCTCTATCGGGTCGGCCGTCAGGGCGAGGCGCTCGCGGCCTACCGGGACGCCCGGCAGACCCTGGCCGAGCAGCTGGGCGTGGAACCCGATCCTGAGCTGGCCGAGCTGCACCGGAAGATCCTTCGCCGGGACCCGGCGCTGAACGCCGGGACCCGGGCCGCCGCCACCGTGCCCGCCCAGCTGCCGGTGGACGTGCGCGGGTTCGCCGGGCGCCGCGCCGAGCTGGCCCGGCTCGACGCCCCGCTGGCCGAGGCGGGCGACCCGCCGGACGCCACGTTCGTTGCGGTGATCACCGGTACGGCCGGCGTCGGCAAGACCACGCTGGCCGTGCACTGGGCGCACCAGGTGCGCGATCGGTTCCCGGATGGTCAGCTCCACGTCGACCTGCGCGGATTCGACCCGGCTGGAGCGGCGCTGAGCGCGAGTGAGGCCATTGGCGGCTTTCTCGCGGCGCTGGGGGTGCCCGCCCGGCGCGTGCCCGCCGACCTGCCCGGCCAGGTGGGGCTGTTCCGCAGCACGCTCGCCGGCCGCCGGATCCTGCTGGTCCTCGACAACGCCAGGGACGCCGCCCAGGTGCGGCCCCTGCTGCCCGGCGCGCCCGGCTGCGCCGTCGTGGTGACCAGTCGCGATCAGCTCACCGGCCTGCTCACGGCCGAGGGCGCGCACCTGGTCGGGCTCGACCTGCTCGGCGCCGACGAGGCACGCGAGCTGCTGGGCCGCCGCCTCGGCCCGGCCCGCGTGGCCGCCGAACCGGCCGCCGCCGACGAGATCGTCCGCTCCTGCGCGGGCCTTCCGCTCGCCCTGGCCGTGGCCGCCGCCCGCGCCGCCACCCGGCCGGACTTCCCGCTGTCGGTGCTGGTGGGGGAGCTCCGGGATGCGAGCAGAGGGCTGGACGCCGATGTCCGCGCCACGTTCGCCAGGTCGTACCAGGAGCTGGCGCCCGCGACGGCGCGCATGTTCCGGCTGCTCGGGCTGCATCCCGGACCCGACATCAGCATCGCGGCCGCGGCAAGCCTGGCCGGGTCGGCGACCGCCGCGGCTCGGCAGACCCTCGCCGAGCTGGCCCGCGCCCATCTGGTCACCGAGCGTTCGCCCGGCCGGTTCGGCTGCCACGACCTGCTCCGCGCGTACGCCGCCGAGCTGGCCGGCGCCGTCGACCCGGCCGACCGCAGGGAGACGGCGCGGCGGCGCATGCTCGACCACTACGTGCACTCGGCCGACGCGGCCGACGCCGCGCTCGATCCGCACCGCTGCCCGATCGGCCTCGACCCGCCGCTCGCCGGGGTCACCGTCGACCGGCCGTCCGGATACGAGGACGCCCTCGCCTGGCTCACGGCCGAGCTCGCCGTGCTGGCAGGTCTGCCGGCAAGCGGCTCGGATCGTCATGTCTGGCAGCTGGCCTGGGCGTACGCGGACTTCCTCTACTGGCGTGGGCTCTGGCACAACCTCGCGGCCGTCAGCGCGGCGGCGCTCGCGGCCGCCCGGCGGGCCGGCAGTCTGCTCGGACAGGCGCACGCCCACCGGGGCCTGGCCGGAGCGGACACCTCGCTGGGCGACCACGACGCGGCCCACGAGCACCTCCGGCAGGCGCTGCGCCTCTTCGAAGAGCTGGACCGGCCCGCCGATCAGGCGCACATCCACCGCAACCTGGCGCAGGTGCTGGAAGGGCTGGGCCGCTATGGCGAGGCGCTGAACCACGCGCGCCGCTCCCACGACCTCTACCTGCCGATCGGGGACCGCATCGGCCAGGCCCGGGCGCTCAGCATGGTCGGCCGCCTGCACGCGCTGCTCGGCGCGCACGAGGAGGCGCTGACCTGCTGCCTCGAAGCGCTCGACCTACAGCACGAGCTCGACGACCCCCGCGGCAAGGCCGACGCCTGGGATTATCTGGGCTACGCGCGCCATCATCTGGGCGATCACGGAGAAGCGGTCGCCTGCTACGAACACGCCCTCGACCTGCTGCGCCTGCTCGGCGACCGGAGCTATGAGACCTTGGTCCTGAACCACCTGGGGGAGGCGCACCGCGCCCTCGGCGACGCTCCCGCGGCCCGCCGCGTCTGGGGCGAGGCCCTCGACATCCTCGATCAGCTCGGCGACCCCGGCGCCGAGCGAATCCGCGCCCAGCTGGCCACCCTCGCCGCCGACGCGCCATGAGACTTATGGCCGGGAACGCTGATAACCCGGTCGGCGCGGCCGGGTGGGGTGGGCGGGGGGAGAATTACTTGATCAGCAGATAGGCGACGATCGCGATGGCTATGAGAAGGACCACGCCGAGGGCGATCCAAAGGGGCATGCGGGAGGACTGCGGCTTGGTCACCTCAGCGTCGCGATTCTGGGCGAACGCCCGGAACGCCTGAGTGTTGCCCGCCGGATCGATCTGCGGATCTGACATGGGTGAACTCTAGCCAGTACGCATGCCCGCTCGAAACCTGTATGTCGGATTTGACGCATACTCCCCGAGACGGAACCACAACTTCGGCCCGATAGTTTGGTAGCCATGCTCCGCGCTCTGCTCACCCCGCGCATGGTGGGACTCCACCTGCTGCTGATCGCGGTGCTCGTGTCGTTCACCCTGCTCGGGCGCTGGCAGCTGGGCGTCTTCGAGTCGTCGGGCAAGCCCAGGCTGGCCGCCGACCCCGCGCCCATCGCCATAGCCGATCTCACCCAGCCGGGCAAGCGGGTCGATCGGAGCACGGCCGATCGGCGGGTGACCGCGGAGGGCGCATACGACGCCGCCCACCAGCTGCTGGTGCCCGGCCGCGCGCCCAGCGTCGAGGGCGACGGGCAGGGGTTGTGGCTGCTCACCCCGCTGCGGCTGGACGACGGCACGTTCGTCGCGGTGGTACGCGGCTGGGTGCCCGCCGCGTCCGACCCGGCGACAGCCGTGCCAGAAGGAAGGGTCACGGTGACCGGGCGGCTTCAGCCGGCCGAGGAGACGGACACGGTGTCGAGGGGCGTGCTGCCGGCCGGCCAGGTGTCGACCGTGTCGACCGCGCAGCTGATCAATCTATGGCCGCAGGCGCGGCTGCGCGACGGGTTCGTGGTGGCCTCGGCGCAGCTGCCGCCGTCGGCGGCCAAGCTCGTCGCCACCCCTGCGCCGACCGAGGCAGGCGGCTTCAGCTGGCGCAATCTGGCCTACGCCGCCCAGTGGTGGATCTTCGCGCTCTTCGGGGTGTTCATGTGGTGGCACTACGTGCGTGAGGCGGCGAAGGAACGCAAGCGGGCGACGGCCGGACCACCTGTGCCCGTGGATATGGTTTGAGCATGGAATCGGCGCTCAAGCCTTACCGTGTGATGGCCTACATCGTGGGCGTGATGCTGCTGCTGTTGTGCGCGGCGATGGTGGCCAAATACGGCTTCGACAACGACACCTTCGTCGCGATCGTCGGGCCGATCCACGGCTTCCTCTACATGGTCTATCTGGTGGCGGCCCTCAACCTCGGGATCAAGGCCCGCTTCCCGATCCCTTATCTGCTGCTGGTGCTGCTCGCCGGGACGATCCCGTTGTTGTCGTTCGTGGTCGAGCGCAACGTGACCGACCGCGTACGGCACCGCGCCGCCCCGGCGACCTCGTAACGGCGGTCAGCCGCCGATCTGGCGGCGCCGGATCCGGCGCAGCCGCTCGCGCTGCGACGCGTCGAGCATGAAGTAGGCGGCCACCGGCGCGCCCAGCAGCCCGAGCACGAGCAGCCAGGTGAGCAGCGACGGGAGCGGCAGGATGAACAGGAGCACAACTCCAATGGCAGCGCCGACGTAATACTTGCCAAGTGGCGACATGTCCCCGGCCTTTCGTTTCGGTGTCGCAGTTCGCGATACATCTCATTCTGCGTCGCCAGGTCAACGACTGCGTGCTATCCAGAGTTCCGCAGTTGGTCAGGGCGCACCCAGGTCGCGTGGAAGCCGAGCGGGACGCGCACCGGCAGCAGGACGCGCGCGATCGGGCCTTTCGTTATGTCGGACGCGTCCAGGATCTGCACCTCTGACGCGCCTTCCCGCTCGTCGGTGACGAACGTGACGAGATAGCCGTCATCCTCCCCGGCCGACCCGTCGCGCGGCGCGAAGGGCGCCTCGCTGCCGTAGCGATGCTCGCCGTAGAAGTACTCCTGCACCGACCCGGCCTTGGTGTCATAGCGGACGAGCCCGTCGAAAAGGTTCACGTCGGCGTCCTTGACCGAGACGTTGTACGCGTAGCGGGTGGGCCGCCCGACGGCGCGCGCGTCGATCGAGGGGAACTCGGTGTTCCGGTCGCCGTCAACGGGCCCCTCGGAGGTCGTCCCGGTGGCCAGATCGAACCGATAGCGGTGCAGCCGCGCGTCGAGCTTGAGGTAGGACAGCATCCGGATCAGCGGGCTGCCGGTTCCGCTGGGCGCCGGCCGGCCGACCCGGCAGACGTCCATGACGATCTCATCGCCTTCTTCCCACGCGTTGACGACGTGGTAGATGTAGCAGGGTTTCGCCTCGAACCAGCGGATCTCACGCCCGCGACGCGGGATGACCCCGAATCGGGCCGGCAGCTCGCGGTCGAAGGTCAGCTTGTAGCGGCCCTGCCGGGCGGCGTCGAGGTCCTGGTAGAGCGGCAGGTCCATCAGGACGGCGTAGCGCTCGGTGATCGCCATGTCGTGCGGCAGGCGCGGGCCCGGCAGGTCGATGTCGACGCTGTGCTCGACCTTGCCCGATGCTCCGACGACGCCGTAGCTCAGATATGGCGGGCGTGGCCCGTAGTCGAAGAAGAACAGCTCGCCGGTCCGCTCGTCGAGCTTGGGGTGGGCCATGAAGTCGCCGGTCAGCGTATCGAGGAAGGTCTCGGCGCCGAGCGTCTCGAGTGACAGCGGGTCGATGCTGTAGGGCTGGCCGCACAGATACCACGTGGCGAGAACCCGGCCCCGATGGTAGGTCAGGTCGGTGTTTGCTGAATCTTTCAGGTTGAGGCCGTGGGTGTTGCCGAAAGGATTGCCTTTCGGATTCTCCATTACCCCGGTCCACCGGAGCCCGGAATCTTCGGCCAGAAAGGCACGTGTGCGCACAAAACGGTTGCGGTAGCGGGCCCGCCCGTTCTCGAAGTGCATCGCGTGGATCATGCCGTCGCCGTCGAACCAGTGATAGCGGCCCTTCATCGAAAACCGCGGGTTGGGCCCATTGCGCAGGTAGACGCCGTTGAGGTCGGCGGGGATCTCGCCGACGACCGTCAGGTTCTCCGCGGTGATCTCGTCGTGGACCGGTGCGTGAACCCCGAGGAGATATGGGTTCTGTTCGCCCGACTCGTCCATGACAATCATGTTGCGACGCTACGATAGGAGAAGTCAGCCAGTCAACGGTCCCAGTCAACCGGTATCGTGTCCACGTGGAAGCGTTAGCCGTACGGGCTGGGACGAAACCGGATCTCAGCGCGATCGGGCAGGCGCTGGCGATCTTAGGGGATCGCTGGGTGCTGCTCATCCTCCAGCGGGCTTTCCTGCTCAAAGTACGCACGTATGCGGGCTGGCGGGACGAGCTGCGGATCTCCGAGTCGGTGCTCGCGTCGCGGCTCAAGGAGCTGGTCGGGCACGGGATCTTCGAGCTGGCCGCCTACCGCGACGGCGGGCGCACCCGGATGGAATACCGGCTGACCGAGCGCGGCCTCTCCCTGTGGGTGCTGCTGGTCGCCATCTACTCGTGGGAGCGCGACTGGACGGCCCGGCCGCTGCCCACGCTGATCCACCTCGGCTGCGGCAAGGAGGCCCGCCCCTACCTGGCCTGCCGGCCGTGCGGCGATCGGCTGAGCGCCCGCGAGACGTCGGCCGAGCGCGGCCCGCTGGCCACGGTCGCCAGCATCGGCCTGCCGCGCCAGCACCGCAGGACCGTCGTGCGGGGCGAGGTGGCCACCGACCTCATCGGCTACTGCCCCGACTCGATGGAGATCCTCGGCGACCGGTGGAGCACGACCGTGCTGGCCACGGCGTTCCTCGGCACCCGCCGGTTCGTCGACTTCCAGGCCGAGCTGGGCATCGCCCCCTCGGTGCTGACCGACCGGCTGCGCCGATTCGTCGAGCTCAGTGTGTTCGTCTGCGGCGACGACGGCGAATATCGGCTCACGCCGAAGGGTCTCGGCTTCTTCGAGGTCTTCGCGTTCCTGGTCGGCTGGGCGCAGCGGGAGCTGACGGCGCCGCCGGGATCCGAGCTGACGATCACTCATGGGCCCTGCGGATCCAGCCTCGCGCCCGTGCTGCTCTGCTCCGGCTGCGGCGCCGCCCTGGAGCGCCGCGAGGTCAGATTTCTCATATAACGAGGCCTGACTTCTCGGATAAAGTGCGGGCAGCCGAGCCCCGGGAGTCGCGATGAGGCTTCACCCGCATGAGCATGTCCAGCGTCACATTTCCGCTGGATGGTGGACGGACGACACGATCGACGGCCTGTTCCGCGCCCGGGTGGCCGAGCGGCCCGGCGCCCTGGCGGTGGCCGACCCGCCGAACAAGCCCGACCTCATGGAAGGCCCCGTCAGACGGCTGACCTGGGCCGATCTCGATCGTGAGGTCGACCGTACGGCCTGCGCCCTGCTCGAGGCCGGGATAGGCCGCGACGATGTGGTCGCCGTGCAGCTGCCCAACAGCGTCGAACTGGTCGTGACCTTCCTCGCCGCCGTGCGGATCGGCGCGATCCTCACGCCCTTCCCCGTTCAATACCGCCAATATGAGCTGACCCAGCTCGGTGGGCTCGCCGGGGTCAAGGCGTACGTGACCGATGCGGGGCGGGCCGAGACGGCGCGGACGCTGCACGTGCCGACGCTGCGGGCCGTCCTGGCGTGGGGGGAGGAGCTGCCCGCGGCGGGCGGGCCGCCCGAGCGGCTGCAGGCGCACCTCGAGACGGCCGGGGCCGACCCGAACGACTGCGTCACCATCTGCTGGACCTCCGGCACGGAAGCCACGCCGAAGGGCGTGCCGCGCTGCCACTACGACTGGCTGGCCGTCGGCTGGACCTGCGCCGAGGCCCCCGGCCTGACCGCCGACGATGTGGTGCTCAACCCGTTCCCCATGGTCAACATGGCCGGCATCGGCGGCGTGCTCATGCCGTGGCTGCGCACCGGATTCACCCTCGTCCAGCACCACCCCTTCGACCTGCCCGGCTACCTGGGGCAGATCGCCGCCGAAGGAGTCACCTACACGCTCGCGCCGCCCGCGCTGCTGACCATGCTGCTGCAGCGCCCCGAGATGCTCACCGGGCTCGGCACGCTGACCCGCATCGGCTCCGGCTCCGCCCCGCTTCCGCCGTCGATGGTCCGCGGCTGGCAGGACAAGCACGGCATCTCGATCATCAACTTCTTCGGCTCGAACGAGGGCATCGCGCTGCTGTCCGACCCGGTGACCATGCCCGACCCCGAAGACCGCGCCCGCTTCTTCCCCCGCCCCGACGCGCCCGGCACCACCTGGCCTGGGACGCTCGGCGGCACCCGGGTCAAGCTGGTCGACTCCGCTGGAAACCAGGCCACGACGGGCGAGCTGCGGATCTCCGGCCCCACCGTCTTCGCCGGCTATCTGCCCGGCACGGCCACGGCCGACCCCTTCGACGAAGACGGCTACCTGATCACCGGCGACGTCTTCGAGCTGGTCGGCGACCGCTACCTGCGCTATGTCGACCGCACCGCCGACCTGATCATCCGGGGCGGCGTCAACATCTCACCGGCCGAGCTGGAGGCCCTGCTCACCGGCCATCCGGCCGTCGCCGAGGTGGCCGTGGTCGGCTACCCCGACGACGTGATGGGCGAACGCGTCTGCGCCGTCGTCGTACCTCGCGAACCGGTCACCCTCGACGACCTCACCGGCTTCCTCCGCCAGGCCGGCATCGCCTCCTACAAGCTCCCCGAACGCCTCGAACTCGCCGACGCCCTCCCCAAGAACGCCCTCGGCAAAGTCCTCAAGCGCGACCTCCGCGAAGGGCTCGGAGGATGAAGGCGTAGAGCTCGGCCTCGTAGGCGAGGTGGCCGAGGCGGCCCGGCGGCCCGCTGTGGGTGGCCTCGCCGGTCTCCACGCGGAACAGGACGTCGGCGCCGTGCGCGCGGAGTCTGGCCACCCACTTCGCGGGCTCGCGGACGAGGACGCGGGCGTCGTTGACCGCGCCGGTGACGAGCAGCGGCGCCAGGCCCGACGCGTCGGCGGGGACGTTGTCGTACGGCGAATAGGCCAGCATCCAGGAGAAATCCTCGGCCTGCCGAGGGTCACCCCATTCTTCCCACTCGTTGACTGTGAGCGGGATCGTGTCGTCGAGCATGGTGGTGACCACGTCCACGAACGGCACCTCGGCGACGACCGCGGCCCACGGGCGCCGGGGGTAGACGGCCGCTTGGAGCAGGCCGCCGGCGGACAGGCCGCGGGTGGCGATCCGCGAGACCCGCGGGGTCAGCCAGTCGAACACGGCCACGTAGTCGTCGAACGTGGCCGGCTTGGCCGCCAGCCGCCCGGCCTGCCACCAGGCCCGGCCCAGTTCGCCGCCGCCCCGGACGTGCGCGTGAGCGAAGACCACGCCCTGATCCAGCAGGACCGACAGCGACGCGTCCCATTCCGGGTCGAAGACCGTCTCGTACGCGCCGTAGCCGTACATGAGACAGGGGGCCGAGCCGTCGAGCGGGACGTCGCGGCGCCGGGAGATGGTGACGGGGATGAGCGTGCCGTCCTCGGCGGGCGCCCAGTGACGCTCGCTCACATACTCGTACGGGTCGTATCCGGGCGTCTCCTCCGTTTTGACCAGGCGCCAGGCGCCGGAGGTGAGATCCACCGAGTGCCAGCGGGTGGGCTCGGTGTAGGACCCGGTCTCGATCAGCAGCTCGTCGGTGTCGTAGGTCATGTTGTGCACGGCCGCGATGCGCCCGGCCGGCACGTCCGGGTGGATCTCGTACGGCTCGGAGCCGTCGAGCGGCACCACCCGGAGCAGCGGGTCGCCGTCCCGGCGCAGGGAGATCACGACGTGCCGGGCGAAGCAGTCGGCCTGGTGGATGCGTTCGCCCTGGTTCGGCTGGACGCCGTCGATTCCGTCGACGCCGAACTCGGGCCAGTCGGCGTCGGTCACGACGATCAGGCGGTCGTTGGTCATGTCGTGGTCGGCCCGATATTCCACACCCGGCGTGCGGCCGCGCAGGGAGACTCCGTCCACCCAGACCTCGGTCGTGTCCCGGCTCGCGGCGGTGATCAGGATGTGCGCGCCCGATCGGGTGCGCTCGACCGTGAGCTCGAAGCGGCGGTCGTCCTCACGCAGCACCCGCTCGGACGAACCGCCCAGGCGATACCGCCAGACCTCGAAAGGGCGGAAGACGTCGTCCACCACCGTGTAGTAGAAACAGGTCGAATCGGATGTCCAGGCGCCCGTGTAGTAAGTCCCCGGGATCGTGTCCGGTAGATCTTCTCCGGTTTCGAGATCGCGGAAGCGGAGTTCGTAGACCTCGTCGCCGGTGGTGTCGACCGAATAGGCCAGGTAGCGGCCACACGGACTCACCTCGCGCACACCCAGCTCTACGTAACCGGTCTCCGAAGCCAGGGCGTCCAGGTCGAGCAGCACGATACCGTCGTCGAAACCATCACGCTTTCGACAGAAGTCACCGAACTCCCTTCCAGATTCAATCTGGGTGTAGTAGACAAAAGCCTCATAGCGCCAACTGACTGATGACTCAGTCTTAGGCGTTCTTCCAGCCATTTTGGCCGCAAGTTCCTGGCGGAGGGGGGCGGTGTGGGCGATCTCGGCCTCGTAGTGCCGCCGCTCTGCGACCAGGTGCCCGCGGACCGCCGCCGGGTCGCGCATCCAGTCGTGTTCGTCGATCCGCGAGATCCCGTGAAGCGTGCGGGCCACCGGCGTGCGGCCGGCGTCGGGAGGCTGTGTCATGGCAGGACAGTACTGAACCGACTGATTGACCAGTCAAGTCCTTGGACCCCGGAGGACGAGCCGTGAAGATCTTGACGAAGGCCGCGGCGGCCGTGCTGGCCGCAGGCCTGATGGCCATCCCGGCGACCCCAGTTCATGCCACTGGGCGCGCCGCCGCACCGACGCCCGCGCCCTCGCAGGGCACGCTCACGTTCACGATCGGCATCCAGTCCGACGTGGACTCGACCAACCCCTTCACCGGGATCGTGGCCGAGGCGTACGAGGCATACCAGCTCATGTACGACTACCTGATGCAGTCGAGCGCCAAGGACATGACGCCGTCGCCCGCCCTTGCCGAGTCCTGGCAGGAGTCGGCCGACAAGAAGAGCTGGACGTACAAGATCCGCTCTGGTGTGAAGTGGTCGGACGGGCAGCCACTGACCGCCGCGGACGCCGCCTACACCTTCAACCGGATCATCAAGGGCGACTACGAGCAGACGAACTACGGCAACTACGTCGTCAACATCGAGCGCGCCGAGGCGCCCGATCCGACCACGCTCGTGCTGTACGTCAAGAAGCCGACGCCGATCATGGAGCACCTGGCCATCCCGATCCTCCCGGAGCACATCTGGAAGGGCATCGACGCCAAGGCCGTCAAGTCGTACGCGAACGAGCCGACGGACGGCAAGCCGGTCGTCGGGTCGGGGCCGTTCGTCCTGGTCGAGCGGAAGAAGCAGCAATACCTGCGGTTCGTGGCGAACAAGAACTACTGGGGCGGCGCGCCCCACTTCGACCAGTTGGTCTTCCGGGTCTTCACCAACGCCGACGCCGAGGCCGAGGCGCTGCGCCGCGGCGAGATCGACTACGCCTATGACCTGAAGAGCGCCGTCTACGACTCGCTGAAGAACACGCCGGGGATCACCGCCCGGGCCTCGGTCTACACGGGCTTCAACGAGGTGGCCTTCAACACGGGCGCGGCGCTCGCGGACGGCACGCCCATCGGCGACGGCCACCCGGCGCTGAAGGACAAGCAGGTCAGGCAGGCCATCTCGATGTCCATCGACCGTGACACGCTGGTCAAGCGGGTGCTCAACGGCAACGGCTCGGCCGGCGACTCGTTCATCCCGCCGATCTACAAGGCGCTGCACTACGTGCCGACCGGCGACAAACAGGGCTACGACCCGGCCAAGGCCAACCAGCTGCTCGACGCGGCCGGCTGGGTCAAGGGCTCGGACGGCATCCGCGCCAAGGACGGCAAGAAGCTGTCGCTGCGCCTGTTCACCCGGGACGCGTCCAAGGACTCGCAGGCCAGTGGCGAGTTCGTGAAGGGCTGGCTGAAGGACGTCGGCATCGACGTCAAGGTCAAGCTGATGTCGGAGGACGCGCTCACCGAGGTCATCGGGCAGGGCAACTTCGACATGTTCGAATGGGGCTGGGTGGTCGAGCCCGACCCGGACTACCAGCTGTCCACCTTCACCTGCGGCAAGCGCAGCTACAAGGACGGCGGCTCGATCTACGCCGACCTGTCCGACTCCTTCTACTGCAACCCGGCCTACGACCAGCTCTACGACCAGCAGGCCGGCGAGACCGACCCGGCCAAGCGGGCCGCGCTGGTCCAGCAGATGCAGAAGCTCGTCTACGACGACGCGCCCTACGCGGTCACCTACTTCTACGACGACCTGGTCGCCTACCGCAGCGACCGGTGGACCGGCTTCGTCGCGCAGCCGGATCCGGACGGCTCGATCCTCTTCCAGTACGGCATCTACTCCTACCTGACCATCAAGCCGGTCGCGAAGGAGACGACCGCGGCCTCGGCCTCGGAGAGCGGCGGCGGTGGCGGCGGCGCCCCGGTGGTCATCGGCGCCGTGGTCGGTGTGGTGGTGGTCGGCGCGGTCGGTTTGGTCCTCGCCCGTCGGCGCCGTACGGCCTCGGCCGACGAGCGGGAGTAGGCCCGTGGCGGTGCTCAAGGGAACGAGCGGCTACGTCGTCCGCAAGGTGACGTGGTCGCTCGGGACCGTGCTGTTCGTCCTGGTGTTCAACTTCTTCCTGTTCCGGATGCTGCCGGGCGACCCGATCTCGCTGTACACCAAGGGCCGCAACATGCCGGCCGAGCAGCTGGTCAAACTGCGCGCCCAGCTCAACCGGCCGCTTCCCGAGCAGTTCCTCACCTATCTCCGCAACCCGTTCGCCAGCACCATCAACTCGACCCGGTTCAACCGGCCCGTGTGGGACATGATCGGCGAGCGGGTCTGGCCCACGATCCTGCTGGTCGGCACGGCCGTGCTGATCGCGTCGGTGCTCGGCGTCTGGCTGGGGATCCGGGCCGGGTGGCGGCGCGGCAGCGCCTTCGACTCGGTCACGACCGGCATCACCAACACGCTGTACGCCGCACCGGAGTTCTGGGTCGGCATGATGCTGATCATCGCGGTGCCGTTCCTGCCCAGCGGCGGGATGTCCAACCCGGGCGAGGGCGGCGTGCTCGACGTGGCCAAGCACATGATCCTGCCGGTGATCTCGCTGTCGGTCGTCTACCTGGCCGAATACACCTCGATCATGCGGGCCTCGCTGGTCGACGAGCTGCGCCAGGACTATCTGACCCTGGCCAGGGCCAAGGGCCTGCGTGAGGACCTGGTCCGGCGGCGGCACGCCGTGCCGAACGCGCTGCTGCCCACCATGACGCTGATCTTCCTGAACTTCGGCTTCGTCATCGGCGGCGCGATCACCGTGGAGGCCGTCTACTCGTGGCCGGGCCTCGGGCTGCTGTCCTACGACGCCCTGCGAGGCCCGGACGTGCCGCTCCTTCAGGCCGTGTTCCTGCTGTTCTCCATCGGGGTCATCGTGTTCACGCTCATCGCGGACCTGCTGTACGCCGTGATCGACCCGAGAGTGAGCGCCGCATGAACCGCATCACCAGGGCACGGCGCCGGACCGCGCTCGTCCGCTTCTGGCGTGATCTGCGCGGACACCGCACAGCTGTGGCCGGGATGACCATCCTCGGGGTGTTCGTGCTGGTCGCGCTCCTCGCCCCGATCCTGGCCGATCCGATCGGGCTGGACGTGACCAAGTCCACCGCGGCCGGTCACATGGGACCCTCCTGGAGCTATCCGCTCGGCACGGACGAGAACGGCCGGTCCATCCTCACCCTGCTCATCTACGGCACCCGGATCTCGCTGCTCGTCGGCGTCACGGCCACCCTGATCGCCATCGCGCTCGGCACGGTCGTGGGCATCGCCGCCGGCTTCTACGGCGGCTGGGTGCGGTCGATGCTGATGGGCGTCACCGACTGGTTCCTGGTGATCCCCTTCCTGCCGCTGGCCATCGTCCTCGCCACCGTGCTCGAGCGATCCCTGTTCAACATCATCCTGGTAATCGGGATCACCTCGTGGCCGGGCACGGCCCGGCTGATCTGCGCGCAGACGCTGAGCGTGCGGGCCAGGCCGTACATGGAAAGGGCGCGGGCGCTCGGCGCGAGCGACTGGCACCAGATGACCCGGCACGTGCTGCCGAACGTGATGCCGCTGGTTCTCGCCAACCTCGTGCTGACCGTGTCGATCGCGATCCTCTCGGAGACCACGCTGTCGTTCCTGGGGCTCGGCGATCCGACCCGGCCGTCGTGGGGATACATCCTGGAGAACGCCTTCGGGGCGGGCGCCATGTCGAACGGCGAGTGGTGGTACGTCATGCCGCCCGGCATCTGCGTCGTGCTGGTCGTGCTGGCCTTCACGATGGTGGGCCGGGCGCTCGAGGCGACCCTCAACCCGCGGCTGAAGGAGGGTGCGGCATGAGCCTTCTCGAGCTGAAAGGCCTGAGTGTCACATACGCGGGGAATGTGCCCGCGGTGCGCGGGGTGGATCTGTCGGTGGCGCCCGGCGAGGTGCTGGGGATCGCGGGGGAGTCCGGCTGCGGCAAGTCCACGATCACCAGCGCCGTGCTCCGGCTGCTGCCGAAGTCGGCCAAGGTAGGCGGCCAGGTGCTGCTGGACGGCGAGGACGTCTACGGCATGTCCTTCGGGCGGCTGCGCGCCATGCGCTGGGCCGAGGCGTCGATCGTCTTCCAGGGCGCGCTGCACTCGCTGAACGCGGTCCAGACGATCGGCAAGCAGATCGCCGAGCCGATCCTGCTGCACGAGAAGGTGTCGCGGCAGGCCGCCGAGCGGCGCGTGGGCGAGTTGCTGGAGCAGGTGGGCCTGCCGGCCCGGCGGGCCAAGGACTATCCGCACCAGCTGTCGGGCGGCCAGCGGCAGCGTGTGATGATCGCGCTCGCGCTGGCCTGCCGGCCGCGGCTGGTCATCGCGGACGAGCCGACCACCGCGCTCGACGTGATGGTCCAGGCGCAGGTCCTCGACCTGCTGTCCGGCCTGGTCCGCGAGCTCGGCCTCGCCCTGATCATGATTTCGCATGACCTGTCGGTGCTGGGGGCGGTGTGTGATCGGGTGGCCGTGATGTACGCCGGGCAGATCGTCGAGGAGGGGCCGGCCAAGGACATCTTCGACGACTCGCGGCACCCCTACAGCGCGGCCCTCGCCGGGGCCTTCCCGCGCGTCGGCGATGAGCTGTTCCGCTATGCGCCGCGGGGGTTGCCCGGCGATCCGCCGTATCCGAGCGATCTGCCGAGTGGGTGCGCTTTCCACCCGCGCTGCCCGGTCGCCCTGGACCGCTGCGCCGAGACCGAGGTGAGCCTGGCCGATCTTGGCGAGGGCCGGTCGTCGGCCTGCCTGCGCGCCTGCGAGGAAGACCTGGACTTGAGGGGGGCGTCATGACGGCGCTGGCGGCGCGGCGGCTCGAGGTCAGGTTCGGCCGGGCGAGGGCGGTCGACGGGGTCGAGCTGGAGATCGGCTCGGGCGAGATCGTGGCGCTGGTCGGCGAGTCCGGCTGCGGCAAGACGACGCTGGCTCGCGCCCTGCTCGGCCTGGTCAAGCCCACGGCCGGGTCGGTCGAACACCTGTCGCGCCCGCTGGGGTACGCCCGGCGGGAGATGCGCGGCTTCCGGCGCCGGGTCCAGCTCGTGCTGCAGGATCCGACCGGCTCGCTCAACCCGCGCCACACGGTCTACGAGGCGGTCGCCGAAGGCCTGCGGATCCACGGCATCCACGACCGGGAGGAGGAGCGGGTCGCCGACGCGCTGGCCAAGGCCGGGATGCGGCCTCCCGAGCGGTTCTTCCTGCGCTATCCGCACGAGTTGTCGGGCGGGCAGCGGCAGCGGGTGGTCATCGCGGGCGCGCTGGTCCTGGAGCCGTCCGTGCTGGTGGCCGATGAGCCCGTGTCGTCGCTCGACGCGTCGGTGCGCGGCGAGATCCTGGCGCTGCTGCTCCGGCTCCGCGACCAGCTGGGCCTTTCGGTCCTGGTGGTCACCCACGACCTGGGCCTCGCGTGGAACATCGCCGACCGGGTGGCCGTGATGTATCTGGGCCGGATCGTCGAGTCGGGCGCGACCGCCGACGTGCTGCTGAATCCGCGCCACCCCTACACGAAGGCGCTGCTGTCGGTGGTGCCCGAGGTGTCGCGGATGGCGCCGGTCGTGCTTCGTGGCGAGACGCCTGACCCGTCCAGGATCCCGGCCGGGTGCCGCTTCCGCCCTCGATGTCCCCTGTACGCCTCCGGGTTGCCGGCCGAGGTCGCGGCCCGCTGCGAGACCGAGCCGCTTCCCGTGCTGCCTGCCGAGCTCGGCCATCACGCCGCCTGCCACGCGCTGACGCCATGATCGTTGTCTGGTCGTCCGACACGCTGCGCCACGTGCCGGAGGCGGAGATCTGGGTGGGCGTGCGCACCCCCGGCACGGAGGTGGCCGAGCGGGTGCCGGCCATTCGCGAAGCCCTGCTCGGCGCCACGTCTGAGGTGCGGCTGATCGAGGCCATGCCGTACGACGACCGGGTGCTGCGCACTGTGCACGACCCGGGGCTGATCGCCCACCTGCGGACGGTCTGGGAGGAATGGGCGGCCGCCGGATTCCCCGACGACTACGGACAGGACCGGGTCGTGCCGTACGTCTTCCCGACCGAGGCCATGCTCGGCGGCCTGCCCGCGCACCGCCCGGCGGCCGTGCACGGGCGGGCAGGGCTGTACGCCTACGACACGATGACGCTGGTCGGGCCCGGCACGTGGCCGGCCGCCCGGGCCTCCGTGGACGCCGCGCTGACCGCGGCCGGCTCCGTCGCGTCGGGGGAGCGCCTGGCGTACGCCCTGTGCCGCCCGCCGGGCCACCACGCCACCCGGGCGGGCTACGGGGGCTCGTGCTACCTGAACAACGCCGCTGTGGCCGCCCAGGCGCTGCGCGACCACGGCTGCGGCAAGGTCGCGGTCATCGACGTCGACGCCCACCACGGCAACGGCACCCAGGCGATCTTCTGGGACCGGGCGGACGTCTTCTATGGGTCTGTCCACGTCGATCCGGGAGCGGGATGGTTTCCGCACTACGTCGGGTTCGCCGACGAGCAGCGGCTGGGCGCGACCCTGAACGTCCCGCTCGCTCCCGGTTCAGCGGACGACGCCTGGCTCGCCGGGGTCACCCAGGTGTGCGAGGCCGTGTCCGCCTTCGGCGCGGACGCCGTGGTCGTCTCGCTGGGCGTGGACGCGGCGGCCACCGACCCGGAGAGCCCGCTGCAGGTCACCATGGCCGGCTACCGGGCGACCGGCGCCCTGATCGCCGCCCTCGGTCTCCCCGTGGTCGCCGTACAGGAAGGCGGCTATCACCTCCCGACTCTGGGCCCGCTCGTCCGGGAGACCCTGCTCGGGCTACGTGGCCGCTGAGAGCCATTCTTCGTGGGCCGCGTAGAGGCGGTTCCAGAGGCTGGTCCGCTCGTCGTGGGTCAGGTCGTCGAGCGTGAGGCCGTAGACGTCGGCGAGCGCGCTGAAGTAGTCGGCCGGCCGGTCGAGCGTGGTCATCGAAATGGTCCTGGTCGTGCGTTGAAGCACCAGTCCGCGCATGCTGTCGACGCCGCCCGCGTCGCGCCGCTGCACGGTCGCCAGCTTCACGAAGCCGGACTCCGGAGATGTGGACAGATACTCGTGCTTGGCCTGAAAGGCGGACATCTCCGTGGCCACGGGCCGGTAGTCCATGCCGAGGAAACTGCCGCGCGGGTCGTGGTCGAATCGCCAGCCGCCCGGCTCGGCCGTGGACGGCCGCATGCCGTAGCGGAACGGCCCCTGCTCGTAGACGCCTTCGACCAGCGGCAGCGGGTCATGGAGGCCGTCGCCGAGGCCCGCGTCGACGAGCCATTCGCCGCCGGGGTTGTGCTCGGAGGGCAGCCCGGCGACGGTCAGGACCAGGTGGTTCCCGCTCGCCCCCGGCGCGATCCCGTGGCTCGGCTGCACACCGCCGAAGTGCCGGGTCACGGCGAACCCGAGCTCCTTGAGCAGCAGCGACAATCCGCCGTTGAGGTGGTAGCAGTAGCCGCCGCGCCCCCGCGTGATCCGCGCCGCCGACTCCGCCGGGTCGATCGTGACCCGCCGACCCCGCCATATGTCCAGGTTCTCGTACGGCACCCGCTCCACGTGCGCCCGCTGGAGTGTGAAGAGGCCTCCGAGGTCGACCGGCGGCCGGGCGTTCAATCCCATTCGCCGGAGATATCCGTCAACATCCACAGCTCCACCGTATTGGGCTGCACAGGTTCTTCACATATCGGGATCCTTCTTCTGCACGGGGACGTTCTACGCTGCGGCCATGGCATCACCGCAGCAGCGCCGCGTCCTCGTGGTGGAAGACGACGAGACGATCGCGCGAGCCGTACAGGATCGGCTGGTGGCCGAGGGGTTCGACGTGCGGGTGGCGACCGACGGCGAGGCGGCGCTGGCCGCGTACGCCAAGTCGGAGCCCGACCTCGTGGTGCTCGACCGGCTGCTGCCCGGGCTGGACGGCCTGGAGGTCTGCCGCCGGATGCAGGCCGCGCGCCCGGTGCCGGTGCTGATGCTCACCGCGCTCAGTGAGGAGACCGACGTGCTGGTCGGGCTGGGCGTGGGCGCCGACGACTACATCACCAAGCCGTTCAGCATGCGTGAGCTGGTCGCCCGCATCCACGCCCTGCTGCGCCGGGTCGAGCGGGCCGTGCAACTGGCCCACGAGGACGCGGTGATCAGGGTCGGCCACGTGGAGATCGACACGGCCGAGCGGCGGGTGTTCGTCCGCGGCGTCGAGGCCCAGCTCACCCGCACCGAGTTCGACCTGCTGCGGCGGCTCGCCGAGCGGCCCGGCCAGGTCTTCGAGCGGGAGCGGCTGCTGTCGGACATCTGGGGCTTCTCCGAGGCGGCGGCCACGCGCACGGTCGACAGCCACGTCCGGGCGCTGCGCCGCAAGCTCGGCCCCGAAGTGGTCCGCACGGTCCACGGCGTCGGATATGCGCTGGTCAAGGCATGAGCGAGCGTAGCGAGCGAATCAATGAGCACTGTGGCCGTCTCAGGCTTGTCCGAGCCGCAGGCGAGGACGTGACATGAGACCGCTCGACTTCCTGGGCCGGATCAAGGTCAAGCTGGGGATCGTGATCGTGCTCGCGGTGGTGACCGCGTTCGTGGTCAACGAGGTCGGCCTCAACTCGGGCTGGTCACGATATATCCGGATCGCCATCGCGGTCGTGTTCGCGCTGATCATGGTCCAGCTGCTGGCCCGGGGGATGATCAAGCCGCTGCGCGAGATGGCCGCGGCCGCCCAGACGATCGCCAAGGGGCGGTACGGCCTGCGGGTCTCGGCCACCTCGCGCGACGAGGTGGGAGAGCTGGCCCGGGCCTTCAACGCCATGGCCGCCGACCTCGGGGAGGTCGACCGGCAGCGGCGCGAGCTCGTCGCCAACGTCAGCCACGAGCTGCGCACGCCCATCGCGGGGCTGCAGGCCGTGCTGGAGAACGTGGCCGACGGGGTGACCCCGCCCGACCGCGACACCATCACCACGGCCCTGACCAGGACCGAACGGCTCGGCCGGCTGGTCGTCCAGCTGCTGGACCTGTCGCGGCTCGACTCGGGGGCCCGGCTGATCGAGCCGGAGGCGCTCGACCTCGGCTCCCTGTGCGGCCAGGCCGTACGGGAGGCCGGGCTGGGGCGCGACGACGTCACGGTCCGGTGCGCCATGCCGTCCGGGATCGTCCTCGACGCCGACCCGGCGCTGCTCGCGCAGGTCCTGGCGAACCTGCTGGACAACGCGGTCAGGCACAGCCCGTCCGGGGGGACCGTGGTGCTGGGCGCGGCCGTCGAGGGGGCGGACGTGACCATCACGGTCACGGATGAAGGCCTCGGCATCCAGATAGAGGACCGTTCGCGGGTGTTCGAGCGCTTTTCGCGCCTGGACGGCGCCCGCGCGGCCGACGCCGGGGGCACCGGCCTCGGCCTGGCCATCGCCAAAGAGATCGTCGAATTGCACGGTGGATCGATCGCCGTCGGAGAGCCCGTTGCTGGAGCCGGCTGCCGGATGGTGGTCGGCCTGCCGAGGAGGGTCCTCGTGACCGATGTGCCGCTATCTGTCGAACCCGCGGATCAGCCGCCGGAGCCGGCCGGGATCCCTGATCCGGCGCCGGGCGAGGGGGAGCCCGCCGCCGATCCGCCGCCACCGCGGGCCACTGAGGAGACTGGTCTGGCGGCGGCCGGGGAGCCGGACCAGAGTTCTGCCGAGGGGCCGGATCGAGGCCCAGCCGAGACAGAGCCCGACCGAAGTCCTGCCGGGGAGCCGGATCGCGCTCCTGCCGGGGCACCGGATCGGGGTACGGCCGGGGCACCGGATCGCGGTTCTGCCGGAGCACCGGATCGGGGTACGGCCGGGGCACCGGATCGCGGTCCTGCCGGAGCACCGGATCGGGGTACGGCCGGGGGGCCGGATCGCGGTGCCGAGGGGTTGGACCGGGCTCGCTCGTACTTCCCGGAGCATCACGCCGTCGCCAGGGCCCGCGCGGGCCTCGGGGCGGGCGTCGGGATGGCCGTCGGGTTCGGGCTCGGCATCGTGTTGGCGTTCTTCGTCTCCCTCTACGTGGAGCCGGGGCTCGGCGTGGTCGCGATCTTGCTGATGTCCATCTTCGGTGCCGTGACAGGGGCCGTCATCGGAGCAGGAAGTGGATCGCGCGTCGCCCGCCCCACCATGGCCCTGGCCTCAGGGCCCATGAGGCCGGTCGCCGGGGAATCGATGTCGGAACCCGTCAGGGAGGTTGCCGTGGAGCAGGTGCCGGAACCCGTCCAAGCCGCCGCGGCGGCGGCCTCGCAGCCCGTGGATCCGCGGGTGGCGGCCACGATCCCGCCCGGGACGATCCCGCCCGGGGTGATTCCGCCCGCGGCGAGCCCGCCGGGGACGCGCCCGCCCGGGGCGATCCCGCCCGGGGCGAGTCCGCCGGGGACGCGCCCGCCCGACCTCGTCCCGTCCGCGCCCGTCGCCGACCTGCGCGCGCAGACCACCATCCCTCCCGGCGCCCAGGTGGAAGCGCCCGCGGCGGCCCCGGCCCTGGCGGCCTTGGAGGCCCTGGCGACCCCGGCGGCGCCTCAGGTCCGCCCGGCCGGCCCGGGCCCGGCGGGATACACGCCCCCACCGGGCCTGCCGCAGAACCGGGGTTCCCGCCCGAACGCGGCTTACGTGCCGCCGCCGCTGTTCCCCAAGCCCGTGGTGCCGCCCGCGCCCGCCTGGCTGCTGCCCGCCGTGGGGGCGGCGGGCCTGGTCGCCGCCGTTGCCCTGCCGTACACGAGGCATGGGATCGGGCTGGTCATAACGGCCATCGCGATGGGGGCCGTGGTCGTGCCGGCGGCGCTGCGGCGCGGCCGGGTGACGCCGTGGACGGTGGCGTTCGGGCTGCTGGCGTACGCGATGGTGGGGATCTCGCTGATCCGCGACGCGACCTGGCTGGTCGGGCCGCTCGTGCTGGCCGCGTTCGGGCTGGCGTCGCTCGCGGTCTCGGGCGGGCGCGGCTGGGTCGGTGTGGTCCGCGGCGGGCTCTCGGTGGGATTGGCCCTGTTCCCCCTGCCGTGGTTCCTGTCGCCGCAGGTCAAGCGGGTCATGCGGCAGCGGAGGATGCTTCCCGTCCTCATCAGCGTGGCGATCACGGTGCTGCTGGTCGTCGTGTTCGGTTTGCTGTTCTCGTCCGCCGACGCGGTCTTCTCCTCGCTTGCGACGCAACTGCTGCAGGCCCCCGACTGGGCCGCCACGCTGCCGTTCCGGATCTTCGTGTTCGCCGTCTTCGGCGCGCTGACCGGGGCCGCGGCGCTGGTGACGCTCCGGCCGGTGACCGAGTCCGCAGGGCCCGACGTGGGGATACGGTTCGGCCGCACGCTGTGGATGATCCCGCTGACCGGCCTGAACCTGCTGTTCGCGTCGTTCGTGATCGTGCAGATCACCGTCCTGTTCGGAGGCAACAGGCGGGTCCTGCAGACGGCCGGGCTGACCTATGCCGAATACGCCAGGTCGGGCTTCTTCGAGCTGGTCACGGTGAGCGTGTTCGTCCTCGGGCTGGTCGGGCTGGCGGCCGGGCTGCTGCGGCCGGCCAACCGGGTCGACCGCTGGCTGATGGCCGTGCTGCTCGGCCTGCTCTGCGCGTTCACGCTGATCATCCTCGCCTCGGCGCTGCACCGGCTCGGGCTCTACACCGACGCGTACGGCCTGACCCGCCTCCGCGCTTCCGTCGGGGCCACGATCTGGTGGCTCGCCGCGGTGTTCGTGCTGGTCGTGGTGGCCGGAGGGGTACGGCTCACGCAACGCGACGCCAAGTGGCTGCCGCGCACGCTGGTGCTGCTGACGGGCGCCGGGCTGCTGGCCTTCGCCGTCTGGAACCCGGACCTGCGGGTGGCCGAAACCCAGCTGTCGATCCGTGGCGTCGACCGGCTCGACCGCTTCTACCTGGGCGACCTCGGCTCGGAGGCCGTACCGGCGCTCGACCGGCTGCCCGAGCCGACCCGCAGTTGCGTGCTCACCGAAGTGGTCACGACGAACCAGCTCGGCAAGCCCGACCCGTGGAACGGCTGGAACCTGGCACGCCAGCAGGCCAGGGCGCTGCTCAAGGAGCATCCGATCGTGGGCGACAATCGATCGTGTGGCAACCTTTGACGTGCTGATCAGGGGCGGGTGGCTGGTCGACGGGACCGGCGCCCCGCTCCTGCGGGCCGACGTGGGCATATCCGGCGACCGGATCGCGGCGATCGGGCGGTTCGCCGACGCGGAGGCGGGCCAGGTCGTCGACGCCACCGGCCGCTACGTCCTTCCCGGTCTGATCGACTGCCACGCCCACGGCGACGCCCGGGCGCTCGACCCCGAGGTCCAGCTCGCGGCCCTGCGCCAGGGCGTCACCACGTTCGTCATTGGCCAGGACGGCATCTCGTACGCGCCGACCGCCACCCCGGCGGGGGCGGCCTTCGCGGCGCGTTACTTCGCCGCGGTCAACGGGCCGCATCCGGAGGTCGACGGGCCGGTCGGGGTGGCCGAACTGCTGGCCACCTACGACCGGCGGACCGCCCTGAACACGGCTTATCTGTTGCCGCACGGCACGATCCGCTGCGACGCGATCGGGCCGACCGAGCGGCCGGCCTCCGAATACGAGCTGAAATCCATGCGGGGGCAGGTCGAGCGTGGCCTGTCGGAGGGCGCGGTCGGGTTGTCCACCGGGCTCGAATACGTGCCGGGACGCTACGCCGACGCCGCCGAGCTGGCCTATTTGTGCGCGCCGCTGGGGGCCGCGCCGTATGTGACCCATATGCGCGGCTACGGCGCGGCCGCCGCGACGGGCGTGGCCGAGGTGGTGGAGATCGCCGAGCGGTCCGGGGCGGCCGTGCACATCTCGCACTTCCACGGGCCGGCCGAGACGCTGACGGCCCTGGTGGCCGGCGCGCGGGCCAGGGGCGTCGACCTCACCTTCGACGCCTACCCCTACACACGGGCCAGCACGATCCTCGCCATGGTCGTGCTGCCGCCGCAGGTGCCGGCCGCCGACGTCGAACGCGCGCTGCCCATGATCCCCGACCTCGACTTCGAGGGGGTCGCGTGGGAGCGGCTGACGATCTCCCACGCGCCCGGCTACGAGTGGGCCGAGGGACTGTCGCTGCCGGAGGCCGCCGAGCAGGAGGGCACTGACCCGGCCGCGTTCTGCCGGACGCTGCTGATCGGCACGCGGCTGGAGGCCGGCTGCGTGGCGACCCGGCCCGACGATGGCCCGCCGGGCGAGGAGTCGCTGCGCGCGCTCCTTCGCGACCCCGGCCACATGGGCGGCTCGGACGGCATCTACGTGGGCGGGCACCCCCATCCGCGCGGTTACGGGTCGTTCGCGCGGCTGCTCGGGCGGCACGTGCGCGACCTCGGCGACCTCACCTGGGAGCAGGCGGCCGTGCATCTGGCCTCCCATCCGGCCCGCCGCTTCGGCCTGCCGGGCAGAGGTCTGGTCCGGCCCGGCTTCGCCGCCGATCTGGCCGTCGTCGATCCCGTACGCGTCGCCGACACGGCCACCTACGGCGACCCCCTCTCGCTCGCGACCGGCGTCGACGACGTCCTGGTCGCCGGCATCCCCGTGCTGCGCGGCGGAACCCTCACCGGCGCGACACCAGGACGGCCGCTGCACCACTAGAATTTCCAGGTGGTCTATACCGGATGGGGGGAGTCTTGAGCGCTTGGAGGCTCTCCATGCCGGAGATCCGGGTCGGTCCGCTTACCCGCGGTTTTCTCCAGCCGCGTGAGGTGAGCGCCGCCGAGTTCCTGTCCGGACGGCCCTCCCTGTTCGACGGCGCGTTCACCTGGCCGATCATGGTGGTGCGGCAGTCCGCCCTCGACCACAACGTCGCCACGCTGGCGCGGTTCGCGGCCGAGCACGCCCTGGCCTTCGCGCCGCACGGCAAGACGAGCATGTCGCCGCAGCTGTTCGAGCGGCAGCTGGAGGCCGGCGCATGGGGGCTGACCGCGGCCACCGCGGCCCAGGTCCTGACTTATCGGCACTTCGGGGTGCCGCGGGTGGTGCTGGCCAACGAGATCCTCGACGAGGGCGCGCTGCGGCTGCTGGCCCAGGAGATCGAGGCCGGGTTCGAGCTACTGGTCTATGCCGATTCCGTCGAAGGGGTGCGGGCCCTGTCCCGGTCGGCGGGGGGCGTGCCGTTCCGCGTGCTGGTGGAGCTGGGGCACGAGGGCGGACGCACCGGGTGCCGTACGGTCGAGGAGCTCGCCGAGGTGGCCGCGGCCGTGCGCGACTCCGAGGGCGTCGCTTTCGCCGGGGTCGCGGGCTATGAGGGCATGCTGCCCGACGCCGACGCGGTCCGGACATATCTGCGCACGCTGCGCTCGGCGGCCGAGGCGCTCGACGCCGAGGTGGTGTCGGCCGGCGGAAGCTCGTGGTTCGACCTCGTGGCCGAGGAGCTCTCCGGGATGTACGCGCAGGTCATCCTCCGCAGCGGCTCCTACGTGACGCACGACGACGGCCTCTATCTGGAGTCCACGCCCTACAACCGGATTCCCGGCGAGCTGCGGCCCGCGCTCGAGGTGTGGGCGCAGGTGCTGTCGGCTCCCGAGCCCGGCCTGGCGTTCGCGGGGATGGGCAAGCGTGACGCTCCGTACGACGTGCACCTGCCGATCCCGCGCGCGCTGCGCCGCGACGGCGAGATCCGCCCGCTGGCCGGGGTGGCCGTGACCAAGCTGATGGACCAGCACGCCTTCCTGTCCGGAGACGGGCTGCGCCCAGGCGACCTGGTGGAATTCGGGATCTCGCATCCGTGCACGGCGTTCGACAAATGGCGGGTGCTTCCCGTGGTCGACGACCGGCACATCGTGATCGACTTGATCAGCACGTTTTTCTAGGGCTTTCTAGCGCTTTTGGGGAGTGGCGGCAGTGGACAGCGCGATGTACCTCTTCGTCGAAGACCTGCGGGGCGAAGGGGTCGACAAGGTCCTCGACCGCGTCGCGGGCTACGGCGTGCGGGGGGTGGCCGTCGCCGCCGCATACCATCAGGCGCGCGACGTCACGCCGCACAGCCCCACGCGGGTGACGCTCCGCCGCGACGGCGTCCATTTCCCGGCCGGTGACTGGCCGGGCCGGCTCGTCCCGCCGGTGCAGGACGGCGCCGAGGCCGAGCCGCTGGCCGAGCTGCGCCGGGCCTGCGCGGCGCGGGGGCTGGAAACCCACGCCTGGACCGTGTTTCTGCACAACACGACGCTCGGCCTGGCCAACCCGGACGTCACCGTCCAAAGCTGCTTCGGTGACCACGGATCGCCCGGCGATCTGTGCCCGGCCAACCCCGACGTCCGCACATACGCGGTCGAACTGGCCCGCGCGGTGGCCCGGCAGGGCGTCGACAGCGTGATCGCCGAGGCCTTGCACTTCGGCGGCTTCGGCCACGGCTACCACCATGAGCGGTGCTTCGTCCCGCTCGGCCCGATGGATGCGTTCCTGCTCGGGTTGTGCTTCTGCTCGTCCTGTCTGCGCCGGGCCACCGACCTCGGGGTCAACGCCGAGGTGGCGCGCGAGGAGTGCGCGCGCATCGTGGGCGGCGTGCTCGACGGCGATCCGCCCGCCCAGGGCGAGGTGACCCGGGCCGCGCTGACCGCCTACGCGGGGCCTGAGGTCGTCGCCTACGCCCGGGCCCGATCCGAGTCCGTCACCTCCCTCGTCGCCGACGTCTCGGCCGCCGTCGGCTCCGAGGGCTCGCGGCTGATCTACATGGACGCCACGGGCGCCGCCAAGGGCTACGCCGACGGTCTGCCCTCGGCCGGGCTGGCCGCCCACGACGCCTGGCAGCTCGGGGTCGACCTGGTTGCGCTCGGCGACCTCGTCCCGTCGTTCGCCGTCCTCGCGTACGCGAGGGATCCGGCGCGCGTGGCCGACGACGTGGCCGCCTACCAGCGATCCGTGGGCAAGGACCGCGAGCTGCGGGTCGTGCTGCGGCCCGGCACGCCCGACACCGACTCGGAAGACCGGCTCGCCGCCAAGGTCCGCGCCGCCAAGGCGGCCGGCGCGACCGCCGTCGACTTCTACGCCTACGGCCTGACCCCATTGACCGCGCTCAACCGGATTCCCGCCGCTCTCGGCTGAGACGAGCTAAATGCCGGTGTGGATGTACGGCGCCCACAACAAGGGCAAATGAGTGTGACGAGCGCGTAGCGCCCTGACCGAGGTGTGCACGGCCAGGGCGACCGCTTCGTCCGGCGCGCCGATCGGATCGCCGTCACGCCCCAACTCGGCGTAACACATGTCGGCGAACGAGCGCGCGACCTGATCGGCGACCGGCCACGTGGTCGCGATGACATGCGCAAACCCGGCTAGCTGGCAGGCGGAGGCGAGGTGGATGGCCTCGTCGCCGAGCGCGGGCGGCGTGACGGCGGTCGTGCAGGCCGAAAGAAACGCCAGCCGGGCGCCCTCCAGCCGCAGATTGCCGAGGTGGAGCACGGTCAGCGGATGCCGGCGATGATCGTGGACCATGAGCCGGCCGGCTGACGGCAGGGCCAGATTCGGGGCCCCGTGGCAGGCGAAATGCGCCCACGGCCGCCCGGGCAGCTCCGCCAGGACGCGTTCGCGGGTCGCCGCCTCGCCCGACAGCACGACAGTGTCGGGGATCGCCCGTACGACCATGTCGGCTTCGGCTTCGGCGGACGGCAGAGGGGCGGCGCCGGGGGTGATCGGCATGGCGACCGCGAGGGCGGCCCGCCGCGACGGCGCCGGCCGCCGCCGGCCGTGATGCAACGCCCGGATGGTCGGGATGTAGGAGGAGACCACCCGGTCGAGCACCGATCGTCCAGACCCGTCGTGATATCCGGCGGCGTGCAGCGGAAGGAGGCTCAGGCTTCCGACCGGCATCCACCACAGGCGGGGCGGGTCGGCCGCCGGCTGGTCGAGGCCAAGGGCGTCCAGCACGGGCCCGGTGACCGCGTCCCACAGAAACGCCTGCATACGGCGGATCTCGGCGTTGGCGGCCAGTATCCACAGAGGTCCGGAGGAATCGCCGAACAGGGCGTCGAAGTACGGTTCGCTGCGCTCGCCGATCGCTTCGGGCGTGGCGTCGGGCAGCGGCACGACGGTGATGCCGGCCGACGTGACGGCCAGCGCGTCGCTGCGATGCCGGCTGACGTTGACGTAGACCAGCGGGCCGCGGGCCGCCTCGTCCGTCAGCTCCCAGAGCGGGGGAGGGAGCATGAACGTCCGGAATCCCGGCAGCTCACGTGCCTGGCCGACGAGCTCGTCCCACCGGTCGGCGTCCCGTTTGCGGCTGCCACGGCTTTCCCACGGCTGCGCGCTGAGGGAGGCAGGATCGAGCCGGTGCCGGAGCCGGGCCAATTCGGAGGCGAGCGCGGGGTAGCGCTCCGCGAGCGCGGTCAGATCGCCGCGGGTGTCGAGGGCTTGCGCGTACAGCAGGCCCCGTCCCTGCTCCAAGAGCTGTACGGCCGTCTCGGGGTCGCCGTTCTCCAGCGCCGCCGCGGCCGCCGACGAGGCCAACCCCGCGATGCGGGCAAGCCGCCGCTCCTGATCGGGGCGGTCGAGCGAGCGCGGCGCGAGCCGTGGCAGCATGCCGATCGCGGCCGAATATCCCCGGACCGCCTCATCCCAGTCCTTCGCCCGCGCGGCCTGACCGGCCCACCGGCGGGCCGCGTTCATGCGCACTTCCATCATGGCCGTGTCCAGCCGGGCCGCCGAGCGGAACGCGGTCAGCGCGCCTGCACGGTCAGTGGCATGGTCAGTGGCGGGATCGGCGGCGGCGGCCCGGGCTTCCAGGGCGTCGCCGTACAGGATCAGGAAGTCGGCTCGCTCGGCGTGGTCGGGCGGGGCGGCCGCGAGGGCGTCCTCGGTCAGGGCGACAGTGCGGTCGAGGTCCTCCGGGTCGGCGGTCATCGCATGGCGGCGCAGGTGGATCAGCCCGAGGTTGTAGAGCAGATTGGCCCGCATGGATCCGCCCTCATCCTCTTCGGCGAGCGCGGTGCGCAGGCCGGAAATCGCCGTCTCCATGTCGGCGGCGTCTCCCGTCAACTCCGACCTTCTGGCAAGCGCCATCGCATAGTTGTTGAGACCGGTGGAACCGCTCCCCGCCACGCTTCGCGCGAGTTCGACCGCCTCGTTCAGGTCGGCCATGCCGCCGTACAGCTCGTGCCTGCGCAGCAGCGCGGCGGCCAGGCTGTTGCGGGCGTTGCGCAGCTCGGACTCCGGCAGATCGCCCGCGGCGAGGGCGGCGCGCGCGGCGGCGACCGCCTCTCCCAGGTCGGCCTGCACGGCCGTCTTCTCATAGCGGGCGAACAGCAGGACGCTGAGGGCGAGGCGGTGCGTCCCCCGGCCAGGCTCGGCGGCGATCGCGCGATGGAGCAGGTCGGCGGCGTTCTCCGTGTCGGCAAGATCGCCTCGTACGTTGAAGCGCGATAGAAGGAAGAGGGCCTGAAACCGCATCAACTCGGGCCGGGCCGGATGCCCGTCGGGCACGGCCGCCAGAAAACGTCGGCCCGCGTCGACCGTGACGTCGGCCCAATTCGCGTCGTCGATCGAATCGTTCATCTGATAGAGCAGCGGCATGATCTCGACCGCGCGGCCGGGGCTCTCCGATCCGAGCACGGCGAGCTCGGAGGTCATCTGGGCAAGTTCGGCAGAGATGGCCGGGTCGTCGTCCGCGGCCGATTTGAGGGCCAGGACCACCGTGCGGACGATCACCGTCCGGACCCGATTTCCCGGCGGAGCGAGGCCGAGAAGCTCTGTCGATTTCACGTCGGCGGCCTGGAGATCGGCCGCGTCATGCGACCGCTGAAATCGGGCCATGAGAAGGGTGACGAGATTCAGCGCCGCGACGAAATGCTCCTCGGAGCCGGTGGCGGTGAGGGTGAGGACGTGCTCGAACGTCGCAATCGCACTGTCGGCGAGGGCTTGATCGCCCGTGGCCTCGAAGGCGGCCTTGCGGCAGGCGGCCTGCTCGAGCGCGATCCGCCGGCGCAATGCCGGATCGTCCGGCGCGGTCTCCATCGCCAGATCCAGCACCCGCATGGCTTCGGCCATGTCGGCCTCGGTGTCGGTCCTGCTGGACCGCATCTCCAGGACGACGCCCAGCTCGATGAGGGCCATGGCGCGTTCCTTCGGGTCGTCCAGGGATTCCAGGGCCGCGCGTCCCAGGGATACGGCCTCGTCCAGTTCGGCGAGATCCCCGCTCTCCTCGAACGAGGTGCGCAGCGTCGCGGCGAGCCGGGCCAGCCACGCCGGCCGCCGCGGATCGCCCGGCTCCAGCCGATCCAGCGACCTGCGCCGCAGCCGCAGCGCGGCCGTCAGCAGTTCGGCGCGGCGCTCGCGATCGAACCGATTCTCCAGCGCGGTGGCGATCACCATCCAGTCGTCGGGACCGGCGCCCGCCAGGCCCTTCGGATCTTCGTCGGCGTCCTGGCCCAGGTCGTCGACGACGAGATCCTCCATCAGGTCGAAGGTCTCCTGCTGATCCGACTCGTCGCCGGTCGCGTTGAATCGCATCGTCAGTGCCACGAGCAGCAGCTCCGCGCCCTCCCTGCGCACGGCCGGCGCCGCGCCGAACCCGGCGATCACGCTGCGCGCCGCCGCGATCGCGTCGTCCAGGTCGGCGATGTCACCGGTGCGCTCGAACCGGCGGCGTAGCGCGGAACCGTGGAACATCGCCGCCTGCGCGTGATCGACCGGCAGCCCGGGCGCCTGCCGCGCCCTCCCGGCCGCGTCCAACGCCGCCGTGAGATCCTCGTCGGTGTGGTCGGCCGCGAAGCGCTCCAGCCGGGCCGCGGCCAGGCTGGAAAGGTAGAGGGCGAGCCGCGGGTGATCGGGCGGCGCGGCCTCCGCCGCCTGCCGCAGCAGCTCAAGCGCCTCGTCCAGCAGATCAGCAGAGCCCCCGGCACCGTCTTTCGGCAGGCCCTGGTCTTTCGGCAGGCTCCGGTCTTTTAGCAGGCCCTGGTCTTTCAGCAGGCCCTGGTCCGTCAGCAGGCCCTGGTCTTTCGGCAGGCCCTGGTCCTTCACCAGGCTCCGGTATTTCAGCAGGATCGACCCGGCGAGGTTGGACATCCGGCCGGCCAGCGCCACGTCGTCCGGCGCGGTCCACTCCAGCGCCAGCCTGCCGAGCGCGATGGCGTCGTCGAGCGCGCCTTGGTCCTTCAGCCGCTCGTAACGGGCGCGCATCAGGAGCCCGAGCCGGCTGGCGTAGTCGATCCGCTCCGGATCGTCCGGAGCGGACCCCTCGTGCGCGGACTTCGCCGCGCGTACCGCCTCCTGCAGATCATCCGGATCCGCCGAGAACGTGAACCGGAGATAGAACGCCATGCTCAGCTTGGAGCTCAGGGGAGCCGGGACGTCAGGTGATTCGGCGACCGCCTGCCGCAGAATGTCGACGGCGTCGTCCGCCGGCGCGGACTCGCCCGTCGTCTGGATGCGGTGCAGGAGCACGTCGCCGGCCTCGGTGAGAACGCCGACGCGCGCCGTGCCACCGGCCGGGAGCGCCTCGGCGAGCCGCCGGTAGTCGTCCACCAGGCGACGCGCGCCCTCGGCCGTCGGAACGTGGGAATAGCGGATCCGCTCGGCCTCCGCGACCTCCTCCAGGACGCGGGGCCGGACCGTGTCGTAGGCGGGCAGCCGGCGCAACGCCAGCCGGAAGCCGTCGATGAACGTCGCCAGCTCGTCGAGATCCGCGATGTGATCCCATGCCGCGGTCACGGTGCCGTAGAGACGGCGGGCCAGCAGCGGACTCTCGGGATGGCCAGGCGCGATGTCACGCGCGGCCTGGGCGGCCTGATCGATCGCCTCCCACAGATCCTCGCGCCGGCCCGCGTGGCGGAAGCGCGCGATCACGGTTTCGGCGTACTTCGACCGAAGCTCGGGGGTGGCGGGAGAGTCTGCCGGGACCGATTCCAGGGCCGTACGGCGCAGTTCCACGGCCTCTTCAAGGATGTCGGCATCCGGGGCGGCCTCGTGGCGCACCAGGAGCATGCCACCGAGATTCGAGAGCAGGCGGGGCCGGGTGGCATGGCCGGCATCGGTGAGTGCGAGCGCTTCCCTGAGGTGGGCGGCGGCCTCGTCCAAAGCCGTCACGTCATGGCTCAGCATGAACGAGATCCGGAGCGCCCCCGCGAGATTGGAAAGGACGGCCCGTCGATTGGGATCCTGCTCTGGGGTCGATTCGAGCGCTTGCCGACCGGCATGGATGGCAATCGCCGTGTCGTCGGGGTCGCCGGTTAATCGGGCCTTTTCCGACGCGGCCATCCCGAGCGCCCCATAGACCATGCCCCGCTCGGCCTCGTCGCCCTCACCGTTTTCGACAAGCGCGCGCAACGCGACGAGCTCCGCGACGGCGCGCGCCAAAGCCCGATCGTCGTTCGACCGCTCATACTGCTCGAGGATCTTCAGGGCCGAGACGACCCGCTCGCCGATCGTCACGCCGATTCTCTGATGACCAACTCGGTGGGGAGGATGACCGGCGTGGCCGGGCCGCCCTCGAAAAGGCCGAGCAGGAGGCGGACCATGGCCGCGGCCTGCTGGATGATCGGGTGCCGGACGGTCGTCAGCGGCGGCTCGGCGTAGCGGGCCGCCTCGATGTCGTCGAAGCCGACCACGGCCACGTCGTCGGGGATCCGCCGACCGGCCTGGCGCAAGGACTGCAGGGCGCCGATCGCCATCAGATCGTTGGCCACGAACACGGCGTCCAGCTGCGGATCGTCCTCCAGCAGCTGGCGCATGGCCACCGCGCCCGAGTCGCGGGTGAAGTCGCCCACCGCGACGATCGAGCGGCGGTCGGAGTCACGCAGCGCGTTGCGGTAGCCGGCCAGCCGGTCTTGCCCGCCGATCATGTCCTGTGGGCCGGCGATCGTGGCGATCCGCCGCCGCCCCCGGTCCAGCAGATGCCGGACGGCCGTCTCCGCGCCGCCCACGTTGTCGTTGTCCACGTACGGCAAAGGCACCGGCACGGCGGGCCGGCCATAGGAGACGACGGGGACGCCCATGCGCGTGATGGCGGCCGGCAGCGGGTCGGCGCCGTGCATCGAGATCAGCATGACGCCGTCGACGTGGCCGCTGGCGATGTAGCGCTCGATGCGGGCGTGGCTCTTCGGCGAGCCGGCCAGCATCAGCACGACCTGCTTGTCGGCGGCCTCGAGCTCGAGACTGGCCGAGCGGATGACCGTGGAGAACATCGGGTCGTCGGAGAACACGCGGGTCGGCGGCTCGGACACGACCAGGGCGATCGAGTCGGTCCGCTGGGTGACCAGGCTGCGCGCGGCCGAGTTGGGCACATAGCCGAGCTCGTCGACGGCACGCATCACGGCATCCCTGATCTGCGGGGTCACCGTGGACTGGCCGTTGACGACCCTGGACACGGTCGCCCGGGAGACCCCCGCGCGCGCGGCCACCGCTTCCAGGGTTGGTCGTTTCATCCCGCGCTCCTAACATGACTCGCTTAGGGGTGACCATACGAGATAAGAGCGCAGGTCCGCACGGGCCAACCTGCGGGCTGTGGATGACGCCATACTGGTCCCGGACACGCCGCCCGGCCCCCCGAGGAGGACGTCATGCGCCTGCGGGCCGTGCTGATGGTTTTTGTGCTCTCGGCATGTACGGCACAGGCGTCCGATCCCGGGTCTGCCGGGCGGTCGTCGCCGCCGGCGCCGCTGCCGTACTTGGACGCCAAATTGGCTGTGGCGGACAGGGTGCGCGACCTGCTGGGCCGGATGACGCTGGACGAGAAGATCGGCCAGATGACCCAGGCCACCCGAAACGCGATCAGCAATCCCGCGGATATCACCACCTACGGCCTCGGATCCCTCCTTTCCGGTGGCGGCGAGGCGCCGGCCGACAATACGGCCGTGGGCTGGGCCGACATGATCGACGGCTATCAGCGGATGGCGCTGCGGACCCGGCTCAGGATTCCCATGCTGTACGGGGCCGATGCCGTACATGGTCATAACAATGTGCCGGGCGCCACGATATTTCCGCACAACGTGGGCCTGGGCGCGACCCGCGATCCGGCCCTGGCCGAGCGCATCGGGCGGGCGACGGGGGAGGAGGCGGTCGCGACCGGCGTCCGCTGGGACTTCTCGCCGTGCCTGTGCGTGTCACGGGACGAGCGGTGGGGCCGCGCGTACGAGTCGTTCGGCGAGGACCCGGCGCTGGTCTCGTCCTTCACGACGATCATCGACGGCCTGCAGGAAGGCGGCGTGATCGCCACGGCGAAGCACTTCGTGGGGGATGGGGGGACCGCGTACGGTTCGTCGAGGAATCCGCGCTTCGTCATCGACCAGGGAAACACGCCGGCGTCGGATATCGCGGCGATCCACCTTCCGCCGTATGAGTCCGCGGTGAAACGGCACGTAGGGGCCATCATGGCGTCGTTTTCCAGCATCGACGGCGAGAAGATGCACGCGGACAAGGACCTGATCACCGGGATGCTGAAGGACCGCCTCGGGTTCGACGGGTTCGTCGTCAGCGACTGGGCGGCCATCGACTGGCTGCCCGGCAACCGCGCCAGCGACGTCCGCACCTCGATCGACGCCGGCCTCGACATGATCATGGTGCCGCGGGACTATCCGCAGTTCATCAAGGCCCTGCGGGGCGAGGTCGACGCCGGTCGCGTCCCCATGAGCCGGATCGACGACGCCGTCTCACGGATCCTCACGGCCAAGTTCCGGCTAGGGTTGTTCGAGCATCCGTTCGCGGACCGGTCGAGGCTGGCCCAGTTCGGCTCGCCCGCGCATCGGGCCCTCGCGCGTACGGCCGCAGCCAAGTCGCAGGTGCTGCTGAAGAACGACGGCGGACTGCTGCCGCTCAGCCGATCGTCCCGGATTTATGTCGCTGGATCCAATGCTGACGATCTAGGACATCAGATGGGCGGCTGGAGCATCAGCTGGCAGGGTGGCTCGGGCCCGACGACCACGGGCACCACGATCCTGGCGGGGATAAAGTCGTACGCGTCGCAGGTGACATACTCGAAGGACGCCTCCGCGCCGATGGCAGGATATGACGTGGGTGTCGTCGTGGTCGGCGAGACGCCGTACGCAGAGGGCCTGGGAGACGTCGGGGTCGACGGGCGGACGCTGGAGCTGTCGGCCGCCGACCGTGCCGCCGTCGACAAGGTGTGCGGCGCCATGAAATGCGCCGTGCTCGTCGTCTCGGGCCGGCCGCTGATCATCGACCCGCCGAAGATGACGGCGCTGGTCGCGGCCTGGCTGCCCGGGAGCGAGGGGACCGGAGTCGCCGACCCGCTGTTCGGGGCCGTGCCGTACGGGGGCAAGCTGCCGGTGACCTGGCCACGAAGCATGAAGCAGATCCCGATCAACGTAGGGGACCCGAGCTACGACCCGCTCTACGCGTTCGGGTTCGGCTTGACGACCTGATTGGTCCGGTTTGCGGGGCTAAAATTGGAGCTTAAGAGCGGACCAATCCGCACCTAGCGTTCTGGCCATGACGACAACGTTGGGGCCGGCCAGGACCTCGAACGCGGCTAGGACGCCGCAGGGACGGCTGCTCACCCGCTCGCTGATCCTGCTCTTCCTGTCCGACTTTGGCGCGACCGTAAGCTTCTACCTCCTGCTTTCGGTGGTCCCGCTCTATGTGGCCTCGTTGGGAGTGGGCACCGCCGGCGCCGGCATGGCCAACGGCGCGCTGCTGCTCGCCGGCGTTGCGGCCGAGTTGGTCACCCCACGCCTCGCCGCCCGGTACGGCTACCGCCGCCTGTTCGCGGCCGGACTCCTGCTGCTTGGCCTGCCCGCCCTTGTCGTAACCTCGAACTTGACCGTCATAGCGGCCACCTGCGCGGCCCGCGGCCTCGGCTTCGGCATCACCGCCGTCGTCGGCGCCGCTCTCGTCGCCGAAGTCGTCCCCGCCGAGCGCCGGGGCGAAGGACTGGGCCTGTACGGCGTGGTCGCCGGCGTCCCATCCGTGATCGCCCTCCCGGCCGGAGTCTGGCTGTCCGAGGCCTTCGGTTACGGATTGGTCTTCGCTCTTGCGGCCCTCCTGGCACTGGCCGGCCTAGCCGCCACCCGCGGCCTCCCCACCCACGTCAGCCCTCAAGACACCAACCTCGCCCCAGCCGCAGCCGGCACCCAGGAACCCACCGGTTCCAGCACCGGCTCGAGCACGGGCCCCTCTGACACGGGCACCTCAGCCACCAACCCCGAAACCACCCGCGTCTGCGCGCCAGGGACCAAGCCGACACCACGCAACCGAGTGCCGATGCGCCCAGCGCTCGTCTTCGGCGTCACCGCCATGGCCGCCGGAGCCGTCGTCACCTTCCTGCCGCTCGCCACCACCAACGTCGCCGCGGTCGCGCTCCTCGTCCAGAGCCTCACCGCGACCGCCAGCCGCTGGTGGGCCGGCCGCGTCGGCGACCGCTATGGCTCGGCTCGCCTGCTGGTCCCGTCCGTGGCCCTGTCGGCCGTCGGCATCGCCGTCGTCGCCTGCGTCGGCAGCCCGCTCGCCGTACTAGCCGGAATGGCGCTCTTCGGAGCAGGCTTCGGTGTGGTGCAGAACGCCAGCCTGGCCGTCATGTTCGACCGGGCTCCGGCCTCGGCGTACGGCTCGGTAAGCGCCATGTGGAACCTCGCGTACGACGGCGGCATGGGGCTGGGCGGGACCGCTTTCGGCCTCCTGGCCGCGACCACCGGCTACTCATGGGCCTACCTCGCGACGGCCGCGCTGATCGCCATCATGATCAAATTCGCGAAGTAACACCGATGACGCAGAACCGACGACACCCGCAGTGACCCTCGACCCTGATCCAGGACGCCCGGCCCGGCAGGCGCAGAGACGCGGCGAGCAGCCCGACTGCGGCCAGCGGACAGGACTGTGAAAGACCTCTACGCGCCGATTCCCGGCGAGTGCGACACTCGCCGGGAATCGGCTATATCCGCGAGTCGCCCGAGCGCAGCTCGCGTCTTCGACGGCCGCGAGTTTGGGCGGGTGGCCGGCTAGGCCGTGGGAGTCACCGACTCCGGAGTGGCCGGTGACGACGGGTTGCGGTGGAATTCCCGGCCGTGCCGGAACCAGCCCTTGCCCATATCGGGCCGGGTCATATCGATGACCATGACCGCTGTCGCCGTAGAACCTTCAACGGTGGCCATCACAGAAACCTGGTCGCCGGTCTTGATGGCGTCAACGCCTTCGCGCCCAGCGTTGACACGGGTGTTCTCTCCGACCGTGTACGTACGAGAGAAGCCATCCTCGCTCTTGACCGTGAGCGAGTCGCTGGCGACCGCGGTGACCTCTCCCTGTTGTGTGGCGACGGTCTGATAGCCGCCACCGTCCTTCGGTACGACGAATTCGCCGTGGATGCCGCCGCCTCGCATCCCTCCGAACCCGAATCCCCACATCCGTCCGTGACCGAATGGCTTGCCCGGTGCCTCAGAGGGCGGGACAACAGAGGGGCTTTCCGATGGAACCTCGGACGGGGTCTCCGAGGAGCTTTCAGATGGGCTGCTTGATGGGCTACCCGAGGGTGACGCCGCCGCGGCGACGCCCACTCCAGTGGCGACCGCGACTGCCGTCGCGATGCCGAGGACCATTTGGCGGGACACCTTCCGCCGGGGCGGCGGTCCTCCGTCCAGGACTTCGGGCGAACGGAATTCCGGATCAGTCATGACATGCCTCCCTGGGCCAATCGAACCTCGGCTCAGCTAAGCCCGGCGTAAGGCCACGTCATTGAGATGCGCTTTCGCCCACGCAACCTGATTGCAGCCGGAGAGGCTTAGTCGCCGCTCGAGGAGAGAGACCTGTCGGAGGCCAGCTTCCGAACCACCTCGATCAGCTCCGCTGGATCGAACGGCTTGGTCAGATAGGCGTCCACGCCGATGCCCATGCCGCGCTTGCGGTCGTCCTCCTGCGCCCGCGCGGTGATGAGCATCACCTTGATATGCCGCGTGGCCGGATCCTCCCGCAGCTTGGACGCCGTCTCCCACCCGTCGAGACGGGGCATCATCACGTCCAGCGTGATCACGTCGGGGTTGACCTCATGGACTCGATCCAGGCAATCCTGCCCGTCCGACGCGGTAACCACGTCGAAGCCTTCCAAGGTCAGATTGACCGCGATGAGCTGCCGGATGACCTCGTCGTCATCCACGACCAGCACGCGCCCCAGATGCTCGCCCACGGCCGCAAAGCTAACTCCTGCGACCGCCCCGCGTGCAGGTTTCGCCGCAACTGCGACCCGCTCTTAACACGTGCCGAACCCGTCACGACTACTGGTAGCCTTATCACTCGTCAGCCCCCTTAGCTCAGGGGATAGAGCACCGGCCTCCGGAGCCGGGTGCGCAGGTTCGAATCCTGCAGGGGGCACCGACGCTTCACCAGCCCAAACGGGCCCACGACCTGCGGCAACGCGGGTCGTTTTGTATGTCCGGGTGTGCCGTTGTGAGCAGCCACATTCGAACGTGTGCCACCAGCCACGCATCAGGGCCGCAACGGTCATTGGGGGTGCTATCGGACACGTGGCGGTGTGGGGGACATCCACGTGCGTCCACATTTGGTGAGCGCCGAGATTCAATTACCCTTCAGCCGCAAGTTTTCGTCCAGCCACTGGAGTGCCTGCAATCCCTTCTCGACATCCTCAACCGGGACAAGCCCGGTGTTTCGGCCATGTATGACTGCGTTCCTGCTACGCGAGATTCGCGAGTAATATGTCTTGGCCTTCGAGTAGGTACCACCTAGATCAAGATGGTGATACAGCGCCTTGAGCTGCGCAAAGCGGCTCGGCTGGACTTCGCGCTCAGGCCAGCGCACACGGCCGGCCATGTCGGGGAACTGGGCTACAAGTGCGTCTTCCGCGTCTTGGAACAATAGCCGTGCCCCAGTCATGTTCTGGCCCAATGCCGGAACGGCATCCGTGAAGGCGGCGATTCGCTCATCAATGAGAGCCTCGGTTGCCATATTGAGCCAGAGCAGCGCCTCTCTGGTCGCGCCTAGGCTCAAGTATCCTCGCGCATGGCGTCTGCAAGCCATCCAGTACGAGGGCGGCTGAAGGTCGGGGACGTCCCGCTGCTGGACATCAGCAGGGACTTGAACGACGCGCCAGGTGCTGAGCATCAGCTGCGAAATAGTTATAAGGCTGTATGGGCCTGCTGGTGCTTGGATTTCCAGGGCAACAATGTCGCGCGGCGTGAGTGTCCACAGCTCATCAACGAAGTCAGATTCTTCTGTCTGCAACTCGGCAATCAAGTCAGTCAGCAGGTAGAAGAGAAACGTCTGAACGAAAGGTTGGCCAGTGTGTATCTCCGCCGCCGTGGCGGACGGGCCTGCCAGGTACGGAGTCCACGCCGCGTGATCGATGAGGCCCGACACCTCGATGGTCACGCTGCACGATCCGGTTGGGTTGCGCGTGAGACCTACGGCAGAAACGGCCAAGTCAGGCGAGACGGTCATGCCCTCGGCGTGCCCCGCCTCTGGCTGCAACTGGTAAGCGAACTCAACGCCTCGCCAGGTGCCCTTGCCAGCGAACGGAGCACGCACGACAGCATGCGGCAAGGTCGTGGAGAGGATCGAGCGGACAGTGCCGGCACGGATGCCATCACATGCGGCGAGTAACTTCTGCTGAAGCTCTGAAGCTGACGCGCGCAGGTACGGCGGTTCCGGTATTGCTACGGCGGCGATCTCGGCTTGAAGTCGTGGCAGCTCATCCTGGTCAGTATTGGGATACCCGGCGAGCGTAATCGCGTGAGATGCGAAGAGTTGAGTCTGGAGCTGACGCAGCAACGGTGCAGCCAGATTTGGATCATCGGCAGGGACCGAGCGCTTGAAGATTTCGAAGAACCGCAGGAATCGATCGTTCATTCCTGGCTCGACGACGATGGGAGTCGGCGGTATCCAGCGGTCAAACTCGGCCATCCCGTAATACAGGAACTTGTGAACTGATTTGGGCGCGGTACGGAAGAAATCATCACCCGCGCCTGCTATGCCATCAAGCAGCTCGAGGTAGTCAGCTGACGTGAGGTTGGTCGGACGCTCAGGGCTAGGCCCGAACTCAGACTCAATGCGTTCTAGGCAGTCGGCGAGCCTCAATGGTTACTCCTCGCGTTCAACGCGGCATGAGGGCGAAGACTACAGAGTAAGAAGCGAGGGGGTCCACCTTCTTGCAGCACCTGTTCAGACCGTCCTCAGCAGAGGAGCGATCTTACTTCCTCCTGCTAGCCTCCCTGAATGCCCCCGCGCACCAACGACTTCCAAGCTGCCGTCTACTTCATTCAGACCCACATCGCGGGTACTGCCCATGTCACCGAGTCGGCCATGCTCCTCGACAGCATGATCAATAAGAAGCGCGAAGTGGACGTTCTGGTAGAGGCAGAGGTCACAGGCAAGACACTTCGCATCGGCATCGAGTGCACGGCCGGGACACGGAAAGCGAACCTTCTCTGGGTCGAAGGCATGTGGGCCAAGCACCAGTGCCTGCCTACCAATCATGTCGTCCTGGTCGCAAGCGCCGGCTTCACCCAGGACGCTGAACGCAAGGCTCGGCTCTACCACATGGAGCCGGTCACTCCCGGCAAGACCATTCCCGAGGACGGCCCCTTGGCCTCGCTTCTTCGTTCTGAAGTGGAGTTGCGCGAGATCGAGTGCGATGACGTCGTGGACATCCGTGGTGTCATCGAACACGACGGTGATGACATCGAGTTCCCTCTCGGGCTTGAGGTAGCGGTCTTTAGAGCCGACGGGTCAAGGTTCGCCACCCTCGAGGACGTGGTTCGGGACACCGAGACCTATGCGGATGAACATGAGCTGCGGGACTTTGTCAGAAATGCGCAGATCGGGGCCACATACCGCCTGGCCATTGAGCGGACGCCCTCGGACTGGTACCTACGCGAGGCGACCGACCCGCCCCGGTTGCTGCCTCTGAAAGCCCTCAAGATTGCTCGTGAGGTGCGTGTCCGCGCGCGGCCGCTTCCTCTCACCCACGGCACGCTCGAAGACACCGGCTACGCCCACGGCACTGGGCAACTGGCGGACAGCACCGCTTTCGTCGTCCTTACCGAAGGCCCAGGTGGCAGCCAAATGTCCGTCCGGTTGACCACGCCCGAAGGCGCCGTCACCGACTGGACGGCAGATCGCGAGACACAGACCTTGATTCGGCGAGCGGAGCCTCCGGGCGAAAGCCCCGTTTAGTCACCGGCTGTATCTCATCTTCCAACACCCACACAAATGCCAACCCCCGGCCCCGGGAGTACCCATTCCGTCAAACTAACTTCAACGTTGGGAATGGGCGCCTCGGCCGGAGACTCGGCGATGCGGCTGGGGTGTGCTGGCGATGAACTCGACTGTGCTCACTCGCCGTATACCGCAGCCGCCGTACCGGAATTCGACTAGTAGTCCCTTCGTGGGCTTGGCGATGTCGAACCAGAGCAGGTGACCGCTGGGCTGCACCAGTACGGGGATCGAACAAGTGACCTCTTCGGTGTGACCGAGAGGTGGCGGAGCCTAGCTTCGAAGAGCGCGGTCCAGGATGTCATGCCAGACGTGGTCTTGGCCGTCCACGCACTTGGCATAGATCTTCAGGAGGACTTCTACACTGTGGCCGGCCCACGCGGCCACCTGGGTTGCGGGGACTCCGGCGTTGAGCCGGAAGGTGATCCCGGCGTGACGGAGGTCGTAGGGGCGGCGAGCGAGGTCGGATGTGACTTGGGTTGGGGTCAGGGCGAGCGGGCGGGCGGTGCGCCAGGTTCTCGTGTAGCCGGAGGCTTGGATGATGCCGCCACGTTCGGTGCGGAAGAGTCGGCCGTCCTCGGCCACGCCATGGCGCGCGATGTGCCGTCGGAGGATGACCACGAGTTCGGGCGGGATGGGCACGGGACGCTTGGCCTTTCGCGGTCGACCTTTGAGTCCGCGGGCTTCGTGGACTTGGCCGGTGTCGGTCCAGTCGCGGCCGACGGTCGGTCGGGACTCGCCGAGCATGAGTCGTCCCCATCCGTCGTCGGGGAGTTCGCAGTCCTGGCGGCGCAGCGCGATGACTTCGCCGGGACGCATCATGGCGTAGTACATGCAGGCGTAGAACGCGACCAGATGGCCGCCGCGGCGGTACCCCGCATAGGTAACGGCGGCCAGCAGTTCGCGGACCTGCGCGGGGGAGGCGACGACGGCGGGGTCTACCTCTTCGAACGGTGCTTCTGGGGCTTTCCAGTCCAGGCCGTCGATGGGGTTGGTCTTGAGTCTCTTGCGGGTCACGGCGTACTTGACCACGTTGTAGAGCACGCGCCGGCGGCGGCCGTAGTAGCCGGGCGCGGCAGGTTTGCCGTCCAGCTTGGTCGCGCATGCTTCCAGCGCCGCAGTGATGACCTCGTATTCGGACAGTTCGTCGAGCGGCCTGGACGCCTTGGCGATCCACGCGAGCGCGGCGGCTATCTCAGGCGGCTGGTCTGTCAGGCGACGCTGCTTGTTGAAGGCCCATCCGTACAGCGCGGCCCGTAGGACGGCCGGTTCGGGCGCGCCGCGCCGTTCCTTCACCAGCACTGGCGTTACCGCAGTCAGGGTTTCTGCGATCGAGATGCGCTGCTTGCCCGACACCTTGCCCCACCGGGAATCTACGTACTCCACGGCGTGCGCGTACCAGGTGAGGCCGTTCGCGGCGCGCGCCATGGAGTCGGGTAGGCCGGTCTCGGTGTCGAACGGCTCGCCGTTGCGAGCGGCCTGTACGAGTTGCGAGCGGAAGCTGTCGGCCAGCGCAGACGTGGTGAAGTGCCGTGGGAAGATCGTGCCGTCGACGACCCACCGCACCTGGTAGGGCGCGGCTCCGCGCCGCGTGTTGTAGATCTTCCAGAATCGGACGTTGTAGGACTTGGTCACGCGGCGTCCTCCTCAGCGAGGGACTCAAGCCACGTCTCGTAGTCCTCGCGCAAGATCCGGAGCTTGCCGTTCGGGAGTCGCTTGGCCTTGGGCGCCTTGCCGATGGCCCGCCAGTGCTGCCATGTCCGACGTGTGATCTTCAGCTCGGTCAAGATCTCGGAGACGGTCATCCACTTCATGCGTGAGCTGCACTTCCTCTCAGGGATCGGGCGGGGCCTTGAAGGGGTTGCCGCATGCCGTTGGCGAGTGCGCGGCGAACGATGCGGGTGGCCACCCGGGTGGGCAGGCCGCTGGCTTCTCCGGCGGTGATCAGCCAGCTGACGACGTGTGATTCCGGCAGACCTGACCAGGTCAGCAGCCCGCCTGCTTGGTAGGCGAGCGCGGCGAGCGCTCGTTGACGTCCGTCGGTGAGACCGGTGAGCCGAGTGGCCCCGCGGCTGATGACTGTGGTCAGGTAGTTCGCGGCCGTCGTTCTCGAGCGGTCCGCCGGCCGGGTCGCATGCGGATGATGCCGCGGGCGGGTCGAGGCGACGCGCACGACCTCGCGCGCCAGCCAGTCCGGCATCTGGCCGGGCGCCGCGTGGGTGCCGGACAGCACGCGGTACGTACCGGCTCCGGTGGTGGCGCCGGGGGCGATGCCGTAGTTCCATCCGGCCTTGATGTCGATCTGCCAGCCGAGCTCGCCGATGGCCTGACGTAGGCCGTTGGCGGGGGCTTGGTACCACAGGTGGCGTCCGCCGCTCGGTGTCGCCACCACGAGCGGTTGGTGAGCGGGGTCGGCGGGCCACGGCTCGGGTCCGCCGTGAAGCTGGGCGAGCACGACCAGCGTGTGCATGCCGGTGATGACCGAGCTCCAGTTGATGCCGGTCGAGCTGAGGTCGTGGCCGGGCACCAGTTCTGTCGCCGGATGCTGGGGGAGTTCCTCATCGTGTGCGTCCAGGTCGATGAGGACCAGGCCGGACGGCCCGGCGGCGATGCCGGGAACCGCGTCGGGCTGTCGCTGCCACCATGCGGTGAGTCGCTCGGCGTCGGTGGTGGCGGTGCGGACGCCGTGGCACCATCGGCCGCGTGGCAGGCATGGGCAGGTCTCGATGCGGTGCGTGGCGCCTGTGATCTGGCACTGGCTGCAGTTGGCGAGTGGACGTTTGCTGGTCGGAGACAAGGGGAGGACGTGCCAGCCGCGAGCGGCGAACTGCTTGGCCAGCGAGAGTGGCGGTTCAGCGGGCGTCATCGTGGATCTCCGGGAGGTTGGGACAGCGCGGTGGGTCATGCGGCTGCGTGTGCCGAGTGGGTGATGAGGAGGTCGGTCTGCTGGCCACGCCGTTCGAGGTCGGTGAGCAGGCGCGAGCGCCAGGTGATGGCGTAGGTGAGGCAGTTGGCGCAGTTCTTGTGGCCGGAGCAACTGGCGAGGGGTTGCTGTCGGCGGGCGGCGTAGCTCCATGCCATGGAGTCGGCCGAGGCGAGACGATGCCCGTAGCGGTGCATGCCGCCGGTCTTGACGCCGAACCCGTGGAGGCGCAGGCCTGCGCTCTGCAGGGTGGTCACCAGCGTGGTGATCTCGTTGGAGGATTGGCGGCGGCAGACCGAGCCGAGTCCGACGCGATCGTGTGCTGCGAGATCGATGCCGGCCGACCGATAGAGGTCGACGCAGTGCAGATAGTCGTCGATCGTCCAGCCCTGCACGACCGGTATGAACGGCAGGTCCGGGGCGATATGCCGGAGATGCAGGAAGTTGGCGACGGTGCGTTCCTGATGTTCTGGCACGCTCAGCCCGGTGCGTTCGACCATGAAGGGCTCGCACATCCAATCCTGGGGTGCGGCGAAGTCGAGGTTGCCGATGTGCTCGGCGTAGCGGGCTACGGCATCGGCGTACTGCTCGGGCGTGGTGTCCCAGCGTCCGAGCAGGGACAGTTCGGTGAAACCGCCGGAGTCCAGCGCCCAACGGGCGAGCGCTGGGCGTAGCCGGACCTTGCGTGCGAGCTGGCGGTGGCTGACGAACAGCGGAAGGCTCGCATGCCAGAGCCAATGTGGTTGGTGAGCGCCGAGGTAGAACATCGGCGCGGGCGCGCTGAAGGACACGTTGGCCTCTCCGAGGCATGCGTAAGGCCCGGCGAGCGCCGGGACGATGATCAAGGGATCTTGAAACGCATACGGTGGCACGAAAGCGGGGGATGCCTCATTGCCACGCCTCGCTCAGGCGACGGGCTGTGGCCGGTTCGCGGCGTCGGTGCGGCCGTGTCGGTGGCGGTTAGGGAGGCATCCCCCGCCTGCCGCGTGGCTGAGATTGTGAAACTCGGGAAATCGTTGTCCCCTTGTCCCATTCGGCCTTTGACCTGCGGCGATAGTGGGACAACCTCGTTGTCCCTCGACGTCCCTGGTTGTCCCTCCAGACGCGATCTTGGGACAACGAGGGACAACCAGGGACAACGGGGTTGTCCCTATGTATGCGCAGGTCAGCGCCCAGATGGGACAAGGGGACAACGATTTCTCTAATTTCTAAATCTGAAAGAGTTGATCTTCCTACTGTTCTTGCTCTTGCGCCGAATCGCGCTTGATCACCGAGACGAACCGCTTGGATCCGCTCTTGCGCCGCCGAATGTCGATGCCGACCTTCCGTAGTGATGGGGCGACTTCGGTGACCTTGGTTCCGACGTGCCGGGCGTTGCCGGGCAGCTCGCTGGCCGGGAGACCGTGCTGGTCGCAGATGCGGCGCAGCGCGGCCAGCAGATCGGAGTACCCGCCCTCCCATGGCTGTGTTGAGGCGAAGTAGTAGAGGGCTCGGGCGAAGGTGTTTCCTTCGATCAGGGTCATGCTGAGCGCAGCGACGCGGACCCGGTAGGTGGCCAGGGTGCACCAGCCGGTGACCTGGTCGAGGGCGGCCAGGACGCGGGCGAAGTCGGCCATCCGCGGCAGGTCCGGGACGCGGATGGTGGGCAGGGTGGCGAGCACGGCGGAGACCAGGTCCAAGATGGCGCCGAGCGCGGCGGGCAGGGCCTGCTCGCGGGCGGCGCGGATGTGTGATTCCGGGAGCCGCAGGTCGAGGACTTCGGGTTCGACCTGGAGCATGCGGTCGGCCAGGTCGCCGGCGAGCGGGCCGCGGAATCCGATGGTGGTCATGGCGATGACGCGCTGGAAGGCGAAGACGGTGATGTCCTCGTCGGAGTGCAGGACGCGTTGCAGGACGGCGTCGCCGGTTACGCCCTTGCACAGGGAGTTGGACAGCCAGTCGGGGATGTCGGTGACGTTGTCGAAGCTGAACGCCCACGAAGCGCGGGAGAAGATCGCCCATTCCCGTTGCCCGGCCGGTGGTTCACGGTCGGCGGCGGGCTGCGGGTCGATCAGCATCAGCAGCGACCGGATCAGGTTGGACTTGGCGGTGCCCTGCTCGCCCTGTATCAGCAGGATCGGGTGCGGGATGTCGGTGAGGTAGGCGGCGACGACCCAGCCGATCGCCAGCCGCCACTCCTCTTCCGACAGGTTGATCAGCGCGCGCAGTCCGTCGAGGGTGCCGCCGCGTACCGGGGTGACCATCGGGTGGGTGAGCTCGGAGCGGCGGAAGACCACGGGCGCTGTGGTCTCGATCTCCCACCCGCTCGCGGTGATGACGATGGATTGGCCGTTCTCGGTTCCCATGTCCACGACCACGCTGTCGACAGCCCCGTCGTGGTGGCGGGCCATGCGCAGATACACCGGCTGGGGGTCGAGCTCGCCGGCCTCTCCGGCCAGGACGTTGATCGCATCCGACAGTTCGGAGCTGGACGCCACTTCCCCGGTGCGCCGGTACAGGGAGGTGGCGAGCTTGGCGCGTAGGCCTGTGCCGCCTTTGGAGGTGAGGGGGACGGCGATGGCCGGGCCGATGCGGGGGACGGCGTAGCTGCGGCCGTCGTCGGCGCGGATCAGCCGGTAGGAGTCGGCGGCCATTTGGACCAGGACCTTGGCGAGCTTGGTCTTGCCCGGCCCGCCGCCATCAAGGTCGGGGTCGAGGTCGCTGGGGACGGGGATGCCGTCGGCGAAGTAGGGCTCGTCTCCGGTGGGGTTGTGCTCGGGTGCCTCCACCCGTGGTCCTCCCTTCCTCACGGATCAACGCGGTGCGTTCCGGCTGCCGCCCTCGGGCGAGGGCGGCAGCGCCGTGCACGGTTAGAACGGCGGTTCGTCGGTGTCGGTCGACGGGCTCGACGGTGAGCCGGTAGACCAGGGGTCGCCGATGTCGGCCGGGTGCGGCGCCCGGTCGCGGGTGGCCTTGGCGACCTTGGCGGTGGCGAACTTCAGCGACGATCCGACCTCTTCGACGTCGACCTCGTAGACGGTGCGCTTGACGCCTTCCTTGTCTTCGTAGTCGCGCTGCTTGAGGCGGCCGTTCACGATCACGCGCATGCCTCGGTTGAGCGATTCGGCGCAGTGCTCGCCGAGCTGGCGCCAGGCGTTGCAGCGAAGAAACAGGGTGTCGCCGTCCTGCCAGGTGCCGCTCTGCTGGTCGCGGACGCGACGGGACGCGGCGACGGTGAACGTCGCGACGGGCACGCCTTGCGCAGTGAAGCGCAGTTCGGGGTCGTTGGTGAGGTTGCCGACGATGGTGATCGTGGTGTCTCCGACGGACATGGCGAAGCAACTCCTTGCGGTCAGAAATGAACGGGAAATCAGAAGCGGGTGCGCTGCAGGTCAGGTTCGTGCGGGGCAGTCGCAGCCCGGCATTGCGCAGCCGCCGGACGCTTCGGCCCAGGTCGGCTCGTATATGGCCCATCCGCCCGCTTTGGCGCTCTTGGTGTGCACGGCGTTTTGGTGGTCGCTGCGCATGCACGGCTTTTCCAGGTCAGGGCTGCACCAGATGGCGGTGGCCCTCGGTGCTCGGCGGCGGGCAAGTTTGGGAGTGATTGAGGTGGCGGGTGGTCGAGGGTGGGTATGGCGGTGGACGGGGATCCCGGCGCGTTCGGCCAGAGCGGCACAGTGGCTGGCGCCGGGCTGTCGTTGTGGATGAAGGCCAGGCAGAGGTCCGCGCCGCGGGTGACCATGTCGGCGTTGCGGATCAGGCCGGCGCGTTGTCCGTCCCGAGTCCAGTCCGCCGGGTGGCGCTCGACGTGTCCGCCGCGGGATTGCCAGATGGATTCGGCGATCGCGTCGGCGCCGCGCGGGCAGCCGTCGGAGACCAGGGTCGTCATGCCGTCGCCCCATTCGGCCACCACGGCGGCGTGGATGGTCGCGGTGTCGGTCCAGGTGCGGGATCCGGTGACCAGCACGCGGCGTGTCTGGGTCACGGCCCGGAGGTCTACCGGGCGTCGTACTCGATCCATTTGGCGCACGTCTCGTCGTAGGCGTCGTCCTCGTTGACGAGCAGCATGGGGTCGCCGGGCGCGATCGGGTGGCCGCAGCCGGCGCAGTATTCGCCGGTAACGGCTTCGGTCCAGCGGAGCTCAACGTCGTCGTCCATGGGTCTCCTTTCGAGGGAATGGGGGTGCGGGTTACTCAGCGGACGGGGAGATGCTGGTCCAGTGCACGCAGGTCAAGCGCTCGCCGGTCTGCTCGTGTTCGAGCTCGAATCGGACGTGCGGCTCCATGAGCTCGCCCATGTGGGCCCGCTTGCGCAACGGGACAGACCAGTAGATGCGCTCCCAGGTCGCGTCGTGCTCCGGATCGCAGGCCTCGCAGTCACACCGGTCGAGCCCGATGTACAGGCCGTGCAGGTCGGTGAGACTGCCGTGATAGAGGACCAGGTCGTCCTTGCCGATCGGCGTTGCCATGTGGGGGGTCTCGAAGGTTCGGTCGTCATGTGCTCCTCGGAGGGGTGGCAGTGGTTCAGGGTCTGGGTTTCGGGCTCGCGGCGGGAGTCAAAGGGCGGCGACCGCCAGGGCCACGACGATGTTCAGGAGAGCGGCGAGCAGGATCCGGCTAGCCAATGCCAGGCGGCGGAACTTGGTCACGGCGAGCCGGGCCAGGAAGTGGTACTCGGCGGCGTCCGCGGTCGACGGTTCGGCGGTGAGCATGCGCAGTAGCTCGGCCGTGTCGGCCGCGCGGGCGTGCACGACGAACCCGACACCGCCCTGCTTGGGGATGCGCGGCTGGATGACCAGCGACAAGATGACGATCGCCGCGCCCGTCTCGACCACTGCGGCCAGGGCGGCCAGGAAGGGCAGCACCTTGATGGGTGGATGGCCGGCCAGGGTGACCGACAGCGCGCTGGCCAGGATGGCGAACAGCATGTACGCGGAATTGATCAGCGTGCTCGCCTTTCCGTCGACGCGGGCCAGCTCAGCCCGCACGTGGGTGAGCTTGTCGGCCAGCACCTGGTTCGGGTCGAGGTCTCGGCGCGGGGGCGCCTGTTCGGAGCGGGCGGTCATCGGCTTCCGACCCCTGTCGCGATCAGTTCCGCGTTCGGCGCGGGGTCGAGCGTTCATGGCGTCGCCTCGGCGGGTGGGCCGTTCTGGCCGGTGATGAAGCGCCCGTTGTGCGGCAGCTGCCTGCCCGATTTCACCAAGCGGTAGGCGGCGGCGTAGGTGTCGCCGAGTTCGTCTGGGGCGGCCATCAGCCGGCCGAGGGCGTAGGACACGCGGCGGCGGGCGGTGTACAGCAGCGGCAGCGCTGCGCGTAGCGCGGTAATGGGGGCGGTGTTCTTATCTGGTTCGGCCAGGGCGTTGGTCAGCAGCGTCTCGTAGCGGCTGATCATCTCGTTGGTGCGCTTGAGCCGGGTCATGACCTCGGTCTCCAGGTCGATGATCGCGTTCACGAACTCGACATCGGTTTGCCAGGCCCGGCCGGCGAGCCGGGATCCGGGCGCCAGGCCGAGGGCGACCGCGACGGCGATGATGCCGCGATAGCTGGATGGGGTCAGGCCGGTGGATCGGCAGCGGGCGGTCATCTGGCTCGCCGTGTGACTCAGTTCGGAGGTGTCGGCCAGGTGCGCGGCGGCTGAGTAGATGCTCATGAGAAGGGGCTCCGTAGGTGACTTTCCGTGACTTCGGTGGGCGTCGGTGGCTGCGATCCCCTCATCGCCTCATCACCTCATGGAGGGTTCTACTTACAGCGGCCCCGGAGGCGATGAGGGGATCGGTTGAGGGGATTCATGAGGGGATCCGCTGGCTACCGTCCGTAGCCTCAGGCGGAGCGTCCGGGAGGTGCCATCGGGTGGCCGGGCCCAGTCCGCGCATGCTCACCGCACCGTCGGCCCGTAGCTGGTTCATGAGGCGGAGCATGTGTGCCGGGCTGTAGCCGATCTCCTCCTGCAAGACCCGCATCGGGGCCTCACCGCGTTCCAGGAGCACGGCCACGATCCGGGCGCGGACCTCGGCCGGGACAGCCGATCCCGCCTCGGCGTCGGCACCGCCCTCGACTGCGGCGAACAGCTGGTGGCGTTGGCGGGAGTGCTCGCGCACCCGGGTGGCGGTGTCGTCGTCGAGCGGCGGCACGAGCGCCAGGTGCGCGACGATCGACCTGCGTGCGGCGGTGCGTTCCTCGCTGGTGCTGGGCAGCTCGGGATCGTGGTCGTCCGACTCGATCGCCCCGGCCGTGGCGACGGCGTTGGAGGCGCTGTCGTCGTCGTTGGCGGCGAGGGCGGTCCAGGCGGGGCCGACCAGGGCCCATAGCTCGGGTTCCAGTGGCGAGGGTTCGCGGCCCTCGGCCACCCGGGATACGTCGTCCAGGGCTGACAGGTTGAAGGTGCGGCCCTTGTCGTGGCCGCCGGACACGTCGGCGATGGCGACGACGCCGGGCTTGCCTTCGCCGTACTCGGCCATGTTGGGCAGTTCCAGGCCCATCTCGCCGGCCGCCAGGCCCATCTCCCCCTGCCGGGCGACCTTGAGGAACACGAACCGGTCGAGGTTGGCGCGGATGTTGGCGTCGCCGAGCCACTGGGCCGAGCCGCGCTGGCCGACCAGGATGCCGCCCACCGATTCGGAGCGGCCTTTGCTGGTGATGGTGGTGAGCGCTTCGCGGGCGCGCTGGGCGTAGGCGTCGTTGCCTTTGAACAGGGCGTCGATCTCGTCGATGACGACTTCGATCAGCGGGTGCCCGGGGCGGGGATGGAACACGGCGTCGGTGTTGTGCTCGGCGCGCAGGGAGACGATTTTGGCGATGAGTTCAAGGATCTTGACGGCCTTGTAGCGTTCTTTGGGCCCGCACGCCGACAGGGCCAGGGCGCCCGCGCTGCGCCAGCGGCGCATGTCCTTGGCCTTGGACACGTCGATGCCGATCGTGGCCACGTTGTCGGCGGCGGTGAGGCGTTCGAAGACGTTGTTGAGCAGGGTCGACTTGCCGCCGCCCTTCATGGCGACGACCATGACGTGTGCCGCGCCGTCCTCATCCCAGACTGTGAGGGTGAGCGGGCGCCCGGTTTCGGGGTCCTGTCCGATGACCAGTGGCTGGCGTATGTCGGCGATCTCGGGCAGCTCGATCTCGGGCCGCAGGTCCAGGACGGGGTGAACGATCGGGGTGGCCCACGGGTCGGTCAGCCGCAGCGAGACGGTCAGCTGTCCGGCGATGGCGCCCGCGTTGACGCGGACGCGGCTGCGGGGCAGCTGGAAGTCTTCGGCGATGCGCTCTTCCAGGCCTTTCTGGGCGAGCGTGGACGCGCGTTTGCCGGTACCCCGGGTGTCGATCAGGACTCGCTCGCCGAGCCGGGTCTGCTCGGCCTTCAGCACGGCGGCGCCGGTCAGTCCCCAGCCGGGGAAGTAGGTGTCCCAGTCGATCCGGGGCGCTTCCGGTTGCTCGGGTGTTTCCGGTTCGGGAGCGGTGCGGGGCTTGAGACCGATCCGGTGCAGGGCGTAGCCGATGCCGAACCCGCCCCAAAACAGCCAGGACAGCAGCCCGGACGGACCGGCCGTCACCCCGGCTTCGGCGGCGCCGGCCAGCCACAGCCCGGATGCGGCTGTGGCGGCGGTCGCGCCGCCGGACCGCCATCCCTCCAGGCGGTGCATCGCGTAGGCGTGGGTCACGATCGAGCCCGCGACGGTCGCCAGTCCGATGCCCCACCCCGGCAGGTGGTGGGCGTGGGCCAGCGCTCCGCCGCCGTACAGGGCGGGCCCGGCCAGCAACGGGGTCCGGGCGGCGGGGCTGGCGCGAAACCATCGCCATGTCGCGAGGGCGGCGAGCTTGAGATAGCCGTCCTGGTTCTCGCCCTGCTCGTCATCGTCGTGGCCGGAGGCGTACTCGTGGTGGATGTGCTCGGGTGCGTGGCTGGCGTGCGGTGGAAGCGGGCACTTGTCGGCGGCGGGCATCAGGTCGATTCCCCTCGTTCGTGTCCGGTGCCCCCGGCCGGGGTTCGGCCGGGGGACGGGTGGAGGCGTGCGGGTCAGACGGCCTGCCCGGTCATCCAGCGGCCGTTGTAGGGCAGCACCACACCGGCGGCGACGGCCGCCAGGACCTCTTCGTAGATGGCCAGGAACTGCTTGTGGGCGGCGGCCATGGCGCGGGTCAGCTCCATGACGTGTTCGGCGAACTCGCCGAGGCCCTGCACGGACTTGGGGTCCAGGCCGAGTCCGTCCTGGCAGGTCTGGTGCAGCGCCTCGTAGGCCTCGGCGTAGCCGCAGATCCCGGCCACCTCGGCGGTCATGAAGTTCATCAGGTCGGCGTCGGTCTCCGGGTCGAAGCCGGACACGCGAGCGGCGACCTGCGCCCAGTCATGCGGGGCGAGCGCCTGGACGGTGGCCTCGGCGTGCTCGTGGCTGGTGGTGGTCATAGCGGGTGCCTCCTGGCGGGGTGGGTGGCCGGCGCCGCTTTCGGGTGCCGGAGTCGAGGTGAGATCGGCCGCGAGGTGGCGGCCGGTGCCGTTCAGGACCCGCCTGCAGGTCGGGCAGGCGTGGTTGTCGAACGGGCCGGTGATGGTCGAGGTGGTGCCGCATGCGCCGCAGGTGACGGTGCGGTCCGTGTACCGGTCGCCTTTGTCGGTGAAGCTGTCGTCGCCGGTGTGCTGATCGGCGCCGGGTTGCTGGACGTTGGCATGTCGGGCGGTGGCGACCTTGGTGGCCACGTGCTCGGGCACCGGCGAGTCGGGGTCGTTGAAGTAGGCCGTGATGGCGCCGGTGGTGGTGTCGCGGTAGCGGACCATCACGCGCCCGCTGGCCGTCGGCCGGACTTCCTCGACCTCGTGGCGGTCGGTGACGGGATCGCCGGGGCGCAGGTCGCGTGTCCTCATGGGTTCGGGCTTGCCGCGCGGGCCTTGGTGAACGCGAGGAAGCCCGGCGTTCGGCTGGCCGTGGAGCTGACCCTCGCTTTTGCTGCCGCGTTCATGTCGGTCAGCGCGGTCGGTGTTGTCCGCGCTGGTGGTGGCCCCGTCGGGGTTGGTGTCACCGGTCGTGGCGGCATCGCGGCGAAATAGCCGCGGGCCGTCGTCGGTACGGCGCTGCCAGCGCCTTTCGGCGCGCTCGGCCGCGGAATGCCCGGCTTTTGCCGCCTGGCGACGCGCTCCGCGCCCGGCTCGCCCGGCGGTCCGGCCCACCAGCTCGCCTGCCGCACCGGCGACGGTAGGTGCTTCGACCGAGGGCAGACCAGCCGCGTTCCACGCGCGGACCGGCCAGGACTGCTGCCGGGGTTCATCAGGGCGGCGGTTGGCCCGCCGCGCGATCGCCGAGACGGCGTAGACGATGATCAGCCCGACCAGGACGTATTCAAGGCGCATCGGACGGTCCCTCGATCAGGTCGGACGTCCCGCCGTCGCCGCGCCGGGTGAGCGCGCGGGAGGCCATCCAGGCGGTCACGCTGACGCCGCACAGCATCACCGAGGTGGCCAGGATCCAGGCGGGAATGTCGGTGGCCAGGCTGGCGGCGATGGTCAGGATCGCGATGACCAGTAGCTCCATGACGGTCGGGCGCTGGTTCCACATCTCGCGGGCGATCCGGCCCGCCTCGCGGCTCATCCGGTCGCCCCGGTCAGCCACGACCAGCACGTGGCGCTGATCGCCTTGGGCCAGGACAGCGATCCACCCGCCGCCGCCCACATGAGCGGGAACGTGCAGATCATGGCGTAGGTGGTGGGCCGCAGCCCGTTGCCGTCGAACACGTCGATCAGGACGGCGACGCCGAGCAGGACGGCCACGATGGTGATGATCGCGGTCGAGGTCACCTGGCCGATCGAGAAATCCAGGTCGGCGAGCCAGGAGCCGACAAACGTCGAGGCCAGGCCGACTCCGCCGAGGAACATCAGGACGGAGATGATGCGGTTGAGGACCGGGGCGGGCAGGCCGATCTTTCGGCTGCCGCCCCGCGTCCGGCCGCCGAGGTCATCGGATGCGCCGCCTCGGACGATCTTGCGCCGTTTGCGGTGCAGCAGGATGCCCAGCAGCAGCGCCAAAATGCCGAAGGCGATGGCGGGTACGTCATTCATGGAAGGTGGAGCCCTTCTTCTGGGTTGTCGTGGCCGGTCGGCCAGCGGCCGTGTTCGAGCCGGGGCATGCCGAGAACCCGCCACGCCCGGCCGGGTGAGCCGGGGGTGGCGGGTCCGAGCTGTGGTGCGAGAACTAGGCGACGTTCAGGGATCCGGCCGATCCGTCGCGGGAGCTGATCGTGCGGTCGTCGGCGACCGCACGATCTCCGTCGGGCGCCGAGAGCGTGCGGTTGCTGTGCGGCTCGTGCGGCACCGTACGGCCGGTGTCCGTGCGGTGGTCCGGGCCGGGTTCGGCGCCCGTGCGGTCATCCGGAGCGGGGGTGAGCACGCGCTTGGCGTCGGCCAGGGCGCCTTCGCTCCATCGCTGGCCCCGTCCGTAGCGCTCGGCCACATCGCGCCAGGTCAGCGTGAACTTGTGGCCACCTTCGACGGCGGCCAGGAACTCCGAGCGAAGCTCGTCGACCGCCTGCGCGCGGAACGCGGCCTGCTCGGCCGGGCCAGCCGTACGAGCCGCAGGATCGGCCCCGTGCGGGGCGAGCGTGCGGTCAGCGTCGACCGTGCGGTGGCCTGTTATCCGGACCGCACGGTCCGGCCGGGTGACCGCACGGTCGACCTCCGCACGGTCCGGCAGGGACCGTACACGAGCGGGAATGGCGGCGGCGTCGACCGGTGTGGGTGCCTCCCAGGGGGCCGGAGGCGTCAGCTCGGCTAGGCGGACGGCGCCGTGCAGCGCGCCGATCTGGCCGAGCAGCATCCGATGCGCGGTACGGCTGGTGACCAGGTCGGCGTACTCGACCGCGCCGCGCATCGCCTTGTTGAGGCGGCGCTGCGCCATCCGCGTCCGGACCACAGGCAGGATCCGCGGCTTGGCCTCGGCGAGCATTCGCGCGCGGCCGGCGGCCAGCGCGACCTTGGTGACGCGGCGGTGCGCCTCGACCTCGGTCACGTCGCGGCCGGTGGCCTCGGCCACGCCGAGGCGGACCAGGACCCGCTCGGGGGTGAGCCGCCAGTTGATGATCCGGCGGGCCTTTCGGGCGCGCTGCCGCTCGATCGACATGCCGCGCTCCCACAGCCACGCGGCCACCAATGGAGCCGCCAGCCGCAGCACGGCCTCGGGGAAGCTGTCGGTTTCCAGGCAGGCCAGGCCGCCGCTGAGGGCGGTCAGCGCCCACACGGCCTTGCCGTCCAGGCCGGACGATGGCAGCGGCGCGCCGTCCGGGTCGGCTTCGTACCGTTTGATGGACTCGCGCAGAACCTTGCGAGCCCGGACGGCGGAGATGATGACGCTGAGCTCGATGAAGGCGAACAGCGCGATCCGCAGCATCGGGTCGACGTCGGCCAGGGCCCGGCCGAAGAACTTCCACATGCCGGTTCCGGCGACTGCGGAGGCCATGCCCGCGACGACGTAGGTGAGCAGGGTGTCCACGTCGGCGTGACCGAGTACGGTCTTGACCGCCTGGCTGAGCTTCTTGAGGACGCGGAGTACCACGACCAGGCCGACCAGAGCGGCGGTCGCGATTACGGCGCTGTGGATGGGGTGAGTGATCACCCATGTGACTTGGTCCATCATGTGATCAGCCCCCTGTCAGGAGTCGTGGTGGTCGGTGCGGAGGAACTCGATCGCCTTGGTGAGGCTCACCCGGACTTCCTGGGCCCCAACCCATGGGGCGGTGGAGATGCGGATCGCGGTGTAGAAGACGCGGCCGTCGCCGTCGATGGCGATGCTGAGCTGGAACAGCTTGCGGTACGTCTCCGCGCCCCACCATCGGTCCGGGACGTAGTCCGGGGTCGGGTGGTCAACCTCGCACGCGGGCGAGGACAGCAGATACATGCCGTGCCCGCGCGCGTGGACGGTCCAGCCGGCCGCGCGCGCCTCGTCGATCGCATTGAGTACGTCAGCTGACTTCGCCATGAATCGTTCTCCTTCGGGCATGAGCGCACGGGAGCGGGGTTTCGCAGGTGAGGAGGGTCAGCGCCCGCACAGTGCGCGGGCAATGCGTTCGCCGAGCCATTGGGCGACGTTGGAGGAGACGGCGTTGCCGGCCTGCATGGTCTGCTCGCCCTTGTTGCCGGTCACCTGGTAGAAGTCGGGGAAGCGCTGGGCTCGCAGGTGCTCACGCGGCTGCAGCATCCGGAAGAAGCAGTCCTCGACCGCGATGGCGGGCTGGACAAGCGCCGCTGAATCGATAGTGGCCACGGTGTGCAGGGGTTCGGCGGTGGTCTTCGCTTTGGCGTTGCGATACGGGACGACCAGGGCGTGATGGTTGCCGCCCGCGGCCAGGGTGGCCAGCGGCTCGCGGATCGAGGTCGCGGTGCCGTGGTTGCGCAGCATCGCGACGAACGGCTCCGCCGCGCCGAGCGTGTGGCCGTCGGCGGGCGCGACCAGCGCTTCCATCCCTTTGGGATTGGCGGTACGGGTCCGCATCGGCTCGCCCACCGTCGTGGCGGTCATGTTCCAGGTGCCGCCGACGGGGACCAGCAGCGGCGGTGTAGCGATGCCGTCGCCGCCGCGTACGGTCCGCGCGGCCAAGGGTGCTGCCGTGGGGGCGTAGGCGCGGCCGTCGTGGCCGGCGTGGTTGACCTGGATGACGGCGGATTGGCCGGTGACCAGGCGCAGTCCTTCGCCGATCCGGTGCATGGTGGTGGCCGCGAGCGGCCGTTTCTTGTCGCCGATTCGCTCGCCGAGGTCGGTCCAGTCGATGGCCGCGCGGGCGGGCAGCACGTACGGCTCCACGACCGGGCTGCGATGGGGCCGGGTGGTGTTCGGGCAGGTGTAGAGGTACTGGTCGCGGTACTTGCCGATGCGCTGCCGCCCGTACTTCAGGTGCTGCTTCCAGGACTGGCGGGCGTGTACGTCGCGTCCGCAGTCTGGGCAGTACGCCAGGGGCCGGGGTTCCAGGTCCGGCATGGGGATGTGGTCGAGCAGGAACACGATGTACAGGCGGTCGCGCCACTGCGGGGCGTGCGGGTTGTCCTCGGCGCCGATGTGGGCGGAGTTGACGCACACGATCTGGTGCCGGTAGCCGAGCGTGGTGAAGGCTTCCAGCCACCAGCAGAACAGCGGCCAGTCGGTCGCCAGCTCCATCACGTTCTCGATCAAGATGGCCTTGAACTTCCAGATCTCGGCCGCCCGCAGCACGTCGTAGCACGTGGCGCGGGTGCGTTCCCATCCGGCGTCGGGGACCGGTTCGGCGGCGTCGTCGAACAGGGAGGCCTGCACGGCGGTGAGCTGGCCGCGCCGTTTCTTCTTGCCGCCTGAGGGTGAGGCCTCGGTGCAGATCGGCGAGGCCCACAGCACGTCAGCGGGCGGCAGGCGGCGCATGTCGTGGTTGTTGATGTCCGCGCACAGGTGGTCTGCGGCGGTGAAGTTGGCGGCGTGGGTCTCGATCGCGCGCTGCCAGTGATTGGCCGCGAGTTTCAGCTCGAAGCCGGCCGCGGTTAGCCCGATCGCGCTGCCGCCCGCGCCGCAGAAGAAGTCGATGAAGGTCAGCCCGTTCGGGCGTGCGGGACGCCACTGCGATGCCCACAGCCCGAACGGCGAGGCCGGAGACGAGACGAGAGAAGCGGTCGGCATCGTCAGGCCGCCCCCTTCGCCGGGAATGGCGGGGCGGTCTGTTCGGCCTGGCCTGCCTTTCGGCAGGCCAGGCTGCAGTACCAGTGCTCGGGCTCCAGGACCGGCCCGTGGCAGTGGCGGCAGCGGTGCGGCAGCGGCTTGCCCCGCCGATTGCGGCGGTCGCGCTCAGACAGGCCGCCCCACACGCCAAACCGCTCGTTGCGGGTAAGGGCGTCGGTCAGGCACTCGAAGCGGACCGGGCAGGCTGCGCACACGCTCTTGGCGCGGATCACGGCGGCACGGTCGCCGGGGTCGGGGAAGAACAGATCGGGATCGACCTGGGCGCACAGCCCGGCGTCGCGCCAGTCGCTCAGCTCGACCGGCGTGCTCGGCTTGTTCGACAGTGTGCTCATCGGTGCCCCTGCCGGACGGGGGAACGCTGCTGGCCGTGCTGGCTGACCGAGCGCACGCGCGTGTTGAGCAGGCGGCGGGCGACGGCCGCCGACCAGCCGGGCGCGGGCCCGCCGAGGGAGCCGTACTTTTCGTCCTGGTGGATGCCGAAGGCGATGACGGGGACGGCCAGCATCAGGGCGAGCCCGAGCAGGACGCCGAGCACGAGGACGACGGGCCAGATTCCGGCGACGTAGGCGGCGGCGATGGTGGCGGGGCCGGGCAGGATCAGCCCGGCGAGACGCAGGGACATACGCATGGGACGGGTCTCCGATCACGAAGGAATGCCGCGCACCCGCTCGATGCGGTGCGCGGCTAGAAGTAGGTGAGGCGAGTACGCGAGGCGCCCGGGGGCGGCGCGGCGAACACAAAGGAGATCAGAACAAGGGCTCAGGTTGAGTGGCCTGGTCGGCGAAAGCCCGCCGGTCCTTTCGGCGCAGGCGGTCCAGGCCGTCATAGCAGGGCAAGCACAGTGCCAGCAGATCGGCGGCCGGGAGGCCGGCCGCGCGATGGATGAGAACGTCGGTCCGTGGGGCCAGGTGCAAGGGGCGGCCCGGGGCCTGCAGGCGGGTGCACGCGCCGTTGTCTTTCTTATGCGGGTTGCCGCACTGAGTGCGGCATTCGCAGCGGCCGTCGGCGCGTTCGACGGCGACCTGCTGCCAGAGGTCGCCGCCCAGCAGGGGCGGGTGGACGACGGGGACAGGAACGGTCATGGGTTCAGCCCTCGGCGTCTCGCGTGTGCCGCCAGGCCGCCATGGCCGGTACAGCCCGGGGCGTGACCACCTTCGGTGTCCTCAGCGGTGAAGGAGGGCAGCGGTCCGAAATCGCGGATCAATCGGCCGCAGCCTTCGGCCGTGCAGCGCCAGCTGAAGGATGGCGTGTCGTAAATGCGCTCGGCTACGTACTCGAAGGCGGCTTCTCCGGGTGCGTGATAGTCCGCGTCGCGGATCTGAAGCGCTGCGCCGATTTGGGGCCAGGTGTGACCGGCCTCGCGGGCCAGCCGCGCGAACCGGCGGACCTCGGCCTTGGCCATGCTGCAGATCCGCTTGGCCGCCCACAGCCCCGGCAGCGGGTCGGCAACCTGATGCCGGGACGCGGCACCGGGAAAGATCGGCCGGAGGCTGACCGCCTGCTCGCCGTACGCGGTCGTGACCAAGCGGGTAACGATGCGCTCGACGTCCAGGCGCGCCGTGCGCAGCGCCGCTTCAGCGTCGGCCGGATTCACGCGCTCACCGCCAGCACATCGGCGGGAGCGGCGGAATTCATGGAGCCGGCCGTCTCGGTGCCGGTGCCGCGTTTCGACCGGCACGACAGGCACTGCCCGGACTCGGGTGAGTGCGCGTCGAGGCCGGGCGTGATCATCGCCGTGCCGCAGGTGCGGCACTCCCACTCGATGCCCACCGAGCTCTGATTGGGGCTGGCGTGCGTGTGATCGGTCACGCGGTCGGCAAGGGTGCGAGTGGCGGAGGCGTCGGCGAGCACGTGCAGCGCGCTTTGGCCGTCGGCGGGCAGCTGTCCGTGCCGTCCCAGTACCCACCGCAGGTGAGTCAGTGGGGCGGGCTCGCAGTTGTTGTCGGCGGCGATGGTGGCCCGGGCGGCGCCCAGGAGCCGCTGATACTCGCTCCGCAGCAAGCCCTCGCGGATGTGGCAGCGTTCCAGCTCGGCGGCCAGCTTGGTCACGATGCCCGCCAGCTCGCTACCGTCGCCGATCAGGTAGGCGGCCTGCGCGTGGTCGAGCAGGCCGGCCAGGTGTTCGCGGGTCATCATCCCAGGCCTCCGTTCCGGATCATGCTGAGAAGTTCGTCCAACGCTTCCTCGGCGCTGGCGGCGAGCCGATTGAGCGCCTCGGCCTGGGCGATCTGGGCGCACGCCGTGGCCAGACGCAGGTGCGTGTCGACGACGGCGCGTTGGATGGAGTCGGCTCCCACCGGGTCGTAGGAGGCGAGCACCTCATCGAGCTGCAGTTGAGCCTCACGCAGGTAGGTGACGGGGTCGGGGGAGTCGGTCGACGGCGGCGGCAGGTAGTTGATCGTCATTGGCTGGGTCCTTTGAGACGGGGGAGTGGCTGAGGGCATGGAAAAGCGCCCCGGCTGGATCGATGAAGATCTGGCCGGGCGCTCGGGTAGTGCGAGGGTCAGGCGGTGGTCAGGCGGTAGACGGGCATCAGCACCGGGGGTTCGGGCTTGGCGTGCGGACGGATGGTCCGGCGGGTGGCGGCGTCGCGGCAGGCGATGTCGAGCGTGGTCAGCCAGTGGGCGGCGGTCAGGTCGATCACGATGCGCTGGCCGCTGCCGGGGCATCGGGTGATGCCGTCGTCGGTGCGGTGCGGCCACAGCATGCCGCGGCGAAGGGTTCGCCAGGCGCCGCAGTCGGGGCAGGCGGCTGCCGGGTGCTCGCCGGGGCGGAGGTTGAGCAGGTTGGGAGAAATCGAGCTGGCTAAGACGGGCGGCTTGCCGTTGTGGCGCACGTTGTTCTCCTCACACGGGGTCATGGTGTGCTTGCGTTCTCCGCCCACCACGCCGCACGTTGGGATTGGCGTGGGGGACGGGCAGCGCAAGCGCTGCGTGATGCCAGCCGAACCGACCCGTGATCGCGGGACCTCGAAGTTCGTCACCTGGATCAGCGAGTCCAGCTGGCACATCCACTGTTCAGTTCTCAAATGGTGGCGGCTTGATCAGTCGTCAGGCCTGCTGGCCTTGACCCGGTCCGCGTGCTTCCCGTGCTCGCGGGCCGGATCAGCGCCCTCAGGACCGAGCGGTTTACGCCGCCTCGGGGGCTTCGAGTCGATCAGCTGCGCGGAGGATCTGAGCGGCTAAAGCGCGCAGCTCAGCGGCGGTTCCGTGGATGGTGGTCTTGGCGACGCGCACGCCGCCGCGGCGCTGGTCGGCGAAGAACTCGATTCCGCGGATATGGCTCACGGGCACGTACAAGCCGGGGAACCAGGACTGCGAGCGGACGGGAGCCGGCTGCTGAACGCTCATTGCGCATCCTTCGTGGGGTGAGGGTCATTGGTATCTCTGCTAGGCGTCTACTCGACTAGAGGAGTTGCTTGTTCTATTTGTACTCCTCTAGACGAGCGTGTAAACCCCTTATCGCGCAGGAAGTTCGTAGGAGAGTACGTACGCGTCACTCGACATGACCGTGTCGCACACCTCGACGGGCGTGCCATCGGTGGCGTAAGCCGTCCGGACCAGGTGAAACACCGGAACGCCGGGAGCCAGCTTGAGCGCGCGAGCTTCGCTTCTGAGCGGCATCCGAGACTTGACCTCTTCTACGAAGCGATCGAGGCGGTATCCCTGCTCCTCGATCCTGGCGTAGATGCCACCTGGACCGCTGTCCGGTTCCATGATCCGCGTACCTCTCGCGATTTCCGCAGGCACGTAGGACGTCGCGGTCTCGACCGGTTGGCCGTTGATCAAGTATCGCCTTGCTCGTACGGCTACGCGATCGTCAGTCGTCAGACCCAGGCGTTCGGCAATGGCGGGGGAGGGGGACAGCTCTGCAATCTCTATTGAGTCCACCGTCGGCTTGCCGCCGGCGCCCTCGGTTTCGGCGATGAAGGCAGCCTTGCCTTGGTCTCGATGGCGACGCGCGAATCGGTCAGACGCCAATCGGCGCACTGGCGGGTGGGAGCGAACAAAGACACCCCGGCCGTGTTCGGCCACAGTGAGTCCCTCGCTCTGAAGCACCTGAAGAGCGTTGCGGATCGTCATCCTCGCAACACCGTAATGTTGCATGAGTTGAGCTTCTGAGGGCACCTTGTCACCCTGACCGAGCTGACCTCGGTCGATGGCATCACGGAGATGGTCGGCGACTTGTCGGAAGACTGCTCGGTCGCTGGCCGAGTCGAGATCGGGCAGGTTGAGCGGCTCGACCATTCGGCTAACTCCTCAACTCGTACGTACGTGTACTACCGTTGAGCGTAACAAAGCTAGCTCCCCCGGGAGGTGGGCCAAATGGATGACCGAACCGCTCACTCCGTGAGCGTGGCGGGTGTGGTCATCGATGACCAGGGCCGGGCGCTTCTCACCCAGCGCCGGGACAACGGCCATTGGGAGGCGCCGGGCGGCATTTTGGAGCTCGACGAGGACATCATCTCTGGCCTGATCCGCGAGGTTAGGGAGGAGACCGGCCTGCAGATTGCGCCACTCTCCCTCTCCGGGGTCTACAAGAACATGGAGCGCGGCATTGTGGCGCTCGTCTTTCGATGCAAGGTGGTCAGCGGGCACCTGGCCGAGTCCGATGAGACTCGCGCCTTTGCCTGGGTCACAGCAGGTGACGTTCGCGCTCTCGCCTCCGAGGCGTTCGCTGTTCGCGTTCTTGATGCGCTGGAAGGCAGCGACGCGCCGGCCGTGCGACAACATGACGGGGTGCGCCTACTCGAAGGCGGACGCAACGCGTAGCTCTGGCGGGCCGACACGTGGGGCACCTCCCACACACGGCTTCCTGATGTATAATCCGCACTCCCGTACAAGCGGCACCGGCATCGCCCCCGCCTGTCCAGGTCGCAGAAGGACGTTAACCACGCCCACGCCCGCATCCGCGCCGTCGGCGAACACGCCATCGCCACCTTGAAGGCCTGGAAGGTCCTGGCGAAAGTGCGCTGCTGTCCGAACCGCATCACCGCAATCGTCCAGGCCATCTTGGTGCTTCAAGCCGTACAGGACGATCGCTGATCAAGATGGAGAAGACTCGTAGAACCACTCCGCCGACCGGACGACCTTGGCCAGCGCGGGGGTCCAGTTTTGGCGATCGCCTTCCTGCCCACGGCGAGGGTCACGGTGCCGGTGCAGACGCCCTTCTTCAGTTTGTCTTCCACGGTGTCCTTGCTGGTGGCGGGCTTGGGCCGTATTGGGGTTCCGGCCACAGGTATTTCCGACTTAGGTGAGCCGCCGAGTTCGAGCGGGACGAGTGCGACCTTGGGCTTGGATGGAAGTTCGTATCCGCGATCTTTGCATGGTCACATGTCATGCGCCAAGCTTGTGCTAGATGTTCCATCTTCGATGGCTGAGCTCGCTTGGTAATGATCGAACGCCTTGGCTGCGTCGGTAGGACTGTGGAGAAGTCTGGGGTTCGCTTCCAAGTAGCGGAGTTCATCGAGCGTAAGCTCGCGAATTAGTACGCCCTGATGAGTCTTTACGAGTAGGACTGACCCTATTTGGATCACCGCAGCTGTCGTTTTCTCCAGCTTGTCTATCAGATTCGCGACAGCATCGAGGTTTGTAGCGTTTACTTCCGCTTGTCGCTTGTCGACCTGGGCAAGTTCAGCCGCTCGAATGGCCTTGCGCCCTATGCCTTCTAGTCCGGTGTCAGCTGCTTCGTACCGAACGCGTGCAACCAGCCGCTTGAACCAGGAGCCGTGAACGGGTGGGAATTCGACCGCAATCTCAAGTTCAGACTTGTCGAGTACATGCCGGACAGCTTCCTCCATTCCTTGCGCATCCGCGTCATCTTCGAGGTAGATAGTTACAGGAAGCGTGTCGGTAGACCATCGAGTTCTTATTAAGGCGTCACTTAGGTTCTTGACACGTGTGAATCGATCGTGGAGGTGAAGTACTTCTGTCTCGTTCTGCAGCGCGTCGTGATGGTGGTGAATTCCGTCCACGTTTACGAGCTCGGACTGCAAAGCAGCGATCGTATCCTCGTGCCCCTTATACTCGACCAACCAGGTCCGCATAGCCGTTAGCTCGGCGAGTGCTGGCGCGCTCGGACGAGAAAGGGCCTGCCCAAGTAGGTCGATGAGCGTAGAAAGATCCGGGTGTACATCGGTATTCAGCGCTCGCAGCAGGCGCGCCATCGGCAGCATGACAGCGGCAGCTTCTCGCGGCCCCTCAGGGAGTGTCTGGGAGAGGGCAGCGTGGGCGAGATGCTCGATCGCTGCGTCCAGCTTGGGTCCAGTGCGCAGGTAATCCGCAAGGTTGGGGATCCGCATGAGTGTAGAGAAGTCGAGTGGCGTGCTGGATCGCATCCACTGCGGGATCGTCGTGAATAGAAGCAAGTACCCGAGGACAAGGTGCGCGACTTCCCGGTCCCATTCTCGGCTGAGTGGGTCGTAAAGCACCTCCTGGAAGATTTCGATCGCATCCTCCTGATCCGCATCGTCTCCTCCACGGACCATGTAACGAAGGGTAAGAAAGAGCCCCAGGCGCAGTCTGACATCAGTGGCACGAGGATCGCGAGTGTCTAATCCGTTCTTGGCTTCACGCAACACTGCGACGCCCTCAGCTAGCACTTCGTCCGTGAGAGGCGCCAGTCGTTCCTCGAAGGCTGGTCCGGTCCGTAGGTGGAGGTCGGCGATGGCAATGCCGAGGTCTGCCAGAAGGCGGATACGTTTCTCACCTTCCGCTATGGCGGCGCGTTCTCTGAGTTTGGCGAGCCGCGATGTCGGGTCATTGGCGCGTTGCAGCTCTTGCGGTGACCGGCTTTGGACCAGCTCTCTGATCCACCCGGCTTCCTTGTTCCCGTCCTTGCTGCTCGCCGATGAAATCATCTTGCCGCCAGTGCTGTTGGCGTCATCGTGATCATTACTACGCCGTGTTAGAACGCGCACATCGCGAACTGCGAGTTGTCCGTCCGCTCGGCGGGTGACATCGAACTCCACTCGCTGGCCCTCTTCGAGGGTGGCTAGCCTACCCTTGAGAATCGCCGAATAATGAACGGCGACGTCTTCGCCGCGGTCCGTTAGGATGGAAATATACCTTTTGTCCGCGTTGAACCATTTGACAGTACCCTTGGCCATTAGGACTCCATCTACTCGGGCGAAAGGACTACGTCTGGCATACTAGATAAAATAGTCCGCCCAAGTCGACTATGCGAACGAACTCCAGTGAGGCACACGCCCGGCTGCGCGCGGTCGGCGAACGCGCCGTGGCGACCTTGAAGGCCTGGAAGGTCTTGGCGAAAGTGCGCTGCTGTCCGAACCGCATCACCGCAATCGTCCAGGCCATCGTGGCGCTTCAAGCCGTGCAAGACGGCCGCTGATCAAGACGAAAAGGCTCAGTGAGTCTCATGACGGGCTGGCAGCTTGGCTCACCGACTTCAGACGGGATCAAGGTCACCTGGATGCGGCACTCTAAGCCAATCATTTGGTGGTGGCGCCTCGCTGAGGCTGTTGGCTGCGCCTGCCATTCGCATCAATCGCGCACCAGGAACTTCGCCTTGAATATGTTTGACCAGGCCAGAAGCCTGCTCATGTCTGGCCTCCGGAGCCGGGTGCGCAGGTTCGAATCCTGCAGGGGGCACCGACCGGCTACCAGCCCAAACGGGCACACGACCTGCGGAAACGCGGGTCGTTTCGCTTGTATGGATGTGCCGCTGTAGGCAGCCACATTCGAACGTGTGCCACCAGCCACGCATCAGGGCCGCAACGGGCATCTGGGAAGCTATCGGACATGTGGCGGTGTGGAGGACATCTACAAGTGGAGTCGCCACACATGAACGGCGCCGGCGCGACTACTACCCTCGCCTTTCCACGCATGCGCACCGGTGGCAAGCCACTGGCCGTCAGGGCTGAATCTGACGACGCGAGCCTCCTGCTGATGGGTGAGGTTGAGCAGTTCGTCGCCGCTGTGGGTGTCCCAGATCCGTACGGTGCGATCGATGAACGCGCCGGCCAGGAGCCGACCGTCGGGACTGAACGCGACATCATGACAGAGGGGCGCCCCGGTGGTCGCCGGCTCCAGAGTGCGAAGCCGGGCGCCGGTTTCGACGTTCCAGAGGTAAGCGGGCGTGCTGGCCGTGGCCAGCAGACGGCCGTTCGGACTGAATGCCACGCCCCTGACGTGATACTCGTGGCTGAATGTGAGGTGTTGCTGGCCGTTGCGGATATCCCAGAGGCGAGCGGTCTTGTCCGCGCTCGAAGTCGCCAGCCATCGGCCGTCCGGGCTGAATGCCACGCCCTGCACGGCGTCGCCGTGTGCGAGGGTGAAGATGGCGGTGTCCTGGCCGTATTGCCAGATCTTCGCTGTGCTTGTGCGGCTGCTGGTAGCCAGCCGTCTGCTGTCCGGATGGTACGCGATCGCGTGCACGGTCTCGGCGTCGCTGTCGCCGCAGATGATGCGGCCGAATCTCTGGCCTGTACGGGCATTCCAGTGCTGAACTATTGCTCGGCTGGTCGACCCGAGGAAACCGACCCATTCGTAGCCTCCAGCAGTGAGAGAGACTCCATTTGGACTGAATGCGACCGCGAACATGTGCGCCAGCCCCAACCGCTGCTGTCGTAGTGCGAAGCGTTCCCGCCATGTAGCGGTGTCGAAAACCCGCACCATTTTGGTCCCTGCTGCGATCGCAAGGCTGTCGGCCTCCGGGCTGAACGCGAGCGCGTGAACCTCTTGCGCGGGGATTACCGTGATCGCCGTCGCCGACACCGCAATGGAACGACCGGCGCCGTCGCTTCGTGGCGTGCGGCGGGTGCGTGGTCGAGTGGTGTTCGCGGGGTGGGTTGGGTTGCGGGTGAGGGCGAGGTCGGCGGCGGTGCCCCTGTTGGTCTGGTGGGGCTGGGGCAGGCCGCGGGCGGTCAGCGTGCGTAGCAGGTGCCGGTAGATGTCGGCGTAGGTGAGCAGTTCGGGGCCATCGGGGACGCCGGCATGGACGAGGGTGAGCAGTTCACCGGTGAAGGCGGTGTACTCCTCACCAGGTGGAGCGAGCGCGGGCTGATTGGCGCCGGCCGCGGCCAGGGTGTAGGTGCCCTGGATGTCGATCTGCCCGAGGATGACCTCCTCGGGGCCGCTTAGGTGCCCGGTGGCGCGTCCGCTGAAGCAGCAGTCCAGGACGAGCACCCCGTAGGTCGCCCTGCAGTCCAGGAAGAGCCGGCGGATCCACTCGAACGGCAACGCCCCGGCAGGCAGGTCGGCCGGGTGGCTGCCGGCCAGGGCCAGGCACAGTTCGTAGCGGTGCGGTTCGAGCAGGCCGTGGCCGGCGAAGTAGACCAGCAGCGTATCGGTGGCCTCGTCGGCCAAGCGCCGCAGCGTCGTCCAGACCTTGTGCACGTCGGTCGCGTCGGCCAGCACGACGCAGCGCGCCGGCTGTAGGCCGCCCAGAGCCGGGTCGGTGAGCACGTCGTGCAGCGCGGTGAGGTTACGGGCCACCGCCGGCAGGTCCTCCAACTCTGCGGACTCGTAGCTGCTGGTACCGATCAGCACGGCACACGAACGCAGCGGATCAGGCAGACGCACCGTTACCAATCCTGAGCGGTGTCGGGGAGGGTCGATCCGCCAGGGCTGGAGGCGGCACCTATCAAAGTATCGATGTCATGCTCATCAGCGGCGATCCACACCTCTGCCACGGCGCCCCTTTCGGGTCCTGTCGACGTCCGAGATCTCTCCGCTTACGGTTTCACGACGCCTGACGTCCGGGTAGTCGTACTGAGGCACGCTCCACCGCGTGCGCGGCTCAAGGACGTTCACGGGCGAAACAATGCCATCTCCACCGGCCCCGCCACCCCGCCGAACATCGGATCCACTGGCCACGATGGCGACGACGCCACCAGGCCCGCGCCTGCCGCTGCGGAGTACTAGCCGTTCAGCTAGGCAGGGCCGCCCGCCAGACCCACGAAGTCACGCCGGGCCGGCCGTCGAGTTCGCCACGGCCGGTACACCAGAGCAGGACCGCGGCAGGTTCGCCGGGTGGGGCGTCGGGGAAGAGGCGGTGGAGAACCGCCTCGCACAACGGGGCCGCAGGCAGCCATGGCACGCCGAGTCCCTGGGTGATGTCGTGGGTATGAAGCAGGACCTCACCGACGCCCATTGCTGCGAAGCCCGACGGGTCGCACGGCCCCCAGTGCCAGGCCCGCGTCCCAGGATCGGCTCTGGCCAGAGCGCTGACGAGCAACTCCCCGCAAGCGGCGACCACTTCGAGCACCTGCCAAGGGGATGCCTCGGGGCGGACGACCAGGTCCAAGGGAAGATAAGCGCCGGAAGGACGGGCCGCCACCTGCCCGGCGTAGGCGAGCAGGTCGTGCGCGACGTGAACGGCCGTCGCGCGGCAGTCCCACTCCAGCGGGCCCGCCGGAACCGTCCAATCCTCTGCGTCATGCGGACCGAGCACTCCCAGCATTTCGGCGATTGAACGCGCGACGTCCAGGTAGTTCACGCTGTCCATGCCTGAGGCTAGCGCGTGCCTGCGGGCACTCGCTGGAGTTGAAATTCGGCTGGTTGGCCAGCGAGATGGCCTGGCTGTCGCGTCGGTGGAGGGCTCACGTCGCTGGGACCGGCTCCATGACGTCGAAGAGTGGGGTCAGGGGCGTGCTCAGCTCAGCAATCCCTACGTGGCCAACGTCATCGAGGGCCGCCGTACGTCGGGCCGCGCCAGGTGCGAGGTCGCGCCCTGTGCGGGACGACCGCCGGCCGCAGCGACACCAGGGCGGTACAGATGACCAGCACCGCGCCTCCGATGAGTTGTCGCACCGTCAGGGTGTCGCCCAGCCACGCCACTGAGATGAGCATGCCGAGCACGGGGATAAGATTCAGGATCGTCGCGGCTGTACCGACGGAGATGTGCACGATGGCCTGGAGGTAGAGCAGGCTCGGGAGGGCGACCAGGACACCCGCAGCGATCAGGGCGAGCCAGCGTTCGGGCTCTATCCCGTTCAGCACGGGCGGTCGCGTGATCCACGACCCCATGGCCACCAGCGTGGTGCACGCCGCGGCGAAGCCGTATTGATGGAAGGCGACGCGAAGCGGATCGGCGCCACGGCGGACAACGCGCGCGGCGCAGGTCGAGTAGACGGCCAGCACCAGGGTCGAGGCTACGACGCCGAAGACCCCGGCGCTGTCCGGCCCGGCAGCCGGTGCGGGTCCCTCCAGCAGCCACTACCCTGGCACGCAGGCAAGGACGGCTCCCCAGGTCAGCGCGGGCAGCCGCTCACCGAGCACAACGACCCCCAGCACTGCGACCAGGGCGCATTCGCCGGCCGTCAGCAGCGACCCGGTCGCGGGGCCTACCCTGGTCAGGCCCGCCGCGAACAGGACGTCACTGAGTGGGTGTCTGATCCCGTGAGTTCTGTTTGATTTGGGGATCAGGTGTCTCGCCAGGTTGGGGTGGATTCGCCGGTGAGGCGTCGTGAGATGAGGTCGATCATCGCGATGTGGATCATGGCTTCGGAACGGTCGGGCCGGGCTTCGTAGTCGCGGGCCAGGCGGCGGTGGAACATCAGCCAGCCGAAGGTGCGCTCGACGGTCCAGCGGCGTGGCAGTGGGGCGAAGCCGGTGGTCGCGGGGTCGCGGCGGACGATTTCGACGTCGATGCCGAGGGCGGCTGCGGCTTCGACGACCTTGCTGCGGTAGGCGTTGTCGGCCCAGGTCTTGGTGATCGTGGGGTGGGTGGCGGCGACCTGGGTGAGCAGGGGGAGGCCGGCGGCGCTGTCGGAGGTGCTGGCGGCGGTGACCAGGACGGCGAGCAGTAGGCCGAGGGTGTCGGTGACGATGCTGCGTTTGCGGCCGGCGATCTTCTTGCCGGCGTCGTAGCCCTGGCTGGCGGCGGGGACGTTGGCGGAGGTTTTGATGCTCTGGGCGTCGATCACGGCGGCGGTGGGGTCGGGGGTGCGTCCTTCGCTGGTGCGGACCAGGCGGCGTAGCAGGCCGGTGAGCTGGGTGAAGACGCCGTCGCGTTGCCAGTGGGCGAAGTAGGTGTAGACGGTCTGCCAGGGCGGGTACTCGTGGGGCAGGTAGCGCCAGGGGATGCCGGTGCGGTCGATGTAGATGATGGCGTTGAGGATGGCCCGCAGGTCGTGTTCGGGTGGTCGGCCGATGTCCAGGCCGTTTCCTCGGCGTTGGTCGCGCCAGGCGGTGAGTAGGGGTTCGATGAGTTCCCAGCGGGCGTCGGACAGGTCGCTGGGATAGGGGCGCTGTTGGGGCATGTCTTCGGCGTATCGCATGTGGCTGCGCTTGCCCAGGCCTCTTCGTAAGGTTGTTGCTATGTAGGGTGACAATATCGAGCATCGTGGGATGAGACAGGATTTTCTGGCCTGAGACGGGCGGCCGACTGCCCGCCTCCGACTTGATATCCATCCAAATCACGCGAAGCGATAGTCATGGCTCGCGGGACGAATCATCGGATTTGCCCACGTCAAGGATCCGAACGCCCACTTAGTAGGTGCGGGCAGAACTCCTGCCGGCAAATCTGGTCGGGCTAGGCCGTGCCGGACATGAGCCATTCATCCAGCCATTCGCGACGAATGCGGACTGGTCCGCGCTTGCCGAGCTGTATGTACTGTGGCGCAGAGCCACTGGCACGCCATCTCTCCTATGTGCGCCGTGAGATGCGGAGCTCTGCGCACACTTCGTCAATGGTGCCCTGCAACTGCTTCGCTCATGATGTCTCCTTTGTGCGGTGGGAAAATTGAAGCTAAAGAAAATTTATCCCGATTTGTGGTGGCACAAATCCGAAAATTGGAGTACCAGGGCGGATGTTCCGAGTTGTTTCCCCTTGCGGCGTCTTGAGCCGGGTCTAGCATTTGAGGGCTCGGATCGTTGGGATATCGATGAGGGGCCGTGCGCGGGTTGCGACCTGTTGTTTCATCATTGCTTGCCATGGGATTACTTCTGTCCTTCGGGTCGGGATGTGGTGGAGGGTCCTCGACCGAAGGCACCGGAGGGGGTGCCGACTCTGGGCAGTCCGACTCTGGGCAGTCCGGGTCGACGGGTGACGACTATGAATCCATGAGCTGCGGAAGCCTTGAATATCTGGCACGCAAGTACGACAGTATCGCCGAGAGTGACGAATCCATGACGGGAGACAGCCCGGCGGTCACCGCCGCTCAGATGCAGGCGATCCAACTCAGAAATAGAATACAGGCGATTATCGGGGTCATGGCGAACAAGGGCTGCGACATCCCTGATCTCTAACCTCGATCTCTTGTGCTCTTCCGATGGTGGGCCGAAGAGTTCTTGCAGCATACGCCAGTGAGCGGCGGACCATCTCCATGCTGTCGGCTGTTGCGGAGTGACTCCAGCAGTTAGTCCGATTAGGTCAGACTGCGACAGAGTCAGCGTGGATGTGTCCTTTCGGGAAGATGGGGCCCTCCCCTTTGACCGTCACGGTGGCTCGCCTTCTGCTAGAAGTTGTTCACTGATCGTCACGAACTGAACCACTCCACAGAACGCCATCTTTGTGTCTACATAGTCGCCTGATGAGGCATCATTCGAACTCGGGACTACTCGCCGAGAGGTTTTTGGGGCACGTGACGCATCAGGAGGCACTGCAGGCATGGCTGGGAGGGCATTCCCTGGCCAACGTCTCGTACGCGCTTGGCCTCCCGAGCCGGGCGCGCAGGTTCGAATCTTGCAGGGGCGCGGAGTCCCGCCCGTTCTCGTTGTAGCTCGCTGGCTGTTGCCAACTGTGGGCCTGATCAGAGGCGAGAAACCCCGTAAGTCGGCATTCGGCGCACTGACTATGCGGCCTGCTCGGAGGACGTCAGCCACGCGTCCAGGTCAGCGCGCTTGATCTTCCGCCGACCACGGCCGGTGTTGAGCCATGTCACCGGTAGAAGTGAGCAGATTCTTGCGACTGGGTATTGCGGGTGGACCCTTCGTGTGAACGGTGCAGGGGTGATTTCGTCCGAGGGCGCGTAGCCGGCGGTGAACGGCCTTCACTTGTGAGTGGGGTGAGGACGCTCAGCTTGAAGCAGGCGTCGCTGTCGCAGCCCCTCGTCCTTCGGCAGCAGCTTCCTCCCGTATCCCGCCGAAAGTTGAGGCGCGACTACGTGTGGTGGGCGTCGGTGGCGTCTGTTCGGCGCGTAGGTGATGTCAGCTCATATCCGGTCTGTGAGCTCACGATGCCGCAGCGTGGAACAAGACGTCACGCCCTCTATTCACAGCAGTCACATTGGCCGCCGGCTCCGGGCACTGAGCCGGCGCGGCGGCTCACATCAACTGGAGCGGAAGATGTCAGATCAGTCGGCACGCCCCCACGCCGGCGTTGTCCTTACTGCGGTCGCCGTGGCCACCCTCCTCGCGTGCGCCGGATGCTCGAAGTCCTCGGCCAAACCCGAGGAAAACCGCGCGGCGGCCAGCAGCGCACCCGCGTCCGCGCCCGCGACGGAACCGGCGTCCGAACCAGCGTCAGAACCGGCGACCGAACCCGCTTCGGAGCCTTCGTCGGACGCCCCTACGACGGGCACCAAAAGCAGCGGCAAACTCGCAAGCGCGGACCGTCTATTGGCGATCAAGTTACCCATGATCAAGGGCGCGCCGGCCAACGCCGTCTGGACGGACATCCCGCCGTCTACGGCCAATCCCAACGGGGACCGCTACCTCAACCTCTACGTAGGCGAGGACGTCTTCATGTCGCTGGAGTTCCTCGACTGCAGGCTGCCGAAGGTCCAGGCGTACGCCGGCAAGCCGCTCGAAGAACTCGGTATCTTCAGGCCCTGCTTCGATAAGCCGAACGGCAAGCTCAAGGGTTACCCTCTCTACTTCTATCCCGATGACCTCGAGAACCCGTATCGCACGGTGAAGGCCGGCCACGTCATCGTCATCGGGACCATGGGCCCCATCGGCCAAAAGATCAAGGGCGTCGACATGGAGACCCTCCTCGGAAGCCTCCCCCTCGCGACGATCCGCAAGATGTAGCACAAAACCGCGTACCGCCCCATGGGGCTTCCATCCCAGGGGCGGTCACGCTTGGCGTCCTGTCTGGGTCTGCGCGCTAGCTGGGTGCCCCGGCTTGGCGGCGCCGTGTGTCGTCAGACGAAGGCTTGGGGCGCTCCTTGATCCCGGCCTCCAGCAGGCCGATCATCTCAGCGATCCGCTCCTTCCGTACGTCAGGGCGGTTCTTGGTGGCATCGATCCAGCGGAGATAAGCCCGCGTGTAGAACTGGGCGAGTGAGTCGAAGAACGCGCCGGCCGTCGGGCTGGCCTCCAGCGCGGCGGCCACGTCGTCGGCGAGGTCGGCCCGCTGCGGGCCTTCCGGGATGAGCACCACGCTGACCTGTACGCCCGGCTGGACCGCGCAATCGCGGACCCAGGTAGGGCCAAGCAGAAAGCCGCGTTGCCCGTTGTGTTCGATGATCACCGCGCGCAGGCCCCTGCCGTTGAGCGTGCCAGTCACATGATGGACAGGTTTGGGCGCCCAGACCGTGTCCGGATCGAACGGCACTGGCACGAACAAGCGGCCTCGACCGCCCGGCTGGCTGTCGACGACGTAGCGCTGTTCCCGCACGCCTCGATCCTGCCACGGCGCACTACGGTCGAACCGGAGGTCACGAGATGGAGCTGACAGTGGTGACGGTGCCGGATTGCCCGAACGCGCTGATGCTGGAGCGACGCCTGGCTTTGGCGCTGGCCGAGACCGGCGCCGTAGCAGCGGCGGCCACGATCACGCGTCGAACGGTGACCGACGCTGAGCAGGCAGCGCAGTGGCGGATGCACGGTTCGCCGACCCTACTGATCGACGGCCGCGACCCGTTCGCCGATCCGGCGACCGCGACGGCTCTGGCTTGCCGGGTTTATCGGAATGAGGATGGCCGCATGGAGGGGGCGCCGTCGGTGGCCGCACTTCGCGGGGCGTTGGAGCAGGCCCTGCAGGGGGCAACCGGGTAGACGCGTCACTTCGAGTGGGCGAGGGCAAGCGGCGAGGGCCGAGCGGGAGCCGGCCCAGCGGGAGCGAGTCGAGCGGGAGAGGGCCGAGCCGGAGAGTTCGAGCGGGCGCGAGTCGAGCGAGAGGAAGGTGAGTCGTGGGCGGCCTGTTGTTGCCGAGGAATCTGGCCGAAGCCGCCGACCGCGACGGCGAGATTCGCGCGTGGATACCCGAGCTGCCGTCGGTTGTCGCGGAGATGTCGCAGCGCTGGTCGCTGGAGTTGGACGCGCCGTACCAGCCGGGCGGGCGATGTTCTTGGGTCGCGCCGGTACGCACCCCGCTCGGCGAAGACCTGGTCCTCAAGGTCGGCTGGCGTCATATCGAGGCCGAGCACGAGGTGGACGCCCTGGCGTTGTGGGACGGGGACGGGGCGGTCCGGCTGCACGCCACCCACGACATCGCCGACAGCAGTGTCATGCTGCTCGAGCGCTGCACCCCGGGCACCGCGCTCGGCCACGCGCTGACCGAGCCGGAGCAGGACGTGGTCATCGCCGCGCTGCTGCACCGGCTGTGGCGGCAGGCGCCCGACGGCCACCGCTTCCGCCCACTGCAGGATATGTGCGACCAATGGGCCCGCGAATTCGAACAACGACTGGCAACACCTGACCACCGTGTCGATCCTGGGCTTGACCGCGAGGGTATGGCCGTCTTGCGGGCGCTGCCGTCCAGCGCCGAACGGCATGTCGTGCTGTGCACGGACTTGCACGCCGAAAACGTTCTCGCCGCGCGCCGCATGCCCTGGCTGGCCGTCGACCCCAAGCCATATCTCGGGGACCCCACCTACGACGCACTGCAGCACATGCTGAACTGCCCGGAACGCCTCTACACGGATCCCGTCGCCCTGACACGGCGAATGGCCGGCCTGCTCGACGTCGACCCCGGCCGCCTTCAGCTATGGCTGTTCGCCCGATGCGTGCAGGAATCGCCCGACGACCCCGCCCTGCTGGAGGTCGCCGCCCGCATCGCGCCGTAGAGACGAGCCCTTGCTCATCGACAAGTTTGTATTGTCGAAGGCCATTTGACAATTTAGCATTGTCGGCATGGACAGCGCTGCGCTGAACACTCAAGCCATGATCGACGCAGTCGCCGAGCGCGCCGGTTCGACCGACCCGTTGGTGCTGCTGGAGACGGCCATCCGCTACGCCGCCCTGACCAGTCAGGCGGCCGACGCCATGGTCGACCACTACGTTCAGGCCACCCGCGACGCCGGCCTGTCCTGGACCGACATCGGGCTGCGGCTCGGCATCTCCAAGCAGGCCGCCCGCCAGCGCTACGCATCACGGCTGGAAGTCGATGGCGGACCCGGCACCGAGCCGGCCGTCATCAGTCCCCGCCTGGCTTCTTGCCTGCAGGTCGCCCAGGAGGCCGCCGATGCCGAGGGCAGCACACCGGGCACCCAGCACCTGCTGCTCGGCCTGCTGCAGGTGGGCCTGGCCGCCGGCGTGCTCGATCGGCTCGGCGTCACTCGTGAGAAGGTCATCGATGCGACCGCCCGGCTGCTGCGCCCGTACGAGACAGGCGATGGCACCCGGACGGTGGGTGACGGCGAGGCTTACGACACGGTGATGAGGGCACGCCGGTTCGCCGCCGGCCGCGGTCAGAACCTGGCCGACACCCAGCACGTGCTGTTCATCGTGGCCACCGACCCCGGCTGCTCGGCTCGTCGCATCCTGGACGACCTCGGGGTCGAGGCGGCTTCGATCAAAAGGGAGCTCGCCGAGTGGATCCCGGCACCACCACGCCCCAGCCGCCGTAGCCGCAAACTCACCAAGCCCGGACGGGGAGCTCGTTCCTGCTCCTTCTGCGGCTGCCAGGACCCGCACCGTGCCATGGTCCACGGGCCCGGTGTGCAGATCTGCGGCGAATGCGTCCAACTGGCCGTCGAAATCGTCACCGCCCAGCATGAGCAGGCGGATCACGCGCTTCAGCCTGGTCGGCGGCTCATCGGCTGAGCAGAGCATCGACTACGAGCTCGGCGTGGAGTCGCGGAACAGGTCGAGCAGTTGCTCGCGCGTCGCGATGTCATCGATGAAGCGTCCGACGTCGAGCTCGAAGCGCGGGTCGCCGTGGCACAGCCGCGTGATGCGCCGGGCGAGCGGCAGCACGTCGGTCGCGGCTTGCAGCTGGATCAACAGCGTCGCTCCGGCGGCCGGCGTGCCACGCACGATGTCCTCGGCGTGTGCCCGCACCCAGTCGGCGTCGACGCCTGTGAGGGCGGCGATGAGCGGAGCCGCGCGCCCTGGTTTCAGCACCTCGCGGCGTGCCAGGTCGAGCGTGCGCGCGTCGCCGGCTTCCAGCTGTGCTTCCAGCTGTGCTCCCAGCTGTGCCGCGAGCGCCGCCAGCAACTGCCAGTCGAGGTCGGTGCCCGGGTGCACCGGATCAAGGACGCCGCGAAACAGCGATCGATCACCGGCGACGAGGTCGCGTACGCGCTCGCGGCCGGCCGCGCGCGGATTCGATTGGAAGAAGATCAGCGCCTGGGCGCGCACTTCCGGCTCGGAGGCGGTCAGGCATGCTGCGACACCTTCTGACAGCCGGTCTGCATACGGGGAGCCGGCGAGCTCGCGGTATGCGCGCAGGATCCAGTCGAGGGGCTGGTTGTCGCTGCGCAACGCCCCCATGCCTCCCGCGCCGCGCAGCACGTCGCGCGCGAGCAGACCAAAGTCGGTCTGGTCCGACAGCGTCACGCCATCGATGATGCGCGGGGTCATGTGGAGCGCCCCCATTCTGGTCGACCGGCCAGGCCGGATTCGCCGGGAAACGATTGGACGGCATGATGCTCGGGCTTGTAGCTTGCAGTCGACTGTGACACCGCCCGAGGAGGTGAGACCCATGAACGCTGGATCGATGTGGGTGCTCCCCCTTCCCGTCACGGCCGGGCGATTGACGTAGGTGTCGCCGGGAGCGCCTCGCCAACAAGGCACTCCCCGAAAGGCAACACCTATGCACTCACAGCAGGTCCCCGCAATTCTCTCGTCGCCGGCCTCCCGCGCCGATCGCGCGCCCATCATGTTCGACGTCATCATCGCCGGGTGCGGGCCGACCGGTGCGATGCTGGCCGCCGAACTGCGGCTGCACGATGTGCGCGTGCTCGTTCTGGAGAAGGAGACCGAGCCCACGTCGTACGTCCGCATCGTCGGTCTGCATATTCGCAGTCTCGAGCTGATGGCGATGCGCGGACTGCTCGAGCGCCTTCTCGAACACGGAAGAAAGCGTCCGGCCGCCGGTTTCTTCGCCGGCATCGCCAAACCCGCGCCCAAGGGCCTGGATTCCGCGTACGCCTATCTGCTGGGCATCCCGCAGCCGATCATCGAACGGCTGCTCGCAGAACACGCGATCGAAATGGGCGCGCAGGTCAGGCGCGGTTGCGCGGTCGCCGGACTCAAGCAGGACGACGAGGGGGTGACCGTCGAGCTGGCCGACGGGGAACTGCTGCGGTCGCGCTACCTCGTCGGCTGTGACGGCGCCCGCAGCACGGTACGCAAACTGCTCGGCGTCGGTTTCCCCGGCGAGCCTTCACGGGCCGACACGCTCATGGGCGAGATGAAGGTGAGTGCGCCGGGGGAGGAGATCGCCGCCAAGGTGGCCGAAATCAGCGAGACCCACAGGCGATTCTGGCTCAGGCCGTTCGGCGAGGGGATCTATAGCGTTGTGGTTCCCGCCGCGGGAGTCAGCGACCGCGCCGAACCGCCCACGCTCGAGGATTTCCAGCACCAGCTGCGGACCATCGCGGGGACCGATTTCGGCGTGCACTCACCGCGCTGGTTGTCCCGCTTCGGAGACGCCACCCGGCTGGCCGAACGTTATCGCGTGGGGCGGGTGCTCCTGGCCGGCGACGCGGCGCACATCCATCCGCCCATCGGCGGACAGGGCCTCAACCTGGGTGTTCAGGACGCATTCAACCTCGGCTGGAAACTGGCCGCACAGATTCGCGGCTGGGCGCCGGAAGCACTGCTGGACACCTACCAAACCGAGCGTCATCCGGTCGCCGCGGACGTGCTGGACAACACCCGCGCCCAGATGGAACTGACGCCCGCCGAGCCGGGCCCGCAGGCCATGCGGAGGCTGCTCACCGAATTGATGGACTTCGACGAGGTGAACCGCCATCTGATGGAGAAGATCACCGCGATCGGCATCCGCTACGACTTCGGCGAAGGCCCCGACCTGCTCGGCCGCCGCCTGCACGACATCAGCGTCAAACAGGGCAACCTGTACAGCCTGCTGCATCGTGGCCGCGGCCTGCTGCTGGACCGCACCGAACGCCTGACGGCCGGCGGCTGGTCTGACCGGGTCGATCACCTCGCGGATCCCACTGCGGTGCTGGACGTTCCGTGCGTCCTGGTCCGCCCCGACGGCCACGTCGCCTGGGTCGGCGATGATCAGCAGGACCTGGACGACCACCTCTCCCGCTGGTTCGGCAAGCCCGCCAGTCCATCCGCCTGAGCAGCCAAAAGGAGCCCGTGGCGCCTGACCCCGCACCGGGGGCAGGCGCCACGGATGAACGACGACTCGTGCGGTTCGCGTATCTCTCGATGAATCCCGCCGGACCATCAGGAGCTGAGGATGTCATTGGAGTTGTTGCGCACCGACGCACACAGCCCCTCGTACTTCGCGCTGACCCGGGGATCAGGCGACCGGGACGCCGACCTCGTCGATTTCTGCATCCCGTGCAATCCCTACTTTCCGACGCCCGAGATCTTCGCTCGACTGCGCGGGAGCCTGGAGAACATCCTGAAGTACTACCCCAGCGACTCCGACACGATCACCCGGGAGCTCTGCACGACGTTCGGGCTGCACCCGCAGACGGTCGCCATGGGAAACGGGTCGACCGAGCTGATCACCTGGATCGACCATCTCCTGGTCCGGGACAGCCTGGCCGTGCCGATCCCGACGTTCGGCCGGTGGACCGACCAGCCGCTGGAGACCGGCAAGCGGGTGCACATGTTCCCCCTCCAGGAGAGCAGGAACTTCCACCTCGATGTGGAGGCCTATGTCCGATACATCCGGGAGCGGCAGTCGCGGGTCGCGGTCATCTGTAACCCGAACAACCCCGATGGGGGATATCTCCCCAGGCGCGAGGTCATCGCGATGCTCGACCGGCTGACCGACCTCGACCTCGTCGTGGTCGACGAGTCGTTCATCGACTTCGCCGACGCCGAGCCGTACACCAGCGTGGCGGACGAGGCGGCCATCCGCCCGAACGTGATCGTGTTGAAGAGCCTGGGCAAGAACTTCGGCCTGCACGGCGTCCGGTTCGGATATCTCGTCGCCAATCCGGCGCTCGCCGGGAAGATCAAGGCGGCTCTGCCCAAGTGGAACCTTAACTCGTTCGCCGAGATCGTCGTGTTCCTGCTCAAGGACCACCAGGAGGAATATCGCCACAGCCTGCAGTTGGCCGCGAGAGATCGGCGCCTCATGTACGAATGGCTGGCCGCGCTGCCGGGCCTGACCGTGTTCCCCTCCCAGGGCAACTTCCTGCTGGTGAAGTTGCCCGACGGGACGGACGGCGTCTGGCTGCGGGACCGCCTGATCGCTGACTACGGGGTGTACATCCGGGAGTGCGGAAACAAACTCGGCTCCTCGGGCCAGTTCCTGCGCCTCGTGGTGCGCCCGCAGCCGGATGTCGAGCGGCTGCTGGACGGGCTGTGCGCTCTCCTCTACGGCGCCTCCCCGACCTGGCCCGCGGCCACCCGCCAGGTGGGCCCCCGGCATGCCCGTTCCCTCCGCTCGGCCTGACCTTTGAAGCCCGCCAGAATCACCTGATGAAAATCGACGAAAGGGTGTCGGATCGCGGCGGAGGTCTTCGTAGGAGGGGTGAGAGGCCGCTCACGAGGGCGCTTCCGGGAAGAGGGGAACCGCGACTATGAAGCTGACGACCATGACGCAGGTCACCGTCGATGGAGTGATGCAGGGAAACGGCGGCGTGACCGATGAGGACCGGAAGACCGGATTCGAGCGCGGCGGCTGGGCGTTGGGGGCGGGCGACGAGGAGACCATGTCGTTCATCACCCAGACCTACCAGCGCGCCGACGCGTTCCTGTTCGGCCGGCGGACCTACGAGCTGTTCGCGAGCTCCTGGGGAACGATCGAGGCGATGCGGGCCCACCCCATCGGCGTGGCGTTGAACGAGGCGCCCAAGTACGTCGCGTCGACCACGCTCACCGCGCCGCACTGGCAGGACACGACCGTTCTGTCCGGCGACCTCGCGGCGGCCATCACGACTCGCCGCTCCGCCGGTTTCGAGTAGGACCCTACTCAAGCGCATCGTCATGAGGTGACTTCATCCTGATCGCATGCGCTTACTCACAGTGTTATTCCTGATCGCGGTCGGCCTGGTGGCGGTCAACACGTCCGCCGCTCAGGCCGCGACGGGTGTCACGCTCCGGCTCACGATCAACAAGATCCACCAGATCGAGAGCCCCGACAACGGCACGGGCAACTACTTCCCCGAGATCCGCATCGGGAACGGCGACCTGCAGCGTCGCGACGCGGTGGAGGACGACGACTTCAATCCCAGTGTGTTCGACCCTCCATGGATCTTCACCCAGGACGTGCAGGTCCCGGACGACACCACCAAGGTGCCGGTCCTCATCCGTCTCTGGGACGAGGACGGCGGGCTCAACGGCGGCGACGACAAGCTGGACATCAGCCCGCAGAACCAGGACGACGACCTCGAGCTCCAGTACGACATCGGCACCGACACCTGGACCGACCCCGGCGACCTGCTCACGCCGGGCCAGACGTACGTGGAGGGCGACGGCGACCCCAACTTCCCCAACGCGCACGACGGCAAGCGGGCGGGGATCGGCTTCAAGATCGAGCGGATCAGCGGCCCCCTGCCGGACACCGACGTCGACGGCATCCCCGATGTCATCGAGCGCTTCGGCATCCGCAACCCGGACGACTCGATGAAGTTCGACCTGAAGCAGCTGGGCGCCAACCCCTGCCGCAAGACGATCATCGTGTGGATGGACTGGATGACCGGCGACGCCCAGCACACCCACAAGCCCAAGGACGCCGCGCTACAGGAGCTCAAGCGCGCCTTCGAGGACGGCCCGGTCAAGGCCACCCAACCTTGCCCCTACGGCGTGCCGCTCGACGACGGGGTGGACTTCATCCCCATGGTCGGCACCGGCATTCCGGAACAGAACGTGATGACGGAGAAGGACACCGCCTTCGCCAACGCCAGGGCGGCCGACCTGCCCAAGGAACTGGCGCCGTACGCGCACTACACGATCTTCGCCCACGACCTCGTGGCCGGTAAGGCGAACTCCGGCCAGTGCTGCGACCCCGGCCGCGGCAACCGCGACTTCATCGTCACGCTCGGCGAGTGGCGGACGTGGTGCATCAGCGGGGGACCGAACGGCACCCTGGAGTCCTCCGTGGTGGGAGACGACTTCCTCAAGGGCGACCAGATCGGCGTCGGTCCCGACCTGGTCTGCAACAGCAAGATCAAGAAGGGCTCCGACGACATCCAGCTGATGAAGGTGGGCAGCGGTCCAGGCGTCGTCTTCTCCGGTACGGCCCGCGACCAGGCCGGCACGGTGATGCATGAGCTGGGACACGCGCTCGGGCTCGCCCACGGCGGCAACAGCCGGACCAACTACAAGCCCAACTACCTCAGCATCATGAACTACGCCTACGAGCCGGCCGGCATCCCGTCGGGTCTCGACCCGGCGCCCCGCCGCCTTGACTACTCCAGAGGCGCCATGCCCCAGCTCGACCGCGGCCGCCTCGACGAGAGCAAGGCCATCGGCCCCGGCGACGACTACGCCCGGTGGAAGATCTCCGGCCGGCCGGAGCAGTACGGCCCGGTCGACCCGGTCGTCGACTGGCTGGACTGGAACGTGAACGGGACGGAGGACCCGCCCACGATCGCGGCCGACATCAACTCTGAAGACGACGTGTGCGTCCTGGCGGGCGCCAACAACACGGTCGAGTCCACCCGGATGGGCGACGACCTCATGTTCAACGACGGGATCATCCAGGGGCCCGACAACACGTGCCAGTCGACGCCGCTCGCGGGCAGTGACGACACGGGCCGCGACCCGATCCTCACCGACTACGACGACTGGGGACACCTGAAGTTCGACGTCTCCAAGCCGGGCGGTGGCGCGGAGTCCGGCAGCGAGATCGACTTCGTGACCGCAGCCAAGATCGAGGTCGGCTTCCAGGATTTCTACACACCTGACCTGGCGACCACCAAGACCGTCGACAAGGCCTCGGCCGAGCCGGGCGACACCCTCACGTACACCGTCAAGGTGGACAACGTCGGCAAGGGCGCGGCGAAGACCGTCAAGCTCACCGACACGCTGCCGGACGGCACCGCCGTCGCTCGCGACCTGCCCGACCTGGCCGCCGGGGCGAGCCGCAGCGAGACCTTCACCTATGCGATCCCGTGCGCGACCGAGGACGCCGCCACGGTCACCAACTCGGCCACCGTCGTGGGCAAGAACGTGGCGGGCGGCGCGGAGGAGGACACGTCCGACAACACCGGCAAGGCCTCGACCGCGGTCAAGGCGCCGAAGCTCACCCTGGCGGCGAGCGCGACGCCCACCGCCGGCTCGGCCGAGGCGGTCACGACCACGCTGACGGTGAAGAACATCGGAGGCGCGAGCGCCACCGGCGCCAAGCTCACCTACAAGCTGCCGCCCGAGGTGTACTACAGCACGGCCCTCGACAAGGGCGCGGGCCCCAAGCCGGGCACGGTCAGCGGCGGCACGCTGACCTGGAACCTGGGCACGCTGGCGGCCGGTTCGACCACGACCGTGGCCTTCACCAGCCGTTCCAGCCTGCTCGTGGTGGGCGGGACCGTCCTGACCGGGCAATCCCAGGTCTCGTACGGCAACGCCAAGGGCTGCTCCTACGCGCCGGCCACGGCGACCTCCACCAGCACCGTGACCGAGACCGCGCCGAGCAGGGACCCGCGCCCGCAGGGCATCTGGCTGGCCTTCCCCTCGATGCGGACATCGGAGCTGCTGGCCAGAGTCCAGGCCACCGACACCCGCTTCGACGGGATCGACGGCTCGACGCCCGACGGCCAGCTGTCCCAGCACGAGGTGACGGCCGCGATCACGCTGGCGCAGCTGCCGCCGCGCAACCTCCGCGCCGAACTGCTGACCACGTACTTCAACGTGGGCAGCAGGCGGATCAACGCGGCGACGGCCGTTCGCACGATCACGATCGAGCGGCTGCACCTGCACACGGTCGGTGAGGCCGCCAAGCACGCGCAGCAGACCCTCGCCGACCCCAGCCTCATCGGCGTCACCGACGCGATGGTGGCCCTCGTCGAGATCAACACCGGAATCGCCGAGCGATATTAGCCCGAAGGAGTTTCACGAGGTGACACGGCGGCGCCGCACAGTCCGGCTGTGCGGCGCCGTCCCGCAAGCCCGCGGGCCGGCGTCGACTGACGCGTCGCGCTGGAGTGGTGATCGCCGGCGCACCCCGAGGTGAACGTCAAAGTGCCCGCGGTCCGTCGGACTGATCGGCAGGTAGGCGTTCGAGCTGGTAGCACCACAGCTCAAACCGGGTGTCGGCGCGGTTTACGCCGATGCCGAGAGTTTCCGCCGACGCGCGCTCCGCACCGAGAAGGCGCCAACCGGCGGGGCGGAAGCGGCGCTGGATCTCTTCAACGGTGACGCCGGCGTGCATTGGGGCGGCTTTGGGCGGCCGGCTGAATCCGTACAACAGCAGCCTTGCGCCTGGTGTCACCGCGTGCGAGATGCCGGCAACGTAGGCGGGCCGCCGGTCCTCGGGCAGAGTGTGGAAACAGCCGAAGTCCATCAGCAGGGTGTAACCGCCGCCGACGCCCAGATCGTCCAGGCGGGTGACGTCGCCTTGGATGAAGCGCGGAGCCACGCCGGCGGCGGTGGCGTTGCGGCGGGCGGCGGCCAGGGCTTTGGGGACCATGTCGACGGCGGTGACGTCCCAGCCGTGCGTGGCCATGTAGATGGTGTCGGTGCCGGTGCCGCAGCCGAGATCCAAGGCGCGTCCGGAGGGCAGTGGTGCGGGCCCCTCTACCAGCGCGACCAGGTCGGCGGGTGGAGCAGGCCGTTGCCAGACGGTGAGGCCCAGGCGGTAGGCGAGCCGGTAGACCACGCGATACCAGCGGAGGGCGGCCGCGTTGCGCCTGTATCGCCACAGCAGGTCGAGGATCATGATGTGACTTCCTTCGTGGGCGGCTCGACGCGGGATGGCGCCGGCGATCGGCGGGAAGGCCGACCAGGCCCGGCAGGCTCCATCACGTTCTATATGTAGCAATCCTATATATTGCGACGCTACTCCGATGAGTGCCGCGAGGGAAGCCGCGTTCCTGCCGACCTTGCCGCCGCTTCCGCGATCCCGGTCCGCGTCACGGCTGGGAACGGCGCAGGAGCAGCTGCGCCAATGGCAGCCGGATGTCGGGAGGACGCAGATTCAGCCGGTCGAACTGGTCGGCGGTGGCCCATATGAGCTCAAAGCTGTTGTCCGGGCCATGCGCGGCCGCCTCGGGCCCCGACAGTACGGGCACGCCGACGACATCGCGCATGAGGAAATAGGTCGCCGGACGGCGGTTGTGCAGACCGGTCCAGAGCAGCCGGTCGATCGTGGCCTCCAGGCCCGTCTCCTCCGCCAGCTCGCGCAGGGCCGCGGTTCGCGCGGTCTCGCCGGCCTCGACGTGGCCCCCGGGCAGCACCGCGTAATGGTGACCCTGGCACTCACTGCCCGTCAACCCGGCGTCGGCGCATCCTCCGCAGTCTGACGACGACGCCAGGCGCAGGAAGCGCTTGATGACGAGAACCCGGTGTCCCTCGATGACGATCGCGACCGCTCTCGGAGTCTCCACCCCCCACAGCATGCCCGTTGCCGCCGCCCCGGCGCCAAACGGCGGCGTCGGTCAGCCCCGTACTGAGCGAAAGTTTCCCCGTCGTCCGCGACTGACCAGGGCCGTTGGCGGCGGCCGGCGAAGGATGACTGCTGTTCGGGGTGAGGCGGCGTACCGTACACCCCGCTCACCGTCGTCGGAAAAGTCGGACAAGGGAGTCGTCGTGCGTACGTGGTTGTCCCTGGCTCTTGGATCCCTTCTGGCGGTGCCCCTGACGGCGGCGCCGGCGATCTCGGCCCCGGCCCCGGCAAAGGGCTGCGCGAAGGGAGCGTTCCTGTTCTGCGAGGACTTTCAGTCTCTGCCCGTCGGGGCCGCCGGCAGCCTGAGGTGGGGGATCGACACCAAGCACGGCACGCTGACCGTGGAGCGGGCCGGGAAACACGGCGAGAAGGTGCTGCATGTGCACACCGAAGGCAATGGGCGGGCCTTCTTGAAGGTGGACGACTTCGCGGCGCCCGGCAACAGCTTCTACGGGCGGTTACGGCTGCGCGTCAGCGCGTTTCCGACGGCGCCCGACTGGGCGCACTACACGCTGGTCGAGGCGACCGGGGCCGGACCCGAGATCGTCCGGCCGCTCGGCGGCCAGTTCGCCCCGCCGCCCAACGGGGGCGCCCAGTTCTGGGGCGTCGGCGCGGACGGCGGTCCCACCGGCGACTGGACGAACTGGCGGACCAGCGCGCCCTCCGTCGCCGGGACCTGGCAGTGCGTGGAGTGGCAGATGGACGCCACGGACAACCGCGTATCGCTGTGGTTCGACGGAGTGCCCAAGCCCGATCTCACCGTGTCCACGCACGTCCACGGCGGCAATCCGGTGGACTTCCTCTTCCCTCGCTTCGACACCGTCAAGCTGGGCTGGCAGCTCTACCAGGGCAATCCGACCCCGGCCTCCTACGACGTGTGGATGGACGACATCACCTTGAGCACCAAGCGCGTGGGCTGCTGAGGTCAGGCCGGGCCGACGCCGTGCTCGAGTGAGGTGCGTCACGTCGCGTCACATTTCCTTGATCCGCGGTGTCCAGAGGGCATGACAGAAGACAGCGCAATCACCAAGGTCGTCGTCATCGGCGGCGGATACGCCGGGACGATGGCGGCCAACCGGCTGCGGCGCCGCGGCGGCATCGACATCACGCTGGTCAATCCGCGTCCGAAGTTCGTCGAGCGGATCCGGCTGCACCAGTTCGTGGCCGGCACCCGCCACGCCACGGTCGACTACGGCACGCTGCTCGGCGAGGGCATCCGGCTGGTCGTCGACAGCGCCACCCGCATCGACACCGCCGCCCGCGCGGTGCGGCTCGCGTCCGGCCACGCGCTGGACTACGACTACGTGATCTACGCGGTCGGCAGCACCGCCGCCATCCCGTCGACACTGCCCGGCGCGGCCGATTTCGCCTTTCCCATCGGGGAGCTCGAGTACGCCGAGCGGCTGCGCGCCCGGCTGGACGGGCTGCCGCCCGACGCTCCGGTCACTGTGGTGGGCGGCGGGCTGACCGGCATCGAGACCGCCTCCGAACTGGCCGAACAGGGACGGAAGGTCACCCTGGTCTGCGGCCGGATCCTGGCGCCGACCTTCGACGCGCCGGGCCGCCGGTCTCTCGCCAGATGGCTGTCCCGGCACGGTGTCGCGGTGCTCCAGGGCACCGAGGTGGCCGAGGTCGGGCCGGATTCGGTCGTCCTCGCCGACGGTGTGGTGCGGCCGAGCGCGCTCACGATCTGGACGGGGGGCTTCGGATTGCCGGTGCTGGCGGCCGCGAGCGGGCTGCGTACGGACCCGGTCGGCCGACTGCTCACCGACGAGACGCTGACCAGCGTCGACGACGACCGCGTCGTCGCGGCCGGTGACGCCGCCGCGCCGTCCGGGCAGCCGCTGCGGATGAGCTGCCAGGCATCCGGCCCGCTCGGGGCGCAGGCAGCCGACACGGTGCTGAGCCGCGTCGCGGGAAAGGAGCCGGCCGTGATCAACCAGGCGTTCGTCGGATCGTGCGTCAGCCTCGGCCGGCATGCCGCCACGCTGCAGGTCGCCCGGAAAGACGACACCCCGGTGAAGTTCTACGTCGGTGGCCGTACGGGGGCAATGATCAAGGAGCTGGCCTGCCGGAGCGCGGTGCAGGGGATCCGCCTGGAGGCCCGCAGGCCGGGCGCCGTCATCTGGTTCAAGGGCGGTCCGCGGCCGGGGCGGGAGGCCGCAGCCCGACCGGCGGTCGCCTCGTCGTGATCACCGGCGAGTTCGCCGAGCTCGCCGAGCGGTTCACGGGCTCGTCCGCATCGCCGAGATCGCCCCTGAGGGCGGTCTCGGCTGACGGGTGTTACCGCGCGAGCAGCGGGAGGACGGGGAAGGGGTGGTCCTGCCAGAGCAGGCGCGAGGCCTCTTCCGGATAAGGGGCGACCGTCGACGGCGTGTCGAAGATCTGGGTGAGGCGGTGGTCGGCGTCGTAGGCGGGCCAGCCCGGGTCGCCGTGCGCGGCGAACGCCGTCCACGCCGTCCGGATCTGGGCGGACAGCTCCCAAGCGTCCGCGGAGGGCGGGTCGCCGATCAGCATGGCGGTCCGTCCGCTGGTCAGGTTGCCGAACACGAGCGGCACGTCGAGGCCGTGGCAGGCGCCGAGAGCGCCGCCGAAGCCCGGGGCCGACCAGGCCAGTTCGTACAGGTAGGCCTGGCCGCCGCCGGCGATCTGCGCGTCGGCGAGCCGGAGGCTCGGCATGCGGAACAGCCAGTCGGCGTTGACCAGCTCATACAGCTCCTCGTCGCGCGCGTCCGGGAACGCCTCCCGGTAGCGCTGCGCGCCGTCCGGGCCCGGAGCGAGCAGGCGCAGAGCGGTCTCGGCCTGCTCGGCCGTGACCTGGCCGAGCACGCCCTCGATCAGACTGAACAGCCGGTGCTCGTCACGGGTGTGCCCGACGAGAAGCCCCACGTCCCGGGCCGCGCCGCCGGCCAGCGCCTGCCACGGGGTCGACGGCAGGACGTCGCCGTCGACGACCGGTGCGAACGGGATCGACCGGTACGTGATCGGCCCCCAGCGATCCTGCCATTGGGCGATCTTGGCGTGGACGGCGTCGCCGACGGCCGGCAGCAGGCCGGGGTCCACCGCCGACAGGTCGGCCACCGTGGGCCGGACCCCGAGCTCGGCGGCGAAGGCGGTGGCGATGTCGGCGGCCAGCTCGGGGGAGAAGAACGGTCCGGGCACGCTCTGCGCGATCCCCCGGCGGAAGAGCCCGGCGGCGCGCGGCATGGCCAGCAGCGTGGCGACCGATCCGCCGCCCGCCGACTCGCCGAAGACCGTGACCCGGTCGGGATCGCCGCCGAAGGCGCGGATGTTGTCGCGCACCCACTCCAGGGCGGCGACCTGATCGAGCAGCCCCCGGTTGGCCGGGGCTCCCTCGATCTGCGCGAAACCCTCGATGCCGAGACGGTAGTTGAGGGTCACGACCACGGTCCCGCTCGAGGCCAGGTGCCCGGCGTTGTATTCCGGGAGGGTGGAGTTGCCCAGGGCGTACGCGCCGCCGGTGATCCACACCATCACGGGGAGCCCGGCCGCCGGATCCGGCCCCGGGGTCCACACGTTGAGCGTCAGCCAGTCGTCGCCGGCCGCGTCGTCGTGCGTCCCGAGCACGTCGGACTGCGGGGGCGGCGGGCCGAACGCGAGCGCCGGGCGCACACCGTCCCAGCCGCGCGCCGGCTGCGGCGCGGCGAAACGCAGGGCGCCGACCGGCGGTTCGGCGAACGGAATGCCGCGGAAGACGGCCAGGCCCGCCTCCCGGCTGCCGCGGAGGGCGCCGGCCGCGATGCGGACCTCCGGCTCGGACTCGGACGGCTTGCTGGACGTGGTGACGGCCACTTTGTGGTTTCCTCTCGGCTCCTGCCCACCCGCAGCTGCGCGGCCGAGCATCGCAGTGCGCGGCTTTCGCGGGCAAACCATTTACGGGCGTGATCCGGGGCCGCCGGGCCGTCGAAGACGGGGCCGGATCCGCCTAGGAAGGCTCGTCGTCCGCGCGGTGAACCGGGCCGTGCGGATCGTCGCAGTGCCCGGCCTTGCCGTCGCCGCCGATCTGCAGGAGCGGGTCCGGCACGTGATCGACCTGAAGTGTCGTGTGCGTGATCCCGTACGCCGTCTCGACGAACCGCTCCAGATCCTCCCGTACGGCATGGCAGTCCTGGCCGCGTTCCACAAGCACGTGCGCGGAGGCGGCCGGCAGGCCCGAGGTGATCTCCCAGATGTGCAGATCGTGCACCTCGGCCACATGCCGGCGCGTGGCCAGCGCACGACCGATCTCCTCCGGCGGAAGGTCCGCGGGCGCCGCCTCCAGGAAGATCCGGCCCGACTCGCGGAGCAGGCCGTAGCCGCTCTTGAGCATCAGCGCGACGACCACGAGGGAGGCGATCGCGTCCGCGCGCCCGAACCCCGACACCACTATGACCAGGCCGGCGACCGCGGTGGCCACGAAGGCGTACAGGTCGGTGAGGATGTGCTGGTAGGCGCCCTCGACATTGAGGCTGGCCCGGTTGGCCCTGGAGAGCATCCAGGTGGCGGCGAGGTTGACGGCCACCCCCACGAGCGCGGTGCCGAGCACCAGAGCGCCGGTCACCTCGGGCGGTTCGATGAGCCGCCGCACGGCCTCGTAGGCCAGCCAGGCCGCAAGCAGCACCAGCGTCAGCCCGTTGGCCTGGGCCGACAGGATCTCGGCGCGTTTCAGGCCGTAGGTGAACCCTCCTCGGGGCGGCCGGGCCGCCAGGCGCATGGTGATCAGGGCGAGCACGATCGAGGCGACGTCGGTCAGCATGTGCGCCGCGTCCGACAGCAGCGCCAGCGAACCGGCGACCAGGCCGACCACGACCTCGCCCAGCATGAACGCGACGATCACCGTCAGCGCGCCGACCAGCCATCGGGCATCCGCGTCCGCTCGGACCCCATGCCCGTGGCCGTGCCCATGCCCGTGCCCATGCCCGTGCCCGCCGCTCATGTGACGCGCTCGGGGTGCAGGGCGGCCGGCGCGTGCCCGATGTGGGTGAGCGCGAGATCCAGCAGCATGCGCACGTGGGCGTCGGCCAGCCGGTAGTAGGCCATCCGGCCGGCCCGCCTGGCACGTACGACCTGGTGGGCGCGGAGCAGGCGCAGATGGTGGGAGACCGCGGATTCGCTCGCGCCGGAGACAGCGGCGAGGTCGCACACGCACATCTCGCCCTCCAGCAGCGCGACCAGCACCTTCAGCCGCCCGGGGTCGGCCAGCAGCCCGAAGATGTCGGCCAGCTCCCCGATATCCTCCTGCGACGGCATGGCCGCCAGGACACCGGACACCCGCTCGCGGTCCACCACCCGGACCGCGCAGGCTCCGATGTCTGAAGCATTGCTCATATGTTAATAATATCAGCAACTCTTCGTAGGCAATCGACTTCCCACCGTGAACATGGGGTCAGCGGCGGACTCGGCCGCGGATGGCGAGCACGGCAAGGGCAGGGCGCGGCGCCGACGCCGCCTGAGGCCGGCCTGGACGGCCAGCCATAGTCCCATCCGGCGCATTTCCATCTCGCCGTAGGAGAAATCGGCGAACGCCCGGGCGCCCGGCGTTCCGCACCATTCCACACGGATTCCACATCGCGTGCTCACGCTTGGCGCGCCGGCTCAGCCCACTCCAAGGAGAAATCGACCGCATGACACGAATAAGACGGTGGGTCGCCGGCGGCACCCCGGGGGACGTCGCCTACTTCGCGCAGGTCGCCGTGGACGTCGGCAATGGGTCATACGTCTGCGGTGGTACGGCCATCGGCGGGGATTGGATCCTGACCGCGGCGCACTGCCTGGCAGATCCCCATCGCATCGGGGTGCGGGACGGGGACGTGACCCACGGGCACGACCTCGGGCTTGTCCAGCTGCCGGCCAACACGGTGCACGGCGCGATCGAGCCCCGGGTGGGCGCCCCCTGGGATCCGGGGGCCTACGCTCCCGGCACCCGGCCGAAATCATGGGGTACGGCGAGACCTGCATGGGCTGCCCGACCAGCCCAGTGCTGCTGACCGCGAACACGGTGCTGGTCAGCGATGACGACATGTCCGACGAGATGAACCCGCTGCCGTTCATGGACAACTGGATCCCGTCGCTGATGATCGGTGGCGGGTCGTCCACGACCACGACCTGTCGCGGCGACAGCGGCGCGCCGCTCATCGTCCATCGCCAGGGAGTCGCGGTGGAAGTCGGCTTGGACAGCTTCGGTTACGCCTCACTCTTCGACAACGGATGCGACAACCCCGACGCCTTCACCGAGTTGTCCGGGCCGCAACTGGCCTGGGTGGCCAACATCGTGCCGCAGGTCGCCGCCAACTGGGGCACCTGCATAGCGGCCGATGGCTTTGCCGGAACCACGTACGTCGGCGTCACGATGCCGAATCTGCTGGGCCGGGACGAGGCCTCGGCGCGTGCCGCCATCACCGGGTCAGGCCTGACCGTGGGCACGGTCTCGCACCGCAACGACTGTGTCGACCCCGGAAACGTGGAGACCCAGAATCCGTCCGCCGGCGACCGCCGCTCCCGCGAGGCTCGATTGCTGCCGTTGCTGAAACCATCGCAAGATGGGGAAGTGACATCTCCTGGCCGAGAGCATTCGGCATGATCGACGGCGTCCCTCTCATCGACGCGCATGTCCACGTGCCGGTGCTCGGCACCGTCAAACCGGCCTGGATGCAGTGGGCCCATGACTTCGGCCCTCCGGGGATCATCGAGGACGCCTGGGACGGCGACGGCAGGCCGCGCCCCGATCGGCTCGACGAGATCTTCCAGACCCAGGGTGTCGACGTCGCGCTGCTGTTCTGCGAATACAGCCCCAAGGCCACCGGAATGCAGGAGTTCGACGACCTGCTGCCGATCGTCGGCCACAATCCGGTCAGGTTCCGGCCGGTCGCCAACGTCAACCCGCACCTGCATCACCCGATCGCGGCGGAGCTGCGCCGCCAGCTCGACCTGGGGGCGGCCGCGCTCAAGCTGCACCCCGTGCACGGCGGTTTCCGCTGCGACGACGCGTCGCTGTATCCCGCCTACCAGGTGCTGTGCGAGCGGGGTGTCCCGTTGATCGTCCACTGCGGCACCAGCACCTTCCCCGGCTCGGCCAACGAGAACGCCGACCCCCGGTTCCTCCTCCCGGTCCTGCGCGACTTCCCCGAGCTCAACGTGGTGCTCGCGCACGGTGGGCGCGGCTGGTGGTATGACGCCGCCGCGTTCATCGCGCTGACGTACGACACGGTCTGGCTGGAGCTGTCGGGGCTGCCGCCCAAGCGGCTGCCGGAGTACTACGCCAGGTATGACGTGGCGCGGCTGGCCAGACGCTGGATCTTCGGCACCGACTGGCCGGGTGTGCCGGGCGTCGCGTCGAACGCGCGCGCCGTCGCGGGGCTGCTGTCCGCCGAGACCGCCGCGCTCGTCCTGTCCGGCAACGCCATGCACGTGTACGCCGGCCTCGACGGCGATCCGGCATGAACTAGGGGTGACTAGGGGCCAAGTTAAGGGCCTGCCCGGAGGCGCCGCGGCCGCCCGGAGGCGAACCATGGGCGATATCGGAACGCGTCACATTCGGAGCCCCACATGAAACGCATCCGCGTCCAAACGAGACCCCGCCCCTCCTCGAGACGTCCTTCCCTGGACCTTCGCACCCCCTCCGGCCGCCCCCTCCCCTTCTGACGCGAGTACGTCCATGCCGCGATCCTCCGTGCGGCCCGCCCCTGGCACCGGTCAATCCGTGAACCTGCGGGTCACTTCAGGCCGGTCAGGGCGGAGCAGCGGTCCCAGAGGCGGGCGGCCAGGTCGCGGTCGGCGGCGGCGGGGGATGGGTCGACGTCGACGCCGTCCTCGAGGTAGCGGCCGGTGCCGGGCGTGGTCGCGAGCAGCAGGGCGGTCCGCGCGGCGGTGCTGGGCGGATCCTCGCCGGCCAGGCGCTCCTTCCACAGGTCGGACGGCACCCGCCGGTATTCCATCAGGAGCTGCGTGGCGACCGGTCCGGGACAGAAGCCGTTGACGCGCACGCTCGTGCCGGCCAGCCGCCGGGCCAGCTCGAGGGTGAAGCTGACGTTGGCGAGCTTGCTCCGGTCATAGGCCGCGCGCATGTCGTAGCCCTCGGCGGCGTCGAGGTCCTCCAGGTTCTCGGTCGCGTCACGGTGGTTGGCCGTGGCGACGTTGATGACGACCCCGTCGTCCGAGGCCAGCAGGTGATCCAGTAGAAGGCGGCTGAGCAGGAAGTAGGCCAGGTGGTTGACGGCGAACACGAGCTCCCTGCCGTCGGCCGTGATCTGCCGGTCCGGCGACACGATCGCGGCGTTGTTCACCAGGACGTCCAGCCGCGGCTGCCGTTCGTAGACGCGGTCGGCGAGCAGCCGGATCGACTTCTGCGACGACAGGTCGGCGATGAGGTGATCGGCCGACTCGGCGCCGGCGGCCCGGCGCACCTCCGCCACGGCCGCCTCCGCCCGCCCGGGGTCGCGGCACACCAGCGTCACCAGGCCGCCGGCCTTGGCGAACTCGATGGCCGTGGCCAGGCCGATCCCTCGGTTGCCCCCGGTGATGAGGCACCGCCGCCCGGCCAGATCCCCCGTGCGGTCGCCTTCGACGTTCATAGCGGTCTCCAACCCCCGTCATCGGGTTTCGACGGGGACGTCGACCAGGCTGCCGTATTCGGTCCATGATCCGTCGTAGTTGCGGACCAGCGGATGGCCGAGCAGCTCCGACAGCACGAACCAGGTGTGCGAGGAGCGCTCGCCGATCCGGCAGTAGGTGATGACCTCGTCCTCCGCGCGCACTCCGGCTCCTTCGTAGAGGGCCCGTAGCTCGTCGGCGGACTTGAAGGTGCCGTCGTCGTTCGCGGCCGTGGCCCAGGGGATGTTGTGCGCGCCGGGAATGTGCCCCGCCACGTACGGCTGCTCCTGCGGCAGGTGCGGTGGCGCGAGCAGCTCCCCGCTGAACTCCATCGGCGATCGCACGTCGACCAGGGTGACCTGCCCCTCGCGGGCGAGGCGTACGACCTCCTCGCGGAAGACGCGAAGGGCCGGACGGCCGGGCCCGAGGCGGAACTCGGCGCGGGGACGGGTGACCGCTTCGGCGTCCATGGGCCGGCTTTCCAGCTCCCACTTCTTGCGGCCGCCGTTGAGCAGGCGGACATTCGTCACGCCGCGCAGGCGGAACAGCCAGTAGGCGTAGGCCGCGAACCAGTTGTTGTTGCCGCCGTACAGGATGATCGACTGATCGCTGGAGACGCCCTTGTTCCCCAGGAGCCGGGCGAGCGCGTCGGCGGCGATGAAGTCGCGGCGGCGCGGGGCGTGGAGTTCCTGCTGCCAGTCGAGCGCGATCGCGCCGGGGATATGGCCTTTGTGATAGGCCGAGCTGTCCTCGTCCACCTCGATGATCGCCAGGGACGGGTCGTCGAGGCGGGCGATGAGCCAGGTGGTCTCGACGAGCGACTCCGGCTTGGCATATGTGGCCACGAGCGTGTCCTTTCTTCCGCAGAAGTGCTGGGATGGGGGCGTTCCGTTGTCCCACACCCCGGTTCTGCGCTGGTTCCGCGCCGGTTCCGTCTCGAGGGCGAGGCAGGTGAGATGCACATCGTGCGCTTCGGCGTGCTCGGGCCGCTCCAGGCCACCCGAGACGGGCGTGAACTGCTGCCGAGCGCCCCCAAGCACCGGATCGTGCTGGCCGCGCTGCTGCTCGCGCGGGGCCGCCCGGTGCGCACCGACACGCTGATCGAGGCCCTGTGGCGGGACACGCCGCCGCCGACGGCGGTGAAGACCGTCCAGAAGTACGTCTTCATGGTGCGCCGGGCGCTGGGCGACCCCGGCCTCATCGTGAGCCACGGCGACGGCTACGAGATCCGGCCCGCCGCCCTCGACGTCCAGCGGTTCGAACGCCTGGCCACCGAATCGGAGGCGGCGAGCACACCGGAGCTGGCGGCCGCCCGCATGGCCGAAGCGCTGGCGCTGTGGCGCGGCGATCCGTACGCCGAGCTGGGCGACCTGCCGGCCGCCAACGCCGAACGCCGGCGGCTGGAGGAGTGCCGGATGACGGTGCTGGAATCCCTCGTCGGCCTGCGCCTCGAACTCGGGCAGCACGCCACGCTCATCGCCCAGCTCGAGCGGCTCGTCCACGAGCATCCGCTGCGCGAGCGGCTCTGGGAGCAGCTCATGACGGCGCTGTATCGATCGGGGCGGCAAGGCGACGCGCTCACCGCGTACCACCGGCTCAGGGCCGTGCTGATCGAGCAGCTGGGCGTGGAGCCCGCGCCCTCGGTCCGTCGCCTCTACCAGAGGATCCTCGACCACGACAGCAGCCTTTCGCCCGCGCACGGCCTCGCGCGGGGGAACCTGCCGCGCCGGCTGACCAGCTTCGTCGGCCGCACCGCCGAGCTCGCCGAGCTGCCCGAACTGCTCGCCCGGCACCGGCTCGTCACGCTCACCGGGCCCGGCGGATCGGGCAAGACCCGGCTGGCCGTGGAGCTCGGTGACAGGATCCGCGCCCGCGACGGGGTGTGGCTGGTCGAGCTGGAGGGCGTCACCGCGCCCGGCCGGGTCCCCGGGGCCGTGGCGGACGCGCTGCGACTGGGCGAGCAGCACGGCCGCCCCATGGCGGACGTGGTGGCCGATCACCTGGCAGAACGGCACGCCCTCGTGCTGATGGACAACTGCGAGCACCTGTCCGACGCCGTCGCGCGACTCGTCGACCGCCTCCTCCGCGCGGCGCCCGGCCTCCGGGTGCTGGCCACCAGCAGGCAGCCGCTCGGCGTCGAGGGCGAACTGGTCCTCGCCGTCGGGCCGCTGCCGCTGCCCGGCGATCCGGCCGACGTCGGCACCTGCGACGCCGGGCGGCTGCTGATCGAGCGGGCGCGCTCGGCCGATCCGCGGTTCGCCGTCACCGGCGCCAACGCCGCAGGCCTGGCCCAGATCTGCCGCCGCCTGGACGGCATGCCGCTCGCCTTGGAGCTGGCCGCCGCGCGGCTGCGCGCGTTCGATCCGGCCCATCTCGCCGGCCTGCTCGACGACCGGTTCAAGGTGCTGATATCCCCGCTCCGTACGGCGCCCGCCCGGCACCAGACGCTGCGCGCCGCCATCGCCTGGAGCTACGACCTGCTGTCACCGGAGGAGCGCCGGCTGTTCCGGCATCTGTCGATCTTCGAGGGCGGTTTCACCCTGGAGGCGGCCGAGCAGGTCCACGACCGCGGCGACGCGCTCGCCCTGCTGCCGGCCCTGATCGACAAATCGCTGCTCGTCGCCGACCGAGGACTCTACGGCGGTTCCCGCTATCGCATGCTGGAGACCCTTCGCGCGTACGGCCGCGCCCAGCTGACCGCAGACGAGGCGCATGAAGCGCATCGTCGCCACGCCGCCTGCTTCACCCAGTTCGCGCTGCGCGCCGACCGGGAGTTGCACGGGACCGGCGGGGAGCCGTGGGTGCGCCGGGTCGACGAAGACCGCGACAACCTCCGCGCCGCGCTGACCTGGTCGCTGGACAACGGCCAGATCGATCAGGGCTTGCGGCTGGTCGGCGCCCTTGGCGGCTACTGGAGCTACCGCGACCTGGCCCGGGAGGGCCAATCGTGGGTGCGCGTCGCGCTCGCGGCCGGAGAGCGGGCCACGCCCGGCCCGCTGGCCGAGGCCCTCGTGGCCGACGCGCTGCTCGCCGTCGACCAGAGCGAGCACGAGGAGGGCGCGCGGCTGGCGCGCCGCGCGCTCGAGCTGTTCGGCACCCTCGAAGACGAGGTGGGCGCCGCGCGTGCCGTCCTCATCCTGGGCCTGGCATCGCTGTATCGAGGCGACTACGCCCAGGCCCGCCCGCTGCTCCACCGCTGCCTCGACGATTTCACGCGGCTCGGCCTCCTCGGGGAGCAGGCGCAGGTGCTGCGGCGTCTGGGGCATCTCATGCGGCTGCAGGGCGCGTACGGGGAGGCGCGCGCGTACATCGGGCAGGCACGCGACCTGCTGAACGAAGCGGCCGACACGATCGGCGTCGCGCAGACCATGTGGGACCTCGGCGTCGTGCGGAGGTACGAGGGCGACTACCCGGCGGCAGCCCGGCTGTGCCGGGAGAGCCTCGCGGTCTTCGACCAGATCGGCGACGCGTCCGGAGTCGCCCACGTCCGCTACACGCTGGGCGACATCGCCCGGATCCAGGGCGACGCCGCTCTCGCCAGGCGGCTGTACGAGCAGAGCCTCGCCACCCTGCACGATCAAGGAGACCTGCGCTGCGTCGCCTCGACGCAGCACAGCCTTGCGGCTCTCGCGCTGGCCGGATCCGCCCTCGCCGAGGCCGCGGAACTGCTGACCAGAAGCCTCCGCATCCGGCACAGGATCGGCGACAGAACAGGCGTCGCCGAATGCCTGGAGGGATTCGCCGCCCTTTCCGAATCCGCCGGCGAACCCCTGCGGGCCGTCCGGCTCCTGGCCGCCGCCCAGCGCATCCGGGTGGTGACCGGCGCCACCCGGCCCGCGTCCGACGCGGCGACCTTCGCCGCCCGCACCGCGGCACTGCCGGCGCTGGTCGGAGAGGCCGGCTTCGACGAGGCCTGGCACGCCGGCTACGACCCGCCCGAGGATCAGCTCGTCGCGGAGCTCCTCACCGCGTGATCTCCCAGCCGCGGCGCCGGGACGTCACGGGTCGGGTGGGGGGGTGGCATTCGGTCCGGGCTTGGCGGATGCTGCAGGTCATGGGTATGGGTGACGTGCAGCTCTCTTACGCCTCCGGCGCCTCGGCGCGGCCGCTGCTGGGCGAGACGATCGGCGAGAACCTGGAGCGTACGGTGGCGCGGGTCCCCGATCGCGAGGCGCTGGTCGACGTGGCCGCGGGCCGGCGGTGGACGTACGCCGAGTTCGACGCCGCCGTGAACGAGGTGGCGCTCGGGCTGCTGGCTCTTGGCACGAGCAAGGGCGAGCGGGTCGGCATCTGGGCGCCGAACTGCGCGGAGTGGGTGCTGACCCAATATGCCACCGCCAAGATCGGCGCCGTCCTCGTCAACGTCAACCCCGCCTACCGCACCCACGAGCTCGACTTCGTGCTCCGCCAGTCCGGCATGCGCCTGCTCATCAGCGCCGTCGAGCACAAGGGCAGCGACTATCGCGCGATGCTCGGCGACGTGGGCTTCGAGCCGGTCATCTTCATCGGCGAGCCCGGCTGGGAGGAGCTGGCCGAGCGGGGCCGTGCCGCCGACGCGCGGGCTCTGCGCGAGCGGGCCGCCACACTGTCTTTCGACGATCCCATCAACATCCAGTACACCTCGGGCACGACGGGCTTCCCCAAGGGCGCCACGCTGTCCCACCACAACATCCTCAACAACGGCTTCTTCGTGGGCGAGGGCGTCGGCTACACCGAGATCGACCGGGTGTGCCTGCCCGTGCCGCTCTATCACTGCTTCGGCATGGTCATGGGCAATCTGGGCGCGACCTCGCACGGCGCCTGCGTAGTGCTGCCCGCCCCCGGCTTCGACCCCGAGGCCACGCTGCGGGCCGTGCAGCAGGAGCGCTGCACGTCCCTGTACGGCGTGCCGACCATGTTCATCGCCGAGCTGGGCGTGGCCGCGGGCTATGACCTCTCCTCGCTTCGGACCGGGATCATGGCGGGCTCGCCCTGCCCGGTGGAGGTGATGAAGCGGGTGGTCGGGGAGATGCACATGAGCGAGGTGGCGATCTGCTACGGCATGACCGAGACCTCCCCGGTGTCCACGATGACCCGTCGTGACGACGGCCTGGCCCGCCGCACCGAGACCGTCGGCCAGGTGATGCCGCACGTGGAGGTCAAGGTGATCGAGCCCGACACCGGCCTGGTGGCGCCCCGGGGCACGCCCGGCGAGCTGTGCACCCGCGGCTACTCGGTGATGCTGGGCTACTGGGACGAGCCCGCGAAGACGGCCGAGGCGATCGACACGGCGCGCTGGATGCACACCGGCGACCTCGCGACCATGGACGCCGAGGGCTACCTCAACATCGTCGGCCGGATCAAGGACATGGTGATCCGGGGCGGGGAGAACATCTATCCCCGCGAGATCGAGGAGTTCCTGTACAGCCATCCGGACATCGCCGACGTGCAGGTCATCGGCGTCCCCGACGCCAAGTACGGCGAGGAGCTGATGGCCTGGATCGTCATGCGCCCCGGCGCGTCACCCCTCACCGCCGAGGCGGTGCGCGAGTTCTGCGCGGGCCGCCTGGCGCACTACAAGATCCCCCGTTACGTCCATCTCGTCGACGGCTTCCCCCTCACGGTCACCGGCAAGATCCGCAAGGTGGAGATGCGCGAACGGGCCGTTGACCTGCTAGACCTCCACGACGCCGCCGACATCGCCAGTGCCTGACGACGCCTGCCGCACACCGGCGTAGAGGGTCAGCGGCACGGCGAGCGCCAGGGCCATCGCGAGCACGGCGCTGCCCGAGTCGTTGACCAGCATGCCCACCACGCCGCTCACCAGGGCGCCGATCAGGCCCGCGCGGAGCATGGGGGCGCGGGCGAAGGCCTCGGGGAGCACGCCCGCGCTCGCGGTCCTGGGGCGGAGGATGGCGAAGATCAGAAACGCCAGGCCGGCGATCACGATCGGCATGAGGTTGGGCGACAGCAGGGTGTGCAGCATGGCGCCGATCTTCCGTTGGATGAGCGGCCAGAAGGTGCCGTCGAGCACCTGCTCGACGAAGCGCCCGAGGTGGGTCTGGGGGCCGGTGACATAGTCGACCACGGCGATGGCGCTGACCGTCAGCCCGCCGAGCACGCAGAACAGTCCGAGCCTGAGCACCGAGACCCGTTTGCCCGCGACCAGCAGGGCGGTCACCGCGATGCCGGGCACGAAGGCGATCACTCCGCCGAAGTCGCTGCCGATGCCGGGCCAGCCGGCCAGCAGCATCGCGACCACGCCGAGCGTGGAGACCAAGTAGATGGCGATGCGCCGCCGCCCCATACGGACCAGCTGGTCGGCCGCTATGGCGGTCACCATGAGCACGGCGGTGGCCAGCAGGGCGAAGGGGATGTTGGCCAGGCCGTAATAGCGTCCGCCCACCACCGCGGTGTAGCCCATCAGGCTGTTGAACTGCATGGTCGTGCCGCTCAGCAGGTCGGCAAGGAGCGCGGCGCCCGTGATGCCGCCCACGATGGCCGGTGGCGCGAGCGGGTGACGCCGCCACGGCCCGCCCACCGCCACCAGCAGGATCAGCGCGTCGATCGCGACCACGCCGCCGATCAGGGCGGCGCCGGGCACCCCGCCTGACGGCCAGGGCGCCAGGTTGACCAGGTACGTGGAGACAGGAATGGCGGCCAGGCCGAGCCCCACGGTGGCCGCCCACGCCGCTCGCCGCCGTTTGACGATCAGCAGGAAGATGCCGCCGTACAGGGCGACCTGGAGTATGGCGTATCCCGTGAAGAACAGGCCGGTCAGCCCGCGTACGGTGGTGCCGGTCAGGTCGGCCAGGCGCAGGTGCTCCACGGCCTGCAGGAGCGGTGCGCCCCCGCTCGCGGTCCACGGCACGCCCACGACGGTCTGCGGTGTGGCGACGCCGGCCAGCGTCAGCATGGTCGGGGCGATGTCCGGCAGGATGACGATGTCGGAGCGATGGGTGGAGCTGGTGCCGAGGTAGCCGGTGTGGCCCCGCCACATGGCCACGCGCAGGTGCGGCACGCCGCCGTGGTCGCCGAGCCCGGCCAGCAGCACCTCGGTGTCCGCCGGCAGCTTGGCCAGTGCCTTGCCCACCTCGGCGTCGGCCGCCGCGACCGCGGCGCGCCGCTGCTCGGGAGTCAGCACCTCCGCGTCCTTGGAGACCTTGCCGTCGACCAGGTAGGGCGTGATCAGCTGGGGTACGTCGACGGCGATGACCGGGCATTTGCCCCAGTCGGCGAGCCCTTCCGGTGAATCAGCGTAGATATCGACCTTGCCGGATTTGTCGGCCAGCGCGAGGGCGGCGCCCCGGCCGACCGCCGTCGTGCACCGTCCGGCGGTGTGCAGCGCGGCGCCCAGCGTGCCCACGTGCACGGCCTCATCCGACTCCGTCAGCGTTGCGAATCCGGGCACCTGGGCGCCTTCGCCCTGCCGCTGAGGCTCGGGAGGCAGGCCGCACGGGCCGCCCTCGGCCGCGCGGCGTCCGGCCGACACGGTCAGCCAGCCGTCGAAAGGACAGGTCGTGGTCCCCACGGTCTTGACGGACACCGAGCCGACGGCGCTCTGGCCGGCCAGCGCCCAAAGATGCGGCGTGGCCTGCGGGTCGACGTCGTTCCAGTGGAGACCGGGCACGCCGATGAGCGCCACCCGCCCGGGAATGCCGGCCGAGGCCTCGGCCGGGGGCGTCACCCATAGAGCGGACAGCACCAGCGCGAGTAATGCCCATCTCAATATGTGCCCCCAGATATGTGCCTCGGTGTGGCGGCGGGCCGCGCTCCGACGATAGGGACCGGCCGGGACCGGCGGATGGGGATGTCTTACCTATGTTCCCGGCGGTCACCCCTATCTTTGGACGTTCGGATCCGTGTCGCGGTTCGCGAGCCCGGCTGCTCGGTTAGGCCGAGACGTACCGGGCAGGCTGGACGGATGGGGGCAGGAGATCCGGGGGCGCCGTCGCGGTGGTGGCGGCGGATCCGGTTCATACGCTGGTCGCCGTTCGCGCTGAAGCGGGCGCTGCGGCCGGCCATTGTGATGCCGGCGGTGTTCGCGTTCGCCGCGCACGTCATCGGCAACGCGCAGGCCGCGACATTCGCGGCGTTCGCATCGTTCGCGCTGCTGTTGTTCGTGGAATTCATGGGCAATCGGCTGTCCCGCTTGTATGCCTATCTGCTGCTGATCGCGACCGGCGCGGTTTTCGTCGCGCTCGGTTCCGTCGTGGCCTCGCCCGATTGGCTCGCCGTGGTGGCGATGGGGGTGGTCGCGTTCGCGGTGCTGTTCGCGGGCGTGGTGAGCTCGACCATCGCCGCGGCCGGCCGGGCCGCGCTGCTCATGTTCATCCTGCCGGTGATGCTGCCGGGCGGCCCGGCCGCGATCGGCCCCCGCCTGCTCGGCCTCGCGCTCGCCGGGGCGGTCGCGGTTCCGGTGGCGCTGTTCGCCTGGCCCTCGCACGATCAGAATCTGCTGCGGACGCGGGCCGCGGAGCTGTGCCGGGCTCTGGCGGCCGTGCTCGCACCGAAGCAGTCAGGGCGGAACGACGGCGATGATCAGGCCGCCATGTCCGAGGCGGTCGACGAACTGCGCATGGCGTTCCGCGCATCGGCGGCGCGCCCGGTCGCGCTTTCGACCGGCAGCCGCATGCTGATGCGCCTGGTCGACGAGTTGGAGTGGCTGACCATCACGGTCACGAACGCGTGTGCGGACGCCCCGGAGACCTGGTCGGAGACGTGGCCGGAGAAGGGCCGCATGCTGCGGATCCGGGCCGCCGAGACGCTGTCGTCCTGCGGAGCCGTGCTGGAGCACGACGGCGGCGGCCCCGAGCAGGTCTGCTGCGTCGATCTGGACCGCTGCGTTGCGGCGCTGCGCACGGCACGCGATGACATCTCCACCGCCACGCTCGATGAGCTGCGCTCCTCCGCCGCCGCGGCCGACCTGGCCGGCGGCCGGCCGGCGGGCGAGTTCGAGCGGACGCTCTACGTGGCGCACGAGCTGGGATACGTGGTCGCGCTTACCGCCGCGACCGTCACCACGATCGGGGCGGCCGACTCGCGCGGCTGGCTGGATCGGCTGCTCGGCCGTCCGCCACGCGGGCTCGCGGTCGGCGAGTTCGGGGCGGCCGAGCGGATCGCGGCCGGCCACTTCGACCGGCACTCGGTGTGGCTGCAGAATTCGATCCGGGGTGCGGCCGGGCTCGCGCTCGCCGTGCTGATCGCCCGCGTGCTCGGGCAGATGCAGGGCTTCTGGGTCGTGCTGGGCGCGCTGTCGGTCCTTCGATCCAACGCCCTGTCGACCGGCGCGACGGCCTTGCGCGCCGTCGGTGGCACCGCCGTGGGCTTCCTGGTCGGTGGTGCGCTCGTGGTCGGCATCGGCACCGATCTGCGGGTGTTGTGGCTGCTTCTCCCGGCGGCCGTCTATGTGGCCGCGTTCGCGCCGGAGCTGGTCTCGTTCGCGGCCGGGCAGGCCGCTTTCACGGTGGTCGTGATCATCTTGTTCAACATTCTGGCGCCGACCGGCTGGAAGATCGGTGTGCTGCGGATCGAGGACGTCGCGCTCGGCTGCGCCGCGAGCGTGCTCGCCGGTCTCCTGTTCTGGCCGCGCGGCGCGGCCGCGGCGCTGGGGGCGGCCCTGGCCGACGCGTACGACGCGGGCGCCGACTATCTGCGCGGCGCGGTCGACTTCCTGACCGGACGGCGCGCCTCGAGGCCGCCGCACGACGTCGCCGAGGCGACGGCCGCGCGGCTCGACGACGCGTTCCGGCAGTATCTGGCCGAGCGCGGCGCGAAGCACGTCGACCTGGAGAACGTCACGGCGCTCGCCAACGGTGCGACCCGGCTCCGCCTGGCCGGCACGGCCGTGGTCAAACTCGCGAAGACGCCGACCGCCCCGGCCGACGGGCTCGCCGCGCCGGCCGCTGTGCTGGTCGAGAAGACCGGCGCGGTCACCACCTGGTATCGCGCGCTCGGCGCCCTGTTGCACGGCGTCGGCGGCGCCACCCTGCCGGCCCCTGTCACGCCGGCGTCCGACCAGTCGTTCCTCGACGTGGTCCTGCCCAGCGTGGCGGCCTGCCGCGACAGGCGTCACGCCGAGCGGGCCGAGATGCTGCTGTGGTCCGGTCAATACATCGGTGACGTCAGCCGGCTCCGCGCCGACCTCGTCGAACCGGCCGGCCAAATCGCCGTGACCCGCCGCCGCCCCGTCTGGACCCGGTGAGACCTCGTCGGATCAGTGGGCGCCCAGGCGGGCCAGGGGCTCCACCAGCTCGGTCTCCTCGTACGACAAGTGGGACAGCAGGGCGTCGGTCAGCAGGTCGACCGCCGCGGCCAGCTCGCCGCCGTCTTGGTCGCCGACGAACGCCACCAGGGCCCGGTCGACTCCGTCCAGCACCTCGTGGATGATCTCGTGCTCCTCGTGCAGCCGGTCGACCACCGGGCCCAGCCGTGAATCGGCCCGCTTGAGGTGCGGAAACAGGCTCTGACTCTCGATCGTGTGATGCATCGTGACCACCCGGCAATAGGCCGAGCAGTAGGCGCCGACCGTCCAGCTGTTCTGCCGCATGGTCATCGTGTTGAGCTGCGAGCGCGCGAGGCCGGGGTCCATGGCGCCGCTCACCACCTGCTCGACCAGCCCGCGTATCTCGGCCAGCTCGGCCCGCAGGTGGTCGTGCACGTCGATGAGTTGCTGGGCGTTGGCCCGCTCGTGCGGCGCGTACTGACGTCCGGTCTCCGGCTCGGGTCCGCGTGGCCGGGCGGCCTCGTCCCACACGCGCACGTCGCTCAGCCGTACTCCGTCGTCGGGCGTGGGCACGACCCCCAGTGCCTCTGGCACCGGCCTCGACCGGGGCGCCGGGCTTGTCGGCGGCGCCGGAGCGGTCGCGGTGGTTGCGGCGATGGTCGCGGTCGCGGCCGGGCCTCGGTCGCGTTCGGCGGTGACCAGTTCGCGTACGGCGGGAGCGACCTCGGCGGCGAACCGCTGGAGGAGGCCGGAGTCGTCGGCCATGAGGATGTAGGCGCTCATGCCGTCGTTGAGCGTCAGCTCGGCGAGTTGCTCGGCCCACACCTTCGGCGGGCCCTGCAGGAAGCCGTCGCCGCGCGGGTCGAAGGCGCCGACGATGTTGTAGAGGCGGCGTACCGCGGCGGGGGAGCGGCCGGCGCTCTCGGCGGCGTCGTCGATGCGCTGGTTGGCCGCCTTGAGCTGATCCGGCGGCAGATAGGGCGCGCTGGGCAGCCAGCCGTCCGCGAGCCGCCCGGTGAGCTCGAGCATCCGCGGCTTGTACGCGCCGAGCCAGATGCCCACGTCATGGACCGGGATCGGCCCCGGCCGGGCGCCGCCAAGCCGGTAGAACTCGCCCTCGAACGACATGCCACGCGCCTGATCCCGCCACATGTGGCGGATGATCTCGATGGCCTCTTCGAGGGCCTTTATCGACTGGGCGGCGGTCAGCCGCGGGCCGCCCAGCGCGGCGATGGCGTCGCGGAAGCCGCCCGCGCCGAGGCCCAGCTCGGCCCGGCCGCCGCTGAGCACGTCGAGACTCGCCACGCTCTTGGCCAGCACGGCGGGCGGGCGCAGGGGGAGGTTGGCGACGTTGGGCAGGACCCGCACGCGCCGCGTGCTCGAGGCGATCACCGACAGCAGCGTCCAGGTGTCAAGAAACGCCGGCTGATAGGGGTGGTCCTGCAGGCTCACCAGATCCAGCCCCGACTCGTCCGCGAGACGGGCCAGCTCAAGCGTCCGGCTCGCGTGCGCCGCCGCCGGGCTCAGGAACACTCCGAACAGCAGGTCGTGGCCGTAGTCCGCCATAGCCCCTCCTCATTACGTTGCCCACCATATATTATGCCGAGCAGAAGATATCCTACCCAGAAGATACCTAAGTGGACTTGTTGTAAGGTGGGGGTGTGACAAGCTCGGACACGACGGCGGCGACGGCGCTGCACGCGGATCTCGGATGGGCGCTCGGCGCCGTCTTCCGGGCGTATGTCCGAGGCGCCGACGCCGTGATGGAGGGCCTTCCGGGAGGCGCGCGGGGCTACCAGATCCTCGCTTTCGCCGTTCAGGACGATGCCAGCGGAAACCAGGGCACGATCGCCCGCGAGCTCGGGATCGACCGCACCGTCCTGACCTACCTCATCGACGATCTCGAGCGGCTCGGCCTGGTCGTCCGCCGCCCCGGTGTCACCGATCGGCGCAACCGGCGCGTGGTCGCCACCGACGCCGGCCGCGAGCTGTGGTCACAGCTCCAGGCGGCGCTGTGCCACATCGAGGAGCGCATCCTGGCCGGCCTCGGTGACGACGCTCCCGCTTTCCGCGACATGCTCCACCGCGCCGCCGCCACGGCCGGCGAGACCTCGGTCGGCGAGGTCTGCGAGGCCGTCCGCGACCTCACTCTCAAGCTGACCCAGCCAGGCGACCGTCAGGGGAGTGCCCCCGCCCCCGGGGGATCTCTGGGGTAGCACGATTCGGTTTACCCGCTGTTCTCCGGGGGGTGCGAAGGTAGCCTCGCGCGTAGCGTCGGCAGCAGGTGGGTGATCGCGTGTCCCAGGCCGCTACGGTCTCCGTCCAGAGGCGTACTCCCGCGTGGCGCTATGCCATCGGCATGTTCGGCACGTCGATCCCGATCAATATGATCAAGGGATCGATGATCCTCTTCTACGTCGACATCCTCGGGCTCGATGTGCGGGCGTACGGCGTGGTCATGGTCATCTACGCGATCATCGACGCGCTCGACAACCCGCTGCTCGGGCACCTTTCCGACCGCACCCGGAGCCGCTTCGGCCGGCGGCGGCCGTGGCTGCTGGTCGGCGCGCCCATGCTCACGGCGTGCATGATCGCGTTCTTCTCGGTGCCCGGCTCCCTGCAGGGCGCGAGTCTCCTGCTGTGGTTCGCCGTGTTCTCGATCCTCTGTGAAGCGTTCGACTCGATGCTCAACGCGAACTACGGCGCGCTCCTCCCCGAGCTGTATCCGCAGGAGCGCGACCGCGCGGTCGCCAACAGCCTGCGCCAGGGCTTCCAGCTCGTCGCACTGGTGATCTCGCTCGCGGTCACCCCGCTGCTCACGACCCACGTGTTCGGCACGGAGGAGTCCACCGAAGGCTTCCGGACCACGGCCGTCATCTACGGCCTGGTCGCGCTCGTCGTGATCGTGTTCATGGCGCTCAGCGCGCGCGAGAACCCGCGCTACTCCACACGCGAGCAGCCGCTGCTGCTGCCCAGCGTGTGGACCATCGTGCGAAACCCGACGTTCTGGACGGTCGGGCTGGTCGGCGCCTGCTACGGCATCGCCATGGCGCTCGTGCTCGCGGGCATCCAGCTGTACGTGCGCTACTCGCTCGGACTACCGGTCGACAACGCGTTCTACCTGCAGGGCATCGTCATCCTCATCTCCGCGGGCGGCCTCGCCGTGTGGACGCGCGTCGTCGCGCGCCGCGGCGCCCTGTGGGCCTGGCGGCTCGCCTTCGCGCTGCTCGCGATCAGCTTCGCGGCCCTGTTCTTCGCCACCGACCTCATCACGGCGATCGCCGCGGGCGTGCTGGTCGGCGCCGGGTGGTCGGGCATGCTCGCGACGAACGACCTCATCGTCGCGCGGGTGCTGGACGCCGACGCCGCCCGCCACGGGGAGCACCGCGAGGGGCTCTTCCTGTCCGCGTTCGGCTTCTTCACCCGCCTCAACGGGATCGTGACGGGCCTCGCGCTGACCTCGCTCGGTGTCTTCTTCGGCTACAACTCGGGCGACGACCCCGGCACCCAGGCCGGGCTGGCGTTCCGGGTCTACCTGTGCGCCTATCCGTTCGTGCTGACGACGATCGGCGCCATCGCGGCGCGGTTCGTGCGGGTGCCGATCGAGACGCCGCCCGAGGCGGCCGATCCAGTGGATCCGGTGGATGCGGTGGATCCGGCCTCGGCCACGGACGATCCCCGATGACCCGGCGCGTCGTGCTCACGGGCGACGATCTCGGCCGCGAATCGGGGACGACCGAGGTCATCCTCGCCCTGCTCGCCGAAGGGCGGCTCTCCGCGACGACCCTCATCCCTGTCGCTCCGGCCGCGGAGCGGGCCGCGCGTCAGGTCCGCGAGCTGGGCGTCGTGCCGCGGCTGCATGTGACGCTCACCGGCGAGGCCGGGCTGCCGCGCTGGCGGCCGCTCAGCGGCGCGGCGAGCCTCGCCGATCCCGACGGCGCGTTCAGCGAGGATCCGTTCGTCCTCGGCGCCCGGGGCGAGGCGGGCGACGTCGTACGCGAAGCGGACGCGCAGCTGCGATGGCTGTGCGACCACGGCTGCACGCCCGAGGCCGCCGACTCGCACGCGGGCACCCTTTACGGCCTGCACGGCCGGTCGTGGCTGGCCGAGACGCTGGAGTGGTGCGCGGGCCATGGCCTCGCCTTCCGCCTGCCCCGCGACGCCGAGCCGTACTTCGGCGGGCCGCTTCCGCCGCCGCTCGCGGCGGCGCACGAGCGTGCGGTCGCGCACGCCGACGCGCTCGGCGTTGCCATTCCCCAGACCATCGCCACCAACCGGCGCGGGGCCGATGAGCTCGGCTCCTACGAGCGGCTGCGCAACGACTACCTCGGCCGCCTCGCGGCCCTTCCCGAGGGCACGAGCGAGTTGTTCCTGCATCCGTCCCGCGAGGACGCGGTCGCCGGATCGGACGGCGTCGTGCGGGCCTGGGAGGCGCGGCTGCTGCGCGACCCCGCCTGGCACGACGCCCTCACGAGCGAAGGCGTGGAGGTCGTCCGCGACTGGTGGTCCTGATTGGGCCGTTTGTGCCGGTAAGGCTATTGGGTACGGAAATGCTGCGAGCCCCCCACGGCATCACACCAAGAGCGAGGCGGGCGATCGTGACGACCACCATGACCATCGGCGACTTCCTGCTGCGACGCCTTCGCGAGGTGGGCATCCAGCACCTGTTCGGGGTGGCGGGCGACTTCAACCTCGAGTTCCTCCTGCAGATGGAGGACGGCAAGGGCTTCACCTGGGCCGGCAACTGCAACGAGCTGAACGCGTCCTACGCGGCCGACGGCTACGCGCGGATCCACGGCATCGCGGGTCTCGTGGTCACCAACGGCGTCGGCGCGTGGAGCGCCATCAACGGGATCGCCGGCGCGTACAGCGAGCACGTCCCGGTGATCTGCGTCTGCGGCTCGCCGCCGCTGAGGTCGATCGACCGTAACCTGCTCATGCATCACACTCCCGCCACCACCGACAACGACGGCGTCATGCGCGGGTACGCCCAGGTCACGGCGGCGCAGGCCCGGCTCACGCCGCAGAACGCGGTCATGGAGATCGACCGGCTCATCGCCACCGCCTGGCGGCGCAAGCTCCCCGTCTACATGGAACTGCCCTCGGACATCGCCTACCTGGAGGTCGAGGTCCCGGCCGAGCCGCTGCGGCTCGCCATGCCGGCCGGCGACCCGGAACGGCTGAGCACGTGCGCCGCGACGATCGTCACCGCGTTCGCGAACGCCGAGTCGCCGGCGATCCTCGTCGATCTCGCCGCCGACCGCTTCGACGTGGCCGCTGAGCTGATGGAACTGGCCGGCAAGCGGGGAATCCCGATCGCCGCGATCAACACGGCCAAGGGCGTCATCGACGAGACCCACCCGTGCTACCTCGGCCTCTACGCGGGCGCCGGCAGCGAGCCCGGCGTCCGCGAGGTCGTGGAGGGCAGCGACTGCCTGCTGACCATCGGGTTGCGGCGGGTCGACACGACGTGCGGCGCCTTCACGGACGCGCTTCCCGCGCTGCGGATCGACGCGCGAGGCGACGCCGTCGACATAGGTCCCGACAACTTCCAGGCCGTCTATCTGAAGGAGCTGCTCCGCAAGGTCGCCGACGACCTTCCGGCCAGGAAGTCGGCGCCCGCGCGCACGCCGAGTGCGGCGGAGGCTGCGGCTGAGGCCACGCCGCCGGGGCCGCTCACGCAGGCCGTGTACTGGAGCATGATCCAGAACTTCGTCCGCGAGGGCGACGTGATCATCGCGGAGGGCGGCACCTCCGAGGTGGGCGGCTTCGGGCTGCGGCTCCCGTCGGGCTGCACGTTCATCACGCAGTCCGTCTGGGGCTCCATCGGCTACAGCGTGGGATCGGTGCTGGGCACGCTCCTCGCGGCGCCGCACCGGCGGCACCTGCTGTTCGTGGGGGACGGGTCCTTCCAGCTGACGGCCCAGGAACTGTCGACCATGCTGCGGCACGACCTCAAGCCGATCATCTTCCTGATCAACAACGGGGGCTACACGATCGAGCGCGCCATCTGCGGCAAGAACGGCACCTTCAACGACATCGCCAACTGGGCCTACGCCGAGTTGCCGAAGGTGCTGCACCCGGGGACGACGGCCCGGACGTTCGTCGTGAAGACCGCCGCCGAGCTGGAGGCGGCGATGGCGGCACCGCACGACAACATGATCTTCATCGAGGCGGTCATGGACAAGTACGACGCCCTGCAGACCGCCCTCGACATGGGCCATGGGATGGCGGAGATCGACTACGGCCCCCGCGGGCCACAGCACCGGCCCGGCGTCCAGATCTGACGCGCCCGCCGCCGAAAACCGCCCTGGCCGTACATGGCGAAACTAGGGGAGTCGTTGAGCTTGGCGTGACGCGGGGCGCGGTAGGGCGACAAATGCGGCAAGACCACCATCAGGAGGGACTGCGCATCATGGCCTCAGAAACCCCGACCGTACGCACCGAAGAGTACGACGGCGTCTTCGTGATCACGATAGACCGGCCGAACGTCCGCAACGCCATCGACGGCGAGACCGCCGGAGCGCTGGCCGCCGCGATCGATGAACTCGACGCCCGCGACGACCTGCTGGTCGGCATCCTCACCGGCGCCGGCGGCAACTTCTGCGCCGGGATGGACCTCAAGGCGTTCGCCGCCGGAGACACGCCCTTCATCCCGGGCCGGGGCTTCGCCGGGATCACCCGCATCGAGATCGCGACCCCGCTCATCGCCGCCGTCGAGGGGCACGCGCTCGGCAGCGGGACCGAGCTGACGCTGGCCTGCGACATGATCGTGGCGGCCAGGAACGCCACCTTCGGCCAGACCGAGGTCCACTTCGGCCTCGTGCCGCCCGAGGGAGGCGTCATCCGGCTGCCGGAACGCCTTCCGCGCAACATCGCCATGGAACTGCTCCTCACGGGAGATCCGCTGTCGGCCGAGCGCGCCGAGGAGCTGGGCCTGGTCAACCACCTCACCGAGCCGGGCCAGGCGCTGGAGGTGGCCATGGGGCTCGCCTCCCGCATCGCGTGCAACGCCCCGCTGGCCGTGGCGGCCGTCAAGCAGGTCGTCAACGAGCGGACGGCGCTCCGCGACCAGGACGCCCTGATCGAACAGGATCAGATCGTGGCGGCCGTGCTGTCGTCCGTGGACGCGATGGAAGGCGCCCTCGCCTTCGCCGAGAAGCGCGAACCGCACTGGCAGGGCCGCTGAAACCGGCTCCGAGGGCCCCGATAATGTGTGGCGATGCGCGTCTTGGAGATCGACGGCGTCGTCCTCATGGTGGTGGGCAAGACGTTGCTCGCCGGGGTCGACTGGCAGGTCGAGGCCGGGCAGCACTGGGTGATCATGGGCCCCAACGGGGCCGGGAAGACCTCGCTGCTGGCGCTGGCGGCGGCCGTCCGGCACCCGACCAAGGGCACGGTGACCGTGCTCGGTCACCGCCTCGGCCGCGTCGACATGCGGGAGCTGCGCCGGCACATCGGGCTGGTGGCGGCCAGCCAGCGACTGGTCGACGAGGAGTTGCTCGAGGAGGAGGGCGCGAGCGCCCACACGGTCGTTCTGACCGGCCACACCGGCACGAGCGCCCCCTTGTGGCACCGCTACGGCCCGGCCGAGCACGAGCGCGCCCACCGGCTGCTCGCCGAGCTCGGCTGCAAGGACCTCGCCGAACGGCGGTTCCGGGTCTGCTCCCAGGGGGAGCGCGCGCGGATCCGGGTCGCCCGGGCGCTCATGGCCGAGCCCGCCCTGCTGCTCCTGGACGAGCCGTTCGCGGGGCTGGATCTGCCGGCCCGGGAGGATCTGATCACCGCCATCGAGGACCTGTCCGCCCGCGACGGGCTGACCACGATCACTGTGACCCACCATCTGGAGGAGGTCCCGGCCACGACCACGCACGCCCTGCTCATGCGGGACGCGGGGATCATGGTGGGCGGTCCCGTGCGCCAGGTGCTCACCTCGGAGAGGCTTTCGGAGTGCTTCGGCCGCCCGCTCCGCGTCGACCAGATGGACGGCCGCTGGTCGGCCCGTGCCCTGCGCCTCAGATCAGGGGCGGAAGGGTCGTGATGATGTAGTCGTTGCCTTCACCCGAGCTCCCCGTGCACCGCACGCTACGTTCCGCGTGCTCAACTGGGTGAAGGGACTGTCGCATGACGACGCACCGGAATTTGTCGATCACCACGCGTATTACGCTTTTCACCGGTGTGGTGGCGGTGGCGCTGTCGGCCATGCTGGCGGCGACGGTCATGTTCGCGATTCATCGCTCCACCACCGACGATCGCATCGACGAGATCATCGCGGTCGGCGGCCGGGTGGCCCGCCAGGTCGAGCGTGGCGACGTGAGCATGCCGCTGGCCGAGCACAGTGATCGCTTCGTGCAGATCGTCGACCCTGACGGCCGGGTCGAGACGTCCACGCCGCAGCTGGAGGGCAAGCCGCCCATGGCCGACTTCCTCCCCGCGCGCGGGAGGATGGCCGTCCGCGTCGTCTGCGGCGGGGTCTTCCCGCCCGGCGAATGCAACATCGTGGCCGCGCAGCTGGCCTACCGAGGTGGTCAGGACTGGGTCGTCTACAGCTCCTCGCCTCCCATCCCGGCGTACGTGAAACCGTGGCTGGCCGGCGTCGTGCTCGGGGCCATGGCCGTGATGGCCGCGGCCATCACGATCCTCGGCCATCGGATCGTCGTCCGGTGCCTCAGCCCCGTGATCGCCATTCGCGCCGAGCTCGACCGGATCACCGACACCTGCCGCCCCGACCACCGGGTCCCCCTTCCACAGAGCCGCGACGAGATCCACGACCTGGCCGACAGCGTCAACGGGACGCTGGCCCGGCTGGAGGCGGCGATGCTGCAGCAGCGTCAGTTCACCTCGGACGCCTCCCATGAGCTGCGCACGCCCATCGCCGCGATCCGGGCCGAGGTCGAGGACGCCCTGTACGCCCCCGAGGACACCAGCGTGACCACGCTGGGCAACAGCGTTCTGCCGAGTGTCGACCGGCTCGAGGCGATCGTGGGCGCCCTGCTCACCATCCAGCGGTTGGAGGCCGGCCAGCCGATCACGAACGAGCCGATCGACCTGGCCCAGTTCGTGGCCTCGGAACTGACGGTGCGACCGCCGCACAGGGACTTCACCCTGTCCCTCGACTCGGGCGTGATCGTGATCGGCGACCGGGAGCGACTGGCGCAGCTGTTCATCAATCTGGTCGACAACGCCGAACGCTACGCGACGTCCTCGATCGCCTTTCACGTACGGCAGGAGCCGAGCGCCAAGCGCGATGCCGAGCGTTTCCCGTGCGGCATCGCGGTGCTGGAGGTGACCGACGACGGGCCCGGCATCGACCCGGACAAGCGTGAGCTGGTCTTCCAGCGGCTGGCCCGGCTGGACACGGCGCGGGACCGGCAGGCCGGAGGCACCGGGCTGGGGCTGCCGATCGCCCGGCAGATCGCCGAGACGCACGGCGGCACGCTGCGGATCGACGACAGCCCCCAGGGCACGCGGTTCGTCCTCCGCCTCCCTGTCAGCATCTGCCCCGAGTGATCCAGGGGGTCAGCCCAGCCAGGTCGCGATCTGCGCCTCCGCGGTCGGGTCCCAGCCGAGCCGCAGGTGGTTGAGGGACAGGGTGGTGGTCGCGGCCCGGTTGGCGATGCCGTCGGTGGCGTTGCAGCTGGCGATGAAGACGGCTCCGTCGGAGGGGCCCGTGTGCTCGTTGTGCAGCAGTGGCATGTCGGCGGCGCTGCCGCACAGCTCATAGACCGCCACGCTCGCCGGCACTCCGGCGCTGATCATGGGGGCGACCAGTGAGCCCTGGTCGATGCTGTACTGGATGCCCTTTCCCTGGGTGAAGAAGCCCGTGCCGCCGTAGTACGTGGTGTACCAGTCCTGCTCGGTTGTGGGCAGCGGGTAGACGCCGTCCCAGCGGGCCAGCATCTGCCGTCCGCCGGGGAAGGCCGTGCCCTCGTAGCTGAGCTGCGTGCCGTTGCGCCACAGGCCGAAGCAGACCATGGCCGTGTGCGGGGCGGGCGCGTTGAGCGAGCCGCCGCAGTCGGGGTAGATCGCGAAGTCGTGGGTCCAGCCGTGCCGGTAGCCCCAGTCGAAGCCCTTGTTCGGTCCGCCGATGAGGATCAGCTTGCGGACGTCGCCGGCGTACGCGGTGCCCCAGGGCCTGCGGAGCGAGGAGACGTACTGACGGGCGTTGAACGCCCCCTTCGACCAGCCGATCACGTCCACCGTGGAAGCGCCGGTCTTGGTTTTGATGATCTTGATGGCGTCGGAGATCTGCTCCGACCAGAAGTAGCCGTCGCCCGTCTTGTGCGGGAAGCCGATGGCGAACACCTTGTATCCACGCGTGTCGAGATACTGCATGAGGCCCGTGGACGGGCACGACAGGCGGCCGCAGGCGTTGTCGCCGAGAAGGTTGGGGTTGGCCCAGGCGTGGTCGGCCGTCTGGTTGGCGCCGTGCACGAGGAGCACCGGCACGGTCTTGGTCCCGGTCTGCCAGCCGGGGGCGTGGTAGAGCAGGAACCGCGACGAATGCGGCTGGGCCACGTCGCCGAACAGGTGCTTGGGCTGGCCCGTCTGGTCGCCCACTCCGCCGGGTGGATAGGTCTCCGTGGTGAAGCTCGCCGAGGTGTCCCGGTAGCGCTCGACCAGCGCCCATCCGTTCTGCAGGCCGGTGGTGTACGACGCTTCGAGCGTGACGGCCGCGGTCGCCTCGGCGGGGACCGTCACAAGGGCGAACAGCAGGGAGAACACGGCCAGGACCGGGCTGAGCCTTCGCATTTCCAACCCCTTTTATGAGAGGTGATTCACCTGTTACCGTGAGCGCGACATCGAACTTCGTCAAGAGGTGCTCCCATGACCGCAGCGCCCAGCTCCCGCACCGTCGGCACCGACCGCCTCGACCTGCACATCCGCGAGGCGGGCGAGGGCGACCCGGTGGTCTTCGTCCACGGCAACCTGTCCGACTGCGCCGTCTGGGACGAGCAGATCGGCCTGCTGCCGGCCGGTTATCGGGGCATCGCCGTGGATCTTCGCGGGTTCGGGCGCAGCGACGCCGCGCCGATCGACGCGACCAGGGGCACCGGCGACTTCCGCGACGACGTCGTCGGCCTGATCGACGCGCTGGGCCTGGAGTCCGTCCACCTGGTCGGCCACTCGATGGGTGGCGGCGTCGTCATGGACCTCGCCACGACCCACCCGGGCCGGGTGCGCACGATCACCCTGGTGGCGCCGGTCTCGCCGTACGGCTTCGGCGGGACCAAGCTCGACGGCAGCCCCTGCACGCCCGACTTCGCCGGCTCGGGCGGCGGCACGGCCAACCCGGATCTCGTCCGGCTGATCGCCGACCGCGACGAGACCGACAAGGAGCCGCTGTCGCCGCGCAACGTGGTCCGCACCCTCTACTTCCCCGGCCCAGAGACGGTGCGGGAGGAAGACCTGCTGCTCGCCGGGATCCTGGCCACCCACGTGGGCGACGACAACTATCCGGGCGACGCCACGACCTCGCCGCACTGGCCGGGCGTGGCGCCGGGCACGCGCGGCGTGCTCAACACGATGACCCCGAAGTACTTCGGGTGGAGCGACCTGCCCGGCTCGGGCTGCCGCGCGCCCGTGCTGTGGGTGCACGGCGACCTGGATGTCATCGTCTCCGACACCGCTCTGGTCGACCTCGGACATCTCGGCGCCATCGGTGCGGTGCCCGGGTGGCCGGGCGAGGAGGCCTTCCCGGCCCAGCCGATGAAGCGGCAGACCCGTGACGTGCTCGACCGCTACGGCGACTACACCGAGCACATGATGCCCGGCGTCGGGCACTTCCCCTACACGCAGCGCCCGGACGAGTTCGCCGCGCTGCTGCACGCCCACCTGTCGCGCACACCGGCGGTCTGATGCCGGCTTGGCAGGTGGAGAACGAGCCGCCGCCCACCAGCACCCGCGGGCGGCCGCTGTCGGCCAAAGGCGAGCGCACCCGGCGGCGGCTGCTCGACGCCGCCGAGGAGGCGTTCGCCGAGCATGGCTATCACGAGGCGTCCATCGTGAAGATCACCGAGGCGGCCGGGGTGGCGCAGGGCACCTTCTACCTCTACTTCGAGGGCAAGCAGCAGCTCTTCGACGAGCTGGTGGCCGACCTCAACCGGCGCGTGCGGCGGGCCATGTCGGAGGGGGCCCGGCAGGGCCGGACACGCGCGGAGGCCGAGCGCCTCGGGTTCAAGGGGTTCTTCCGCTTCACGGCCGAGCATCCGGCGCTCTACCGGATCATCCGGCAGGCCGAGTTCGCCTCGCCCGGCATGCTGCAGCGGCACTACCGGGCCATCGCCGACGGCTATGTGGCCGGGCTGCGGGCCGCCATGGACGACGGCGACATCGCCCGGGCCGATCCCGAGGTCCTCGCCTGGGCGCTGATGGGCGTCGGCGAGCTGATCGGCATGCGCTGGATCCTCTGGGAGGACGGCCCCGGCCCCCGGGAGGTGCCCGACCACGTCTTCGAGGAGATGTACGCGTTCATCCTCCGCGGCCTCGGGGCGTCGCGATGACCATGGAGATCGGCCGGTGGCTGCGCGACCGGGCGCGTGCCACACCCCGCCGCACCGCGATCGTCGACGCCGCCGCCGCCATCTCGTACGGCGAGCTGGACGACAGGTCCGACCGCCTGGCGGCGGGGCTGCTGGCCGCCGGAGCGCGCCGCGGAGATCGCATCGCCACGCTCACCCGCAACCAGCCCGAGCACGTGGATCTGTTCTTCGCCTGCGCCAAGGCCGGCCTCATCCTCACCCCGATCAACGTACGGCTGACCGCGCCGGAGATCGCCTACCAGCTCGCCGACGCCGAGCCGATGCTGCTGTTCGCCGCGCCGGAGTTCCTCCCGGTGGCACGCGAAGCCGCGAAGGACACCGCCGTGGCCGAGCTCACCAGGGCAGGGCTCGACCGCCATGCCGCACCTGGCCACGCCGACGTCGGCGACGGCCCTGGCGACGACGCCGGGCTGCTGCTCGTCTACACGTCGGGCACCACCGGACGGCCGAAGGGCGCGCTGCTCACCCACGCCAACTGCTTCTGGACCAACCTGTCCCTCGACCGGGGCTGCGAGCTGCGCGAAGACGACGTCGTGCTGCAGGTGCTGCCCCAATTCCACGTGGGCGGGTGGAACGTGCAGCCGCTGCTGGCCTGGTGGAAGGGCGCGACCGTGGTCCTGGAGCCGGCCTTCGACGCCGGGCGCGCGCTGCGCCTGATCGCACGCCACCGGGTGACCACGATGATGGGCGTGCCCGCGACGTACTTGTTCATGAGCCAGGAGCCGGGTTTCGCCACAGCCGACCTGTCGAGCCTCCGCCGGGTGGTCGTCGGCGGCGCACCGATGCCGGAGCCGCTGCTGCGGGTGTGGCTTGATCGGGGGGTGCGCATCGTCCAGGGATACGGCCTGACCGAGGCGGCGCCCAACGTGCTGTGTCTGCCCGCCGAGCACGTGGCCGACAAGGTGGGGTGGGCGGGCATGCCCTATCCGCATGTGGACGTGGCGCTCCGCGACGCGGAGACGGGGTCGGCGATCGACGGGCCGGGCGTCGGCGAGCTGGTCGTCAGAGGGCCGAACGTCTTCCCTGGTTATTGGCGCAACCCGGAAGCGACCGCGGCCGCCGTGCAGGATGGCTGGCTGCGCACCGGCGACATCGCCGAACGCGACGCGGCCGGGTTCTACCGGATCCGCGACCGGCTCAAGGACATGTATGTCTCGGGTGGCGAGAACGTCTATCCGGCCGAGGTCGAGTCGGTGCTGCAGGGCCATCCGGCCGTGGCCGAGGCCGCCGTCGTGGGCGTGCCGGACGCGCGGTGGGGCGAGGTGGGCTGCGCCTTCGTCGTTCCCGCCGCTGATGCCGCCGCTGATCCGGCCACTGACTCCGCCGCCGATTCGGGGGCCGATCTCGGGCGGCTGCTCGTGGCGTACTGCCGCGAGCGGCTCGCCGGGTTCAAGGTGCCGAAACATGTCCGGCTCATCGACCGCCTGCCCCGATCCGGGCTCGACAAGGTGCTCAAAACCGAGCTCCGCGACCTGGTCCTCGACGCCGAGGGCCGGGACGCGGTGCGGACGGACGAGGGCGGGGACGAGGGCCGGGACATGGCGCTCGACGCCGAGCCCCGCGACATGGCGCGCACGGACGAGGGCCGTGATCGGTGGGAGTCGTGAGCCGTGTCCGGCTCGCCGCGACCGCCGCGTATCTGCCGGACCGCCGCATGGACGCGGCCGAGATCTCGGCCGTCACCGGCGTACCACAGAGCGTGCTGATCGACCGGTTCGGGCTGCGCGCCAAGCACATCGCCGCCCCGGATGAGCATGTCAGCGACATGGCCGTGGCCGCCGCGCGGCGGCTGCTCGCCGAGCAGGGCATGCGGCCGGACGAGGTGGACGCGCTGGTCTACTTCGGCTCGACGTGGAAGGACTACGCCGTCTGGCAGGCCGGGCCGCGCATCGCCCACCTGCTCGGCTGCGCCGACGCGACCGTGCTGGAGCTGGACTACGTGTCCTGCGGCGCGCCCGTGGCCCTCCGCGTGTGCCGGGACCTGCTGCGGGCCGAAGACGAGCTGAACACGGTGCTCGCGGTGGCGGCGAGCCGGGAGTCGCACCTGATCGACCTCGCCAATCCGCGCACCCGGTTCGCCTACGACTTCGGAGACGGCGCGGTCGCCGCCCTCCTGGTGAAGGACCGGTCGGCCGCGCCCGTGCCGCGCGAGGTGCTCGGCTGCCACATGATCACCGATGGGTCGTTCTCGCTGGACGTGATGGTGCCCGGGGGCGGCAGCGTGGAGCCGGCCGGCGTCGACACCGTGCTGGCCGGTCGGCATCACCTCGACGTCCCTGACCCGGCCTCGCTGAAGGAGCGGCTGGACCCGGTCACCCTGCGCAACTTCCTGGCGGCCGCCGACGGGGCGCTGCAGCGATCGCAGGCGGCCCGCCGTGACATCGGCCACGTGTGCGTCATCCACCTCAAACGGTCGCTGCACGAGGCCATCTTGAAGCACCTCGGGGTGTCCGCCGATCAGGCGACCTATCTGGACGACACCGGCCACATGAGCGGCGTCGATCCGCTGCTCGCCCTCGACCGCGCCCATCGGGCGGGGCGGCTGGCCTCCGGCGACCTCGTCCTGCTCCTGGCCGCCGGCACCGGCTACACCTGGGCTGCCACCGTGATCCGCTGGTGAGCCATGACCCCCGCGATGCCGCTCGCGACGGGCCGCATTTGTCAGACGCTCCTTAGGACTCCAGGCGGAAGGCGAGGTCGGTGGTCCACTTGGACATGTCGGGCTCGACGCGGGGGTCGGTCTGGTAGATCTCGAGCCGGCAGCCCCACCGCTCGCCCTCAGGGGTCGGCGTCATATCCCAGCTCAGGCCGCGTTCGGCGGCCCAGGCCAGCAGCTCGCCGGTGACCGCTTCGAGCTCCTGCGGGTGCCCCGTGTGAGCGACCGTCACATAGCGACCGGCGGGCAGGGTGTCGAAGAACACGTCGCCGTCACGCTCGGGGAGACCCGCCTCGGGCTCGGCGATCGGGAAGCCCGCCACGATCCGGAGCCGGGGCATGTCGATCAGCTCGTATTTGAAGAACGGCGCGGCCACCGGCTCCATCCCCTGCGCGGTCAGCCGGCCGAACACCTCGCCGAGCCGATCGGCGATCTCCGGGATGGTGTCCATCGTCACGTCTCCCACGATCCCCGCGAACGCCTGGGCCTCGCGCTCCACGATCCTCGGCTCGTCGTTCATGATCCTCCCTCGTCCGATCCTCCCGACGAACCCTAGCCCGGGGGTACGACATCTCCAGGACGCGTGGTGTGGACAGGCGGCAGAGGCGTCTGTCACCATCTGAGGCGTGATCGACAGAAAGGGCGCAGTCGCCCTCAGCCGATGAAGGATCGCGGGCAGCGGGATGCTGCCGAGATCCGCGCTGAATGGCTGGATTGGTCGCATTCGACCAAACCCGCCGATCGTCCGGCCGCTGAGGCGGCCATCAGCGGCCTCTACCGCCTGATCGGATTACGGCCGCCACGTTTCCACTGGGTCCAGTCGCCGCTTTCCGCCGCGGTCACCGTTCCGCCGGGCGGGCGCGCGCTTTTACCGGAGCGGTCGCCCGTCCCGCCGTTGGCCGGTCGGTTGTCCCAGCTCGCGATGGCGTTCACCGCCGACGTCGACGCCCGGATTCCACCTGCCGTGGTGCGATACATCGACGGCGAAGTGAGCGCGCCGCTCACCAACTCGGCCGTGCTGTTCCGGACGGCCCTGCTGGAGGCGCACGAGGAGGAGGACCGCCGGCTCACCGCCTGGTACAACACGCTGACCTTCCCCTGGACCGCCGTGTTCGACGCCTATCGGCGTGTCGCCGGTTGCGGGTTCGACCATGAGCAACTCGACCTGTGGATCTCGGCGTTCCGCTCGTGCGGTGGGTGGTGGCCCGACGAGCACGTGTGCCTTGTCTCGGAGCGGCCGGTAGCCGTACATGCCGAAGAGGCGGGGCGAGACGGCGCGCTCCGGCTGCACAGCGCCACCGGACCGGCCATCGGTTACGCCGACGGCTGGGGCGTGTACTTCTGGCACGGACGGCTGGTGCCCGCGTGGGTGGTCACCGATCCGTGCGCCGCGCGCATCCGGCGTGAGCGCAACGTCGAGGTCAGGCGATGCGCCATCGAGAATCTGGGCTGGGCCGCGTACATCGAACAGGCCCGGCTGCGCCTGCTCGCCACCGCGCCCGATCCGGGCAATCCCGGTTCCGAGCTGCGCCTCTACCACTGGCACCAGCAGAGCCGCGTGCTGCTCGCCGTCAACGGCTCCCTCGAGCGCGACGGCACGCGCCGCCGCTACGGGCTGGTCGTCCCGCCCTGGGTGGACGATCCCGTTGCCGCGGCCGCATGGACGTACGGGCTCACGCCCGACCAGTACTCCCTTCTCGCCCGCCGCACCTGAGCCGACCCAAAAGGTGATCTCATGACCGTGACTCTCGCAACCCTGACCCACCAGACCGGCCTGACCGTGCTCGGCCACCTGGAACAGTCGATCTCCATTCCCGTCGTCGAAGGGCCGCAGGCCCAGGGCGACCTGCTCGTCATCCCCTACGAGTTCGTCAGGTCGGAGGTACGCCTCCGGCCCGCCCTCCAGTGGCATGACGTGCCGTCCGAAGGCGTCGAGCTGCTCCGCGGCGAGGCCGGGGGCAACCCGCACTCGCTCGTCGCCGAGCCGCGCACCTGCCGCTGGACGCCCCGGCTCTTCGACGCCCTCAATCTGGGTATCGCCGCGTTCGAGGCGCTCGCCCCCGTCTATCTCCTGCATCCGGAGCACGGCGCCACGGGATGCGCGCCTGGTACGTACGTCGTCCGCCGTCAGCGCGAACACGGCCGCTGGCGGCCCCGCATGGTGGCCGACTAGCCATGTCGGCCCGCCGGGCGATGACGGCGGCGCGGGCGCAGAGGAGGGCGGCGCCGGCGAAGAAAACGATGTTGTGAGCGTATTTGGCGACCGCCGGCACCTCTCCCAGTGGTACGGCGAAGAATCCGATGGCCGCCCGGGCCAGCAGCGCGCCCGTCACGAGGGCGACGATGTGGCGGCCATCCCAGAACGGTGATCGGGACAGGCGGGTGACGTACCAGGCGGCGGCCGCCACCAGGGCCGCTCCCGCCCACACGCCCGGCCAGGACTGCGGCAGGAGGTTGAAACCGACCGCCGCGGCCAGGCTGAGCAGGCCGATCACGACAGGCGCAGGCACGGCTCCGTCGCGGGGGCGCGGAGCGTGCCTGCTCCTAGTGAAGGCGAAGGCCGCCAGCGCGCCCACGGCGGCGAGCGAGCCGATGATCTGCCCGGCCGACGCGTGATCCTTCTCGTTCTGCAGGTGGTCGGAAAGGACGAGGGCCGCCGCCCCCAGATAGAGCAGGCAGGTCACGACGAGGCCGGGCGCCCGCAGCCAAGGCCGGTGCGACCGTGCGGGCGCCAGGGCCTCGACCAGTGCGATGGGGATCGCGAAGCTCCAGACGGCATGCCCGGTGAGGAAGTTCAGGGCGTTGGCCGCGCTCAATCCCAGCGGTTGAACGACAGTGGCCGCATAGGCCTCGTCCCAGCCCGCGATGTCCCGATACGAGCCGCTGAACAGCGACTGGTCGATCACTCCGGCCTGGATGATCCCGAACGCCAGCCCGAGGGCGAGGATCCCCGGCCACCGTACGCCGAAGCGCCGGGCCGTCTCGCGCAGGAGGAGCGCGGGCGCGCCGTACAGAGGGGCGAAGATGATCAGGCCGAAGGTGAGCGCGAGGAAGTCGCCGGTCGTGTCGTCGTAGCCGGTGATGTACTCGGCGCACACCGGCGCGAGGACCAGGAGCCCGGCCGCCAGGGCCCAGCGTGAGCGGCGGGCCGGGGTGGGTGACGTCATGGCCGGATCCGTTCGACGGCGATGATCAGTACGGCTCCGAGCACCGACACGGTCAGGTTCGCGACGATCTCGTAGCCGGTCAGGAATCCCACGTGCGGGATGACCACGCGGTTGAAGAGGTTGAGGATCGCGCCCATGAACGGCTGGCCGACCATGTGGTCGACGGTTCCGCTGATCCCCGCGGCGAAGAGGTAGAGCCCGAAGAACTGAAGGCCATCACGCATGCCGCCACGCTAGGAAAGGCCGTGCTCGGCGCGGATCGATCGCCGGGCCCGACGTGCGTGACGGACGTCTGGCCTTCGCGGCACGCGGGGCGACCGAAGGATGGAGCCGCCCGACTTTGGTATCGATCCGCTGTCCGGGTGGCGTGCCGTTCGAGGTCACGACGTACGCTCGCGTGCGTATGGACATTTCCGCGACCGCACCTGCGGGCCGGCGCCGCGGCCTACGCGAGTGGGTCGTGGACACCTGCCTGTTCCTGTTCGCGGTGGGCCTCGGCATATGGACCTCCGCCGACCGGATCGGCTCGGGCGCGCTGCCGATCCCGCATTGGCTGTTCGACCTCGACCAGTTCGTAGGCGTGCTGAGCTGCGCCGCCCTGTGGCTGCGCCGGCGCCGGCCGGTCGAGCTGGCCGTCGTCCTGGTGGTCCTGTCGGCCTTCTTCGAGCTGGTCTCGGGGGCCATGCTGGTGGCGCTGTTCACGGTCGCGGTGCATCGCCCGCCGCGTACCACGGGAGCCGTCTTCGGGCTGAGCCTGGTCGCCGCGATCACGTACGTCCTGGTGCGCCCCGACCCGGGCGTGCCGGGCCCGGTGCTGTTGACGCTGGGCGTCGCGCTGCAGGGGGCGGCGGTCGGCTGGGGTCTGTTCGTGTATCACCGGCGCCGCCTCAAGCTGTCGATCCGCGACCGTGAGGAACGCGCCGCGACCGAGATGCGGCTACGCGCCGAGCAGGCACAGCACCAGACGCGCGAGGCGATCGCCCGGGAGATCCACGACGTGCTCGGGCATCGGTTGTCGCTGCTCAGCGTGCACGCGGGCGCGCTGGAGTTCCATCCGGACGCGCCGCCTGAGGACGTCGCCCGCGCGGCCAAGGTGATCCGTGAGAGCGCCCACCAGGCGTTGCAGGACCTGCGTGAGGTCATCGGGGTGCTACGCGCCCCGGTGGGGGAGCTGCCCCAGCCCGGATTCGCCGACCTGCGGCAACTGGTCGCCGAGTCGCGGCTCGCGGGCATGCGGCTGGACCTGCGCGAGGAGGTGGGCGACGGCGTGCCCGGGCAGGCGGGCCGCACCGCCTACCGGGTCGTCCAGGAAGCCCTGACCAACGCGCGCAAGCACGCGCCGGGCGCCGAGGTCTCCGTACGCGTCACGGGCGGGTCGGGCGAGGGCCTGACGATCGAGATCGCGAACGGCGTCCCGTCCGCCGATGCCGTCCGGTCCGACGTACGCCCTGGGCAGGGGCTCGCCGGGCTGGCCGAACGCGTCTCGCTCGCCGGTGGCCGCCTCGACCACGGGCCCGCCCCCGGCGGTGGCTGGCGCGTGGCGGCCTGGCTACCGTGGCCACCGTGACCGCCCATGACACGGTCGGCGTGCTGATCGTCGACGACGACCCGCTGGTGCGCGCCGGCCTGACCATGATGCTCGGCGGCGCGCCCGACATCCGGGTCGTGGCCGAGGCGGGCGACGGCGCGCAGGCGCTGCCGCTGGTGGAGCGGCATGCCCCCGACGTGGTGCTGATGGACATCAGGATGCCGGTCATGGACGGCCTGGCCGCCACCGCGGCCCTCCGCGCCCGCCGGGGCGCGCCGGAGGTCATCGTCCTGACCACGTTCGACGCCGACGAGCACGTGCTTCGCGCGCTCCGCGCCGGAGCCGCGGGCTTCCTGCTGAAGGACACCCCGCCAGGGGAGATCGTGGCCGCGGTCCGGCAGGTGGCCCAGGGCCTGCCCGTACTGTCTCCAGCCGTGACCCGGCGGCTGATCGCCCGGGTGGCCGGCGACGACCACGACCGCCGCGCTCAGGCGCGCCAACGCCTCGCCGTCCTGAACGAACGCGAGCGCGACGTCGCCGTCGGTGTGGGCCAGGGCAGGTCCAACGCCGAGATCGGCGCCGTCCTCCACCTCAGCGTCCCGACGATCAAGACCCATGTGTCCAGCATCCTGACCAAGCTCGACCTCAACAACCGGGTGCAGATCGCCCTGCTGGCCCATGACGCCGGGCTCCTCGACGGCGCGCCCTGACCCACCCAGGGTCACCGCTCTCAACTGGTGGGAGTCCGGACGTAGAGGCGTACGGCGTAGCCGAGGACTTCGGTGCGCTGGGCCTGGCGGTAGTTCTCGCGCAGCAGATATTGCTTGGTCTGGTCTTCGGCGCTGTCGAGGCTCTCGGGTGTGGCATGCGTGCGGCTGATCACCCACACGCGTGGGGCCGTGGCGAGGGATGCGGCGATCTCCTCGCCGGACAGTTCGCGCCCGGCCAGGGTGCCGGATTCGGCGCCGGTGGTCTTCAGGGCGGCATCGCGTACGAGGCGGAAGTCGCCGGGGTAGGCCTCGGCGACGATGCGGCGTACGGACGGCAGGTAGACGACCGCGTCGCCGGGGAGGGCCTCGGCGGCCAGGATGCGCGCCGCCGAGGCGGGGTCGTCGCGGCGGCTGTCCAGGCGGCGGACCTGCGCTTGGGCCGCCAGGACGAGAACGCCCACCAGGATCAGCGCGACGCCGCCCGCCGCGACGCCGGCCACCTTGCTGGCCTTTCGACTGGTCAGGCTCGCCGCCGTCGCGATGCCGGAGCCGGCGAGCCAGGCCACGCCTGCCACCGCGTACAGGACATAGCGGTCCTGGAAGTACGGGTGGATCTGTGAGACGGCCAGCAGCACAGCAGGCGGGACGAGGGCCAGGGGGAGGGCCACGGCCGTCAGACCGGCGAGGGGTCGCCGGGCCACGGCCACGACGGCCATGGCGATGATGAGGGCGAGGAGAAGACCCGCGCCGGCGAAGCGGGTGATCAGCGCGCCGACGGTGGTCCAGGTGGGGCGGGTCAGCCCGGCGATCTGGCCTTGCTGCCCGGATGCGACCCAGGCGACAGGCGCGGCGCAGGCCAGGCCGAGCGCTCCCGCGGAAGCCCAGCGCACCAGCACCGGCCAAGGGGTTCGCCAGGCGACCAGGGTGATCGCGTGGGCGGCCAAGGCGAGGGCGGCGAACAGGTTGAGCAGGCAGCCCGCCGTGATCGCCGTGGCATATCCCGCCCACCACCCCCACCGCTCCGGCGTGCCGGCCGCACGGACCAGCGCGTACGTGGCCGCTACGACAGAAGCGGCGACCAGCGCCGGGGATCGGCCCTCCTGGGCGTAGTAGCAGATCACGGGGCTGAGCGCGAAGACGGTCCCGGCGCAGACGCCCGCCGTCAACGTGGCGGCGGCGCGACCCACGGCGGCCACTCCCAGCGCGGCTGCGGCGGTGGCCAGCGCCGATGGGAGCCGGCTGAGGACCTCGGGCGGCGCCAGCGACCCGGCGGCCGACAGCAGAAGGTGGATGAGCAGATAGAAGGCGCCGTGCACGGCGTCGACGTTGGCCAGGGCGAGCCACAGTTGCGGCAGCGGCCGCGAGGCCAGAACGTAGGTGGTGGCCTCGTGCTGCCACATCGACGGCCGGTCGATGCCGATGAGCCCGACCACGAGCGCGAGCGCCGCCGGGAGCCGCGGCGCCACCCGGTCTCGCCGCTCCCAGCAGCCCTGCAGGACGCCCCGGCCTGTACCCAAGGAGCGCCGACGAAACGTCGGGGGGCAGGTCAGACGAACAGGCAGAAGGGGTGGCCGACGGGATCGAACAGCACCCGGACCGTCTCCTGCGGCTGGAAGTCCGCCAGCGTCGCCCCGGCCTGGATGGCATGCTCGGTCGCCGCGTCGAGATCGGAGACGAGGATGTCCAGATGCTGCGTCGCGTTCTGGGCGCCCGGCTCGCTCGGCCACACCGGCGTCTTCCACTGCCGCTCATATTCGAAGTTGAGCGACGGCTCGGAGCTACCCTCCGTGGGCCGGATCTGCGCCCAGCCGGCCTCTGCGGGTTCGCCGGGAAGCGGACCTTCCTCCGTCGTGACCGGCCGGCCAAGCAGGCGCGCGTAGAAGGCGGCAAGCGCGCGCGGATCCGGAGTGGTGATCGTCACCGAGGTCACCTGAATACGCAGACCGCTCATCCGCCCGAGCATAATCACCGACCGAAACAGCGACGGCCCGGATCCACGAAAGAGTAGGCCATCACCGGCCATCACCGGCCATCACTGGCCATCACTGGCCATCACTGGCCATCACCGGCCATCACCGGCCATCACCCGCATCGCCCGAAAGGCCACCTATTGACCGGCGCATCGCCGTCTGCGTACCGCCTCCGGGGTACGCGATAAGCATGGATGGCACGCTGGGCAAAATCGGGGCCGGACTGATCGCGGGAGCCGCGGGAGTCACGGCACTGAACGTAATGACATATCTGGACATGGCCGTACGGGGACGGCCGCCGAGCTCGCTGCCGGAGGACACCGCCGGCGAACTGGCGCGGCGGACCGGTGTGGACTTGGGCGAGAAGGCAGAGGCCAGGCGCGAGGGCATCGGACCCCTGCTCGGCATCGCCGCGGGCCTCGGCTGCGGCGCCGTCTACGGCCTGTTCCGCGCGGTCGTGCCCCGCTGCCCCGTCCCGCTCGCGGCGGCCGGGGTCGGCCTGGCGGCGCTCGTTACCGCCGACGCCCCGATGGCCGCGCTCGGCGTCACCGACGTGAGGACATGGGGCCCTCGAGGCTGGCTCGCCGACCTCATCCCACACGTCGGCTACGGTCTGGCCACCGCCATCACGTACGAGATGCTCAAATCATGACCAACGATGGAGCAGATGACTTCAGCGCTCTTTCGGCTGTTTCCACACCTCCTTCGAGCACCACCGTAGGCAGCTCGCTGGCCGAGAGAACATGACCCCCGCACTGACACGGCTGCCGCCTATAGAAGCTGCCGCCTATAGGACTTGTTGACGGGGGAGGCGCCTCCGGCAAGGCGTCCCGGTTCCGGGAGCGGATGCTGCAGACCTGGTCGCGTCCGCAGACGTGCCGCCCCCGGCCCCACTCATGGCCGCAGCCCCGGGCTGACAGCAGCCAGGACCGGCCGCTCGATCATCGAAAAAATTATCTAATTCATTTGTTGAAATGCCGCGTGTGCCGTGTTTGTCGTTCGCGTATTCGGTTGACTTGAGAGAAAATTGAGTGAGCCGTTGCACCAGGGAGAAGGAGGGGGTCGAATGCCCGCCACGCCACTTCGAACGCCCCTCCTGCCCGCTCCCGCGCCGAGCGATCCCCCTCTGCACGCGGTCACCCCCTCACCTACCTCCTCGCCCCCCTCCCCACCGAAGCCCGCGCCATCCCCCGACCCCAGCCTCAGCCCCAACGCCAGCCCCGCCCACAGCCTCGACGGTGCCGCTGACGGTGCCGCTGACGGTGCCGCTGACGGTGCCGCTGACGGTGCCGCTGACGGTGCCGCTGACGGTGCCGCTGACGGTGCCGCTGACGGTGCCGCTGACGGTGCCGCTGACGGTGCCGCTGACGGATCCGTCGACGGCGACCCTGGCCCCTCCTCCGGCGTCGTCAACCACCTCGGACCCGACGATCCCTCCCCAGGCCCCCAGCAAACCCCGGCCCACGAGCATGCTGGAGAGGCGCCGCTCCCGCCGCCCGTTTCGGTGGCGGTGTTGATCGGGCGGCTCACGACCCTTGCGCGGGCGGTGGCGGCGGCCGATGCCCCCGATCAGGCGGATGTGTGCATGGCCGAGGCGGAGGAGTTGATGGCGGTCCGGGATTGGGTCAGCGCGTCGATCGCCAGGCGGGTCGAGCGGGTCCACTCCAGCGGGCAGGCCAAAGCCGCGGGGCATGCCTCCACTCGGACCTGGCTTCGAGCAGCCGGTGGGATGAGCGTGGCCGGGGCGGGCCGGTTGCTGGGCTTGGCGGCCGGGCTGGCCCGGCTGCCCGAAGCCGGTGAGCGGTTCGCCGCCGGCACTCTGTCGGAGGGCGCCGCATCAGCCCTCTGCGGCGCGATCACCGGCCTGGATGATGAGCAGGTGCGTGTGGCCGAGCCGATTCTGCTGGCGTTGGCCGATGCGGCGAGCCCGGCGGAGGTGGCCCGGGCGGGCCGCTATCTGGCCGGGTTGCTGGAGCCGGGCATCATCGAGCGGCGGGCACGCGAGCTGGACGCCGAGCGCTACCTGCTGGTGCACGAGAACGCCGCGGGTGGGATGGAGGGCTCTTTCCTGCTGCCGCCTGAGGCGGGCGCCCGGTTGCGGGCCTTGCTGGACGCGTATGCGCGGCCGCGCGCCGAAGGCGATGACCGGCCCCCGGAGGTCCGCAACGCCGACGCCTTCGACCAGCTGCTGATCGGCAACGTCACCACCGAACTGCTGGTCGTGGTGCGGGCCGAGTCCCTGCCCGACGACCCACCCGAACCACCCCACGACCGGCCCGAACCACCCCACGACCGGCCCGAACCATCCGGCACCACCCCGTCCGGTCCCTATGGCAACCCGGCCACACCCACGCATCCCGCCACGGTCACGTCACTCTCGGCCGCGTCGTCGGCGGCGTCGTCATCGGTCGCGTCATCTTCTGCGTCATCGACCGCACAGCGCGCGCCTTCGACCTCCAGGTCGACATCCACGGCCCGCACCTGCATAGGCCCGGCCACAGCGCCACCGCCTGCCAAGACACCGGCCGAAGATCGCCAGCCTGCCGACCCGCAGGCGTGCGACCCGCAGGCCAGCGGCCCGCGTGCCGCAGGGACAGCGACACCGGAGACAGCCCCACCGGAAACGCGACGAGGGCAGGACCGGGGAACCGCGCCGGTAGCGGAGCTGAGAACCGAGCCCGGAACGGTGCCCGGAACCGAGCCGAGAACAGTGCTTGGGGCCGAGTCCGGAGCCGAGCCCGGAGCCGAGCCCGGAACAGTGCCCGGAACCAGGCCCGGAACCGGGTCAGGAACCAGGCCCGGAACCGGGTCGGGAGCGGGGCGGGCGGCGCCGGGACAGGATGCGGCATCCGGCCAGGATCGGGCGGTGCGACCGGATTGGCCACCGGGCCAGGATCGGGCGGTGTGGCGGGAATGGGCGGCCGGATTGACGGCGCCGGGACGGATGCTGCCCGGACTGCTGCTGGCCACCGGACAGCTGCTGCCGATCGCCGACGTGCATCGATTGGCCCGCACCTCGCGCTTGATTCGGATGGTCTTGGATGCTGACGGACGGGTTCTGAACATGGGGCGGGCGGTGCGGTTGGCCACTCCGGCTCAGCGTCGGGCGCTGTATGTCATGTACGGGTCGTGTATCGCTGAGGGTTGCCCGATTCCGGCGCATTTGTGCCAGATCGACCATGTCGACCCGTGGGCGGCGGGTGGGCGCACCGATCTGGATCGGCTGGCTCCGTGCTGCGCTTTCCATAACCGCGACCGCTCGACCCATCCGGAGCGTTACCGGCTGGGCCAGGGTGCGGACGGGCGGTGGGTGCTCACCTACTTGGGTGCCCGGCCCCCGCGCATGCGCACATAGAAAGGCGATCGGAACGACACCATTGACCACGACTAGGCCCGGCCCGCAGCGGGGAGGCGGAGGGCGGCTCACTCGTGCGGGACCCGGCGTCCCGCGCGTGGGACAGAGGTGTCCCGCGCCGAACGGCTCACCCCGGCACGGAAACGGGAGTATTCCGGACGCTGGGCATCACGGACGCGGGGCATGGGCGTGGAACGGGCGTCGCGGGAGCGGGGCGCGAGCTGGGTGCGGACGGGGCGTCCCGCATGGAGGCGGGGGTTGTGGTGCATGGAGGCGGATGCGTGGTCGATGGAGATGGAGGTGTGGTGCATGGAGATGGAGGTTGTGGTGCGTGGAGGTGGAGGTGTGGTGCATGGAGATGGAGGTTGTGGTGCGTGGAGGTGGAGGCGTGGTGCATGGAGACGGTAGGGCGGGGCGGCCCCACCAGCCCCCGAAGCCACCTTCCCGTCCGCCCTCGACCCGAAGCGAAGCAGAAGCGGGCCGACGACGAAGGTGCACGCCCGGCTTCGCGTGTACATGAGCCCGGCACCCTTCCACAGCACCCGGACGCCAACCCGCACAGCCGGGCTTGAACCGAAGGAGGCGGTCTGCTGAGCTCGCCCAGGGTCGAGGACGGACGGGAAGGGGGTGACACCATCCCGGAGTCCGAGCGCCCCCGCCGGAGGCACACCCCGTCAACCGCCCCTACAGGCTGCAGCCTGGGCCATTGGAGGCTGCAGCCGGGCCAGTCGGGCCAGCCGCCAGGTCTGACCTTCAGACGATCACGGCTCGTGTCAGTGGATTGTCCGTTGCGAGCGATCATCACCATCAGGGATTCAGGATTCAGGCCGAGCCGGAGGATGGGCGGTTGGGCCAGGAGGTGGTGTAGTTTTCGCGGCCGTAGAGGGATTCGTAGTGGATTTCGACCCGGAGGCGGCGGATGAGCAGGTCGGCGAACTCGGCGTGTTCGTCAGGGTCGTACGGCTCGACCAGCAGCAGGAATCGGCTGTAGTCGGTGGCGAGGAAAGGGCGGCCGCCGAAGGTGACGGCGGACGGGCGGAAGGCTAACGGGTCGCGGACCTTGTCGACATTCGCCTGGTTGTATTCTCCCACGTGCTTGCCGTCCAGCCACAGGGCGGTTTTGACGATGATGGCAGGCCCGAGGCCGGAATTGGTCAGCAACAGGCCGGCCGAATCACCGGGGTGAAATCGCGTGGTCAGCTGCAGCAGCGGCCGGACCGAAAGGCGATTGTGCCGCCGTGAGGCGCGGCCCTCTATCACCGAGACCGTGAGCGAGGCGACGGCGATGGCGGTGGCGCAGATGGCGACGACGGTGTCCGCGCTCATCGCCGGCCTCCCGATCTGATAGGCGGGTCAGTGGCAAGCGTGTCAGTGGTACGCGGATCAGCGGTAACGGAAGCCGTCGAGGAAGCGGCGGAAGAGGCCGCCCACTCGAGGCAGCGGGGGCGCGGGCGGCGGCGCCACGGCGCGCTGGCGGGCGATCGGCTGGTCGTAGTCGGTGCGCGAGATGGCGTCGATGACCTGCTCCTCGGTGAAATCCTCCGAGCCTTCGATCACCGGCACGAAGCCGACCAGGACGCCGTTGCGCATGACCTGCGCCTCGAGCCCGGCCGTGCCGTCGGTGTCCCAGTCGGCCTCACGGCCGTCGGGCAGGGTCACGCGGATCCCGAACTGATCGACCCCGACGCGTGCCAGATGCCCGTTGATCCCGCGCTCGCGGAGCGCGTCGACGACCCGCCGGGCCCGATTCTCGTCCATCGCCCCCACCCTAACCGGCATGCGTCAAGGTCGGCTGGTCGAGAGCGTGACGAGGCGGTCCTGGTGGGCGCCGCGGGTGGCCTCTTCGGAGGTGGGGCGGACGCGGGCCATGGCGAAGCGGAGGACGGGCGGGGCCATCAGGGAGGTGACGATGGCCACGAGGATCACGATGGTGTACATGGCCGTCGTGATCACGCCGAGGCGCAGGCCGACCATGGCGACGATGACCTCGATCACGCCGCGGGCGTTCATGCCGGCGCCGAGCGCGAGCGCCTGCCAGCCGTTCAGGTGGCTGAGCCGGGCCCCGATGTACGCCCCGGCGAACTTGCCGATCACGGCCACCGCCAGGACCACGATGGCCGCCGCGAGCACGGTGGGGTCGCCGAGCAGCGTGAGATCCATCCGGAGGCCCGCGGTGGCGAAGAACAGCGGGGCGAAGACGCAGAGGACGACCGAGTGGAGCGGCGCCATCCATTCAGGGCGCACGTAGCCGGATCGGCCGATCAGGATGCCGCACAGGAACGCCCCGAGCACGGCCTCGAACTGGAGCGCGTGGGTGCCGGCCGCGAACAGCAGGACGAGCACCACCACGACGGCGATGACCAGGCCCGGCGGCTTTTCTGGGCCGGTGGCGGCGCGGAGGGCGAGGCGGACCAGAGGCCGGCCGATCCACAGGGCGAGGGGGATCAGCAGGGCAAGCGAGAGCAGCGACAGCAGGATCTGGCCGGTGCGCACACCGGTGGTGGCCATGGCCGACACGATCGACAGCATGAACCAGCCGAACGCGTCGTCGACCATGCCGGCGCTCAGGCACAGCTGGCCCACGTCGCGGTGGAGCAGGTGCATGTCCTGCAGCGTCTTGGCGATCACGGGGATGGCGCTGACGCAGATGGCCACCCCGACGAACAGGGCGAACACCGTCGGGTCGGTCTTTCCGGCCAGCGGCTCACGGGGCAGCAGGAAGCCCATGGCGACGCCGAGCGCGAGCGGAATGACCAGCCCGGCGACGCTGACCTTGGCGGCGGTGGCGCCGCGGCGGCGGACCATGCCGAGGTCGAGCTGGATGCCCGTGATGCCGACCAGCAGCAGCACGCCGATCTGGGCGACCGCGTCGAGCAGGTGGAGCTGGGCCGGGTCGGCCGGGATCAGCCAGTGCGAGACGGCCGGCGCGACGTGCGCGAGCAGGGACGGGCCCAGCACGACGCCCACCGACAGCTCGCCGACGATGGCGGGCATGCCGAGCCGTACGGCGAGCCGGCCGAGGACGGTCGCGAGAAGCAGCAGCAGACCTACCTGAAGCATGAAAATGAGCAGCTCGTGAGCGCCCAGCGGTGGGATGGGGGCAGGGGTGGGCGGAGACAGAGCGAGCACACAACCATCAACCGTTACGCGATGTAGATCGTCTGCTCAATATTGAGCGGACGATTCCGGCCCGCTCGGACGAAGTTCGTGAATATGACCTCACACGGCACGACCTCAGCGCTGAGCCAGACATCGCTGGCGCCGGAGCGGCTGCTGCACTCGGGGAACAGCGGCCTGATCATCCACCGGGTCGGCATGCTCGAGTACGGCATGGCCCGCGAGGGCCGCGACTTCAGCGTCGAGCTGATCGACTACATGAACCGCGCCCAGGCGGGTGTGGCGTCGACCTTCCTCTACGAGGAGGTCCTCGGCGTACGGGACCGACTGCACTGGCTCGTGCACATGAAGTCGCCCGAGCTCTACAGCAGGCTGATCGAGATGGTCGACCACGACGCCGACTTCCAGGACATCTCGCAGCGTGACCGGCTGCCCAAGAAGGGCGGCGGCAACTGGGAGAAGATGTTCCTCTACGGCAGCCTGCAAGAGACGATCATGTGCCCGCAGCACGGGTTCTCCCAGGCCGAGCACGCCGACGACATGTTCGTGCCACCGGCCACCTACCAGACGACCCAGCCCCAGGACACGCAGCTCAACTCGGCCAACGCGGGCGCCATCGTGCTTCGCACCGGCGACGCCAAGTACGAGTACCGCGAGCAGGCCCGCCGGTTCCTGTACGACTGGTCGTCCCACCTCAACGACGCCCTGCCGGGCCGGGCCACGGCCTTCATCTACGAGCAGACGTGGGGCCGCCAGGACCGCCTCCACTGCCTGATCCACCTGCGCGGCCTGGAGGACTACCGGCTCGTCCAGGACGCCGACCGCGGCGAGACCATGCACAAGCAGGTCTACGACGTCGAACGCGTCCCCGGCGGCGGTGGCTGGGATCAGCTGTTCGCGCCGGGCAGCATTCACGACGTCGTGCTGGCCCCGTACGTAAGGCCGTCATGACCCTCGGCATCGAGGCGATCAACGCCTACGTGGGCCGCGCCTACGTGGACGTGCGGCGGCTGTTCGAGGCCCGCAACCTGGACATGGGCCGCTTCGCGAACCTCATGATGGCGGAGCGGTCGGTCAACCTGCCCTGCGAGGATCCGGTCACCAACGCCGTCAACGCGGCCAGGCCGCTGCTCGCCGCGCTGTCGCCGGCCGAGCGGCAGCGCGTGGAGACGCTGGTCGTCGGCACCGAGTCGGGGCTCGACTTCGGCAAGCCGATCAGCACGTACGTCCACCACTACCTCGATCTCGGCGCGGCCTGCCGCTCGTTCGAGGTCAAGCACGCCTGTTACGGCGGTACGGCGGCGCTGCAGAGCGCGGCCGGGATCGTCGGCGCCGACCCAGTGCCCGGCACGAAGGCCCTGGTGATCGCGACCGACGCGGCGAGCGCCACGGAGAAGGCCTCCTACTGGGAGCCGTCTGAAGGCGCCGGCGCGGTCGCGATGCTCGTCGGCGACCAGGCGCAGGTGCTGGCCCTCGACCGGGGAGCCAACGGCTACCACACCTTCGAGGTCATGGACACGCTGCGGCCCCGGCACGACACCGACGTGGTCGATCCCGACCTGTCGCTGCTCGCCTACATGCGCTGCGCCGAGGAGAGCTTCGCCGCCTACCAGAAGCGGGTCGCGGGCGCCGACATCCTCGACACCTTCGACTACCTCGCGTTCCACACGCCGTTCGCCGGCATGGTGAAGGGCGCCCACCGCATGCTGCTGCGCAAGCAGAAGGGGCTGGGCCAGGCGGAGATCGAGGCCGACTTCGCGGCCCGGGTCGGGCCGTCGCTCGCGTACGCGCAACGGGTGGGCAACACCTTCTCCGCCGCCCTCTACCTGGCCCTCTGCTCTCTCCTTGTGAGTCTCTATGAGAACGGCGGAAGCTCCGCGCCGAAGCGCGTCGGGCTCTTCTCGTACGGCTCGGGCTGTGCCTCGGAGTTCTTCAGCGGCGTGATCCCGCCCGGCGCGCGGCCGGTGACGAGCGTGGCCGGCGCGCTCGACGAGCGGCAGGAGATCACGGTCGAGGAGTTCGACGAGATCACCGACCGCAGCGCGGACCGGGTCTTCGGCGTGCGCGACGCGGTGTTCGACATGGCGCCCTACGAGCCGCTGCTCAAGGACCGCGGCCTGCTGATCCTCGACCGGATCGCGGGTTTCCATCGTGAGTACCGCTGGAGCTGACAATGCCTGTGACCGTACGGCTTCGAATCCGGGACGTCATCGACGCCGGGACGATCAAGGATATCCACGCCGCCATCGACGAGGCGGAGCGCTCGCCCGACTGCCGCGTCCTCGTCCTCGAAGGCGGCGACGGAGTGTTCTGCACAGGCCTCAACCTCGACGAGGCCGCCACGACGGCCGCGCCCGAGGAAGGCGGGGCTGAGTTCTTCGCCCTGCTCAAGCGTTTCACGACGACGCCGCGGGCGATCGTGGCCAAGGTCGACGGCAAGGTGGCGGGCGGCGGGGTCGGGCTGGCGGCCGCGAGCGACTTCGTCTACGCGACCGAGCGCAGCGCGTTCAGTTTGCCCGAGGCCCTCTGGGGGCTGCTGCCCTGCTGCGTGCTGCCCTTCCTGATCCGGCGCGCCGGCTTCCAGAAGGCGTACGCCATGACCTTCAGCACCCAGCCGGTCGAGGCGGCCGAGGCGTGGCGGTTCCACCTGGTCGACGAGGTCGCCGGGGACGCCGAGCCGCTCATCCGGCGCCTGGCCTACCGCCTGACCAAGCTGGACGTCTCCATCATCGGCGCGATGAAACGCTACTTCCAGGACATGTGGATCATGTCCGAGGAGATGGAGCGCACCGCGGTCGGCGAGTTCGGACGCCTCATGTCGTCGCCGGAGGTGCGCCGGCGCCTGACCGACTACGCGAGCGAGAAGCGCTTCCCCTGGGAGCGTGTGTGATGGCCGTCGCATGCCTGTTCCCCGGGCAGGGCTCCCAGCGCCGAGGCATGGGAGCGGGGATCCTCGACCGCTATCCCGACATGTGCGCCGGCGCCGACGAGATCCTCGGCTACTCGGTCAAGGAGCTGTGCGAGGACGCGGCGCGGCTGCGCGACACCCGCTACGTCCAGCCGGCGCTCTACACGGTCTCGGCGCTCGGCTACCTCGCCCGCGCGGAGGAGCGCGGCACGCCCGACTACCTGGCCGGCCACAGCCTCGGGGAGTACGCGGCCCTGTTCGCGGCCGGCTGCTTCGACTTCGAGACGGGGCTCCGGCTCGTGGCCCGGCGTGGGGAGCTGATGGCCGAGGCCAAGGGCGGCACCATGGCGGCCGTGCTCGGTGTGCCGCGCGAACGAGTGGAGAGCCTGCTCGACGGCACGGGGGTCGACGTCGCCAACGACAACTCCGACGACCAGGTCGTCATCGCCGGCCCTCGCGACGCGATCAAATCGTTCCAGGTCGACGGCGGCAAAGTGATCCCGCTCAACGTCGCCACGGCCTTCCACTCGCGCTACATGAAAGACGCCGCGGCGGCGTTCGGCGAGGCCCTCAGCGAGGTGCGGTTCACCGAGCCGCGCGTCCCCGTGCTGTCGAACGTCACGGGCCGGCCGCACCAGGCCGGCGCGATCGCCGACGGCCTGCGCGCCCAGATCGACAGCCCGGTCCGCTGGCGCGAGGGCATGCGCTACCTGGCCGAGCAGGGCGTCGACCAGATCGAGGAGATCGGCCCCGGCGACGTCCTCACCAAGCTCTGGCCCAAGGACGTGCCCGCCCGGCCGCGCCTCGGATCAGCCGCGTTCCGCGAGGACTACGGCGTCCGGCAGGCCTATCTCGCCGGGTCGATGTTCAAGGGGATCGCGTCGACCGACCTCGTGATCAGGATGGGCCGCGCCGGGCTGATGGGGTTCTTCGGCGCGGGCGGGCTGACCCTGCCCGAGATCGAGGCCGCCATCCAGACCCTCCGCGCCGAGCTCGGTAGCCAATTCGGCATGAACCTTCTGTACGACATCCACGAGGACGGCCTCGAACGCGACACGGTCGACCTCTACCTGCGGCACGACGTCCGCCACGTCGAGGCCGCCGCCTATCCTCGGATCACGGCCCCCCTCGTCCGCTACCGGTTCGCCGGCGCCCGCCGCGACCCGTCGTCGGGCCAGGCGCAGGCCGTACGGCACGTGATCGCGAAGGTGTCGCGGCCCGAGGTCGCGCAGGCGTTCATGAGCCCGCCGCCGGAGGCGATCGTGCGCGGGCTGGTCGAGGAGGGGGCGCTCAGCCCGGACGAGGCCGGCGCCGCCGCCGAGCTGCCGATCAGTGAGGACGTCTGCGTGGAGGCCGACTCGGCCGGGCACACCGACGCCCGCTCGCCGTACGCGCTGATGCCCGCGATGATCGCGCTGCGCGAGGAGATGACGGCTCGGCACGGCTACGCCAAGCCGATCCGCGTCGGCGCCTCCGGCGGCCTCGGATCCCCGGAGGCGGTGGCCGCCGCGTTCGTCCTCGGCGCCGACTTCGTCGTCACCGGCTCGGTCAATCAGTGCTCGCCGGAGGCCGGCACGTCCGACGACGTCAAGGAGATCCTCGCCACCCTCGACGTGCAGGACACGGCGTACGCGCCGGCCGGGGACATGTTCGAGCTCGGTGCGCGGGTGCAGGTGGCGCGGAAGGGCACGCTGTTCCCCGCCCGCGCCAACAAGCTCTACCAGCTCTACCGGCAGTACGGCTCGCTCGACGAGATCGACGCCAAGACCCGGCAGACCATCCAGGACACCTACTTCCACCGGTCGTTCGACGACGTGTGGGACGAGACCAGCCGCTTCCTGGCCGAACGCCGGCCGGCCGAGCTGGCGCGCGCGGAGGCCAACCCCAAGCACCGGATGGCCCTGATCTTCCGCTGGTACTTCGTGCACACGATGCGCCTGGCCCAGCAGGGCGTCGACGACCGGCGGGTGGACTACCAGATCCACTGCGGGCCGGCGATGGGCTCGTTCAACCGGTTCGTCGCCGGCACCGACCTCGAGGACTGGCGCGCCCGGCACGTCGACGTGATCGCCGAACGGCTCATGAGCGGGGCCGCCGACCTGCTAGCGGATCGCCTGCGCAAGCTCCTGTAGGTCTTCCCGGACGGCGGCCATGACCTCGCGGCGCGGACCGCGCCGCGCGTCCTTGAGGTCCTTGAGGTAGAAATGGTCGCCGCCGAACACGCGCATGGTGAATCCGCCGTTCGTGGCCTCGCCCCAGGCCGCGACCTCGTCCGGGTCGACCTCGGGGTCGGCGTCGCCGAGCAGCGCGGATATGGGGCAGTCCAGGCGCGCGCCGGGCAGCGGCGAGTAGCGCTCGTTGAGCTCGAAGTCGGCGCGGAGGCTCGGCAGGAACACCTCCAGCAGGCTGCGCTGGTCCATCACCTCGGCAGGGGTGCCGTTCAGCGTGGCGAGCTCGGCCAGCAGGTCGTCCTTGGAGAGGTCGGAGAAGCGGCGGCGGCTCGTCGGCAGGTGCGGCGCGCGCCGCCCCGACACGAACAGCAGGTCCGGATCACGGGTCACCACGGACCCGGTGAACGCCCGCGCCACCTCCCAGGCCACGGCCGCGCCCATGCTGTGCCCGAACAGGGCGTAGGGCCGGTCGGCGTAGGGGCGCAGCGCCTCGGACAACGGCCCGATGAGCCGGTCCATCCGGTTGATCGGCTGCTCGCGGAGGCGTGACTCGCGTCCGGGCAGCACGACCGGGCAGACCTCCACGTGTGGCGGCAGATGCCGATCCCACCATCGGAACAGCGCCGAGCCGCCGCCCGCGTGCGCGAAACAGAACAGGCGCAGCGCGGCGTCGGCGCGCGGCTCTCCTCCTGCGATCCAGGCCATGCCGTGACGCTAGCCAACAGCCGGTCCGGCCTTCTGCTCAGTCTTGAGCAGGCAGATTCTGGAGCTCTCACTAACGTCGCAAGCACTATGGACGTGAACGAGCGTGTTATCCGGTTGCTCGCCGCGGTGCTGCCCGGCGACGGGGAACTGACCCCGGATTCGTCCCTCCGAGACCACGGCCTCGACTCGATTTCGGCCGTACGCGTGTGGTTCGAGATCCAGCGCGAGTTCGGGTTGGACATCCCCGTCGAACGGCTGGGCGCCTGCGCCACGCCGGCCGATCTGGCGGACGCGATCGACTCGGCCGCGACGTCCGCCGCCAAGTCCGGCGCGGAGTCCGGCTCGCAGTCCGGCTCGCAGTCCGGCTCGCGGTCCGAGGCGGACGTCGCCGGTCCGGCCGGTCCCGTGGTCGTGCCGCGCCCTGAGGACCGTTTCGCCCCGTTCCCGCTCACACCCATCCAGCAGGCGTACGCCCTGGGCCGCGACCCCGACTTCACGGCCGACCCGGTCGGCTGCCAGATCTTCCGCGACTTCGCGGTGCCCGGCCTCGACGTCGAACGCCTCCGCACGGCCTGGGCCCGGGTGGTGGCCCACCACGACGCGCCGCGCCTGGAGATCGGCGAGGACGGCACGCAGCGCGTCCACGAAGAGGCCCCTGAATGGACCATCCACGACGGCCCGGTCGACGAGGTCGGTCCATGGCCGCCGTTCGCGATCGGCGTTTCCCGATCGGAGGAAGGGCCGGACACCGTTCACCTGGCGATGGACGCGAGCGTCACCGACGGGCGCGGGCTGGACATTCTGCTCCGCGACTGGTGGCGCGGCTACCGCGACCCCGGCCACGAACTCGCCACCCCGGACGTCTCGCTCAGGGACTGCGTGACCGCGCTCGACGACTACCGCGGCGGCCCCGGCTACCAGCGGGATCTCGACTACTGGAAGGACCGCCTGGCCGGCATGCCGCCCGGCCCCCGGTCGGTCGGCGAGGGCGGCTTCGACCGTGCGGCGATGACGGCCGAGCTGCCGCCCGACGAGTGGCGGGCCGTGTGCCAGGCCGCTGCCGACCTCGGTGTCTCGCCCACGTCCATGGTGCTGACGCTGTTCGTGGAGGCACTGGGCGGCGAGCCCGTCTCGCTGGCCCTCACCACGACCAGTCGGCCGTGGCTGCCGGCCGGTGTCGACGAGGTGGCCGGCCCCTTCACGTCGACGGCCGTCTTCGCGGCCGGCGCCACCTTGGGAGATCCGCTCGACGAGGCCGCCCGCGCCATCCACCACTGGCTGTGGAGCGACCTCGGGCACGCCTCCGTCCCCGGCGTCTCGGTCATGCGCGAGCTGCGCGTCAAGGACGCCCTGCCGGTCGTCTTCACGAGCCTGCTCGACGCCCGCCCCGACGAGGCCGTCCCGCCGGTGACCCGCGCCTGGAGCATGACCTCGGGCGTCGCTCTCGACCACCAGATGTGGGAGGACGACGGCGCGCTCCACGTGCGCTGGGACGTCACGCCCGGCCGCTTCCCGTCCGGTGTGCTCGACTCCGCCTTCGCGGCCTTCGTCAACGCGCTCCGCGCGCTCGCCGCCGACGCCGGCGACTCGACGTCCGCCCCGCTCAACGAGCTGCAGAAGGCCTACTACGTCGCCCGCGCCGGCGACCGGCACGACTTCGACGGTTGCCAGGTCTATCACGGCTTCCACGTCGACGACCTCGACGTCGATCGGCTCTCCGAGGCCTGGATGCGGCTGGTCGCCGCCTACGACGCGCTGCGTTCGGAGGTCACCCACGACGGGCGGATGCGGACCAGGGCCCACGCGCCCTCGGCCTGGACCGTCCCGATCCTCGACCGGATCGAACCGGACGACATGGCCGCGCGAGCCTTCCCGCTCGGCCGATGGCCGCAGTGGGATCTCAAGGCCACCCAGGACGGCACGGTCCACATCGCAATCGACCTGTCGGTGCTCGACGGGCGGAGCATCCACCGCGTGATGCGCGAGCTGTTCCGCCTCTACGCCGACCCCTCGGCCCCCCTCAGCGAGCCGGTCGCGGCGCCCGCTGAGAATGTCGATGAGGGCTACTTCGCGGCGCGGTTCGACGGCATGCCGTCCGGCCCGCCGCTCGAAACCGCGTCTTCTCCGCGCGTACGGCTGAGCGGGAGCATCGACGTCCGGCTGCCGGACGAGACGATCCTTGAGGCGCTGACCGGAGCCCTGTCGACCGCCTTCCCCGACCCGTTCACGGTCTCCGCGGTCCGCTGGACGCCCGAGTCCGAGGCCTGGCGGCCGGGCGAGTTCACGGCGCTCAGCTGGGTGAGCACGGGAGGCGGCCACGCCGAGCGGGAACAGCAGTACGCCGGGCACGGCGCCCTCGAAGGGCTGGCCGCACTGCGCCGCCTGATCATGAAGGAGCGGCGGCACCGGTCGTACGCCTTCCCGGTCGTCTACACGAGCACGCTCGACCTTGCCGATCACGCGCTGCCCGAGGGCGTCGAGCCCGGGCCGTGGATGACGTACACACCGGACGTCGCCTTGGACTGCATCGTCCTCTGGGACGGAGAGCGGCTGCACTACTTCTGGGACGCCGTCGAGTCGGCGTTCCCCGACGGGCGGCTGGCCGAGCTCTTCGACGCGTTCGAGCGCCGCCTGAAGATCGTTTACGCGTGGAACGACACGGCCCGGCCGTACCCCGCGGACAAGCCGCTCCAGGCGCTGTTCGAGGAGCAGGCCGCGGCCGCCCCCGACGCCGTCGCGCTGCGCCGCCGCGACGGCGGCACGATGACCTACGGCGAGCTGAACCGCCAGGCCAACGCCATCGCCTGGCGGCTCAAGGACAGCGGATGCCGGCCGGGCGCCATGGTCGGCATCCGGCTGGGCCGGGGGTTCGACATGGTCGCCGCGGTGTTCGGCATCCTCAAGGCCGGCGCCGCCTACCTGCCGGTCGAACCGTCCCTGCCCGACGAGCGGGCCCGGCTCATGCTCGCCGACGCGGGCGCCGGCACCGTGGTCACCTGCCCGGAGACCATCGGGTGGGACGTGCCGCACGAGATGGCGGTCGTCGACCCGGGCGGGGAGGGCCGCGACGACGCGCCCGAGTGCGTGTCCGCGCCCGACGACCTCGCCTACGTGATCTTCACGTCGGGCAGCACCGGCACTCCGAAGGGGGTCGCCGTCCAGCACCGGCCCGTGCTCAACCTGCTGGACTGGTGCGGCCGGACCTTCGGCTTCGGACCGTCCGACGTCGGGCTCTGCGTCACCTCCCTCGGCTTCGACCTGTCGGTCTTCGACATCTTCGGCCTGCTCGGGTGCGGCGCGAGCCTTTACATCGCCGACGAGGAGCAGCAGCGCGACCCCGAACTGCTGCTGGACGCCCTGCTCAATGAGCCGATCACGTTCTGGAACTCGGCCCCGACCACCCTGAACCAGCTGGCTCCGCTGTTCCCGGACAACGCCGGCCATCCGCGCGCCGATGACCTGCGTCTGGTCTTCCTCAGCGGGGACTACACGCCGCTGCCGCTGCCCGACGCCGTCCGCGGCCTGTTCCCGCGAGCGCAGGTGATCAGCCTGGGCGGGGCGACCGAGGCGACCGTGTGGTCCAACTACTTCGAGGTGGGCGAGGTCGACCCGGCCTGGCGGAGCATCCCGTACGGCCGGCCCATCGACAACGCCCGCTATTACATCCTCGACGAGGACCTCGAACCCTGCCCGGCAGGCGTCGAAGGCGACCTCTACATCGCGGGGGAGTGCCTCAGCCTCGGCTACCGCAACCAGCCCGAGCTGACCGCGGAACGGTTCGTGCCCGACCCCTTCGCCGACGGCCTGATGTATCGGACGGGCGACCGCGCCGCCTACTTCCCCGACGGGACGATCACGTTCCTCGGCCGGGCCGACACCCAGGTGAAGATCCGCGGGTTCCGGGTGGAGCTCGCCGAGATCGAACACCGCCTGCGCCAGCATCCCGGCGTGCGCGACGCCGTCGTGCTGGTCCGCGACGACCGGGGCGAGCACAAGCTGGTCGCGTACGTGATCTCCGCGACGGACCCGCAGCCGCAGGTCGAGGAGCTGCGCGCGCACGCGGCGCGGACGCTGCCCGACTACATGGTGCCGAACTACGTCGCGTACGTGCCGACCTTCCCGGCCACCGCCAACGGCAAGCTGGATCGCGACGCGCTGACCTGGCCCGTCACACAGCCCCCCGAGAGCGCCGAGAGCGCCGAGACCGCCGACGCAGGCGGCGACGATGTGGCGGCCGATGTGGCGGCTGATGTGATGGCCGACGTGTCGGCGCTGTTCGCCGACCTGCTGGCGGTTGACGCCATCGACCCCGAGCAGGACCTGTGGGATCAGGGGGCGACCTCGTTCACGATGGTCCAGGTGTCCAAAGCCCTGCACAAGGCGCATGGGCGGCGGATCCCCGTGTCGGCGCTGCTGGAGAACCCGACCATCGCCGGCATCGCGGCCGTCGTGGCGAACGGCACGCCCCAGAAGCAAACTCAGAAGCAATCCCAGCAGCAATCTCAGGAGCAGCCTCAGAAGCAGCCTCAGGAGGAGCCGCAACAGCTGCCCGAGAAGCCCGCGGAGCCGGCCGAGGTGGATTTCTTCTCGCCGGACGACCGGGCGGAGTTCAAGGCGGGCCAGTGGAACCTGCGGCCATCGGATCCCGGCGCCACCCGGATCCGGCTCGACCGCGCCGAGGTGGCCGACGAGCGGTACGCCTGGCGGGCGAGCGTCCGCGACTTCGAACCCGGCCCGATTCCCTACTCCTCCTTCTGCCGCCTGCTCGGCCTGCTCGGCGAGTCGGAGGTCGGCGGCCGGCCGCGCCACCTCTATCCGTCGGCGGGGGACACCTATGCCGTCCAGGTGTACGCGCACGTCACACGTGGCGCGGTCGACGGCGTGGCGGAGGGCGTCTACTACTACCACCCCAAGGACCACGTGCTCCAGCTGGTCAACGCCCACCCGGACATCGACCGCACGGTCCACTTCGCCTACAACCGCCCCGTCTACGACGAGGCCGGATTCAGCCTCTATCTCGTCGGCCAGCTCAAGGGCATCGAGCCCCTGTACGGCGAACAGAGCGAGCGGTATCTGACCCTCGAAGCCGGCTATCTCGGTCAGCTCCTGATGGCCGGTCAGGCGGAGTGCGGCATCGGCCTGTGCCCCATCGGCGACGTGGCCTTCGACCGGATCCGCGGCCAGCTGGCCCTGGACGACGGGCACCGCTTCCTGCAGGCCTTCCTCGGCGGACCGGCCCGGTTCCCCGCCGTCGGACAGGCCGAGATCGCGGTCACGGGCATGGGCGGCCGCTATCCCGGCGCCGACGACCTCGACGGATTCTGGCGCAACCTCGGCGCCGGGGTGTCGGCGATCGGGGCGAGCCCGCGCGGCCAGGTCCCGGGCGGCTACCTCGACGGCATCGACGGATTCGACAACCTGCTGTTCCACATCTCGCCGCGTGAGGCCGAGACGCTGGACCCGCAGCTGCGGCTGCTGCTGCACACCGTCTGGGAGTGCCTGGAGAACGCCGGGCACACGAGCCGGTCGCTGCGCGCCGCCGCGCCCAAGGTCGGCGTCTTCGTGGCCTCGATGTGGCACGACTATCAGCACGCGGGGGCCGCGGCCTGGCGGGAGGGCGGGGACGCGGTCGTCTCGGCCACCTCGTCGGAGACGGCCAACCGGATCTCCCACTACTTCGACTTCACCGGGCCCAGCATCGCCGTCGACACCTCGTGCTCGTCGGCGCTCACGGCCGTCCATCTCGCGGTCGAGAGCCTGCGGCGCGGCGAGTGCGACGCGGCCGTCGTCGGCGCCGTCAACCTGGTCGCCGACTCCTACCACACGGGCGTCCTCGCTGGGCTGGACCTGCTCGCCGCCGATCCCGGCGGCCGGGCCTTCGACGGCGACGACCCCGGCTGGACGGTCGGCGAGGGCGTCGGGGCGCTGCTGCTGCGCCCACTGAACGACGCCGTCCGCGACCGGGACGTCGTACACGGCGTCATCGAAGGCACCTGGGTCGCGCATGCCGGCCACACGAGCCGCTTCACCGCGCCCAACGCCGCCGCGATGGCCGAGTCGATGCGCCGGACCCTGGAGCAGGCCGGGGTCAAGCCCGGCGACATCGGTTACGTCGAATGCGCCGCGGCCGGTGCGAGCCTCGCCGACACGGCCGAGATCGAGGCGGTCGCCGAGGTCTTCGGCGCGGCCGCCGAAGGGGAGCCGATCCTCGTCGGCACGGTCAAGCCCAACATCGGCCACCTGGAGGCCGCGTCCGGGCTGTCCCAGCTCACCAAGGTCCTGCTGCAGTTCAGGTACGGCGCCGTCGCCCCCACGCTGGCGGTCGACGGAGCGGGGGAACTGCCGGTCCGGGTGGCGACCGGTCAGGCGGGCCCGCAGGAGCCGGGCACGGTCCTGGTGAACGCCTTCGGTGCCACGGGAACCCACGGCCACGCCGTCCTCCGGCCCCCGGCCGAGGGCGAGGCGGCCCAGCCGTCGCCGGGCGACGAGCCGCATGTCGTCGTGCTGTCGGCGGCCAGTGCCGGACAGCTGGAGACGGCCGCGCGACGGCTCCTGGACCACCTCCTGGACCACCTGGAAACGTGTGACGCCGCGATCGCCGACATCGCGTACACGACCCAGACGGGGCGCGCGCCGATGGAGCATCGGCTCGCGATCAACGTCGCCGACCTGGACGGCCTGCGGAGCGCGCTGCGCGCCTTCCTGGCAGGCGAGGACCATCCGGCGATCGTCGGCCCCTCCGCCGACCGGCGGCCCGGGGGCGAACTCGACACCGCGGTGGCGTGGCTGTCCGGGAAGGACGTGGCCTGGGAGGACCACTGGCCGGAGCCGGCGGCCCGGGTGTCGTTGCCCACGTATCCGTTCGCGCCGGAGCCGTACTGGATCGGGGCCGCGAACCTGGAGGACTACCTCAAGGAGATCTACGCGGACGCGTCCGGCATCCCGGCGGAGAAGCTGAGCGCCAATGTGCCGCTGGAGCGGTACGGCCTGACCTCCCTCATCGTCACCAAGCTGAACGCGCGCCTGGCCGAGGATCTCGGCGAGCCGTCCACGACGCTGTTCTACGAGCACGCCACCCTCGCGGGCGTCGCGTCGGCGCTCGGCGGACGGCGCGAACACCCGCGGACGCAGGCCGCCCCCGAGAAGGCCGACGGCGACGGCGGCGAAGACGACCATGGCGACGGCGCCATCGCGATCATCGGGATCGCCGGCCGCTATCCACAGGCGCCCGACCTCGCCGCGTTCTGGGAGAACCTGGCCGCCGGGCGGGACTGCCTCGGCCGGATCCCGCCGGAGCGCGCCGAAGACGGCTGGCCGGTCGAGGCCATGCGCGGCGGCTTCCTCGACGACGTCGACAAGTTCGACCCGCTGCTGTTCGGCATCACGCCGCGGGACGCCGCCCTCATGGACCCGCAGGAACGCATCTTCCTGGAGGTGGCCTGGGAGGCGCTGGAGGACGCCGGATATCCGCGCACGCGGCTGCGCGACCGCCACGGCTCGAACGTGGCCGTCTATGCGGGCGTGATGCACAACGAATACCCGTTCTTCGGCGTCGAGCGGTCGCTGAACGGCACGCGGCAGGACACCGGAGCGACGCCCGGCGGCGTGGCCAACCGGGTCTCCTACCACCTGGACCTCACCGGGCCCAGCATGTCGATCGACACCATGTGCTCGTCGTCGCTGACGGCCCTGCACCTCGCGGTCCAGGCGCTGCGGCACGGCGAGTGCGAGCTGGCGCTGGCCGGCGGGGTCAACCTGTCGCTGCACCCGAACAAGTTCGTCCAGCAGGCGCGCATGAAGATGACCGCCGCCGACGGGGTCTGCCGCAGCTTCGGCGCGGGCGGCACCGGATTCATCCCGGCCGAGGCGGCCGGGGTCGTGCTGCTCAAGCCGCTGGCGCAGGCGGAGGCCGATGGGGACCGCATCCACGCGGTGATCAGAGGCAGCGCCCTGACCCACTCGGGCAAGACCAACGGATGGATCGTGCCGAGCCCGGTCGCCGAAGGCGATCTCGTCCGCCGCGCCATGGCCGACGCGGGCGTGCGCCCCGAGGACATCGGCTACGTCGAATGCCACGCCACCGGCACCGAACTCGGTGATCCGATCGAGATGGAAGGGCTCACCCGCGTCTTCGGCGGCGAGGCGATCGCCCCCGGCGGCATCCCCGTCGGCTCGGTCAAGTCGAACTTCGGCCACGCCGAGTCGGGGGCCGGGATCGCCGGACTGACCAAGGTCGTGCTGCAACTGCGGCATCGAAAGCTCGTCCCGTCGCTGCACGCCGACGAGCTCAACCCAAACATCGACTGGGAGAAGGCGCCGTTCCACGTTCAGCGGACCCTGTCCGACTGGCCCGCGCCGCAGGACGGCGGCCCGCGCCGGGCGGGGATCAGCTCGTTCGGCGCCGGCGGGACGATCGCCCACGCCATCGTCGAGGAGCACGTCGAGGAGCATGTCGAGGAGCACCTTGCCGAGTCGGCCGCCCGGCCGGTCGGCAAGGGCCCTGAGCTGGTCGTCCTTTCGGCCCATGACGAGGATCGGCTGCGCGAGTCCGCCGCCCGGCTGGCCGCGTTCCTCGGCTCGGATTCCCGCCAGGAGCAGGGCCAGGTCGACGCCGCCGCGCTGCTGCGCGAGCTCGAAGGCATCGCCTCGGGTGAGAGCACGACCGAGCTCGCCGACCTGATCAGGGCGTACAAGCCCGAATCGGGCCTGCGCCTGGCGGACGTCGCGTACACGCTTGCGGTGGGCCGCGAGCCGCTGCGCGAGCGGCTCGCCATCGTCGTGCCGGACCTCGCCGCGCTCCGCGACCGCCTCGAGCGGTTCGCGCGCGGCGAGGACTCCGGTGTCATGCGCGGCCGGGCGTCCGAGGATCCGCCGCCGCGGGAGGGGGCGGGTCACGAGGCGCTCGGCCGTCACTGGGTGGCGGGCGGCCACGTCGACTGGTCGCGGGACGACGGCGCCCGCGTCATCGAGCTGCCGACGTATCCCTTCGCGCGGATGCGCTGCTGGGTGCCGGAGAACGACCGGCCACGGCCCGCGCAGGCGAAGGCGCCGTCGCATGAGCGGCCGGGGATCCCGCTGTACGAGAAGACCTGGGTCCCGGCCGAGGCCGTGTCGGGAGGCAACAGCGGCATCGGCGGCATCGGCGGCATCGGCGGCACGGGCCGCATCGCCTGCCTCTACGGCCCCGGATCCGAAGCCCTCGCCCGTGAGCTGGCGGCTGTCGCCGGCGACCGGATCGTGCCGATGTCCGGCCCCGACGCCGGCCTGCCCGCCGACCTCGCCGGATGGATCGACCTGACCGATCTCGGCGGATCGGGCGGCGAGATCGAACGGCTCGCGCTCCTGCGGCGCGCTCTTTCAGATCTCTCACACGGGTCAGGTGGGTCAGACGGGTCAGGCCGGGTTCTCCGCGTGCTCCACGTGACCCGTGGCCTGCTCGACCTCGACGGGCCGCCGCCTACCCTCGCGGGCGCTCGGATGGCATCGTTCGTGCGGCTGCTCTCGGCCGAGTACGCCCGGGTCACGGCGACCGTCCTCGACAGTGACCGGCCCACGGCCGAGCAGATCGCCGCCGAGTGGTCCGCGGCCGACCCGTATGGGGAGATCTGCGTGCGCGACGGCCGCCGGCTGCGGCCCGCCCTGCGGTCCTTGCCGGGTCTCGATGCCGAGTTCACGCCGGATCCCGAGCTCGCGTACGTCGTGAGCGGCGGCACCCGGGGCCTCGGCGCGCTTGTGGCGCGCCACCTCGTAGACCGCGGGGCCCGGCGGATCGCGCTGCTCGGCAGGCGGACGCCCACGCCTGAGACGCTCGCCGCCATCCGGGCGCTGGAGCAGTCCGGCGCCCAGGTGATGGTCCACACAGGCCCGTTCGACGAGCGGAGCGAGGTGCTGTCCTTCCTGGACAAGGTGCGCGACGAGTTCGGGGCGATCGGAGGGGTCGTCCACTGCGCCGGGCGCGGCAGCCGAGGCGCGGCCTCGCTCGCGCACAAGGAGACCGCCGACATCCAGGCCGTGCTGGAACCGAAGGCCGACGGCCTGGAGATCCTGGCCGAGTCCTGCGCGGACGATCGGCTCGCCTTCTTCGTGTCCTTCTCGTCGGTTTCGGCCGTCGTGTCCCAGCTGGCGGCAGGAGTGGCCGACTACGCCGCCGCCAACGGGTTCGTGGACCTGTTCACCGGCTACCAGCGGCGGAGCGGGCGTCCGGAGTTCCGTTCGATCGAGTGGCCGCAGTGGCGGGACTCGGGCGGCGCGCGCGGCGAACCCAACGCCTGCGCCTCCGCCGGGATCGGCACCATCGCCGACGACGCCGGCCTGCGCGTGCTGGACCAGGTCATGGCCCTGGACCGGGCAGCCGTGATCCTGGCCTGTCCGGCCGAGGGTCCGCTGAACGTGGACGACCTCGTCACCGTGTCTATCACCGTGCCTCTCACCGCGCCTCGTGCGCCGGCGAGCGAAGCACCCCAGGCGCGTACGAGCGACCCTGGCTGGCTGACCGGACTGTTCTCACAGACGCTCGGCATCCCGGAGGACGCGCTCGACGCGACGGCGGAGTTCGGCGACCTGGGCGTGGACTCGGTGCTGCTGGCCGAACTGCTGCAGCGGATCGAGGAACGGCTCGGCCGCAAGCTCGAACCGTCGACGTTGCTGGACCACTCCACGCTCGAGCGGCTGAGCACCCACCTCGGAGACCCGGCTCCGCGACCCGAACCCAAGCCCGAACCGATCTCTCCCCCCACCCGCCCGCCCCACGGCGACGCCGTAGCGATCATCGGAATGGCCTGCCGCTGGCCGGACGCCCCCGGCATCGCCGACTTCTGGGCGAACCTGACCTCGGGACGCACCTCCATCCGTGAGGTCCCGCCGTCCCGCTGGGACACCGGCGAGATCTACGACCCGAAGCCCGGGCCAGGCCGCAGCATCAGCAAGTGGGGCGGCTTCGTCGACGGCATCGAGGACATCGACCCGGCCTACTTCGAGCTGACCGACGACGAGGCGCGCGGCCTCGACCCGGCCATCCGGCTGTTCCTCGAGTGCGGCGCGACCGCCTTCGGCGACGCCGGCTATGAGCCGGCCGAGCTGCGCGGACGCGACATCGGCGTGTTCGCCGGCGCGCGGATGTCCGACTACGGCCGGCGCGCCGGCGTCCGGGCGGGCGGCCTGGCCGCCGACCAGAACTTCATCGCGGCCAGGGTCGCCCACCACTTCGACCTCCGCGGGCCCAACCTCGTGGTCGACAGCGCCTGCTCCTCCGCGCTCGTCGGCGTCCAGCTGGCCATCCGGAGCCTGCTGGCCGGCGAGTCGGAGATGGCGCTCGCGGGTGGTGTCGAGGTGCTCCTGGACGAGCGCGACTACCTGCAGCTCAGCGCGGCGAAGGCGCTGTCGCCCACCGGCCGGTGCCACACGTTCGACGAGCGGGCCGACGGGTTCGTCCCCGGCGAAGGGTGCGGCGTCGTGCTGCTCAAGCCGCTTGCCGCCGCGCTCGCCGACGGCGACCGGATCCACGCCGTCATCGAGTCCGTGGCCGTCAACAACGACGGCAGGACGATGGGCATCACCACGCCCAACCCGCAGGCCCAGGCCGACGTCGTACGGCGGGCCCTGGCCGCCGCGGGCCGTACCGCCGAGGAGATCGGGCTGATCGAGGCCCACGGTACGGGCACCCTCATCGGCGACCCCATCGAGCTGCGCGCCCTCACCCAGGTGTTCCGCGAGACCACGGACGCGACCGGGATCTGCGCCATCGGCAGCGTGAAGACCAACATCGGCCACACGCTGAGCGCGGCCGGGATCGCCGGATTGCTGAAGGCCGCGCTCGCGGTGGAGCACGGGCAGATCCCGCCGACGCTCGGGTGCGACACCCCCAACCCGCGGTTCGACTTCGCCGCCTCGCCCTTCTTCCCCAGCACCGAGCTGCGCGACTGGCCGTCCGACCGGCGCGTAGCCGGGGTGAGCTCGTTCGGGCTCGGCGGCACCAACGCCCATCTCATCGTCAGCGGGCCCGTAGAGGCGTCGCCGCGGCGCACGCCGCAACCACCCCCCGCCTTCAACCGCAGGCGGCTGTGGCTCGACCGGAACGGCGCGACCGCGCGGCCGGTCCTCGGCCTCGAAGTGAGGAGTGTCTGAATGCCGGCGATCGAATGTCACACGTTGCTCAAGAACTCCGACTTCATCATGCGCGACCACCGCGTGCACGGGGTCTCCGTGCTGCCTGGGGTGGTGTTCTTCGACATCGTGTATCGGGCGCTGGCCCAGGCCGGGTGGGACGCCCGCACGGCCGTGCTGCGTGAGGTGCTGTTCACCGAGGCCGTCGCCACCAAGGAGGACGCCGACCGCGAGATCCGGATCACCGTCGGCGAGGCCGTCGACGGCGTGCACGAGGTCGAGGCGGACAGCCGCTGGGTGCGGGACGACGGCACGCCGCTGTCCTCCTGGCGGCGCAACCTCACGGGGCGGCTGGCCCACGCCGAGCCGCCGTCCTCCGAGCCCCTGGACCTTGCCGGGTTGAAGGCGTCCGCCGTACGGCAGGGCGACATGGACGATCTCTACGCCCGCGCGAGGGCCGAGGAGATCCGGCACGGCGACGCCATGAAGTGCGTCGGACCGTTGCACCACGGTGACGGATGGCTGCTCGCCGAGCTGCGGATCGCCCGGCCGGAGGACGGATTCCACCTGCACCCGGCCGCGCTCGACGCCTCCACCATCGCCGGGCTCGGGCAGACGCGAGCCTCGGGCGAGGAGCCGTTCATCCCGGTCTACGTGCGCGAGTTCCGCGCCGTCGAAGCCCTTGGCGAGGCCTTCTACGTGTACGCCCCGGCGCCCGAGACCATCGCGCCGACCGGCGACGTCATCACCAACGACTACGGCCTCTATGACGAGCATGGCCGGTTCGTGGCCGGGTTCACCGGCCTGACCTGCAAGCGGATCCGGTTCCCCGCGCTCATCGAGCAGCTCCTGACGATCGAGGCGCCGGAGGCCGCCACGGCCGACGCCGAGCCCCGGCCGGCCGAGGCGAGCGGGGATCTCGTCGAGCGGCTGCGGTCCATGATCGCCGCACCGCTCGGGCGGGAGCCCGCCGACATACCGACCGACGTCGGCTTCTACGAGCTCGGCCTCGACTCGGTCACGCTCGTCCGCCTGAGCGAGGAGCTGGAGCAGGTCGTCGGCCATCGGCTCTATCCGACCATGCTGTTCGAGCACAGCGACATCGACAGCCTCGCCGCGCACCTCGGCGCCGAATACGACGCGCCTGCCGGGCAAACGCTCTGCTACCGCGACGTCTGGGTGCGCGATGACCCCGGTCTCTCCGCCGACCCCGGTGACATCGTGATCGTCGGTGACGATACGGAGATCGGCGCGTCCCGCAACTACGTGATCTACGGGGGCGACGCCGGGCTGCGGATGTGGTCGCTGGCCCGCGATCTCGTCGCCCGCCGCCCGCAGGAGACGATCACGATCACGTCCGTCCACGTGGAGGGCGAACCGGCGGACGACGCGGCCGGCGCCCTGGCCCGGACCATCTCGGCCGAGACTCCCGTGCTTCGCTGCCGGAGCGTACGGGTGGACGCCCCGCCCGACGCCGAGACACTGACCAGGCTCGCCCGTGACCCGTCCGGCGAGCCCGAGATCAGGTACGTCCAAGGGACCCGCCTCGTGCGACGGTGGCTGCCGTACGAACCGGGCGACGGAACCGTCCCCTTCAAGGAGGGCGGCGTCTACGTGATCGCCGGAGGGACCGGCGGCATCGGCCGGATCCTGGCCCGGCACCTCACGGAGACCTACCGCGCCCAGGCCGTGCCGGTCGGCCGCACCGCCGACATCCCGGCCGACCTCACGAGCCGCGACGACGTCGAGCGCGCCATGGCCGCCGTACGGGAGCGGTTCGGCCGGATCGACGGCGTCATCCACTGCGCCGGCGTGACCGACGACGGCCTCTACTTCCGCAAGGAGGCCGCAGGCATCGAAGCCGTCGTGGCCCCGAAGCTGCTCGGCGCGGCCCACCTCGACGCCGCCACCAAGGACGACGACCTGGACTTCTTCGTGGTCTTCTCGTCCCTGTCGGCGTCCCTGCCCAATCCTGGCCAGTCCGACTACGCGTACGCGAACGCCTGTCTGGAGGCGGTCGCGGAACAGCGCGCGCATCGCGGCGACCGGCACGGCAAGACCCTCACCATCGCCTGGCCCTACTGGGCCGAGGGCGGCATGCGCGTCGGAAAGGACGCGCAGGAGCGGTCCCGCCAGGCCACCGGAATGACGCCGTTGCCCACCGCCGACGCCCTCGACCTCCTGGCCCGCGGCCTGGCCGGCGCCGAACCCCGCTTCGCCGTACTCCACGGCGACAAGGACCGCCTCACCTCCCTGCTTCCGGCCGCCCCCGAGCAGCCGGCTATCGCCGAACCCGAGACTGATGTGACAGCCGATGACGGCATCGCCGTCGTCGGCCTCGCCGGCCGCTATCCGCAGGCGCCCGACCTTGACGCGTTCTGGCGCAACCTGGCCGAGGGACGCGACTGCGTCACCGAGATCCCCGCCGACCGCTGGGACCACGACGCCTACTTCTCGCCGGAGGTGGGCGAGGACGGCAAGACGTACGGGAAGTGGGGCGGCTTCGTCGACGGCGTCGACCGCTTCGACCCGGCGTTCTTCGGGATCTCGCGCCGAGACGCCGAGCGGATGGACCCGCAGGAGCGGATGTTCCTGCAGACCTGCTGGCACACGCTCGAAGACGCCGGATACCCGCCGGACGCGCTGACCGGCGAGACGGTCGGCGTGTTCGCGGGCGTCATGTGGAACCACTACCAGCTGGCCGAAGGCTCCGAGGTGGCGCCGCCGGCCATGCACGCCTCGATCGCCAACCGCGTGTCGTACACCTTCGACCTCGACGGCCCGAGCCTCGCGCTCGACACGGCCTGCTCGTCGTCGCTGACCGCGCTGCACATGGCGGCCGAGAGCATCCGGCGCGGGGAGTGCACGATGGCCCTGGCCGGCGGCGTCAACGCGACCGTGCACCCGCAGAAGTACCTGCAACTGGCCCAGGGCCGGTTCCTGTCGACCGACGGCCGATGCCGCGCGTTCGGCGCCGGGGCCACCGGTTACGTGCCGGGGGAGGGGGTCGGGGCGGTCCTGCTCAAGCCGCTCGCCCGGGCGCGCCAGGACCGGGACCACATCTACGGCGTCATCACCGCCTCCGCCGTCAACCACACGGGCCGGACCAGCGGCAACACCGTGCCCAGCCCGGACTCGCAGGCGCGGCTGATCGGCCAGGCGGTACGCCGCTCCGGCTGGGACCCGGGCACCATCGGCTACCTCGAGGCGCACGGCACCGGCACCTCCCTCGGCGACCCCATCGAGGTCGAGGGCATGCGCCAGGCCCTCGGTGACAGCGGCGGCAGCTGCGCCATCGGCTCGGTCAAGTCCAACATCGGCCACCTCGAAGGCGCGGCCGGCATCGCGGGCCTGACGAAGGTCCTGCTGCAGATGAGGCACGGGCAGCTCGTGCCGTCCTTGCACGCCGACGACCCCAACCCCGGGATCGACTTCGCCGCGACCCCCTTCCACGTGCAGCGTTCCCTCGAGCCATGGTCCGGCACGCCCCGGCGCGCAGGCGTCAGCGCCTTCGGCGCCGGCGGCGCCAACGCCCACATCCTCGTCGAATCCTGGACCGACCACCCGGCTCCGCCCGCTCGGTCGGGCCCCTGCCTGTTCGTGCTGTCCGCGCGCACCAAGGACGCCCTGCACGACTACGCCCGCGCCTACCTGTCGAGCGACCTCGACACCGACCTCGCCGACCTCGCCTACACCTCCCAGGTCGGCCGGGCCGCCCTTCCCACGCGGCTGGCACTGGTCGTGGACGACCTGGCAGACCTGCGATCCCAGTTGACGGCCTTCGTCGACGGGGAGGACGTGGAATTCACCGGTTCCGGCGCGGTCGAAGACGACGGCCCCGGGCCTGAGGAGTGCGTCGTGCTGTTCCAGTCGGGGCGGCTGCGCGAACTCGCCCGCCTCTGGGCCGGCGGCGCGCGGATCCCTTGGCGTGACTGCTACGGGGACGGCGACCTGCCCCGACGGGTGCCCCTGCCCACGTACCCCTTCCAGGAAGAGCGTTACTGGATCGGCGAATGGCGCTCAACGACACCCGAGGAAACATCAACCGAGAACCAGGGAACCGCCTTGCGCTTCGCCGTCACCGAGGACGGCGTCGCCGTACTCACCATGGACTCCGGATCGAACATGTTCACCGACGAGCTCATCAACGAGCTCCGGGCCGCGTTCGCCGAGATCGAGCGGCGCGAGGACGTGAAGGCCGTCGTGGTCACCGGCGGCGACAAGGTGTTCAGCATGGGGGCGACTCCTGACGCCCTGCGCACCCTCTCCGAGGGCCAGGGCCGGTTCACCGACGTGCCCTTCCTCTATGAAGGAATGCTGACCTGCGACCGTCCCGTGATCGCCGCCATCCAGGGCCACGCGTCCGGCGGCGGCCTCGTCTTCGGCCTGTACGCGGACATCGTCCTGATGGCCAGGGAAGGCGTCTACAGCGCCAACTTCATGAAGTTCGGCTTCACTCCCGGAATGGGCGCGACCTACGTCCTGGAGGAGCGCTTCGGCCGGTCGCTGGCCCACGAAATGCTCTACACCGGTCGCTCCGTCTCCGGCGAGGAACTGGAACGTCGCGGCGCCAACGCCACGATCCTTCCCCAGCGCGATCTGCTGCCCACCGCCCTACGCCACGCCCGCTCCATCGCCGCCCTGCCCGCCGCCGCTCTGCGCGCCCTCAAGACCGAGCTGTCCCGCCGCGTCCTCGACAAGCTGTCCACCGTCATCGCCGACGAGGCCCGCCTCCACGACCAAGTCCTCGGCCAAGAATCCACCTCCCGCGTCCAAGCCCACTTCGCCAAAGTCGCCACCTTCCACCCCCCCACCCCCGCCAATTCCCCCACCCCCGCCACATCCCCGCCCACTCCGCCGTCGCCCACCCCCACATCCCCGCCCGACCCTTCGGCCACCGCACCTCTTCCCGCCGCCACGCCGCCGGCCGCCCCCACCCCCGCCAGCGCTGCCGAACCCACCCGCTCGGGCGGTGCCGGCGGCCCCGATAGCGGGGACGTCCGCGAGGTCATCGCGGCCGCGCTCGGAGAGGTGCTCTATCTCCGCCCGGACGAGGTCGACGAGACACTCAGCTTCAGCGAGATGGGCCTCGACTCCATCGGCGCCGTGGAGATCGTCCGGCACCTGAACCGCCGGTTCGGCCTGGACCTCGACTCCGTCGCCGTCTACGACCACCCCACGATCCCCGCCCTGGTGGACCTGGTCCTGGCTGAAGCCATCCCCATGGCCATCCCCACAGCCATCCCCATGGCCATCCCCGAAGCATCGGCAGCACCCGCGCCGCCGGTAGCACCGGCCGCTCCCCAACCTGAGGCTTCTGCGCCCGCTGCCACGCGGCCTGCGTCCGCGGGGCCTGCGTCCGCGGGGCTTGCGCCCGTGGGGCCTGCGTCCGCGGGGCCTGCTGTCGCGCAGCCCGCGGCGGCAGCGGACGTCGCCGGGCAGCCGGGGGGCACTGTGCCGGCCGAGCATGCATTGGCACCTGAACCGACGCCTGGCGCCGAACCTGCGCCGGTCGCACTTCAGCAAGTGGTCCTGCAGCCTGTCGCCGCCGACCCAGCACAGGTCGACCCAGCACAGGTCGACCCGGCGCCGGCCGAGGTGGGGGAGCCTCGGGTGGGGCAGGTAAGGCTGGCGTCTCTGGATGTCGCGCATGGCGGTGTCGAGGGCGGCGTCGAGGGCGATGTCGAGAGCGATAGGGAGGGCGACGTCCAGGGCGATGTCGAGGGCGATATAGCGGTGGTGGGAATGGCGGGGAGGTTCCCGGATGCGCCGGATTTGACGGCGTTCTGGGAGAACCTGGCGGCCGGGCGGTGCAGCATCCGCGAGGTGCCGGGCGACCGGTTCGACATCTCGGCCGCCTATGACCCGGATCGGGCCGCGCCCGGCAAGACGTACAGCAGGTGGGCGTCGATGCTCTCCGACGTGGACGCGTTCGACGCGCGGTTCTTCAATCTGTCTCCGCTTGAGGCGGAGGCGATGGACCCGCAGCAGCGGCTATTCCTCGAGGAGGCCTGGCACGCGCTCGAAGACGCCGGATACGCCGACCGGAGCGGCGAGCGCAGGCCGTGGGGCGTGTTCGTCGGATGCGCGGCGGGAGACTACGCGCGGCTGCTCGCGGCGGCCGGACAGGGCGACAGCGGGCAGGCCTTCCTCGGCAACACCTCCTCGGTGCTGCCCGCCCGGATCGCCTACCTGCTGAACTTCGGCGGCCCCACCCTCGCCGTCGACACGGCGTGCTCGTCATCGCTGGTCGCCGTACATCTCGCTTGCGAGAGCATCCGGCGCGGTGAGTGCGAGGCGGCCGTCGCGGGCGGTGTGGCGGTCATGAACACGGCGCAGATGCACGTCTGGTGCAGCCGCGCCGGGATGCTGTCGCCCACCGGCAGGTCGGTGCCCTTCGACGCGTCCGCGGACGGCATCGTCCTCGGCGAAGGCGTCGGCGCCGTCGTGCTGAAGCCGCTGGGCCGGGCTCTCGCCGACGGCGACCACATCCACGGTGTCATCCGCGCGAGCGGGACCAACGGCGACGGCGCGACCAACGGCATCACCGCCCCCAGCGCCGCCTCCCAGGCCGAGCTGATGACACGCGTACACCACAGGGCCGGCATCTCCGCCGACGACATCGACTATGTGGAAGCCCACGGAACCGGGACGTCGCTCGGCGACCCCATCGAGATCAAGGCGCTCACGCAGGTCTTCAACGGCCGGAGCCGCGACTGCGGCCTCGGCTCACTGAAGGCGAACGTCGGCCACACGACCACGGCCGCGGGGATCGGCAGCCTGCTGAAGCTCCTCCTCGCGCTCAAACACCGTCGGCTTCCGCCATCGCCCGGCTTCACCACGCCCAACCCGGCGGTCGGCTTCGGCCCCATGAAGGTCGTCTCCGAACTGTCCGACTGGCCCTCCGGGTCGTCGGGTCCGCGCACCGGTGCGGTCAGCAGCTTCGGCTTCAGCGGCACCAACTGCCATGTGATCGTCTCCGAGCCGCCCGCGCCGCCGGATCGCGAAACGGCCGCCGGCGCCGAGGTCGTCGTGCCGGTCTCGGCGTACGACGAGGAGACGCTCACCCGGCGGCTGACCGATCTGGCCGACCACGTCGCCGCCCATCCTGAGCTCGATCTGCGCGACATCGCGCACACTCTGGCGATGGGCCGGCCCCACCTGCCCGTACGCACCGCGGTGACCGTTCACGACCTCGCCGGGCTCGAGAGCGCCCTCCGGACGACCGCGGCGGATGCTCGCACCGAGCGGTCCGTCAGCTACGAGGCCGGAGAAGATCTCGACTGGGCCGCGCAGAACCCGCCTGGGCGCAGGATCCCGCTTCCGGTCTACCCGTTCGCCCGCGAACGCCACTGGGTCGAGTCGCCCGTCGAGTCGCCCGTCGAGTCCCCCGTCGAGCCGCTGCAGCAGGCCCCGCAGCCGGAGCCCGCGGCGGACTCGTCGATTCGGCCTGGCGACTGGATCGTGGCCGATCACCGTGTCGGCGACACTCCGGTGCTGCCCGGTGTGGCCAGTCTGGCGATGGCGGCCGGGCGCAGCGGACTGCCGCTGCCGATCCGGTTCTCTGGCGTGCGTTGGCTGCACCGGTTCGAGGTGACCGAGCCCCGGCCGCTGGATCTGTCCGTCACGGACGACGGCTTCAAGCTCGGCTCGTACGCACGGGCACGCATCACCCCGGCCCCGCAGGACGTGGCACCGCTCGACCTCGCCACAATCGCGGGCCGCCTGACCGAGGGCCCATCGGCCGAGGAGGTCTACGCGGCCTTCGACCGCGTGGGCCTGCACTACGGGCCGTCCTTCCAGGTGCTGCGCGAGGTCCAGGTGGGCCAGGGAGAGGCGCTGGCCCGGCTCGAAATCCAGCCCAATCCGACGAATCCGAACCCGTCGCCCGTGTCGGCTGACGCGTCCGGGCTTGATGTGCGGCTGCTGGACGGGGCGCTGCAGGTGATCGCGGCGCTGCAGGCGGGGCTGCAGATGGGGCCGTCACCCGGTCCGGACAAGCGGCCATCCGGCGAGGACACGAGCGTGTCGTCGCTCTCGCTGCCGTTCGCGGTGGAGCATGTCGACCTCATCCGGCCGCTGACCGGCTCCGGCCGCGCGTACGCGCGGCGCGACGGTGAAGGGTCCCTCGGAGAGACCTATTCCGTCTGGCTTACCGACGAGCAGGGAGCCGTCTGCGCCCAATTCACGGGACTCGCGCTGCGGGCCAAGCGGGCCGAGCAGATGATCTTCGTTCCGGTCTGGCAGGAGGCAGCCGCCCAGGCCACGAGTGCTCCTGCCGGTGGACGGGCGCTCATCTTGCACGCCGACGCCGACGAGCCGGTCGCCCGGGCGTTGCTCGCCCTGCACGGGACCGGCGACGTCGCGCCACTGGCCGACGGTTCGCCCGATCTGACGGGCGAGCCCTACGACACGGTCTACGTCCTGGCGAGGACGGCCGACTCCGACCCGCCCCTGACGGTGTTCCGGCTGGTCAAGCGGCTTATCGAGGCGGGGTACGCGCGGCGGGAGCTGACGGTGAAGGTCGTCCTCGCCGGTGCCGTCGCCGTCACAGAGGACGAGCCGGTCGTTCCTCATGCTGCCGGTCTGATCGGCCTGACCAGGGCGATCGCCGCGGAGCACCCCAACTGGACTGCCGGCTGCCTGGATGTGGGCGCCACGCCGCCGTCCTCGTCTCCGCATGCGGACGTGGACGATCTCGCGCGTCAGATCTTCGCCGAGGACGGCCGGGTTCCGCTGGTCGCGCTACGCGACACGCACCGGTTCACCCGTGCGCTGAAGCCTTCCGCCGCCGGCGCTGGACAGGAGCCGTATCGGAACGGCGGGACGTACCTGATCGTGGGCGGGACCGGCGGCATCGGCCAGGTCCTCAGCCGTCATCTCGCCAGGACGGCGGGCGCGCGGCTGGCTCTGGTCGGCCGCAGAGCCGTCACGCCCGAGATCGAGCGGCAGATCGCCGAGATCGAGTCGCTCGGCGGACAGGCCGTCTACCTGCCGGCCGACATCGCGGACCCGGATGCGTTCCAGCAGGCGCTGGCGCAGGTCCGCGACCGCTTCGGGCCCATACACGGGGCGTTCCACGCGGCGCTCGTGCTCCGCGACAAGACGCTCGCGAACATGGACGAGGCCACCTTCTCGGACGTGCTCGCTCCCAAGGTCGCCGGCGCGGCCGTCTTCGCCGAGGCCCTGCGCGACGAGCCGCTCGACTTCCTCGTCTACTTCTCCTCGGCCGCCTCGTTCACCGCGCCCGCCGGCCAGGCCAACTACGCCGCCGCCAGCACTTTCGAGGACGCGTACGCACTGTGGCTGGCCCGGCAGGGACGACCGGCCAAGGTGGTCAACTGGGGATTCTGGGGCAGTGTCGGCGCGGTCGCCGGAGGCGGCTACGCCGAGCGGTTCGCGTCCCTAGGTGTGGCCTCGATCGAACCCGGCGAGGGGCTCGCCGCGCTGTCCCGCGTCCTGCGGGGCGGCGCGCCGCAGAGCCTGGTGCTCAAGGGCGACCCGGCCTCCCTCGAACCGTCGTCAAGCGGTCCCGGCAACTCGGCCGAGGACGGCGAGTTGGAGCGGGCGCGTGCGGGCTTCGCGGCACTGGACCGGCTGGCGCGTGGCCTGCTGCGCCGTACGCTCCTCGACGCCTTCCCCATGCTCGGCGAGCCGATGTCGGCGCCCGAGTTGCGGCGCCGGCTCGGTGTGCCCGAGGAGCGGTGGCGGCTTCTCGACGCCGTACGTGACATGCTCGCCGCCACTCCAGGCGAGACGGTCACTGAGGACGACGTCCGGAAGCGGTTCCCCGACATGGAGCCGCATGTGCGGCTGCTGACGGCGTGCGTTGAGGCGCTGCCCGACGTCCTGACCGGCGCCCGCGACCCGCTTGAGGTGCTGTTCCCGCGCGGGTCGACCAGCCTGGTCGAGCAGGTGTACCGAGGGCAGGCCGCGTCGGATTACTTCAACCGGCTGCTCGCCACGGAAGCGGTGGCCGCCGTGAGCGGCGTCCAGGGCCGGACCGCGCGTGTCCTGGAGATCGGGGCCGGGACGGGCGCGTCCACGGCGTTCGTGCTGCCGGCCCTCGCCGAGTCCGAGTCCGGGTCTGGCTCCGGTACGGCGGTCGAGTTCACCTACACCGACATCTCGCCAGCCTTTCTCCGGCACGGCGAGGAGGAGTTCGGGGAACGCCACCCCGACGTCGTCTACACGACCTTCGATGTCGAACGCGACCCGGCCGAGCAGGGACTCGACGCCGAGGGCTACGACGTCGTCCTGGCCACGAACGTGCTGCACGCGACCGCCGACGTCGTGCGGAGCCTGCGCAACGCGGCCCGGCTGCTGCGGCCCGGCGGGGTGCTGCTGATCAACGAGGTGACCCGCGCCGCCGACTTCCTCACGCTGACCTTCGGCCTCACACCGGGCTGGTGGCGGTTCGCCGACGATCGGCGGCTGCCGCACGCGCCGCTGCTCGGGGCCGTCCAGTGGCAGGAGGCCCTCCGAGCCGCCGGACTGACCCCGGCCCGCCCGCTCGGGATTCCCGGCACGCCGATCGAGCGCCTCGACCAGTGCGTCATCGCCGGTACGCGCGTGGCCACCGGCTCTGCCGTGATCCCGGATCTCGACGTGTCGGCTCGCTCGTACATCAAGCAGGTCTTCGCGGAGGTGCTGAAGTTCCGTACGGCCGACTTCGACGAGGACGCGACCTTCGAGAACTTCGGGATCGACTCGCTGGTCAGCCAGAACATCATCCAGCGCTTCGAACGCGACCTCGGCGAGCTTCCCTCGACGCTGCTGTTCGAGCACCTGACCATCGGCGAACTGGCCGGCTACCTCGCCGCCGAGCACGCCGACCGGCTGGGCGCCATGGCCGCGCCGCCGCAGCCCGTCACCGAGGCCGCCCCTGAACCCATCTCTGAACCCATCTCTGAACCCGCCCCCGAACCCGTCTCCGAACCCACAGCCGGCAAGGCTGAGACGAGCGGCGGCCTCGACATCGCGGTGATCGGGGTGATCGGGCGGTATCCGAAGTCGCCCGACCTCGAGGCGTTCTGGCGTAACCTCGCCGGAGGCGTCAACTGCGTCACCGAGGCGCCCGCCGAACGATTCGACCTGCGCGCGGTGTTCGACCCGAAGCGGGGCACGAAGAATCGCGCGTACAACCGGTGGGGCGGCTTCATCGACGGCGTCGACCGGTTCGACCCGGCGTTCTTCGGGATCCTGCCCAGAGACGCCGCGTTGATCGACCCGCAGGAGCGGCTGTTCCTCGAGACCTCCTGGGAGCTGCTGCAGGACGCCGGCTACCTGAGTGAGCACACGAAGGAGCCGAGCACCGGCGTCTTCGTGGGCACCATGTACGGGTCGTACGGGAAGATGGCCGCCGCCTCGGACTGGCCGCAGGGCAGGTTCGGCGGCGCGCACTCGGCCTACTGGTCGATCGCGAACCGCGTGTCCTACGTCCTCGACCTCAACGGCCCCAGCTTCGCCGTCGACTCGGCCTGCTCCTCGTCCCTGACCGCAGTCCAGCTCGCGTGCGAGAGCCTGCGGCGCGGCGAGTGCGCACAGGCGATCGCCGGCGGCGTCAACCTCATCCTGCACCCGGCCCACCACGTCGCCCTCTGCTCCATGAACATGCTGTCCGGCGACGACGCCTGCAAGGTGTTCGACGCGTCCGCGGACGGCTTCGTCCCCGGGGAGGGCGTCGGCGCGGTCCTGCTCAAGCCGCTCGAGACGGCGCTGGCCGACGGCGACCGGATCCTCGGCGTCATCAAGGGCGCCCTCGCCAACGCCGGCGGCAAAACCGCTGGTTACACGGTCCCCAACCCCAACGCCCAGGCCGACCTGATCGCCAAGGCGGTCGAGCGCGCCGGCGTGGATCCGCGGACCATCTCCTACGTCGAGGCCCACGGCACCGGCACCGAACTCGGCGACCCCATCGAGATCGCCGCCCTCAACCGGGCGTTCCGCCACAACGGACCCGACGGATGCGCCGTGAGCTCGGTCAAGGCCAACATCGGCCACCTGGAGGGCGCCGCCGGCATCGCCGGCCTCACCAAGGTCCTGCTGCAGATGCGGCACGGCCACATCGCCCCGTGCGCCAACCTCGGCACGGTCAACCCGAAGATCGACTTCGCGGGGTCGCCGTTCTATCCGCCGACCGAGCTCACCGAGTGGCGGCACCCGCGCCGCGCGGGAATCAGCTCGTTCGGCGCCGGAGGAGCGAACGTGCACATCGTGATGGAGGAGCATCAAGTGCCTGAGTCTCCGGCGATCGACGACGGAGCGGAGCACGTGGTGCTGCTCTCCGCGCGTACGCCCGCTCAACTGAGGTCGATGGCCGGCGACCTGGCCGACCTGCCTGACACGGATCTGCGATCGCTGGCCTATACGAGCCAGGTCGGCCGGGCCGAGTTCGCCGAGCGGCTCGCGGTGCGCGCCACGAGCCCGGCCGAACTCGCCGAGCGCCTGCGGTCCTTCGCCGAGCACGGCGCGGCGGACGGCGTCATGACGGGCACGGCCACCACATCATCCACGCAGCCGCCCCAGCCGTCACGGTCAGATGCGTCGCAGGCCGAGCTGGCCCGGCTGTGGGCCGAGGGCGCCCGGGTCGACTGGCGCGACCGCTGGCCGGACCCGCACCCGCAACGCGTCACCATGCCCGCATACCCCTTCGACCGCCGCCGCTACTGGCTCACCGAACAAGAGCAAACCGAACAAGAGCAAACCGAGCAGGAGCAAGAGGCGGCCACAGACGCTCAGTGCGTCTACCTTCGGCCGGTCTGGGAGCCGGAGAGCCTCGATCAGGGCGCCGAATGGCGGCCGGGCACGGTTCTGGTCCTGGGAGGCACGAAGGACATCGACGCCCGGCTCGACGCCGTAGGAGCACGCTGCCTGCGGGAGCTCACCGACGACGCCACGCCCGACGGTCTCGTCATGGTCCTGGACGGGGCCGAAGAGTCCGAGGGGTTCCACACGCTGCTGGAGACGGCGACCCGGATCCTTTCCAATGGGCCTCTCCACGCGGTCGTGGTCTCCCGTGCCGAATCGCCTGGTGAATCGACGTATCACGCCGCCCTGGCGGCCGTGCTGAAGACGCTCGCGCTGGAACACAGCCAGTTCAGCGGCACATGGATGACCCTCGACGACGGACCGGACGCCGCGGAGCGCATCGTCGCCGAACTGCGCGCAACCGAGTCTGACGTGGCCCCGGAGGACAAGGTCGCCGAGGTCCGCTACAGCGGCGGGACGCGGGAGCGCAGGCGGCTGGCGGAGATCCAGCCCGGCGACGCCGGATCACAATGGCTGCGGCCCGGCGGAACGTACGTGATCACCGGCGGCGCCGGGGCGCTCGGGCTCGCGTTCGCCGAATACCTCAACGCGCACGGCCCGGTGAACCTCGTCCTGACCGGACGACGCGAACTCGACGCCGAGACGAACGCGCGCGTCGAGGCGCTGGCCGCCACCTACATCCGGGCCGACGTCGGCTCCGCCGCCGACGTCCACCGCGTCGTCGAGGAGACGCACGACCGCTACGGCCCGATCCACGGCCTCATCCACGCGGCCGGAGTGCATCGCGACGCGCGAGCCGTACGAAAGGAGCGCGCCGACGCGGAGGCGGTGCTCACGCCCAAGGTGGCGGGAACGCTGCTGCTCGACGAGGCGCTGCGCGACGAACCCCTGGACTTCATGGTCCTGTTCTCCTCGATCGCCGCGGAGACCGGCAACATCGGCCAGGTCGACTACGCCTACGCCAACGCCTTCCTCAACCGCTTCGCCGAGCGGCGGCAGGCGCGCGGGCAGGGCCGCACGCTCGCCATCGGCTGGCCGCTTTGGGAAGAGGGCGGCATGACGGTCGACGACGCCACCCGGCGCAGGTTCGAACGGCGGTGGGGCAGCGTTCCGATGACCACGTCCGCCGGGCTCACCGCCTTCGCCCGAGGGCTGTCCGGCTCCGAGTCCTGCCTGCTCGTGGTCCAGACGCCCGCGGAGCCCGCCCCGGCGACCCCGTCCACGCCGCCCGCGGCCCAGCCGGAGGCCGCGCGTGACGTCGTGCGTACGGAGGTGGATCTCGACCGGGTGCACGCGGACCTGCGCGCGATCGCGGCCAAGTTCCTGCTCGTGGGCGAGGACGACGTGGACCTCGACGCCGACCTGATGGACGCCGGCTTCGACTCGATCTCGCTCGCCGAGCTGATCGAGGAGATCAACGGTCGATATGGCCTCGACCTGCTGCCGACGGTCCTGTTCGAGGCCCCCAACCTGACCGCGTTCGCGGAACGTCTCATCGCCGAGCATCCGACGGCGGAAGGCGCGACCGCCGCTCCAGACGAGAGACCCGACGAAGCGCCCGACGAAGCGCTCGACGAAGGCGGCGTCGCGGTCATCGGGATGGCCGGCATCCTGCCCGGGTCGGACGACCTGGACGCCTTCTGGCGGCACCTGGCCGACGGCGACGACCTCATCAGGCCCGTGCCCGGCGACCGGGCCGAGCTCCGCGACGATCCGGCCACGGCCGGAGTCCGGGCCGGGTTCCTGGACGACGTGCGGTCGTTCGACGCGGCGCTGTTCGGCATCTCGCCGAAGGAGGCGGCGCTCATGGATCCCCAGCAGCGCCTCTTCCTGCAGACGGTCTGGCGCGCGATCGAGGACGCCGGATACGCGCCCTCGGCCTTGGCCGGCACGGCCACCGGGCTGTTCGCGGGCGTGTCCGCGTGCGACTACGACGACCTGCTGCGCGAGCACGGAGTGCCGGTCGAGGCGCACACGGCCAGCGGCGTGGCCAACTGCATCCTCGCCAACCGGGTGTCCCATCTGCTCGACCTGCACGGACCCAGCGAAGCGATCGACACGGCCTGCTCCAGCTCGCTCGTCGCGCTGCACCGCGCCGTCCGCGCCATCGAGGCGGGGGAGTGCGCGGCCGCGATCGCCGGAGGCGTCAACCTCACGCTGAGCCCCGGCCTGTACGTCGCCTTCGCCAAGTCCGGCATGCTCAGCGACGACGGCACCTGCCGGACCTTCGACGAGGCGGCCGGCGGCTACGGCCGAGGCGAGGGCTGCGGAGCCGTACTGCTCAAGCCGCTCAAGGCCGCGCTGGAAGACGGCGACCAGATCCTCGGGGTCATCAAGGGCAGCGCCGTCAACCACGGCGGCCGCGGCACCTCGCTGACCGCCCCCAACCCCGACGCCCAGGCCCGCGTCCTCGTCGACGCCTATCGGAAGGCGGGGGTCGACCCGGCCACGGTCACCTACCTCGAGGCCCACGGCACGGGCACGCGCCTCGGCGACCCCATCGAGATCGAGGGGATGAAGAAGGCGTTCGCCGAGCTGTACGCCGAGTGGGATCGGCCCGCCCCCGACGCGCCGCACATCGCGGTGGCCTCGGTGAAGACCAACATCGGTCACCTGGAGGCGGCGGCCGGCATCGCCGGGCTGCTCAAGGTGCTGCTCTGCATGCGGTACGGCGAGCTGCCTCCCACCTTGCACTTCGACAAACCCAACCCCTACCTGCGGCTCGACCGCACGCCGTTCTACATCAACGACCGGCTGCGGCCGTGGGAGGGCGTCCGGCGCGCCGGGCTGAGCTCCTTCGGCTTCGGCGGGACGAACGCTCACGTCGTCCTCGACGCCTACACCCCGCCCACGGACAACGCCGATGGCAGTGGTCCGCGGGTGCTGATCCTGTCGGCGCGTACGCGCGAAGCACTCGACGGGTACGCGCGACGGCTGGCCCGATTCCTCACCGAGCATCCCGAGGCCGACCTCGGCCGGGTGGCGTACACCCTGCAGGTGGGCCGCGAGCATCTGCGGGAACGGCTGGCCGTGCCGGCCGAGGACCGCGTGCAGGCCATCCAGGCGCTGACCGAAGGCACGTCCGCGGATCTCGGCGAGCAGGCGCGTGCCTGGGTCGAGGGCGGCGACGTGGCATGGGCCGACCTGTGGCCCGGCCCCAAGCCCCGGCGGATGTCCCTGCCGAGCTTCCCCTTCGAGCGGACCGAGCACTGGTTCAAGACCCCGGTCACCTCTGCCAAGCAAGGTCCGAAGCTGACCCTGACATCGACCAAGCAGACCAAGCAGACGGTGAAACTTCAGGCTCCCAAGCCCGAACCGTCCAAGCCCGAACCGCCAAAGGCCGAAGCGGCCCCTGTGGGGTCGGTCGAGGCGCTGCTGCGGGAGCGGCTGTCGGGGATCCTGGACGCCGATCCGGCGACGGTGGCCGCCGACACCCCGTTCGGGGAGCTCGGGCTCGACTCGATCTTCCGGATGGAGCTGGTCAAGGCCGTCAACGCCGCGTTCTCGCTCGATCTGCAGGCGTCGGAGCTGTATGAGTTCGACACCGTGAAACTGCTGACCGAGGCCGTCGAGGCGGCCATGGGCCGCCCACCGGCCCCGGACGACACCGCCCCGGACGACACCGCCCCGGACGACACCGCCCCGGACAACCCCGCTCCGGACGCTCCTTCGCACAATCCAGAGGAAGAGGTCGCGGCGCTGGTGAGCGAGGTCGTCGGGCGGCCGGTCGACCGTGACCGGACCTTCGAGGACAACGGGCTCACCTCGTTCGAGATGCTGCGCGTGGTGAGCGCGCTGGAGAAGCGGGCAGGCGCGCTGCGCAAGACGCTGCTGTTCGACTGCCCGACCGTGCCCGCGCTCGCCGCCCACCTCGCCGAGCGCGGCCTCAACGAGAGCGGGGGCAGCGCGGAGATCCGCACCGAAGAGCCGCCACGCGGCGAGCGGTCGGAACAGCTCATCGCCAAACGATCTCTCAGCGGCGAGCTGAAGGCGGAGATCGAGGAGATCGAGCGCCAGCACGCCAAGGAAGGCGGCCTGGCCGGGCGGGACATCGCGCCGCTGATCTTCCTGGGCTCCGCCAGGGACGCGTATCTGCACGTCTCCGAGGGCGACAGCGACCTGCTCGCCTGGAGTTATGTCGGCTCTGAGGAGCGCTTCCCCGAGCTGATCGAGGAGTGCGACGGCTACGCCCGAAGCAGCGGACGCAACCCCAACTTCCTGTCGATCATCCCTGTCACCGAGGTGGCCGGCAGGCCTTACACCGCGACGCCCTTCGGCGCCGTGCAGCGCCTGGACGACCTGGCGTCGTTCACGCTCAAGGGCGGCAAGATGGAGCGGCTGCGCTACATGGTGCGCCGGTTCTGCCGGGCCGGCGAATGCCGTACGGTCGAACACCATCCGGGCCGCGACGCGGCCGTCGACCAGCAGATCGCCGAGCTGGTCGACCGGTGGTCGGACGGCAAGCAGATGGTCAACCCGTACGTGTCGGTCGTCAGGCGGGAGATCGAGGCCGGGTCGCTCGACCGGCGGCACCGGGTGTTCCTCACCTATCGCGGCGACACGCTGACGAACGCCGTCATCATCACCAAGATCCCGTCGGAGAACGCCTGGCTGCTGGACGCCGAGTTCTATCCGAAGGACATGCCGCTCGGCGGGCTCGAGTTCGCGATCACCCAGGTCATCGAGGTCCTCGTGAGCGAGGGCGTGGAGATGTTCAGCTTCGGCGCCAGCTTCGGCGTGCAGATCGAGGACGACGGCTCCACGGCCGCCGCGGACGTCGCCGAGGCCCTCGAAGAGCTGCGCTCGGTCGGGATCTTCGGCTCGGGGAACTTCCAGTTCAAGAACAAGTTCCGCCCGGCGAACGTGCCCATCTACCTCTGCCAGCCCGCCGGCGAGGACCGCACCTCCGTCTCCGACGTGATCCTCATGATCGCCAGCCCCCCCGCGATGGAAACAACGGAAGCAGCGGACCCACCAGAACCGCAGGAGGCGACACGGGCATCCGACCGCGACCCGCTGTCGGCGTACGGGCACAATCCCATCCGTCTCCCCGCCGACCAGGTCCGCACGGATCTGATCACCGACTCGTGGGCCGAGCTCGACTCGCCGCACATCCAGCAGCGTATGCGCGACCTTGCCGATCGGGCGGCGGGCGAGTTCTCCGGCGCCGCGTGGCTGCCGTTCCCCACGGTCGTGCCGACCGGGTCGGGCCGCTCGGCCGAGGCGCTGCTGTGCCGCTCCTGGCCCGGCCGGCCTGGGGCCGTCGTGCACAACGGACTGTTCCCCACCTGGTACGGGAGTCTGCTCGACACCGGTTTCACCCCGGTCGAAGTGCCGTGCGACGGCGACGTCGACCTGGACGCGCTCCGCACGGCCCTCAAGGAGAACGACGTGTCGTTCGTCTGCGTCGAGGTCGCCGACAACGCCGCGGGCGGACACCCGATCTCCCTGGCCAACCTGCGGCAGGTGAAGGACATCGCGGCCGGCCACGGCGTGCCCCTGGTGGTCGACGGGGCGCGGATCGTCGACAACGCCACGGCCATCGCCCGGCACGACGTATGGGACGTGGTCTCCGGCATCCTCGCCCTCGCCGACAGCGCGACGATCAGCCTTTCCAAGGACTTCGGGATCACGTCGGGCGGCCTGCTGGCCACTCGTGACTCCGAACTCGCGGCCCGCGTCACCGAGCGAATCGCGGCCACCGGCCGGGACGTCTCACTCGCCGACCGGAAGGTCATCGCGGCCGCCGTCGCCGACACGGACGCGGTCGCCGCGCAGGTGCGTACCCGGATGGAGGCCGTGGCCGCGCTCTGGCGCGGGCTGAACGACGCGGGGGTTCCCGTGGCCGGGCCCGCGGGCGGCCACTGCGTGCTGCTCGACGTGGGGCGCATGCCGATGCTCGCTGGTCACGACCACCCGGTCATGTCCTGCCTGGCCTGGCTCTACCGCGAGACCGGCGTCCGTGGCGGCCCGCATCTCGGCCGGGACGGCTTCGTCCGGCTCGCCGTGCCCGTCGGGCTCACGGTCGCGGACGCCGAGGACGCGGCGGACCGCATCGCGACCGCCTACCGCAATGGCGGCGACGTGCCCAACCTGGCCGGGCCGGGCGGCCCCATGGACGAATACCGTCCGGCCGCCACCGTGCCCGACGACGTGCGGGAAGCGATGCGCGAGAACTACCGGCCGAGCGACGCCAACCTCGACGTCCTCCGCGAGTTCAACCCCGGCGTCACGCAGCGCCTGGTCCGCGTCGAGAGCGGCGAGGGCGGCGAGGGCGGCGAGGTCGAGCTCTTCGAGGCCGGATCCGGCCCCGCCCTGCTCCTGCTGCACCCGTTCAACATCGGCGCGGGCGTCTACGCGCGCCAGTTCGCCGAGCTCGCCGACCGCTACCACGTGATCTGCGTCCATCACCCGGGCGTGGGCGGCACGACGGCGGCCGCCGACATCACCCTCGACGGCATCGCGCGGCTGTGCCACGAGGTGCTGGACGGGCAACTCCCCGCGCACGTGGCGGGCGCGTCGTTCGGCGGTCTCACGGCCCTGACCTTCGCCTTGCGCTATCCGAAGGACACGGCGTCGCTGATCCTGCTCGGCAGCTCGCACCGGATCGGCAACCGGGTCGGCGAGATCAACCGGCTCGCGGTCGTGGCCGAGGAGGACTTCGACCACGTCATCGCCGAGACGGGATCCGATCGGCTGCGCCAGGAGCGCGACCGCCTCATGGACGTGCTGCTCCGCTCGGAGAGCATGGACGCCCAGATCGGGCTGCGTTACCTCGACGTGTTCGCCGAGCGCCCCGACCTGCTGGCCAGGCTCCCGGAGATCGCCGTCCCCACGCTGATCGTCCAGGGCGCGCACGACACGGTCATCCCGCGGAAGACGGCGCACCTGCTGCACGGGGCCATCCCGGACGCCGAATACGCCGAGATCCCCGACGCGGGTCACTTCCCCGGCCTGACCAGCCCGGACGCCGTCAACGAGATCGTCGCCGAATTCCTCGGAAGGACGTCCCGATGAGCGCCACACGGCTCGACGAGAGCACCGTGACCAGGACGGCCACGGTCACACCCGGCATGTGCGGGCCCAACGCGCTGTTCGTCGGCCAATTGGGGGACTGGACGTGGGAGACCGTCAGCGACCTCTGCGACGTGAACGCCTTCGACGCCCGCAATCCCGACGGCCTGCCGACCTACCTGTCCTTCTACTACTTCCACATCAGGGCCAGCCGCGACATGCACGTGCACGGCCTGGAGTTCGGTGACCGGGTCGAGGTGACCTCGCGCGCGTTCGACTTCGGCAGCGAGTCCATCCTGGTCCTGCACCAGGTCAGGCCCGAGGGCGAGCAGGGGCCCGTCGACCCGAGGCGGTTCTACCGGTTCGACGACCCGAAGTGCGTCTACGTGGAGAACTTCAACCGCTGGATCACCCGGAGCCGGCCCGGAAGCAACGAAGACCTGGTCACGTCGTCGCCGTCCGGCTTCCGGCACGATCACCTGCCGCGGCTGCCGGCCGCGTACTCGCCCCGGCTGGCCTACCACAACGCGCGCACCCAGGGCACGTTCCTGGACGGCCCGCCGCCCGGACGCGTGCCGCTCGCGCCCCCCATCACCTTCGAGTACGCCGTGGACCCGTCCCGGGATCTGAACGGCGTCGGGCTGCTCTACTTCGCCAGCTACTTCTCGATCGTCGACTGGGCCCTGCTCCGGCTCTGGCAGCGGCTCGGCCGCGACGTCCGGTCCTTCCTCGGCCGCGTGGTCCTCGACCAGCAGGTCTGCTACCTCGGCAACGCCGACGCAGGGTCGGTGCTGCGCATCGCCGTCGATTCGTGGCGCAAGCCCGGGGTACCGGGAGACGAACTGGTCAACGTGGTGCTGTCCGACCGCGGCCGGACGATCGCGGTCAGCACCCTGCACGTGCTCTGCCGACAGGAGGTCTCTGATGACGCGTGAGGACGTGGAACTGGTGGTCCACAAAGAGATCACCCAAATCCTCCCCAAAGCCGAAATAAGAGGAGACGTACATCTGAAGGACCTGGGCGCGGACTCCGTCGACCGGGTGGAGATCCTCCTCGCGATCCTGCAGGAGCTCCGCGTGTCTCTGCCGCTGTCCAGGTTCAGCGACATCCCGGACATCGACCGCCTTGTCGACTTCCTCGCGGAGCGTGCGCGATGACGGCCGGCATCGAGGCACTGAACGTCTACTGCGGCCTGGCCCAGATCCCCGTGCCCGCCCTGTTCGAGGGCAGAGGGCTCGACCCGGAACGGCTCGGCAACCTCATGATGGAGAACCGTTCGGTCGGCCTTCCCTTCGAAGACCCGGTGACCAACGCCGTCAACGCGGCCGCGCCGATCGTCGACCCGAGCGACCGGATCGAGATCGTCATCACCTCGACCGAATCAGGGCTCGACTACAGCAAGTCGGTCGCCTCGTACGTACACGAGTATCTGGGCCTGCCGAGCACCTGCCGCGTGATCGAGGTGAAGCAGGCCTGCTACGCGGCGACCGCGGCCGTCCAGATGGCCGCGGCCTACGTCGCCTCCGGTATCTCGCCCGGCGCGAAGGTCCTGGTCATCGCCACCGACGTGGCGCTCGTCGACGAGCGGGCCGGATACTCCGAGCCCGCGGTCGGGTTCGGCGCCGCCGCCGTCCTGATCAGCGACGACCCGCGCGTGCTCGCCCTCGACCTCGGCGCGTTCGGCAACCACAGCTACGAGACGATGGACTCGGCCCGACCGGCCCCATCGTTCGACATCGCCGACTCCGACCGGTCGCTGTTCGCCTATCTCGACTGCCTCACCAACTGCTTCACCGCCTACCGCGCGCGTGTCGACGACGTCGACTTCGCGACCACCTTCGATCACCTCGCCATGCACACGCCGTTCGCGGGCATGGTCAAGGCCGCCCACCGCAAGCTCATGCGCGAGTTCGCCGGGTCGGGCCTCGCGGAGGCGGAGGAGGACTTCGGCCGGCGCGTGCTGCCGTCGCTGACGTATCCGAGCCGGGTCGGCAACCTCTGCTCGGGGTCGGTCTATCTCGCGCTCGCGAGCCTCATCGACACCGTCCAGCCGGACGAGACCCGCCGGGTCGGCCTCTACTCCTACGGCTCCGGCTGCTCCTCGGAGTTCTTCAGCGGGCTGATCGACCGGGAGTCCACCGAGGCGATCGCGGCCCGGCGCATCGGCGACCACCTGACCGGCCGCGCCGAGATCACCTTCGACGAGTACGCGAAGGTCCTGCCGATGAACCTGACCTGCCTGCTGCCCGAGCGGAATAGGACGGTCGACGTCGGCGCGTACGAGCACATAGTCCGGCGCGCCCGCTTCGACCGCGACCTGCTGGTCAACACGGGCACGAAGGACTTCCACCGAACCTACGAATGGCTCTCACCATGACACATGACGTGATCTTCGAGACGGTCAAGCGGAACGTCCTCGCCGTCCTACCCGACGTCGAGCCGGGCCAGATCTCCATCGACGGCAAGCTGAGCGACCTCGGCGCCAACAGCGTCGACCGCGCCGACGTGGTCACGCTGACGATGGAGGACCTCGGGGTGACCATCCCCATCACGGAGTTCCAGGACGTGTCGGACCTCCGTTCGCTGGTCACCGTGCTGGAGAAGCACGCGTGAAGCCCGTCGTCACCGGTGTCGGCGTGGTGTGCTCCATCGCGTCGAACGTGCCGGCCTTCGAGGCGGCCCTGCGCGAAGGGCGGTGCGGCATCGTCCAGACCCCCGACCTGGGCGACGGCGGGCCACGCCTGGCCGCCCCCGTCACCGGATTCAGCTTCGAGGACGCCGTCGCCGCCCTCACCACGCTCCCGGACGAGTTGCGGCACAACGCGCTGCGCACGGCCCACCGCTCACCCGACCCCCTGCGCATCGACCTGGTCGCGGCCATGCAGGCCTTCGAGAGCGCCGGGCTGCACTGCGCGCCCGTGCCCGCCGATCGGATCGGCCTGGTGGTGGCCGGGCACAACCTCAACTCCGGCTACGTACACGACCTGCGGCCGGCCTACGACGACAACCCGGCGCGCCTGCCGGCGCGCTTCGCGCTGCACGCCATGGACACCGACCGCGTCGGCACGCTGAGCCAGGTCCTCGGCGTACGCGGCGAGGGCTACACCGTGGGCGGCGCGTCGGCCAGCGGCAACGTCGGCATCGTCAACGCCAGTCACCTGCTCGCCGCGGACGCCGCCGACGCCTGCCTGGTCGTCGGCCCCACGACCGAGATGTCGCCCATGGAGAAACACGGATTGGCGACGCTCGGCGCGGTCGCCGGGGCCGGGGAGGACGAGCCGGACCGCGAGATGTGCCGCCCCTTCGACGCCGACCACGATGGCTTCGTGCCCGGCCAGGGCGCCGCCTGCCTCGTGCTGGAGTCCGAGCGATCGGCGAAGTCACGCGGTGCGACGGTGCTGGCCGAGCTCGCCGGATACGACCTCAAGCTCGACGCCAACAGCCTGCCCGATCCCAACGAGGACGGCGAGGCCACCGTGATGGCAAGCGCCATGGCGCGGGCGGGTGTGGAGCCGGGCGAGGTCGACTATGTCAACGCCCACGCCACCTCAACGCCCCAGGGCGACGACGTCGAGGTCAGGGCCCTGCACCGGGCCCTCGGCCCGGAGGTCGGGCGCCCGTGGGTGAACTCGACGAAGGGACTCGTCGGCCACTGCATGTGCGCGGCCGGCGTGGTGGAGGCCGTGGCCACCGTGCTCCAGATGCGCGGCGGTTTCGTCCATCCCAACCTGAATCTGCGGCGGCCCATCGACGACGGCTGCCGCTTCGTCGGCCAGGTCGCCGAGCCCGCGGACATCGCCTGCGCGCTGTCCAACAGCTTCGGCTTCGGCGGGTTCAACAGCTGCATCGTGTTGAAACGGCGCTCCCTCGGGTAGCGCGAAACGAGAAGAGAGGAGAGCACATGTCCACCAAGCAGGGCAAAGGCACCTACCAGATAACCGGCTGGGACGAGAAGCCGTACGCCGAGCGCAAGGGTGAGGCCAAGCTCACCCAGGCGCATGTGACCAACACCTTCAGCGGCGACGTCGAGGGCGAGGGCAAGGCCGAATACCTCATGGCCTATCCCTCGGACACCTACGCCACCTTCGTCGGGCACCAGTACGTGTCCGGCAGCGTCGACGGCCGAAAGGGCACCTTCGTGCTGCAGGCCGTCGGATCCTTCGAGAAGGGCAAGGCGAAGGCCGACTGGTTCGTGGTGCCCGGCTCGGGCACACAGGAGCTGGAAGGGCTCGAGGGCAGCGGCGGCTACTCCTCCACCAGCGATGGCGGATCTGAGTTCACGCTCAAGTTCACCATCCGGTAGGCGTCCTGCTCACTGTTGAGCAGACCCGCCGCCCCCGTACGGCCACGATGACATCATGGCTGAACGCACTGAAGTGATCGTGGTCGGCGGGGGCCAGAGCGGCCTCGTCGCTGGCTATCTCCTGAAGCAGGCCGGGGTCTCGTTCGTCATTCTCGACGAGGAGTCCCGGGTCGGCGAGGCCTGGCGCAAACGCTGGGACTCCCTCGAACTTTTCACCATCGCCCAGTACTGCGAACTGCCAGGCCTGCGCTTCCCGGGAAGCAAGAACCATTTCCCCGGCAAGGACGAGATGGCCGACTATCTGCAGGCTTACCAGCGCGAATTCGACCTGCCCGTCCATCTCGACACCAAGGTCATCTCCCTCGACCCGATCGAAGGCGGCTACCGCCTGGAGACCTCCCGCGGCACCTTCGAAGCCCCTCAGGTCATCGTCGCCACCGGCGCCTACCGCCTGCCCCGCGTGCCGCCCATGGCCGTACGGCTGTCCGACGACGTGTTCCAGATCCACACCGGCGTCTACCGCAACCCGCAGCAGATCCCCGGCAAGACCGTGGTGGTGGTCGGCGCGGCCAACTCCGGCGCCCAGATCGCCCCCGAACTGCGGCCTGACCATCGCGTACTGCTCTCGCAGGGCTCCCACCTGCCGGCCTTCGGCCGCAAGTTCCTCGGCAAGGGCCTGCATTGGTGGGGCGACAAGTTCGGCCTGATCGCCAAGCCGCTCGAAGGCGAGCGTGACCGTCTGCACAAGAAGACCATCCTGGTCGGCCCCAGCCTCAAGAAGATCTCCAAGCGCACCGGGGTCGAGCTGGTCGGCCGTACGGTCGACGTCGAAGGCAGGACCGTGCGGTTCGAGGACGGCACGTCCGTCGAGACCGACGCCGTCATCTGGGCCACCGGCTTCCGTTACGACTACTCGTGGATGCACGTCCCCGTGCTCGACGAAGGCGGCACGCCCGTGCAGATCCGCGGCGTGACGGCCGCCCCCGGCCTCTACATCCTCGGCATGCAGTGCCAGTACTCCTACGGTTCGGCCCTCGTCTGGTGGGTAAAGGACGACGCGGCGTACCTCGTCGAACAGATCAGGAAGTTCCGTGCCGTCCGGGCGCAGGAGGCGGCCAGAGCCGGGAGGTGAGCGGCGTGGCCAAAGGCACAGCCAGACAGGTGGCTCTGCTGCGAGGCATCAACGTCGGGCGCAACAACAGAGTGGGCATGGCCCCGCTGCGCGCGATGATGGAGAAGGCCGGATTCGAAGACGTCAAGACCCATCTGCAGAGCGGCAACATCGTCTACTCGACGAGCAAGAGCGCCGCCGCGGCGGCCAAGGAGATCGAGCGCGGCCTGGCCGACGAGCTCGGCGTCCGCGTCGCCGTCCTGGTCAGGACCCGCGACGACCTGGCGTCCATCGTGAAGGCCGACCCGCTCGCCGACGTGGCCTCCGACCCGGCCCTCTACCTCGTCACGTTCCTGTCGGCCAAGCCCAAGACGCAGCCGATCAAGGACCTCAAAGAGGACGACCACGCGCCCGACGTGTTCCGGCACCTCGGGCGCGAGATCTACGTCTGGTTCCCCAAAGGCGTGCGCAACGCCACCCTGACCTACCAGTTCTGGGAGAAGCTCCTCGGCGTCACCGCCACCGCCCGCAACTGGCGCACGGTCACCCGCCTCCTGGAACTCTGCGACGCCTGATCCCTCCCCCAACCCCCTCCCACATCCCTTCCGACATCCTCCCTCCCGACATCCCCACCCGCAGCCGGCTACCCCGCCACCACCGGCCAGCCGACTCGCCGCCGACCCGCCAGCCCGTCGGCCCGTCGAGTGCCAGCGGGGCGCCGGCCGCCGGGGCTAGTCGGCGGTGCCTTCAACAGTTGATAGTGAGTGGGTCTCCGGCGGCGGGATAGTGGTGGTGCTTCCGGCGGGGGCGCTCCGGCTCCGGGATGGGATCCACCCCTTCCCGCCCGCCTTCGACCCTGGGCGAGCTCAGCAGACCGTCTCCTTCGGCTCAAGCCCGGCCGTGCGGCTCGGCGTCCGCGTGCGCTCTGCTTCGCTCCGGGTCGAGGGCAGACAGTGGAAGGGGCCAGGTCAGGAGTGAGTGACGCACGCGCGTCGGGCGTTCGCGGCGAAGGAGCTGACGCCCATTTCAACGGCGCGCCGGCGCGCCTCACCGCGCGGGGTAAGTCCCACCGTGCGAGCGGCATCCGCTTCTCGTGCGGCGTCCCCTCTCTCGCGGCGTGTTCTTCTCGTGTGGCGTGCTCTTCCCTGTGCGCGCGGGCGCGCGGGGCGCGGCGCGCCGGGTGCCGCCCGGCAACCGTTCTTCGGCGGAGTTCGAGACGGCGTTATCCGAGACGGCGTTAGGCGACGGCTAGTTCGCGCTTGATGACTTTGCCGATCGGGCCGTGGGGGAGACGGTCGACGAGGACGATGGTGTCCGGCCGCTCGGAGGGGTCGAGGTGATCGGCCGCGACTCGGGCCAGCTCCTCCACCGGCACGGTCGCGCGTGGCAGGACGGCTGCGACGACCTTTCCGCCGCGATCCAGCACGGCGGCCTCGACCACCTCGGGATGCCATTGAAGGGCGTTCTCCACGCGTGAGGAGGAGACCGTCACGCCGTCGCGGACGATGACGTCGCGGGCCCGGTCGAAGAACCGGAGCCTGCCGTCCTCGCCGACCTGGCCGAGGTCGCCCATGCGGGTCCAGCCGTCGGCGAAGACTCGCTCCGAGGCCTCGGGGTCGCCGAAGTACCAGCGCTGCGGGGCGTCCGACCGCAGCCGGATCTCGCCCAGTTCGGCCGGGGGAAGGACGGCGCCGTGGGCGTCGACGATCTGCAGCCGGGTGCCTGGGCTGGGCTTGCCGAGGTGCTCGTCGAGGTGGTCTTCAAGGGCTTCACCGGGGGGGATGGGGCGGCTCACGAAGGCCGGCGCGGCCTCGGTCGAGCCGTAGCCGAGCACGATCATCGTCTCGGGCAGCGCCCGCCGGAGCCTGCTCACGGTCGCCATCGACACGGGGGCCGAGCCCAGCATGAGCGCCGTGAGGCTCGACAGGTCGTAACGCTCGTGCCAGCCGTACGCGACGATCCTCGCCATGATCGCGGGCGGGACCACGGCCATGCCGACCTTCAGCTTGGCGATGAGCCGGGCCACGTTCGCGGGTTCGGGGCGGCTCAGCACGTGCGTCGCCGTGGGCGCGGTGATGGCCGTCATCAGCGCGCTGTGCCCGCCGTTCGTCCCGAGGGGTACGGCCGCGAGCAGGCCCTCGACGCCGTCGAAGAGCTTGCCGCGCCCTTCGTGGCCGAAGGTGAGGTTGGCGTGAGGGACCGCCACCGGCTTGGGCCGGCCCGTGGTCCCCGAGGTGTAGATGATCTCGGCGATGCCGTCCGTGCCGTCCCTGTCGGATGGCCCGGATGGCTTCGACAGGACGTCCAGGGTGCCGCCCCGCAGCAGGGCGCCGGCCGCGCACTGGTCCAGCCGCGACCGCACGTCGTCCTCGGTCAGCTGCGGCGACAGACCGATCACCGTGCCGCCGGCCAGGTGTACGGCGAGGCAGGCGACCGCGTATTCGATCCAGTCGTCCTGCAGCACGGCCACTCGACCGGACGGTAGCCGCCGGGCCAGGTCTTCGGCCCGGCGCCGCCACCTGGCGACGGAAAGCGGCCGCTCCCCGTCGACAACGAGGGCGATTTCTCCGTCGTCACGCCGTCCGAGCAGCTCAGGCAGGGTCGTCATGGTGCCGATGGTAGAAATCCGAGGCCGTCTCCGGATGCTCATTGTTGAGCAGACATGGCTCTTTACATCTTGTTGCCTGATTTTGGCATGCCGCGCCGAACTGCGGTCAGAGACAGGCAAAACGAGAAATCGTTGAGGAGGCGATGATCAATGAGCCACTCCGGTACCAGCACGGGACCCCGGGAGGTGTCATCGCGCGTCCAGTTGTTCGCGACGATCGGCGCGCTCTTGGCGCTCGCGCTGGCGTCGATCGACGTTTCGGTGGTGGGCGCGGCAATGCCACGCATCGCGTCGGAGCTGCACGGCCTTGAGCTGTACGCCTGGGTCGGCGTTTCCTACGCGGTCGCCGCCGCCGTCGTCGTCCCGGTCGCGGGGAAACTGGGCGACATGTTCGGCCGCAAACCCGTCCTTCTGGTCGGGCTGGCCGGATTCACGGTCGCGTCGTGGCTGTGCGGAGCCGCACAGACCATGCCCCAGCTCGTCGGCTTCCGCGGCCTCGCCGGCTTCTTCGGCGGGGTGCTGATGGCCAACGTCTTCACGCTGCTCGCCGACATCTACACCCCGGAGAAGCGCACCCAGATGCAGGGCGTCTTCTTCGGCGTCGCCGGTCTGAGCATGGTGATCGGACCGCCCCTCGGCGGGTTCATCACCGACAGCTGGAGCTGGCGCTGGGTGTTCTACATCAACGTGCCGCTCGCCGTCATCACCATCCTCGCGGTGGTCGTCGGCGTGCCGTTCGTACGGTCGGGAGCCAGCTGGCGCGACATCGACTTCGCCGGCGTCGTCACGCTGGTGGCCGGGGTCGTGCCCATCCTGATCGGCCTGACGCTGGCCGGAAACGGGCACAAGTGGACCTCCCCGCCCGTCGTCGCCCCGATCGTCGTGGGCATCCTGCTGCTCGTCGTGTTCTTCTTCGTGGAGACGCGGTCGGCACGTAACCCCGTGGTGCCGTTCTCGATGTTCAAGGGCAACCAGTTCTCGGTCATGGTGGTGATCGCCTTCTTCTCGGCGTTCGCCATGATGGGGACGACGTTCTACGTGCCCCTGCTCTACCAGGGCGTGCTGGGCGTCACCGCGACCCACTCGGGCACCCTGCTCATCCCGCTCACGCTCGGCCTCATGCTGGTCGGCCCGGTCGCCGGCAAGGCGATGACGGCGCTGCCGCACTACCGAATCCTCGCCGTCTTCGCGATGGCGGCGATCGTGGTGGGGCTGCTGATGCTGTCCACGGTCGGTCCGCACACGGGCCAGGTCATCCCCATCATCGCCATGGCCCTGATCGGCATCGGCATCGGCGTCGCCTTCCCCATGGCCACCTCGGTCGTGCAGAGCGCGATCCCGATGAGCCAGGTGGGCGTCGGGACCAGCCAGATCCAGTTCTGGCGGATGATCGCCGGACCGGTGGCGCTGGCCATCCTCGGCTCCATCCTGACCGGCCAGATCGGCGTGCGCGGCCAGGCCGACGTGCTCGGCGGCGGCGGGCCCTCGCCCACCGAACTGGCGAGCGCCCTCCACGGCCTGTTCCTGACGTGCGCGGTCGCCGTCGCCATCGGTCTGGTGGCCAGCTTCTTCCTCAAGGAGGTCCCGCTGCGGGACATGTCCGCCATGGCGAAGAAGAAGGCGCCTTCCGGCCGCGGCGCCAAGCCCGCGACCGCCTGACAATCACCTCTCGACTGTGGCGGGGCCCTGGGTGGGGGCCCCGTCACACGCATGTGCGCAGTGTTGAGCAGACCCGATCCCGGCGGCGCGTGACGCTGCTGACATGCGCACCTATCCGATCGCCAGGACCTGCCCGCTCGACCCGCCCGCCGAATACCGGGAGTTGCGCGCGGAGCGCCCGCTCACCCGAATCAGGCTGGACTTCGACGGCAGCGAGGTGTGGCTGGTCACCCGTTACGACGACGCCCGCACGGTCCTCGGGGATCCGCGGTTCAGCTCCGACTTCGCCAAGCCCGGCTTCCCCGCCCGGCTCACGGCGCAGCCCCCCGGCCCAGGGACGTTCATCCGGATGGACCCGCCCGACCACTCCCGGCTGCGCCGCCTGCTGCTGCCCGAGCTCAACCGGAGGCGGGTCGAGGAGCTCCGCCCGGCCATCCAGAAGATCGCCGACGATCTGATCGACGACATGGCCGCCCAGACGCCGCCCGTGGACCTGGTGCAGGCACTCGCCCTGCCCCTGCCGTCCCGTGTGATCACCGAGCTGCTCGGGGTCCCGTACGAGGACCGCGAGTTCTTCCACCTGACCACCAAGGTCATCGGCGACCAGTCGGTCGACCCCAAGGAGCGGATCAAGATACGCGACGAGCTCAAGGCGTACCTCGACCGGCTCGTCGCGGCCAAGGAGGCCGAACCGGGCGACGACCTGCTCAGCCGGCTCGGCGAGCGCAGGGAGGCCGCAGGGGTGAGCCGGGAGGAGGTAGTCGGCATCGCGACCCTGCTCATGGTGGCCGGCTACGAGACCATCGCCAACCAGATCGGCGTCGGCACGGTCGCCCTGCTGGAGAACCCCGACGGTCTCGCCCGGCTCCACGACGACCTGCCGGACCTCGTCGAAGAGGTGATCCGCCATCAGGCCGTCATCGACTACGGCCTCCGCCGGGTCGCCACCGAGGACCTCGAGGTGGCCGGGCAGAAGATCAAGGCAGGGGAGGGGGTCGTGGTGGTGGTCGCCTCCGCCAACCGCGACGAGGAGGTCTTCGCCGACCCCGACTGCCTGAATCCCGGCCGCGAACAGCACGACCACTTCTCCTTCGGCTACGGCATCCACCAGTGCATGGGCCAGCTGCTGGCCCGCGTCCAGCTGCAGGTGGCCTGGTCGACGCTGTTCGGCAGGCTTCCCGGGCTGCGGCTGGCCCTGCCCGTCGACCAGGTCCGGTTCCGGCACGACATGTTCGTGTACGGCGTCCACGAGCTGCCGGTGACATGGTGACCACCTCCGATGCCCGGGACCCGTGGATCCGGCTGCGCACCCTGTTCGACCCTGGGACGGCCCGCCCGCTGCCCGGTGACGAGGACTGCGGCGTCGCGAGCGCGCGCGGCCTGGCCGAGGGCAGCCCGGCCGTCGCCTTCGCCACCGATCCCACCAAGTCCGGCGGCGCCCTCAGCTCGGCCGGTTGCGCGCGCATCGTCGACGTCATCGACCTCGCCGTACGCGAACGCGCCTGCGTCATCGGGATCTGGCACTCCGGCGGGGCGCGGCTCGGCGAGGGCGTGACGGCCCTGCACGGGGTCGGCCGGGTGTTCGCCGCCATGGTCCGCGCGTCCGGCGCGGTGCCGCAGATCTCGGTCGTGCTCGGCCCGGCAGCGGGAGGCGCCGCGTACGGCCCGGCCCTCACCGACGTCGTGATCATGAGCGACGACGGCCGCATCTTCGTCACGGGACCCGACGTCGTCAGGAAGGTCACCGGCGAGGACGTCGACATGGCCAGCCTCGGCGGGCCCGAGCCGCACAGCAGGCGAAGCGGCGTCGCCCACATCGTCACGCAGGAGGCCGGTCAGGCGATCGTCGCCGCCCGCCGGGTCGCCGGCCTGCTCGGCCGCCCCGGCCGGATCGAGCTCGACCGCATGCCCGGTGACGCCGAGGAGGATCTGGGCCGGCTGCTGCCGGACCGGGCCAGACGGGCCTACGACGTCCGGCCCCTGGTGACCGCCCTGGTCGACGGCCCCGGCGTGGAGCTCCACCCGCGGTGGGCGCCGAACATGGTGACGACGCTGGGCCGCCTGGCCACCCGCACGGTGGGCGTGCTCGCCAACAACCCCATCAGGAAGGGCGGCTGCCTCGACGCGGCCAGCGCGGAGAAGGCCGCGAGGTTCGTCCGGATGTGCGACGCGCTCGGGGTGCCGCTCGTGGTCGTCGTCGACGTGCCCGGCTACCTCCCCGGCGTACGCCAGGAATGGGACGGCGTGGTCAGGCGCGGCGCCAAGCTCCTGCACGCGTTCGCCGAGGCCGTGGTGCCCCGCGTCACGCTCGTGACCCGCAAGTCGTACGGCGGCGCGTACGTGGCCATGAACTCGCGCGCGCTCGGCGCGTCCGCGGTCTTCGCCTGGCCGTCGGCCGAGGTGGCCGTCATGGGGGCGGCCGCCGCGGTCGACATCCTGCACCGCAGGGAGCTTCGGGCGGAACCGGCCGCGGAACGCGAGGAGCTGCGGGAGCGGCTGATCGCCGAGCACGAGCGCGAGGTCGGCGACATCGCGAAGGCCGTGGAGATCGGCGTGGTCGACGAGATCATCGAGCCCTGCGAGACGCGGCTGCGGATCGCGGGCGCGCTCAGGGATGCCCAGCCGTCGCGCGGGCATCACACGAACATCCCGCTCTGACATCCGGCTCTGACATCCCCGCGCTGATTGGCTCACTATTGAGCAGGCAACTCCGGCGGGCCTGATTAGCGTCCAGAACATGAGCACGCCTAATCCTGTGATCCCGCCGGCCGAGCGGCAGACCTCGGTGGCGGCGCAAGAGCTGCTGAACTCCGGAAACGCCGGAGTGATCGTAGAACGCACGGCCCAGCTGAAAAACGGCTTCCACGCCGAGGGCCGCAAGTTCGCCCGCATGATGGCCGAGTTCGTCACCGCCAAGCAGATCGGCGTGGCCACCGCCTTCCTCTACGAAGAGACCTTCGGGACCAAGGACAAGCTGCACTGGCTGATCCACCTCAGCTCCCTCGACGCGTACGAGGCCATGGTCGCCATGGGCACCTCGGACGAGGACTACCGCGACAACGCCGCCCAGCGCTGGGACGAGATGTTCGTCGACGGGAGCATGCAGGAGACCGTGCTGATGCCGCAGTTCTGGGGCATGTACGGCACGAAGGTCGACGGCGAGCGCGAGCGGGCCACCGCCCAGTATCAGCAGGAAGGGCCGATCTCCGGCCTGCCCGGCGCCCGTGAGCAGGTGCCGCTGCCCGCCGACCAGATCCTGCACAGTGGCAACTGCGGCCTGCTGCTGCACCGCACGGCGCAGCTCGACTACGACTTCAGGTCCGAGGGGCGCACGTTCGCCCGCGAGGCCGCCGAATCGATCAACGAGCGGCTGCCCGGCGAGGCCACGGTCTTCGTCTACGAGGAGGCCTTCGGCGCGGCCGACCGGATCCACTGGTTCATCCAGCTGCGCTCGCTGTCGACCTACTACAAGGTGCTCTCGCTGCACGTGAAGGACGAGAAGGTGCGCGAGCTGTACTTCCAGGAGCGGATCGCCCCCGAGCGCGGCGGCGGCACCTGGGCCCGGATGTTCGTCCCCGCGAGCATGAACGACGTGGCCCTCACGCCGCACCACTGGGGGATGTACGCCACATGACGGGAAGCTGCCTGCACGAGGTCTTCGCGGAGCGCGCCAGGGATCAGCCCGGCCGGATCGCGGTGTCCGCCTCCGGCGAGAGCGTCACGTACGGCGAGCTGAACGCCCGGGCCGACCGGCTCGCGCGCCGGCTCGCCGCGGCCGGAGCCGGTCCCGGCGTGCTGGTGGGCCTCTGCGCCGACCGCGGCATCGAACTGATCGTCGGCCTGCTCGGCATCCTCAAGGCGGGCGGCGCGTACGTGCCGATCGACCCGGCCTATCCCGCGAGCCGAGTGGAGTTCCTGCTCCAGGACAGCGGCGTCGCGGTCGTGGCCGCCGAGACCCGGGTCGCCGACACGCTCGGCGACTGCGCGGCCGAGAAGGTGTGGATCGACAAGGACGAGCCCGCCGACGCGGTCCTGTCCCCGGCCGGCCCGGACGACCTGGCCTACGTCATCTACACCTCCGGGTCGACCGGCACCCCCAAGGGCGTGCTGATCGAGCACCGCAACGTGCTGCGGCTCTTCGAGCAGACCGAGCAGTGGTTCGGATTCGGCCCCTCCGACGTGGCCACCATGTTCCACTCGGTGAGCTTCGACTTCTCCGTCTGGGAGATCTGGAGCGCGCTCCTCTATGGAGGGCGCCTCGTGGTCGTCCCCACCGACGTGGCCCGCTCGCCCGAGGCGTTCCGGCAGCTGCTGATCGACGAGGGCGTCACGGTGCTCAGCCAGACGCCGTCGGCCTTCCGGCAGCTCGTCACGGCCGATCGCCGGCGCAGCGAGCTCGCCCCCTATCTGCTGCGCCGGGTCGTCTTCGGCGGGGAGCGGCTGGACGTGGCCGCGCTCCGCCCCTGGATCGAGCGCTACGGCGACGAGCTGCCGCAACTGATCAACATGTACGGCATCACGGAGACCACGGTCCACGTGACCTACCGGCGGATCGTGGCCACGGATCTCGATCGGCCGGAGGTGAGCCCGATCGGCACGCCTATCCCGGATCTGGGGCTGCGCGTCCTGACCTCGGGAGAGCTGTACGTCTTCGGCGCCGGGCTGGCGCGCGGCTACCTCAACCGGCCCGACCTCACCGCGGAACGCTTCATCGTGGACGACGGGCGGCGCTACTACCGCACGGGCGACCTGGTGACGCGGCTGGACGGCGGCGGCCTCGGCTACCTGGGCCGCGCCGACGACCAGATCAAGGTCCGCGGCTTCCGCATCGAACCCCGGCAGATCGAGCTCTGCCTGCTCGGTCACCCCGGCGTGGCCGGCGTCGTGGTCGTGCCGCGCGACTACGGCGAGGGAGACGTGCGCCTGCTGGCGTTCGTCGAGCCCGCCGACAACAACCCCGCAAAGACCACGGAGGGCGCCAGCGGCGACCTGACGGCCGAGCTGGCCGCACGCGCCGCCGCCGAACTACCCGTTCACGAGCGCCCGTCCATCTATCACATCGTGTCGGAGATCCCCATGACGCCACAGGGAAAGACGGACCGCGACACCCTGGTCAACGACTACCAGAGCGACCAGACGACGCGGGTCGTGCAGCGCATCGCCGAAGCCGTGCTGGAACGCGACTCCGTGCCGCCCAAGGCCGACCTGTTCGACCTCGGCGCCACCTCGCTCGCGCTCACCCGCATCATCGCCCAGGTCAACGACCGCTACGGGCTGGCACTCACCGGCCGCGAGCTGGAAGAGGACGCCTCGGTGGCATGCCTCGCCGCCTGCGTCGACCGACACCTGAGCTGAAGGAAACCCAAAACATGTACCGGATGAGCGAGCAAGAGCTCAAGGAGTTCCACGCGAACGGCTACTTCGGCCCGTTCAAGGTGTACGAGCCGGATGAGATGCGGGCCACGTGGCGGCGTGAGCGGGTGCGGCTCCTCGACCGCGGCAACGCCGTCTACCAGGACGAGGCGGCCACGTCGGGCAACACCAACATCTCCAACTACGACCGGCACCTCGACTCGGCCTTCCTCGCCGACCACATCACCCAGCCGCAGATCGTCGACCGGGTGACCAGCGTGCTCGGGCCGGACGTGCTGTGCTGGCGCACCGAGTTCTTCCCGAAGTATCCGGGCGACGAGGGCACCGACTGGCACCAGGCGGACACCTTCGCCAACGCCTCGGGCCAGCCGCAGATCATCTGGCCCGAGGCCGAGGACTTCGGCGGCACGATCACCGTGTGGACCGCGTTCACCGAGGCCAACCTGGACACCGGGTGCCTGCAGTTCATCCCCGGCACCCATCGGACGATGTTCTACGACGAGACCAAGCGCATGCACTACGACCCCGATCAGATCAACCAGGAGGAGAAGGGCGGGGTCCGCCGCGGATTCTTCGGCTACGACTACCGCGAGCTGCAGATCGACCCGGATTGGAAGCCGGACGAGTCGCAGGCCGTGTCCATGGTCATGCGCCCCGGCGAGGCCATCCTGTTCTGGTCGACGCTGATGCACGCCTCCCTGCCGCACAACGGGAAGACCGACGAGATGCGCCTCGGCTTCGCCTCCCGCTACGTCCCGACCAAGGTGCGGGTCTACCCCGACACCGACGAGATCGAGGAGTACGGCGGCAAGGTCAGCCTCGACCGCTACGGCTCGGTGCTGGTCGCCGGGCACAACGACAACCCCCACAACCGAATGGCGGTGGCCACGACTACCGGGCATCCGTTCATCACCCGGTGAAGCCATGACGCTTCGACGACTCGCTGAGGCGGTGCTGTCCGCGCGGCCGCTTGCCGACGTCCTGGAGCCTCCGGTGCGCCTGGCCGGCGCCTCCGGCAGCGCCGCCCTCCTCAACCGCGTCGCGCGGCGGCTGGGCGCACCGGAATTCCAGGTCACCGATGACGAGCTGGGCGTGTTCGAACGCGTCCTGAGCGACCACCTGCGCGTGGACGACCACGCTTCCGACCCCGATGACAGGCTCGACGAGGTCGTCGACGAGGTGGCCGCCGGCTCGTTCGAGGGCTTCCGCGTTCAGGAACAGGTCGGCGACCCGCCGCTCGTCGCGTACGCGGCGGGGGATCCGGGCGCGCCCGCGGTCGTCATCGTCGGCGCCTGCGGCATGCCGGCCCAGCTGATCGAACAGTGGGTGCGCTACCTCGCCCGCGACCACCACGTGCTGACGTGGGAGACCCGGGGCCTGTTCGGCGATCCGGCCCCGCCCGAGCGCGCGGACGTCGCCGCGCAGGCGGAGGACCTGTTCGCGGTCATGGACCACTTCGGCGTCGGCCAGGCGCACCTCATGTGCCTGTGCGGTGGCGCGGTCGTCGGCCTCGCCGCGGCCCATCAGGACATCGGCCGGGTGGAGTCGCTCAGCCTGTGGCACGGCGACTTCGCGGCCGTGCCGTCCGCCACCCGGACCCACCACCAGCAGAACCTGGTGGCGCTCATGGAGATGGGCGCCCAGGACCCGGTGAAGGCCGCGGCGATCCATCCCGTGCTCTGCCAGAGCATGCTGTCGGCCGCGCCGCCCGACCTGGCGCATCTGGTGGTCTACCCGTACGCCACGGCCGATCTGCTGCATCATTACTGCCGCCTGAACGGCGCGATCATGACGACGGACGTGACCCCCTGGCTGCCCGGCATCCAGCGCCCGACCCTCGTCGTGACCAGCACGGACGACGAGACGGCGCATCCGGAGGGCTCGCGGGCCGTGGCCCGGGCGCTGCCCGACGCCGTGCTCCACGTCCGCCCGCACGGTGATCACATTTCTCTGTTCCAGGCCGAGACCGAATTGATGAATTTGGTGGGTGACTTTATCGACTGCGCACACGCGCATTGTTAGCCGCGCGATATGCGGGTAACGGAATCAGAGATGCCGTCAACAGTTCTGAGGATCAGACATGGTTTCCGCGGAGGTTGCGCAGTTCAGGGACGGTCTCCGGACCTTCATAGCCCGCGACTCAGCATCGGTCCGATATACGAAACGCACCAACATATACAACTGCGGGGACGACGACGGAAACATCTACCTCATCGAAAGCGGCCAGGTCAAGACGCAGATGTACACTCGCTGCGGCAAGGAGTGCGTGCTTTCCATCTTCGTCGCCGGCGACATCTTCGGTGAGTCGTCGCTGCTCGGGGGCGATCGCCTGGAGACGGCCACGGTCATGCGCACCTCCTGGGTGAGACGGATTCCGGCCGCCCGGTTTCGCGCCGCCATGGCCGACACCGGATTGATGGACGACCTGATCGCCTATCTCACACTGCGTATCGCGGAACAGCAGAGAGTCATCGCGACAATGGTGACCATGGACAGCGAGCAGCGATTAGCCGCGGTTCTGCTGCGCCTTTCCAGGAAACTCGGAAAGCGCCAGGCCCACAATCTCGTCGCCATCGAGGACCGCATCACCCAGGAAGAACTCTCCGGCATGGTGGGCACCACGCGCTCACGCGTGGGCTACTTTCTCAAGCGCTTCCGTACCGCCGGCATGGTGGTCCCCGCGACCGAGCCGTTCCTCCTGGTGAACGAGGAACGGCTGGCCGAGTACGTCGACGAGACCGACGTCATCAGTAACGGATGAGTTCGAAGGGGATGGCGGGCCGGCCGCCGAACCGCTGTCCCGTCGCGTTGACGAACGCCTCGAGCGGGGTGCGGGCGGCGCCCGGAGGGATGCCCAGCCCCGCCAGATAGGCGGCGTGCGCCTCGATCGAGGCCACCGCGGCGTCGAGAGAGGCGCTCACGTCCACCGCATGGGTCGGCTGGTCCGAGCCCGCGACCGCGGCGTACTTCACACCGTTCCAGGGTTCGGCGTCGAGTTCGGGGAAGATCCACCGGTTGCCGGCGTCGAGCACCGCGTCGAGCGCGGCCCGTCCGGCGTTGCGATGGTCGGGCGAGTTCCACTTCCCGGTGTAGGTGATGTCGTGGTGGGTGAAGGTGACGACCAGTTCCGGCCGGTGGCTGCGGATGGCCGCGGCGAGATCGCGCCGCAGCTCCGTCGTGTACGCGATGGAGCCGTCGGCGTAGTCGAGGAACTCGACCGTGGCGACCCCCACGAGGGCGGCGCCGGCCCGCTGTTCGTGCTCGCGGACCTTGACGGCCTCCTGTGGGGCCATGCCGTCGATTCCGGCCTCTCCGCGCGTCAGGAGCAGGTAGCCCACCTGCTTTCCGGCGGCGGTCCATGCCGCCACGGCTCCGGCGCAGCCGAACTCCACATCGTCCGGGTGCGCCACGATCGCCAGTGCCCGCGTCCAGTCGTCGGGCATGGGTTCCAGATCAGTGGTTTCTTCCGTCATGGCCGTTACCCCTGACCATCGGGTCGTCCGGCAAACCTGCGATGGCCGTCAGCACGAGGCCGTTGGCGACCAGCCAGCGGCCCGTGAAACCGGTCAGCGGGAGACCCTCCTGGGTCTCGCCCTCGGTCAGCAGGCGGGCCGTGAACGTGCCGTCGAGAGCAGGCGTGACGACCGCCTCCTCGAAGCCGAGCCAGCGCCGGGTCAGCGGGAACCAGGCCTTGTAGACCGACTCCTTGGCGCTGAACAGCAGCCGATCCCAGCGGACGTGCGGCGCCGCCGCACCGAGCTCCTTCAGCCAGCCGTGCTCCTCGGGCAGGGAGACCATGCCGAGCACGCCGTCGGGCAGCGGCTCGTTGGGCTCGGCGTCGAGGCCGATCGTCGGGACCGCGGATTCGTGCGCCACGGCCGCGGCCCGGTAGCCGTCGCAGTGGGTCATGCTGCCGACGACGCCGGACGGCCAGGTGGGCGCGCCGCGCGCGCCGCGGAGGATCGGCGCGGCCGGGAAGCCGAGGTCGGCGAGGGCGGTGCGGGCGCAGCGCCGTACCGTGGCGAACTCGCGCCGCCGCTTGTCGACGGCGCGGGCAACCAGGGCCTCCTCCTCTGGGAAGAGGGGAGGGCCGGGCGGGTCGCCGAACGCCTCGCGCGCCGCGACCCCGCCCGGAAGTAAGGCCTCAATCATCCTGAAGTACGGTACTCGCCATCGGTGCGCGGTTCGTAGGTCTCGCGACAGCTCATCGCACCGGACCGTCCCCGGCAGGCGTACGGGCAGGTCGGCAAATTCTCGGGGGCGGCTTCGCCAAGGGTGCCGACCGGGCCGGTCGGCCTGCAACGCCGTTGCGACGGTCGTTGGAATCCTCGATGGCGCGGCCCCACGCGCGGGCACCTGCCCCGCGCCATGAGGGCGCGCGCCTTCGATTTCCAACCTTCAGGAGTAACCGTGGAATCCTTTCCCGCGCTCACCCACGTCGCGGTCACCGTGTCCGATCTCGGCGTCAGCGTCCCCTGGTACACGCGCCTGACCGGCAGCGAGCCCGTCCTCGACGAGGACACCGGCCCCTTCCGGCACGTCGTCTACGCGGTCGGCGGGACGCTGCTCGGCCTGCACCAGTTCCCCGACCCCGTCCTCGGCTCCGGCTTCGACCCCAGGCGTCCCGGCCTGGACCACGTCGCCTTCGGCTGCAAGGACCAGAGGGAGCTCAAGGCCTGGCAGGACCGCCTCGACGAGCTGGGGGTCGCCCATGGCGGCATCGTCGACGCGCACTACGGCTCCGGCCTGTCCTTCAAGGATCCCGACGGGCTGGCCCTGGAGTTCTTCGCGCCGCCCGCGGGCTGATCGCCACCGCCCGGCGAAGACGCACCGGAACAGGCCGGGCGGCTGTGCGAGGATTGTCGGATGGATCGGCCCTTCCTCGAACGGGAGCGTGAGTTGGCCGAGTTGGCCGCCGCGGCCCGTGACGCGGCGGCGGGATCGGGCTCGGTGGCCCTGGTCTGCGGCGAGGCCGGGATCGGCAAGTCCCGCCTGGTGGAGGCGCTGCCATCGGTGCTGCCCGCCGAGGCGCGCCTGCTGATCGGCTACTGCGACGACCTCGCGACGCCGCGGGCGCTCGGGCCGTTCCGCGACCTGATCGGCGGTGTGGGCAAGGATCTGGCCCGCGCGCTCGCCGCGGGCGGCGACCTGACGGCCGTGCTCGAGGCGCTGCGCGCGGAGCTCGACTGGGCCGGCCGTCCGACCGTGCTCGTGGTCGAAGACGTCCACTGGGCCGACGAGGCCACGCTCGACGCGCTGCACTATCTGGTCCGCCGGGTGTCCCGGCTGCCGGCCGTGCTGGTGCTCACCTACCGCGAGGACGAGGCCGGGCGGGGGCATCGGCTGTGGCAGGTGCTGGGCCAGGCCGTCCGGGGCGGCCGGGTGCGCAGGCTGACGCCGGCGCGGCTGTCGCAGGATGCCGTACGCGAGATGAGCGCCGGCAGCGGGCTCGACCCGGGTGAGGTGTTCGCGGTGACGTCGGGCAACCCGTTCTTCGTCACCGAGGTGCTCGCCGCCGACGACGCGGGCCGGGTGCCGGCGACGATCGCCGACGCCGTGCGGGCCCGCGTCAGCGGGATGGACGAGCCGGCCCGTGATCTGCTGGAGTCGCTCGCCGTCGTGCCGTCGGCCCTTGATCCGTGGCTCGTCGACGCGCTCGTGCCGGGCGGGTTCGCCGGCCTTGCCGCGTTGGAGGAGCGCGGCCTGCTGGTCGTCTCGCCGGCCCGGGTGGTGTTCCGGCACGAACTGGTCAGGCGCGCCATCGCGGACGCCATCCCGTCCGCACGCCGAGTGGAGTGGAACCGCCGGGTGCTGACGGCCCTCGCGGCCCGGCCCGGGTCGGATCTGTCCCGCATCGTGCACCACGCGGCCGGGGCCGGCGACGTCGACGCCATCATGTGGTACGGCCCGGCAGCCGCCCGGGAGGCCGCCGAGACGAGCGCGCACCGCGAGGCGGTCGCCCACTATCGGCTCGTGCTGGAGCAGCGCGACCGCTTCCCGCCCGGCGAGCGGGCCGAACTGCTGGAGCGGTACGCGGTCGAGTGCTACACGGTCGACGACAGCGAGCAGGCCGTGTCCGCCCAGCGTGACGCCGTCGCGCTGCGCCGGTCCATCGGCGATCCCGCGCCGCTCGGCGCGGCGCTCCGCTGGATGTCCAGGATGCTCTGGTGGTCGGGAGACCGCGCCGGCGCCGACCTCGCGGGGACGGAGGCGATCGCCACGCTGCAGGACGCGGGCGACACCCGGCTGCTCGCCCTCGCGCTCAGCAACCAGTCGCAGTTGCACATGCTCGCCGGACGGGACGCCGACTGCATCGGCCTGGCCGGCCGGGCCGCCGCGCTGGCGCGCGAGGTCGGCGACGCCGCGATCCTCGCGCACGCCCTCACCAATCTCGGCACGGCGCGATGGCACCTTCGCGATCCCGCCGGGCGCGCGATCCTGGAGGAAGGGCTGCGCGTCGCGCTCGACGCCGGAGAGGTGGAGCACGCCTGCCGCGCCTACATCAACGTCTCCTGGTGCCTGATCGACGACCTCGATCTCGCCGCCGCCGAGCGTTGTCTGAGCGCCGGCAGCGAACTGGCCGACACCTGCGAGTTCTACGGGTTCCTCGCGTACATGCAGGTCGAGCGGGCGATTCTCGATCTGGCCACGGGTGCGTGGGATGAGGCCGAGCAGGCGGCCGAGCGCCTGCTCGACGCGCGGCCGCCTACCGTCTGCCCCGCGCTTACCGTGATCGGCCGGATCCGGGTGCGGCGCGGCCGGCCGGGCGGCGCGGAGCGGCTGGCCCGGGCGTGGGATCTGGCCGTGGGGATCGGCGAGTCACAGCGGCTCGGCCCGGTCGCCGCGGCGCGGGCCGAGGAGGCCTGGCTGCGCGGCGACCTGCCGGGTGTCACGGCGGCGGTCGAGGGCGCGTACGCCTGCGTCGTGGCGGCGGGCGACGTGCACTTCCGCGCGGAGCTGGACTACTGGCTGACCAAGGCGGGCCGGCCGGCCGTGCCCGCCACATGCGAGCATCCGTACGCGCTGCTGGCCGCGGGTCGATGGCGGGAGGCGGCGGCGGCCTGGCGCGCGGCCGGATGCCCCTACGAACACGCCGCCGCGCTCGCCGAAAGCCCCGACCCGGACGTGCTGCTGACCGCGCTGTCCGAGCTGACCGCGCTGGGGGCCGAGCCGCTCGCGCGCCTGGTGCGCGCGCGGCTGCGCGCGGCCGGTGTCACCCGGATCCCGCGCGGCCCGGTCGCGGCCACCCGCGAGAACCAGGCCGGCCTCACCGGGCGGCAGCTCGAGGTCGCCCGGCTGCTGGCCGCCGGGCTGAGCAACCAGGAGATCGCCGAGCGGCTCGTGGTGTCGGTGCGCACGGTCGACCACCACGTCGCGGTCGTGCTGGACAAGCTCGGCGCCCGCACCCGCCGCGACGTCGCCGCCCGCGCGGCCGAGCTGGGCGTCGCGGCCGACAGGGCGGGAGAAATTAGGTAGTGCGGCGGCCGGGATAGGCAATCGCGGCGCATTCCCCGCCCGGCCCGTGGGCGTAGAACTGTCGGACATCGACAGAAGGAGCACCAGGGGGCCCGCGCCATGAGCATTGACGACGTCATCGATCTCACCGACCTGACCGATCCCGCCGACCTCGGGCTCTGGGTCCGGTTGGTGGGGAGCGTGGGACTGTTCCGCGACGGGGCTCCCGTCCCGGTGGCGGAGGTCGGCAGCAGGAAGGCCCGGACTCTGCTGGCTCTGCTGGCCGTCCACGCCGGCCATCAGATCGGGGCCGACCAGGTGGCCGACGTCCTCTGGGACGGCCGGCCGACGCCGCGGGCGGGCGGCAACATCGCCACCCTGGTCAGCCGGCTGCGCGCCGCGCTGGGCGGCGACGTGATCATCGGGGGTCGCGTCGCCGGCTATCGCCTTGGGCCCGTGGTGCGCGTCGACCTGAAGGTGGCGACCGGTCTGGTGACCCGGGCCGAGCGGGCCCTGGCCGCCGAACGCGCCGTCGCGGCCCTGGCGTTGACCGAACGCGCGCTGGACCTGCTCGACGACACGGTCGTGCTGGCCGACCAATCCGAGGTGGACTGGGCGCAGCCCGCCCGCTTGCTGCACGCCGACCTCCTGCGCCGCGCCCGGCATGCCCGCGCCCACGCGGCCCTGCTCACCGGCGACGCCGCGACGGCCGCCGCCGCGGCCCAGGCCGCCGTGCACGCCGACCCGTTGGACGAGGCCGCATACCGCGCCCTCATGCGCGCCTACCACACGAACGGCGAACCGGCCCGCGCCCTGCTCGCGTATCAGCGGCTACGCGTCACCCTGGCGGACGAGCTGGGGGCACACCCCGCGCAGTCCACCCGCCACCTGCACACCGAGATCCTCCAGGACCGGGCGAGCTAGGGCGTGTCTGTCGGTCACGGCACTAGGAGAACAGGTGGCGTAGGCGGCTCGGCGGGTGGCCGAGCTCGGCCCGGAGCGTGCGGGTGAGGTGCGACTGGTCGGCGAAGCCCACGTCCGCCGCGAGATCGGCGAGAGCGGTGTCGCCCTCCTCGATCCGGGCCAGCGCCCGGCTCACCCTCACCCGGTTGCGGTAGCGGCTGAGCGTCATGCCCACGTGGCGGTGGAAGGTGCGGCTCAGGTGCCAGGGCGAGACGTCGAGCGCCTGGGCCAGCGAGACGAGGTCGGCCGAGTCCGGCTCGCCGGCCAGCACGGCTTCGCGGGCCCGGTCGGCCAGGTCGGCGTGGCCGGGAGCCCCGGCGATCTGCGGGCGGGCCGCGGCGACCAGTGTGTGCACGAGCCGTTCGGCGGGGTCGGCGGCGTCGCGGCGGGTCCGCAGCAGCAGGCGGTGCGCGAGCTCCACCCGCGCGTCCACGACCACGGCCGAGTCTGCGGCCGCGTCGCCGACCACGGCGTGCCACAGCGTTTCGCGCACCCAGATGAACGTGCACACGTCGCCCCCGGCCGGATGGGCGAAGCGCTGCTCGCGCCCGGGCACCTGAAGGTAGCCGAGCGTCGGGTCGACGGTCTGCCGGCGCCCGTCGCTGAGCAGCCGGAACATGCCCCGGCGCACGAGCACGACCCCGGCCGCGCCGTTCTCCTCGGGCGCCGACCAGTGGCGGTGGCTGGCAGCGCAGGTGACCAGGGACACCCGGAAATCGGGCGACTCCAGCACGGCTTTCGAGCTGCGCACAACTCCACCCTATGCGCAAATATCTTCAAGACCCGGCCGCCGCGGGCACGCGAGCCTGGGTGCATGCCCCCTTCGATTCGCGAACGTCCCGGCGTCCTGCTCGCCGTGGTCCTGACCGGCCAGGCCATGGCGTCGATGGACGGCTCGATCGTCACCGTGGCCCTCCCGTCGATCCAGCGCGACCTCGGCGCGAGCGCCGCCGCGCTGCAACTGATCGTCTCCGGATATCTGCTCACGCTCGGCGTGCTGATCGTCACCGGCGCCCGGCTCGGCGACCTGCTGACCCCGCGCCGGGCCTTCCTGATCGGGCTGGCCGGGTTCACCGCGGCGTCCCTGCTGTGCGGTCTCGCGCCGGCCGCGCCCGCGCTCGTCGTGGCCCGCGTCGTCCAGGCCGCCGCGGCGGCGCTGATGATCCCGCAGGTCTTCGCGCTGATCCAGGTGCGCTTCACCGGCGCCGCCCAGCGCCGGGCGATCGGACTGTACTCGATGGTCCTGGCCCTGGGCGTGGCGCTCGGGCAGATGATCGGCGGCCTGGTCGTGGGGATCGACCTGTTCGGCCTGTCGTGGCGGCCGGCGTTCCTGATCAACATTCCGGTCGGCGCCGCGCTGATGGCGGTGGGCCTGTTCGCCCTGCCGCGCTCGACGCCGACCGCGCGCCGCCTCGACCTCGCCGGCGTGGCCCTGCTCACGGTCGCGATGGCCGCGCTGGTGGCTCCACTGGTCTTCGGCCGCGAGGACGGCTGGCGTCCCTGGACGTGGCTGTCCCTGCTCGCGGGCGTGGCGCTGCTTGCCGCGTTCGGGCGGTTGGAGCGGCTGGTCGCGGCACGCGGCGGGACCCCGCTGCTGGACCTCGACGTGTGGCGGCCCCGCGGCGTGAAGCCGGGCCTCGCCGCCTGTTTCCTGGTGATGGGCTGTTACGCGGCGTTCCTGTTCGCCTTCACCCTCCACCTGCAGGCCGACCTCGGGTTCGACCCGCTCGGCGCCGGCCTCGCCTTCGTCCCGTACGCCATCGGCTTCGCCACGCTGAGCCTGACCTGGGCCCATCTGCCGGTCCGCGCCCGGACGATGCTGCCGGTCGCCGGACCGGTGGTGTTCGCGGCCGTTGCGCTGATCGTCGCGGTGTTCGCGGCGACATCCTCGAGCCCCGGCTGGCCCGCCGTGGCGATGGCGCCGCTGCTCTTCGCGGCGGGAGTGGGCCACGCGGCCGGCTACAGCCCACTGATCGCCCACCTGTCGGCCGTGATCGGGCCCGGCCGCGCCTCGGCGCTGTCGGCGCTCAACTCCACCGGCCCCATGCTGTCGAGCGTCATCGCCATCGCCGGGCTCGGCAGCCTCTTCCTGACGGCGGGCCTGACGTGGACCCTGACCGCCGTGGCCGTACTTCTGCTGCTCGCCGCCGCGCCGTCCGCCTGGGCGTCGATGTCACGCGCCCGCCCCGAACCCGCGCCGGTCACCCAGGAGCAGGCGGCCCGGTCACGGTAGTTCCGACTCGGGGCGCGGTATGCCGCGCCGTAGCTGGTCCTTGACGATGCGCTCCACGAGCAGGGGGATGAAGTCGCGGACCGGCCGGCCGTCGAAGCCGTCATAGGCCGTCATGACGGCTTCCTCGACCTCGGTGGGCGTGTGCGTGCGGGTGAAGGTGTCCGTCAGCCGCCGTATGACGTCCTTGATCGCGTCGTGCTCGCCGTGCTCGTCGTAGCTCACCGCGTCCCCCCGGATACGCCTGTCAGCCCGCCTACCTGCGATTTTAGTCGGGCCGTTGAAAGCTAAGCTGTGCAGGGATGAGTACGCGGAAGTACGAGCAGCGGCTGCGGGCCGAATCGGCCGCGGAGAACCGCCGGCGGATCCTGCAGGCCGTCTACGATCACCTGCGGGACGACCCGGCCGAGCCGATCAGCCTCGACAAGGTGGCGCAGCAGGCGGGGGTCGCCCGGTCGACCATCTATGTGGTCTTCGAGTCGCGGGCCGGGCTGTTCGACGCCGTCTTCCACGACCTGCAGGAGCGCGCGGGATTCGACCGCATCGTCGCCGCCGTGGCCCATCCCGACGCCGCCGAGCACCTGCGCGGCAGCCTGCGCGCCGGTGCTCAGGTGTACGCGGCCGAGCGTGACGTCGCCCGCGCCATCTTCTCGATGGCCGCGCTCCACCGCGGCCCGCTGGCCGATGCCGTACGGCGCAACGAGCGGGAACGCGAAGGGGGCATGCGCCACCTCGCCCAGCGCCTGGCCGACCAGGATCTGCTCAAGCCCGGCGTCACCGCCGGCGAGGCGGCCGACGTCCTCTACGTGATCGCCAGCTTCGAGGCCTTCGACCTGCTGTTCACCGGCCGTGGCCTGTCGGCGGACGAGGCAGGCGACCGCCTGGTCGCCATGGCCGAAGGCGCGCTCATGCGCGCGTGACGCCGAACCAGTGCTCCAGCGCTTCATGAAGGCCTTCATGGAGGCTTTCGCGGAGGCTTCCGTGGAGGCTTTCGTGGCCGCCGGTGCTCAGCCAGGCGGTGTGGCCGTCCGGGCGCAGGAGGATGCCATGCAGGTCCGGGTGGCCGGGGCAGGTCGCGTGCACCACGTCGATGCCGGTCCATCCCGTGGCTGATGGGCCGATGGCGTTCGAGCCGGTCAGGTCGAGCAGCAGCCAGCGACCGGCGGACAGCAGCGTGGCGAGGTCGATGGCGAGGTTGGTGGCGCCGCCATCGGAGGTCAACGTCAGGTTGGGGGCCAGGCGGCCGAGCCACGGGTGGCCGGACTCCGGGCGCATGGCGTAACGGGTGTCCAGGCCGGTGACGGTCTCGGCCAGGGCGCGGTTGCCCGCGGGATGGCCGGCGACGCGGGTGAGCAGGTCGACGAGCGGCCCGAGCCGGTCGCCGGCGTTGGCGAGCAGCACCTGGGCCTGCGTGTTGGCCAGCACGTGCGCGCCGGCGGTGTGGCGTTCGGTGTGGTAGGTGCCGAGCAGGTGGGCGGGCCCGCCGCGCAGCGTGGCGGCCAGCTTCCAGCCGAGGTTGAAGGCGTCGTCGAGGGCGACGTTGACGCCGATCGCCCCGGCCGGCGGATGGATGTGCGCCGCGTCTCCGGCGAGGACGATCCGGCCGCGGACGTAGTCGGACGCCTGCCGGGCGGCGTCGCCGAAGCGGGTGAGCCAGCGCGCGGCGCGCAGTTCGACGTGCCGCCCGAGCGCCGCGTCCACTGCGGCCTGGAACATGTCGAGGGTGACCGGATCGTCCTTGTCCGGCGGAGGCGCCTGGTCAGCCGTGATCATCCGTACGTAACCCGGGCGCGGGATGACGAAGACGGCCCCGCCAGGGCCGGTGACCGGGCCGAAGGGCACCGAGGCCGGGTCGGCGAGCTCGACGTCGCCGAGCAGGGAGAAACGGGTCGCCGGAGTGCCGGGGAAGTCGATGCCGGCCAGCTTGCGCACGGTGCTGCGCCCGCCGTCGCAGCCCACGAGGTAGGCGGCCTCGATGCGGTAGAGGCCGCTGCCGGTGGCGACGGTGGCGACGACGGACTCGCCGTCCTGCTCCAGATCCCGCAGCTCGTGACCGCGGCGAAGGTCGGCGCCGAGGCCGAGCACGTGCTCCTCGAGGATCTCCTCGACCCGCGTCTGGGGGATGCCCAGCGAATAGGGATGGTCGGTGTGCGTGCCTGGAAGGCTCAGCGTCACCGGCAGGCCGGAGAAGGCGGCGTGCGGGACCTTCCATCCTTCGCCGATCAGCCGGTCGGCCAGGCCGCGCCGGGCCAGCAGGTCGAGGGCGCGCGCGTTGAGGTTGAACCCGCGGCAGAAGCCGGGTCGCTCCCGGTCGCGTTCGATCACCGTCGTGCCGATCCCGGCCAGCCGCAGCTCGGCCGCGAGCAGCAGCCCCGCCGGGCCCGCCCCCACGATCAGCACCTCGTTCATGCCGGCCACTCCAGCCCGCCGTCACGGATTTCGGCCGCGAGCAGGAGCCCCGCCGCGCCGGCCCCCACGATCAGCACCTCGCTCATGCCGGCCACTCCAGCCCGCCGCCACGGATTTCGGCGATGGTCTGCTCGGTCCAGGCCGACTCCGCCTCCAGGGAGTGCAGCGCGCACTCGACTTCGATCATGAAAAGCCGGGGCACGCGGCCCGAGCCGACCGTGGCGGCCAGCACCGCCCTGATGTCCTCGCATTGCCGCCGCAGCCGCCCAGCCCGCTCGGCCAGGGCGTCCGCCGCCCTCTCACGGCCGAGCGCGCCGAGGTAGGACACCGCGGCCAGGAACTTCGGGTGCTCGGCCACCGGCGTGCGGATCAGCTCGTCGATCCAGCCCACGAACTCGCCCTCGCCGAGCTCCGTGAGCGCGTAGACAGTCCGCTCCGGGCGCTTACCGGCCCGCTCGGTGCTCACCGGCTCGATCCAGCCGTGCCGGGCCAGCGACTCGACCGTGTCGTACAGCGAGCCCGAGTTGATTTTGAAGCTGCCGTCCTTGTGCCGCTCGCGCAGGGTGGAGGCCATCTCGTACGGGTGCATGGGCCGCTCCCGCAGCAGGCCGAGCAGGGCCAGCGCCAGCGTGTTGGAGACCTTCCGCCGCGTCACATAATCACCGCCCTCTATTAGTCGGATCCTACTATACGATTCCGGCTATTTAGCGAGAAAACGAGTGGCCTGCCGATGAGGCCGTTCCGCATCATGGGGCGGATGTCAGGAAGCCTGCGGACCGATCCGCGCCCCATCCGCGCCGCCCGCCGCGCGCGGTTTCCCGTCGTGCGCGTACGCCGCCCCGGCCACCGACGCCACCACCCGGCGCCCCCCGCCGACGTCCGTGCCGCCCTGCGGGCTTTCGGGGAGGAGTTCTACTACGGCGTCAGATCGGTTGAACTGCGCCCAGCTCCCGCGCCGGGCGTGGGCGCGGTGGCGGGCGTGGGCGCGGACTCGCGGCTGGTGTTCGGGAGTCTCGTCGGCCCCGGCGAGATCGTCCTGTACGACCAGCCCCTGCCTCCGTGGCGATTCCCGCACCCACCGGCGCCGTGGCTCCTTGCCGAATTCGCGGCCGCGGGCGCGGATGTCCGCGACGACGGCGTCGTCTCCTGGCCCGGCGACACGCTCCGGCACTTCATGCTCGGCCACGTCCTGGCACACGAGCTCGGACACCACGTGGTGCAGCACGAGCGCCGCCTGCGCGGCGAACGCGGTGTCCGCACTCGCGAACACGAAGCCCGCGCCGACCTGATCGCGGCCCGCCTGAGGCGCCTGCTCGATTGAACCTGACCCTGTTCCCCGACGGGGTCGAGAACCCCGCGAATCTCGCCCGGATCGGCGACGCCGCCCGTCTCCTCGGCATCGGATGCGGCCCCACGATCATCGGCCGCCTGATCGCCGTCGAGAACGCGCCCGGTGCCGCCGACATCTACGGTCGCCGGCCGCTCCGCGGCGAGGCGACTCTGGCCGTCGGAAACGAGCGCCGTGGCCTGTCGGCCGCGACCATGGCCCGTGCCGACGAGGTGGTCCAGATCCCGACGCTCTCGCGTACCGTCAACACCCTCAACGTGGCGGCCGCCGCCGCGGTGGCCGGCTGGTACGTACGCCGCGGCTCTGGTCCCCAAGCCCAGACCGCGCGACCGGAAACCCGCCGGCCGGCGCTGCTCATCGTGGGCTGTGACCACGTCGAGGTCGGATCGAGCCTGCGCTCGGCCGCCGCCTTCGGCTTTCGGGACGTGCTGCTCGAAGATCGCGGGGCCGGCTGGTTCGACGGCCCATCGTCGGTGCGCCGTGAAGCGCGCGCTGCGGCGCGGCGGCACAAGAATCCGCTCCGCGTCCATCGCGCGACCCTCGACCACGCGGCCCGCTTCGAGGACGTCGTTCTCGTGACACCCTCCGGCCCGGGCACAGCCCTGCATCGCGAACGGCTGACGCGCGGGCCGAGCCAATTGATCGTCGTCGGAGCGCACCCCGACGACCTGCCTCCGGACGTCGCCGACCGGGCCCGCATCGCCACCCTCGGCCTGGAGTCCGTCGGGTCTGCGCCGCTGCGTCCGATCGGTGCTCTGGGTGCGGAGTCCGCGGCGCCGCGCTTGATCGGCGGGCAGGGCTGGGAGGCCGTCGGGTCCGTCGGGTCCGTGGAGTCCGTGCCGTTGCGCCTGATCGCATCGATTCTGCTTGCCGAGATCTCCCGCCAGGTGGGCCGGTCCCGTCCCAGCCTCGGCCGGGAGGCGCGCTCTGTCCGGGAGCCCCGGCGCCCGCGTTACGGCAAAGCCGTCCACCCCCTCCCGCCCGACGCCTCCCTTCTGGTCGATTTGGACTCCCTTCTCGACTTCTGAGCGGGCATGGGAGCGTTGGGGTCGGGTGGGGGTGGGGTTACGCTGGCGCCAAAGGTCTGGTGTCTGGGGGTCTGGGTGAGTTATGACATCGATGCCGTCCGTGCGCAGTTTCCTGCGCTGAAGGCTGGTTCGGCGCATTTCGACGGGCCGGGTGGCACGCAGATGCCGTCGCCCGTCATCGAGGCCATCGCCGACGCCCTGGCCGGGCCCCTGTCCAACCGGGGCACGATCACGCTCGGCGAGCGCAACGCCGAGGCCATCGTCTCCGGAGCGCGGCAGGCGCTGGCCGACCTGCTGGGCGCCGACCCTTCCGGGGTCGTCTTCGGGCGCAGCGCCACCCAACTGGGATACGACTTCTCCCGCGCGCTCGCCAAGACCTGGTCGCCTGGTGACGAGGTCGTCGTGACCCGGCTCGACCACGACGCGAACGTCCGTCCCTGGGTGCAGGCGGCCGAGGCGGCCGGGGCCACGGTCCGGTGGGCCGACTTCGACCCGGCGACGGCCGAGCTGCCGCCCGCGGCGATCGCGGCCGTGCTGTCCGACCGCACCCGTCTGGTCGCGATCACGGCCGCGTCCAACCTCCTCGGCACGCGGCCGGACATCAGCGAGATCGCCCGGCTGGTCCATGCGGCCGGGGCGCTGCTGTACGTCGACGGCGTCCACTACGCGGCCCACGTCTCGGTCGACATCGGGCGCATGGGGGCCGACTTCTTCGCCTGCTCGCCCTACAAGTTCCTCGGGCCGCATCTCGGCGTCCTGGCCGCGGCACCGGACCTGCTGGAGAGCGTGCACCCGGACAAGCTGCTGCCGTCGACCAACGCCGTCCCCGAGCGCTTCGAGTTCGGCACGCTCCCGTACGAGCTGCTCGCGGGCGCACGCGCGGCCGTCGATTTCCTCGCCGGGCTGAGCCCGCACGCGGACGGCACCCGCCGCGAGCGGCTGATCTCCGCGTTCGAGGCCCTGGAAGAGTACGAGGACGGCTTGCGCCGTCGCCTCGAAGAGGGCCTGGCCGGCATGGAGCGGATCACCCTCCATTCGCGGGCCGCCCTCCGCACGCCCACTCTGCTGCTGACCGTCGACGGCCGCGACACCGTGGACGCCTACCGCTTCCTCGCCGAACGCGGCGTCGACGCGCCTTCCAGCAGCTTCTACGCCCTGGAGGCGTCACGCCGGCTGGGCCTCGGCGACGCGGGCGGCCTCCGCGCCGGCCTCGCGCCCTACAGCACGGCCGCCGACGTCGACCGGCTCCTCCAAGGCCTGTCCGACTTCCTCGCCTGAGACCCGGCGCGGTCAGACGGCGATCATGTCGCGGGAGACCTGCCACAGCAGGGCCGCGCGGTCGGGGTCGAGGGCGTAGGCGGCGACGCCGCGGCGTACACCGGGCTGGTTCGGCCCGGCCTCGTTGCAGTCCTCGAAGTAGCGACCGGTCACCCCCTCCACGAGCGGTGACGCGGCGAGCAGCACCGAGGTGGCCGCGCCTTGCTCGGTGTTCTTCCAGGACACGTCCGTGCTGGTGGGATCGAACGACGCCGGGGCGGCCGCGATGCCGCCGATGTGGCGGGACAGATTGGTGCCGGTGATCCGGCCGGGATTGAGGGCGTTGACGGCGATGTCGTCCTGGCCCCACCGGCGGGCGGCTTCGACGGCGAACAGGATGTTCGCGGTCTTGGACTGGCCGTAGGCGAGCCACGGGTCATAGGGCCGGTGGTGGAAGTTGATGTCGTCGAAGTCGACGTCGGCGTTGATGTGGCCGACCGAGCTGACCGAGACGATGCGCGCGCCCTCGCCCGCGACGAGCGCGTCGTGCAGGCCGAGCGCGAGCGCGAAGTGACCGAGGTGGTTGGTGGCGAACTGCAGCTCCCACCCTTCCGGCGTACGGGTCTCCGGCGTTGCCATCACGCCCGCGTTGTTGACCAGGATGTGCAGCGGCTCGGTCCACTCCGCCGTGAACTCGGCCACGGACGCCTGGTCGGACAGGTCGAGCGGGGCGGCGATCACGGCGTCGTTCTTCGTGTCGGCCGCGATCTCCTCGGCGACGCGGGTGCCGGCGTCCAGGTCGCGTACGGCCAAGGTCACCTCGGCGCCCGCGCTCGCCAGGGCGCGGGCCGTCTCGACACCGATGCCGGACGCGGCGCCGGTCACGATGGCCCGTTTCCCGCCGAGATCGACCCCCGCGATCACCTCGGCGGCGGTGGTCACGGCTCCGAACGGCGTGGTGAAGAGTTCACTCATGATCGTTTCCTGATCTGGGTGTCGAGGTCGCGAAGGCCGTGCAGGAAGGCCTCGGAGAACGTGGGGAACGGCTGGATGACGTCGAGCAGCACCAGCAGCGGCACCTGGGCCCGCACGGCCAGGGTCGCCTGCTGCATCCATTCGCCCGCGTTGGGCCCGACGGCGTACGCCCCGGTGAGCCGCTCGCCGTCCGAGACGAGCGTGAGGAAGCCGGGCCGCGTGTCGTAGGCGCGCGTGTAGGTGGCCGTACGGGGCACGCCCGACAGCTGCACGGTCGCCGTGAACGCGCCCTCGGCCTCGCCCACGGAGGCCGCCTCGGGGTCGCAGTAGACCACGCGTGGCACGGCGTCGTAGCGGGCCGTCCACGGGCGGCCCTGGATGTTCGCCGCGACCACCCGGCCCTGGTATTCGCCGACGTGCGTCAGCTGCCACAGCCCCGTGACGTCGCCGACCGCCCAGAGCCCGTCGCCGCAGGACATCCGGTCGTCGACCTGGATGCCGCGCGGATTGGGCTCGATGCCCACGGTCTCGAGCCCGATGCCCTCGACGCGCGGCCGGCGGCCGGTGGCGACCAGCAGCCGGTCGCCGCGCAGCTCGGTGCCGTCGGTGAGGAAGAGCACATACTCGTCGCCCTCGAGCCGGGCCTCGGTCGCCACCTGGCCCATATGGAGCTCGATGCCCTCCGCCGCGAGCGCGGCGCCGACGGCCTCGCCGAGCGCACGCGGCTCGCGCGCCAGCACGTGCTCGCTGTGGTCGACCAAGGCCACGGACGCGCCCATGCGGGTGAGCGCCTGGGCCATCTCGACCCCGGTCGGACCGGCGCCGATGATGATCAGCCGCCGCGGGACCTCGGTCAGCCCGGTGACCTCGCGGTTGGTCCATATGCCCGGCAGCTCGCGCAGGCCCGGGACGGGCGGGATCATCGGGTCGGCGCCGGTCGCGATCACGATGTGGTCGGCCGTGTAGGTGTCGTCGCCCACCGCGACCGTGTGGGGCCCGGCCAGCCGGCCCGACCCCCGCAGCACCTCTATTCCCGCGCTCTTCGCCCAGCTCCGCGCACCTGTGTCGTCGTAGTTGGAGACCATGAAGTCGCGCCAGCCCAGGGCGGCCTCGGGGTCGAGCGATCCGGTGACGGCCTGCGCCGCGCCCGGGGCGTCGCGGGCCGCCGCGAGCGCCTCGCCGGGGCGCAGCAGCGTCTTGGACGGGATGCAGGCGTAGTAGGAGCATTCGCCCCCCAGCAGCTCGCGCTCGACGATGGCGACACGCAGGCCGCCGGCCGCGATGGCGGCGGCGCAGTGCTCACCGGGCGCCCCGCCGCCCATGACGATCGCGTCGAAGTGCGTGGTCGAAGGTGCCGCCGCGTTCGTGGCGTCGGGCTCGGTCATCGTGTACGGCCTCCGGCTCGGGCATGCTCCTGATGATGGTTTCGACACTTTCACGCCTGGGGTGTCATGTCGCACCAGGGAAGGCGACGGGCCCGCACCCTAGTCTTCGGCCGCGCCGAAACGGCCGTTCGGGGGAAGCGCGGCGCGTAGCTGCCGCCGCGAGGTGATTCCCAGCTTGGTGAAGACTTTGCGCAGATGCCATTCCACTGTGCGCGCGCTGATGAACAGCTGGCCGCCGATCTCGGGGTTGGACAGGCCGTCGCGGGCCAGCTGCGCGATCTGCGCCTCCTGCGCCGTCAGCTCCTCGTCGGCGTCGACACTGCGCTTGCGCACGGTCCCCCCGGTGGCCAGCACCTCCCGCCGGGCGCGCTCGGCGAAGCCCTCGGCCCCCATCTCCGCGAACATGTCGTACGCCGCCTGGAGCCGGGTCCGCGCGTCGAACCGCCGGTTGGCCCGGCGCAGCCACTCGCCGTACAGCAGGTGCGCCCTGGCCAGTTCCAGACGCACGGAGGCCCGGCCCAGCTGTTTGATCGCGGCCCGATAGTGGCGCTCGGCGGCCGAGTCGGGGCTGATCAGCGCCCGGGAGCGGCTTTCCACCCCGCGCGCCCACGCGGTGCCGGCCGCGTCCGTGGTCACGGCCAGCCGCTCGAAGGCGTCGGCGGCGCGTTCGTCCCGGCCGCTTCGCGCGGCCGCCTCGACCAGCTCGGCGAGCGACCACGCGGCGAACGCCGGCTCGTGCGGGCCGGCGGCGCCGTCTTCGGCGGCCGCGAACGCGTCCTCGTAATGGCCGAGCCCGTTGTGCAGTACGGCAACGCAATGCTGGACCCGGGTCAGGCCCGTGCCCTCGCCACGGCGGGCCGCCGCGTCGCCGACCACGTCCACCAGCTCGGCGGCCGCCGCCTGTCTGCCCTGGTAGGCGGCCAGCGCCAAGGCACCGTACGGCGGAAGCCTGTCGCCGGTCGCCTCGGTGACCGCGGCGAGCTCCTGGACGACGGACGCGGCCCTCCGGAGCTCTCCCTTGAACAGGTGGAGCGTGATGTGCGCGCTCAGCGCCTCCGGAAGGACGGCCAGCGCCCCGGCCTGCCGGGCCAGCTGGATCTGGCGTGCGCACAGCGCGTCCCAGCCCTCGTCGTCCCACAGGTCGCGGGCGGCGTGAGCGGCCGGCCAGAGCCGGTGTACGGCCTCGTCAGGGCCCGTCTCATCGGTGCGGAAGGCCGCCACGGCCCGCTTCAGCAGCGGGGCACCGGCCGCGTAACCCTCGGTGACCATCTCGGCCAGGCCGGCGAGGAGCAGGTCGGACGGGCGTTTCTCGCAGTGGGGCGCGGCACGGGCGGCCGCGGCCACTTCCTGAAGGCTCGCCTCGTTCCCCAGCCGACCGACGGACAGCGCCGCGACCAGCGCCTCCAGGTAGGTCTCGCGAGACAGGGCCGCGTCGAGCGGCTCCAGCCGCCGCGCGGCGGCCAGCAGCAGGGCGGGGGCGTCGCGGCCGTGGCTCGAGCCGGCCGCCAGCCGCCCGTGGAGCAGCTCGGCGTGTGCGCCCCGTATGTCGTCGAGCGGTCCGGCGTGCGCCAGGGCCAGCAGCGCGATCGCGTCGTCCGGCGCGCCGGCCTGGTGTTTGGCCTGCGCGGCGGCGAGCGCCCGCCGGGCGAGGCCGGGCGGGTCGGCGGAGAACGCCGCCGCGCGTTCGAGTAGCGCGGCGGCCGCGGCCAGGCCGCCGCGGGCCCGCGCCCGGTCGGCCGACCGCTCCAGCTCGGCCGCGACCTGCTCGTCGGCGCCGGATGTGGCACGGGCGCGGTGCCAGGCGTGGCGGTCGGGGTCGAGGTCCTGGTCGGTGGCCTCGGCGAGGGCTCGGTGGACCACGCGCCGGTCGGCGGGCGGCGCCGATCCGTAGACGGTCGAACGCACCAGCGGGTGCGGGAAGCGCACCCGGGTGCCGAGTTCGATCAAACCGGCGGCCTCGGCCGGCGCGGCGGCGTCCACGCCGATCTCGAGCGCTTCCATGGCGCGCCACAGCAGGGCGAGGCCGCCGGTCGGCTCGGCCGCCGCCGTGAGCAGCAGCCGCCGGGTCTCGGCCGGAAGCCCGTCCAGCCTGTGCCGGTAGATCTGCTCGATGCGGCCGGTCAGCGGCGTGCCGGGGAGTCCGAAACCGCCGGCGAGCTCGGCCGGGCTCCAGGCGCGGGGCAGTTCGACGAGCGCGAGCGGGTTGCCGCGGCTCTCGGCCACGATCTGGTCGCGTACGGCCTCGTCCAGGGGACCCTGGAGGGCGTCGTCGAGCACGGCGCGGGCGTCGGGGTCGCCGAGCCCGGTCACGACGAGCTCGGGCAGCCCGTCGAGCAGGTGATCCTCGGTCATACCGCCGGCGAGAACGAGCGCGATCGGCTCGGCGAGCAGGCGGCGGGCGGCGAAGGCGAGCGTCCTTGCCGAGGCCTGATCCAGCCACTGCGCGTCGTCGATCAGGCAGATCAGCGGCTGCTTCTCGGCGATCTCGGCGAGCAGGGTCAAGACGGCGAGACCGACAAGGAACGGGTCGGGCGGCGCCCCGTTGCGGGTGCCGAACGCCGTAGCGAGCGCGTCGCGCTGCGGCAGGGGCAGCCGGTCGAGGTGATCGAGCATGGGCGCGCACAACTGGTGGAGCCCGGCATAGGCCAGCTCCGTCTCCGATTCCACGCCGGCCGCCCGGGCGACGCGGCATCCGCACGCGTGTTCCGACAGATGGCCGAGGAGCGCGCTCTTGCCGATCCCGGTCTCGCCGCGGAGCACGAGCACCTGGCCGACGCCGGAGCGGGCCCGCGCGACGAGGCGGTCCAGCGTCGCGCATTCGGTGTTCCGGCCACGGAGTTCAGATCCAGGAGCATGCGACCACATAGCCACCGCCGAGCCTCGAAACGGCCCTTCGTTTGCATGATGGCATACCAGAACCGCAGCTCAGCGCCCGCCCCCGGGTGGCCTAGCGGCCCGGAAGGCGGGTGGTGATCTCCTGGAGGACCCACTGGTTGCCCTCGGTGTCGTTGAACGCGGCGAACGAGGCGTAGCTGGCGCGCTCGGGGGCCGGCCCCGGCAGCCGTCCCTCGTTTCCCGCATGATGGAAAATCCCGCTGATGTCGTGGAACACCTCGCTCACGATCACGCCGTTGGCGACGAGTTCGGCCCGTGCGTCGTCGATGTCGTCCACGATCAGGTGCAGCCCCTGCGCCGAGCCCGGCGCGGCCGAGCTGAGCCCTTCGCCGAAGATGATCGAGGCGGCCGAGCCGGGCGGTGTCAGCTGGATGACCCGGTATTCCGCGTCGCCGAGGTCGGCGTCCACCCGCCAGCCCAATCCTTTGTAGAAGTCGAGGGCCCGGTCGACGTCGGCCACGGGAATGACGATGACCTCGAGTTTCATGTCCATGTCCACCAACGTCGCCGCTCGGGCGGCCGGTCGCACCCTGGAGGAGCCCTGGCCTGGGTGGACCAGGGCGGTCCCGGGGTGTCCCCCTGGCGCGGCCGTACAGCCGACGGGCCATGCTGAAACCATGGAGTACCTCGTCACGATGACCACCCACGTGCCGGAGGGCACATCGCAGGAGGCCGTGGACGACGTCCGCGCACGCGAGGCCGCGCACTCGCGCGAACTGGCCGCCGAGGGCGTGCTGCGCCGGTTGTGGCGTCCCCCGCTGGCCCCGGGCGAGTGGCGGACGCTCGGGCTGTTCGCCGCCGGCGATCCGGGGGAGCTGGAGAAGGTGCTCGCCTCGATGCCGCTGCGCGTGTGGCGCACCGACGAGGTGACACCGCTCTCGCCGCACCCCAACGACCCGCCTGCGGTAGGGGTGGCGGCCGCCGGCGACCCGGAGTTCTTCACCACGTTCACCCTCGTCGTCCCCGATGGAACGCCCGCCGACGACGTGGAGCGAGGCCGGCGCGGCGAGCAGGTCCGCACGCGTGAGCTGGGCGAACAGGGACGGCTGCGCCGCTTGTGGCGGCTGCCTGGGCAGGGCCGCGCCCTCGGCCTCTGGCGGGCCCGCGACACGGCCGAAATGGGGGAGATGCTGGCGTCGCTGCCGCTGTCACCGTGGCTGGAGGTGGAGGTCACCCCGCTCACCGAGCATCCCAGCGACCCGGAAAGGGCCGCCGCCTGACGTCTTTCTCGCCGGGCCGATCGCCTGCGTAATCGGCAGGTACCGTTTTACGTAGGCGATCGTCGCGCTCCCGATAAGGAGACGGCATGTGGCGTGATCCGGCGTTGACGTACAGGGGAGCGTTACGGATTCTCGGCCATCACGATCGGCCGCGGATCGACAAGCTCGACCAGATCCTCGGCGGCGCCATATTCGGCGCCGGCGTCGCGGCCGGCATCGCGTCCCTGACCAGCCCGGTTCTGGCGCCACTCGCGGGTTTCGCGGCCGTGTGGGGATGGATCGACCAGAAAAACGAGGCGTGCGGCCTGGTGCGCAAGTCGCTGGACGCGATGACCGACCGGTTGCAGGGCACGGCCGGTTACGACCGTCATCAACTGATCACGGCGGCGCACACCACGATGGTCGCGGCCGCGTTTTTCGAGGAATTGCGCGAGCAACTCGGCAAGCGCGCCTACAAACGCCTCGAATTGACCGACGAAGAACACGAGATGCTGGTCACCGGCCAGTGGCGACAGCGTCGTGACGACTATTACAAGCTGCTGTACGACGCGGAGGTGCCGGCCCCGTCCGCCGTGCGGGGATTCACCGAGACACTCACCGACGTCCACGACTGGCTGGCAACGCTCGCCGAACGCACGCGGGCCCTCGTCCAGGGCCTGGCCGCCTACGAACCGGCGGTCGGCCAGGTGCTCGACGGCATAGCCGGGCAGGCGGCCGAGCGCTACCAGTCGCACTACCTTCAGACGGCGGCGCTGATCCCCGAGTTCCTCGTCTGGGCCATGCTCGGCGAGCACGCGGCGAGCCGCCATCTCGCCCGCACCTCGCGGGAGGACATCCTCGCCGTGCTCGACGGCCAGTCGTCGGCCCTGACGCGCCTCGAAGGGCTCCTCCGGGTGGGCGGTGTGACCGTCACCGACGACGCGTGCGCCGCACTGCACCGCGCGAACCGTGGCGCGCTGGAGGAGAGCATCGTGCCGGTCACCGCGATGCGCCACGACGAGGAGATCACCTTCCCGCGGGTCGGGCGGATCTACGTGACCCCCGCCTATCGGCTCGCCGCGCACGACGCGTCGGCACGGCCGGCCGACGACGGCTGGTGGGCGGCCCAGGACGTACGCGAGGACCTGGACGTGCTCCTCGCGGCCCACGTCTGCTCGGCCGAGGCGACCCGGCTCCCGATGCTCCTGCTGGGCCACCCCGGCGCCGGAAAGAGCCTGCTCACCAAGGTGCTGGCGGCCCGGCTGCCGCCCGAGTCGTACACCGTGGTCCGGGTGCCGCTGCGGCGGGTCGGCGCCGAGGCGCCCGTTTACGAGCAGATCCAGGACGCCCTCGACCTTGCCACCCACGGCCGGATCGAATGGTGGCGGCTGGCCGAGCAGAGCCGCTCCACGGTCCGGATCGTCCTGCTCGACGGCCTCGACGAACTCCTGCAGGCGGCCGCGGGCCATCGCAGCGGCTATCTGAAGGAGGTCATGGACTTCCAGCGGCGCGAGGCCGAGCAGGGCCGTCCGGTGGTCGTCGTGGTGACCTCGCGCACGCTCGTCGCCGACTGGGTGGACGTGCCGCGGGGCACGGCCCTGGTCAAGCTGGAGGAGTTCAGCCGGCCGCAGATCCACGCCTGGATCGCGGCCTGGCACGAGGCCAACCAGGCGGCCATCGAGGCGGGAAAGGTCCGCCGCATGTCCCCCGACATCGCCCTTTCCCACGCCGACCTGGCCGGGCAGCCGCTTCTGCTGCTGATGCTCGCGCTCTATTCGGCCGACCCGCAGTCACCGCCGCTGGACGAGGAGATGTCCAAGGCCTATCTGTACGACCGGCTCATGGAGAACTTCGCGCGCAGAGAAGTCACCAAGACCGCCATGAGCCTGAGCGAGACGGCGGTGGCGGAGCTGGCACGCGAACACCTGTGGCATCTGTCGGTGGCGGCCCTCGCCATGTTCAACCGAGGGCGGCAGAACGTCACCGACGTCGAACTCGGCAGCGATCTGGCGGCCCTGGACACCAGGGAAACCGGCACGGTCAATCCGGCCGAGACGGGCCGCGGGCTCATCGGGCGGTTCTTCTTCGTGCACGCCGCCGAGGCGAGACTGAGCGAATATGAGCAGACCCGGCACTGCTACGAATTCCTGCACGCCACCTTCGGCGAATATCTGGTCGCGCAGCTGCTGGTGGACACCCTGTCCGACCTCACCGTGTTCGCCTTCGGCGGCCGGCGGCAGGCACGCGAGCCCGACGACGGCTTTCTGTTCACGATCCTGTCGCATCAGCCGCTGTCGATTCGCGGCCAGATCATCGCGTTCGCGGCCGACCTGTTCGCGGGCAAGCCCAAAGAAGAACGCGGCCGTCTGCTCGTGGTTCTCGAGAACCTCGTCGCCTGGTGCCGCCGGCGGCCCGGCTCGGAGCGCTACGCCTCCTACCGGCCGCTCCCGCTCGACCGGATCCGCCAGGTGGCCGCCTACTCGGCCAACCTGGTGTTGTTACGCGTCTGGCTGGCCACGGACGCCGCAGTCCCGCTGACCCGGCTGTGGCCGGACGAGAGCGACCCGGCCGCGCACTGGCGCTCCACGGTCCACCTGTGGCGCTCCGGCCTCGACGACCAGGGCTGGCAGTCGATCCTGGGTTATCTCGCGCTGGTGGGGGACACGGTCCGGGTCCACGCCGGTCCCGACTACGGCGACGCCGCGTACGAGCGATTGATCGGCGACGCCTGGGGCGAGACGCGCAAGCGGCTGGGCATGGCCGTCCTCGACGGAACTCTGGACGCCTACCCCGGCGACCGATGGAACGACGTGATGTTCCGGTGGCTGGCCCGAGGGCTCATGTCGGGCGAGTCGCCGACCATGCCGCCCGACGCCGACGAACCGCCGACCGCGCCCACGCGGGAAACCCTCGGGCTGGTCGACCTGTTCGTGAAGCTGCGCGCGTGGGAGCTGGGCCACGACACGCTAGAACGGCTCATCGTCTGGAGACTCAGATGGGCGCGGATCCATCGCCCTGATCCGTACGCCCTCGGCATGGCGCTGTGGGCCCGCCCTGCCCTGATCCTCAAGGTTCCCGCCCTGGCCGATCCCGCGTTGTACGTCGCGGAGGACAGCGCGTCACTGTTGCTGTTCCTGGCCCGAACGCAGGCCGACGAACGTGGACAGCGCGCCCTCGGCGCCCTGAGCGCGGCGCTCGAGGAGATCGGCCACAAGCCGAAGTCGGCGCTCAGCTCGCAGGCCCTCTTCGATGTGATCACGGCCATGCGCCCGCTCGCCCGGCCGGAAGGTGTCGAACCATGAGAATGCAGCCACGCCGGCGGCTCCTGGAGATCTGGGAGGACGTGGCGGCCGCCTGTTTCGCCGATGGAACCTGGCGGTGGCCCGAAGGCCCGGACGGTGAACGCGACAGCATCTGCGACGCCTACCAACTGCTGACCCTGCTCTATCCGGCCTGTGAGCTTGCCTCGTTCCGCCTCGACTCTCCCGACCAGGCCGCGGATGACGTGCTGGAGGCGCTTCGGCCCTTGGGAGATGGCATCGAGGTCGCCAAACTCCTGCTCCGCCTGATGGCGGACTACCTGCGCACCCACACCGACGACGGTGAGCCGGTTTTCACCGGCCCCTCACGGTTGAGCGCGGGGGATCACAAGCTCACCGACGAGCAGCGCCGCGCCGACCTCACCGAGGCGTTCGCCCTGTCCGTCACCCTCACGCTGGACATCATCGGCTTCGTCAGAGTCTTCCGCGCCTCGGTGACCCGCGAGGAAATCCGCCGCGAGATCCGTGACCTGGAGATTCTCGCGTCGACCCGGCTGTCGGCGGCCATGGTGGGACTTCTGCGTTCCTTCAACGTGGAGGTGTTCGAGCCGCAATCCTCGCGCGGAGCGCTCCTGGCTCGGACCGTCAACCAGACCGGGGCCAGTGATCGGCTGATCCTCGACCAGCTGCAGCAGGCGCTTCGGGAAGTGCGGGCGCGATTGCGGGATCTCACCATCGGATCGGGATCGTCGGTCGATCTCGACAATCCAAATCTGCTCTTCGAATGTGGCTGGTCGTGGGGGGTCATCCGGGGTGCGCCAACCGTCGTCGCAGCCGGGTCGATCCCGGTCTCCCAGCGCCGGGGTGTGGCCGACACACCACTGATCCACGCGAGCGCGACCGTGATACCCGCCGTGCTCGACCTTCTGTCACCACGGACGCGCGTGCTCGGCCTGCTCGACGACGAACAGCAGCGATTGGCCAGCGCTCTTCAGTTGCGAATGGAGGCGACCTGCACGTATTGGGAGACGGTGGCGCTGTTCGGAGACGGGCCGTGGCCTCTGGAGGACACACCGTGGCGGATGCCGGGCGGTGTGGAGTCCGAGTCCGCCAGCCTCGCCGTTTTCCAGATGGCCATGCGTGGGCTGCGCTTTCGCCGAGACCGGGAATCGGCGTTCGACCGGGTCGTCGGCATCCTCGAAGAGCTGGCGCTGACCGCGCGGATCACCAAGCGTCCCGGTGCGGGTGATCCCGCGACGGCGTTGCACGTCCCAGGTTTCCCGGTCGCGCTTCCGGGGAGCGACGAGCTCGGCCCGCCGTTGGTCTCCCACGCCTCGCCGTTCGCGCCGGCGCTCCTGCAGCGGGTCATCGTCATGGACGCGCTGATGCAGGGCACGGGCGCCGGACAGCGAATGCAGCGACTGGCCGATCGGATCTGGACTCACCTGGAGGCGCGCCGGATCGCCGAGGGGCCGGGACAAGGCCTGTGGGACGACGCGCGAACCGTCTTCGCCGCCGCTCCCGCCCCGTCCGGGCCGCCCTCGTGGGCCTTCACCTTCGACGTCGTGGCGCTCCTCGTCACGGCGGCGGCCACCACGGATGAGCGTCCGCCGCCTGATCCGCAGCTGGTGAGCCACGCGCGTGCCCTGCTCCGGGAGGCCGACCACATGCTGGAGCAGGAGCTCATGCTGGGATTGGCGCTACGCGGTCGAAGGCCGCTCCTCGGGACGATCGAGGCCAGGCTGCGCCGGGCCCGGGAGATCCACGACAGCCGGCCGGCCGCCGCCATCGGACTCGTCAATTCGGCGCTGACCGAGCTGGACGCGCTGCTGGCGGCGCGCGAGTGGGAATGACGATGATCATTTTTCTGGTCGCGGCCGGAGACGGCGCAGGATGCACGGTCACCGGCGCCAACCTGGTCTATCGGCAGGCCCTGCGGGGCGAGGACGCCTGCTACGCGGACTTCGATCTCGGAGTCCGGGGCGCTGGTGAGGTCTTCGGGGTGAGCTCGGCCGCACACGGGACGACCGAGGCCGGTCTTCACTCGTATCTGCAGGGCGCCTGCCGGGATCCGCATCGCGTCGACGTGTGGCAGGAGTCCGACCGGTGGAGTCCGCGTAAGCGTCCCCGCCGTGCGGGACAGCTCATCCTCGTCCCGGGTGACCAGGATGGACAGGAGCCTGCCGCGATCGACGGGCACGCCGTCCAGCGGTTGCTCCGGAGGTGGGACGACGAGTTCGGCCTGTGCGTCGTCCATCCGGGGCCCGGTCTGTCGCCGTCGCTCGAGGCGCTGCTCGCGGCCGCCGTGCCGCACCGGATTCTGGTGGCGCATCGCTGGACGAGGCGCGACCTCGAGGCCACCGCCCGGTTCGTGGCGCGGATGGATCCCGGCGTCGTGCGGTTCGTCAGGTGCGCCGTGTTCACGCCCGAGTCGGCCGAGCTCACCGGCCTGACCGGGGCGCAGCTGGCCTGGATCGACGAGCGCGACCGCGAGCTGCACGCGCTGGCGGCCCGCCTTGGCATGGGACAGGGGCGGGTGGCGGGCGTCATCCCCGTCGATCCTGTCCTCCGCTGGCGCGCCCAGCTGATCACCGACGACGACGTTCAGGCCACCAAGGTGGCCAACGAGGCGACGGTCGAGGCCGTCGAGAAGCTGCTGACGACGGCCCTCAGCGACGATCGGTGGAATCGGCTGTGACGGCACGCAGGCCGTCGACGATCAGTGTGAGGATGCGGGCGGCGCGGGATTCGCCGTCGCGGGCGGGGTCGATCCGCCATAGGACGCTGAGCTGCAGCAGGACGTCTTCGGGATCGATGCCCGGCTTGAGGGAGCCGTCGGCGGCGCCGGCGGCGAGCAGGGTGGCGATGGCGTCGACGAACGGCTGATACTGCTCGTCTTCGAGCCCGCCGGCGGTCGCGGCGTGGATGACCTCGGCCACGCCGTATTTGAGGCGGCCATAGCGGGCGACCTCGTCGAACCAGATCCGGAGCGCGTCGAGCGGCGGGTTCGACTCCAGCAGGGCGGGGGCCAGGTCGATGAGGTGCTGGAGGTCGTTCCGGTAGAGCTCGAGGATGAGCGCCTCGCGGGTCGGGAAATGCCGGTAGAGCGTGCCGATGCCGACGCCGGCCTGCTTGGCGATCGCGGACAGGGACGCGCTGCTGGAGGTGGCGAGCGCGTCGCGGGCGACGGTCAGGATCCGCTCCCGGTTGCTACGGGCGTCCTTACGCGTGGGCTTCGTGGTCATTCGTCCAGGGTTTGCTAAAACGGAGGGGTCTCCGTTACAGTGAAGCCGAAACGGAGTGGTCTCCGTTTCATTCTGCCACACAGTTCTGGCCCACTGTCCGGGGCCCACTGTTTCCGGCGCACTGTTTCCAGCGCACTGTGAAGGAGCGCGTGATGACCGAGCTTGTTCTGGTCACGGGCGGCAGCGGCTACGTCGCCGGCTGGTGCGCCGCCGAGTTGCTGCGCCGCGGCTACGACGTCCGCGCCACCGTGCGCGGGCCGGCCAAGGAGCGGACCGTCGCCGAGGCCGTCTCAGCCGGCACCGATCCAGGCGGCACGGACGGGACCGGGCGGCTGAGCTTTGCCGTCGCCGACCTCACCGGCGACGACGGATGGGATGCGGCGCTCAAGGGCGTCGACCGCGTCCTCCACGTGGCCTCGCCCCTCGGCATCACCGCGGGTGACGATCCCGCCGCCATGATCGCCGCCGCCCGCGACGGCACGCTGCGCGTCCTTCGGGCCGCGACCGCCGCCGGGGTCAAGCGGGTCGTGATGACCTCGGCCGCCAACGCCGCCAGCCCGTCGTCGTATGCGGCGGAAGGCGTGACGGACGAGACGCTCTGGACGGACCCCGACGACCCCACGCTGATCCCTTATCGCCGCTCCAAGACCCTGGCCGAGCGCGCGGCCTGGGATTTCGCGAACAGCCACGACGACGCCCCCGAGCTGGTCACCGTGCTGCCGGGCGCCGTGTTCGGGCCGATCCTGACCACGAGCACGATCGGCTCGGTCGGCATCGTGCAGCGCATGATCTCCGGCAGGCTGCGCGGCGTCCCGCGGATCGGCCTGGAGATCGTCGACGTACGCGACCTGGCCGACCTCCACATCCGGGCGATGACGTCGCCGGAAGCGGCGGGGGAGCGGTTTCTGGGCACGGGCGAGTTCATGTGGATGCGGGACATGGCCCTGGCGCTCCGCGACGGCCTCGGCCCGCGCGGGCAGAAGGTGTCCACCCGGCAGCTTCCCGACCTCGTGGTCCGGCTAGCGGCCCGGTTCCTCGACCGGTCGCTGCGCGAGGTCACGCCCGCGCTCGGCCGCCGCAATCGGCACAGCATCGAGAAGGCGCGCCGCGTGCTCGGCTGGGAGCCGCGCCCCGCCCGGCAGACGGTCCTCGACTGCGCCGAGAGCCTCCTGTCGTACGGCGTCGCCTGACATCAGCACGCATCAAGCGGCCCAAGCGCCGCCCGCGGCTCCGCGCGCCGGCGCGATCGCCGCGCACGAGCGTGAGGTGGCGCCCGGCGTGTGAGGTGGGGCGCGCTTGTGAGTGCGAAGGGCCTCAGCGAGAGGCCTCAGCCTCAGGCTGCGGGTCTTTCCGCCGAGACGGCGGCGCGGGCGGCGAGGCCACGGACCAGCCCGCCGATGACGCGCTGCAGCAGCGACCGGTAGAACCAGCCCGTGCCGGGATATTTGGCGGCGAACCGCGCGCGCCACTCGATGATGGTCCCGTCGCCGTCGGGCGTCAGCTCGACGTCGGCGCGGTAGTCCCGCAGCGGCATTCCAGACAGCATGGTGTACGCGAAGCGACGGCCGGGGACGGCCTCGACGACCAGCTCACGGCTTTTGACGGTGCCCGTCTTGAACACGCGGATCGCGCCGACGCCCTCGGCCTCGGTCTCTCCCGGGCGCTCCAGTTCGAAGGAGCCGATGGCCGAGCACTCGGGCCACCGGGCGCCGTCGGCCACTAACGCGTACAGCTTGTCGGGGGCGGCCGCCGACCGCGCCCGCACGTTGATCTCCAGCATGGCGCTCTCCTCGCGATGTGCTGCGTGTTCCAGCCGGATGTACCACTCGGTAGGACTGTACCATGTGGTACATGAAGGCCCGGCAGCGGTTGCTCGACGCGACGGTGGACTACGTCGCCGCCCACGGAATCGGCGACCTCAGCCTGCGGCAGCTCGCTGCCGCGCTCGGCACGAGCCACCGCATGCTCGTCTATCACTTCGGCTCAAAAGAGGGCCTTCTGGTGGAGGTGGTCCGGGCCGTCGAGAGCCGGCAGAAGCAGGCGCTGACCGAGTTCGAGCCGGGTCCGCTCCTCGGTGACCAGGCCAGGCAGATGTGGCGGCGGCTGGCCGACCCGTCCATGTGGCCGCTCGAGCGGCTGTTCTTCGAGCTCTACGGCCAGGCCCTGCAAGGCCGTACGCACACCACGCAGCTGCTCGACGGCGTGGTCGACGACATGGCTCAGCCCATGATCGACATGCTGGTCGCCCAGGGCCATGAGCCGGACGTGGCGGCCGCGTGGGCCAGGCTCGGCATCGCCGTCGTGCGCGGCCTGCTGCTCGACCTGCTGGCCACCGGCGATCGGGAGGGCGTCGACGCGGCCATGGAGCTGTTCATCGGCACCTTCGAGAAGCTCGCCTGACGATCCCTCCTGCCCCGGCTTCCACCGCAGGCCCCCGTTTCCGGGCTCGGAGGCCTGCGGCGGTCTTTCGGCCCGAGCGGCCGCGCGTCAGCGCGTTGCACTCACTCGGGCACGACGAACATGAGCTCGGCTTCCACGCGTCCCATGGCGTCCTGCAACTGCTCGGCGGTGGCGGCCTCGACGACCCTGCAGTGCAGAGGATCGCGGCATTCGAAAGCGGTGTACGTCCGCCGCCAAGCGCCCCAGGTGATGACCCATCCCGGCCACCTCGCGTGCAGTTGCGCCATTGTGGAGGCGTCATGAGGCGTGCTGAAATGTGCTGGCATCAAGATCTTCCGCCCTCGCTCGTAGCCGGTAGACCGTGGCGCGCGTGCAGGAACATCCTTCCCAATCAACGCAGTCGATGCAAGTACATCTGCACTTGCATGCCCAGGAAATAACATATGCACGCTCATATGCACGTGCATCCGCTATCGTGCCAAGCGCCTTCCGACGTACGTTGGAGGTCTGAACACAGTGAGGTCCAACATGCACACAACACATTCAGCGCTGCTGCAGGACGCGGCCTGGCGCAAGAGCAGGCACAGCAACCCGGATGGAAACTGTGTCGAAGTGGCGAAGCTGCCGGATGGGAACGTTGCCATCCGCAACTCCCGGGACCCGGGCGGACCCGCGTTGATCTACACGACTGCGGAGATCACCGCCTTCATCCGGGGCGCCCATGATGGAGAGTTCGACTACCTGACCCGGAGCTGAGGACGCCGCACCACGCCGATTGGAGCCAGGGTGGAGCCGGACGGAGTCGAGTGGAATCGCACGGAATCGAACGGTGTCGGCAGTAAATAACCGCAGGTCCGATCGGCGTGGCCGGGCCGAATGACGCTCTGCTGATCCCTGACCGAGATTGTCGCGACAGCGTCAGCGTGAGCGGCGGTGCACGAGCCGTAGCGGTGTGCGATAGTGATGCCGCGCGGGAAGTGCGATCGATGCCGCAGGCGAAGGGACCCACGTATGATCAGCGCGCGACCTGACCGGGATCCCGTCTCCGGCGGGACGCCCAGTCCTAGCCGTGGCGGCCCTACCGTGTTGCGCATCATGCTGGGCGCTCAGCTGCGGCGGTTGCGGGAATCTCAGTCGATCAGCCGTGAGGATGCCGGCTACGCGATCCGCGGCACCCACTCCAAGATCAGCCGGCTGGAGCTCGGGCGCACCTCCTTCAAGCAGCGCGACGTCGCCGATCTGCTGACCCTCTACGGCATCACCGACGAGACCGAGCGCGAGACGATGCTGGAGCTGGCGCGCAGGGCCAGCACGCCCGGCTGGTGGCATCAATACAACGACCTGTTGCCGGCCTGGTTCGAGGTTTATGTCGGCCTGGAAGAGGCGGCCATCACCGTCCGCACCTACGAGGTGCAGTTCATCCCCGGCCTGCTGCAGACGGCCGACTATGCCCGCGCCGTCATCCGCATGCGTCATGCCACCACCCCGGACGAGGTGATCGACCGGCGGGTCGAGCTGCGGATGCACCGCCAGCAGATCCTCACGAGGTCCGAGCCACCCACGCTGTGGGCCATCGTCGACGAGGCGGCGCTGCGCCGGCCGCTCGGCGGCCGCGACGTCCAGCGTGCCCAGATCGAGCACCTGATCCGCGTCTCCGCGCTGCCCAACGTGACCCTGCAGATCCTGCCGTTCGAGGTCGGCGCCCACGCGGCGGCCGGCGGCCCGTTCACGATCCTGCGGTTCGCCGAGCCCGACCTGCCCGACGTGATCTATCTGGAGCAGCTCACCAGCGCCGTCTATCTCGACAAGCAGAGCGACATCGACGACTACGCGGCCGTGATGAACACCCTCAGCATCCAGGCCGAGCCGACCGAGGCGACGCCCGCCCTGCTCAAGACGATCCTCAAAGAGCTGTAGGGCTCACGGCTTACGGCCGACGCCGCAGAAGCCGTCGATCTCGGCCGTGACGCCGAAGGGGCTCGGCTCGGGCCGCCAGCGCGTGGTCGACACCACGCCCGGCTCCAGCAGTTCGAGGCCGTCGAAGAACCGCTCGATCTGCTCGGGGGTGCGGATGGTCAGCTTGGGCTTGCCGTATTCGTTCCAGTGCCGCACCTCCTCGTATTTGGCCTCGGGAGTGATCACGGCGGTGACGTGGACGATCGCCAGGTGGCTACCGGCGGGGACGGCCGACATGAGGTGCTTGAGGATCGCGTGGGCCTCGTCGTCGTCGGCGATGAAGTGCATGATGCCGAGCAGCATGATGGCGACCGGCTGGGTGAAGTCGAGCGTGCCGGCCGCCTCGCGGAGGATCGTCTCCGGGTCGTGGAGATCGGCGTCGATGTAGCGGGTCGCGCCCTGCGGGGTGCCCACGAGCAGTGCCTTGGCGTGGGCCAGCACCACGGGGTCGTTGTCGACGTAGACGATGCGCGACTCCGGCGCCACCTGCTGGGCGATCTCGTGTGTGTTGCCCGCGGTGGGAAGGCCCGTGCCGATGTCGAGGAACTGCCGGATCCCTCTTTCGCCCGCCAGATGGCGCACGGCCCGGCCTAAGAACGCCCGATCGGCGCGCGCCGTGAGCACGATGTCGGGGTTGATGGCGCGGAGCTGGTCACCGACCCTCCGGTCCACTTCATAGTGGTCTTTACCGCCGAGCCAGTAATTCCAGATCCGGGCCGAGTGGGACACGCTGGTGTCGATCCGGGGCGGCTGCTGGTTGGCGGCGAGGGAGTTGTCGGGGAGCACCTGTCCAGCATAAGTCCTGCCCTCAGCCGTGACTCTTCCTGACCTCACTGACATCTACAGCGTGTCGGACTTGTGATGACAATCTTGGCGCTGTCCGAAGGGTAGGGAATACTACTTCCTCTAGCGGTCCCCCATGCCGCGCACTTTTCCGTATCCTTTTCATCCTTGCCGCCGAAACAGGGGGAATTGCCGACATGCAGGCCCGACAGCCACGACGTCGAAGGGTGGCCGCTGCCTCGGCGCTCGTCTTTCTGCTCGGCGCGTGCAGCACATCGACCGGGGGGACCGCGCCGAGTGCCGGTCAGCCGGTCGCCACGACGGCCAACGCCGACGATCCCACCAATCTGCGTGGTGTGTGCCCTGATCCCATCGTCGTCCAGACGCAGTGGAATCCGCACATCACGGTAGAAGGCGGGATGTATCACTTACTGGGCCCAAACCCTGACATCGACGCCGAAAAGAAGAAGGTGAGCGGGCCTCTGATCTTCCGAGGCAAGGACACCGGCGTCAAACTGGAACTGCGCGCCGGCGGCCCGTCGATCGGGTTCACCACACCATCGGCGCAGATGTATCTCGACCCCGGCATCACGCTCGGCGTGCTCGGGGGATTGGACGAGGGAATCCAATTGTCGGCCACCCAGCCGACCCTCGCGGTGATGGCCCTGGTGGAAATCCACCCGCAGATCATTTTATGGGATCCGGCCACCTATCCTCAGTTCAACACGATCAAGGACATCGGGCGGACCGGCACCAAGGTGTTCTACTTCAGCGGGAACACCTATATGGAATACCTGGTCGGCGCCGGAATTCTGCGGCGCAGCCAGATCGACGGATCGTACGACGGTTCTCCGTCCGCCTTCGTCGCGGCGCGGGGGAAGGCCGCGGTGGCGGGATACGCCACGGCCGAGCCGTACGTGTATGAGAAGGACGTCAAGCAGTGGGCCAAGCCGGTCAAATACCAGCTGGTCTATGACGCGGGCTATCCGAACTACGGGCCGCCGCTCACGATCCGCGCGGCCGACAAGGACAAGCTCGCCCCCTGCCTGCGGAAACTGGTCCCCATCATCCAGCAGGCGCAGGTCGACGTGCTGGCCCAGCCCGGCCCGACGATCGACCTCACGCTGAAGCTCAATCAGGACTACAAGACGGCGACGCAGTACACCAAGGAAAGCTCGGAGTTCTCCGTGCGCCAGATGAAGGATCTGAAGCTTGCGAGCAACGGCCCGGACGGCACCATTGGGAATTTCGACGAGGCACGCGTCCAGCGCATGATCGACATCACCCGGCCGATCTTCGCGGCGCAGCACAAACCCATCAAAGACGGTCTGACGGCGGCGCAACTCGCGACCAACGAGTTCATCGACCCGAAGATCGGCTACCCGGACAACTAGTGCACGGTCGTCCGGTTGTGGTCTATTAGCGTGGTGTTAGCGCAGACAATCGGCGCCGCGCTGTCGTTCTCGGGGGTGGGCAAACGCTACGGCGACGGCACCGAGGCGCTTTCCGGCATCGACCTGACCGTCGCACCCGGCGAGTTCATCTCGGTCATCGGCCCGTCGGGATGCGGAAAGAGCACGCTGCTCCGCCTGGCGGCCGGATTGACCACGGCCACCCAGGGCCTGGTCGAACGGGACGCCCGATCGGTCGGCTACGTCTTCCAGGACCCCACGCTGCTGCCCTGGCGCAGCGTCCAGGCCAACGTCGAGCTGTTCGGCGAGCTGAACGGCCTGCCCAAGGCCGAGCGCCGGCGCCGGGCCGACGAGGCCATAGCGCTGGTCGGGCTGACGGAGTTCACCCGCAGACGCCCGCACACCCTTTCCGGTGGGATGCGGATGCGGGTGTCGCTCGCGCGTTCGCTCACCCTCGAACCCGAACTGCTGCTGCTCGACGAGCCGTTCGGCAGCCTCGACGAGATCACCAGGGAACGGCTCAACGACGAACTGCTCCGCATGTTCGGCGCGCGCCGCTTCGCCGCCCTGTTCGTCACCCACTCGGTGGCCGAGGCGGTCTTCCTCGCGACCCGCGTCATCGTGCTGTCCCCGCGGCCCGGCCGCATTCTCGCCGAGTTCCACGTGCCGTTCGGCTATCCACGGCCGGGGGAGGCGCGGTTCTCGCAGGAGTTCGCGCGGATCGCGTCCCAGGTGTCGGCCTGTCTACGCGGCCCGCTCACATGAACGGGGCGGTGAGCAGGCCCGGCCACATGAACGGGGCGGTGAGCAGGCCCGGTGACATGAACGGCCCGGTGACATGAACGGGCCGGTGACATGAAACAGGCCGGTCGCATGAACGGAGGCAGGACCGCGCCGCGGCGGCCATGGATTCCGCCGCTCGTGCTGTTCGTCGTGATGATCGGCGTCTGGTACGCGGTGAGCTATCTTCTGCTCAGCCCGGACCGGCGATTTCTGCTTCCCCCACCGCACGCGGTCGTCCAGGTGGGCTTCCTCGACGCCGCCAACCGCGCCGAACTGCTGACGGGGCTCCGTCTTTCGACCGAGGTCGCGCTCATCGGCCTGGCCGTCGCCACGGTCGTCGGCGTCGCGCTCGCCATCGTCATGGCGCAGGCCACGTGGATCGAGCGGTCGCTGCACCCCTATCTCGTGATCCTGCAGACCATTCCCATCCTCGCGCTGGTGCCGCTGTTCGGCTTCTGGTTCGGCTTCGGCTTCTTCACCCGCGTCCTGGTGTGCGTGCTGATCGCGCTGTTCCCCATCGTCACCAACACCCTGTTCGGATTGCTCTCGGTCGACCAGGCGCACCACGACCTGTTCACGCTTCAGGGCGCGGGGCGCCTGGCCCGGCTCTGGAAGCTGCAACTGCCGGCCGCGTTGCCGAGCATCTTCACGGGCCTTCGCATCTCGGCCGGGCTCGCCGTCATCGGCGCCGTGGTCGGCGACTTCTTCTTCCGGCAGGGCGAGCCCGGCATCGGCGCGCTCATCGACCTGTATCGGGGCCGCCTCCAATCCGAGCAGCTGTTCGCGGCCGTCGCGCTGGCCTCGCTCCTCGGCCTGGCCGTCTTCCTCGCCTTCGGCGCCCTGTCCCGCCGTGTCACCGACTGGCACTCCACCCAGGACGGCGGGCACTAGGGATGGAACCGGACGGAACGCCCTTCTTGCGTGAAGAGGTTCCGGGTTCCGTGGGACGGCGAGATGAGCCGGTGGCGCCTGATGGGCGGGCTGTTGGTGGCGGCGGCGCTGAGCGTGGCCATCGGGGCGGGCGCGGTCGGCGCGTCCAGCTCGGCCAACTCCGCGCACGCCAAGAAGGCCGGCGCCACCTCGGTCGACCTCGGGATCACGCCGGCGGACGGCGGCAGATATCTCGTGCAGGTCGGCACGCAGGCGCAGGTCGCCGCGCAGGCGCGGGTGTGCGTCGAGTTGTACGGCGACAGGCCGGCCCCGGACGCTTACCTGTTCGGCGCGTGTGACACCGCGGGATTCGCGGGCGGGCACAGCATCACGTTCACCCTTCCCGCCGCCGTGCTCAGCGGACAGCACCAGATCTACGCCAAGGTGTCGCTGCTGGATTCTTTGGACGGTCCCGCGGCCATCACGTCGAACGTGGTCGCCGGATCTTACTGACCTTAGCTAACTATATTTTATCTTTTTGCGCCGGAATTTGCCCCGGCGGGATCGCGGCCTATGCTCCGGGCAGCGGCGCGGCGCCCGCCGATCCTCCCGGACAACCGAAACCACGAAAAGGTCGGTGAAAATGCCGGAGAACGATCATCCATTCAAGGCGAAGCTCGACGACATCCACAGCCGGCTCATGGGACAGCCGAGCGCGGACGAACTGCAGGAGCTACAACTGCACCTGGATGCGCTGGCCACCTGGGATCGCCTGATGCTGCGGCAGCTCACCTCGCACGATCACGACCACATGGACGACCACGATCACACGCAATGAGCGCGACAACGCAGGCGTGGGCCCGACACGAATCGCCGGACGTTTTAAGGGCCATTGAAAAGGCGCTGGCGCGGCATCCGATATTCGGCGACAGCGAATATATCCAACGGCAGTTGCGGGTCCGCCTGATAAGCCGATTGGACACGATCTCGGACCGGGTGCCGGCCGCCGGGCAATTGGTTCACGCGCTCGCCGAGGCGGACGGCAGGCCCATTCACCATGTGATCGGCGACACCGTGGTCCGCTGCGCCGTATTGCACGCGCACACCCAGTTGGAGATCGGCGGGCCGTACGGGCTGCCGCTCGACGACTGCGACGAGGTGTTCGCCGCGACCGCCGAACGCGTGTGGCGCGGGCGGTTCAGCAGCCCGCTCGACGACGGCTCGCTGCGCCGGCTCGGGCCCGAGCCGTACGACGGATGGATCTGGAACGACGAGCATCCCAACGACATCTTCGGCCGGTGCTTCCGCCAGCTGCTGCACCACCGCTACGGCGCGCACCCGCGCACGCCGGCCGAGGAGGAGATCGCGCTGCTCGGCCGGGGCGCGCTGCTGCTGCGCGAGCTGCTCCCCGACCTCACGCCCGGCACCCTCGACCACGCGCACGTCATCGCGAGCATCCCCGACGCCGGCGGGTGGAAGGGCGTCGCGTCCAGCTCCCAGTTCCACCTCGGCGGCACCATCTTCCTCGGCCGATCCCTGCGCAGCCCGTGGTGGGTGGCCGAGCACCTGTTCCACGAGGCCATGCATCAGAAGCTGTACGACCTGCGGCACGGGCACGCGCTGCTGACCATGGACCTGGCGGAGGACGACGGCGCGGCCGTACACGTCCCGTGGAATCCGGCCCGGCTGAGCGGCGCGAACCTGTGGGACGTGCACCGCGTGCTGGCCGCCTTCCACGTCTACGTCCATCTCGGGCTGCTGTCGGTGGTGGCCGAGCAGCGGGCCGACGAGCTGCAGAAGGTGTACGGCCCCTGCGAGGGCATGACCGGCAGCCGCAAGGCGCTCCAGCGCGCGCACTATTTGGGCGAGCAACTGCGCGGGCCGTGCTGGGACAAGCTCGGCCCGGCCGGGAAGAGCCTGGTCGAATGGCTGCTCACGGCGCTGGAGTTCGTGGATCCGGCGCCGCCGCCCGCGGGCGCGTACGCGCATCTCTGCCTGGATCTGTACGAGAAGGAGATCGGCCAGGTCGCGAGCGCCCTCAGCGGCGCAGCGCAGCCCGGCCTGCGACGGCGGCTGGCCCCGCTGGCCCGCGCCGAAGTGGACGGGACGCGGCGGCTGCTGACCGACATCGGGGCCGGCCAGGCGCTCGGCAACTTCAACCAGATCGTCGCCTACTACCCCGACGGCGGGGACGACCAGTTCGGCGCGAGCCTGCCCGACCTCCGCCGGGCGATCGCCATGACGCTGCAGCGCGTGTCGCCCGACGGCTATCGGCTCACCGAATCGGGCGCGTTCGACGCGCGCCTGAAGGAGATGATCCACGGCGCCAGCGAGGACCTTTACGCGGTCCTCGCCGGCTATCCGCTCGCGGTCGCCGCCGCCAAGCGGCGGGCGAGCGACCTGCGCTTCCGGAGTTCGTGCCACGACGACGTGGGCCGGCTGCTGTCCGTGCTGGCCGCCGCGGTCCCGCTGTTCGGCCGGATCCTGGAGATCGGTACGGGCACGGGCGTCGGCGCCGCGTGGATCCTCTCCGGCCTGGGTGAGCGCCGCGACGTCGAGGTCATCACCGTGGAGAGCGATCCGCGGCTGGCCGAGGCCGTACGGGCCTGGCCGTGGCCGGACCACGTGCAGGTGATCACAGCCGACGCGGCGGAGGCCATCGGCGGCCTCGGGGAGTTCCACCTGGTGTTCGCCGACGCCGCGCCGGTCAAGTATCAGCGTCTGGACGCGGTGCTCGCGACCCTGCGGCCCGGCGGGACGCTGCTCCTCGACGACCTCGACCCGGAGACCGCCACGTCGGAGACCCAGCGCCTGGAGAAGGCGGCGCTGCGCACGGAGCTGCAGCGCGCGCCCGATCTCCGGATGGCCGACCTCCGGATCCCCACGGGGGTGATCCTCGCGGCCAAGGTGTCCGCGCCGTCGTAGTAGGTCCCCGCCCCGCCGCAGTGACAGCCGCGCCCCGACCTCGGTGAGCCGGCCCGGGGGTGCGACCGGCCTTGAACGGCGACTGGCCGTGGACTGCGACCGGGCCTTGGACGGCGACCGGCCCGGGGTGCGACCGGGCTGGCTGACACGCGGCTGGTTTACAGCCCGTAGCGGCTCTTGAGGTGCCGCCACCAGTCGCGCAGCATCCACTTGTCGAACTCGGTGATCTGCGTGGCCGAGCCGGCCTTCATGATGAAGCAGCACACTCCGGTCGGGGTCCAGTCGTAGAAGTCGTCGAGCCCGTAGCCGTGTCCCATCTCGTGCAACAGGATGTGGATGTTGGCCGAACCGAGCGCGCCGACGTAGTACTCGCTGCCGATCCGCTCGCCCCAGTCGCCGCCCGCGCCGCCGGTCATCCCGGCCGTCAGCCACAGCGACAGGTCGTAGTGGTGGCCCGCGCCGCCGGGGCAGCCCGAGTAGTTGCCGTCCTGGTGGAAGAACCGCCCGCACGGGGGCGCGCACTGCGGCGCGTTCTCGCTGATGTTGCCGACGTAGATGTCGACCGAGCTGTCGGTCCACTGCAGCTGCGCCCGATCCCGTACGGCCCAGCCGACCACCTTCACGTTGACTGTCGGATACGGCCAGCCGTTCCAGCCGGCGAGCTGGTCGACCCACTTCTGGAACATGCGGACCAGGCTCGCGTGGATCTGGTCGCGCAGCGCCGCGCTGACGGTCGCGCCGGAGTCCCAGCGCACGCAATAGTTGATGTTGCCTCGCCCGGCCATGATCTGGTCCCAGATGTAGTTCCGGAAGCCGTAGAGGTTGGGATAGGTCGACTCGACGTGGTTCCACACCTCGTTGAGCGGCTGGACCAGGTTGCTCGGCGGGTTCCACACGGTCCCCGTCGGAGTGGGACTCGGCGTGGGCGTCGGGGTGGGCGTGGGGGTCGGAGTCGGCGTCGCCGTCGAGCCCGTGCAGGTCACGCCGTTGACGCTGAAGGACGCCGGCTTCGGATTGGACCCGGTCCACGAGCCGTTGAAGCCGAGCGACAGGGACCCGCCGTTCGCGACGGCGGCGTTCCAGCCGAGGTTGACCGCGGTGACGTTGGCGCCCGACTGCGTCCAGGTCGCCGCCCAGCCATCGGTCACCTTCTGCCCGGCCGGGAAGGCGAACCGGAGCGTCCAGCCGTTCCAGGCGTCGCCCAGATTCCTGACGGTCACGGAGCCGGTGAAGCCGTTGCTGCCGGACCCCCAGTCGCTCGTGGTGTAGGTGACGCCGCAGGCGACCGCGGCCGCCGCCGACGTGGCCACGGCGACGACGGTCGTCGCCGCCAGCACTAAGATCGCCAGAACCCATCTCATGGCCGAAAACGTATGAGCGCCCACTAAGTTCGTACAGTCAACCAACTAGCCCCGGACCTGTGACCAGGCCCTCCATTAAAGGTTTTCTGTAACTTTCATTGCGTCTAGCTCTACCTCAGGTCGGCCGTCTGAAGTGAGGAAGAAGGATTGGCGGATGCGGCGGACCGATGTCGCGATGGTCGCCACGAGAACCATGAGGGCCAGCAGACAGGCGACCGCCTGCTGCGCGCCGAGGTTCGTGATCAGCAGGCCGCCGAGCAGGGGTCCGAGCGCGATGGCACTGGATCCGACGAGGCGAGAGGCGCTCACCACGCGCCCGACCATGGCCGGCATGACACGTTCCGCGACCAGGAGGCGAATATACACATTGCTCAAGCCACCCATCCAGCCCATGAGTATCAATGCGAACGCGAATGTCCATCCACTGGGTTCCCACAAGAAGCTGGGAAGAAGCGCGATCACCCAGCACCACATGTGGACGAGCATCATGGCCACTCTCGGCCAGCGTCGCCCTGACGTCGGCCCCGGGACCATCGGCTTAACCTCCGGCGGGACGCCGAATATCAGTCGTGCGAAGTACTGCGCTGGTCTGTGGACTACGGACGCGATGGCTCCACCGATTCCTGTAAGCGCGACGACGATACCGATGGCCGCCGATGACAATCGGGCCGCGGCCGCGGCCAAAAAAATCAGAATCAGAGCATGAAAGACCACGTTGGTCAATGCTGTGGTCAGCGTCGCCGCTCTGAGGGGCACCAAATCCCACAGCGCGCGCCAGCCTTCACGGATTTCCGCCGCAAGGTGCCGTTGATCTCGTTGACGTGGTCGGGCGTCGCGCGGCAAGAATACCACTGCTAGGAAGGAGAAAACGAAAAGCAGCACACCTGCGAGAAAGGGCAGCCATTGCGACAGGCCGAACATAAGACCGCCAAGGGGCCGTCCGGCGAGGACCGCAACGTGGGTACCTGTCTCGTGCTGGCTGACTCCTCTGTGCAATCGCGGATCGGACATCGGAGGCTTGGATTTTCGGTGCCGGGACCCGGGGGGCTTTTCACGGACCAGAAGATGATTTGCCAAGAACGGCAGAGCGGCGGCGATCGCCAGACCGTGGAAAACGGAGAGCGCGCCCTCGATGAAGGCGACTACTATCAGATTGGGGAAGGTCAGGTTATGGAGGATCAAGAGCAAAGCAAGGCCGGACACTGCCACGGCACGGATAGTGTCGGCTACCAGCATGATCGCCCGATAGTCCCAGCGGTCGACCAACGCTCCAGCCAGCGTATAAAACAGCACGCTGGGGAGGGCCCAGGCGAAGCCCACCCAGCCGGCCTGGGCGGCGGACCCGGACAGGGCCAGGGCGAGCAGGGGGTAAGTGACGCCGAACATGCGCGAGGCGAGCATGGATGAGAACGAACCACTCCACGCGATCGTGAAGGAATTCATCCGGACCGGCCTCGACTAGAACTCACTGACGCGCTGCCCCTCGGTGCGTGCCGCCAACTGAGTTCCTGTGTTATCCCGAACCTTGTCCATGGACATGCAGCCGGGCCGCGCTTTGGACCAACTCATGGCGAGGAAAGGGACATTCATTGCCTAGGTGCCAACTAGTCGACCCCGTAGGGCAGGCGGATAAAGGTTATCCCAGGCGTGCTCGGAGGATGCCCTGAACTCGGGAAAAGAGGTGACCGCTGAGTGGGGGATCGGTGGCTTCCGAGGCTTGTCGGGCGAGTTTCCTCGCGTTTTTGCCATCGCCGCACTTTTGTGCCACCCAGGCTGCATAAAGGAGTACTTGTCCGTTTTCGGATGCGGTAAGGAGGGCCTCCTGAATCTCTGCGGACGCTTCCTCTGTCCTGCCGATCCCCGCGAGCGCCACCGCGTGGGCGGCGCGTACCTCGGGGGACCGTTGTCGGCTAGGGTATCGCCGTATCAGATTGTCGAGACTGGTTAGCGCATCCTGGAATTCTAAGAGCTCGACTTCTATCTGCCCGCGGTCCGCCAGCGCGTCCGAGTGGCCGGGCACCGCGACAAGGATTTGGTTGAGAAGACCGCGCGCAGCCTGAAGCTGGCCGGCTCGCCAGTTGGCCCGAGCCAGGTCGAGACGGATCGACTGGTCGCCTGGCAGGCGATTGAGCGCGCTTTGAAACCTCTCGACGGCCTGGCTGGAATCGCCGCGACGTTGATGGATCCGCCCGGTCGCCGCCAGTAGACGGGCGACGGCGGAGGGGGCCTGAAGCCTTTCGAAGAGGTTCGCCGCCTGATCGTAATGTAGCTGGGCGGCGTCCAGTCGGTCGCGGTGGAAGGCGACGTTGCCGATGAACGACTCGGCCTCGGCCCATATCCACACTGACTCATTGGTCCCGCTCTCCTCGGCGAGGCGTGCGGCCTCCGAAGCATAGCGGTCGGCCAATCCCAAATAGCCCTCCGCCAGCGCACCCTCGGCCGCCTCCAAGCACTCCGCCGGGCGTGACCGTGTTGCGCTGCTCCGGGCGGCGGTATCGCCGTTCTCCGCATGCGCGAGTTGATTGGCTCGCTGTACCGGCTCAATCAGGCGGTCATGCTGCAGTTCGAACCAGCGTGTGCCGTATCGCCAATCCGAGCGCAGGATGCGCTTTCGCTCCAGTTCCTGCGGGACTGGATTGGGCATCCCCCTTGTCTGCTGACGTCCCTCGTAGACCTGAGCGCGGGTGCCGTGTTCTGTGACGAACTGTTCCTCAACCCACCTGTGCAGCTCGCTCGGAGAGATCTTGAAGTGGGTGGCGATGGTCGTGACCGCATCCTGGTAGGTGTCCAGCAAGGTCTGGCCCACATCGCTGAAGTCCTGGATGTCCGCCACGCCGATCACCTCACATTCGGGCGGGAGGCGATCCCACAGCTCGGCGCATACCAGTTGGAGTTGCCAGGGCTCGACAGCGTCGACCTCGACTTTGTGCACGGTGCCGAGTACGTCGCGTGCCTGGACGGTCCGCAGATCCTGAATGAGAAGTTCGGCCGCGGCGCGGCGATAAGAACGACGCGTGTCCTTGGCCGGGTCGACAATGGCCGACAGCGCCTCTTTGGGGCTTAAGGGGTTCAGGCGCATCCAAGCCTGATGTTCCATGCTCAGCTCGGTTTCCCGGTCGAGCATTCCACTGACCGCGTCGCCGCGTACGGAGATCAGCAACCGTAGATTCGGCAGATCCTTGGCGGCCCGACTGAGTTCGGCGCGAAATCTTTCGGCGTGCCGCTGCCATATGGGCGGGGTATTGAGAACCTCTTCGTACTGATCGATCGCAGCGAAGATCGGTACCGGCTCTCCATACCTGCCGATGGTGCGAAATCGGTCCAGCAGAAACTCGGAGATCGACTTTCCGACCAGAGCCGCGGGCGACTCGCCGGGCAGCCACGATGACAGCAGGCTGAAGATGTAGGGATTGTGATCCTCAAGGTTCGGGGCGGGAAACGAGGAGCTGGGCGCCAGCCTTCCGATGGGTAACAAATCGATCCGGCTGGTCCGCAACCGCGGAATGGCTCCGGCCCGTAACAGGGATGTCTTCCCTATGCCTGAAGGCCCGAAAAGAATCACCACGCGGTTGCTGCGCCACAGATACGCGAGATCGCGCGCCTCGCGCGCGCGTCCGAAGAAGCGGTCTGCGTCATCCATCCCGAAGGCGTCGAGCCCCACATAAGGGTTGTCCATCAGCTCCACCTCAGACGGTGGCGTAGCTCGGCACAGAAATCACTTACCCTACCCCAATATATAGAGATGTTCCACTGGCTGTAATAGCTTTCAAGGTACCTCTCAACCGCCCTGCGGTGCTTGTCCGTCTGTTCGAGTGGCGATAACTGGATGCTGACATGTGGTCGCCGCTGCCCTTCGGGTACCATTCGCTGGATGCCACGGAACAGCACCTCGAAGGTCCAATCCTGCAAGCGGTAGCCGATGAAGAGCATCGGGTGCTCCGCCAGACTGGCGCGGATCGCCAGTGGGATGATCGCATGATCGTTGCCCCGATAATCCTGCGTCAGACCGAGCAGGAAATGCACATAGTCGCTGCGGCTCAGCACCAGCGATCGCGGATCCTTGGCACAACCGTGCAGGTGGAAGACCGCTGGCGCGCTTGCAGTCGGCTCCAGGTCGAGTTCTCTGGTCGGGTCCGGTTCACTACGACTGAGATACCACGGGCTCATGATCTGCTTGGGTTGCTTTCCTGCCCGTTCCAGCGCGTCAGTCATGAAAGAGTCATAGTTGGTCGTCAGGTAGAGCTCGATGGGGAACCGGGCCAGCAGGTTGTGCGGCTCATTCGGGTCGTTGGAGTCGGGGCTTCCGCAAGCCCGCAACTGCTCGAGGACCTGTCGTTTGACATAGACCGGATCCCCTTTTATGTGCACGGCGTATTCCATCACGTCCAGGAGTGACGTGGGGTTACCGAGCGGATAGCGGAAACGCCTCGCCCATTTCGTGCTCAACTCGCTTGCGCTCGGAAGCGTGCCAGAACACATCCCCGCACCAATGAACGGGACGCAGTCTCCATCCCGTAGGCAGTCGATCAGACGCCGCCAGTCGAACCTCGACATCCAGCCACCGTTCGAGAAATCTTGAGAACGAACCCCGCTGCGGTGGATGAAATCTAATCGATCAGGTCAGAGTCCGGCATCGAAACGAGCGAGCGGATCCTCCGTCCCTGACCTTTCGCACATGAGGCGACGTGCCAGATCTGCGATGACCTCATCGTCGACCAGGGAAAGATCTCCCAGCCGTGCGTCGTCGAGTTTGATCGGCACGTTTGGATCTTCCAACGCGTTCCCCTCTCTCGCCGCCGGGCACTGTGCGGGTCCATCTCTTTGATAGATCATGCGGCGTGTCCCGTCCAGGGCCCCCGGTTCAGGTTGCAGTAATATATCCATTTCGGGCAACCTGTCTATCCTGGGAACTTATCCGGCGATTCGTGAGGTTATTATCATCAGCATCGGAGAACCCGCCAGGGAGGCCTGACGTGACCGGTACTGAGAAGCATGGAGCCTCCGCACCTGTCGTATGGGGGAACGTTCCACAACGTAACGTCAACTTCACAGGCCGCTCCGAGTTGCTTTATCGGCTGCGCGAGCAACTTGCCGCAGAGAAGGACGATGCCCTGGTCCTTCATGCCTTGCAGGGTTATGGCGGTGTGGGTAAGACCCATCTGGCAATCGAATATATCTACCGGTATTCGACGGATTACGACCTGATCTGGTGGATCCCGGCTGACGCGCAGTCGGGGCTGCTCAGGAGTTCATTGGCCGCGCTCGCTCCCCGTCTCGACATCACCGGCATCCCGGCCGGCCGTCAAGAGGATCTCATCGACGCGGTCCGCAATGCGTTGCGCCGGGGTGAGCCCTATTCGCGATGGCTGGTGGTGTTCGACAATGCCGGGGAACCGGAGGAGCTCACGGATCTGCTTCCCCGCGGCATGGGGCATGTTCTCGTTACCTCGCGCAACCATCGCTGGAAGACGTGGGCGCCGACGCTGGACGTCGACGTCTTCATGCGAGACGAGAGCAAGGAGTTCCTTCGTCGCCGGGTGCCCGCGATCACTGACGAGGATGCCTACCGGCTGGCGGAGGAATTGGGCGATCTGCCGCTTGCTCTGGAGCAGGCTGGGGCTCTCATGGCAGAAACGGCGATGACCGTCGACACCTACCTTGAGGAATTGCGCGTCGCGGCCGGCAAGATCCTTGGGCAGGGAACCTCGCTCGACTATCCGACATCGGTGGCCGCCGCGTGGAGCGTCTCCCTATCGAAGATCCGCGACGGTATGCCGTCGGCCATGGAACTGCTCTATCGCATCGCTCATTTCGGTCCCGAGCCCATCTCACTCGATCTGATCAATCTAGGCCGCAATGTCCTGGCGGACTCCGAGCTCAGAAGGACGATCAAGGACCCGTATCGGATGAGCGACGCGGTCCGTGAGTTGGGGCGCTACGCGCTCGCCCGGATCGACAACCTGCGCCGGACTCTCCAGATGCACCGCATCACCCAAAAGCTCATCCGCGACGAACTTTCCGAGGAGACGGGGCTTGCTGTCCGGCACGACGTGCACCTTCTGCTTGGCGCGGCCGACCCCGATCGGCCGGACGACGGGGACGTCTGGCCTCAGTACGAGCAGCTGCTGCCACACCTCACGCCATCGAAGATCGTTGAATGCGATGACCTGGACACGCGCCGCCTCATGACCAATATGGTGCGCTATCTGTTGGTCACAGGGGCTTTCCAGGAGTGCGAGCGATTGATCGAACTCGCGCTCACCGAGTGGGAGAAGTCCAGCGGTGAAGACGATCTTCATTTGCTGATCATGCGGCGCCACAAAGCGAACCTTCTCTTGAACCAAGGCCATTATTCGGAAGCGCTCGCCATCAGCGAGGACACGCTCCGTCGGCTGCGTGAGACGCATGGGCAGCAGCACGCTGAAACCCTGATCCTGACCAACATCCATGGCGGCATCTTGCGCTGGCTCGGCCGGTTCGGCGACGCCTTCGAGTCTGACCAGGCCGCTCTGGCTCCCAGCAAGTCCTCCTTCGGCGAAGATCATCCCAACACTCAGCGGGTGCTCAGCAACCTGGCCCTGGACAACACATTGGCCAGTGATTATCGAGCGGCGCTCGACCTTGATCGGGAGAGCTTCGCACTCCGGCGCGACTATTTCGGAACCGACGCTCATTGGCGTGTGGCGTTCACCAGCACAGCCATCGCACGCGACCTACGCTTGCTCGGTCGCTATCACGAAGCCTTACAGGAGGGCGAGCGGGTCTACAACATCTACCAGGACATCGTCCGCCAGCGAATTGTCTCCGAGACCCACTTGGAGGTGCTCAATCAGGCGCGCGAACTGGCCGTGGCACGTAGGAAGGCAGGGGCTTTCGAGCCTGCGGCCGACCTGGCCCGCAGGGTGTATCACCGTTACAGGGACGCTTACGGTGCGCACCACACCGGCACTCTCGCGGCAGCGGTTACGCTGGCCAACTCCCAGCGTGTCGTCGGCGAGTACGAACTCTCGGCCACCTTCGCGGAGGAGACGACCGCCCGCTACGCTGCGGCACTCGGGGAGAGGCATCCGTTCACGCTGGGATCCTTTGTGGACACCGCAATCGCCCTCCGGCTGTTGAAGAATGCATCGAGGGCCCGTGACTTGCTCCATGACGCCTTGGACGGCTTGTTCGCCGTGCTCGGTGAGCGACACCACTACACAGTGACCTGCGCCACAAATCTGGCGAGTGCACTGGCCGAACTCGGCGGCGGCACCGAAGCCGTCAGGCTCGGAGAGAAGAGTCTGAGCATCTTCCAGGACCTTCTCGGGAAGGATCATCCCCACACTCTGGCCTGTGCCTCAAACCTCGCGATCGATTTCGATGCGCTTGGAATGCGCGATCGTGCTGCGGTCCTCCGCGAAGATGTGATCGAGCGCCTCACCCGCACCTTCGGCTCGGATTATCCGGATCTCCTGGCGGTTGGTCGGAGTGAGCGTCTTGAGCTCGATTTCGAGCCGCCAGCCGTGTGAGTCCTCAACGCTCGTTGCGTAGCATCCAGGCCCGGTAGTGCCTGGCAGATGCGACCCGGGCTTGGAGGTCGGCGGCCGCCGGGATGCTGTCGCTGCGCCATTGTCCGACCGTGTCCGCCATGCCGGTGACGAAGTCGATGCCTGCGGGAGTGAGGTGGCCGCTGTCCAGGAGCGTTTGGATCGCGTCGCTCGTGTGCCGTCGCCAGCGGGCGTACTCGGTGTGGGCGCGCTGCGCCGCTTGGCCGTCGTCGAGGAAGCGCTGCGTACGCCAGAAGGAGGCAACGGCCAAGTGCGCGTATGCGCCGTTAAGAAGAGCCGAAGGAGGGCGCGGGTCGTCGCGCCAGGCGGCGTAAAGGAGCGGCTCGGCTTTGGCCGGCTTCTCTGTCAGGGGCACGAGGTCGATGAGGGCCCAGAGCTTGGCGTGCTGAAGTTCGTGGGCGAAAAGGGACGCGAGAATGCGCCCGTCCTTGGGTAGCGAACCGGCGAAGGCGCCGAAGGCATGCCGAGACGTAGAGCTCACGGTGCGACCGTGGGGCGGATGGAGAGGCACGATCATCGTGAGCCCCGATTCGACCTCCTCCGCGTACGCGGGATGGTGATCGATCATAAGTTCCCACGCTTCGTCGAGGACCTCCTGCCAGCGCTGTGCTGTCGCCGGCCGCTGCCGACGGACGGGCCAGCCTTCGGGGATCCGATAGGGGTCGACATCGTCGAGGAATACCTCAAGCGTCCGCGACCTGTACTGCGAGAGTAGCTTGCGCACGCCTGTCCAGCCTTCGGCATAGTGGTCAGGATTCTGCGGTATGAAAGTGACACTTCCAGTGCCGTACAGCTCGCCGCCGGAGGGGCCGGTGCGGACCGTGACCCGCGTGAAATCGCGACGTGGCGCGGTGGCCAGGCGCGCGGTGCCGAGTGATGGCAGAACGACTCGGCCTCCCGCAACGGTGAGCTCGAGCTCCTGGTCCACACCCGCGACGATGGCGGCGGCGACGGCCAAGCTCTGCAGGTAGGCGAGGACCTGTGGACCGCCCCCGTGTTTGCTGGTGAGCGCCTTGAGCATGCGGGTCACCCAAGTGCCGACCGTCGGATATCCCAGCACGCGTTCCACAGCGTCTTCATGGTCCTCGTGCAGGTCGGCCAGCAGGTCGTACGCTTCGGTCAATTCCCAGGCGCGTTCGTGCGATTTTCGCTGGGCGAAGACCACCACGCTTCGTAACAGCACGAGGCGCCTGGCGCGCTCGGCGGCCGCGAACATGCGCATCGCGCGCTTGCCCCCCGCTCCGGCGGCGAGTTCAGCGAAGACATCACCGGGAACGGCAGGCGGGCGGCTCACCGTGTCGACTCCCTCACATCGGGCTGAATCCGAGTGTGAATGTGGCCGATCAGTCGATAGAGATCGGCGCAGTAGACGGACGGATTGCGAAAACCGGTGCCGAGCCGATATCGGTGCGCATAGTGCCCGCCTCCGCAGATGCCTCCGAAATAACAGGACTGGCATTCTTCTGCGAGGCCCGTCAGTCCCATCTGACGGACAGCGAGGGCCGGATGGAAGAGTGCGTCATCGAACAGATTGTCAATGACATTCATTCCCGTCACGGCGGCGCCGCTTCCGACGACTTTCAGGAAATCCGACTGTTCGATCGTGCCGTCTGTCTCCACCACGACCAGGCTTGTCGGCGTTACGCCGACGGCCTCGACGCCTGCCGTGCCGCCCATCAGAAGGTAGATGATCTCCTCGAACAGCCTGATTCGGGTTGCCGGAGAGCTGGCGGCCCGCCAGTGGTCGTATACGGCGATCAGCCAGTCCGCGTATGGCGTCAGGGTGGGATCCGCTGGGCGGTTGGGCGGTGGATCGGCCCAGGTGCCGTGGGGAAGCAACAGATCGATCGTCGGCGGCGCGAACGCGGCCAACGCTTCGTATGTTTCCACTGGGTCATTGGCCAGGTCGATCGTGCAGAGGATCCCCGCGTATATGGCGCGGAAATCGGGGCTGTCCAGCAGTTTCAAGGCTTTGGCCACGTCGGTGTAGGAGCCGCGTCCAGCATGGTCCTTGCGGTGTCGGTCGTTGGCCCTCTCGCCGCCGTCCAGGCTGACGCCGATCCGAACGCCCAGCCTGTCGAGCACAGTCAGGAACGCCCTATCGAGTAACACGCCGTTGGTTTGCGCTGTGAACTCGACCTGGACGCCCGCGCCGACGGCGGTCCTGACGGTTTCAATTAGGGCCGTTAATCGGTCTGGCCCGGCCAGCAGGGGCTCCCCGCCATGCAGGATCACACGTACGGACGTCATACCATGCGCGTGGGCGTGCTCGGCGATGCGCCGAGCGGTCGCGTCAACGACCTTTGGCGACATGACGCGAGGACGGGATCGCCAGCTCTGGTCGGCATGTGTGTAGACGTAGCAGTAATCGCAAATGAGATTGCATCTGCTGTGTACTTTAAGGACGAACTGCTGGAATGGCCTCGGTTGCCAGCCGTCCGCCAGCAGGCTTCGCACTGTGAGCGTGGCTGGCCACTCAGGGCGGGGTCCGCCCTGGCCATCGATTTCGTCGCTCACGCTGGGGTTCCCTCAACCAGTCCGGCTCAGCCGACAATGGCATATTAACCGCAAATAGCAGAATTTAGTATGCGGATTGACTTTTGGGATGAACGATCACGCTTGGTCGGCAATAGGCGGCGCGTGACGCTCGAATAGGAATTCGTCGCGCCAGGCGTCGTCGAGGAACACGTGTTCGCGAGCGATGCCGATGCGGCGGAAGCGATTCTTCGCAAGGACGCGGATCGACCTGACGTTGTCGGTGCGGACCGACGCTTCCACACGGTGCAGATCGAGCTCGCAGAACGCGATGTCGAGGCAGAACCCCACGGCCGCGGTCGCCACGCCTTTGCCCCCGACGCGCTCGGCGACCCAGTAACCCAACGCGGCCGACTGCAGAACACCGCGCAGGATGTTGTTCAGCGTGATGTGGCCGACCGTCTCGTCTTCCAGGACGATGAGGGCTGTCCAGCGTGTCCCACCGGCGATTTCGCGGGAGAGGGCCTCAATGCGCCGGCGCTGGCCGTCGCCGGTGTAGAAGTCAGGCAACCTTGCCGGCTGATACGGCTCGAGGAAGTGCCGGTTCTCCTCGTAGAGCCGGGCCAGTTCCGCGGCGTCGCCGACATCGATCGGCCGCAACTCCAGATTCATCGGCCGCCCCTCGACTGTGTCCGAACTGGATGCTAGCGCGTGATGGACCGGTCACCAGGCGTCGACGGGGATGGTCCAGCCTTGGCGGCAGGTGGACGAGAAGGTCCCGTTGTCGCAGCCTTCGACGATGAAGCGCATCTTGTTCTCCAGAGCGGGTCCCGAGATGCCCCACCTGATCTGCCCGCCCGTGCCGCCGTTGAAGGTGGCCTGCGCCCACATGTTGGGATCGTTCGCGAGGTACGCGCGAACGAGGAACTTGTCGTAGGAGAAGGGGCTGGTCGGACCCCAGCTGAAGTAGACGTAGTGGCCGCCCTTCCAGGCCGCCACGGTCATCGTCGAGCCCTGGCCGGGGGACCAGGCGACCTGGCCGCGGTTGAAGCTCTGGCGGCGGCCGGCCCACTGGCTGGACCGATAGACGTCGTATTCGGCCATGACCGGGCAGCCGAGCGTGGCCACCCCGCCCACCTGGGCCCACTTGCCGCCGATGAGGCCGTAGGGCTGGAAGGCGGGCGGGCAGGCCCGTGCCTGGGCGGGGCCGGCGGCGGCGAGCGGGGCCAGGGTGGCGGCGAGGGCGGCCGCGAGGCCGGTGGTGACGGCGGCGGCGGTGGTCAGCGTGGTGTGGATTCGGCGATTCACGGGATCCTCCGGTAGTCGGTCGCTGGGACGTACCAGGAAATGTCCGTGATCGGGGGAGTCTGCCGGAACCGGGATAACCCTGAATCCGATGGCTGGGAGGGGGGTGTTAAGCGGTTCGCAAGCGGGATGGTTTATCAGTTGGCTGCGGGTGGGCTCCGAGGCAGTGGTTCGGCTCGTGCGGCGGGCCGAGGTAGAGAGGGACGCCCATGGTGTGGCATTTTCTCGACGATCTGAGCGACATGCTCGCGGGCTGGCTGGACTTCGACACCTACAGCGGATATTCCGGGCGATCAAAGCGGGTGACCGCCCCAGATCTGGCGGGGCTGGACATCAACGACGCCCGCTACAACGCCATGCGCGCCGGCGTGAAGCTGGACATCGTCCTGCTCGACCCCGATCCGCCCGCCACACGCGGATTCGTCGCCAAGCAGGACCCCGCTCCGGGGAAGGACCTGCGACGCGACGCGACGGTCACCGTCTGGCTGGACTTCCCGCCCCAGTAAGCGCCGAATTTGCCGCCCGACTAAGCGCCGGATTTCCCGCCTGGGTAAGCGCTGGGCTTCCCGTCTGGCGTATGTGCGTCACCCGAGCGCGGAGATGATCGCCGCGGTGGTGTCGACCTCGCCGAAGAACGGAAACGTCACGGTGAGGCTGTGGAGGTGGGCCGCCGGGGTGAAGTCGGCCATCGCGTCGGACGCGAACGTCACGTTGTAGCCGTGGTCATAGCCGGCCCGGGCCGTGCTCTCCACGCCGAGGCTGGTCGCGAAGCCCCCGAGGACGATGCCGGTGACGCCGCGGCGGCGCAGCTGAAGGTCGAGGTCGGTGCCGTAGAAGGCGCCGGGCTGGCGTTTGGTCACCACGAGGTCAGACGGCTGCGCGTTGAGCTCGGGCAGCGGCTCGGTCCAGCCGGCCGGCGGGCGGGCCGCGGGGCGGCTGACACCGGTCCGGTTGCGTGGCGCGTCCGCCCCGTCGGGCGAGAACCCGACGCGGACCAGCACGACCGGGAGCGCGGCGGCACGGAACGCGGCGGCGAGCTCGGCGGCGGCCGTGACGGGCGGCGCGAGGGTCTCGGCGTCGAGCATGGCGGTGATGCCGCGCTGGAGGTCGATGAGGACGAGGGCGGTGCGCGGATCAATGCTGGTGAGGGGCATGGGTGATCTCCTGTGACGGTGATGTGCAGGTAGCCTGCGTATTATGTGCAGGCTACCTGCGTATGTGTCAAGCTGTCCTGGTGAGTGGAATCGACGAGGTCATGGCGATGGCCCGGGCCGTCAAGCGCGCGCGTGGCGCCCTGATCGAGGCCGTGCGATCTGGCCCCGAGCGTGTGGCGGACGGGTTCGCCCTGCGTGCCGTGCATGCGCAGGTCTTCGAAGGCCTCGATCCCGGTGGCACCCGGCTCACGGCGCTCGCCGAGCGGGCGCAGATGAGCCACCAGGCCATGGGCGCGATGGTCGACGAACTGGTGGACCATGGCTACCTGGAGCGAGTACCCGATCCGGCCGACCGCCGGGCGCGGCTGATCCAGCCCACCGAGCGCGGCCGCGCGGAGCTGACCCGCGGCGCGCAACGCCTCTTCCGCCTGTACGAACGCTGGCAGGACGAGCTGCGAGGGATCGGCGTGGACCAGGTGGTGGAGGCGCTCGAGACGTTCATCCGGATCTGCGAGTCCGAGACATCGGACGAGGCTTAACAATGTGGTTAAATGACAGGCGTGCCCACGCAGACGGCAGACCGTGACGTGTTCGCGGGGATCGCCCATCCCACCCGGCGGGCCATTCTCGCGCTGCTCGGCGAGCGGCCGCGGCCGGTGGGGGAGCTGGCCGACGCCTTCGACGTGAGCCTGCCGGCGATCTCCCGCCACCTCCGCGTGCTGCGGGAGAGCGGGCTGGTCCAGGAGAGCGTCCACGGCCGCTACCGGGTCTACGAGCTCCAGCCCGAGCCGCTCGACCAGGCGCTGGCCTGGCTGATGGAGGTGCGCGGATTCTGGGCCTCCCGGCTGGAGTCGCTGGGCCGCTACCTGCACGACCGGCACCAGCCCGGTGATTCCCCCGAATTCCCTGAGCCCCCCGAGGAGGCCCCCTGATGGCTCCGATTCGCCTGAGCGCCGACTATCCATATCCGGTCGAGTCGGTGTGGGAGGCGCTCACCGACCCCGTCGCGCTGCGCGAATGGTTCACCGACAACGACTTCAAGCCGATCGAAGGGCACGAGTTCACGCTCCGGATGCCGCCGAGGCCGGGTTTCGACGGCGTGGTCAACTGCCGCGTGCTGCGCGTGGATCCGCCCCGGCTGCTCAGCTACAGCTGGACGGGCGGCTGGCTCAAGCAGCCGACCACCGTCACTTGGACGCTCACCGCCACGCCTGGCGGCACCCACCTGGAGCTCGAGCACGACGGCCTCGAGCAGGGCGTGCTCGGCCGGCTGCTCAAGGTCATGCTGCGCGGCGGCTGGGGCGGCATGCTGCGCAAGGCCCTGCCCCGTACGGTCGCCCGGCGGCGCGGCCAGAAAGACGCGTGATGCCGGAATCCCTGACGGCCCAGACGTTTTAGGCGGCTGTGGAGGCCGACGACCGCGGCCGTGTCGATCGCCGTTCCGTTCGATCCGGCGGCGCGGTGGGGGGCCAGCCGCGGGCCGACGCCGGCGTTGAGACCGGCGACGTCGACGAGCTCCTGCGGCAGGGGGCGCAATCACGCTGAGCCGGGCCGTGGCACGTGTGCCACTATCGAGGTCCATGCAGCGCGTGTGTTTTCTGCTCCGCGTCAGGCCGGAGCTCGTCGACGAATACCGGCGCCGTCACGCGGAAGTGTGGCCGGAGATGCGGGCGGCGCTCAGCGCGACCGGCTGGCACAACTACTCGATCTTCGTCGCCGACGACGGCCAGGTGATCGGCTACGTGGAGACCGACGACTTCGAGGGGGCGCTCAGCGGCATGGCGGCCACCGAGGTCAACGCACGCTGGCAGCGCCAGATGGCGCCCTTCTTCGAAGGCATCGGCGGCGCCGCGCCGGACACCGCCATGCGGCCGGTGCCCGAAGCCTTCCATCTGGACTGACCACCTAAGACCGATCTGTCCCCTTATGATCGGGCCCTAAGGCGCGTGCGTCGCGGCATGATCATGGAGGGGACCCATGGTTGCTGGGCCGCTGGAGCCGGGGGATCCGCGGGAGATCGGGCCATGGCGGCTGCTCGGCCGCCTGGGCAGCGGCGGCCAGGGTGTGGTCTATCTGGCCGAGCCGTCATCTGGCGACCAGTCGTCCGGGCAGGTGGCCCTGAAGCGGCTGCATGCGCACTCCAGCGTCGACCCGCGCACCCGCAACGTCTTCGAGCGCGAGCTGGCCGCCGCGCGGCGGGTCGATCCGTTCTGCACGGCGCGCATCATCGAAGCCGGGATCGAGGACGGCCGTCCGTACTTCGTGAGCGAATACGTCGACGGCCCGTCCCTGCGCGAGGCCGTGGCGGCGACCGGCCCCCGCTCCGGAGCCGCGCTCAACCGGCTGGCGATCGGCACGGCCACCGCCCTGGTCGCCATCCACCAGGCGGGCATCATTCACCGCGACTTCAAGCCGAGCAACGTGATCCTCGGGCCGGACGGCCCCCGGGTCATCGACTTCGGCATCGCGCGCGTGCTCGACGTCACCGTGTCGGTCTCGTCCGGAGTGATCGGGACGCCCGCCTATCTGGCGCCGGAGCAGCTCGCCGAGGGGCCGCTCACCACGGCCGTCGACGTCTTCGCCTGGGCGGCCACGATGGCGTACGCGGCCAACGCGACCCCGCCCTTCGGCGAGACCTCGATTCCCGCCGTCATGGGCCGGATCCTCTACGAGGAGCCGGATCTCGGCCTGATGGAGGGCCCGCTCCGCGACCTCGCCACACGAGCGTTCGCCAAGGATCCCGCAGCCCGGCCGACGGCGCAGGAACTGCTGCTCAGCCTGCTGAAGAACGAGAGCGCCCAGACGCGCACGGTCGCGCACATACAGCCGGGAGCGGAGCCGGACCCGCGCCCGGGGCGCCACTCGCTGCGGAACGGGCTGGCCGCCGCGGGCGCCGCGTCCGCCGTGCTGGTGGTCCTGCTCGTGTTCTGGCTGGCCCGCTCGGGGAATCCGCCCGTACGGCCCGCCGCCGCCTCGTCCCCGGCGGCCCCGGTGTCCTCGGTGTCCTCGGCGTCCCCGGCGTCCCCCGCGCACCTGACGCCGTCGGCCGGCGTCAGTCCCTCGGGACCCGGCTCGGCTCCGGCCAAGCGGGCGGTCCCAGGGTCGTTGGAGGGGACGGAGGCGACCCTGGCGGCCGATCCTGGCGGCCGGCTGGCGCTGACCGGCTACGGCGATCGCCGGCTCGACCCGCGTACGGGACGGTTCGAGGTGACCGACGACAGGACGGCGGATCTCGCGGCGCGGTCCCCGGACGGCTGGCTCGGCGCGAAGATCTCCGAGAGTTCCTCCCGCGACCTGATGATCTACGACTGGCGGACGGGCGAGGAGCGCCGGATCAGGCTGCCGAAACCGGCGCACGGCGACATCGCCTGGTCGCCCGACGGACGGAAGATCGTGCTGACGGCGACCGGAAAGGCCGTCTACGAGAACGCCGGCTTCATGCTCGTCGACACCGCGACCTGGCGGCCGACCTTCGTCGCGATCCCAGGGCGTACTCCCGACAGATTCTGGTGGAACGACACCAGCGACGGGCTGGTGGCCAACTCGGGCGGCACCTACCATTACACGCTGCGCTTCTACGATCTGAGCGGCCGGATGACGCGCGAGCTCAAGGGGCCCTTCAGCGGACTGCTCGACGGGCCGGTGTCGCCGTCCGGCGCGTACGTGGTGACACGCTGCACCAACGCCGAAGGGCCCGAATACTGGTACGACTGCGTGTGGGACGCGCGCACGGGCGCCCGCCGCGGCCACCTGCACGTGGGCCTCTACGGCCTGCTCGGCTGGTATGACGACACCCACCTGGTGGTCTACGACGAGGACGACTACGGGGTCGACGCGGCGTGGAAGCCCACCGGCGACACCAACGTCAAGGATTTCCGCGGCCGCACGACCCACCGCCTCGTCGACTACACGGGGGTCATCGCCGATCTCCCCAAGTTCGAATTCATGCCCTACCCCGCGTGACCCGGCACTAGGTCGGGACATTGTGTCCCGTGACGGAACCAGCGGCCATGGGTCACGATGAGCACGTGGCACCCCAGATAGAGGCCCGGGTCGTGGCGGCGGTGATCGGCGTGGCCGGGTTCGCGGCGCTCGGGGCCGGCGTGGCGTTCCACGTCGCCAACCAGGGGTCGCCGGTGAACGCCGGGGTGAACGACTGGTGGCTGATGCCGCTGGTGTCGGGATTGTCGTTCTGCGCGACGGGCGTGTGGCTGGTCCGGGCGCGCCCGCGCCTGTCGATCGGCTGGTTGTCGCTCGCGATCGGCGTCGTCAACGCCGTGATGCTGGTCGGCGTCGAGTACGGGATCTGGGGGCTGGCCCGGCCCGGCGGCGCTCCGCTGGGCACGGCGGCCCTGTGGCTCGGCAACTGGACCTGGGTCACGGCCCTCATGCTGATCGCGACCGTGCTGCCGCTGCTGCTGCCCGACGGCCGGCTGGTCTCGCGGCGCTGGCGTGGCGCACTGGCGCTCTCGATCGCCGCCGTGGCCGGTCAGTCGGTGTCGTGGGCGCTCACGCCGTACGAGGCCTGGTCGCCGGCCCTCGCGGCGGCGGGCGCGGTGAACCCGACCGGCGTCGGCTGGGTCTGGGACACGGTGGCCGTGCAGGTGCTGCTCGTGGTGGTGAGCGTGGCCGCGGTGGCCGTCGCCGCCGCGTCGCTGGTGGTCCGGTGGCGGCGCGCGGACGGGGTGCTGCGGGCGCAGCTGAAGTGGATGGCGCTCGGCCTGCTGCTCACGTTCGCGTTGTGGGGCGCGGGGTTCGCGGCCGGGCCGGTCGCCACGGCGGCCGCGATGGTGCCGCTGCCGGCGGCGTGCCTGGTGGCGGTGCTGCGCCATCGCCTGTGGGACGTGGACCTCGTGGTCAGCAGGTCATTGCTGTACGCGGCGCTGGCCGGGGCCGTCGTGATCGTCTACGTGGCGTGCGTCGGGCTGCTCGGGGGGCTGCTGGGCCGTACGACGGGGGCGCCGCTGGTGGCGACGGCGGTGATCGCCGTGTGCGCCGAGCCCGCACACCGGCGGCTGCGGACGTGGGTCAACCGGCTGGTGTACGGCGCGCCGGACGACCCGTTCGCGGTGCTCGCCCGCGTGGGTACGCGGCTGCAGAGCGCACGGGACGGCGCGACGGTCGCCGACGAGGTGCTGCCCGAGGTCGTGTCCGCCGTGGCCGCGGCCATGCGGCTGCCGTACGTGGCGATCGTCCTGGCCGACGGCGCCGTCATCGAGGCCGTCATCGAGCACGGCGCCCAGGCGAAGAAGTCGGCGGAGACGCCGCTCACCTACGGCGGGCAGCAGGTGGGCCGGCTGCTGTACACGCCACGGCCCGACGGGCTCGGCCGCGTCGAGCGGCGGCTGCTGGACGACCTGGCCAGGCATGCGGCGGTGGCCGCGCACACCGTGGTGCTGGCCCGCGACCTCGCCCGCTCCCGCGAGCAACTGGTCGCGGCCCGCGAGGAGGAGCGCCGCCGCCTCTATCGCGAGCTGCACGACGGCCTCGGCCCGTCGCTGGCCTCCCTCGCGCTGCAGGTCGAGACGGCGCGCGATCTGACATCGGCCGAGCCGGACGCGGCACGCGCGCTGCTCGACAAGGCCACCCCGCGGCTGCGGTCGACGGTGGAGGAGGTGCGCGCCCTCGTCCGCGGCCTCCGCCCGGCGGCCCTCGACGACCTGGGATTGGCCGGCGCGCTGCGCGAACTCGGCGACTCCTTCGCCTCGCCCGGCTTCGCCGTGTCGGTGGACGTCGCGGAGCTGGCCGAGTTGCCCGCCGCGGTCGAGGTGGCGGCCTATCGCATCGCGGCCGAGGCGCTCGCGAACGCGGCGCGCCACTCGGGCGCCGCGTCGGCGTCCGTGCGGGTCGCGCGGGCCGCCGGCATGTTGCGGCTGACCGTGGACGACGACGGCAAGGGCTGCGCGGACGACCACGCGGGGTCAGGATTGGGCGTCGCCTCGATGCGCGAGCGGGCGGGTGAGCTCGGCGGCCTGTTCTCGCTCGGCCACGGCACGGCCGGTCGCGGCACCAGGGTCGAGGCCGTACTTCCGGTGGCGGGTCTTCCGGTGGCAGGTTTCCCAGCGACAGGGTCATGACATTGCGCGTTCTCGTCGTCGACGATCATCCGCTCTACCGTGAGGGCCTCATCACGGCCATCGGCGCCATCCCCGGCGTGACCGTGGTCGGCGAGGCCGGCAGCGGGCTCGACGCGGTCGACCTCGCGCTCCGGCTGGAGCCTGATGTGGTCGTCATGGACCTGTACATGCCGGTGCTCAACGGCGTCGAGGCCACCCGGCGCATCCTGGCCGCCCGCCCCGGCACGGCGATCCTCATGCTCACCATGGCCGACAGCGACGACTCGGTGGCCGCCGCCATGCGCGCCGGGGCCCGCGGCTATCTGCTCAAGGGCGCCGACCGAGCCGAGATCGTCCGCGCTCTGGAGACGGTGGCGGCGGGCGAGGTCGTCTTCGGGTCGGCGGTGGCCGCGCACGTGCTCGCCTGGTTCGCGGGGAAGGGCCCGCAGCCGGCCCCATTCCCCGAACTGACCGAGCGCGAGCGGGAGGTCCTCGATCTGGTGGCCCGCGGCCTGACCAACGCGGCGATCGCGGCGCGGCTGGTGGTCTCGGAGAAGACCGTGCGCAACCACGTGTCCAACGTGTTCACCAAGCTGCATGTCGCCTCCCGGGCCGAAGCCGTCGCCCGCGCACGCGACGGCGGCCTCGGTCGTGACCCGCTTGGGTGACCGAGGCCGCTCGCCGTCCCGTCCGTTCAGCGCCGGCTGAGCCGTGCGACCCGGACGGCCGAGATGAAGGTGACCGCGAGAGCCGTGATGACGAGGACGATCTGGAAGAGCCTCGGTCCGGTGGCGAGCACGGCGGCGTACGAGCCGTCGAAGAAGCCGGACACGAAGGCCAGCAGGCCGGTGATCCCGAGCAGGACGGTCGCCGGGATGGCCAGGCCGCGCTGGCGGCGCGTGGCGGCGAACAGCAGGACGGCCTGGGCCGCGATCATCGGGAGCGGGGTCGACAGGCGGGCCTGGTTGCCGAGGGCGTCCATGAGGCCGTGGTTGAGACCCAGGGCCATCGAGGTGAACGCGCCGGCGAGGTCGATGGCGAACAGCAGGCCCACGCCCGTGACCAGCGGGCGGGTGAACTCGGTGGCGGTGGTCTGCGGGACGGCGATCGCGGGGGCGGTGGACGTCATGGTGATCTCCTTGGGAGAGGTTGTTCTGTTGACCACCTGAGCATCCGATTTCCGGCGTCCGCGCACATGAGCCCGGCGTCCTCACTCGCCCGGGACGTGGCGTCCCCGATGTCACGGGATGGAACGCAGAATCTTATGACGGTCGCGTCAGGCCGTATCAGGGCGAACTCCCTCCGCCTTCGGCCTGGCGTTGGTGTGGCCGACGCGGCTGGCCACCGACCCGCAGGGTGACTCGCGGCTCCCCGTGCCCGCGAGTCACCCTCCACCTTTTCGCGCGAGAACGCGGCGGAGCAGGCGCAGCGGCAGCAGGCCCACCAGGGGGGCACGGCGGCCGAGGTCGGCGCGGTCCTCCCGGTCGAAGGCCGTGGCGTAGCGCGCCGCGTCGGCGGCGTCCGCGTAGCGCTTGGCGCCGCCCGCGCCGCAGGCGCAGCGCCAGCGCATGGTCTCCGCCTCATGTGTAAAGCGGAAACGGTGCCCGAAAACCCGGCAACGCAGCATGACCTTCCGTCTGCCCCGTCCGCCGACGGGAAATCATGTCGTGGCGATTTCTGGGCAGAGGTGGTGGCCATGACCGAAGGGCGTACACGTGGGCTGGGCGTGATCAGAACCAGCATTCCGGCTCGCCTGGATCGCATGCCCTGGTCCCGCTTCCACTGGATGGTGGTGCTGGGCCTCGGGACTGTGTGGATCCTCGACGGGATGGAAGTGACGATCGTCGGGGCGGTCGCCTCGCGCATGACCGAGAAGGGCAGCGGCATCGACCTCAGCAGCGCCGACATCGGCGTTGCCGCGGCCATCTACGTGGCCGGGGCCTGCGTGGGGGCGCTGCTGTTCGGGCAGCTGACCGACCGGCTCGGGCGGCGCAGGATGTTCATGTTCACGCTGGGCCTCTACATGGTCGCCACGGTCGCCACGGCGTTCTCCTTCGACGCCTGGTATCTGTTCGCCATGCGGTTCCTGACCGGCATGGGGATCGGCGGGGAGTACGCGGCCATCAACTCGGCCATCGACGAGCTCATCCCAAAGCGCAACCGGGGACGGGTGGATCTCGCCATCAACGGCAGCTATTGGGTGGGCGCGGCCATCGGCAGCGTGGCGGCGCTGGCGTTCCTCAACCTGCTCCCGACCGGCGTCGGGTGGCGGCTGGCGTTCGGGCTGGGCGGGGTGCTCGGCTTCGCGATCCTGTTGACCCGCCGCCACCTCCCCGAGAGCCCGCGGTGGCTGTTCATCCACGGCCACGACGAGGAGGCCGAGCGCGTGGTCGACGAGATCGAGGCCCGCGTGCGCGAGGAGGCCGGAGAGGAACTACCGGCGGCCGAGGGCTCGATCACGATCAGGCAGCGCCACGCCATCCCCTTCCGCGAGATCGCCGAGATGGCGTTCAAACGGTATCCCGGCCGCATGGTCCTCGGGCTGGCCCTGTTCGTGGGGCAGGCGTTCCTCTACAACGCGGTCACCTTCGACCTGGGCACGCTGCTCCACGGCTTCTTCGACGTGTCGTCCGGGAGCGTTCCCTACTTCACGGCCGTCTTCGCGGTGGGCAACTTCCTCGGGCCGATGCTGCTCGGCCACTGGTTCGACCGGGTCGGGCGGATTCCGATGATCGCCGGGACGTATCTCGGCTCGGCGGCCCTGTGCGCCGGGATCGCGGTCGTCCTGATGAACCTGGACCCGAGCGCGGTCGCCTTCATGGCCATGATCGCCGTGACCTTCTTCCTGGCCTCGGCCGGGGCCAGCGCGGCGTACCTGACGGTGAGCGAGATCTTCCCGATGGAGACGCGCGCGCTGGCGATCGCGCTGTTCTTCGCGATCGGCACGGGCGTCGGCGGCATCACCGGGCCGCTGCTGTTCGGCAGCTTCATCGACAGCGGCGACATCAACCTGGTGGCGGTCGGCTTCATCATCGGCGCGGCCGCCATGGCCCTCGGCGGCATCGCGGAGCTGGTCTTCGGCGTGAAGGCCGAGCAGCAGTCGCTCGAGGACATCGCCCGCCCGCTGACCGCGGAGGAGGAGACCGGGGCGGCGCACGCCTAACGTGTGGGCGGCGGCGCCGTGCTCTCCCGTACGACCAGGCGGACCGGCACCAGGTCGGTGCCGGGCTCGGCCACCTGCCCCTCCCGGATCTGCCGCAGCACGCGCCGCACGCACCGCCGGCCCACCTCGGCGAAGTCCTGATGGACGGTGGTCAGGGGCGGAATGAAGAACCCCGCGTCGGGGATGTCGTCGAAGCCGACCACGCTGACCTCGGCGGGCACGGCCCGGCCGCGCTCGTGGAAGGCGCGCAGCAGCCCGAGCGCCATCTGGTCGTTGGCCGCGAACACGGCCGTGCACTCCGGCTCGCCGGCGAGGACGAGCCCGGCCGCGTGCCCGGACTCCGACGACCAGTCGCCGTGAAGGGCCGCCGGCACGGGACGGCCGGCGTCTTCGAGGGCCGCGCGCCAGGCCTGGGCGCGGCGCTGGCCGGCGTAGGACGACTGTGGTCCTGTCACGTGCCAGACCGTGTGGTGCCCGAGGTCGAGCAGGTGGCGTACGGCCCGGCGGGCCCCGTCGGCCTGGTCGGTGTCGACCACGCTGTAGCGGTCGCCGGCGTCGGAGTCGACGACCACGACATGCACGCCGGGCGGCAGGGTCACGGTGCCGGCGTCGAGCAGGTGGATCTCGATGATGACGATGACCGCGTCGACGGCCAGCTCGCCCATCCGGGTGAAGGCCCCCAGCACGTTGTCCTGGGTCGGGATGTCGACCGGGATCAGCGTGATCGCATACCCCTCGGCGGCGGCATGCGTGGCGATCGCCTCCACCGTGCGGCTGTTGCCGGTCGAGGCCAGGCTGAACAGGATCACCCCGATGGTGTTGAACTGCCCGTAGCGCAGCGCGCGTGCCGCGCTGTTGGGGCGGTAGCCGAGCTCGCGCATGGCGGCCAGCACCTGCTCGCGCGTGGAGCCGATCACGCTCGCGTGGCCGTTCGACACCCGGGAGACGGTCTGCGAGGAGACGCCGGCCAGCTTGGCCACGTCGGCCATCGAGACGCGCTGCTTGCGCCGCCCGCCCGGAATGCCGGATCCGCCGCGCTGCGCCCCGCCGACGGCTCCCTGATCCATGCGCCCTCACCCCTGAAAACCTTGACGGTCCGTGTATCGGATGCCACGATACCGCACAGAAGTTTACGTTAACATGACAGAGTGCGACAATTGGTCACTCGCCGCTGTGTGCCGGGCTGTTTTGGCTGAGCTGGTGTTTCCGCCTAATGTTTACGTAAACACATCCCGGCAGGGAGGAGCAGGACGGTGGTGACGACAGCGCAGGCGAGCCCGCCCGGCTTGAGGGCAGCGCCGCGGACCAGGCGGTCATGGACCGGATGGCGGTTCGTGGGGCCCTTCATGGCGGTGTTCGCGGTCGTCTTCCTCGCGCCCATCGCCTACTCGATCTATCTGAGCCTGTTCCGCACCAAGCTGATCGGCGGCACCACCTTCGTCGGCGCCGACAACTACCTCAAGGTGCTGAGCGACGCGCAGTTCTGGTCGGCCTTCGGCCGGGTGGCGCTCTTCCTGGTGGTCCAGGTCCCGATCATGTTGTTCCTGGCGCTGCTGCTGGCCCTCGCGATCGACAGCGGGCGTCTCTACGGCACGAGCTTCTTCCGCATCTCGGTCTTCCTGCCCTACGCGGTGCCGGCCGTCGTCGCCACGCTCATGTGGGGCTTCATGTACGGCACCCGCTTCGGCCTGATCGGCAACCTCGACGATCTGTTCGGGATCACGCTGCCCGACCCGCTGTCGCCCAGCCTGATCCTCACGTCCATCGGCAACATCGTGACCTGGGAATTCGTCGGCTACAACATGCTGATCCTCTACTCGGCGCTCCGCGTGGTGAATCTCTCGCTCTACGAGGCGGCCGAGATCGACGGGGCGAGCCAGCTGCGGATCATCTGGGCGATCAAGCTGCCGGCGCTGCGCGGAGCCCTCCTGATCGCCACCATCTTCTCGATCATCGGCAGCTTCCAGCTGTTCAACGAGCCGAGCATCCTCAAGAGCCTGGCGCCGAACGCGATCACCACCTACTTCACTCCGAACATCTACGCCTACTCGCTGTCCTTCGCGGGCCAGCAGTTCGACTATTCGGCGACCGTGGCCATCGTCATGGGCGTGATCACGATGATCATCGCCTACGTCGTCCAGCTCCGCGGCATGCGGAAGGGGGCGGGCGCGTGACCGCCACCACCGAGCACCGGTCGCGGGCCGGCCGATCGGCGGGCGGATCGTCGGGGGGCCCGCTGGTCATCCGGCGCGGCCACCGCCGCCTGGGCCACCCGAGGCGGCGGCGCAGCACGCTGCTGACCCTCCTCACCGCGATCATGCTGATCTACACGCTGCTCCCGCTGGCCTGGCTGGCGATCAACGCCACCAAGACCCAGACGGGGCTGTTCCGCTCGTTCGGGCTGTGGTTCGACCGCGACTTCGCGCTGTTCGGCAACATCGCCGACACCTTCACCTATGACGGCGGCATCTTCACCCGGTGGTTGCTCAACACGCTGCTCTACGTGATCGTCGGCGCGGGCGGCGCGACGCTGCTGGCCACCCTCGCCGGCTACGGCCTCGCCAAATTCGACTTCCCCGGCAAGAAGGCCGTGTTCGCGATCGTCATCGGCGCGGTCGCGGTGCCCGGCACGGCGCTCGCCGTGCCCACGTTCCTGATGTTCTCGAACCTCGGGCTGACCAACAGCCCCTGGGCGATCATCATCCCGTCACTGGTCTCGCCGTTCGGCCTGTATCTCATGTGGACGTACGCGGCGGACGCGGTGCCCACGGAGATCCTCGAGTCGGCGCGGGTGGACGGGGCGCGCGAGTTCCAGACGTTCTTCCGGATCAGCCTGCCGCTGCTGTCGCCGGGGATCGTCACGGTGCTGCTGTTCAACTTCGTCGTGACCTGGAACAACTACTTCCTGCCTCTGATCATGCTGAAGGACCCGGACTGGTATCCGCTCACGCTCGGCCTGAAGAGCTGGAACGCTCAGGCGGCCACCGCCGGCGGCGAGGCGATCTTCAACCTCGTGATCACCGGGTCCTTGCTCACCATTGTTCCGCTGGTCGTGGCGTTCCTGCTGCTCCAGCGGTACTGGCAGTCGGGCCTGGCGGCCGGAAGCGTCAAGGAGTGACCGGCCCGGCTGAACCCCTCGTTGGATTTATGAAAGGGATGTCCATGACGATGACCCGCCGCCACACCCTCCTGCTGGGCGCCGCGTTGTCGATGTCGCTCATCGCGACGGCCTGCGGCTCTTCGACCGGTGGCGACTCGGGGGCCGCCACCACGAAGCCCGCCGGCACGCAGGCGAACGCGGCCACCGATGTCGACGCCGCGCTGAACGCGGGTGGCACCATCACGGTCTGGGCCTGGGAGCCGACCCTGAAGCAGGTGGTCGCCGACTTCCAGGCCAAGTATCCGAAGGTCAAGGTCAACCTGGTCAACGCCGGCACCGGCAACGACCAGTACACGGCCCTGCAGAACGCGATCAAGGCCGGCTCGGGCGTGCCCGACGTGGCCCAGATCGAGTACTACGCGCTGCCGCAGTTCGCGCTCTCGAAGTCGGTCACCGATCTGACCGCCTACGGCGCCGACAAGCTGGACGGCACCTTCACCCCGGGCCCCTGGAACTCCGTGCGCTCCGGTTCGGCGATCTACGGCCTGCCCATGGACTCGGGGCCGATGGCGCTGTTCTACAACAAGGAGGTCTTCGACAAATACAAGATCGCGGTGCCGGCGACGTGGGAGGACTACATCGCCGCGGCCAAGAAGCTGCACGCGGCCGACCCGAAGGCGTACATCACCAACGACACGGGCGACGCGGGCTTCACCACCAGCATGATCTGGCAGGCGGGCGGCAAGCCCTACCAGGTCGACGGCACCAACGTGACCATCAACTTCGCCGACCCGGGCACGCAGAGGTTCACCGCGGCCTGGCAGCAGCTGGTCAGCGGCAAGCTGGTGGCGCCCATCTCCTCCTGGAGCGACGCCTGGTACAAGGGGCTCGGTGACGGCAGCATCGCCACGCTCGTGATCGGCGCGTGGATGCCGGCCAACCTCGAGGGCGGCGTCAAGGCCGGGTCCGGCAAGTGGCAGGTGGCCCCCATGCCGCAGTGGGAGGCCGGGGGCAAGGCCACCGCCGAGAACGGCGGCAGCTCGCTCGCCGTCCCCGAGCTCGGCGCGAACAAGGCCCTCGCGTACGCGTTCATCAAGTACGCCGACGTCGAGCAGGGCGTGCAGACCCGCATGGACGGCGGCGCGTTCCCGGCGACCACCGCGGAGCTCAACTCGCCGGCCTTCAAGGACAAGCCGTTCCCCTACTTCGGCGGCCAGAAGGTCAACCAGGTGCTCGCCGAATCCGCGGGCGAGGTCGTGCCCGGCTGGTCGTACCTGCCGTATCAGGTGTACGCCAACAGCATCTTCAACGACACGGTCGGCAAGGCGTACGTGAGCGGGACGACCCTGCAGGACGGCCTGAAGGCCTGGCAGGACGCGTCCGTCAAGTACGGCCAGGAGCAGGGCTTCAGCGTGCAGTAGACGCGTCCGGCGACCGCTTCGGGGAGACCCCGTCAGGCGCGCGTGCGGAACAGCACGCACACCTGGCGGGGTCCGAGCGTCAGCCCGGTCGCCAGGCTGGGGGCCTGGACGACCTCGCCCTCCACTCCGGCGACCGTGACGGCGCCGTCCGTGCGGTTGATGAGGAACCAGTAGTCGCCGTCCGGACCGGTGCGCACGGCGAGCTCGACGGCCCCGCCCACGCCGGCCGAGAGCTCGGGCTCCACACCGCTGGTGGCCAGCAGGTGGGGGAGGAGCCGGGCCAGGCCGTCCGGCCCGAGGCGGGTCGAGACATACGAGGCCGAGCCCAGGCCGACGGGGCGCGTGGTGATCGCGGGACGGCCCGCCTGGTCGCCGCTCGTATAGCTGGCGACCACCTTCACGTCGTGCTCGGTGACCTCGACGCGGTCGGTCCAGAGCGTGCCGGTCGCCCCGAGGTCGAGGTGGACCCGCTCGTCGTCCGGCAGCGGGGCGAACTCCTCGATGCGGATGCCGAGCAGGTCGCGGAGCGCGCCCGGGTAGCCGCCCAGCCAGACGTGGTCGTTCTCGTCGACGATCCCGGAGAAGTAGGTGGTGACCAGGTGCCCGCCGTCGGCCACGTACGCGCTCAGCCGGTCGGCGAGGGCGCGGGGCACGACGTGCAGGATCGGGGCGATCAGCAGGTCGTAGTCGCCGAAGGAGTCGGCCGCGTCGATGACGTCGGCGCGGACGCCGGCCGCGAGAAGCGCCGAATACCAGTCGAGCGCCTCCTGCCGGTAGCGCAGCCGCGACGTGGGATGCGAGTCCAGCTCGCTCGCCCACCAGGAGTCCCAGTCGAAGACGACGGCCGTGCGGGCCCGCCGTCTGCGCGTGCCGGCCACGGGCGCGAGCGCCTCGAGGGTCGCGCCGAGGTCGGCGACCGAGCGGAAGACCTCGCTGTCGGTCCCGGCGTGGGGGACCATCGCCGAGTGATACATCTCGGCCCCGCCCGCCGACTGCCGCCACTGGAAGAAGCACACGGCGTCGGCCCCATAGGCGACATGGGTCAGTGAGTCGCGGGCCATGGCGCCGGGCCGCTTGGCGTGGTTGACCGGCTGCCAGTTGACCGCGCTCGTGGAGTGCTCCATCAGGAACCATGGCCGCCCGCCGGCCAGCGACCCCGTGAGGTTGGCCGAGAACGACAGCTCGTCCTGGGCGCGCGGGCCCGGCTGCACGTAGTGGTCGTTGGAGACGAAGTCGACCTCGCCGGCCCAGTCGGCGTAGTTCATCCCCTTGGTCTCACCCATGATCATGAAGTTGGTGGTGACCGGGATGTCCGGGGTGAGCTCGTTGAGGACGGCCCGCTCGGCCCGCAGATGGTCCTTGAGCGCGTCGGAGGAGAACCGCTTGAAGTCGAGCTGCTGGGTCGGGTTGGTGAAGGAGGCGGCCAGGCGCGGCGGCAGGACCTCCTGCCAGTCGCCGTACGTCTGCGACCAGAAGGCGGTCGCCCAGGCCTGGTTGAGCGCCTGCACGCTGCCGTATTTGGCGCGCAGCCAGGCGCGGAAGGCCGTGGCCGCGTCGTCGGAGAAGTCGTAGACGTTGTGGCAGCCGAGCTCGTTGGACACGTGCCAGGCGGCCAGCGCCGGGTGCTCGCCGTAGCGCTCGGCCATGGCCCTGACCAGGCGCAGCGCGTGCTCGCGGAACACGGGGGAGGTGGGGCGCCAGTGCTGGCGCGCGCCCGGCCACACCGTGCGGCCGTCGTGGTCGACCGGGAGGATCTCCGGGTGCAGCGTGGTCAGCCACGGTGGCGGCGAGGCGGTCGCGGTCGCGAGGTCGACGGCGATCCCGTTGGCGTGGAGCAGGTCCATGACCTGATCGAGCCAGTCGAACGTCCAGGCGTCCGGGCGCGGCTGGAGCCGGGCCCAGGAGAAGATCGCGAGGGAGACGATATTGACGCCCGCCTGGCGCATGGCCCGGACGTCGTCCTCCCATACCTCCTGCGGCCACTGCTCGGGGTTGTAGTCCGCGCCGAAGCCGAGCCGGCCACGCGGGGTCTCCGCGGGCCGGCGCAGCCAACGGCCGCCGGGGTTTCCAGTCACAAGCGCTCCTGCCTCATCCGGCCTGATGGTTACGTAAACACGGACATTTTATGGCATGGTTACGTAAACATACGGATCGTCGCATCGGCGCGGAGTCCGCGTCAAGGGACTTGCGTCTGACACGGTGTCATGCGGTACGCCTGGAGGCATGGACATTGATCAGAGGATGCGGGATCTGCTCGAGTCAGGACGGGCGTCCGGGCTCCACGGCTTGGTCGTGCTGAGCGCGGGCCGCCCGGTGGTCGAGCACTACGGGCAGGGCCCCGACTTCTCGTGGGGCGTCCCGCACGGCGAGGTCGCCTTCGGCCCCGGCACCCTGCACGACGTCCGGTCCGTCACCAAGAGCGTCGTCGGCCTCCTGTACGGCATGGCCCTGGCCGACGGCCTCGTGCCGGAGCCGGCGGAGCCGTTAATGGCCCAATTCCCGGAATATCCAGACTTGGCGGCCGATCCGCAGCGGGCCGCGCTGACGGTCGAGCACGCGCTGACCATGACGCTCGGCCTCGAGTGGCGCGAGGACATTCCGTACACCAGCCCGGAGAACAGCGAGATCGCCATGGAACTCGCGCCCGATCGGCACCGCTACGTGCTCGAACGGCCCATCGTGGAGCCGCCGGGCAGGACCTGGAGCTACTGCGGCGGCGCGGCCGCGCTGATCGGGCGCCTCATCGTCAAGGGCTCGGGCCGCACCCTGCCGGAATTCGCCGAGGAGAGGCTTTTCGCCCCGCTCGGGATCGACCAGTTCGCGTGGATGGCGGGTGACGACGGCGTTCACTCGGCCGCGTCCGGCCTGAGGCTGACCCCGCGCGGCCTGGCGGCGATCGGCCAGGCCGTGCTCGAAGGCATGCAGGAAGGCGGGCTCTCGGGCGGGCTCGAAGGCGGGCGGGGCGTGGTGCCGGCCGGCTGGCTGCGTGAGGCGCTGACCCTCCGCGTCCCGATCGACGGCGACTTCGGATACGGATATCAGTGGTACGTCCTTCGCGGCCAATGGGTCGGCGCCATGGGCAACGGCGGTCAGCGCCTCATCGTCATCCCGGAGCACGACCTGGTCGTCGCGATCACCGCGGGCGCCTACGACGACGCCGACCAGGCCGCGCTCCCGCAGATGATCCTCAACGAGCTCGTGCTCAGCGGGTGACGACCGGCACGCCCGACTCGACCGGCAGGCCGGCCTCGACCCAGTCCTGGATGCCCTCGCGGTATTTGCGCACGTTGGTGTAGCCGAGCGCGGCGAGCCTCGTGGCCACGGCCTGGCTGTTGCCGCAGGCCACGTTGGAGCAGTAGGTGACGATGGCGGCGTGCTTGTCGGGCAGCACGGCGGCCGCCCGCTCGGCCACCTCGGCCTCGACGAGCGCGACCGCGCCGGGCAGGTGCTGCTGGGCGTAGTAGTCGCCGCCCAGGGCGTCGACGACGGTGACGGCGCCCGCGGCGATGGCGGCCCGCAGTTCTTCCCGGCTGATGAGTGCGGTCATGGTGGACCCCTTCGCTTAACTGGACTATAGTCCGCTTATGACTGAAGGTGAAGTTAGCGGACTGTGGTCCGGATCGTCAAGGGATGCGCCGATGGAGCTTTTGCAGATCCTGACGGCGCGGCCACCGCGCGAGCGGGCCGATGCCGTGCGGAACCGGGAGAAGGTGCTGACGGCGGCGGCGCGCCTGTTCCGCGAGAAGGGCGTCGACAACGTGTCGATGGACGCCATCGCGGCCGAGGCCGGGGTAGGAAAGGGCACCTTGTTTCGCCGGTTCGGCGATAAATCGGGATTGGCGGTGGCGTTGCTGGACGACGCCGAGCGCGCGCTCCAGGAGGCCATCCTTTCCGGGCCGCCGCCCCTGGGGCCCGGCGCGCCCGCTCCAGACCGGATGGCGGCTTTCGCGGCGGCCTACGCGGACTACCTGTTCGGCCACCTCGACCTGGTGCGCATGTCCGAAAGCGCCAGCCCCGGCGCGCGCTACCGCGTCGGTGCCTACCACTTCTGGCATCGCCACCTGGTCATCCTGCTGGAGGAGGCACGCCCCGACGCCGACGCCGGCTACCTCGCGCACGCCGTTCTCGCGCTCCTCGGCGCCGAACTGGCGGCCGCTCTCCACCCGGACTACGGCGAGGACCGGCTCAAGGCCGGCGTCCTCGCCGTCGTCTCCGCCCTCTGCGGGCCGCGCGGCGCATAATGGGCGTGAGGTGACGTAATCTGCCCGACGACATCGACTCCTCGGCAGGGCTTGTCGAGGTGCCGGATTTTGTCGGGATGCAGGCGCTCAACGCCTGGCTGGCCGGTCATGACCGGGGTCTACTCCTCCAGGGGCCCGACCCGGACAGCCCGCATCCCGTGCTTCACGGCATCGTCATAGCCCAGCGACCGGCCCCCGGTTCGCACGTACGCCGATGGGACACGATCACGGTCTGGCTCGGAAACGAGCCCGGCCCGGGAGTCCGCGAGCCGCGGCGGCCCATCCCGCCCCTCGGACACCTGCACGCGGAGATCTCCGACGAGACCTGAGCGCGGCGTTCATCCACGCGTTTTTATTCAGGTGCTTCGCGGGGTGCGGCTTTGGTAGCTTCGGCGTGCGCGAATCGCGCTGACGACCCGAGGAGGTGAGACCCATCAACGCTGTGACAGGGTGGGTGCTCCCTCTAGTAAGGGTCTGAGTGGCCTTGGGAGCGCCCTGAAAGGCATCCCGAAAGGCAACGATCCATGCGCTTCATCTCACAGACGACCGCTGACGGCGTCTCGGAGAATCTCTTCACTGTCAACGACGTTCCTGGCGTGCTGTGGACGCCCGCCCATTCGACGGACCGCCGTCCCGTCGTGCTGCTGGGCCACGGAGGCGGTCAGCACAAGCAGGCGCCGGGAGTGGTGGCCCGCGCCCGGCGCTACGTGGCCCGCGGCTTCGCGGCCGTGGCCCTCGACGCGCCCGGCCACGGCGATCGACCGAGGACCGAGCAGGACGAGCGGTTCGCCGCCGAGCTCCGGGCGATGATGGCGGCCGGCGAGCCGGTCGGCCCGCTCGTGGCCCGGCACAACGGAGGGCTGGCGGCCCAGGCCGTGCCCGAGTGGCAGGCCCTGCTCGACGACCTGGCGGAATCCGGCCGCCTGGGACCGGTCGGATTCTGGGGCGTGTCGCTCGGCAGCGCGGTCGGCGTTCGGCTGGCCGCCGCCGAGCCGCGGGTCCGCGCCGCCGTGTTCGGCTTGGTGGGATACGCCCTGGCCGAGGACGCGGCCCGGGTCACCGTTCCGATCGAGTTCCTGCTGCAGTGGGACGACGAGCTGGTGCCGCGCGGTTCGTGCCTCGCGCTCTTCGACGCCTTCGCGTCCGCCGAGAAGACGCTGCACGCCAACTCGGGCCGGCACATGGACGTGCCGGCGCACGAGCTGGACAGCGCCGAGCGCTTCTTCACGCGCCACCTCCTGACAGAGGAATCGGTCACAGGGTGACGACGACCTTGCCGGCGGGGTGGCCCTCGGCGAAGTAGCGGATGGCCTCGGCCGCGTCGGCGAGCGGAAACGAGCGGTCGACGGCCGGCGCGACCTGGCCCGCGTCGATGAGACGCGCCAGCTCCGCCAGGTCGTCGGCGCGCTCGTGCGAGGTCATCATGCGCAGCCGCTGTCCCGTGAACAGCGACACCAGCGGCGTGCGGAGCTGGCGCTCGAACCCGCCGGTCAGCCGGCCCTTGTCGAAGCCGCCGCCGACGATCGCGAGCGTGCCGCGCCGGGCCAGGGCGCGCCGCAGCAGCGACAGCGGGCGGTCGCCGCCGGTGTCGATGATGACGTCGTGGCATGCGCCGTCGCGGTCGACCTCCTCGCGGGTGTAGTCGATGACGTCGTCGGCGCCCAGGGAGCGCACCAGATCGGTGTGCTCGGTCCGGCACACGCCGGTCACCTGGGCGCCGAGCGCCTTGGCGATCTGCACGGCGAACGACCCCACGCCACCGGCCGCGCCGATGACCAGCACGCGCTGGCCCGCGCGCACCTCGCCCGAATCGCGCACGGCCTGCAGCGCCGTCATGCCGGACACCGGCACCACCGCGGCCTGCTCGAACGTCAAGCCGCTCGGCTTGAGCGCGATCTTGTCCTCGGCGGCCACCGCGTATTCGGCGAACGAGCCGCCCTCGCACGTGCCGTAGACCTCGTCGCCTGGCTTGAAGCGGGTCACGGCCGCGCCGACCGCGGTCACGACGCCGGCGAGGTCACGGCCGCGCACCAGCGCCTTGGCCCGCCGCATGCCGAAGCCCATCACGCGGATGAGGTAGGGCCGGCCGGTCATCAGGATCCAGACGCCGGCGTCCACGCCTGCGGCGCGGACCTGGACCAGCACCTCGCCGGGGCCGACCTCGGGTCTGGCGATCTCGCGTAACCGGAGGGCGTCGTAGGAACCGTACTTGTCCTGGGCGATGGCGTTCATGGTGGTGGTGGTCATGGTGGATTCCATTTCAGGCCTCCTCGGCCGATTCGGGATACTGGAACACGTCGTCGAGCTTGACGCCGAAGACGTGGGCGATCTTGAAGGCCATCTCCAGGGACGGCGAGTAGCGGCCCTGCTCGATGGCGATGACGGTCTGCCTGGTGACGCCGATGCGGTCGGCGAGGTCGGCCTGGGTCATCTCGTTCTGGGCGAAGCGCAGGGCGCGGATGCGGTTGGTGACGCGGGTCGATTTCACCATTGCGGCATCCCCGTGCGGTAGAGGACGACCTTGGCGACGCCGCCGAGGATGGCGGACAGGACGAAGCACAGGTAGATGACGTTGGCGATCCAGAACCTGTCCCACCCGCCGAGCGCCATGAGCATGGCGGCGACCGCGCCGATGATGACGAAGGACTGGCCGATGAGGTCGCCCCTGCGCAGGATCTCCTTGTCCCGCTCGTCGGTGGCCCGCGAGGCGCCCGGCGTCGCGGTGTTCACCGCGATCTCGACGATCATCGAGGCGACGATGGCCACGCCGACGGACCACAACAGCGTGGCCGCGTAGGGCGTCTCAGGCAGTGGCCTGCCGTCCGCGCGGGTCAGGATGAGGATCACGTAGACCCCGTAAGCGATCACAGCGACGACGAGCCTGATCCATGCGCGCTTTTCCTCGTGTGTCATGACACCCTCGCGATGTCCAGAGAGACGATGTACAAAATCTTTGACATGCTTGAATGTAGCGAACGTTTGACCTCGTGTCTAGAATTTTTTACATCGAGTCTGCGGAGGTTGACATGGCGGCTGATGCCGGAGACGTCGCCGAGTTCGAGGCGCACCGTCGGCGCCTGTTCGGCCTGGCCTACCGCATGCTCGGGTCGGCCGCCGAAGCCGAAGACGTCGTCCAGGACGCCTACCTCCGCTGGCGCGACGCCGCGCCCGACCACCCGACGGCCTGGCTGACCAAGGTGGTCACCAACCTCTGCCGCACCCGGCTCACGTCCAGCCGCGCCACCCGCGAGACGTACATCGGGCCCTGGCTCCCCGAGCCCGTGGCCGCCGCCGCGCTCGGCCCGCTCGAGACGGCCGAGCAGCGCGAGTCGGTCTCCATCGCGTTCCTGGTCATGCTGGAGCGGCTCACCCCGGCCGAGCGCGCCGTCGTCGTGCTGCGCGAGGCCTTCTCGTACGGCTATCGCGAGATCGCCGGCCTGCTCGACCTGACCGAGGCCAACTGCCGCCAGCTGTACGGCAGGGCGAGCCGCCGCCTCCACGACCGCCCGCGGTTCGCCGACCCCGACCTCGCACGGTGGAAAGAGATCGTGGCCCGCTTCATCGCGGCCGCCCAGGAAGGCGACCTGGCCGGGCTGGAGAAGGTGCTGGCCGAGGACGTGGTCGCCTGGACCGACGGCGGCGGAGCGCTGCCGGCCGCGAGGAAGCCGGTCGAGGGCCGGGCCAAGGTCGCCCGCTGGGCGTCGCGGATCGTCACCAAGTTCGGCGCCGGATATGCGTATGCGCTGGGCGAGGTCAACGGGCAGCCCGCGATCATCGCGACCCTGGGAGGGCGGGTGGCGGCCGTGGTCGTCATCGACCTCGACGGCGATCTCGTCGCGCGGGCCTGGACGATGGTCAATCCGGCGAAGCTGTCACAATTGGGGCCGGTCGCCAGTCTGTAACGGTGTGACAGACAATTTCGGGACACTCGGGGAGCCGATCCTCGTGACCGGCGGCACGGGGACCCTCGGGCGCAAGGTCGTGGCCCGGCTGGCGGTGGAGTCCGCCGCCGTCGGCGGGGCCGGGGTGCGCGTGCTCAGCCGCGGACGCGGGCGCGGGTCGTTCGTGGGGGATCTGACTACGGGGGACGGCTTGCGGCCGGCGCTCGACGGGGTGACCACGGTCGTGCACTGCGCCACCGCGCCGCGCGCCGGCGACGCCGACGTCGTCGCGACCCGCAACTTGATCGCCGCGATCGGCGGGATCGGCGGGGCCGGGCAGGTGCGGCATCTGGTCTACATCTCGATCGTGGGGGTGGACGAGCATCCGTATTCGTACTACCGGGTGAAACGGGAGGCCGAGACGCTGATCGAGCGGTCTGGAGTGCCTTATACGATCTTGCGGACCACGCAGTTCCACGAGCTCATCGCCATGATCGCGGGAACGCTGGCGCGGTCGCCGATCGTGCTGCTGCCCACGCGGACCAGCTTCCAGCCCATCGCGGCGAGCGAGGTGGCCGAACGGCTGGTCGCACTCGCCGCGGGGCCGCCTGCCGGGCGCGTCCCGGACATGGGCGGGCCGCGCGTGCGCACATGCGCCGACCTCATGCACGCCTACCTGCGTGGCCGCCCCCGGCTCGTCGCCTCGGTGCCCTATCCCGGCCGCGTGGCCGCCGCCTACCGCCGCGGCCTGCACCTCACGCCTGCTCACGCCGACGGCAAGATTACTTTCGAGGAGGCGCTGTGATTGAGAGAGGCAACCTGATTCGACGAGGTGCTGTTGTTCCGGAAGGCGCTATGAGGGTCGGCCTGTGGGTGCTGGTGATTGTTCACGCCGTCATCGGACTGTGGGCGCTGGCGTTTCCCGCGTTGTTCTACGAGAATTTTCCGCTGCCTGGACGGCACTGGGTGTCGCTGCTGCCGGCATACAACGAGCACCTGCTGCGGGACTTCGGCGGGTATGGACTCGGATTCGCGGTCATGTTCGCGGTCGCTGCTATGACGGCCGAACGCGTGCTGACCCGGACCGTGCTCGCGGGCTACCTGGTCTATGCGGTGCCTCATCTGGTCTTCCACCTCGGCCACCTCGCGCCGTTCTCCGTCGGGGACGCGGCGGCGCAGGTGGTGGGCCTGGCGGCGCTGGTCGTACTGCCGGCCGTGCTGTTGGTCGTCGCCTTTCGGCCGGCTCCAGGTGCGCGCTAGCGCGCGTCGGCTTTGGGCTGGTGGGGCGTGGCGGGCGGGGCGTTGCGCTGCGACAGACGGACGGGACGGCGCGCGTTGTGGCTGGGGTCTGGTGTCCGGCCTTCGGCCGCTTCGTCGGGCGCGTGTGGTTCCGCTGGGCTTCAAGCGCGCCGTCCCGCCCGTCCGTCTCCGCTCCTCGCTGACTGTCCCTGTCCGGCCTTGGGCCGTAGCGCATTGCTACTGCCTGTCCATCCGTGGCGGGGCCGTAGTGGTGGTGCGGGCCGTAGGCGCTGCGGGGCTGGGTGCTGCGGCCGGCGTGGTGGTTGCGTTCCACGGACCAGGCCTGTCCGGCGGGCGCGCGGCTTGCTGTGGGCCGGCCTCCGCGCCCATCCCCTTTGCGCCGCCCTCTTCGCCGTGTCTTGGTTGCTGGGTGCTGGGGCTTAACCGGGGTGGTGGGTTAGGGCGGTGGTGAGGAGGGTTGTCAGGTCGGGGGTGAGGTCGGATTCGGAGCGGATCTTAATGTGGCGGTGGACCTTACCGGTGCCCTGTAGGAGGCCGGTTGGGTCGGGTAGGTCGGTGGCGTTGGCGACGCCGAGGGTCACGTGAGTTTGGTAGGGGGCGACCGTGAAGACCAGGCCTTTGTATCCCGTGTCTGTTCCGAAGCCGATCCGCTCGCTGTCGCCGGTGATGACGGCGTCGGGGAAGAGGGCGAGGATGTGCTCGCACAGGTGCCGCGCCAGGCCGGCTGTGGGCGCGGCGAATGCCGCTAGCAGGCGCTCCACCTCGTCATTCATAGGGGCACTATGCCACGGTTCAATAGGTGGCGCGGCCGCCGCTGATGTCGTAGACGGCTCCTGTGGAGAAGCTGACCTTGTCGGAGGCGAGCCAGGCGATGAGCTCGGCCACCTCCTCGGCGCGGCCGATGCGGCCCATCGGGATGAGGCTCGTCAGGTGGGCAAGAACGTCAGGCCCGGTGTTGGCGTTCATCGGGGTCGCGATCACGGCCGGGGCGATCGCGTTGACCAGCACGCCGCTGGTCGCCAGTTCTTTGCCGAGCGTCTTGGTGAGGCCGATGACCGCGGCCTTCGACGCCGAATAGGGCGCCATGTTGGGGTTGCCGTCCTTCCCGGCCATGCTGGCGAGGTTGACGATCCGGCCCCAGCCGCGCTCGCGCATGCCGGGCACGAAGGCGTGGCAGGTGTTGAACGTGCCACCCACGTTGACGGCCAGCGTCCGCTCCCAGCCCTCCACGGGGATCTCCCACAGGGGCGCGTTGGGCCCGACGATCCCGGCCGAGTTCACGAGGATGTCGACCGGCCCGATCCGCTCGGCCGCGGCGTGGACGGCCGCCGCGTCGGCCACGTCGAGGATGAGGTCGGCGCCGTCGGCGACGTCGAGCGTGATCACCGTGACGCCGTCCTCGGCCAGGCGGGCCGCCGCGGCCTTGCCCAGGCCGCTCACACCTCCGGTCACCAGGGCCGTACGCGCTGCCGTCATAACACCCCTTCCGGGTCAGTGGGATTCGCGTGACACCTGGTCGCCGGTCCGCCCGACCAGGAAGTCGAGGTCGGCGCCCGTGTTGGCCTGCCGTACGGTGTCGACGTAGAGGCGCTCCCACCCGCGCCGTGGCGCGGCGAAGGCCTCGACCATGCCCGGCGCAGGCTCGCGGGCCGCCAGCTCGTCGTCCGGGATCTCCACGTCGAGCCGCCGGCTCTCGACGTCGAGGGTGATGATGTCGCCCGTGCGCACGAGGCCGAGCGGACCGCCGGCCGCCGCCTCGGGCGAGACGTGCAGCACGACCGTCCCGTACGCCGTGCCGCTCATCCGCCCGTCGCAGATGCGGACCATGTCCCGTACGCCCTGGGCCAGCAGCTTGGGCGGCAGCGGCAGGTTGGCCACCTCCGGCATACCGGGATAGCCCTTCGGGCCGCAGCCGCGCAGCACGAGCACCGAGTCGGGGGTGACGTCGAGGTCGGGGTCGTCGAGGCGGGCGTGCAGATCCTCGACCGAGTCGAAGACCACGGCCGGACCCCGGTGCCGCAGCAGGTGGGGCGAGGCGGCGGCCGGCTTGATCACCGCGCCGTCGGGGGCGAGGTTGCCGTAGAGGACGGCGATCCCCGCGCTTTCCTGGAGCGGCGTCTCGCGCGGCCGGATCACGTCGGCGTCGTAGATGCGGGCGTCGTCGAGATAGTCGACAAGGGGCCGGCCGGTGACCGTGAGCGCCTCGGGATCGAGCAGGTCGCGCACCTCGCGGAGCACGGCGTGCAGGCCGCCGGCCCGATAGAGGTCGTCCATCAGATAGCGGCCGGCCGGCAGCAGGTCGACCAGCAGCGGCACGTCGGAGCCGACGCGGTCGAAGTCGTCCTGGCTGAGCGGCACGCCCAGCCGTCCGGCGATGGCCAGCAGGTGGACGACGGCGTTGGTCGAGCCGCCGAGCGCCGCCAGCGCGACGATGGCGTTGAGGAACGAGCCGCGGCCAAGCACGGCGCTCGGGCGTCGGTCGGCGTTGACCATTTCCACGATGAGCCTGCCGGTGTCGTGCGCGCCTTCCAGCAGGCGGCTGTCCGGGGCCGGCGTGCCGGCGATGCCGGGGAGCGTCATGCCGAGCACTTCGGCGAGCAGCCCCATGGTGGAGGCCGTGCCCATCGTGTTGCAGTGGCCCTTGCTGCGGATCATCGACGACTCCGAGCGCAGGAACTCGGTCTGCGTCATCGTCCCCGCGCGCACCTCTTCGCTGAGCCGCCACACGTCGGTGCCGCAGCCGATGGGGATCCCGCGGAAGGTGCCGGTGAGCATGGGCCCGCCCGGCACTACGACTGCGGGGAGGTCGACCGATGCGGCCGCCATGAGCAGGGCCGGGATGGTCTTGTCGCAGCCGCCGAGCAACACGACGCCGTCGACCGGGTTGGCGCGGAACATCTCTTCGGCCGCCATCGCCGCCATGTTGCGCCACAGCATGGCCGTGGGCCGCACCTGGGTCTCACCGAGGGATACGACGGGCAGGTTGAGCGGGACGCCGCCCGCTTCGCGCACGCCGTTTTCGACGCTGCGCCCCACCTCGTCGAGGTGCATGTTGCAGGGGGTCAGATCGGAGGCGGTGTTGGCGATCGCGATGTGCGGCCGCCCGTCGAAGGCGTCGGACGGCAGGCCGCGGCGCATCCACGCTCGGTGGATGTAGGCGTTACGGTCAGTTCCTGCATACCACTGGGCGCTGCGGGGCGTCGTCATGCTGCCAACTCTTCCCGATACTGGAACTTGCTGCGAGGGTAGCTCACGTCTACCGTTCCCCCGTGCGAGCGCTGGTCATCACGGGGCCGAAGACGGCCGAGGTTCAGGATGTGGAGCCGCCCGAGGCCACACCCGGGCACGTCGTCGTCGATGTGGAGAGGGTCGGTGTCTGCGGCACCGACATGGAGTTGTTCGCGGGCGACATGAGCTATTTGGATTCCGGCCAGAGCGGTTATCCACTTCGTCCGGGTCACGAGTGGTGCGGCCGGGTAAGGGCGGTGGGAGACGGCGTCGACCCGCGGTGGCTGGGCCGCCGGGTCACCGGCGACACCATGCTGGGCTGCGGGCGCTGTGAACGCTGCCGCCGTGGGCGCGGGCACGTGTGCGACGACCGGTCCGAGATCGGGATACGCAACTTTCCGGGGGCTCTTGCTGAGAGCCTCGCCGTTCCTGAGACCGCGCTGCACGCTTTGCCTGACGCGGTCGACGCGACGCTCGGCGCGCTCGTCGAGCCCGGGGGCAACGCGCTGCGCGCGGTGCGCGGCGCCGCGACCGGGCCGGGCGACCGGCTGCTGGTGCTCGGGACCGGCACGATCGGCCTGCTGGTGGCCTTGTTCGGGCGGGCGCGGGGCGCCGAGGTCCACCTGATGGGCCGCGAGGAGCCGGAGCTGCGGCTGGCCCGGTCGCTCGGCTTCGAGGCCTCTGTGCTGCCGGGGCTGCCGTCCCGGGCCTGGGATGCCGTCGTTGACGCCACCAATGGGGTCGAGGTGCCGGCTCTCGCGCTGCGTTTGGTCGAGCCTGCCGGACGAGTGGTCTACATCGGTCTGTCGGCCATGCCGAGCACCATCGACACGCGCGAGGTCGCGCTCAAGGACGTCACTGTGGTCGGCATTCTCGGGGCCTCCGCTGGTCTGGCCGAGGCCATCACGGCGTACGCCGAGGGCTCGGTGGACGCCCGCCCGCTCGTGGCCGCCACCGTCGGGCTCGACGCCGCCGCGGGCGTCTTGGCCGGTCGCCGGCCTCCCGGGATCGGCCCCAAAATCCACATCGACCCGAGGCTGGGCTAGGCCCGACGCCACGTCGAGGCGATGACGGCCGCGTCGGGGTGGCCGCGGGTGTCTGGCAGGGGCTGGAACGCTTCGAGGTCCAGGTGGTCGCGGTTTCGCCGCCAGATCCCGGCGATCTCGCCGTCGACCAGGACGATGCCGGGATTGGCGGCCGCCCGCCAGACTGCCTTGCGGGTGTGTGGCCCAGCCACGCGGCGAGATGGGCCGGTTGGGCCGGGCCGAACGCGGCGAGAAAGTCGCGGATCAGCCGTGCGCGATCTGGGGCGGCTTCGGCGGGTTCGGCTGGACGGTAGCGGAACGGGCCGGAGGGGTCGACCTCGACGACGAGGCCCGCCTGCAGGGTGGCGCGGCGGAACAGCTGATCCTGGACGTGCGCCACGCCGCACGTGGCGCACCAGGGGGCGAGCAGGGGATTCACGTGAGGGCTCACCGCGCCGCTGAGCTCGCCCTTCGTGGGGGACCAGGCGTCGCTGAAGGTCGCGCGCATGGCCGCGGCCACCTCGTCGAGCGCGGCGTCGAAGCGCATGCGGCGAGGACGGCGCTGCGGCCAGGTGGGTAGTCCTGCAGGCCGGTGGCCAGCACGATCCGGCCGCGCCCGCCGGCGCCGAGGTCGTGGGCGGCGTGGCGGTAGGCGAGCACCTGCGCGCGGGTCGTTTTCAGGCTTTGACCTCGCGGAGGTGGCCGGTCTCGACCTCGTAGATGAAGCCGCGGACCGCGTCGCGGTGGGGGATGAACGGGTCGGCCTTGATGCGGCCGATCGACTGGAGGACGTCCTCTTCGAGGTCGGGGAACGCCTCGGCGGCCCAGTCGGGCTTGATGCCGACCTCCTCGCGGATCGACTCCTTGAACCCGTCGTCGGTGAAGGTGAGCATGCCGCACCCGGTGTGGTGGATCAGGATGATCTCGGTGGTCCCCAGGAGCCGCTGGCTGATGGCGAGGCTGCGCCGGGCGTCGGCGGTGACCACGCCTCCCGCGTTGCGGATGACGTGCGCGTCGCCCTCGGTCAGCCCCAGCACCCCGTAAACGTTGAGCCGCGCGTCCATGCAGGCGAGGACGGCGACGCCTTTGGCGGGCGGCAGCGGCAGGCTGCCCTTGTCGAAGGTGGCGGCGTATCGCTCGGCGTTGGCGACGAACTCGTCTGTGATGCTCATGAATCTCACGATTGTCGGCAATTCCTACAGAGTCAATAGGTTTTTGGGTTGTTCGGACCGCTTGGGGGTGGATGGGGTGCGGCGGCCGAGGAGGATTCCGGTGAGGATGAGGGCCAGTCCCGCGGCCTGGCGGAGGGTGAGCGGTTCGGCCGCGATCAGGGTGCCGAGCAGCACTCCAGTGGCCGGGTTGAGCAGGCCGATCAGGCCGACCGTCGCGGCGCTGAGTCTGCGGAGGCCCGCGAACCAGGCCGCGAACGCGCCGGCCGTGGCGACCGTCGTCACGTACGCGAAGCCGCCGAGGGCGGGCGCGTCCAGGGCGGGCGGCGCGCCCTCGACGAGGAGCGCGAACGGCGCGATGGCGACCGCGCCGCCGACCAGCTGCCAGGAGGTGACCGTGAGGACGCCGGTGTCCGTGCCCCACTTCTTGGTCAGGACGTATCCGAACGACGACATGAGCATGGCCGCCACCGACGCCGCAACGCCCCACCAGTTCACCGAGGTCACGCCGCCGAGCAGCAGGAAGCACACCCCGGCGCAGCCGAGCCCCGCGCCGGCCCACGAACGCGTCCCGGGCCGCTCGCCCAGCAGCGCCCAGGCGACCAGCATCATCGCCACCGAGGACGTGGCCATGATCGTCGAGGCCACGCTGGTCGGCAGGAGCTGCGCCGACACGTAGACCAGCGCGAAGAACGCCCCCATGTTCATGGTGCCGAGCACCAGCGAGCGCCACCACCAGGCCCCGGACGGCAACTCCCGGCGGATGAGCAGCAACAGCAGGCCCGCGGGCAGTGCGCGGAACACGGCGCCCCACAGCGGATGGCCGGCCGGCAGGGCCTCGTGTGTGACGAAGTAATTGGTGCCCCAGGCCACCGGAGCGATCGCGGTGATCAGCGCCCACCGGAAATTAGCTTCCATGGAAGTTAATATAGCTTCCAGGGAAGCTATATTGGAGGCATGCCGAGACCCGATCACGTGGCCCGGATCCAGGCCGAATGGCGCATCGAGCGCCCCGACCTGGACGTCTCACCGCAGGGCGTCATCGGGCGGCTGCATCGCCTGGCCGCGCACCTGACCGGTGAGCTGGTGGCCGTCTACCGGAGGCACGGTCTCGAAGAGGGCGAGTTCGACGTGCTGGCGGCCCTGCGGCGGGCCGGCGAGCCGTACGAGCGGGCCCCGGGAGAGCTGGCCCGCCACACGATGGTCACCACCGGGGCCATGACCAAGCGGCTCGACCGGCTCGAACGCGCCGGGCTCATCGCGCGGCGCCGCAGCACCACGGACGGGCGAGGACGCGTGGTCGCGCTCACCCCGGCCGGCCGGCGGGTCATCGACGACGCGTTCACCGAGCACATGCGCAACGAGCGCCGCCTGCTGAGCGGCTTGCCGCCCGAGGACGCCGTGCGGCTGGAGGCCATCCTCACCGCTTGGCTTGCGCACTTCGAGGCGTGACCGTGTCAGCGGCGTGTGCGTGGCGTGTCAGCGGCGGGGCGCAGGGTTGGCGGCATGTCATCTGCGTCGGGCGGGCTCGCGATTGAGGCGACGGGCCTGGTCAAACGGTACGGAAAGACGATGGCCCTGGACGGGGTCGACCTCGCGGCGCGGCCGGGCGCCATCCTCGCGCTGCTCGGGCCCAACGGCGCCGGCAAGACCACGGTCGTCCGGATCCTCGCCACGCTGCTGCGCCCCGACGGGGGCACGGCCCGCGTGGGAGGCTTCGACGTCGCCAAGGACCCGGACAAGGTACGTGACCTGATCGGCCTCACAGGTCAATACACGGCGGTCGACGAAGACCTGACCGGCTACGAGAACCTCGTGCTCATCGCGCGGCTGCTGGACCACTCCCGGGCCGGCGCGCGTTCGCACGCGAGTGAGCTCCTGGATCGGTTCGAGCTGACCGAGACCGCCCGGCGGCCCGTCAAGACCTATTCCGGTGGGATGCGCCGGAGGCTGGATCTCGCGGCCGGCCTGATCGGCCGCCCTCGGGTGCTCTTCCTTGACGAGCCCACCACGGGCCTCGATCCGCGCTCACGGGGCGTGGTGTGGCGGCTGATCCGCGGCCTTGCCGAAGAGGGGACCAGCGTGTTGCTGACCACGCAATACCTGGACGAGGCCGACCGGCTCGCGGACGACGCGGTCGTCATCGACCACGGGCGGGTCGTGGCGAGTGGCGCTCCGGCCGAGCTGAAGGCGACCGTGGGCGGCCAGACGCTCGAGGTGCGGCCCTCACTTCCCGATGACCTCGTGGCCGCGACGATCGAGGCGATCCTTGCCGAGGAATGCGGGACGGTTCCCCGCCGTGGGGGAGCGGATGGGCTCGTGTCGGCGCCCCTGGCCGGCGGGATGTCGGGAACCGCCGCGGTGGCCGCGGTCGCGCGCCGCCTCGACGCCGCCGCCATCCCCGTCTCCGAACTGGGTGTCCGGCTTGCCAGCCTGGACGAGGCGTTCCTGGCCCTGACGGGCCCTGTTTCTGAGAGGGTCCAATGAGCGAGATCGTCCTTCGCCGCCCGGCGCGGCCTGTCCGGGTCCTGCGGCAGGGCCTCACGCTGGCCTGGCGCGGCCTGCTCAAGATCAGGCACTCGCCCGACCAGCTGCTCGACCTGTCGCTGATGCCGGTCACGTTCGTCGTGCTGTTCACGTTCCTGTTCGGGAACGCGGTGGCCGGTGACTGGCACTCCTACCTGCAGTTCGTGCTGCCCGGGGTCGCGGTCCAGACCTTGGTGTTCGCGTCGATGAACACGGCCGTCGCCTTCAACGCGGATCTGCGGTCCGGGATCTTCGACCGTTTCCGCAGCCTGCCCGTGGCGAGGTCGGCGCCGCTGATCGGGCGGGTGCTCGGTGACGCCGTACGGAACGCCATCTCGCTGGCCGTGGTCATGGCCGTCGGCTTCGCGCTGGGATTTCGGGCGCACGGCAGCCCGGCCGCGGTGCTGGCCGCGTGCGGGCTGATGCTGCTGTTCTCGCTGTCGGTGTGCTGGCTGGGGGCGCTGATCGGGCTGCTCGGGCGCAGCCCGGAGAGCATGGGCGGGATCGCGTTCGTCGTCGTGGTGCCGCTCACCTTCGGCAGCAACGTGTTCGTACCGACCGGGAAGCTGCCGGGGTGGCTGCAGACGTGGGTGAAGGTCAACCCGGTCACCCAGCTGTCCGACGCGGCGCGGGCGCTGATGCAGGGGCTTCCGGTCGGGCACGGCGTGCAGAACTCGCTGCTGTGGACGCTGGCCATCGTCGTGGTGTTCGCGCCGCCGGCCGTATTCGTCTACAAGCGTCGCGTCTGAATGGTGTGCAGCGCGGCGTCGGTGCCGAGGCCTGCGGTGGCCGCGTAGGCGGCGGCGTAGGCCTCGTCGCCGAGCGCCTTCCTGGCCGCCGCCTCGGCCTGCCGCACGTCGGGACTGCCGAGGTCGGCGGCCCCGCGTACGGCCGCGGCCAGCCCGAGCAGCCCGGCCGCGTCGCCCGGCAGGTCGTCGGCGAGGGCCAGGTCGGCCATCCCCTCGGCCACCTCGGCGATCAGGGATCGGTGCGACACGTCCAGGGTCAGCGACAGGGCCTCGTCGAGCCGGGAACGGGCCTGCGCCCGCTGGCCGTCGCGTACGCCGACACGGGCCAGGCCGACCAGGGCACGCGCGCGGATCTGGGGAGGCACGCCCTCGGCGGCGTCGAGGCGGCGCAGCGCACCGGTCAGCAGGGCGCGGGCTTCGCCGAGGTCGCCGTGCGCGCGGGACGTCTCGGCCAGCCCGACGGACGCCGCCGCGGCCACCATGGTCGCGCCGGACGCCTGATCGGCGGTCCTGGCGTGCTCCAGATCGGCGCGGGCCCCGGCCAGGTCGCCGGCCCGGAGACGTTCCAGCCCGAGCTCCACCCGCGCCCACTGGGCGTCGCCGTCCGAGCCGAGGGCGTGGATGAGCCCGAGCGCCTCGCTCATGGCGGCGATGGCGGCGTCGTGGTCGCCCGTGAGGCTGTGACAGGAGCCGAGGGAGCTCACCGCCGCCGCTCTGCCCCAGCGGTCGCCGGCCACGCCGAACCCGTCTCTGGCCGTCATGAGCTCCGACGCGGCGGCCGCCGCGTCTCCGAACGCCGCGAGCGCGAGCCCGCGGAAAAGGCGGGCCGTGGCGGCAAGCCACGCATCCGGATGCCGCCCCAGCTCAGCGAGGTGCGCCAGCGCCTCGTCCGCATCGTGGTCAGGGTTGGCCGGGTGCAGCCGGAACAGCACCTCGAGCAGCGCGACCGCCGGGTCGGTGGGCGCCCCTTCGCCGGCCAGCCGGCGCGCCACCGCGGCCGACGCCAGCCCGCGCTCGGTCTCCTGGATCGCGAACAGGTGCATCGCGTGGTAGGCGTACGCGGAGGCGAGGGCCTCACCAGCGCGCTCGATCCCGGGCAGGGCGAGGGCGGCGTCCAGCCACGCGGCCGCCTCCGCGTGGTCACCGCGCAGGTTCCAATACCAGCCGAGCGCCGCCGTCAGCCGTACGGCCGTGGCGGCGTCGGGCCTGTCGACCGCCCAGCGCAGCACCGCGACCAGGTTGTCGTGCTCCTGCGCCAGCCAGGCCAGCCACCGCAACTGGTCGCCCGTGCGCAGCGCGGGCTCGGCGGACTCGGCCATGCCCAGGAAGTACGCCGCGAGGGCCTGGCGAACATGCTCGGCCTCGCCGGAATCGGCCAGCACGCGCGCCGCGTACGCCTGGATGGTGTCGAGCATCCGATAACGCGCGCCCGAGGTCTCGACCAGGACGACGAGGGACTTGTCGACCAGGCCGCCCAGAGTCTCCAGGACTGTTTCCCGAGGGAGCGCGTCCGGGTCTGAGCAGACCGCTTCGACGGTTTCCAGGGATGCGCCACCGGCGAAGACCGCCAGTCTGCGGGCCAGCGCGCGTTCGGCCGGAGTGAGCAGATCCCAGCTCCACTCGACCACGGCGAGCAGGCTCTGGTGCCGGGGCACCGCCGTACGGCTGCCGCCGGTCAGCAGCCGGAACCGGTCGCCGAGCCGCGCCGTGAGCTCCTCGACCGGGAGCGTGCGCAGCCGCGCGCAGGCCAGCTCGATGGCGAGCGGCAGGCCGTCGAGGCGGCGGCACAATTCGGCGACCGCGGGCAGGTTGGCGGGCGTCAGCGCGAACCCGGGCCGTACGGCCGCGGCCCGCTGGGCGAACAGCAGAAGCGCCGGGAATCGGGCCGCACGCTCCAGCGGCACGTCCGGGGAAGGGACCCGCAATGGCCCGACGACGTGGATGGTCTCACCGGTGACGGCCAGCGGCTCGCGGGACGTGGCCAGCACCCGCACCTGCGGGCAACGGCTCACGACCGCGTCGGCGAGCCGCGCGCAGGCGTCGACCAGGTGCTCGCAGTTGTCCAGCACGATCAGCAGCCGGCGGTCCCGCAGGGCCTCGACGAGGCGGTCGATCGGCTCGCGGGCGAGCGGATGCCGCACGCGCACGGTCGCGGCGCGCGGATCGAGGGCGGCCGCCACGGCGGCCGGGACCTGGGCGGGGTCGCCGACGGCCGCGAGCTCGACGAGCCAGGCGCCGTCGCGTTCGCGCCACGTGGCGGCCACCTCGGAGGCCAGCCGCGTCTTGCCGGCGCCGCCCGGCCCGACCAGCGTGACCAGCCGGTTTTCGGTGAGGAGCGCGCCGACCCTGGTCAGGTCGTCCTCGCGGCCGACCAGGGCGGTGAGCGGGGCGCGGAGGTTGGTGCCACCCGCCGGCGCCTGGGTGAGCTCACCGCGGAGGATCGCCAGGTGCAGCGCGCGCACCTCGGGCGACGGATCGGCGCCGAGTTCGCCGGCGAGGTGGCGGCGCAGGTCGTCGAAGGCGGCCAGCGCCTCGGCCGGGCGCCCGGCCGCGCACAGCGCCCGCATCCGGGCCGCCCACAGGCGCTCCCGTAGGGGGTGTGCGGCCGTCAGGACAGCCAGGTCGCCGGCCAGGCCGTCGGATTCGCCGAGCGCGAGCCGTACGTCGGCCTGGTCTTCGAGGACGCGCAGCCGCAGTTCGGTGAGGCGCGCGGCGGCGGCCACCGCGAACCCGGCCGGCTCCACGTCGGCCAGCGGGGCACCGCGCCACAGGCCGAGAGCCTCGTCGAGCAGCCGTGCGGCCGCGGCCTGATCGGGCGCCGACCGCGCGGCCGCCGCGAGCTGTTCGAAGCGGCAGGCGTCCACCCACTCCGGCGGGGTCGCCAGCCGATAGCCCGCCGGCAGCCGCTCCAGCCGTACGGCGTCGGCCTCGGGCAGCGCCCGCCGCAGCCGCGAGACCAGCGACTGCAGCGCGTTGACCGCACCGGACGGCGGCGCGTCCGGCCACACGGCGTCGACCAGCGCCTCGACCGTCACCAGCCGCCCGGGCGCGAGGGCGAGGCAGGCCAGCAGGCTGCGCAGCCGCGCCCCGGAGACCTCGACCGCCGCGCCCGCGTCGTCGGCCACCTCTACCGGACCGAGCAGCGTGATCCTCACGCTTCACACTGTGCCACGCGTCAGCGGCTGCTGAGATAGGCCGGCCAGCCGCCGAACTCGGTGATGTCCTTGGCGTCCTGTGTGGCGTACGCCTCGCAGAGGAAGCCGTGCACGAGCCGCCCGTCCAGGAGCTCGACCGTCCCCAGGCCGAGCGGGGCCGGGATGCCGACTAGGAGACGGCCGAGGGCTTCCGGTGTGAGGTGGTGCAGCTCCACCTCGATGGACTCGCCGTCCGGCGCCCGCAGCATGCCGGGCCGATCGCCGAGGTCGAAGAGCCGGTAGGCGCGGGCGGTGGCGGCGAGGCCCTGGCAGCGCGCGCCGAGCGCGGCCAGCTGCGGGTGCAGGGGGTGGCCGGTGCGGTGGGCTCCGGCGACCGCCAGCAGGACCTCCGCTTGTGGGGCGGCCTCGGTGAAGCGGGCGGCCAGTGCGGGAAGCGGGGCGTCGGACGGGGCGAGCAGCGTGATGCCGTGCGGGCGCCCGGCCGCGGTCATTCCGGCCGGTACGGCTATCGCCGCGAGATCCAGCAGGTTGGCGAACGTGGTGTAGTGCCCGAGGATCGAGTTGCGGCCGATCGGGTCGGCCGTCATCTCCTCCACCGTGAAGGTCGTCGGCACGGTCGGCACGGCCAGCACGTCGATCCGCGACCAGGTCGTGTCCGTCGTGGATCGGAGATCGGCGAGCCGTCGCATGCCGCGGAAGACGTCGACGCCCGTGATGCCCCAGCCCTTGGTCAGCACCTCCCGGGTGACCGGATGGAGCTCGCCGGGATGCGCCGCGACGAAGTCCCCGATCCCGGCGAGCCGTTCGGCCAGCCACGGTCCTTCGTAGAGGAGCCGTCCGGCCGCGAGGAACGGCGTCAGATCGACGGGCACGAGTTCGTGGCCGAGGCTCCTCAGGCGGTCCTTCGCGGCCTCGAATCCTTCGCGCGCGGCCTCGTCCCCGAAGAAGTCGGCTTGTGCGGGGACACCGACACGGAGTCTCCGGTCAGGGTCCGCGCGGTAGCCGGTCGGCGACATGACGTCCGCGACCACCGCCGCGTCCGGCGCCGACAGCGCGAAGACGCTGGCGCAGTCCAGGGACGCGCAGGCCGGCACCAGGCCGTCCGCTGGGATGAGGCCGCGGGACGGCTTCAGGCCCACCACGCCGCAGAGGGCGGCCGGCACGCGCCCCGAGCCGGCCGTGTCCGTGCCGATGGCGAAGCAGACCAGGCCCGCGCCCACGGCCACCGCGGAGCCGGAGCTGGAACCGCCGGAGATGAGCCCGGGGACAAGCGGGGACTCGCAGACGCCGTACGGGCTGCGGGTCCCGGACAGGCCGGTGGCGAACTGATCCAGGTTGGTCTTCCCGATCAGCAGCGCCCCGGCCCGGCGGAGCCGCTCGACCAGCGGAGCCGTACGGTCAGGGACGTAGGCGAAGCCCGGGCAGGCGGCGGTCGTCGGCATCCCGGCGACGTCGATGTTGTCCTTGACCGCGAACGGCACGCCATGGAGGGGGCCGGGCACGAGGTCGGCGAGCACCTCGTCAGGCCGGCGCAACGAGATCCACACGCCGTCGTCGCCGCGGTCGCCGATCCGCTGGAACACCTCGGCGACCACGTCGGCGGGGGTGAACGCCCCGGTCGCGTAACCCTGGGCGAGGGTCCTCAGGTCCAGGCTCTCCGCCGGGGGGTAGGTCATCGCGCGCCGAGGGAGGTCAGCAGGGCCGACGACGGGGCGACGGCGCCGAAGACGCCGCCCTGCATGGTGACCATCTTCACGGCCGCCTCGTAGTTGCCCTTGTCGGTCGCGCCCGTGCAGTCGGTCAGCAGCAGGCACTCATAGCCGCGGTCGTTGGCCTCCCGCATGGTCGTGTGCACGCACACGTCCGTGGTGATCCCGGTCAGGATGAGATGCGTGATCCCGTGGGTGCGCAGCAGCAGGTCGAGGTCGGTGGCGTAGAAGGCGCCCTTTCCCGGCTTGTCGACGATCGGCTCGCCGTCGATCGGCGCCACCTCAGGGACGATCTCCCAGCCGGGCTCGCCGCGCACCAGGATCCGGCCGCACGGCCCCGGATCGCCGATGCCGGCGCCGATGCGGCGCGAGCGCCACAGCTTGTTGGGCGGGCAGTCCGACAGGTCGGGCCGATGCCCCTCCCGGGTGTGGATCACCAGGAAGCCGCGCGCCCTGGCCGCGTCCAGCACGGCCGCCGTCGGCTCCAGGCCGGCCCTGGTGAGCGACAGGTCGTAGCCCATCATGTCGACGTAGCCGCCCGGACCGCAGAAGTCGGCCTGCCAGTCGATGCAGATCAGGGCCGTTGTGGCGGAGTCCAGCGCGCCGTCGAACGGCCAGTCGTACGGCTCGGCGGGCACGGTCTGATATCTCATAGCTTCTCCATGACTGCCGTTCTTGATCCGACGGCGCCGAAGATCCCGCCGGACATCTCGATCGTCGACAGGGCCGCCTGCCGCAGTTCCTCGGAGGCGGCCGCGCAGGCGTCCGCGACCAGCAGGCACTCATAGCCCCGGTCGTTGGCGGCCCGCATGGTCGAGTGCGCGCCGAGCTCCAGGCAGCACCCGGCGATCAGCAGCAGGTCGCGGCCGGCCGTGCGGAGCACGTCGTCCAGGTCGCTGCCGTGGAAGCCGTCCCAGCCGGAGGCGCGTACGACATGGTGGGGGTGGGTGGGCGGGGCGGCCACGTCAAGACCGGTCTTGCGGTAGGGAGCCCGCACTCGGACCGAGACGATCAGGCCGCCCCGGTCCCGGACACGCGCCGCGAGGGCCTCGACGTCCTGGTCCGGGCCGGTCGGATCCGGGCAGGCCACGGCCAGCAAGGCCACCCGCGCCGGATCCAGCCGCCCGTGCCACGGCCATGGGTAGGGAGTCGTGCCGGGAATGGTGGTCATGACTTGGGCAGGGTCCCGACGACGCCGTCGACGAAGTAGTCGATCTTCTCGATGGCCGTGTAATCCGGGACCGTGCCGTCCGGGATGCGGACCTTGCCGTCCTGGTCCTTGACCGGCCCGGCGAACGGGGATCCGGTCTTGAGGCCCTCACGGGCCTGGTCGATGGCCGACTTGGTGGCCTCGTCCACCATCGGGCCGTACGGGGACTGCACGAACGGGTTCTCGCCGGTCTTGTAACCCACCCGGAAGTTGGCGTTGTACTTCGACCCGGTGAAGCCGCCGCCGAGCGCCGTCTTCACGATGTCGACGTAGAGCGGGCCCCAGTTCCACTGCGAGCCGGTCAGCCAGCCCTTGGGCGCGATCGAGGAGGCGTCGGCGTGGTAGCCGACCGTGTACTTGCCGGCCGCCTCGGTCGCCTTGATCACGGTGGCCGTGCAGTCCTGGTGCTGGGTGATCACGTCCACGCCCTGCTTGAGCAGGTTGGCGGCGGCCTCGGCCTGCTTGGCCGGATCGCACCAGGAGGAGGTGCTGACCGCGTACGTCTTCACGGTGGGGTTCACCGACTGGGCGCCCCGTTCGAAGGCGTCGATGTTGTCGATGGTCTGGGTGATCGGGAACGCGTAGACGTACCCGAGCTTGCCCGACTTGGTGGCCTTGCCGGCGGCGATCCCGGCCAGGTAGACGGGTTCGTACACGGTGCCGAAGAAGGTGCCCGCGTTGGCCGGGACCGCGCCCGTGATGAGGTTGCCCTGCTGCACGACCGCGACGTCCGGATGCTCGGCGGCGACCTTCATCGCGGCGTCCAGGTGACCGTACGAGGTGGCGAAGATGATTTTCGCGCCCTTGGCGATCATGGAGTTCATCACCCGGGCCGCGTTGTCGTCCTCGGGCACGTTCTCCGCGGTGAGCACCTTCAGGTTGGGGAACGCCGCGGCCACCGCCTGACTGCCCTGGTAGGCGGCCTGGTTGTAGCCGTAGTCGTCCTTCGGGCCGACGAAAATGAAGCCGACGGAGGGGGAGCCCTTGCCGGGCGCCGCGGCCCCGCCGGAGTTCGTGGTGGCGCCGGTCGTGCCGGTCGTGTTGGCGGAGCAGGCGATCAGGGGGGCGAGCAGGGCGAGGGGGATCAGTTTCCGCAACATCGGATCTCCTAGGTGAACACGCGGCGCAGTTCCTCGGGCGCGGCACGCAGGGTGCGGCGGCCGAGGATCGCCAGGATGGCGAGGGTGATCAGGAAGGGCAGCGCGTCGAGGGCGAACTGGTTCAGGGATTCGCCCCTTGCCTGCAGGGCTGGAGCGAGGGCGAGAGCCGCGCCGAACAGGTACGACCCGGCCATCACCCACAGAGGACGCCAGGCGGCGAAGATGACCAGGGCGACGGCGATGAAGCCCCGCCCCGCGGTCATCCCCTCGAACCAGGCGTGCGCGTACGCGGTGGCGAGCTGCGCTCCTCCGATTCCGGCCAGCGCGCCGCCCGCCACCACGGCGGCGCCCCTGATCAGCCCCGGCCGATAGCCGTGGACGTGCAGCACGTCGGCCCGTTCTCCGGCCGTGCGGAGCAGCAGGCCGCCGCGGGTCGACCGCAGCCACCACCACAGCAGCGGTGCGGCGGCGAACGACACATAGGTCACCGGGTCGTGCTGGAAGAGGACCTCGCCCACCACCGGCAGGTCGCCGAGGATCGGCAGCTTCACCGGATCGAAGCCGGGCGCCGCCCGCCCCACGTACGCCGCGCCGAACAGCGAGGTGAGGCCGAGACCGAGGAACATCACGGTCAGGCCCGTGGCGAACTGGTCGGCTCGCCGCCACACCACCATCACGGCGTGGACCAGGGCCAGCAGGCCACCGGCCACGGCCCCGGCCGCCACGCCCGCCCACGGGCTGCCCGTCTCGGCCGCGACCGCGTATCCGGCCAGGGCCCCGACCAGCATGGACCCCTCGGTCCCGAGGTTGACCACCCCGGCGCGCTCGGACACCGTCTCACCGAGTGCCGCGAACATGATCGCGGTCCCGCCGCGCACCGCCCCCGTGAGGACGTCCACCACCAGGTCACTCATGACGGGCTCCTCTTGGCGGTCCAGCCGAGCACGGCGAGCAGGATCAGGGCCATCAGCACGTTGACGGTGGCGGCCGGCAGGCCGCTGTCGAGCTGAAGGCTGTCGCCGCCGACCGTGATCGCGGCGAGCAGGAACGCGGCGGCGGTGGCCGGCAGCGGGTTGTGCCGGGCCAGCCAGGCGGCAAGGAAGGCGATGTAGCCGATGTTGGTGGTGAGGCCGGGCCGGAGCTTGAACTCGACCCCGGCCAGTTGGATCACCCCGGCCAGCCCGGCCAGCGCGCCGCCGAGCAACATGGCCGTCATCAGGAGCCGGGCCACCGGCAACCCGGCGCGCCGGGCCGCCTCGGGGTTGCCGCCCGTCACCGCCAGCCGGAACCCGAACGCCGTGTGCCGGAGCGTCAGCCAAACCGCGACCGCGGCGAGCAGGGCCAGGATGATCCCCGCGTGTACGGCGGTGCCGGACAGCAGCGGCAGCCGCTGCTCGACGCTGAGGGGCGGGGTGGCGGGCTGGCCCGAGCCGTGCGCGTCCTTCCAGGGCTCATAGATCAGGTAGAGCATCACGTCCAGGGCCACGTAGTTGAGCAGCAACGTGGTGACCGCTTCGTTGACGCCGACGGTGACGCGGAGCGCGACCGCCAGCCCGGCCCATACCGCGCCGCCGAGCGCACCGGCGACCAGCATGAGCGGCAGCGCCGCCGGGCCTTGCACGACCAGGCCGACGCCCGCACCGGCCACCGCGCCGATGATCACCTGGCCTTCGCCGCCGACGTTGGCCAGGCCCGCGCGGGCCGGCAGCACCACGGCCATCGCCGCCAGGATGAGCGGCGCGGCTTTGATCACGATCTGCTCGACGCTCGCCCCGGTGAACGTGGACGCCATCATCTGGCCGAACACACTGACGGGGTTGGCGCCCTTGGCGATCAGCAGCACGCTGAAGATCGCGAGCGCGCCGGCCAGGGCGCCGGCCCAGCGTCCGGCGGCAGCGGTGTAACCGGCCTTGGGCGTCGTGAGCGGGTTCGTCGCCGGAGGCGCCAGCTGGGTCGTCATCGGACGCCTCCGAGCATCAGTTGTCCGATCTCCTGGCGGTCGGCGTTGTGCGCCTGGACGATCCCGGCCAGGTGCCCGTTGTGCATGACGGCGATCCGGTCGCTGATCGCGATGAGCTCGTCGAGGTCCTCCGAGACGACCAGGACGGCGGCGCCCTGGTTGCGGCGTTCGATGAGCAACTCCTGGGTCCGTCGCGTGGTCGCGATGTCCAGCCCCCGGCTCGGGTAGGCCGCGACGACCAGGACGCTGTCTTCGCGGCCGAGCGCCCGGGTGAGCATGACGCGCTGGACGTTGCCGCCCGACAGTTCGGCGACCCTGCGGTGCCCGTGGGCCATCTGGAGGCCGACGCGTCCGTCGAGCTCGGTCGTGATCTTCCGTACGGACGGCCAGTCGACGTTGGCACGGCGGCGGGGCACCACGGGGAGGCCCAAGGCCATGTGTTCGACCACCGAGAGGCCCGGGACCACGGCGTCGGCCAGCGGATCCTCGGGGACGTCGCACACCCCCCGGCCGAGCGCCTGCCGCGGGCCGGACAGCCCCACGCCGGCCACCGTCACCGTCCCGGACGCGACGGGGCGCAGCCCGCAGGCCACCTCGCACAGCTCGCGCTGCCCACTCCCGGCCACACCCGCGACGCCGACGATCTCGCCGGGCCGTACCTCCAGGGTCACGTCGCGAAGGCGCGTGACGCCGCTGTCGCCGTACGCGCTGACGCCTGTGAGTGACAGGACGGGCGCCGCGCCTTCCGGCGGCGTCGGCCGCTCGGCCGGCAGGCCCGGCACGGCACGCCCGACCATGGCCTCGACGAGTTCGGCGTCGGTGTACGCGTCCGGGTCGACGCCGCCGAGGATCACCCGGCCGCCGCGGAGCACGGTCACCCGGTCGGCCGCCGCCCGCACCTCGTTGAGCTTGTGCGTGACGATGACGACGCCGTATCCGGCCGCGCGCAGCCGTCCGACCACGCCGAACAGCGCGGTCACCTCCTGGGGCGCGAGCACGCTCGTCGGCTCGTCGAGAATGACGATCCGCGAGCCGGTCATCAGGACCTTCAGGATCTCGGCGCGCTGACGCTCGCCGATCGACAGATGCGCGACCCGTGCCTGCGGGTCGACGGCCAGCCCGTGTTCGGCCGCCGCGTCGGCGATCGCGCGCGCCTTCACGCCGCGTACGGCCAGGGCGATGTTCTCGGTCACGGTCAGCGCCGGGACCAGGCGCAGGTCCTGGAAGACCATGCCGATCCCGAGGGAGCGGGCCTGGGCGGGGGAGGCGATGGTGACGGGGGAGCCGTCGACGGATATGGCGCCCTCGTCGGGCCGGTGGACGCCGTAGACGAGTTTCAGCAAGGTGCTCTTGCCTGCGCCGTTCTCGCCGACGAGCGCGTGCACCTCGCCGGGCCGTACGTCGAAATCGACCGCGTCGTTGGCGAGGACCTCGCCGAACCTGCGGGTCAGGCCGCGTACGGCGAGCAGGGGAAGGTCAGTCTTGGCCCCGGGTCGTGGATCGGTCAAGGTCATGGCGCCTGCCTCGGTTGAGGGCCATCTGGGTGATCGCGCGAGCGGCGCGCCGCTCGACGACGTCCATCGACTCCCCGACGTGCCGGTGCATCGCGGTCAGCGCCTCGGCGTGCCGTCCGGCGAGGACCTCCTCGGCGATCTCCAGGTGCTGGAGGATCGTGAGGGTGATGCGGTCCGCGGTGAGGAAGTCGTACATGCGCACCGCACGGATCCGCGCGTTGACCGCGGCGAGGGTGCTCGTGAGCGCCGCGTTCCCCGAAGCGCGGCTCAGCGTGACGTGGAAGTCCTCGTCCATCAGGACGAACTGCGGGTCGGGCTCCGGTTGGTCGTCCCGAAGGGCCCGCCACTGGTCGCGCAGCGGCTCCAGGATCGCCGGGTCGTGCTCGCGCACGTCCGGATCGAGCGCGCGGGCGATGCCGCGGAGCTCGAGGGTGATCCGCAGCTCGTAGAGGTCCCGCAGGTCGGACAGGTCGGGCTGGGCGACGTAGTAGCCGCCGTCCGCGCCACGCTCCACCAGGCCGTCGGCGAGCAGCCGGACCAGCGCCTCGCGCACGGGGGTTCGCGACACCCCGAGCGTGGCCGCCACCCGCTCCTCGACCAGCCGGGTCCTGACGCCGAACTCGCCGAGCATGAGTCGCCGGCGCAGCTCGCCGTAGACCTGGTCGCGGCGGAGCCGGACGCCTGGATCCTGCGCCGGATCCTGTGCGGGATCCGGGACTGTATACAGGCCTGTGTCCACGTCAGGGACGCTAGGCAGCCGCTGTTTCGGGCCCGGACGGCCGGCGTTAATTCCCGGTCGCCAAGCCCTCACCACGCGCCGCGTGAAACGTGAAACGGCCCTCCCCGTGGTTGACGGAGAGGACCGCTCGGCGCGATCTGTCTGTAGGAACTATTCGCAGACGTCGACCTATTCGGAGACCGTGGTCTCCCGCAAACCGCGACCTATTCGGAGACCGTGATGACGATCTTGCCGCTGGCCTTGCCGGCGGCGATCGTGGCCAGGCCGTCGGCGGCCTGCTCCAGCGGGAGCACGGTGGTGACATCGACCTTCAGGTTGCCGGCGGCGGCCTGCTCGGCCAGCGGGACGATGACCTCGCGCACCGGGCCGGCCATGATGTTGCCGCCCGTCAGTCCGGCGCCCGCGAGGGTCTGCTCGTCGGCCGCGCCGAGGGTGCTGGCGACCTTGCCGCCCTTGCGTACGACGCCGGTCAGGACGGTGGCCGGGGCGTAGCTGACCAGGTCGATGAGCGCGTCCACGCCGTCCGGGTAGGCGGCGGCCACCTGGTCGGCGACGGACTCGGTGGTGAAGTCGATGACGCTGCTCGCGCCGAGGGTGGTCAGCCGGTCGGCGTCGGCCGCCGTACCGGTGGCCACCACCGTGGCGCCCCGGGCCTTCGCCAGCTGCACGGCGTACGAGCCGACGCCGCCACTGGCGCCGACGATGAGGACCGTCTGGCCGGGCTGCGGGTCGACGGCCTCCACGGCCGCCAGGGCGGCGGCGCCGGCGAGCGGGATCGCGGCCGCTGTCACGAAGTCCAGGCCAGCCGGCTTGTGGGCCACCGACGCGGCCGGCAGCAGGGCGTACTCGGCCAGCGTGCCGTTCTGGATGGGCGGGGCCAGCAGCACGTGCCCGAACACCTCGTCGCCGACCGCGACACCGTCGACGCCGGCGCCGACCGCCTCGACGACACCGGCCGCGTCACGGCCGAGGACGAGCGGATACTCATGCGGCATCATCTGGGCCATCATCCCGACAGCGATCGCGTTGTCGATCGCGTTGAGGCCGGCGGCCTTCACCCGGATCAGGACGACGCCGTCGCCGGGCTCGGGGACGGGGAGCTCGGAAATGGCGGGCTGCTCGCCGGCAGCCGAAACGTTGAGGGCGCGCATGGGCTCTCCCGGAGGTATTTTGACTTGAAGATTCAACGTCAACTTAGACCGGATGACTTGAAGCGTCAAGCTGGATAGAGTGATCCTCATGGAGACGCAACAGCAGCCGCGCTGGCTGGACGACGAGGAGGCGCAGACCTGGCTCAGCCTGATCGGGGTCCTGATCCGGCTGCCCGCTGCGCTGGACGCCCAGCTCCAGCGCGACGCGGGAATCAGCCATTTCGAATACCAGGTGATGGCGATGCTCTCGATGAGCTCCTCGGCAAGCCCGGAGCGCGCGGTCAGGATGAGCGAGCTCGCCCAGCTCACCGAGGGGTCGCTGTCCCGCCTGTCGCACGTGGTCAAGCGGCTGGAGGGGCGCGGCTGGGTCCGCCGCACCCCCGATCCCGCCGATGGTCGCTACATCCTCGCCATCCTGACCGAGAGCGGCTGGGACAAGGTCGTCGCCACCGCCCCCGGGCACGTCGAGGCCGTGCGTTCCTACGTTTTCGACCCGCTCACCAAGGCCCAGGCACGCCACCTGTGCGAGATCGGCCGTCGCATCACCCACGCCATCGACCCCGACGACCCCTGCATCACCCAACAACCCTGACCGACGAGACGCCCCCAGCCCCATCCCCCTTGAACAGCCTCGACCCCCTTGACCACCCTTGAGCAGCCTCAACCCCTCAACGCCGGCGTGGAGTACCTCGACCGGCGTCGACTACCCTTGACCAGCTTCGGCGACCTTAATCGGCGTCGACTACCTGACCAGCCCCGACCACCTTTTGACCGGCCTCGATCAGCGGACGGCGCACAGCAGGCGGTCGTTGCCGTGCTGCCACAGAGTGCCGATCTCGCCGAACTCGGCCTTGGCCAGGGCCGCGACATGGATGGACAGCTGAGCCGACTCCGACCCGTGATGACCCCGGCTGGCATTGAGCCGCTCGCGGTCCGCGTGGAGTTCAGTCAGCGCGGGATCGGCGGCGACGGCGTCCCACCACTGCCGCCAGTCCTCGGGCCGCGCCGTCGCGTAACGGCGAGCGGTGGCCCGTTCGGCGATCGCCTGCTCCAGTTCGCCCAGCCGGGGCGTGGTGTCCTGGCTGGTCAGGTGGTCGCCGTTGAGATAGAGGCCGCCAGAGCGCAGGACGGCAGCCAGCTCCGCGTACAGGATTTCCAGATCGGGCGCGGCGATCCAGTGCAGGGCGGTGGTGCTGACCACGGCATCCACGGGCCGGTCCACGCCGAGGCCGGCCGTCCAGCCGGAGGCGCGCAGATCCTGATCGGTGAAGCGTAGTCCGGGGCGATCGCCGTACTCGGCCTTGCCGAGGGCGAGCAGCAGCGGGTCGGTGTCGACGGCGATGACCTGGGCGTCCGGCAGGCGGTCCAGTAGGCGGGCGGCGAGCGAGCCCGGGCCGCAGCCAAGGTCGAGCACGAGCGGATCGGGGCGTCCGGCGCCCGCCTCCACCGCGTCGATCAGCGTCGTGAAGCGGTCTTCTCGATCTGGCAGGTAGCCCTCCTGCTGACGGTCCCACCGGACGATCCACTCGTGGGCGACTTCACGGGTCAGCGTGGTCATCAGCGCGCCTCCTGTTACTGTCGTCTAACCTTTTGATAGTTACAACGTAGACATAGGATCGGTAACTGGTCAAGTGAACTTCAACAGTCACACGGATGGTGTGATCGCGGCGGCGGTCGCTCTCGTGAACGCGCTGACGCCGGGCGATCGGCGCGGCAAGCCGTACGAGCCGCCTCCGCCGGGGCCCGAGCGGGCCGCGGCGGCCTGGCAGGAACTGCGTGCCATCTACCGCGAGGCTCGCGAGGTCACCGCCGGCGAGGCCGACGATCTCGCCGAGGTCGCGGCCGAACTGCGGGTGGTCTTCGAAGCGGTCGCGCGCGACGACCTCGACACCGCCGCCCACCGGCTCAACGAGCTGTTCGTACGGTTCCACGCGCACCCGTGGCTGGACCGGCACGACGACGAGCCCTGGCACCTGCATTTTCACGGGGCCAACGGCTCGTACGGGCATGAATGGGGGGCCGGCTGCGCGACCGGCCTCGCGGTGGTGCTCGGCAGCGAGCACCACGACCGGCTCGGGGTGTGCACGGCCCCTCGATGCGACCGGGTCTACATCGACGTCTCCCGGAACGGCACCCGCCGCTTCTGCTCCACCGCCTGCCAGAACCGGGTCAAAACGGCCGCTTTTCGCGCCAGGGCGGACTGATTCGGCTGTTTCCGTTGACAGCGCCGCGCCATCTGTTACCCCAGTACACGGGGGGCCGAATGGTGAAGGAGATCGGATGGGGTCTCAGACCTCGGGGACGCCACCGCTGTCACCGCTGTCACCGCTGTCACCGCAGTTCACGGGCATCGACCCGAGTCTGATGGTGCGGCTCATCACAACGCTCGAACACGGGCGGGACGTGATCGGCGAACAGGCCGAGATGATCCGCCGCGCCCTGACCGCCGCCGAGCTGTCCACGGCCCGAGTTGGTCAGCTGAAGGAGATCGAGGGCTGGATAGACGACCAACTCCCGGCCCTGCGCCGCCGCAACGACATCATCAAGCGTCCGGTCATGGAATGGACACCCGGCCTGGTCGGCTACGACGAGACCGCATGCGCCCTGCCCACCGCCACCGACGCCCGCGCCCGGGGCGCCGCCCTGGCGCGACTGCTCACCGATGCCCTCCCCATGCAGGGACAGACCGCCGACGACGAGATCCTCCCGCTGATCCGGCAGTTGGCCACCCATCGCGACGACCCCGACTTCGCCACCGCCTTCTTCGCCGAACTCGGTCTCCAGGGATCCCTCGACCTGCCCGCCCAGCTGACGGGCGCACTCCATGATCCCGGCGCGGCGATCGCCATCATTGGCCAAGCCTTCGCCACAGCCGTTCAATCCGGCCGTCGCCTCCCCGCCTTCGCCGCCATGCTCGACGAGATCGGCACGACCCCGGTCACCGCAGACTCCGTCGGCCCAGGCAAGCCGCTGCGCGGCCTCGGGATGCTGCTCAGCGGGGGCGACTTCCCAGCCGGCTGGCTCGCCCAGGTCGCCGCCGTCCACGTCCTCGGGCCCGAATCCGAAGCGTGGTCCGCCGATGATCTGGCCGGATACATGAACGCCCTGGCCCGCAATCCAGCGGCTGCGCGGATGGCGATCGCCGGGGCCACCGGCGACGCCGTGCTGTCCACCTTCCTCGGCCGCATGCTGGACCGGGTCGGATCCTACGCCGCCAACGGACAGCCCGCTCCTGGAGACGCATTCGGCCGCATGCTCGCGGCCGCGGCCGGCGCGTACGACGAGAAGGATGCGGCGCACAGCCCCGACGCCGCCCGCCTCGCGTACGACCTGATGACCACACTCCCGAACTTCGACAACCGGCCGCCCGAGCCCGGCGTGCAGTGGCCCTGGCTCCGCGTCGTCCGGCCGATCCGCGTCCACCTGGCCGAGATCGCCGGCGCGTACGCCACCGAGATCACCGAAGGGGCTAGCCTCGGCGACGTCAACCGCACCCAGCCCAGCGCATTTGGCAAGGTCACGACCATCGTCCCCGGTCTGACCCCCGCCTTCCGGCTCAGCCCAGAGGACACCTACGCCTTCGTGAAACTCTTCGCCGACTCGCCGGACGACACCAAACCCTTCGAAACCGGCATGGGCTCCCTCACTGACCGCCTAGTCCACACCGCCGCCACCCAAGACGCCGGCAAGAGCATCGAGCATCTCGAACGTGTGATGCATGCGCTCGGCTACGTGGCCGGCATGCAATTCGCCGCCGAACGCAAGGTCCAGGGCGTCATGGATGCCGCCGATCAGGAGCGCCTGAAAGACGAGGCGTTCGCCCTCGGCCTGTCCCTCGGCGTAGGAGGCCTAGCGATCCCAGGAATGCAAGGCCAAGTCCTATGGCTTGCCCTCAGCACCGCTGCACCCGCCGCCTTCGACAAGCTCACCTCTCCGACTCAGACACGGCTGGACGCTCTCGACGACAAAACCCGCCTGGCTGATTTGGCACGAGGTCACTGGTTGGTCGACACGCTCATGGAAAACGGCTTCAGGGCAAGGACTGCGCCGACGGACCCTCAGTTCGCGCATCCGCCTATCACTGACAAAGACGGCCGCCTGCTGCCTTTCGAGATAATCGCGAAGGACGAACAGACCCTGCGGAATCTCAACAACTGGCTCATTGCGAATGGATCAGGCGGTGTTTCGAAAACCCAGGTCGGTGAGGCCGTTTCGCAGCTTGACGTTGAGTTCCGCGGCGCCAGGGATGTGGCCAAGTCGCAGGTCGGCAGACCGTATGAATGACGTCATCGTGTGGGTAGGCAGTCGGTCTCTCCGAGCGCCAACATCTGCCCCTTACTAGGCGACTCCAGGATGAGATGGGTGTGAAGACGAGGATTGAACAGGCGTAGCCTGCCCTGGTCGACGGCGATCTCGACGGGAAGATATTGGGAATCGTCATCCAGCGCTCCGCGCATCGCGAGCACGAGGCTGTCTGGATCTCCTGAGCCGATCTCGTTCACACCTGTGGCGGCATAGGTTCGTATGGATTTGCCCTCCCCGCAAGGGATGTCCTTGCCTCCGGGGTCGGTGATCTTTACATCCGAAGCGTTGGCGCCCCTCATGATCTGATCGATGTGGGTTTTGAGGGTTTCGCCGGCTTGGGCGGCGGTGGGCTGGGGTGGGGTCTGGGCGGAGCATGCGGTCAGGGAAAGCAATACGAGCGCGGCAGACAGCGCGGTGTGCCGGGCGGGTTGTGCCATCTACCACTCCCTCGTCAGCGGGCGAATTTATAATGTCTGACGGAGCGCCTCGCCGTACGCGTATATCAGAGAGATCTGGCATGGCTACGATGCCCAACCCGCGTTATGAAGACCTGCGGCATGCGCTGATGGAGGTCAAGGCGCGCGTCGCGGTGTTGGAGGCGGCGCTGGATTCGCCGTATCAGCAGTTCGCCGGCGGACAGGTCTGGGTCGGGCCTGCGGCGCGGAGCTTCGGGGATGAGCTGAGCAGTCGCCGGGCGCGGCTGCGGGCGACCGCGCAGGCCATTGTCGCCGACTTGGAGGAAGAGCTGCGGGCGACACCCAGACAGGGTGCTTGATAGGTCACCCCGGGTGGTGGTCCGCGTCATGGCGCCGCCTGATGGGGCCATCCGAGATCCGAGTGCTGGGGCGGCGCAGTAGCGCCACGTAATGGTTTCGCGTGATGGGCCACGGGACGGGGGTGCTCGCGGGGTCGTGCGGTGCTGCGGGCTTGAAGGGTGAGGCGGGCGTGCCCGAGCGGTCGGTGCGGGCGTGCTTGAGGGCTGTCGAGATTCTCGTTCGGGGGAGAAGCGAAGCCCCGGGCTCCGTGGGGGGCGGGGCAGGTGTCAGAGGCCGCTGGCCGCTCGCCGCGTCGAGGCCTGAGCCCGGGGCTTCGGGGGTGCGGGTAGGGGGTGGGGGTTAGCGGGCGGCGTTGCGGATTTTGCGGAGGGTGTGGAGGGCGCTGCTGCCGCCGCGGCCGAAGTGGTCGTGGAGTTCGGTGTAGATGGCATAGAGCTGGTCGTAGGCGTCGGCGCGGGATTCGTCGGGCAGGTAGGCGTTGCGGTGGACCTTGCCCATGGCGCGCGCGGCGGCGTTGACGTCGGGGTGGGCTCCGGCGGCGACGGCGGCGTGGATGGCCGAGCCGAGGGCCGAGCCGTTCTGGGTTTCCATCACGCTGAGCGGGCGGCGGGTGACGTCTGCATAGAGTTGCATGAGGAACGCGTTCTTGAGGAGTCCTCCGGCCACGACCAGTTCGGTGATGGCGACGCCGCCGGCTTCGAAGGCGTCGATGATCGTACGGGTCCCGAAGGCGGTGGCTTCCAGCAGGGCCAGATAGATCTCTTCCGGCCGGGTGGCGAGCGTGGTGCCGATGAGCACACCCGACAGGTCGTGGTCGACCAGGACCGAGCGGTTGCCGCTGTGCCAGTCGAGGGCGACCAGGCCGTGGGCTCCGACGGGGATCCGCGCCGCGCGTTCGGTCAGGACGTCGTGGACGGAGATCCCGCGCTCCAAGGCCTCTTCCGCGTACGAACCGGGCACGCCGTTGTCGACGAACCAGGCGAAGATGTCGCCGACACCGCTCTGGCCGGCCTCGTAGCCCCACAGACCGGGGACGACGCCGTCGCGTACGACGCCGCACATGCCGGGGACCTCGGCGAGGTGGTCACCGTTGACGACGTGGCAGGTGCTGGTGCCCATGACCATGAGCAGCTGGCCCGGGTCGACGGCAGCCGCGGCGACGCTGGTGACGTGCGCGTCGACGTTGCCGATGGCGACCGGGATGCCCTCGGGCAGGCCGGTCATGGCGGCGGCGAACGGGGTCAGCGGGCCGGCGACGCCGCCCATGGCGCTCAGCGGGTGCTCGAGTTTGGGCAGCAGGGCCGAGAAGCCGGGCGCGAGCGCCTCGAGGAACTCCGGCGCCGGATAGGACCCGTCTTGATATATGCCTTTGTATCCAGCGGTGCACAGGTTCCTGGTCTCCTGGCCGCAGAGCTCCCAGATGATCCAGTCGGCGGCCTCGATCCAGCGATCGGCCAGCGTGAACAGCTCGGGGTCCTCTTCCAGCAGCTGCAACGCCTTGGCGTACTGCCACTCGCTCGAGATCTTCCCGCCATAGCGGGCGAGCCACGGCTCGCGCCAGGTGGCGGCCAGCGCGTTGATCCGGTCGGCCTGGCCCTGCGCGGCGTGGTGCTTCCAGAGCTTCGGGTACGCGTGCGGGCGGTCGGCGAATCCAGCTTCGCAGAGCGGCACGCCCTCGGCCGTGGTCGGCAGGACCGTGCACGCGGTGAAGTCGCAGCCGATGCCGATCACTTGAGAGGCGATGACCTCGGCGTCGGCGAGGGCCTTGGGGACGGCGATGGCGAGCACGTCCCGCCAGTCCTGCGGGACCTGCAGCGCCCAGTCGGGGCCGAGCGGCCCACCGGACGGCAGCGCCCGCTCGACCACTCCGTGCGCGTACTCGTGGACGGCCGTGCCGAGTTCCGTACCGTCGGCGGCGGACACCACGACCGCGCGCCCGGACAACGTTCCGAAGTCGACTCCGATGACGACGGCAGACATGATCGGCGCTCCCGAGGTTGACGCCCGCGCCGCCCCAGGCAGCGCCTGCGCCGGCGCGGCGCACCGCCTTCGTGGGGCGCCCCGCTGACCGGCTCGCGCGCTGCCCGCGTGTCGCGCGGACTCTGATCCGTGGGCCTGATTGTTAGCGTTACCACCTGCCTCGTCAAGCTCGGGCTGTTAGCGCTACCGGCCGCGTTGGCCCGCTCCAAAGGGGGATCACCAGCCGAGATCCCCTTGTGTTGCAATGTGGGAACGAGCCGTTGACAAGCGAGGTGTTATCGCAAACACTCAGTTCACCCAGACGGGACGCCGACCGCCGGGGTAATCCGGACCAACTTCTGTTAGCGCTATCACCAACAAGCGCTAGTTCGTTAGGAGCGAGGATGAGCCCATCCGACAGCGGGCTGCGCGCCGAGCTGGTGGATCTCCACCGCGAGCTCGTGCGGTCCCAGCTGGTCGTGTGGACGGCAGGAAACGTCTCCGCCCGCGTCCCCGGCGCGGACCTGATGCTGATCAAACCGAGCGGCGTGCCGTACGACGAGCTGACCGCGGAGTCGATGGTCCTCTGCGACCTGTACGGCAAGCCGGTGCAGCAGGACACGCTGAAACCGTCGAGCGACGTCTTCGCGCACGCCTACGTCTATCGCCACCGGGCCGACGTGCAGGGCGTGGTGCACACCCATTCCACCTACGCGACGGCGTGGGCGGCCCGCGGCGAGTCCATCCCATGCGTGCTGACGGCGATGGCCGACGAGTTCGGCGGTGAGATCCCGATCGGGCCGTTCGCCCTGATCGGCGGCGACGACATCGGCAGGGGCATCGTCGCCACCCTGGACGGCCACCGGTCGCCGGCCGTCCTGTTGCGCAACCACGGAGTGTTCACCATCGGCGGCACTCCCCGCGCGGCCGTCAAGGCGGCCGTGATGTGCGAGGACGTGGCACGGACCGTGCACGTCGCGCGCCAGCTGGGCGAGCCGGTGCCGATCGATCCGGCGCACGTCGACCAGCTCTTCGACCGCTACCAGAACGCTTACGGACAGGGAGCCCCATGACTGCGTCGCCCGGGATTTCAGAGGTCTGGTTCCTCACGGGCAGCCAGGGCCTTTACGGCGAGGACACGCTCCGTCAGGTGGCGGACCAGTCGCGGTCCATCGCCGAGGCGCTGGACACCGCCGGGCTCCCGGTCCGCGTGGTGTGGCAGCCGGTGCTGACGGACGCGGGCGCGATCAGGCAGGTCTGCCTGGAGGCGAACGCGTCACCGGCCTGCGCCGGCGTGATCGCGTGGATGCACACGTTCTCCCCGGCCAAGATGTGGATCGCCGGGCTGGACGCGCTCCGCAAGCCGCTGCTGCACCTGCACACCCAGGCCAACCGCGACCTGCCCTGGGAGTCCATCGACATGGACTTCATGAACCTCAACCAGGCCGCGCACGGCGACCGCGAGTTCGGTTACATCCAGTCCCGCCTCGGCGTGCCGAGGAAGACGGTGGCCGGCCACGTCACGGATCCGTCCGTGGCGGCGCGGGTCGGGGCGTGGGCGCGTGCCGGGCTCGGCCTGGCCGCCATGCGGTCGATGCGGCTGGTCCGCTTCGGCGACAACATGCGCGACGTGGCCGTGACCGAGGGCGACAAGGTCGAGGCCCAGCTGAGGTTCGGCGTCAGCGTCAACACCTACGGCGTGAACGACCTCGTCACGGTGGTCGACGACGTGCCGGACGCGGACATCTCCGAGCTGGTCAAGGAGTACGCCGACAGCTACACGATGGCGCCAGAGCTGCTGGGGGAGCGGCAGGAGTCGCTGCGCTACGCGGCGCGGATCGAGCTCGGCCTGCGCCGGTTCCTCGACCAGGGCGGCTACACCGCTTTCACCACCAACTTCGAGGACCTCGGCGGGCTGCGGCAGCTGCCGGGCCTCGCCGTACAGCGCCTGATGGCGGATGGGTACGGCTTCGGCGGCGAGGGCGACTGGAAGACGTCGGTGCTGCTGCGCACGCTCAAGGCGATGGCGCCGGGTGGCGGCACCTCGTTCATGGAGGACTACACCTACGACCTGACGCCGGGTGACGAGCGCATCCTCGGCGCGCACATGCTGGAGGTCTGCCCGTCGATCGCCGCGGGCGTGCCCTCGTGTGAGATCCACCCGCTCGGCATCGGCGGCCGCGAGGACCCCGTCCGCCTGGTGTTCGACGCGGCCCCCGGACCGGCGATCGTCGCCGGGCTGGCCGATCTGGGCGACCGCTTCCGGATCGTGGCCAACGAGATCGACGTGGTGCCGCCAAGCAGGCCGCTGCCGCGGCTGCCGGTGGCCCGCGCCGTGTGGCGGCCCCGGCCGGACTTCCGCACGTCAGCGGAGTCGTGGTTGACCGCGGGAGCGCCGCACCACACGGTGCTGTCGTCGGCGGTCGGCGCCGAGGAGCTGAGCGACCTGGCCGACATGCTCGGCGTGGAGCTCCTGATCATCGACGCGAACACGACCACCCGCCAGTTCACCAAGGAGATCCGCTGGAACCAGGCGTACTACCGGCTGGCCCAGGGGCTCTGAACACCCCCCAAAAGGAGAATCCATGCTGAGGAAACTTGTTGCCCTGTCCGCCGCCGCGGTCCTCGCGACCGCGCTGTCCAGTTGTGGCGCGGCCAATAATTCCGGCGGCTCCACCAGCGCGAGCGGCGGTGGCTCTGACAAGATCACGCTGGGGTTCTCCCAGGTGGGCTCGGAGAGCGGCTGGCGTGAGGCGAACACCAAGTCGATCAAGGAGTCGGCCCCCGCGGCCGGCATCGACCTGAAGTTCTCCGACGCCCAGCAGAAGCAGGAGAACCAGATCGCCGCGATCCGGTCCTACATCCAGCAGAAGGTGGACGTGATCGCCTTCTCGCCGGTGGTCGTCACCGGTTGGGACGCGGTGCTCAAGGAGGCCCAGGCGGCCAAGATCCCGGTCGTGCTGACCGACCGCGCCGTCGACTCCGACCCGTCGCTGTACGTCTCGTTCATCGGCTCCGACTTCGTCAAGGAGGGCCAGGAGGTCGGGCAGTGGGTGCTCGACAACTACAAGGACGCGTCCGCGCCGGTGAACATCGTCGAGCTCGAGGGCACGGTCGGCGCGGCCCCGGCCATCGACCGTAAGAAGGGCTTCGACGACCTCGTCAAGACCAACCCGAACCTGAAGATCATCGCCTCGCAGAGCGGCGACTTCACCCGGGCCAAGGGCAAAGAGGTCATGCAGGCCATCCTCAAGGCCAACCCGAAGATCGACCTGCTGTTCGCGCACAACGACGACATGGGCATCGGCGCCATGCAGGCCATCGAGGAAGCCGGCAAGAAGCCCGGCACGGACATCAAGATCGTGACCATCGACGCGGTCCACGACGGCATGCAGGCCCTGGCCGACGGCAAGTTCAACTTCATCGCCGAGTGCAGCCCGCTGCTTGGCCCTCAGCTCATGGACATCGTGAAGCAGATCAAGTCGGGCCAGACCCCGGAGAAGCGGATCATCACGAAGGAGACCACCTTCACCCAGCAGCAGGCCGCCGAGGCGCTGCCCAACCGCAAGTACTAGAGGTAGGTCTCCTCGACGGGAGCCGGCGCGTGCCGCCGCCGGCTCCCGTCTACCCATAGATAGAGCCCTCGAAGAGGAAGCATGACGCCACCCATTTTGGAGATGCGGGGGATCAGCAAGGCGTTCCCCGGCGTGCGGGCTTTGGACGATGTGTCGTTCCGGCTGCTGCCGGGCGAGGTGCACGCGCTCATGGGCGAGAACGGCGCCGGCAAGTCCACCCTTATCAAGGTTCTCACCGGCGTCTACACCGCGGATGCCGGTGACGTGCTGCTGGCCGGGAACCCGGTCGTGATCGGCGGTCCGCACCAGGCCCAGGAGGCCGGGATCAGCACGGTCTACCAGGAGGTCAACCTCTGCCCCAACCTGTCGGTCGCGGAGAACATCTTCATCGGCCGGGGCAAGGTCCGCTGGAAGCAGGCCCGGGCCCGGGCCGCCGAGCTGCTCACCCGCTTCGACCTCGACATCGATCCGGCGCTGCCGCTGGGCGCGTACTCGATCGCGATCCAGCAGCTGGTGGCGATCGTGCGGGCCGTCGACATCTCCGCGAAGGTGCTCGTGCTGGACGAGCCGACCTCCAGCCTCGACCGCGACGAGGTGGCCCGGCTGTTCGCCGTGATGCGCCGCCTCCGCGAGGACGGCGTGGCCATCCTGTTCGTCTCGCACTTCCTCGAGCAGGTCTTCGACATCAGCGACCGGGTGACGGTGCTGCGCAACGGCCGCCTGGTCGGCGAGTACGAGACCGGGGCGCTGACCCGCGCGACGCTGATCGGGCACATGACCGGCCGCGTGCTCGAGGCGCTGGAAGAGCTGCACGCGCCGGGCGAGCACGCGCCGGACAGCGCGCAGCCCGTGCTGCGGGCCGAAGGGATCGGCAGGAAGGGCGGCATCGCGCCGTTCGACCTGACGATCCATTCCGGTGAGGTGGTGGGGTTCGCCGGCCTGCTCGGCTCCGGCCGTACGGAGGCGGCCCGGCTGCTGTTCGGCGCCGACGGCTCCGACAGCGGTCAGCTGTCGATCGACGGAAAGCCGGTGACGCTGAAGTCGCCGGGCGCGGCCATCGAGCACGGCGTCGCGTTCTGCCCCGAGAACCGCAAGACCGAGGGGCTGGTCGAGGACCTGACCGTGGGCGAGAACATCATGCTCGCCCTGCAGGCCGCGCGCGGCTGGGTGCGTCAGGTCACCGACTCCGATGACCTGGTACGCCGCTGGATCACCGCGCTGCGGATCACCCCGTCCGATCCGGACGCGATCGCCGGCAACCTCAGCGGCGGCAACCAGCAGAAGGTGCTGCTGGCCCGCTGGCTGATCACGCAGCCCAAGCTGCTGATCCTCGACGAGCCGACCCGCGGCATCGACGTGGGGGCCAAGGCCGAGATCCAGAAGCTGGTCGTCTCGCTGGCCGACGAGGGCAAGGCGGTCCTGTTCATCTCGGCCGAGCTGGAGGAGGTGCTCCGGATCAGCCACAAGGTGGAGGTCCTGCGGGACCGGCAGATGATCGCCGAACTGGCCAACGAGGGGCTCACCCCCGAGCGGATCCTCGCCACGATCGCCGGCGGTGGCACTGGAACGGTCGCGGCCGAAGGGGCGGCGCAATGATCAAGCACAGGCTCTTCTGGCCGGTCGTGGCGCTGGTCGCGCTGCTGCTCGGCAACCGGATCGTCACCCCCGGCTTCTTCAGCGTCGAGGTCAAGAGCGGTCACCTGTACGGAAGCCTCATCGACATCCTGCTGTTCGGCGCGCCGTTGATCCTGATCGCGCTGGGCATGGTGACGGTGATCGCCACCGGCGGCATCGACCTGTCGGTGGGCGCGACCGTCGCCATCTCGGGCGCCCTGGCCTGCTACATCATCAGCGACCAGGCCAACCAGGGGTCGGTCGGCGGGGTGCTGTTCGCGGTCGCGCTGGCCCTGGTCCTGTCGCTGGCGCTCGGTCTCTGGAACGGGATGCTGGTCGCCTGGCTCGGAATCCAGCCCATCATCGCGACCCTCATCCTGATGGTGGCGGGCCGCGGCGTGGCCCAGCTGATCACCTCAGGGAAGATCATCACGGTGAACAGCCCGCCGTACAAGCTGATCGGCGGCGGCTACTGGCTCGGCCTGCCGTTCGCGATCATCGTGGTGGTCGTGGTGGCGGCCATCACCGCGGTGCTGGTCAGGCGGACGGCGCTCGGCCTGCTGATCGAGGCGGTCGGCGGCAACGCGGAGGCCTCCCGGCTGGTCGGCATCCGGTCCCGCAGCCTGATCATCATGGCGTACATGTTCTGCGCGCTCTGCTCCGGCATCGCGGGGCTGATGATCAGCTCGAACATCGCCGCCGCGGACGGCAACAACGCCGGCCTCTGGATGGAGCTGGACGCGATCCTCGCCGTCGTCATCGGCGGCACCTCGCTGATCGGCGGCCGGTTCTCGCTGGCCGGGACCATCATCGGCGCGCTCATCATTCAGACGATCTCCACGACCATCTACACGGCGGGGGTGCCCTCCTACCGTGTCCTGGTGTTCAAGGCCGTGGTCGTCGCGCTGGTCTGCCTGATCCAGTCGCCGGCGTTCCGGGCCAAGGTGTTCCGGCGCAGGCACAAGCGGCCACCGCCACAGCCCAAGGCCGAAGTCCCGGCCAGTGACAGCGGTGACCTGGAGGTTTCGGCATGACGGCGTTGACGTTCATGGGCAAGCGCGGCATGACGGCCTTCACGTTCGTCAGCAGGCGCGGATATCTGCCGGTGCTGGTCACGCTCGGACTGCTGGTGGCGGTCTTCGTGGTCGGGTCGATCCTCTACTACCCCGACTTCGGGACCGGGCAGGTCGTCGTCAACCTGTTCATCGACAACGGGTTCCTGCTGGTGACCGCGGTCGGCATGACGTTCGTGATCCTGTCCGGCGGGATCGACCTGTCGGTCGGCGCCGTGGTCGCGCTCGGCGCCATGCTCTGCGCCTGGCTGACCGGCATGGGGTGGCCCGCCTGGCTGGCCATCGTGACCGCGATCGCCGCGGGCGCGCTGCTCGGGTTCATCCAGGGGTACGTGATCCACGAGTTCGAGATCCAGCCGTTCATCGCGACCCTGGCCGGGATGTTCCTGGCCCGCGGCCTCTGCTTCGTGATCAGCATCGAGCAGATCCCGATCAAGGATCCGTTCTTCGACTGGGTGCAGACCCCGATCGCCGTGCCCGGCGACATGTTCATCAAGCCGACGGTGATCCTCGTGCTGGTCATCGTGGCCATCGCGTACTGGATGCTGCACTACACGCGGTTCGGCCGCAATGTGTACGCCGTGGGCGGCAGCGCCCAGTCGGCCCTGCTCATGGGTCTGCCGCTGGGCCGTACGCGGATCTTGACCTACGTGGTCAGCGGCGTCTGCTCGGCCATCGCCGGCGTGCTGTTCGGCGTCTACACGCTGTCCGGCAGCGGCCTCCACGCGGTCGGCATGGAGCTGGACGCCATCGCGGCCGTCGTGATCGGCGGCACGCTGCTGACCGGCGGCTACGGCTACGTGCTCGGCACGCTGCTCGGCGTGATGCTGCTCGGCACGATCAAGACACTGCTCAACTTCCAGGGCACGCTGAGCTCGTGGTGGACCAGGATCGCCATCGGCGTCCTGCTGTTCGTGTTCATCGTCCTGCAGCGGGCGCTCGGCACACGGCGTCGCTCCGCGGGGGTGTGAGGTGCGACGACGCCCGTTGGGGACGACGGGGATGGAGATCACGCCGCTCGGGCTCGGTTCGTGGGCCATGAGCGGGCTCGGCTGGGAGCACGCCTGGGGCGTGACCGACGACAGCCAGTCGATCGCCACCATCCGGCGCGCCGTCGAACTCGGCGTCAACTGGATCGACACGGCCCCCGTGTACGGGCACGGCCACTCCGAGGAGGTGGTGGGCCGGGCCGTACGGGAACTGCCGGAGGCCGACCGGCCGTACGTCTTCACCAAGTGCGGCCTCGACTGGTCGAGCCAGGACGCGATGGCGCCGGCCCGCAAGACCATGAGCGGTCTGGCCGCCCAGGTCGACGCGTCGCTGACCCGGCTCGGGGCGGAGCGGATCGACCTGCTTCAGGTCCACTGGCCGCCCGACGAGCCGCTCGAGGAGTACTGGCAGCAGATGCTGGACCTGCGCGCGTCCGGGAAGATCCGGGCGGCCGGGGTGTCCAACTTCGACGTACACCAGCTGGCCGCCGCCGAGAAGCTGGGTCACGTCGACAGCCTCCAGCCGCCTCTTTCGCTGCTGCGGCCGGACGCCGCCGACGACGTCATCCCGTGGTGCGCCGCGCACGACACCGGGGTGATCGTCTACAGCCCGCTCGAATCGGGGCTGCTCACGGACTTGCTGCCGGAACAACTCCCGCCGGACGACTGGCGGGCCGCCGATTCAGAGTTCGCCGCCCGGAGGGAGCAGGCACGGCCGATCCTGGCCCGCCTGAGGCCGGTCGCGGCCCGTCACGGCGTTCCCGTGGCCGCAATCGCGGTCGCGTGGACGCTCACCCGCCCCGGCGTCACCGGGGCCATTGTGGGCGCCCGGCGCCCTGAACAAATAGATGGCTGGCTGGCAGCCGGAGAGCTCCCCCTGGAGGAGATGTGAACCCGAAGATCGAAGAAGCTCTTGACACACTCAACCTCACGAACGTCGCGCGGCGTCGGTTATTGACCGGGGCGGGCCTGGTCAGCGCGTCCGCTGCGGCGTCGGCATTGCTCGCCGCCTGCTCGAGCGACAACGGCAAGGCCGCGGGGAGCGGCTCCCAGGCGGCCGCCCCCGCCGCCGGACACGGCGACTTCCCCAGCACGCCGAAGTGGAAGTTCGTCTTCGTCTGCCACGTCACCACGAACCCGTTCTTCACCCCCACGCAGTACGGCGCGCAGGACGCGTGCGCCCTGCTCGGCGCCGACTTCCAGTGGACCGGGTCGAAGGACTCGATCGTGGCCGAGATGGTCAACGCCACCAACACCGCCATCTCCGCCAAGGCCGACGGGCTGGCCCTCGCCGTGGTCGACAAGGCCGCGTTCCGCGACCCGGTCAACAAGGCGCTCGACGCCGGCATCCCGGTCGTCTCCTACAACGCCGACGGCGCGCGCGACGACCCGGGAACGGCTCGGCTGGCGTACATCGGCCAAGGCCTCTACGAGTCCGGCTACGCGCTCGGGCAGCGGGCGCTGACCCAGATCGACTCGGGCGACGTGGTGGGCTTCATCGCCACGCCCGGCGCGCTGAACATCCAGCCCCGCATCGACGGCGCCGAACAGGCGATCAAGGACTCCGGCAAGCCCGTCAAGTTCACCGCGGTCGGCACGAACGCCGACATCACCAAGGGCCTGTCCATCATCGACGCGTACGCCCAGGGGCACGCGGGCCTGGCCGGAATGCTGGCCGTGGACGCCGGGTCGACCCAGTCGATCGGTCAGGTCGTCAAGAAGTACGGCCTGCGCGGCAAGGGCCTGAAGGTGGCCGGCGGCTTCGACCTGGTGCCCGAGACGCTCTCCGGGATCAAGGCGGGCGACCTCGACTACACCATCGACCAGCAGCCCTACCTGCAGGGCTTCTTACCCGTGGTGGCGCTCTACCTCTACAAGCTGTCCGGCGGGCTGATCGCGCCGCCTACGACCAACACCGGCCTGCTCTTCGTGACCAAGGACAACGTGGAGCCGTATCAGACCACGCAGACCCGCTTCGAAGGCTCCTCCGACGAGCAGAAGGTGGTCGACCGGACCGGCGCCATCGCCCATGCGTGACATGACCGAACGCGCAGTCTCACAGACCGCGACCCGCGAGCCGCAAGGCTCGCGGGCGCGGGCCCTGCTGAAGGGGGCCCGCGACCAGTTCCTGCGGCACCGGGAGGCCAGCGTCCTGATAGTGGCGCTGGTCCTCGGGGCCTACTTCGCCTCGGCGAGTGACGCCTTCCTCACCCACGCCAACCTCGTCAACATCTGGCAGGCGACGGCGCCCAGCGCGATCGTCGCGTGTGGCATCGTGCTGCTGCTGGTCAGCGGCGAGATCGACCTGTCGGTCGGGGTGGTGGCGGCGCTGTCGCCGTTCCTCATGCACTACGCCATCGACTTCTACTCGATCCCCGCGATTCCGGCCATCGTGCTGGCGCTGCTGGCCGGGACGCTGATCGGGCTGATCAACGGCTTCGTGACGGTGGTGCTGAAGGTGCCGTCGTTCGTGACCACGCTCGGCACGTTCTACTTCATCACCGGCGTCGTGCTGACCACGTCGCACGCCTACCCGGCGGAGATCCCGGCGTCGGTGGACAACGCCATCGGGACGTGGCTCGGCGCGGGGGACTGGGCCCACCTGGCGTGGGGCCTGATCATCGTGGTGATCTTCCACGTGGTGCTGACCCGCACGCGCTGGGGGCTGCACACGATCGCGGTCGGCGGCAACCCGCTGGGCGCGTCCGAGTCGGGCATCAGGACCGGCCGCATCAAGATCGGCAACTTCATGATCGCCAGCACGCTGGGGGCGTTCGCGGGGCTGATAGAGGCGTTCCGGATCCACACGATCGACCCCAACCTGGGCGGCGGCACCGGCCTGATGTTCACCGCGGTCGCCGCGGCCGTGATCGGCGGCACGGCGCTCGCCGGCGGCTCCGGCACGATCATCGGCGGCGCGCTCGGCGCGCTCGTCCTGGCCGAGCTGCAGAACGGGATGAACCTGATCGGCATCTCCGCCAACCCGTACTTCCTGATCCTCGGCGCGGCGATCCTGCTCTCGATGATCGCCAACGTCTATCTGACCCGGTTGAGGAGGGGTGGTCGCGTTGGACGGTGACACCAAGCGGGATGTGTTGCGCGTTGAGAACGTCGCCAAGCGGTTCGGCGCGGTGACCGCGCTGTCGGACGTGAACCTGCGGCTCGGCGCGGGCGAGGTGCTCGGCCTCATCGGAGACAACGGCGCCGGCAAGTCGACGCTCATGAAGATCATCTGCGGCTTCCACCGGCCCGACGCGGGACGGATCCTGGTCGACGGGGAGCCGGTCGAGCTCAAATCGGTGGACCACGCCCGCTCACTCGGGATCGACACGGTCTATCAGGATTTGGCGCTGGTCAACGAGCTGAGCGTTTACCACAACATGTTCCTCAACCGGGAGCCGGTGTTCCTCGGGCGGTTCCTCGACAACCGCAAGATGCGCCGGCTGGCCCGCGAGCACCTGGCGGACATGGGCGTGCGCATCCCGTCCGTGGACGTCCAGGTGGCGCAGCTGTCCGGCGGGCAGCGGCAGGCCATCGCGGTGGCCCGCTCGGTCTACTCGCAGTCGCGGATCCTGCTGCTCGACGAGCCGCTCGCCGCCATGGGCGCCAAGGAGGGCGCGCTCATCCTCGACCTCGTCCGCGACCTGAAGGCGCGCGGCGAGGTCTCCATCCTGATCATCGCGCACAACTACGCGCAGGTCCTCGAGGTGTGCGACCGGGTCAACCTGCTGCAGCACGGGACCATCACCTTCGACAAGGAGACCGCCAAGACATCCGTACAGGAACTGACCGATCTGGTGGTCGCCGAATATCGGGCCGCCAGGCAGGGCTCCGCGGGGCCGGCCGGTCAGTAGAACCGCGGCACAGGGACGTCATGAGGGCAGCGGCGGCGCCTTCTTGGCCGTGCCGCGATAGCGCGCCGGGTCGTAGCGGCGTTCGCTCTCGTCGAGCTTGGCGTTGGCGGCCTCGGCCAGATCCATGCCGAGGACGTCGGCCAGCCGGACGAGATAGACCATCACGTCGCCCAGCTCGGCGCGCACGCGGGCCCGCGCGTCCGGGTCCAGGCTGTGCGACTCGGCCGGGGTCAGCCACTGGAACTCCGCGACCAGTTCCCCGACCTCTCCCGCGAGCGCCATGGCGAGGTTCTTCGGCGTGTGGAACCCCTCCCAGTCGCGCACCCGCACGAACTCGCGCAGCCGCCCCGTCAGCCCGTCCAGCTCCTCACCCATGCCAAGCGACCCTACCGGGCGGTGTTCGCTCAGCCGCGTTTGTGTCGTGGCGAGGAGCTAGTGTTGCGGAGTGCGGGTAGCCACCTGGAATGTGAATTCGGTCAAGCAGCGGGTGCCGCGGTTGCTGCCGTGGCTTGATGAGCGACGGCCCGACGTCGTCTGCCTGCAGGAGACCAAGCTGGCCAACGACGCGTTCATGGCGTTGCTGGGCGAGGAGCTGGCGGCGCGCGGTTATGAGGTGGCGCTCAACGGCGAGGTTCAGTGGAATGGGGTGGCGCTGCTCTCCAAGGTCGGCCTCGACGACGTGGTCGTCGGCCTGCCGGGCGGGCCGGGCTTCCCGCATCAGGAGGCGCGCGCGGTCTCGGCGACCTGCGGCGGCGTCCGGGTGCACTCGCTGTACGTGCCCAATGGGCGCGTTCCGGATTCCGAGCACTACCACTACAAGCTCGCCTGGCTGGCGACCCTGCGCGACGTCGTCAAGGCCGGTCCCGAGGCCGTCATGGTGTGCGGCGACATGAACATTGCGCCGGACGACGAGGATGTGTTCGACCCCGAGGCCTATGTGGGGCAGACGCACGTGACCCCGCCGGAGCGGGCGGCGCTGGCCGATCTCCAGGCCACGGGCCTCCACGACGTGGTCAGGGATCGCTGGCCGGCCCAGCGGGTGTTCACCTACTGGGATTATCGGGCCGGGATGTTCCACCAGGATCTGGGCATGCGGATCGACCTGATCCTGGCGTCCGCGCCGGTGGCCGAGCGGGTCGAGGCCGCGTGGGTGGATCGCAAGGCGCGCAAGGGCACGGGCCCGAGCGACCACGCCCCGGTCATCGTCGACCTCGACGAGGCGCCCGACGGCGACATCGGCCCCGTGGTGCCGCCGCCTTCCGCGCCGAAGGCCAAGCGCGGCTCGGTCAAGCTCCCGCAGTCGCCTCAATAGACCCGCGCCCGGCCAGATCGGCCGAGCGCGGGAGATTTGCTAGAGGGCGGCTATTTCGGCGGCTGACAGGGCTCGGCTGTAGAGGCGGAAGTCGTCGAGCTGCCCGTTCAGATAGGGGTCGCCCGAATATTGCGAGCGCCCCAGGTAGTTGGCGGTCGTGGCGCCCAGTCCGCTCGGCCTGAGGGTCACGCCCGTGTTCCTTGCCACTTCGGCCTTGTTGACGTAGAGGATGCAGGTGTTGCCCGACAGGGTGACGGCGACGTGCGCCCATGCGCCGGTGGCGAGCGCGGCGGGGCCGTTGACCTGCTGCTCTCCACCGGCGCCCGAGGTGGTGATGGCGAACCGCACGGTCCCGCCGCCGCTCCGCGGCACGAGGAACATGTTGGCCGTCGTCCCCGTCCCGAAGTCGAAGATCCGGCTCCAGTTCGAGACGGCGGTGAGCCGCACCCAGCAGGCGACGGTGAAGTCGCCGACTCCGCCCAGGATCCCGTTGGGCAATCGGGCGTATCCGTTGCTTCCGGCCAGGTTGAGGGCGTTTCCTGTGCGGCCGGCCACCCACGACGTGCCACCGGCGACGGTGGCCGGATGGTTGGCGCCGGACGCGTCGGCCGCGGTCGTGCCGCTGGTCTCGTCGAATTTGTACCAGGCGAGGAACGCCGGCGGCGGCGCCGACACCGACCAGTAGACGGTGTAGTTGACGTGGTGGGTCTTGTAGAACGGCAGCAGCGTCACGGTCGATCCGTTGGCCGTGGCGGTGAACTGCAGCGGCGTCGACGTCGCCGCGATCGACGCCGCGTTCAGCGCCGGCAGCGCGCTCAGACCGGTCGAACCGTATTGCCCGGCCAGCACGATGCCGCCGTACTTCACCGCCTGGACCTGCGGGTTGTCGGGCGTCCTCTCCAGTGTCAGCGCCATCGGCAAAGTGACGTCGACGACGTCGCCGGCCGCCCACGTCCGGTCGATCGGGTAGAGCCCGGCCGCGACGCCGCTCTGTGAAACCCCGTTGACCCGTACGGTCGCCCCCGACGTCCACGACGGTATGCGGATCTTCAGGGCGATGTGTCCGCCGCCCGAGATGATGGTGAGCCGCGTCGAGGCCTGCTCGGGGAACGTCGTGTCCTGCCGGATCGTCATTCCCCGCCACGACAGCTGGGAGGCGATGAACAGGTTCACGTACAACGTCTCGCCCGCGAAGAAGTAGATCGAGTCGGCGTACTTGGTGTTGCTCTCCATGCCGGTGCCGTGGTCGCAGGTGAAGTTGTTGTAGTCGTTGCTGTACGACTTGGCGCCGCCGGCCCGAAGCGGCGTGTAGTAGGTGACGAAGCCGTGCGACGACTGCGGATCCTGCTGCCCGAGGACCTGGTTGAACAGGGCCTTCTCGTAGTAGTCGAGGTAGTCGACCCGGCTGGGGTCGGTGAAGAACAGCTGCCGGGCCAGTTTCAGCATGTTGTAGGTGTTGCAGACCTCGCAGGTGGTGTCGCTGAGCTGGGAGGCGATGGCGTCGGGGGTCTGGAAGTACTCGCCGTTGCTGTTCCCACCGATCACGTACGAGTGATGGTTGATCACGGTGTCCCAGAAGAATCGGGCGATGTCGCGGTAACGCACCGTCCCGGTCGCGTGGTACTCCCTGATCGCGCCGATGATCTTGGGGATCTGCGTGTTGGCGTGCTTGCCGGCCAGCTGGTCCTGTCCGTTGGCCAGCGGGTTGAGGATCGTGGCGTGGTCGAACCGCTGCGCGGTGGTCAGCGCCGCGGCGTTGCCCGTGGCCTGATACAGGTTGGTCAGCACCTCGGGCATGCCGCCGAATTCGGTGTTCAGCGCGGCCTGCATCTGCGCCGTCGTGAGCCGCCCTGTGCGGGTGTCGGCCCAGGCCGCCATGTTCTGCAGCACGGTCAGCGCCTGCGCGTTGCCGGCCAGCAGATTCTGGTCGAGCAGCCCGGCCATGATCTTGTGGATGGTGTAGTACGGAGCCCACACCGACTGGCCACTCTCGAGCCGGTCGAAGAAGGTCTCGGGATAGGCCGACAGGTAGCCGCTCGCCCGCTGGCATTTGGCCAGCTCAGCGACGAGATAGTCGCCTTTGGTCTTGTGCGCGGCGCTGCCCGTGTTCGCGTACGACTGCGCGAGCGCGGACAGCAGGTGGCCCATGGAGTGGCCGCGCAGCTCGGTGGTGGGCGACTCCCAGCCGCCGACGGGGGTGGCCGAGGAGGCGAGCCCGGCGTTGAGCCGGAAGGTGTGCAGCAGCCGATCGGGATCGACGAACGTGAGGTAGGCCTGGGTGCGGAGCATGTTGCTCCTGAACGGCCCGTCCAGGAGGGTGACCTGGGACAGCGGAAACGGGAAGACGGACACGCCGATGTCTGCGCGGGCGGCCGCGCGTGCGGGATCGCTGATGATCCCGCCCGCGACGACCAGCCCCACCGTCGTACCGCCCGCGGCCTTCATGAAGTCGCGACGGTCCACGGGAAGCTCCTATGAGGCGAGGGTGATGGTGACGGTGCTTGCCGAGCTCGAGGAGGCGGTGACGGTGCCGTTGGCGAACGTGCCGCCGGTGACGCCGGTCACGCCGACAGAGGCGAAGATGGGCAGCTGGATCCGGACCGTGCCGCCGGGCGGCGTCCCGGTGATGGACACCGTGACGATCCGCTGGCTGGCCGGGCGGGTGACGGCGATCGACACGCCGTATGTCGAGCGGGCGCCGCTCGTGATGTCGTACGACGACGTCAGGTTGCTCGCCGCGATGGTCTGACCGGCGGCGATCCACGTGTTGGGGATGCCGCGCCCGATGTACAGCGGCCGGGTGAAGGTGTACGGCCCGGAGCCGGCCGCGGTCAGGCCTTCGGCCACGACCGAGTGCAACAGCCCGAGCTGCTGCCCGGAGATCGGCCACGCGTACGGGCAGGCCCCGAACTGCGGGCCGGCGTGGCTGCCGATCCACGGGTTGGAGGTGCTCGGCCCGCTGCCGTTCGCCTCCCACCAGGCGTTGGGGCCGCCGGTGGTGGTCCTGATCTGCCAGGCGTACGACGTGATCGGCAGGTCGCGATACTGGGTGCTGTAGAGCCCGTCCGACGAGTACGACGTGTTGTACGCGGTCGAGTATCCGTTGAACGCGCCGAACGTGGGGAACGGCAGCCCGTTGGCGGACAGCCGGTTGAACCCCCACTGATACATGCGGTCGATCTGGCCCGGGTCGCCGACGATCCCCGACAGGGTGCCGCCCATCAGCATGGTCGACCACTGGTTCTGCCCGACCCAGCCGGGCGAGGCCCAGTTGGCGTCGTTGAAGGTGTTGCAGCGGTTGGCCGTGTTGGGCCGGTGCACCTCACAGGGCAGGAAGTCGAACCCGTTGGCCGCCTGGTTGTTGCCGATGACCGTGTTGAGCGCGTTGTGCAGGCTCGTGTAGGCGCCCTGCGCCCACGTGGCCTCGGCCGTCTGCCCGAGCCGGGTGGCGATGTACTTGTACGCGGCGAGCATCTCCAGCGCCGAGTAGTTGCTGAACAGCCAGCGGCCGGTGGAGTCGTTGTCGAAGTTGGACCGCAGTGTGCCGTCGGTGTCCAGCTGGGCCGGGAAGTTGGTCCTGGCGATGGTCCGAAGGCTCGGCCCCCACGTTCCTCCGGTGTCGTTGAAGAACTGGTTGACGAACGCCGTGTCGTTGGTCTTGGCCAGGTAGAGGGCCCAGGTGCCCATGGTCTTCCAGACGCCGTCCCAATACCAGTTGGCGCCGACCTCGTTGAAGTTCGAGGCCTCCGAGATCCGGGCCGTCAACAGCAGGTTCTGGGCGTCGTGGAAGTCGCCGGTGGCGAACTTGGCCTCCAGTTCGCCGGGCACGTCGTGGTTGAGCAGCCAGGCGTAGTTGTTGGCGCCGGAGAACTCGTTCTTGCCGACCTGGACCATGAGGTTGTAGATGGTCCCCGCCTTGAACGCGTTGATCAGCGCGGTGCCAGGGTTGGCGAGGCTGCCGGTGTTGGGAAGGGTCAGGTTCGGCAGCGTGAGGTTGACCGTCTCGGCGACACGCGAATTCCAGTAGGCGGCCATCTGGTTGTACGAGGTGTCATAGCTCGGCGCGCCGTTCTGCAGTGCGGTACCGGTGGGGAGCGTGGCTCCGGTGCCGAACGCGTCGACGGCGACCACGAAGTCGTGGTTGTTGGTCGCCCCCGGCTGGACCGTGTCCAGCGAGGTCGGGGTGAGCCTGAGCAGGTTGGGCCCGCTGCCGCCGGGCGGCACGCTCACGGCGCTGGTCCCGTTGTTGGTGACGGAGACCCGCGCGTACATGAGCACGAACGGGTTGCCCCCGATCACCACGCGATTGGCGAAGTCCTTGATCGAGATCGTGACGTTGCCCGACGTGCGGGTGGTCTTCAGCGCCGGCAGATACCCGTTGTCCATGGTCCACTGCACCGACTGGGCGGCCGGGTTGCCGCCGAAGCCGTACGCGGAGAACGAGTACATGGCACCGCAGTACGCGGTGCCGCCGATCGTGGACGAGACGGGGACGCCACGCGCGAAGAACGAGCCGGAGAGATAGGTGAAGACGGGCCAGTAGTTGCCGTCCCAGCCGAGCGCGCTCTGGTTGAAGAACCCCTGCGCGAACGGGTCCCGCGGCGTCGGGAAGTTCGTCCCGTACGACCTCGGCAGGCCGGCGTTGTGGCAGGCGTTGGGGTCGACGCTGGGCAGGCCTTGGAAGGTGGTCCCGGTGCCTGGGTTGAATCCGGGGATCCGCCACACGCGGGCGCTGGTGCACGGCAGTTGCACTAGCCCCGTCCCGGCCGCGGTCGAGTCGCCGCCCGCGGCGATGCACTTGCTGGAGTGGGTGGCCATGAGTTGGAAGTTCGAGCCGGCGGCGATCAGGCGGAACCGCTGGTTGGCGCCGGTGTTGCAGGTCCACTGGATGATGGCCGCGTTGTCGGCGGTGGAGACGTTGAAGACGTCGACGCACTTGCCGGCCGTGAGCGTGCCGATGGTGTAGGTGTCGGTGGTGCCGCTGACCGGCGTGAACGTGTACGACTGGCCGGCGCCGCCGGAACAGGCGGCCTGGGTGAGCTGCACGTTGTTGGCGCTCGATCCGCCGGGCACGTCCATGCAGAGGCCGGCGGCGTTGGCGACGGCGGTGCTGGTGAAGGTGACGGGGGCCGCTTGGGCGGGGAGTGGGAAGACCGCGAGCGCCACGATTGCGGCGGCGGTCAGGAGCCTTCGCAAATTACGCCTCCAGGGGTCTGTGCGCACCCCCCGAAAAACGCACGTAAAAGGTTTTCTGAAACGTAACTTCTGTGCTGAGACGGGTCAACAGCCGGAGCAAGTGTTAGAAATGTTAAAGGTTTTTGGTCGCTCTGTTCGCCGCTTTGCTGCCCGCCACTTGTTCGCCGACTGTCCGCGCCTTGTCCGCGCCCTGTCCGCCAGGTGCGCACCGCGCCGCTGACCCGGCCGTCACGCTGCCATTGCCGGGCCCTGGCCTGGGATGGGAACGAATCAGGATATGAGCGCTCAAATCGACGGTCCGGGGCGGCGAACGCTGCTGGCGGGTGTCGTGTCCGTCGCGGGATCACTCGCGGGGTCGTTCGCGTATCCGCGTGCGTCCGCGGGGCCGTCCCCGTCGCCCTCTGTTCTGCCGTCAACGGCTCCGGACTCGCCGAAGGCCGCCTACGAACAGCTGATGGCGGGCAACAAGCGCTGGGTGAGCGGCGCTCTTCAGCATCCTGACCGCGATCCCACCCGCCGGGAGTTGCTGGCGCACAAGCAGGAGCCCTACGGGGTGGTCCTGTCGTGCATCGACTCGCGGGTCCCGCCCGAGCTCGTCTTCGACACGGGGCTCGGCGATCTCTATGTGATGCGCACCGGCGGCCAGGCGGTGGGGCCGGTGGTCACCGGGTCCGTCGAATACGGGCCGCTGGTCAGCGGGTCGCCGCTGATCGTCGTGCTCGGTCACCAGCGGTGCGGGGCGGTCGCGGCGGCGTACCAGGCCCTGAAGGGCGGCAAGCCGCTGCCGGGCAACCTGCGGGCCATCGAGCTGGCGCTTCGCCCGGCATACGAGCAGATCGCCACGAAGGGTGGTGTCGAGCCGGTCGAGTCGATGGCCAGGGCCCAGGCGAAGCTGACCGCGGATGCCCTGCGGGGCAACCGCGATCTCGCGCCGATGGTGAGCAAGGGGACCCTGGCCGTGGTCAGCGCGTACTACTCGCTGGACACCGGCCAGGTCGAGGTGCTGGACGGCGCCCCCTCGTGAAGGTCACTCCTGGGCCTTTCCGCCCGCCAGCCGGCTGATCATGAGGGCGACCAGGATGATCGCGCCGTAGACGAGCTGCTTCCACTCTCCGGGGACGCCCTTGAGGGTGAGGATGTTCTCGACCAGGCCGATCACCAGGACACCGGTCAGGGCGCCGAGGATGGTGCCCTTCCCGCCGTCCATGCTGACGCCGCCGATGACGGCCGCGGCGAAGACCATGAAGATCCAGCCGGAGCCCTGGTTGGCGCTGATGCCGCCGAGCCGTCCGGTCTCGAGGACGCCGGCGAGCGCGGCCAGTGTGCCGCCGACGATGAAGACGATCCAGAGGACGCGCTCGACGCGGATTCCGGCGGCCCGGGCGGCGTCGGCGTTGCCGCCGATGGCGTACAGGGATCTGCCGGCGCGGAAGTAGGCGAGCGTGAGGATTCCGGCGAGGAACACCACGGCCGTGATCCAGATCGCGGCGGGCACGCCGAGCCAGGTCGCGCTGCCGAGGTAGAGGAAGGATTTCGGCAGGTCGAACAGGCTCTTGCCCTGGGTGAGGCCGAGCTGCAGCCCGCGTACGACGATCAGCATGGCGAGCGTCACCACGAATGCCGACAGCTGGAAGCGCAGGATGAGCAGCCCGTTGAACGCGCCCACGAGCGCGCCGATCAGCAGGCAGAGCGGGATGGCGAGGATCGCGGGCAGCTGGATGCCGAAGCCGCCCGCCGAGGCCGGGATGACCAGCATCACGCCGACCGCCGGGGCCATGCCGACGGTCGACTCCAGCGACAGGTCGAACTTGCCGGAGATCAGGATCAGCGTCTCGGCCAGCACGACCAGCGCGAGGGCCGACTGCTGCTGCAGCACGTTGATCAGGTTGCCGGTGGTCAGGAAGACCGGGTCGACCAGCGCGCCGGCGATCAGCAGCACGACGATGACCGGGACCAGGGTGAAGTCCCGCAGCCGCCCGATGCGGACGTTGAGGTCGCGCGGGGACCAGGTCGTCTGCCGCGAGGGGGTTGTGGCCATCAGTTCCCGATACCTTCCATGGTTGCCACCAACTCGGTGTCCGCCCACCCGCGGGGCAGTTCCTTGACGATCCGGCCGTGGAACATCACCAGCACGCGGTCGCAGACGCGGAGGTCGTCCAGTTCGTCGGAGACGAGCACGGTCCCCGCCCCGCGGCCGGCGGCGTCCTCGATGGTGCCGAGCAGCGATTGGCGGGCTTTGACGTCGACGCCCGCGGTCGGGTTGACCACGACGAGGGCGGCGGGCCGGTCGGCCAGCGCCCGGGCGAACACCACCTTCTGCGCGTTGCCGCCCGACAGGTCGCCCACCTGCTGGTCGGGCCCGGTGGCCTTGATGTCCAGCGTGGTGATCATCTGGGTGGCCCGGGATCGGCGGGCAGGGCGTTCCAGGTCGGGGATGGGCATGGTGACGTTCTCGGTGATGGACAGCAGCGGGACGAATCCCTCCCGGTTGCGGTCCTGCGGCACGAAGCCGAGGCCGGCGCGGAGCGCGGCGCGGACGTCGCCGGGTCGGAGGGTGGTCCCGTTGACCCGCACGCTGCCGGTCGCGGCACGGCGCAGCCCGACCAGGGTCTCGGCCAGGCTGACCTTGCCGCTGCTGCCCGACCCGGTCACTCCGACGATCTCTCCGGCCCGTACGGACAAGGTCACGTCCTCGTACGCGCCGGGGAGGCTGAGGCCGTCGGCGGCGAGCACGACCGCCGCGCCGGTGTCGATCGATCGGTCGCGGGCCTGGCCGAGCACCGTGCCTTCGCCGGTCATCGCGGCGACCAGTTCGTCGTGCGGCAGGTCGGCGACCGGGCGGGTGATCACGTGCCGGGCGTCGCGGAAGACCGTGACACGCCGGCAGATCTCGTAGATCTCCTCGAGGTGGTGGGAGATGTAGAGGATGGTCACGCCCTGCCGCCCGAGTCCGCGTAGGCGTTCGAAGAGCCGGCCGATGGCCGGGCCGTCCAGCTGCGCGGTGGGCTCGTCGAGGATGATGAACCGGGCGCCGAATGAGAGCGCGCGGGCGATCTCGACGAGCTGCCGCTGCTCCACGCCGAGATCGCCGGCCTGGCGATCGGCGTCGACGTCCACGCCGTACTGTTCGAGCACGTCGCGGGCGCGGGCCCGCAGCGCGCGCCAGCGGATGGGGCCGCCGGTGGTCTGCCTGTTGAGGAACAGGTTCTCGGCGACGGTGAGCGCCGGGATGATCGTGGATTTCTGATACACGCAGGCGACCTGCTGTCGCCACGCCTCGCGATCGGCGAGCGGCGGCGCGGGCCGCCCGCCGAATCTGATCTCGCCGGCGTCGGGCCGCTGCAGCCCGGTCAGGATCGAGACCAGCGTGGACTTGCCCGCGCCGTTGCGGCCCACGAGGGCGTGGGCCTCGCCCTCGGCGAGGCGGAGGTCCGCCCCGTCGAGGGCGACGGTCGGGCCGAAGCGCTTGACGATCCCGGTCGCCTCGACGGCGACCGGGCCCGCTTCGGCCATATTTTCACTAAATGTCATCACTTAACCTGATTGCCCCAGAGGGTCTGATCATCGACATTCTCCTTGGTCACGAGCGGCGCGGGAAGCTGGTCTTCGAGGCCGTTCGGTAGCTGGATGATCGTGCTGTCGTGATCGGTCGGGCCGGGCTGGAACGTCTTGCCGTCGATCGCCGCCTTCGCGTAGAACAGCGCGTACTTGGCGTACAGGTCGGCGGGCTGGGAGACGGTCGCGTCGATGTCGCCCTTGCGGATGGCGGCGAACTCCTGCGGGATGCCGTCGTTGGAGACGACGAAGATGTGCTTGGGGTCGGTCGGCGGCACCAGCAGGCCCTTGGCCTGGAGCACCTGGAGGGTCGGGGCCAGGTGGACGCCGCCCGCGTGCATGTAGATGCCCTTGATGTCGGGGTTCTGCTGGAGCAGGGTCTGCAGCATCGACGCGGCCTTTGAGCCCTCCCACTCGGTGGGCGCCTCGAAGACCTGGATCCCCGGGAACTTCGCCTTCATGCAGTCGCGGAACGCCTCGGCCCGGTCGCGGCCGTTGATGGACGACAGCGCGCCCATCAGCTGCACGACCTTGCCCTTCCCGGCCAGCTTCTCGCCGAGGAACTGGCAGGCCTTCTCGCCGTACGCGCGGTTGTCGGCCCGTACGACCATGTAGACCTTGCCCTTGTCCGGGCGGGTGTCGACGGAGACGACCGGGATGTTCTTCTGCGCGAGGCTGTCGAGGGTCGAGGCGATGGCGCCGGTGTCCTGCGGCGCCATAATGATGGCCTTCGCGCCCTGCCCGACCAGGGCCTGGGTGTTGGCGACCAGCTTGGAGATGTCGTTCTGGGAGTTGGTGGGCGGCATCAGGTCGACGCCCATCTCACCGGCGAGCTTCGGAACGTACTTGTTGAAGGAGTTCCAGAAGTCGGAGTCGGCGCGGGGGAAGTCAACGCCGATCTTGCCGGAGGCGGCGGCCCCGCCGGTCGCCGCGGCCGTGTTGGGGCCCGAACTGGCGCCCGTACTGGTATCGCCACCCCCGCACGCGGCCAGACTGAGTGCGGCGGTGAGAAGGGCGGCGCCGGCCGCCAGGGATCGTGATTTCATGGGTCCTCATTTCAGGGGGGTGAGCGCCCGCCAGACGCGGCCATCCGGATAGCTGTGATCGGATATGGAGCGCGGCAGCATGGTCGCGCTGAACCCGGGCGTGTCCGGCGGCCGGTAGGCGCCGTTCACGATCAGGACCGGGTCGTGGAAGTGTTCGTGCAGGTGGTCGACATATTCGATGACGCGGCCGGACAGGGAGCCGCTGACCGCGACGTAGTCGAACATGGCCAGGTGCTGGACCAGTTCGCAGAGGCCGACGCCGCCGGCGTGGGGGCAGACCGGGACGCCGAATTTGGCGGCCAGCAGCAAGATCGCGAGGTTCTCGTTGACGCCGGCCACCCGTACGGCGTCGATCTGCAGGAACGACACGGCGTCGGCCTGCAGGAGCTGCTTGAAGATCATGCGATTCTGGACGTGCTCGCCGGTGGCGAGCGGGATGGGCGCGACCGCGCGGGCGATGGCGGCGTGGCCGAGCACGTCGTCGGGGCTGGTCGGCTCCTCCACCCAATAGGGCTGAAACTCGGCCAGCGCCTTGATCCAGGCGATGGCGGCGCCGACGTCCCAGCGCTGGTTGGCGTCGATGGCGATCCTGAAGTCCGGGCCGCAGACCTCGCGGGCGATCCGCATCCGGCGGATGTCGTCGTCGAGGTCGGCGCCGACTTTGAGCTTGATCTGGGTGAAGCCGGCGTCGAGCGCCTCGCGGCAGAGCCGGGCCAGTTTGGCGTCGTCGTAGCCGAGCCAGCCGGGCGAGGTCGTGTAGGCCGGGTAGCCGTGCGCGCGCAGGTGGGCGATGCGCTCGGCGCGTCCGGGGGCCGCGTCGCGGAGGATGGCCAGCGCCTCGTCGCGGGTCAGCGCGTCGCTCAGGTAGCGGAAGTCGACAAGGTCGACGATCTCTTCGGGGTCGAGTTCGGCCAGCAGCAGCCAGAGCGGCTTTCCGGCGCGCTTGGCCTTGAGGTCCCAGAGGGCGTTCACGACGGCGGCGATGGCCATGTGCATGACGCCTTTTTCGGGGCCGAGCCAGCGCAGCTGGGAGTCGTGCACCAGCTCGTGGTAGAGGGCGCCGATGTCGTCGGGGTCGCGTCCTATCACGTACGGCGTGAGCGCCCGGATGGCGGCGGTCTGCACGTCGTTGCCCCGTCCGATGGTGAAGGCGAAGCCGTGGCCCTCGTGATCGTCCTCCGTGCGCAGCACCACATAGGCGGCCGAGTAGTCGGGATCCGGGTTCATCGCGTCGGAGCCGTCCAGTTCCCGGGACGTGGGGAATCGGATGTCGTGGGTTTCCAGCGCGACGATCACGACATCGGCCAATGTGGTCGGAGAACTTTCATAAACGTCCCTTCCCAATACATCGGATGTCTGCCCTGTCGTGGATGCTGAATCACGGCGACAGGGCATGTCAACCCGGTGAGGGTGGATTCATCCGATCTGTTACGTGATGCTGCAGGGATGTGGCGTGAGGCGGCGCGAGATGCTGATATATCGGCATCTCAGGCGAGGTGTTGTAGCACGGTTTCCGCAGGTTGGCGGGGTGTGATGGGGGAGTGGGAGGCGGAGCCTTGATACATCGGATCTATAGCTTGATTTAAGATCTGTTGCGTGATAGCACAGCGGAGGTCGGCAGGCTTGTGATCCGAGGAGTCCCGGTGACGTCGCCCCCGGCGCAAGGCCAGCCCGGCGCCTTGGCCCGGCGCAAGGGTCGGCTCGGCGGTCGGCCTGGCGCGAGAGATCCGGGGGGTGGCGCGGGTTTGGGTCAGGCGTCGGTGGTGAGGCCGAGCCCAGGTGCGGGGGTGCGGGGGTGCGGGGGTGCGGGGGTGCGGGGGTGCGGGGGTGCGGGGGTGCGGGGGTGCGGTCTTAGGCGTTGGTGATGAGGTCGAGCCAGGTGCGGGTGATGTCCTCGGCGGTGTAGCCGCTGGTGCGGAGCCAGGTCCGTGCTCGCTCGCCGGCCTCGGGCCAGCGCCCGGCCTCGACGGTTTCGGCAACGGCGCGGGCGATGGCCGCAGGATCGTCGTGCAGCCACGCGGGGTCGTAGATGTCGGCCGCGCCCGGCCAGCGCAGCAGCGCGGGCACCGCTCCGGAAGCCGCGCTCTCGGCGGCCGCCATGTGGAAGCTCTCGTCGTCGCTGGTGGACAGCGTCCAGCCGACGCGGCGCAGCCAGGCGCCGATGTCGCGGCCGAAGCCGTCGAACACCACGCCCTGGTCGAGCACGGGATCGGCGCGCAGGCGTTCGAAGGCCTCGGTGAACGCGCGGCGTTCGTCGGGCAGCCGCCAGATCCACGGGTGTTCCCAGGGGAGCTTGCCCTTGACCGCCAGCACGTAGCGCGGGTCGTCGCGGCGTAGCTCGGCCAGCACGTCGAGGGCCAGGTCGAATCGCTTGCGCCATGGCGCGATGCCGATCATGGCGAGCGTGTGCTCGGCCCCGGCCAGCTTGGGCCGGTCCAGTTGGTCGGCGTCGACCCCGTTGGGGATCATGACGATCTTGTCCTGCGGCCAGCCGGTGATCTCGTGGGCCAGCCGGGCGTAGTGCGGTCCTACGCACACCACCTTGTCGACCGCGTCGATGGCCAGCCGCTGGGGCCAGCGGCGGTACAACTCGAAGCGGTGCAGCCGGACCAGCAGCCGCTGGCCCGGTCTGTGGTTCTTGGAGTACCAGACGGCGTTGGGGCCGCACCACTCGCACACGACCACGTCGGCCCAGTCGGCCAGCTCCCGGCTGCGGCCCAGGTCGTGGCGGTTGAGCCCGTGCCAGTGGTCGACGCGGACCTCGAGGTTCCGCACCGATCGGAGGTCGGCCAGTATCCCGGTGAAGAACTTGAGGTCGTGCCCGGCCACTGCCACCTTCAGGGGCCGGGGCGCGGTGGCGGGAGCGGCCCGATCCAGGTAGCGCCGCAGGAGCCGTACGGAGGAATCCAGATCGAAGCGACGTGCGGCGGCGACGCAGGCCGCCGCGGCCCGCTCGCGAAGGGTCTCGTCGGCGAGCGCGGCCTTGCAGACGGCGACCACGTCGTCGAGCGTGGCGGCGAACAGCGGATAGTCGGCGCCGAGCAGGTCTTCGTGCATGGGCGTGCGATTGATGACGACCGGCAGCCCGAGCGCGCCGTATTCGAGCACCTTCGTCGACAGTTCGAGGCTGGCGTCGAGTTCGGGGTCGCGCCAGGACAGTCCGAGGTCGCCGGTGGCGGCCAGGCGCATGGCCTCGTCGCGGGCCAGGCCGCCGTGCCACACCACGCCCTCGGTGTCGAGCGCGGCCCGCATCTTCCTGGCGTATCCGGCCGGATGCTCGTGGATCTTGTCGCCGATCATGTGCAGTTCGACGTCGAGGCGGGCTGGGAGGGCCGTCATCTCCAGGGTGTTCCAGAGCGGGGCGAACTTGCCCATATAGACCAGGCGGGGTCGCGCGTTGGCCGTACGCGCCTGGGCGTGGACCGGCGGGACGATCGGGGGCAGCAGGAAGGCCTTCCCACAGACCGCGGGCACGGTCTGCTCCAGGAAGGAGCGCAGCTGCTCGGTCTGGCACAGCACATAGCGGGAGGCGTGGGCGATTCCGGCCAGCTCGCGGGACGCGGCCTCGGTGAGGTCGGTCAGCGACTGCGGGATGTCGGTGAGGTAGGACCAGAGCCGGCCGGCGAAGCGCCGCTCACGGGACAGCTGGGCGGCCAGCCGCCTGCCGCGGACGAGGACCAGATCGTGCCGGTTCGCGTCGAGTTCGCGGAGCCTGGCGACGGCCACGTGCACCGGCATGCCGCGTGTCTCGCCTTCGGGGCGGCGTACGATCGTCACCCCGGGGAGGCCGAGCAGGGGGCGAAGCAGACGGTCGGTGCGGACGGGAGCCTTGAGGACGAACGTGACCTCGCAGCCGGCCGCGTGCAGCGCCTCGACCACCGACGCCGCCCAGATCGCCGAACCGTCGATGAGGTTGAGATCCACATCGCCGTATACGAGAGCACGTGGCACTGTGCGACCCTCCTTCGCAGCCGATCTCTTCTGGCGGTCCGTCTCTTCAGCGGCCCAAGCGGTCCAAGCCGCCCAAGCGGCTCATTGAGAACGTGCGGGCGCCTCGGCGCGCCCATTCGTCCACGGAGCCTTCGGTGAGGTCGCGCCTGACCAGGCCTGGCACGCGGACCGGGGCGAAGGCGTAGTCCGCGGCGCCGAGCCCGACCACGTCGGCCTGGGAGCACTCGCGCGCGCAGGCGAGGTCGGCGAGGTAGGTGGGCGCCCAGCCGGCCGTCCAGTGCGCCACCCACGGCGCGCTCGGCGTACCGCCCGGTGCGACGATCTCGGCCGGAGGCAGGGTCTGCGCCTGGATCTCACCGGCGAACAGGTCTGTCTGGGCCGTGTCGTCTTCGGGCGGCGCGAGTACGGCGATGCGGCGTCCGGCGAGGGGGTCGGCGCGCAGTCCGAGGCGGGTCGCGAGCGCGGCCAGCCGCACGGGAGTGGCGTCGCGCTCGAAGATCGTACGCAGGTTGGCCCGGATCTCATCCCAGCTCAGAGGTGCTCCGATCCCGGCGCCACAGGCGAGGGCGGCAAGCTCGGAGGGGTGATCGGCGGCCACGGCGGTCGCGTGCGCGCGAAGAACCTCGGGATCGCGGCTCTCGACCGGACCGGGAGCGCGATGGGCCGGGAGCCCGACCGGGTTGTACAGGTGCAGGGGCAGGCCAAGGTCGCCGTCGTCGAGGTCGTCGACCGGAAGCCGCAGCAGCCTCGGGGCGGCAGGCGCGTCCATCAGCAGCACGACCGGGCAGCCGCGGGAGCGGGCCGCCACCATCATGTCGCGCACGCGCGTCTCGCGGTCGGTCATGGACGGGTCGCCGAGGTGCGCCCAGGGGCCGTTCACCCCGCAGGCCGCCGCCTGGATGATGACGACGTCCGGGTCGGCCAGTTCGAAGCCGAGTTCGGTGCTGTGCGGCGAGAGCCGTACGACATGGGCGTAGGGGCGCAGCGCCGCCACGGCTTCGGAGGTCAGGATGCCGGCGATGACCAGGCGCCCGCGACGGGCGTCGTCGCCGATCAGCGCGCGCTCTTCGTGCGGCACGCCCAGCAGGGCCGTCGACGTGATCGCCGCGACCGCGCCCTGCGGCGCGGCGGGCTCGCCGTCCCCCGAGTCCCCGGATTGGCGGGACCTGCGCCACAGGCGGTAAAGGTCACGTGGCAGCCGGAGCGTGCGGCGGCCAGGTCGGCGTACGGCGCTGGCGATGAGTTTGCCGGTCTGGAAGGTGAGCGATTCCTCGAGCGCGGCGAGCCGGGTCTCCAGCTCCACAAGGGCCGAATCGCGCTCCCGGAGGGCGCGGCGCACCCGGGTGACCTGACGTCGAAGGTCCTCGTCCGGAGGTTGCGTCACCGGCATGGACGAACGGTAGGCGCGCACTTTCCTACCAGGGTGGACGTCTCATGGCGATTGCGTGAACTCCGGGACTTCGTAAACACGGACCAGCCCTTCGGGAGATGCGTAGACCTCGTGCCAGGACGGCGTCCGGGTCGCGAGCACCTCGCGGCCGTACAGCCGGCAGACGCCGCACACCTGCCCCGAATCGGTGTCGAACAACACGATCAGGTGGCCCGGTTTGGGGCCGCCCGCGGCGTAGGTCTCGACGCGCCCGGGCCACGCCTGGCCGCCGAACGGGCCGTTTTGATAGACGTCGAGGATCGAGCGGGTCCGGGTGTCGCTCCAGACGGCTTCGTGGACGTGGACGTGGGTCGTGAGCCAGGCCCGGAGGGCCGACATTTCGTGGCCGCCGTCCACGAGGCGGTCCTGGCTCCAGGCCGGTGTGGAGACGACCAGGCAGGCGACGGCGGCCACGGTCGCGGCTATGGGGCCCGCCTTTATCGGGCCTGCCTTTATCGGGACCGTCCTTATCGGGCCCCCTTTTATCGGGCCGGTTTTGAGGCGGCTTGCCAGCAGCCAGACGAGCGCGATGCCACCGAGCACGAATGCCGGAAATATCGGCATCCAGTAGCGGACGAGTTGGAGGCGGAGTTTGGGCGCGCTCGGGTCGAGCACTCCGCCGAAGAGCGTCAGCGGCACGTACAGGAGTGCCACCCAGCCCAGCAGGAGGCCCATCGTGCGCCACCAGACGAGGCCGCCGATCACCGTGCCCGCGAGGAGCAGGTGGAGGACGAGATGGTCGCTATAGCGGGTCTCCGGGTAGCCGCCGAGGACCTGCCAGAGCCGCATCATGTATTCGGTGCGCGGCTTGTCGCGGAAGCTCGCGGCGATCGGCTCGGGCGCCGGTCCTTGCGCGTGCCCGAGGATGGCCTTAACGCGTGCCAGCGGGTCGCCGTACACGATCCAGCACAGCAGGCTCTCACCGGCGATCACCACGAGGATGGGCGCGACCAGCCAGATCAGCCCGCGCCCGCGGATCTTCGGCCACAGGATCAGCGGCACAAGCGGCCAGACGAACACGATGAACTCGCGTGCCGAATACGACCAGCCGAGGAGCAGGCCGATCCCGGCGAACACATAGGGGGCGGCGGGAATCCGCTCCTGCCGTACGGCCAGGCCGAGTGCGACCGCCGTCGTGAACAGGCCCGTGGCGAACAGGTCGGGCAGCAGCTGGGTGGCGTCCACGAAAATCGGCGTGCAGGCCAGCAGCACGGCGGCCGCGGCGGCGCCCACGGTCCTGGAGTAGAGCTGGGCCCCGACGGCGTACGTGCCGAGCAGCAGCGTCAGCCCCGCGACCAGCGGGACCGCGTAGTAGGCGGCCTGGGAGTAGCCGAAGACGGCGATGGCGAGCCGCGTCGGCCCGGTGAGGCCGAATCGCGTCATCTGATGGACCAGCTGCGAGTTCTCCACCGGATAGGGGAAGGTGGCGCCGGCGCCGAGATAGTGCAGCTGATCCGACGGATAGGGAAGGCTGAGATGCGTCAGCGCCACCGCAAGCCACACGAGGGCGAGCGCGACGGGCACGAGGTTTCCGCGAATCAGCCGCACGCGCCTGACCCACCACCTTCACGTGAAGATCGAACGGGGGGTCATTCCCTGAGCTCGTGCGGGATCTGCCGGGTGCTGAAGACACGCTGGGGGCGGCCGCTCCCGAGGAAGGCGATCAGCCAGTTGAACACCACGGCCACCCGGTTCTTGAAGCCCGTCAGGAACGCCAGGTGGACGAACAGCCACATGAGCCACCCGATGAACCCGGTCGCACGGAAGGGACCGAAGTCGGCGATGGCGCGGAAGCGGGAGATCGTCGCCATGTTGCCCAGGTCGAGGTACTTGAACGGCTTGAACTCGGTCTGTCCGGCGAGCCGCCGGGTGATGGTCCGCGCGGCGTAGCGGCCCTGCTGCATGGCGACCTCGGCCACGCCCGGCAGGCTCCCGTGGGTCATCAGGTCGCCGATGACGAAGATCTCCGGATGCCCGGGAAGCGTGCAGTCGGGATTGATCTCGATCCGGCCCGCCTTGTCGACGTTGGCGCCGGTGAGTTTGCCGAGTTGCCGCCCGAGGGACGACGCCTCGACCCCGGCCGCCCAGATCCTGGTCGCGGCGTCGATGCGGCGCAGCGCCGGGTTTTCCGAGCCCGTGTCGATGCCGGTCGCGTCGACTCCCGTGACGGGGGCGTTGAGATGGACCTCGACGCCCAGCCTGGTCAGCACCTTGACCGCGTTGTGCTGCAGGCTTTCCGAGAACATCCCGAGGGCGCGGGGCGCGGCGTCGAGCAGGATCACCCGCGCGTCGGCCGGGTTGATCCGCCGGTAGTTGTTCTTCAGCGACCGCCGGGACAGCTCGGCGATCTGGCCGGCCATCTCGACGCCCGTCGGCCCGGCGCCGATGACGACGAACGTCATGAGCCGCCGCCGCACCTCGGGGTCGGGCTCCTCCTCGGCGAGCTCGAACGAGCCGAAGATGCGCGCCCGCAGCGCGAGCGCGTCGTCGATGGATTTCATCCCGGGAGCGGCCGTCTCGAATTCGGGATGGCCGAAGTAGGACTGCTGGGAGCCGGTGGCGACGATCAGCGAGTCGTACGCGACGGTGGTCCGGTGGCGGAAGGTCTCGACGGTGACGGCCTTCTCGGCGATGTCGATGTCGACGACCTCGCCGAGGACGACCTCGGTGTTGCGCTGGCGCCGGAAGATGCCGCGGATCGGCACGGCGATGTCGCCCGACGACAGGATCCCGGTGGCGACCTGGTAGAGCAGCGGCTGGAAGAGGTGGTGGTTGGTCCGGTCGATCAGCGTCACATCGACGTCGGCGCGGCCCAGCTTCTTGGTGGCCGACAGGCCGCCGAAACCCGCGCCGATCACTACCACCCGATGTCGGCTCATGCTCTAGCCTTCCCGATTTGTCAGCCCTTTCAGGACCAGTGCCCACACGGACTCGAACTCATCCTCAACGCCCGGGCGATTCCACTCGTGCGCGTGTGCCGGATGGTGAAAGCGCGAGGTCGTCATGAGGACCGCGCGGGCCGTCGCGGCCGGGTCGGCCACCGCGAACTCGCCCGACCGCGCCCCGTCCGCCAGGATCCGCGCCACCTGGCCGGTCATGTGAGCCACGTGCGCCGCCTCGATCTCGCCCGACTCGGCCACCAGCGAGGTGTACGTGGCGAACAACTCCGGGTCGTCGAGCGCATAGCGGCGCTTGGCCGCCCACAGCCCGCCCAGCCAGTCATGCAGCCGCTGGGCGGCGGGCGCGTCGTCCTCCGCCAGCAGATCGAGGGGCGCCATGAGACGGCCGAGCCACCGCTCGGTGACCGCGTCGCGGAGCGCCTTCTTGCTGGCGAAATGCCGGTAGACGCTCCCGTGGCTGACCCCGAGCGCGCGCGCCACGTCGACGACCGTGGTCTTGGCGGGCCCGAAGCGGCGGAGGACGTCCTCCGCCGCTTCGAGGATCTGGTCGGCGGTCAGGGTCACGGTCGCTCGCTGTCGAGCATGGCCATCTGGGACGGCGCGTAGCGCTCGCCGGCGGCCGCGCCGGCCGGGACCGCGGCCTCGATGCGGGCCAGGTCGTCGGCCGTGAGCGTGACGTCGACCGCACCGAGGGACTCGGCCAGCCGCTCGCGGGTGCGCGCGCCGACCAGCGGCACGATGTCGGCGCCCCGTGAGGCGACCCACGCCACGGCGAGCTGGGCGACGGTGGCCTTCTTGTCGTCGGCGATGGCGCGCAGCGCCTCGACCAGGGTGAGGTTGTGCTCGATGTTGCCGCTGGCGTAGCGCGGCGTGAAGCTGCGGAAGTCGCCGGGGGCGAACTGGCGGTCCTTGCTCCAGTGGCCGGAGATGAGGCCGCGGGCCAGCACACCGTAGGCCGTGACGCCGATGCCGAGCTCGCGGAGGACCGGCAGGATCCGCTCCTCGACGCCACGGGCGATCACCGAGTATTCGATCTGCAGGTCGGAGATCGGGTGGACGGCGTGGGCGCGGCGGATGTTCTCCGGCCCCGCCTCAGACAGCCCGATATACCGCACATAACCGGCCTCGATCATTTCGGCGATCGCGCCGATCGTGTCTTCGATGGGGACGGACGGGTCGACCCGGGCGGGCCGGTAGATGTCGATGTGATCCACGCCGAGCCGGCGCAGCGTGTAGGCGAGGAAGTTCTTGACCGCGGCCGGCCGGCCGTCGTTTCCCAGCCAGTTTCCCCCGGGGTCGCGCATGCCGCCGAACTTGACGCTGATGACGGCCTTGTCGCGATCCTGGCCCTTGAGCGCCTTGCTGAGCAGGAGCTCGTTGGCGCCCATGCCGTAGAAGTCGCCGGTGTCGAGCAGCGTGATCCCGGCGTCGAGGGCGGCGTGGATCGTGGCGATGCTCTCTGTTTCGTCGGCCGGGCCGTAAAGATCGGACATGCCCATGAGGCCGAGGCCGAGCGGGGACACGGCGGGACCTGTGGTGCCAAGAGTGCGGTTATCCATGTCCCCAACTATGCACTATGAGATGACAGATTTCAAATTCTGTCATTCCAAGGCGGCGTCAAGAGTTCGAGGGTTTTCCCGGATCCGTCCTCCACCCCCTCATCCCTAACTTCGGAGAGGACAGGGAGGTGGGCCATGTGGCCGTTCATCGGACGAGCGCAGGAGCGTGACGCGGTCCGCGCGGCGCTCAGGGACGGGGCGGGGATCCTCGTCACCGGCGAGCCCGGGGCGGGCTGCAGCCGGTTGCTGATCGAGGTCGCGGCGGCGTTCGATCATCTGGCCGTCGCGGGCAACGACCCGCACGTGCCGTTCGGCGCCTTCGCGCACGTGCTGCCGATCAGTGCCGACCCGGCCCGGTCAGACCCGGTCAACCCGATCGGCTGGGCCGCGGCCGCGCTCCGGATCCCGGCCGTGCTGACGGTCGACGACGCGCATCTGCTCGACCCGCAGTCGGCGGCGCTCATCCGCCACCTGGTCCTTCATCAAGGCGTGCGGGTCGCCCTCACGGCTCGCGTCGGGCTGCCGCTGCCCGGCCCGATCGGCGCCCTGTGGAAGGACGGCGTGATCGCCCGCCTGGACATGGATCCGCTGTCGCAGCGCGTCACCGGCCAGGTCTTGGCCGCCGCCCTCGGCGGCCCGGTCGACACGTTCACGCTGCGCCGCCTGTGGCACGTCACCCGCGGCAATCTGCGCTTCCTGACCGAGATCGTGGCCGCCGGCAGCCTGATCCTGGCGTACGGCAGCTGGCGGTGCGAGGGCGAGTTCGTCTTCAGCGACCGGCTGCTGCGCCTGGCCGAGGAGAGCATCGGCGAGCTGGACGCCTCCGAGCGCGAGGCGCTCGAATACGTGGCCTTCAGCGAGCCGGCCGACCTCGACGCCCTGATATCGCTGACCTCGCAGGGCGCGGTCGAGCGGCTGGAGCGCCGCCGGTTGATCGAGGTGATCCGGCAGGGCGCCCAGTTACGCGTCCGGCTCGGCCACCCGCTCCACGGGCAGACCATCCGGTCCTGGTCGGGCCAGGTGCGCACGCGCAGCCTGCTGGCGAGCGTCACCCAGCTGCGCGGCACGGACGCGGGCGCCGAAGACGGAGGCGGCGCGCTGAGCGAGCGCGAGTTCGAGGTGGCCCGCCTGGCCGCGCTCGGCCTGACCAACCGCGAGATCGCCGACTGGCTCACGCTGTCGCACCGCACGGTCGGCAACCACCTGTGCCACGTCTACACGAAGCTGGGCGTGAACGACCGCTCCCAGCTGGCCGAAACCCTCATGGTGATGTGAAATCCGCATGTGGAACTAGTGGTAGAGCACGCTTCGCTCCTGGATCGCCCCGGCCAATGGACGATCATCATCGGCAACGGAAAGATTCAGGCGATTCAACCGCCAGACGATCCCATTCCCGGCGCCGCCCAGGTGATCGACGCCGATGGCGACCTGGTGACCGAGCCGTTCGTCGACAGCCACCTGCACCTCTGCAAGGCGCACACGCTCGACCTGGCAGGCTCCGCGGCCCTGTCCGCGTACACCTCGGGCACCATGGGCGCGGCCATGACCGCCATCGAGGCCGCAGCGCTGATCAAGGAGACCCAGACCGTCGAAGCGGTGACCGGCCGCGCCCGTGCTGTCCTCCTCGAGTCCGTACGGCACGGCGTGCGCGCCGTGCAGGCGTTCGCGGACGTCGACACGGTCGCCGGATTGAGCGGCGTCGAGGCACTCCTGGCGCTCCGCGCCGAGTTCGCCGGCGTGGTCGACGTGCAGGTCGTGGCGTTCCCGCAGGACGGCCTGATCCGAGCTCCCGGCACCGAAGAACTGCTGGTGGAAGCGGTGCGCCTGGGCGCCGACGTGGTGGGCGGGATCCCCTGGATCGAATACACCGACAAGGACGCCGCCCAGCACGTCACCCGCGTGGTCGACATCGCCCACCGGACCGGCCGGCGGGTCGCCATGCTGGTCGACGACGCCGGGGACGCCTCGCTCCGGACGACCGAGATGCTGGCCGCCGCACTGCTCGACCGTGGCATGATCGGCCGGGGGAGTGCCCAGCACGCCCGCGCGATGGCCCTCTACCCCGAGCCCTACCTGCGCCGCCTCATCGGGCTGTGCCGGGCCGCCGGCCTCGGATTCGTCAGCGATCCCCACACGGGGCCGCTGCACCTGCCGGTGTTCACCCTCGCCGACGCGGGCTTGTGGGTGGCGCTCGGCCAGGACGACATCGAGGACGCCTACTATCCCTTCGGCCGGCACAACCTGCTCGAGGTGGCGTTCCTCGCCGCGCATCTGCTCGACGCGCGCACCGACGCCGAGCTGCACCGCCTGTACGACATGGTGACCGTGGACGCCGCCCGCGTGATCGGCAGGACCGTCCACGGGATCGGGCCGGGCGCGCCCGCCGACATGGTCGTGTTGCGCGGCCGTACGGTCCGAGAGGCGCTCGCCTATCACGCGCCGCCCCGCCATGTGATCGTCGGCGGCCGGGTCGTGGCCTCGACGGAGATGCGTTCCGAGGTTCATATCCAGTCGAGGTGAGCGCCGTGCGGGTCGGCCACGGCGAGCGGCTCCCCGTCGAGGGCCACCAGGAAGAGCATCCGCCCGGCCGGGACCGCGACCTGTTCGGCCAGCACCGGCAGCCGGAACGAGGCCTCGTTCGAAATCCAGCGCACCGGCAGCCGGCCCATCGACGCCACGAAACGGTCCCGGTCGTCCGGATTCACATAGGGCAGGACCGCGCTGTGGAACACCACCACGGTCGCGTCCGGCGGCGCCTCCGCGAGAAGGCCGGGCAGCGCCTCGTTGAGGTCGCCCTGGACCAGGCGCGGGGGATCGCGGCGGGTGACGTCGATCGCGGCGCGCAGCCGGGCGAGCCGGTCGTCCTGACCTGGCCACACCAGGGTCTCCAGCCAGCGCATGGCGTCGTCGTCCGACACGTCCAGCGGGTTGAGGTCGATCCCGGCGCGCCAGACCACCTCGGGCAGCCGGTCGGGGAGCGGGACCCGGCCGTTGGTGCGGCAGCGCAGCTCCACCGGCCCGTCACCGACCACCTGGACGGCATGACCGTCGTCGTAGACATATCGATAGCGGTCGAGGGACAGGCACAGCCCGGCCGACGCGCCGACCTCGATCAGCGCGAGCGGCCCGGGAATCCGGGCGAGCACCGGCAGCAGCACGGCGCACCGGCCGACCTCGTTCGTCTGGGTGCGCCGCGTCAGCATGGCGTCCCGTACGTCCGGCCAGTGCGCGATGGTCCAGGCGCGGAAGTCGCCGTCGAGCGGCGCGCCCAGGAACCGCGCGGCCCCGAAGAACAGGTTCGGCTGACGCTTGATCGGCGGGAGCTCGTCGAGCAGCGCGACGAGCGCGGGGTCGTCGGCCACCTCGGCGGAGAGCCGCTCGTACAGCGCGGAACGCCCGCGCACTTCGGCGGCGGAGAATAGCCGGTACTGCTCCGCTGTTTCCATATCTGGGAAGCTAGCAACACGCGAAAAGGGAGCCCTCATGACCCGGATGCCGGCGCTTTATCTGAGCCACGGCGCGCCGCCGCTGGCCGACGACGAGGTGTGGACCCGTCAGCTGGCCGACTGGTCGGCCGCGATGCCGAGGCCGGAGTCGATCCTGGTCGTCTCGGCCCACTGGGAGGAGGCCCCGCTGACCCTTGGGGCGACCTCCACCATTCCGCTCGTGTACGACTTCTGGGGCTTCCCCGAGCACTACTACCAGGTGAAATATCCGGCGCCCGGCGCGCCCGCGCTGGCCGCCGAGGTGCGGAGGCTGCTGGGCGACGTGCACGACGACCCTGACCGCGGCCTCGACCACGGCGCCTACGTGCCGCTCGTCGAGATGTATCCCGGCGCCGACGTGCCGACGCTGCAGATCTCCATGCCGACGCTCGACCCGGTCGCGTTGTTCGAGATCGGCCGCAAGCTGGCGCCGCTCCGCGACCAGGGCACGCTGATCATCGGCAGCGGCTTCACCACGCACAACCTGCGGCTGGCCGACTTCACCAACAGCAAGCCCGTGCCGGGCTGGTCGATCGAGTTCGACGACTGGATCAGGCAGGCGGTGGCGAGCCGCGACGTCGACGCCATCCTCGACTTCCTCGACAAGGCCCCGGCGGCCCGGATCGCCCACCCGCGCACCGAGCACTTCGCGCCGCTGTTCGTCGCGCTCGGCTCCTCCGCCGACACCCTCGAGCAGGAGAGATCCGTGATCGACGGCTTCTGGTACGGCCTCGCCAAACGCTCCTTCCAGTTCGACTGACGATCTTTAGAAACCTCGTCAGCGCTTGGTCAGCGGCTCGTCAGCGCCTCGGCCGAATCTCGGGACATCCCAAGATTCCCTGAGGAGCCCGCAATGACGACGCCGCTCGCCGGTCGCAAGGAATGGACCGGCCTCGCCATCCTCCTGCTGCCCGTCCTGATGATCTCCATGGACATCAGCGTCCTGCTCTACGCCGTGCCGTTCATCAGCCACGACCTCGCCCCCACCAGCACCCAGCTGCTGTGGATCCTGGACATGTACGGTTTCGTGCTGGCCGGGATGCTGCTCACGATGGGCGCGCTCGGCGACCGGATCGGCCGCCGCCGGCTGCTGATGTTCGGCGGCGTGGCCTTCGCGGTGGCGTCGGTGGCCGCCGCGTACTCCGGCAGCGCCGAGCTTCTGATCGGCGCCCGCGCCCTGCTGGGCCTGGCCGGCGCCACGCTCATGCCGTCCACGCTCGCGCTGATCCGCAACATGTTCCACGACGCCAAGCAGCGGCAGGCCGCGATCGGCGTGTGGACGGCCGGGATGATGGCCGGCATCGCGCTCGGCCCGGTCGTCGGCGGCTTCCTGCTCGACCACTTCTGGTGGGGCTCGGTCTTCCTGATCAACGTCCCGGCCTGTCTGCTGCTGCTCGCGCTCGGCCCGGTCCTGCTCCCCGAATACCGCGCCCCGCACGCCGGCCGCTTCGACTTCGGTGGCGCCGTGCTGTCGATGGCCGCCGTCCTCCCCGTCATCTACGGCATCAAGGAGATGGCCCGCGACGGTGTGCACCTGACGTCCGCGCTCAGCATCGCGGCCGGGCTCCTGGTCGGCGCGGTCTTCGTCCTCCGGCAGCGCAGGCTCGCCAACCCGCTGATCGACCTGAAGCTGTTCGGTGACCGGGCGTTCAGCGCCTCGATCACGGTCAACCTGCTGGTGATGTTCGGGATGACCGGATCGGCCATCTACAACACCCAGTATCTGCAGCTGGTGCTCGGCATGACCCCGTTCGTGGCGGCCCTGTGGTCGATCCCGGCCACCGTCGCGGTCGGCGTGGCCGCCGGCATCTCGAGCGCGCTCGCCAAGACGGTCCGTCCCGCGTACATCGTCGGCGGCGGCCTCGCGGTCACGGCGCTCGGCTTCGTGATCCTCAGCCTGGTGCGGGCCGACTCCTCGCTCTGGGTCGTCATGGTCGGCGCGGTCGCGGTGGGCTCCGGCGTCGTCTCGGCCGCGACGCTGATCTCCGGAATGGTGCTCGGCGCGGCTCCCGCCGACCGGGCCGGCGCGGCCTCGGCCGTCTCCGAGACCAGCAACGAACTCGGCGGCGCGCTCGGCATCGCGATCCTCGGGAGCATCGGCACGGCCGTCTACCGCACCCAGATGACCGGTGACACGCTCAGCGGCCTGCCCGCCGCGGCACGCGAAACGCTGGGCGGGGCCACCGCGGTGGCCGCGAGCCTCCCGGAGCGGGCCGGCGCCGCCCTGCTGGACACGGCGCGGGTGGCCTTCACCCACGGCATGAACGTCAGCGCCGTCGTCGCCGCGATCCTGATGACCGCGGCCGCCCTGGCCGCCGTCCGCCTGCTGCGCCGGGTCGAGATCGCCCCGGAGCCGGAGCTCGCGCCGGAGCCCGAGCCGGCCGAGGCCGCGGCCTGAAGCGCGAACGGCCCGTCAGATCACATCCGCCACGACGCACGTGATGTTGTCCGGTCCGCCGCCCTCATTGGCCAGGTCAATGAGGCGGCGGACAGCTGTTTCCGGGTCGGGTACGGTCGACAGCATGTCGTGGATCTCCTCGGCCGAGACCACCGCCGTCAGCCCGTCCGAGCAGAGCAGATAGCGGTCGCCGCGGAGCACGTCGCGGACCGAGAGGTCGGGCTTGGCGGCCGAGGTGGTCTCCAGGGCGCGCATCAGCAGGGACCGCCGCGGATGTGTCGCGGCCTGCTCGGGGGTCATCCGCCCGTCGTCGACCATCGTCTGGACCAGCGTGTGGTCGCGGGTGATCTGATAGAGCATGCCGTCGCGCAGCATGTAGCCCCGCGAGTCGCCGATGTGCGCGAGCGCCAGCCGGCTGCCGTCCCACAACAGGGCGGTCAGCGTGGTCCCCATCCGCTGGAGCGTGGGATCGGCGGCCGCCATCTCCTTCAGGCGGCGGCTGGCGTCGTCGACCGCGGCGGCGAGCGCGCCGAGCGGGTCTGGACCCGGGCCGCTCTGGTCGAGAGCCGAGATCGTGTTGATGACCGTGGCACTGGCGACGTCGCCGTGGCCGTTGCCGCCCACTCCGTCGGCGACCGCGAGGAGGCGGCCGCTCGCGTACACGGAATCCTGGTTCTCGGCTCGGCGGCGGCCGATGTCAGATCCTGAGGCGTATCGGAGTGCGAGCATGACGCCAGTAAAGCATTGGTTGAAACACTTCACAAGCAACTTGCTTGTTGAGCTACTCTAAGTATGTGAAGGAAGATCCAGCGCGCTCTCAACGGCCGGTGCGCGTCACAGTGAACGCCGGCGACATCGCCCGGCTCGCTGACGTGGGCCGTGCCGCCGTGAGCAACTGGAGACGACGATATGAGGATTTTCCCCGGCCCGTGGGTGGTACGGCCTCGAGCCCGCTTTTTTCGCTGACCGAAGTCGAGGATTGGCTGCGCCGCAATGGCAAGGCCTACACGCTGTCGCTGGGCGATCGCGTGTGGCAGCGGCTGCGCGCCGCCGGCGGCGACCTTCGCCTGGGTGACCTCGTCGCCGCCGCGGGGGAGCACCTGGCCGGCCGGACGTCCGGCCTGGACGCCGAGCTCGTCCGCCTGCTCGACCAATACGCCGCCGCCGACGGCGCCCGGGCCGCGTACGAGTTCCTCTGCGAGCGCTACGCCGAAGCCCACTCGCGGCGGCTCGACATCACGCCGCCCGAGATCGCGGCGCTCATGGCCCGCCTCGCCCCCGGGCGTACGGTCCTCGACCCGGCCTGCGGTGTCGGCACCCTGCTGCTGGCCGCCGCGGACGCCGGCGCCACGCTGGGCCAGGAGCTCGACGCCGCCACGGCCAGAATCGCGGCCGCCCGGCTTACGCTCTCGGGGGTCGACACGCGCGTGAAGCCGGGCAACTCTTTACGAGCCGACGCCTTCCCCGCCGCCCTTCCCGGCAACAGCGCCGACGCCGTGCTCTGCCATCCGCCGTTCAACGAGCGCGCCTGGGGCCACGAGGAGCTGACCGGTGACGCGCGCTGGGCGTACGGCGTGCCGCCGCGCGGCGAGCCCGAACTGGCCTGGGTCCAGCACTGCCTGGCGCACGTACGCCCCGGCGGGCTGGTCGCCATCCTCATGCCCTCGGCCGCGGCCGGCCGCCGCGCCGGCCGCCGGATCCGCGGCAACCTGCTGCGCGCCGGCGCGCTCCGGGCCGTGATCACGTTGTCGACCGTCCCCGCGGGCGGGCTCGACCTCTGGCTGCTGCGCGGTCCCGAGCGCGGCGAACGGCCCCCGGCCGGGGTGCTCATCATGGACGCCTCCGGCGACCTCGCCGCCATCGAGCCGGCGTGGCGCGGCTACCTCGCGGGCGCGCCCGTGCCCGGTGTGGTGCCCGTCGTGGGGCTGCTGGACGACGAGGTCGACATCGGGCCCGCCCGGCACCGCCCGTCCGGAGAGGCCGATCTCGGTCTCGCCTTCGCCGCGGCGGCCGCCCGGCTGAACACCGTCTCGTTCGACGTGCCCGACCTGTCCGCCGAGCCGTTCGAGGTGGAGACCACCACGCTCGCCGAGCTGGCCAGGACCGGCGCGGTCGAGGTGATCTACGGCAGGCCGCGCCCGGAGACCGACGACTCCGCCACGCTCACGGCCGAAGATCTGCTCAACGGCGGCTATCCCGAGCCCGTGAAAGAGGCCGTCGTGGTGGCCTCGCCCGTGCTCGGCATCGCGCGCGTCGTCGAGGCCGCCGGGCTGATCCTCGGGCCGCAGCTCACGCTCTTCCGGGTCGATCCCGACCGCCTCGACCCCTACTTCCTCGCCGGATGCCTCCGCGCCGGCTCCGGCCGCGGCGGCCGCGTCTCGCAGGTGTCCAGCCGCATCGACGCCCGCCGGACGCGGATCCCGCGCCTGCCGGTCGAAACCCAGCGCGCGTACGGCGTGGCCTTCCAGCAGCTCGCCTCCCTCGAGGACGCGCTGCGCACGGCCGCCGACGCCGGAGAGGAGATCATCCGGCTGGGTGTGGAGGGACTGGCGGGTGGACACCTGCGTCCGCCAGGTTGACCGTGTACTTTTGGGGCGAAATGCTGATCGGCGATCGCTACGAACTTGACGACCTGCCTCTCGGGCAGGGCGGGATGGGCGCTGTCTACGGCGGCCACGACCTCCGCCTCGACCGAAGGGTCGCGGTCAAGTTCCTGCGTCTGCCGAGCGGCCCCGACGAGGAGCTGGAGCGCCGCTTTCTGCGCGAGGCCCGCATCCTGGCCCGCCTGGATCACCCGGGCGCGCCCGTCCTCTACGACTTCGGCACCTACGAGCAGCGGCTCTTCCAGGTCATGCAGTTCATCGAGGGCGTGACCGTCTCCGACCTGATGAACGAGCACGGCCCGCTGCCGGTGCCGTGGGCCGCCGCGATCGCCGCGCAGGCCTGCGCCGTCCTGTCGGCCGCGCACACCCTGGCCATCTGCCACCGCGACCTCAAGCCCACCAACCTCATGCTCTGCCCCGACGGCAGCGTCAAGGTGCTCGACTTCGGGCTGGCCATCCTGCGCGACACCGACGTGACCACGTTCACCCGATTCGGGCAGATCCTCGGCACCCCCGCGTACATGTCGCCCGAGCAGATCCAGCGCGGGGTCGCCGAACCCCGCAGCGACCTGTACGCCCTGGGCTGCGTCCTCCACGAGATGCTGACCGGCACGCCGCTGTTCACGGGGCCGACCGAATACGCCGTGTTCGAGAAGCAGGTCAAGGAACGCCCGCCAGCGCTTCGCGACGTCCCCGAGCAGCTGGCCGCTTTGGTCGGCGAGCTGCTGGCCAAACGGCCCGAGGAGCGCCCGGCCGACGCCAACGCCCTCTACAACCGCCTCCAGCCGTTCGCCGTCGACCTGCCCGCCCTGCCCGGCTTCCTCACGCCGCCGACCGTCCCCAGCCCGGGCCGCATGTATGCCCAGGTGGTCGGCCGGATCCTCACTTAGGCGGCGGTCGCCACCCGGCGAGGACCTGGTCGATGCGCGCCCGGATCTGATCGCGGGCCGCCATCCGATCGACGCCGGACATCAGCAGCCGGTCATAGTCGGTGTCGGCGTGGCGCACCGAGGCCACGACGGCCAGCGTGACCGCGTTCTCGTCGAGGACCTTGGCCGCGGCCGTGCGCCCCACCCGGCCGCTGCCGCGGAGCGCGGCGTGCGCCGCGATCTCCTCGGCCCGGCCCTGCGGGCAGCCGGGGAACAGCCGCCGGATCGCGGCCGCCATCGCCGCCTGGAACACGACGTCCTCGTGGGCGCGGCGGTCGGCGTCCCTCACCCGGCGCCGGGCCCTGACCTCCTCGTCGGCCAGGCACTGCTCCTCGGCGCGGGCCAGCGCGGCCTCCTCGACCAGCAGGCCCTGCCGCTCGTAGTGCTTGCGCCGCCGGTTGTAGTGGACGACCACGGCCGACAGGCTGCTCTCCTTCTTGGCCCGGCGGGTCAGCGCCGCGTCGCCCGCCGGTAGAAAGATCAGGTGGTCCATGTCGGCGCAGGTCAGGCAGAAGGGCTGATGATCTTCAATGATCAGGTGGTGCTCGGAATCGGAGGACGGGCCCGTCGTGCCGCAGCCGGCGCACCGGAACGGCTCCGCCTGGGCGACGACGACCAGGTCGGGCACCTTGGCCTGGCGCTCGGTGATCTGCCGCCGCCGGGCCTCGGTCAGATCGGGGGACAACCAGGCGATCCGGAACGGCCGCTCGGCCTCAGGGCTGTGCTTCAGGGTGAAGCGGAGGTCGCCGTGATCGCGGCCGGACGAGATGAAGGGGACCTCTTCGGCGGTGAGGCCCTTGGCGGTGGCCCATGACCTGAGCGCGGCGGCCGTGTCCAGCATGCGGTCGCCGTCGACGGCGGCCAGCTGCTCCAGCGACGCGACGCGGCCCTGCCGCCAGGTGTCCACGTGCCGCGAGTGGACCCACCGAAGGCCCGTGAGCACGTCGACGAACGTGACGTGCTTGCCGGTCGCAAGGGCGATCTCCGCCGCCTCCGCCACCCGCCGATCGAGCCGTCGCCCGCCGCCTTCTCGACTCACCCTGCCTGCTCCTGATCCTGCCTATTCCTGATGAGCCGCTCGATAGACGGCCCGCGCGATCGCGGTCAGCCGCTTGTATCCCGACGCGAACGACGACCCGGCGGGCTGCGACGTGAGGATCACGATGATCAGATCGGTCCCCGTCACGCCGGTCGTGTGCAGCACGGGCCGCACGAAGTCCACCGGATTTCCGGCTGCCGTCGGCACCGTGGCCGACCGGGAGGTCGTGATGGTCCCGCAGCGGAAAGGCGGGGTCGAGCCGTAGCCGGACCAGCCCTGCTTGATCGCCCACGGGCGCGGCGAGGCGCTGGGCAGCCCGAAATACTGGTCGAAGCCGTCGCTGCCGCAGTGGGCGGCCTTGCGCAGATGCCCGAGGATCGTGTTCCGCACGCCGGGCTTCGCGCGGTCGAGCAGATAGCGGTAGACCCGCGCGATGTCGAGCGCGCTGATCGCCGTGTAGCCCCAGAAGCCGGGCTTGCCGGCCGGTGGCGGCCCGGTGTCGGTGAGCCGGATCTCCTTGATCATCCGCTGCAGGATCCGGGCCTGGCCGCCGCGCCGCCAGAAGGCCGTCGCCGCGCTGTCGTCGCTGGCCCGCAGCATCGGCGTGAGCAGCGCCGAGGGCCTCTGCCCTGGCTTCAGCGACTCGAGATAGTCGATCGCGATCAGCAGTTTGACGACCGACGCCGACCGGAACCTGTGGTGGACGGCGCCGCCCACGGTGACCCGGCTCGCCACCCGGTCGAACACCACATATCCCGCCGTCACCCCGGCGGGGATCCGCACGTGCCGCACGGGCGCCGGTTTCGCGCCCACCGATCCCGCCGGACCTGCGGAGCCTTCCGCCCCGGGCCCGCCCGGGCTGGCGGCCGCCTCATCCGAGACCCACTGGGCGGGGCCGGCCGTGCTCGCCGAGCATCCCGACGTGGCCGCCAGCGCGCATGCGAGCGCCAGCGCCGCCAGGGTCCGGAACACGGTCACAGGTCATGCCTATCAGAGACCAGCGTCAATCCTCACCGGAAGGCGCTGATGACCTTGGCCATGCGGTCGAGCGGAGCCGGGTCGGTCAGGTCGGGCAGCCGGATCATGACCTCGCGGACGCCGGCCTCGGCGAGTTCGCGGAAGCGGCCGATGTGGTCCTGCGCCGTCCCGGCGTTGACGGACGCGGCGTAGCGCGCCGGGTCCTGCCGCCGCGGGCGCAGGCGTTCGACCAGCTCGGCCACGTGATGGTCGGATTCGCCGACGAGCGTGGTCGACAGATGGGTCAGCTCTACCTCGCGGCCCGCCTCCTGGCAATGCCGGTCGAGGACGTTCTTCTTGTGGCGCACGGCGTCGACGTCGCCGAAGACGTTCGCCGCGTCCGCGTAGCGCGCCGCCAGGCGCAGCGTGCGGCGCTCGCCGCCACCGCCCAGGATGATCGGCACGTGCGCCTGGATCGGCCGCGGATAGCACGACAGATCCGGCAGGCTCAGCACGCGGCCCTCGAACGATGGGCTGCCCGGGCCCCACAGCAGCGGAAGCGCCCGCAAGGCGTCCTCGAGCAGCGCGTAGCGCTCCCCGGTGGGCGGGAAGGCCCAGCCGTACGCGAGATGCTCCTCCTTGAACCAGGCGAGCCCGAGGCCGCAGACGGCCCGCCCGCCGCTGAGCGCGTCGAGGGTGGCGACGATCTTCCCGAGGTGGGCCACGTTCCGATAGGTGACGCCGGTGACGAGGGCGCCGAGCCGGACCCGTTCGGTGTGCGCGGCCAGGTAGGCGAGAGTGGTGTAGCTCTCGGGGAAGTCGTCCCAGGCCCGCCCGATCTGCGGGATCTGCCGGAAATGGTCCATCACGTAGACGGCGTCGAAGCCGGCCTGCTCGGCGGCGGCCGCGATGTCCCTGAGCGAGCCGCCGAGCCTGCCCTTCGGGAAGTCGAACGTGCCGATGTGCAGGCCGAAACGGAGCCGGGCCGGGTCGTCGTGCTGCCGCTGCGCCGCGGCCGAGGCGCCGACGAAGGCCTCGGGGACCGCGCGTACCGTCTGCGGGGCGATGACCTCGTCGAAGCCTTCACCCGGTAGCAGGTCGCGGACCTTGGCCCACGCCCGGAGTTGCGCCGTCAGGGCCTCGGCCGGGATGCGCTTGGGCCTGGCCCGGTTGCGCGCGCGGCACTCGGCCGCGGGCACGTCGAAGGCGACCGCCACGCAGGGCAGGCCGTGCTCGCGTGCCAGCGCCAGCCAGGCGCGCCGCCGGTCGGTGTCGAGACCGAGGGTGTCGACGACCGTTGTCAGCCGCCGGCCGATCCGCTTGGCCACGATCTGTTCGAGCAGCGCGAAGGCGTCCGCGCTCGCGGTGATGTCGTCTTCGCCCGACCCGACGACCGCGCGCAGCCGGTCGCTGGACACGATCGCGTCGGACGGGAAGTGCTCGGCCGCCCAGGTCGTCTTCCCGGACGCGCCGGGCCCGACCAGGATCACCACGCACGGTGACGGCAGGTGAAGTGCCACGTGCCCCAGTATGCGGGTCCGGTGATCGGCTCAGTATCCGCCGCCGGGGTCGGTGTCGTCGGGCGGCGACGTCACGCCGACCTTGTCGATCTGCACGGTGATCTCGTCGGTGGCGCCGGCGGGGGAGTGGTCGGCGTGCTCAAGCGTGACGCCGATCCGGTGCGTCCCGACGGGGAGATCCTTGACGACGAAGGACGTCGTCGTCACGACCGTGTAGTCGCTCTCACGGCCGTCGGCGAAGACATGGACGTGGTCCTTGCCCGAGGCCGGCGGGCCGATGGGCACGTTCGACTTGAACCTGAGAGTGAAAGGTTCATTCACCCGGTCGCCGTTTTCGGGCGTGATGATGCTGAGATTGGGCGTCGCTCCCACCTCCGTGTCACCGCCCGCCCCACCACAGGCCGTCAGCAGCGCGGCTGTGACCAGGGCGGCGAGCACTGGCTGAATGGTCCGCATGCCGGTGTTACTCGTCCGGCGGCCGGGGGGATTCGACGAGGCCATGGTCCATTGAATCCTGTATCTCGTCGGACGAACGCTTTCCACTAAATGATCCTCGTGGTGGGAGTGCGGGCACGATCAGCCGCGGCCGGTCGGCCGGATTGGGCGTGTGCGCGGGGGAGGCGGCCAGCCGTTCGAGCGCGATCTCGACGGCCCGGGACAGCTGGGTGTCCACTCCGCGGGCGTAATCCTGGGGCGTGATGTCGACCTCCACGTCCGGGTCGGTGCCGTAGTTCTCCAGCCGCCATCCCACGTCGTCGAACGCGAACGAGAACTCCGGCTGCGTGGTCACCGTCCCGTCCGCCAGCCGGTGCCGCGGCCAGATCCCCACCACCCCGCCCCACGTCCGCCGCCCCACCAAAGGGCCGAGCTTCAGCAGCTTGAACGTGTGACAGAAGATGTCGCCATCCGACCCGGCCCACTCGTTGGAGATGGCCACGATGGGGCCGCGCGGCGATTCGGCCGGATAGGGCGACGGCACGCCCCAGCGCGGGAAGTCGTAGCCGAGGCGCCGCCGGGACAGCTTCTGCAGCAGCAGCCCGGACACGTGGCCTCCGCCGTTGAACCGCACGTCCACGATGAGACCCTCGCGGTCGTATTCGGCGAGGAAACCGCGGTGGAACTCGGCGAAGCCCTCGGTCCCCATGTCGGGCACGTGCAGGTAGCCGATCCGTCCCTCGGTCCGCTCGTGGACGATGGCCCGGTTGGCGTTCACCCAGTCGCGGTAGCGGGACGGCTGCTCGTCGACCATGGCACGCACCTCGACCGTGCGCACGTCCTCGCCCCGGCGTATGGTCAGCTGGATCTCCTCGCCGGCCAGGTTGACCAGCAGCTCCTCGGGGCTGATCCGGATGGGGGCGCCGTTGATGGCGATCACCGCGTCGCCGGGGCGCACGTCGACGCCGAGCCGGTTGAGCGGCGAGGTCGCCCGCGAATCCCACCGGTCGCCGCCGACGATCCGCTCGATCCGCCACTGCCCGTCGGCGTACGCCCAGTCGACCCCGAGGTGGCCCTGCCAGTAGTGCGGCCGCTCGCGGTATTCGCCGCCCGACTCGTAGGCGTGCGAGGTGCCGAGTTCGCCGAACAGCTCCCAGAGCAGGTCGGAGAACTCGCCGCGGGTCGTCACCCGGTCGACGAGCGGGAGATAACGCTGGTAGACGGCGTCCCAGTCGGTGCCGGCCATGTCTTCGGCCCAGAAGTTCTCCCGCTGCAGCCGCCACGCCTCGCGGAACATCTGCCGCCACTCGGCCTCCGGCGTGATCGACACCTTGACGCGGTCGAGGTCGATCCAGCCGCTGGCCCGTCCCGGGGTGTCGTCGTCGGACGGCTCCTTGGCCTCGATCACGCGCAGCCGGTCGCCGGACCGGTAGAGGATCGTGGACTGATCGCGGCCGAGCCTGAACTGGCTGACGTCCGTGACCAGTGTCTCGGTCTTCTGCTTGTCGAAGTCGAAGCAGCGAAGCGTCGACCCCGAGCCGGAGATGGGCGTGACGGTGTAGACGACCTTGTCGGCGAGCCCGGCGATCCGCTTGTAGCGCCCTTCCGGCACGGGGAAGCCCACGACCCGCCGCGTCAGCCCCTCCGTTTCGATGACCAGCGTCTCCGGAGCGGCCGCGGACTCCTTCTCCTCGCCGTCCGCGCCCGCGCTCTCCGCCTTACCGGATTTGTCGTCGGCCTTGTCGTCGCTCTTGTCGTCGGCGTCATCGTCGGAGGACGACTTGAGCGGCCGCGGCTCGGGGACGAAGGGCGACGGCACGTCGGGCCGGAGCGCGATGGCGTACAACCGGGTGCCCAGCGGGAACCCGAGGTCGAACTGGAGCTCGTCGTAGACCGGGTTGAACACGCGCTGGCCGATGAAGTAGAGGTAGCGGCCCTTGGGGTCGAACGCGGGCCGGCCGTCGGCCAGCAGCGGGTCGGTCGCCAGGTGCGTCTGCCCCGTCGCGACCTGAAAGATCTTGATGGCCGTGCGCTGCGAGTCGATCGGGTACGCGTAGGCAAGCCACGTTCCGTCGGCCGACCACGCCGGATCCTCGACCGCGCCGAACCTGCTCGAGTCGACGGTCGTGACCGTGACCTCCTGGCCGCTGTCACCGCTCGTGAGCGTGAGCAGGAGCAGTTCGTTGCGGTGGTTGGTGAGCGCGATCCGGTCTTCCTTGGGGGAGATCTCCAGCGTGGTGATGCGGCCGGTGTCGGCGCAGGCGAGCCGTACGGGATCGGCCGAGCCGTCGGCCGTGAGCAGGACCAGCACCTCGCGGTCCCCGTCGTCGCTCGCCGCCGCGATGAGCCGCTTGCCGTCGTTCAGCCAGGTCAGAAACCGATAGCGGACGCCGGACGGCTCGCCGTGCTGGCGGACCGGCCCCTCCCAGTTGGCGAACGAGAACGCCTTGCCGCGCGTGGTGATCGCCACCCCGCTGCCGTCCGGATTGAGGGTCGCGCTGTCGAGATAGTCGGCGGCCGGCACGAACCGGCGGTTGCGCTGGGTGCGCGAGCTGCCGAGCAGCACCTCGATGGGCCGGGAGTCGCCGGTCGCGGGATCGAGCAGATAGAGGTCGGCGTGCGCGTGATAGACCAGCCGGCGGCCGTCCGAGGACAGGTTGCGCGCGTAGTAGTCGGCGTGGTCGGTGTGCCGCTGCAGCTCCAGCCCGGCCGGCGTGCACGAGTAGACGTTGCCGATGCCCTCGTGGTCGGACAGGAAATAGATCCGGTCGCCCACCCAGCAGGGCGAGGCGAGGTTGCCGGCCAGCGAGATCAGCCGCCGGAAATCGCCGTCGCCCGTGGGATCCACCCAGAGGTCGCCGACCGTGCCGCCCCGATAGCGCTTCCAGCGCGCGGGGTCGGCCGTGTTGCGGCCGATGACGGCTCCGCCGTCCGGGCCGTAGGAGATCGTGTTGGCCGGGCCGTGCGGCAGCCGCTCAGGTATGCCGCCGGGGTGGACGCGGTGCAGCCAGCGGTAGCGGTCGAACGGCTGGCACGCGTCGCTGGCGTACACGATGTGGCCGTCGGAGTCCCATCCGGTGACCACGCTGCGCGCTCCGTGGTAGGTGAGCCGCTGCCCCGCCCCGCCGTCGGCGGGCATCACGTAGACCTCTTCCGGGCCCTCCTCCCGCCCCACGAAGGCGAGCATCGCGCCGTCGGGCGAGAACCGCGGATAGCTCGCCTCGGCCACTCCCGCTGTCAGGCGAAAGGCCCGCCCGCCATCCGCGTGGACCATCCACAGGTCGTCCTCGCAAGCGAACACCACGATGTCTCGAAATATCGCGGGGAATCGCAAGTAGGCGGGCATGCTCCACCCTTCCGACACCCATACCGGGCATCCATGCCGTGATATAGCGCAAGATTACGGCAGCTTGGGAGAAGCCCAGCAGATGGGGCGGCCAACCTAAAGCACGAACCACGGCCTGGTTTAAAGGCCGGGGCCGTGCCGGGAAAGGGGCGGCGGGCGGGGAGTTGTGGAGGACTCCCCGCCCGCCGGCTCTCAGAGCCTGTTCGCGGACTCCGCTGTCCTGCTACGCGGCGCCCAGGCACGCGCCTCGCCGCGTTGTCGTCGTCGTCCATAGCTCCGCTATGGCCTCCTCCGCCGCCTTGCGATGCACGCACCTGACCGCCGCTCGCGACGGACGGGAGTCCGCGAACAGGCTCTCATTCAGCTTCGGCCTGGGGCTCGGGACGCCGGGTGTCGGCTTCCTTCTTGGCCTGCTTCATGGTGCGGGCCTCTTTGATGGCGGCCCGTTTGGCCTTGCCCGACGATTTCGGGCTGGCCTTCCTCCGTGGCGTCTCAGCCATTTCTCCCCCGTTTGTACGGCGTTGCACCCTCCGTCCTGCTTAATACCCATATATCCGTCCTAACCAACCGTGATCTTGTCCAGGTTGGGGCCCCCGTTGGCGGTGGTCGCGGTCAGTCGGATGACGTTGGCGCCCGTGGTGAGATCCACCGTGAACGTGTCGTCCGTCCAGGTGTCCCAGTTGGCGGTCGGGTTGTAGTCGCGCGTCCCGACGTTGACGCCGTTGACCGTGAGCTGCAGGGGCCGGTTCACGTCCGTCCCGTTGGCATATCGGACGTCGATGGGGACCGACCCGCCGGCCGCCACGTTCACCTGGAACTCCACGTATGACCCGGTGACGTTGACGTAGTCGACGAACCCGGTCCCCGTGTAGCCGGTGTGGTTGGTGGCCGCCGTGCCCTGGGAGATCGTGGCGTCCTCGGCCTGGTAGGCCGTCACGCCGGGGCCGCCCGTGATCGAGCCCAGGTCGACGTAGTCGATGTTCGGGTTGCCGCCGGCCGAGGTCGCGGTCACGCGCAGCGTGTTGGATCCGGCGTGGACCGGCACGCTGAACGTCGAGTTGGCCCAGGTGTCCCAGTTCGCCGTGGGCGGGAACGACCGGGCGGAGATGACGGTCGCCCCGTTGGCCGCGATGTCGGCCGGGCGGTCCGCGGTGGTGCCGTTGGCGTACCGCAGGGTGATCGAGGCGGTTCCGGCCGAGGCCGCGTCAAGGGTGAACTCGAGGTAGCTTGCGGCCACGTTGTCGCCGTTGACGTATCCGGTCCCGCTGAAGCCGGTGTGCGTGTTCTCGAAGATGCCCTGCGAGATCGTCGCGTTCTCGGCCTCGTAGCGGCCGGGCGGCGGCGGCGTCACGCCACCGGGCGTGACCCGGATGAGCCGCTGCTCGCCGGGGCGCAGGGTGGCCGAGTAGCCGCTGGCGAACGAGCCCTCGTTGCCGCCCGACCAGAGGTTCTGCACGGTCGCGCCGCCCGAGAAGCCCACCTGCGACCAGGTCACGCTCTCGGTGGCCGACCCGGAGGTGCGGGTGTTGAACAGCGCCACGACGTAGTCGCCGTTCGCCTCCTTCTTGCTCCACACCTGGTCGGCGCCGCTGTTGTTGTTGACGATCCGCTTGGCCGCGACGCCGTCCTGGTCGACCGCGATGATCCGGTCGTTGGTCAGCATGGCCATGTCGGTGGAGTTGAGGGCGGTCAGGTCGGTGCCGAGCAGCAGCGGCGAGGCCGCCATGGCCCACAGCGTGAAGTGCGTGCGCCGCTGGTCCGCGGTCAGGCCGACCTGGTCGCCGTTGCCGAGTTGCAGAGAGTCGTAGTCGTTCCAGTTGCCCGGCCCCGCGTACTGCTGCCACGAGGCGGCCGAGTTGAACCGGGTGTTGACGTGGCTCCAGTCGGTGAGCGGATAGCCGGAGCCGTTCGGCCCGGGGCCGCAGTAGCACTCGACGTCGCCCTGGGTGCGCCAGCTGTTGGCGACCTGCCGCCAGGTGGTCGCGTTGGCGATCGGCAGATTGTTCGAAAGCGCGAAATTGATCGGACGACCTGTTTGGCGCAGCGCCCTGTCCCAGCCCTGCGCGTCGGCGATGGTGTTGGCGTCGATGCCGTCGATCTTGAGGTAGTCGACCCCGTACGAGGCCATCAGGTTGGCCCAGGAGTTGATGTAGGCCTGCGCGCCGGGGTGCGACCACTTCAGGGCGTACATGTTCTTGCAGTTGTAGTTCTTGAGCGTCTTCGAGGTGTCCGCGATGTCCGCGGCGTGATAGCTGGTGCCCTGAACTGCGGTGTTCTGGGTCACGGCGTTCTTGGGGATGCCGGGCGTGACGTAGAACCCGAATTTGAGCCCCTTGCCGTGCACGTAGTCGGCGAGCGCCTTGATGCCGCTCGGGAACTTGGCGCTGTCGACCTGCCAGCGCCCGAACGAGTCGACCATGAAGCCGTTGGAGTCGCACTTCTGGTAGAAGTCGTCGAGGTTGATGTAGATGAAGCCGTGAGCCGGTAATCCACTCGCGGCCAGGGCGTCGGCCTGCGCCTTCATCTTCGTCTCGTCCGGCCAGCGCCGGACGAAGCTCCAGCTGCTCCAGCCCATCGCCGGGCGGATCGACTGACCGTTGTCGGACGCCACTGCTCCGGGGCCGGTCATCACCCCCGTCGCCGTGCCGCAGATGCCGACGGTCACAGCCGTCAGCACGGTGATAAGTCGTCGCCTCAACCTTCGGCCCTCCACGGGTGCTGTGCCGCCTCCAGGCACGCGTCCCATGAAAGCTCCGATGTTTTAGTGATGTCAATATCTGTTGCAGTCTGTTCTGATCATCTGTTGAAGTTTGTCGGATCGACGGGGTGGACGTCTCATCCGAAAATGCCACGACTTGGACGCGGTAAAAGGCTCCTACCAGCTGAGGTGGAGGATCGTCCGCCCGAGCGTGACACCTCGTATCCGCTTTTCGCGCACAGTGCAACATGTGCGTGCCAGACTGCTCCCGTAGTGCACGGTCGCACCATAGTCCGCGACTCTGCGTATGCATGATTGCGGAGTTTCGGCCTTGTTGGGAGTTGTCGCTTTATGGGCGTTGGACGAGTAGGACGGCCGGTCGGCAACCCGACCGTCCGCCTTCGCCGGCTCGCCGGCGAGCTCGCCCGGCGGCGTTCGGCGGCGGGATTCTCCCGGGAGGAAGTGGCCCAGCGCCTTGGGCTCGCGGGGTCGACCGTGTATCGGATCGAGACCGGGCACACCCGGCCTCAGAGCCGGACGATGCGGGACCTTCTCGACCTCTACCAGGTCGAGGGGTCCGAGCGGGAGGCGATTCTCGAGCTCGCTCGGGAAGCCGGCCGCCGCGGCTGGTGGCACGCGTACGGAGATGTCCTTCCGGGACCGTACGTGGGACTGGAAGCGGAGGCCGCGTCGGTGCGCAACTACGAGCCGCTGCTGCTGCCCGGGTTGCTGGAAACCGAGGCGTACGCTCGCGCGGTCGTCGGCGCCGCCCTGGTCGAGGATCCCAAGGAGATCGACCGCCGGATCGCGGTGCGGATGGCGCGGCAGCGCCGGCTCACCGGCCCCGGCGCGATCGAGCTCTGGGTGGTCCTCGACGAGGCCGCGCTGCGCCGGCCGGTGGGCGGCCCGCACGTGATGGCCGAGCAGTTGCGCAGGTTGCAGGATGTCGCCGCCCAGCCGAACGTCACCATCCAGGTGTTGCCGTTCGACGCCGGCGCCTACCTCGGCATGGGCAGCCCGCTGGCCATCCTCAGCTTCGCCGACCCTGAGGACTCCGACGTCGTCTTCCTCGAGAACATGGGCAGTGAGCTCTACCTTGAGGACTCCGACCAGGTGCGACGGTACGCCACGGTCTTCGATCATCTTCGCGCTGCCGCGCTCAGCCCGGAGAAGTCCATTGAGAAGATCATTTCGGTCGAGAAGGAGCTGACAGGATGAAGGGGATGATCCCCGAGGCGGCCCTGGAGGGCGCGACCTGGCGCAAGGCCACCCGCTCGAATACGCAGGGCAACCAGTGCGTCGAGATCGCGATGTTCACGCAGGGCATCGCCGTACGGGACTCGAAGGATCCCAATGGTCCCAAGCTCATGTTCACCGCCAGGGAGTGGGACGCGTTCCTCGAGGGTGTCAAGGGCGGCGAGTTCGACCTGGCCTGACCTGTTTCATCAGGTCTGATCAGCGGCTTCCCACGGTTCCGCGGCTCGCGCCATCCGGGCGGCGCGAGCCGTTTTCATGCTTACGCCCCGGTGACGCGGGCAGGGCCACCGGTATGCACGACAACCAGCATGACGTTCAGGAGTTGACCACCGACCAGGCCACGGTCTACGAGATCGCCGCGGCCCTCGCCGTCGACGACCGGCCCGCCACCGTCGACGCGGTCGCCGAGATGGCCGACATGCCCCGGGAGCTGGTGCAGGAATGCCTCGACACGCTGGCCGAAGCGGGCTGGCTCGTGCCGAGAGAAGGTTCCTACGCGCTCGGCCGCCACGATTGGGGCCTCGAATACTGACGCGAAATTCCAGCGCGTGCCGCGGCCTGTGCCGGGTCCCAACGGGCCGGCGCCGCCGTGCCACGGGGGCGAAGCACGGCGGCGCCGGGGTCTGTGGGACGCCCCCACGCGCCCCAGAGAAGATTGCTTACGAGCAGGCGGAGGCGAGCTCCTGCGCGGCCTGACCGGCCTTGGTGGTGAACTCGGTGAGCTTGCCCGCGGCGGCGGTCGGGTCGGCGGCGTCGATCTTGAAGCCGCCGAAGGTGTCGGCCATCTTCGTCAGGGAGGAAGCGAGGTCGCCGTCCGCCTTGCCGGCCAGCTCCTTCAGCTTCGAGGCCAGGTCAGTGGTGGCCTGGTTGATGCCGTCGAGGTTGGTCGCGGCGGCCGCGACCTGCGTGCTGTAGTCGTTGAACGCCTTCGTGGCGTCCGAGCAGACCGCGGTCTTGCTGCCACCACAAGCGCCGGCGAGCAGAACGACCGCCGCGGAGGCGGAAATGGCAAGGGAGGTTCGGAGGATGTTCATTTATGGGAGACCCTTCTTCTGAGACGGGGAGACGCTAGAGACGGCGGCTTGCGAACCGCTTTCAGCGCGCTTACGCCCGCTTTATGTGGCAGGCCCGCAGCAGCGTACAGGGCCGTATGCTGTCGCGCATGACGCGCAGACTTGCCGAGGTTGCCAAGAAAGTCGGGGTTAGCGAGGCGACCGTCAGCCGCGTGCTGAACGGCAAGCCAGGCGTGTCCGACGCGACGCGTGAGGCGGTGCTGACCGCCCTCGACGTCCTCGGCTACGAGCGCCCGACACAGCTGCGCGGCGAGCGCGCCCGCCTGGTCGGTCTGGTCCTTCCCGAGTTACAGAATCCGATCTTCCCGGCCTTCGCCGAAGTGGTCGGAGGCGCGCTCGCGCAGCAGGGCTTCACGCCCGTGTTGTGCACGCGCACGGTCGGCGGCGTCTCCGAGGCCGACTATGTCGACCTGCTGCTGCAGCAGCAGGTTTCCGGTGTGGTCTTCGCCGGCGGGCTCTACACGCAGGCCGGTGTCCTGCACGAGCACTATCTGCGGCTGCTCGACATCAAGCTGCCGACCGTGCTGGTCAACGCCGCCGCCGACCACTGGAGCTTCCCCCGTGTGTCGTGCGACGACGCCATCGCGGTCGAGCAGGCGTACGGTCACCTCAGCGCGCTGGGGCACGAGAGCATCGGCCTGGTCGTCGGCCCGCAGGACCACATGCCCTCGATTCGCAAGCTCGAGACGTTCAAGGCGCTCGGCGGCACGGCGGTCGAGCACACCATGCACTCGCTCGAAGGCGGCCACGCGGCCGCGCTGCGTCTGGTCCGGCGGCAGGTCACCGGCCTGATCTGCGGCAGCGACCCGCTTGCGCTCGGTGCCATCCGCGCCGCCAGGCGCGAGGGGCTGCGGGTGCCGGAGGACGTGTCGGTGATCGGCTACGACGACTCGGCCCTGATGAACTGCGTCGACCCGCCGCTGACGACCGTCCGCCAGCCGATCGAGGCGATGGGCAGGGCGGCCGTGGAGCTGCTGGTCAGCCAGATGGAGGGGGCGGCCGTGGCCACGGGCGAGCTGCTGTTCGAGCCGGAGCTCGTGGTCCGCTCCTCAACGGGCCGGGTCCGTTAGAAGACGCTTCGCGGGCGCCCGGGGAGGGGGCGTCCACCCCTCCCCGGACTCGATGCCGGGCGGCTCCCGTCCGGCCCACCCATTCGGCCCACACAGTAGGCACGTTTGACAGAGATCCGCAATGTTCTCACCGCATTGCGCTGTAAACTGCAAACCCAACGCAATTCGCTTGCGTGATTTGTCGTATGCTTACGCCCATGACACGACGGCTTGCTGAAGTTGCCCGTAAGGTCGGGGTGAGCGAGGCCACCGTGAGCCGTGTTCTCAATGGCAAAGGCGGCGTCTCCGACGCCACCAGAGAAGCCGTGCTCACCGCGCTCGACGTTCTTGGCTACGAACGCCCCACCCAGCTCCGCGGCGACCGCGGCCGCCTGATCGGCCTGGTCCTGCCCGAGCTGCAAAACCCGATCTTCCCGGCGTTCGCCGAGGTCGTGGGGGGCGCGCTGGCCCAGCAAGGGTTCACGTCCGTGCTGTGCACGCGGACCGTCGGCGGCGTCACCGAGGCCGACTACGTCGACCTGCTGCTCCAGCAGCACGTCTCCGGCATGGTCTTCGCCGGCGGCCTGTACGCCCAGGGCGACGCCTCGCACGACCACTACGAGCGCGTGCTGACCAGGAAGCTTCCCACGGTCCTTGTCAACGCGGCCGTCGAGCACCTGGGATTCCCGCAGGTGTCCTGCGACGACGAGGTGGCCGCCGAGATGGCGCTGGGCCACCTGCAGGCCCTCGGCCACCGCAATATCGGGCTGCTGCTCGGCCCGCCCGACCACATCCCCTCGCGCCGCAAACTTGCCGCGTTCGACAGGTTCACCCAGCTCAACGGCGTCACGCCGTACGTCGAGCACACCATGTTCTCGGTGGAGGGCGGCCACGCGGGGGCGCTGCGGCTGATCCGCGCGGGCGCCACGGGCATCGTGTGCGCGAGCGACATCCTCGCGCTGGGCGCGATCCGCGCCGCCCGCCGCTCTGGCCTGTCGGTCCCCGCCGACATCTCGGTGATCGGCTACGACGACTCGGCACTCATGAACTGCATCGATCCGCCGCTGACCACGGTCCGGCAGCCGATCGACGCGATGGGCAGGGCCGCCGTCGAACTGCTGGTGGCCCAGATCGACGCCGCCACGGTGCCGGCGCAGGAGCTGCTGTTCGAGCCTGAGCTGGTGGTCCGCTCGACAACGGCGCCCGCTCCCGACGCCGCTCCCGACGTGACGCAGCTTGCGGGGTAAGCGTCCCCACCGGGCCCTGGAACGGTTACAGCAGACTCACTGTCACTTTTTTGCATCATGAACGCCTGAGTCTTGCTGCCCCCTGTATGGCTCTGTATGTTTCTCGCAACTGAGCCACTCAAGTGGGTCGTGGCGCGCCGTTCCAGGAGGGAACTAGTCATGAAACCCCGCAACCTCTCGATACTGCTGGCCACGGGTCTCGCGCTGACGGCGACGGCCTGTGGCGGCAGCGACAGCGGAAACAACGCCGGAAACACGTCCGGCAACAGCTCGGCGCCCAGCGCTGCCGCGGCGGCCCCCGTCTCGATCACGGTCGGCTGCCAGCCTCCGAAGACCAACCCGGCCCAGCGCTCCGAATGGGACGAGGACGTCGCCACGTTCATGAAGTCGAACCCCAGCATCACGATCGTGAGCAAGGACGGATTCCCCTGTCACGACGTGAAGACCTATGACGCCAAGCTGGCCGGCGGCCAGATGGAGGACGTCTTCTACGGGTACGTCGGCGACGTGCAGACCGCCATCAAGGCCGGTCAGGCCGCCGACATCACCCAGTATGTGAACCAGGTCGCCACCCTCAAGGACATCGACCCCAGCGTGATGGCCGCGTTCACGGTCGACGGCAAGATCTACGGCCTGCCCCGGACCACGTACAAGGTGGGCCTGGTCTACAACCGCAAGCTGTTCACCCAGGCCGGGCTCGACCCGAACAGCCCGCCCAAGACCTGGGCGGAGATCCGCGAGGCGGCCAAGAAGATCACCGCGCTCGGCCCCGGCTACGTCGGCTATGGCGAGTACAGCGCCGGCAACACCGGCGGCTGGCACTTCACCCAGGAGCTGTACGGCCGCGGCGGCGCCGTCGTCAGCGACGACGGCAAGACCGCGACCTTCAACAGCGCCGAGGGCAAGGCCGTCCTGCAGAACCTCAAGGACATGCGCTGGACCGACAACAGCATGGGCACCAAGCAGCTGTACCAGTGGGACGACCTGATGCGGCTCATGGGCGCCGGCAAGATGGGCATGATCCTCGGCGCGCCGGACGTCATGACCGAACTGCACGACAACCGCCAGGCCAAGTACGAGGACTTCGGCCTCGCCGCGTTCCCCGAGGGCACGGCGACACTGGGCGGCGGCGACGGCTACATGTTCAACGTCAAGGACACCCCTGAGCAGATCAAGGCCGGCATCGCCTGGCTGTCCTGGTACAACCTGACCCCGGGCCAGGGCCAGTTCAACTACGAGCGGCAGAAGGCCAAGGGCCGCGCCGTCGGCCTCCCCGACAACAACCCGTGGGGCGCCAGCCCGACCGGCCAGAAGCTGCTCGACCTCCGCAACCAGTACGCCACGCTCCCGCTGGACAACTTCAAGTCCTACGCCGAGGGCTCCGGTTCCATCCCGCTGAAGCTCGAGCCTCCGAACACGCAGGAGATCTACAAGATCCTCGACACCCCGATGTCGGCCGTGCTGACCCGCCAGGACGCCAACGTCGACGAGCTGCTGGCCACCGCGGAGAAGAAGGTCAACGACCTGCTGGCCCGATCCCAGTGACGCACTGACGTACGAGCGAGGGGGCGCCGCCGGGAAACGGCGCCCCCCTTCCCCGGGAACCCCTCGCGGAGCCCAGAGATGAGAACCCCGACATGGACGTGAGCATCGGACGGCAGGCCCGGCGGCGCAGGCCCAAAGGCCGCGCGGCGGTCCAGCGGAACCTGACCGCCTACGGTTTCCTGGTCGGCGCGCTGGTGTGCTTCGCGCTGTTCTCCTGGTATCCGATGGTGCGCGAGGTCATCCTCAGCCTCCAGAAGAACAACTTCGTCAGCGCCCCCATCTGGGTCGGCCTTGACAACTTCCGCACCGTGATCTCCGACTCGGCGTTCTGGACGGCGTGGATCAACACGGTCGAGTTCACCGTCCTCGCCCTGTTCATCGGCTACGTGGTGCCGTTCTTCTCGGCGATCATCCTGAACGAGCTGCGGCACGCGCGCGCGTACCTGCGGTTCGTGGTCTACCTGCCGGTCATGCTGCCGCCGGCGGTGTCGGTGCTGCTGTTCAAGTGGTTCTACGACCCGGGCTCCGGCCTGTTCAACGAGATCCTCGGGTTCTTCCACATCCCGCCGCTGAGCTGGCTGGACTCCAGCAGCACCGCGCTCGTGTCCCTGGTCATCGTCTCCACGTGGATGAACCTCGGCAGCGGCACGCTGATCTACCTGGCCGCGCTGCAGACCATCCCCAGCGAGCTGTACGAGGCGGCCGAACTGGACGGCGCGGGTCTCCTGCGCCGCTTGTGGCATGTCACGATCCCGCAGACCAAGCTGATCCTGCTGGTCATGCTGCTGCTCCAGATCATCGCGACCATGCAGGTGTTCATCGAGCCGTTCATGCTCACCGGCGGCGGCCCCGAGGACGCCACGGTCACCGTGGCCTACCTGATGTACCAATACGCCTTCAACTTCGGGAACTTCGGCGGCGGCGGCGCGCTCGGCCTGATGCTCATGCTCGTCCTCATCGTGTTCTCGGTCATCTACCTGCGCGTCTCACGAGAGGAGCAGCACTGATGTCGCTGACGCTGCAGCGGCCGGTGAGGCCGCCGGCGGAGGCCGCCCGGCGCTCCAAGGGACGTACGGGACGGCTGGCGACCACGCAGTTTCGCACCCTGGTCTCCCCGCACGCGCTCAACACCCGGCGCGGGCGGACCGTCTACTGGATCGTGCTCGCGTTCATGCTGGTCAGCTTCACGCTGGTCTTCATCTTCCCGCTGTACTGGATGATCACCGGGGCGTTGAAGTCGTCGGAGGAGCTGTCGCAGATCCCGCCCACGCTCTTCCCGAAGGGAGGGTTCAACTGGGACAGCTACAAACAGGCGTGGGACCTGCTCGACCTCGGCCTCCTGCTGAAGAACACGGTCGTCTACGCCACGGGGGCGTGGCTGTTCACCATGGCGATCGACGTCACCGCGGCGTACGCGCTGTCGAAGCTGCGGCCGATCTTCGGCAAGGTGATCCTCGGCGGCATGCTGGCCACCCTGATGATCCCTCCGATGGTCATCATGCTGCCGCTCTACGTCACGGTGCTCGACCTGCCGATCCTCCACGTCAACCTGCTCAACACGCCGTGGGCCATCTGGCTGCCGGCCGCCGCGAACGGGTTCAACATCTTCCTGCTGAAGCGCTTCTTCGACTCGATCCCGCGTGAACTGCTCGAAGCCGCGCAGATGGACGGCGCGTCGCCGACGCGGATTCTCTGGTCGATCGTGCTGCCGATCTCCCGCCCGATCCTGGGCGTCGTCTCGATCTTCACGATCGTCAACGTGTGGCGGGACTTCGTCTGGCCCCTGCTCGTCCTCCCCGACACCGAGAAGATGACGATCAGCGTCGCCATCAACTCGCTGTCCCAGACCATGCCGCAGAACTCGCTCACCGCCGCGCTGGTCGTCGCCAGCATCCCGACCATCGTCGTGTTCTTCGTCTTCCAGCGGCACATCATGGCCGGCCTCACCGCCGGCGGACTGAAGGGCTAAAGCCCAGCAACCGATAGGAGTTGTGTTCAGCATGCCCAATAGTGGCTTTCTGGGGGCGAGCCCGGACCCCGCGGTCTGGTGGCGCGGGGCCGCGATCTACCAGGTGTACCTCCGCAGCTTCGCCGACGGAAACGGCGACGGCTACGGTGACCTGGCGGGGCTGCGGACGCGTCTGCCGTACCTCGCGGACCTGGGCGTCAACGCCATCTGGCTGAACCCGTGGTATCCGTCGCCCATGGCGGACGGCGGCTACGACGTCGCCGACTACCGCGACATCGAGCCGGTCTTCGGCACGCTCGCCGAGGCCGAGAAACTGATCGAGGAAGCCCACGCGGTCGGCATCCGGATCATCATCGACGTCGTCCCCAACCACGGCTCCGACCAGAACGCCTGGTTCCGCGCCGCCGTCGCCGGCGACCGCACCTATCGCGAGCGGTTCTGGTTCCGGCCCGGCGACGGAGACGGGCCGCCCAACGGCTGGCAGTCCATCTTCGGCGGCCCGGCGTGGACGCAGGTCCCCGACGGCGAGTGGTATCTGCACCTGTTCGCCCCCGAGCAGCCCGACTTCAACTGGACCAACCGGGCCGTGCACGAGGAGTTCCTCGACGTGCTGCGGTTCTGGTTCGACCGGGGCGTGGACGGCATCCGGATCGACTCGGCCGCCGTGCTGGTCAAGGACTTCGACAGCGTCGAGGAGGCGTACACCGACCTCGACGGCGTGCACGACGTCTACCGCGAGTGGCGCCGCCTGTCCGACACCTACGAGCACCGCATCCTCATCGGCGAGGTGTGGCTGCCCGACCAGGAGCGCTTCGCCAAATACCTGCGGCCGGACGAACTGCACACGGCGTTCAACTTCGACTTCCTGTCCAGCGCGTGGGAGCCGCGCGCGCTCCGCGAGAGCATCGACCTGACCCTGGCCACGCACGTGCCGCTCGGCGCGCCCGCCACCTGGGTGCTGTCCAACCACGACGTCGCCCGCCCCGTCACCCGCTACGGCCGGGCCGTGACCTCCTGGGACAACGCCGACCGGCGCGACGGCATGCCGTCCGACCTGGTCCTCGGCCGCCGCCGGGCGCGCGCCGCCGCGCTGCTCGCGATGGCCCTTCCCGGCAGCGTGTACGTCTACCAGGGCGAGGAGCTGGGTCTTTGGGAGGTCGAGGACATCCCCGAGGAGTTCCTCGACGACCCCATGTGGCGCCGCTCCGACGGCGCCGTGCGCGGCCGCGACGGCTGCCGCGTGCCCATCCCGTGGTCGGGCGACGAGCAGCCCTTCGGCTACAGCACCGGCCGGCCGTGGCTCCCGCAGCCCGCCGGATGGAAGGACCTTACGGTCGAGGTCCAGCAGACCGACCCCGGCTCGATGCTCTGCCTGTACAGGACGGCTCTCGCGCTCCGCGCCGAACTGCTCGGCGACGGTGCGCTGACCTGGCTCCCCTCCTCCGAGGGCGTCCTCGCCTTCGAGCGCGACTCCGGCCTGGTCTGCGTCGTCAACCTGTCTCCCGATCCCGTACGGCTCCCGCCCCACGACACCGTCCTGCTGGCCAGCGGTCCGCTCGACGGCGACCTCCTCCCGACCGACACCGCCGTCTGGCTCCGATAGGAGACATCACCCCCCATGATCAGAGCAGCCTTACCCCTCGTCGTCGCGGCGGCCCTGGTGGCCGTCGTCACCCCGGCGCAAGCCACCGCGGCGGGTCCCGTCGTCACCCGTGCCGCCCTCAACCCCGCGCTGGTCGCCGGGCGGGGCGCCACCGTCGCCTTCGCCGAGCAGGAGGCCGAGAAGGCGGTCACCAACGGGACGCTCGTCGGCCCCGACCGGACCGCCTACACCCTCGCCGCCGAGGCTTCGGGCCGGTCGGCCGTACGGCTCGCGGCCGGGCAGTACGTGGAGTTCACGCTGCCGGCCGCGGCCAACGCGGTCACCGTGCGCTACAGCATCCCGGACGCGCCGGCCGGCGGCGGCACCACCGCGCGCCTCGACGTCAACGGCCGCACGATGACGCTGACCTCGCAGTACGCCTGGCTGTACAACCAGTATCCGTTCTCGAACGACCCGAACGCCGACCTGCTGCACACCGACTGGTGGATCACCGAGTGCGCCTGCGTGCCCGCCGCCACCACGCCGACGCCGCAGATCGCCAAGCCGTTCCGGCCCATGCACTTCTACGACGAGCAGCGGCTCCTGCTCGGTAAGACCTACCGTGCCGGTGAGAAGATCCGCCTCACGGCGCGCAGCGCCGGAACGGTCATCGACCTGCTCGACTCCGAACTGGTCGGGGCCCCGCACGTCCGGCTCGTCGCGTCCAACGTCCTCGCCTTCGGCGCCGACCCGACCGGGCGCCGCGACTCGGCGGACGCGTTCGACAAGGCCATCGCCTTCGCCAAGAAGACGCACCTCAAGGTGTACGTGCCGGCGGGAACGTACCAGGTGAACCGGCACATCATCGTCGACGACGTGACGATCGAGGGCGCCGGCAACTGGTACACCGTCATCAAGGGCCGTCAGGTCGACCTCGCCACCCCCGCGCCCGACGGCTCGGTCCACACGGGCGTCGGCTTTTACGGCAAGTACGCGGCCGACGGCGGCAGCCGCAACGTGCACCTTTCCGGCTTCGCCATCGAGGGCGACGTACGCGATCGGGTCGACACCGACCAGGTGAACGGCATCGGCGGGGCGCTCAGCGACTCCACCATCGACGGCCTCTACATCCACCACACGAAGGTCGGCATGTGGTTCGACGGCCCGCTGTCGAACCTCCGGATCACCGGCAACATCATCGTCGACCAGATCGCCGACGGCCTGAACTTCCACACGGGCGTCACCAACTCGGCCGTGTCGAACAACTTCATCCGCAACACGGGCGACGACGCCCTGGCCATGTGGTCCGACAAGACCGCCGACTCGGGCAACTCCTTCGACCACAACACGATCCAGACGCCGTCCCTGGCCAACGGCATCGCCCTTTACGGCGGCACCGACAACACCGTGGCGTACAACCTGATCGCCGACCCGATCCGCGAAGGCAGCGCCCTGCAGGTGGGCTCGCGCTTCGGCGCCGAGCCTTTCACGGGCCATCTGTGGATCACCAATAACACCACGGTCAGATCCGGACCGTACGAGCTGAACTGGAACATCGGCCTCGGCGCGATCTGGATCTACGCCCTCGAAAAGAGCATCGACGCCGACGTTCAGGTGGTCGGAAACAACTTCCTCGACAACACCTACAACGCGATCATGCTGGTCAGCGAATTCGGCGTGAAAGACCTTTACTCAATCACGAACGTCCACTTCAAGGACATCCACGTGGACGGCACGGGAACCTCCGTCGTCAGCGCCCGCGTGGCCGGCTCCGCCACCTTCGAAAACGTCGACGCCCGCAACGTCGGCGCCGTCGGCGTCAACAACTGCGGCTCGTTCCACTTCACACCGGCCGGATCCGAGTTCACCCTCGTCGACCGCGGCGGCAACGACGGCGGCGGCACCACCGGCCCCTGGCTCGCCCCCTGGGAACTCCCCAACACCATCACCTGCGACGACCGCCCCCCAGTAATCCCACCCCCCGCCCCCACCCCCTGGTAAATCGACGCGCTTCATGAAGCAGGCGGGCGGGATTTCTCCCGCCCGCCCCCTTCTATGCCACGGTGTCGTCGAACTGCCCCGCTTTCACCGCCTCCAGGAAAGTCGCCCACTCAGCGGCACTGAAAACAAGCACCGGGCCGGCTGTCCCCGTCTTCCCGTCTCGGACGGCGACCTGGCCGGCGAACGGGGCGACCTCCACGCAGTTGCCGCCGGTGCAGTTCCTGGCCTTCTGCCATTTCGCCTGGTGGAACATCGATGGCGCAGTCATGCGCCCTCCTTGGCTTGGGCACGAGTTCACTACGCGACGATTTTATCGTTATGTGAGTTATGCGGTTAGACCAGGTATTTTTGGGGCTTATGTGGCAAGCGGGTGCGAGGCGTGCGCCTCACCCGTTTAGAGCTCCAGTTCGAGCGGCGTCGACGAAGCCCTGCCATTCGTCGCGGCCGAAGATCAGAATCGGCCCGTCGGTCTGCTTGCTGTCACGCATCGCGACCCGGCCATCGGTCAGGTCGGCCACTTCGACGCAGTTGGCTCCGGTGCATTTGGATGCCGTCCGCCAGGCAAGGTTGCCGAGCGCACTTGTGCTGTGCGACATTTATCGTTACTCCTGATTGTATGAATCGCTGGGACGGCATCTGACTGACTGGGTTCAGCCGGGCTGGGATGCTCGGATTCTCGCGATGAGCTCCGTTGTCCTTTTTGGGGCCAACGCAGTGGCTCGGAGGTGCTCCACCGCCTCGCGGTATATGCGGAGGTCGGTAACCTTCTCCAGGTAGTCGGCGCTGTTCAGCCCTTCGAGATAGACAATGTCGTTGACGGCGGGGTCCGCGAACTCGAAATAGACGAACGAGTTGTCGAGACTCATGTACGCGCCGATCTCGAAGGGCACGACCTGGATAAGTATGTTCGGTTGCTCGGCCAGCTCGATGAGATGGCCGAGTTGTTCGGCGAGCACACTCTGATCACCGACGACTCGGCGCAGCGCGGCTTCGTCGAATATCGCCCAATATCTGGGAACGCCATCCTGCATGATGCGGGCCTTGCGCTCCATGCGGGCGGCCACGCGGGCCTCGAGAACGGTCGTCGAGATTTGTGGAAGGACGCCTCGAATGAGCGCTCTGGCATAGTGTTCGGTTTGCAGCAGGCTGGGGACGGCCGTGGACTGGAATTCCGTGACGGACTCCGCCGCCGCCTCGAGGTCGGCGAATGGACCAAACTTCGCAAGATCGCTTTCCGAGGTGTGCTCGGCGCGGAGGCCGGGTTGGTTTGCTTCGCGGGCCAGGGTCAGCAGGGCGTCGATTTCCGGTTGGTCGGTGACGCCGTAGATCTGGCAGAGGTCGCGGACGTCGCGAAGGCTGGCGCCGCGTTTGGCGGTCTCCATGCGACTGATCTTGGCCGCGGAGACGAGAAGCCGCTCCGCCACCTCGTCGATGGTCATGCCTTTCGACTGCCGGAGCTCGCGGAGACGGTTGGCGAGTTGCCGACGGCGCAACGTGGGGTTGGGACCAGCCATCGCACATTCCTCCCCGGCATCGTTGACGGGTAGATCGGGACGTCCTCCCGCGGCTGCGGTGATCTTAGCAGCTGGTAACCGCCGACGACACATTCTTATGGCAATTGCCATTGGCGAGTGCTGAAGGACTTTGCCATGGGTAGATGAAAGGTAGGAATACCGCACACATGAGGGAGGTGTCCGATGTTCCTCCTAGGTAGGCACAGCTCTCCCTGGATGATCCTCCGGGAACGGATCATGACATGCATTCAAGCGTTGAGCGAGGCGGCGTTCGGAGAGGTCGATGAGTTCGCGCGGGTGCAAGGGTGGCAGGTGCGGAAGCGGTTGTGGGGCCGCACCTATCGGGATCCGAGGTTCGATTCGCTGATGGCTTGTGCGGCGTGTTCCGGCACTGGGGGAGAGTGCCGGAACTGCGGCGGGAGCGGGCGGATCGGTCTCCTGAAGGATCGGGCGAGGGGTTGTGACGGGACGTCGGAGGGGGATGGCTCGTCATGAGGCATGGGCTGCGGCGGAACAGGCACTTGGTGCTGCGGTTCATGAAGAGTTCGGTGGCGCCGGTGGCGCCACCGGGCCCGGTCACCTTCTTATGGCGATGGAGGTACGAGATCGCCGTCCTCGCGGGGGCGCCGGCGATCGCGGTCATGGCCGTTCGCGGGTGGGGAGCATGGTGGGCGCTCGCGGGAGGGACGGCCACCGTGCTCACGGTGTGCCTCTGGCCGGAGGCGCGGAGGCGGCTCGCGGCCCGGGTGTGGTGCGTGATCACGACACACCGGGTGCGTAAGGCCTTCGCGGAGGGGATGGTCGTCACGCGGCGGGGGAAGCTGCCGGTCATCGTCTGCACGCGGCCGGAGGCGTTCGGGGAGCGGCTGTGGGTTTGGTGCCGGGCCGGGATCAGCCCGCGGGACGTGGAGGAGACGCGGGAGCTGATCGCGGCGGCGTGCTGGTTCGCGTCCGAGGTGCGGGTGTGGCGGCACCCGCAGCGGGCCTCGCTGGTGGTGATCGACGTGGTACGCCCCCGGGCCGCCGATCGCGATTGGGCGACGGAGGTGTGATCCGGTCGCAGGCGAAGGCGGCCGCTCCGGGTGGCAGAGAGTGCGGAGAGTCAGGCCGGAGGGCGTTCGTTGGCGGGGATGGCGTGGAGTTCGGAGGTGCAGAAAGCGCAGCGGCGGGCTTCGAGGGGGATGTCGCTCATGCACTCGGGGCACTGCTTGGTGGTGGATTCCTTGTTGCGGTCGAGCAGGGAGAACAGGCGGGTCATAGGGGTGACGACGAGCCAGTAGACGACCGCGGCGATGATCAGGAAGGTGAGCACCTTGTTGGTGAGGTCGCCGTATAAGAAGCGGCTCCCGTTGAAGGTGAAGTAGTAGCTGGCGAAGTTGGGTGTGCGGCCACCGGAGATGGCGCCGATCAAGGGTGTGATGAGGTCCGCCACCAGGGCGTTGATGAGGCCGCTGAAGGCCGCGCCGACGACGACCGCCACGGCGAGTTCGACCAGGTTGCCGCGCATGATGAACTTTTTGAATCCGCCCATGGGCGGGCACTATCCCGAATCGCCGGTCCTATGCCTTGACGTTCCGTTGTGGTCGCCATAGCGTCCGTGACGCGGTAAGGAAAGTTTCCTAACGAACTGAGGGTCGGTGGTCATCTTGGTGGATACCGGCAGCATGCGACGTCTCGCCGTCGTGGTCGTCTCATCGGTGGTCGGGCTGGGGCTCGTCGTCGCGCCTTCGCCGGCGGGAGCCGGCGTCAAAGCGGGGGCGCGGGCTGTGGGGGCAGGAGCCGGCGTCAAGGCGGGGGAGACGGGGGCTGGGCGGGCACAGGCGGTGCGGGTGCCGGGGGTGGTGCCTGTGCCGGTTTCAATACGGGCGACCCGGGGCGCGTACGCGATCACGAGCAGCACGCGGATCGTGGCCGCGCCGCACGATAAGGCGGCTTCGTATCTCGCGCATCTGCTCCGGAGGTCCACCGGGTACGCGCTGCCGATCGTCGGGAGCGGGGGCGGGATCGTGATCGACTCCGCGGGCGGGACGGGGCTGCCCGCGGAGGGGTATCGGCTATCAGTCTCTGGCCACGGGATCCTGATAAAGGCGGATTCGGGGGAAGGGGCGTTCCGGGGAGTCCAGACGCTGCGGCAGTTGCTTCCGGCAAAGGCGGAGAAGTCGACGCGGCAGCACGGGCCGTGGGTCGTCAAGGGCGTCCAGATCGAGGACTACCCCCGCTTCTCCTACCGTGGCGCGATGCTCGACGTGGCCCGGCACTTCTTCACGGTCTCCCAGGTCGAGCGGTATATCGATCTCGCCGCCGGGTACAAGGTGAACTACTTCCACCTGCACCTCGGCGACGACCAGGGGTGGCGGATCCAGATCAAGAGCTGGCCGCGGCTGGCGAAGATCGGCGGGCGGACCGCGGTCGGTGGTGATCGGGGCGGCTACTTCACGCAGCGCGAGTACGCCGAGATCGTGAAGTACGCGCAGCGCCGCTATGTCACGGTCGTCCCGGAGATCGACACGCCGGGGCACACCAACGCGGCCCTCGCCGCGTACGCGAAGCTCAACTGCGACGGCAAGGCGCGTAAGCCCTACACGGGCACCAATGTCGGCTTCAGCTCGCTCTGCACGTCGAAGGAGATCACTTACCGCTTCCTCGACGACGTGATCAGGGAGCTGGCCGCGATCACCCCCGGGCCGTACCTCGACCTGGGCGGAGACGAGGCGCAGAGCACGAAGCAGCCCGACTACGTGAGGTTCATGTCCCGCGTCCAGAAGATCGTGCACAAGTACGGCAAGAGCCTCATGGGCTGGGAGGAGATCGCCGCGGCCCGCCTCGACGCCGATGACGTGCCCGAGCACTGGAATCCTGTAACCGGCACCCAGGACGGCACCCAGCTCGCCCGAAGCGCCGCCAAGAAGGGCCTGAAGCTCGTCATGGCTCCGGCCGATCACGCCTATCTCGACATGAAGTACACGAAGAAGACCCGGCTCGGCCAGGATTGGGCGGCCATCGTCGAGGTGAAGCGCGCGTACGGCTGGGACCCGGCCAAGCTGATCACCGGCGTCGGCGAGGACGACGTCCGGGGCGTCGAGGCGCCGATCTGGACCGAGACCATGCGGACCATGAACGACCTCGAGTACATGGCCTATCCGCGACTGCCGGCGATCGCCGAGATCGGCTGGTCGCCGCGGGCGAGTCACTCGTGGGCGTCGTTCCGGTCGCGGCTGGCGGCTCAGGGGCCGCGGTGGGCGGCTCGCGACGTCGACTTCTACCGCTCGCCTCAAGTCTTTCAATAAGTCTCAAACTCTCCAGTAACAAATTGGGCCTTGACCGACGCAGGTCAAGGCCCTCTAAGTTAGTAAAGCTTCCTAACTACTGGAGACGCCACGTGACCCCCCGCTTCCGCATCCTCGTCTTACTGAGCGTCCTGGCGGCGAGCGTCCAGCTCGTGCTGCCGGGATCCGCGTCCGCCGCGACCCGCTACGAAGCCGAGAACGCCACGATCTCCCAGGGCATCCTCGAGACCTCGCACTCCGGGTTCTCCGGCACGGCCTATGTCAACGGCGACAACGTCGCTGGAAGCTATCTCGAGTTCGGCTTCACCGCGGCCTCGGCAGGGACCGCGACGCTGCTCATCCGGTACGCCAACGGCACCACCTCCGCGCGTACCTCCGACATCGCCGTGAACGGCTCGATCATCGAGGCCGGTCACTCCTTCGGCGTCACCACCAACTGGGACACCTGGGCGAACGCCACCTTCACGGCCCCGGTCACCGCGGGGGCCAACAAGCTGCGGATCACGGCCACCGCCGCGGGCGGCAACCCCAACATCGACTACCTGGACGTCACGGTCGCCGCCCCCTCGACCACCTACCAGGCCGAGGACGCCACGCTGTCGAACGCGACCGCGGCCACCAACCACACGGGCTACACGGGGACCGGCTTCGTCGACTATGTGAACCAGGTCGGCAGCTACGTCCAGTGGACCGTCAACGCGGCGTCGGCCGGTCCCGCGACCGTGATCCTCCGGTACGCCAACGGCACCGCGGTCAACCGTCCCCTGGACATCGTCGTCAACGGCACGACCGTCGCCACCCGCAACTACAACGCGACCGCCAACTGGGACACCTGGGCCGACGACACCTTCACGGTCACGCTCAACGCGGGCTCCAACAGCATCCGGGCCACCGCCACCACGGCCAACGGCGGTCCCAACGTGGACAAGATCTCGGTGTCCGGCGGAAGCGGGGACACCCAGGCGCCGACCACGCCGGGCGCGCCCTCCTGTTCGTCCGTCACCGCCACGAGCCTCGTGCTGAGCTGGGGCGCGTCCAGCGACAACGTCGGCGTGGTCGCGTACGACGTCTACAACGACGGCAACCTGATGACCGAGGCCCCGGGCAGCGTCACCTCGACCACGCTCACCGGCCTCACCCCGAACACGACCTACAACCTGTCGCTCGACGCCCGCGACGCGGCCGGCAACGTGTCGATCGGCAGCGCGCAGGCCCACTGCACGACCCCGGCCGGCTCGGACACGCAGGCTCCGACCGCCCCGTCGAATCTCGCCCGGTCCAACGTGACGGCCAACAGCGTGAACCTGTCGTGGACCGGCTCGACCGACAACGTCGGCGTCACGTCGTACGAGGTGCGCAGCGGCAGCTCCACGTACAAGACCGTGACGGGCACGCCCCCGGCGACCTCCACCACGGTCACCGGCCTCGCCTGCAACAGCCCATATTCGCTGACGGTGGTCGCGCGCGACGCGGCCGGCAACACGAGCACGGCGAGCAACGCGGTGAGCTTCACGACGAGCGCGTGCTCGACCGACGGCGGCGTGCCGTCGAGCATCGCCACCCTGTCGTCCGGCTGGACCATTCCGTGGGGCGTCTACTGGATGCCGGACGGCTCCTCGGCCCTCGCGACCGAGCGGGACGACAAGGTGACCTCGGGCCAGTTCAAGGTCTTCAAGGTGACCCCGGCCGGGGCGCGCACCCAGATCGGCACGGTGCCGAACGCCGTGACGACCGACGGCGAGGGCGGCCTGCTGGGCGTGGCCGTCGACCCCAACTGGGCGACCAACCACTACGTCTACTTCATGCACACGGCCTCGGAGGGCAACCGGATCGCCCGGATGACCTACAACGGCACGTCGCTGAGCGGCTACACGGTCCTCGTACAAGGGATCAAGAAGAACAAGTACCACAACGGCGGGCGTCTGCTCTTCGGCCCGGACGGCTACCTGTACGCGACGACCGGTGACGCCGAGACCTCAAGCCTGGCGCAGGACACCAACTCGCTCAACGGCAAGGTCCTCCGGATGACGACCACGGGTCAGCCGGCTCCCGGCAACCCGTTCGGCAACCTGGTCTACAGCTACGGTCACCGCAACCCGCAGGGCCTGGCCTTCGACCGCAACGGCCGGCTGTGGGAGGCCGAATTCGGCAACAGCCAGTTCGACGAGCTCAACCTGATCAAGCCGGGCGCCAACTATGGGTGGCCGACCTGTGAGGGCACCTGCTCGGTCTCCGGCATGACCAACCCGAAGGCGACCTGGCCGGTGGCTCAGGCCTCGCCGAGCGGCATCGCCATCGTGCGCAACGTCGTCTACATGGCCGCACTGCGCGGCGAGCGGCTGTGGCGCATCCCGATCAACGGCGACGCCGAGACCGTCGGCACCCCGACCGCCTACTACGTGGGCACCTACGGGCGTCTGCGCACCGTGGTGCAGGTGCCCGGCCAGGACCAGCTGTGGCTGACCACCACCAACTGCGACAACAACGGTGGTGACGCCAACGGCTCGGACAAGATCCTCAAGATCACCATCGCCTAAGAACGCCTAGAACGCCTAAAACACCCCCCAAAGGAGCCTCAGGTGCGCCGCGCCACACTCATGGCTTGGACAGCCACAGCGTTAACCGCGCTCGCGGTCACGGCGGTCGTGCAGACGTCCGCCTCGGCCGCGACGCGTTACGAGGCGGAGAACGCCACGATCTCGCAGGGCATCCTGGAGACGACCCATACCGGGTTCTCCGGTTCGGCCTATGTCAACAATGACAACGTCTCGGGCAGCTACACCGAGTTCACGATCAATGCGTCGGCGGCGGGTTCGGCGTCGCTGGTCATCCGCTACGCCAACGGCACCACCTCCACGCGTCCGTCCACGGTCGCGGTGAACGGGACGACGGTGGCCACGCCCACCTTCGCCCCGACCGCCAACTGGGACACCTGGGCCAACGCCACCCTCACCGCACCGGTGAACGCCGGCGCCAACACGGTCCGCGTCACCGGCACCACGGCCGGCGGGCCGCCCAACCTGGATTACATCGACGCCGACATCACCGTCGCCGGCCCGCAATCGGTCTACCAGGCCGAAGACGCCACCTTGTCCAACGCCACCGTGGCCACCAACCACACCGGCTTCACCGGCACCGGGTTCGTCGACTATGTGAACGCGACCGGCGGCTTCATCGAGTGGACCGTCACCGCCGCCACAGCCGGAACCACCACAGTGACCCTCCGCTACGCCAACGGCACGGCCGTCAACCGGCCGCTGGCCGTCTCGGTCAACGGCGGTACGGCCAGCACCCGCAACTACAACGCCACCGCCAACTGGGACACCTGGGCCGACGACACCTTCACCGTCACCCTCAACGCGGGCTCCAACACCATCCGGGCCACCGCCACCACGGCCAACGGCGGCCCCAACGTCGACAAGATCACCGTCACCACCGGCGGAAGCCCGAGCCCCAGCCCGTCCCCGTCGCCGCCCCCGGGGCCGTTCATGGCCGTCGCGCCGTACGAATACTTCGGCTGGGGCAGCCCGCAGGATCCGGTCAGTGTCATGAACGCCACCGGCCTGAAGTACTTCACGCTCGCCTTCATCCTGTCCGACGGGACATGCAACCCGGCATGGGACGGCGATCGCCCGCTGACCGGCGGCAACGATCAGGCGAAGATCAACGCGATCCGGGCCAACGGCGGCGACGTGATGGTCTCCTTCGGCGGCTTCAGCGGCGCCAAGCTCGGTGAGCACTGCTCCAGCGCGTCGGCGCTCGCGGGCGCGTACCAGAAGGTGATCAACGCCTACAGCCTCAAGGTCATCGACATCGACATCGAGGCGACCGAGTGGTCGAACGCGACCGTGCGGCAGCGGGTCATCGACGCTCTGAAGATCGTTAAGACCAACAACGCGGGGATCCGGACGATCATCACCTTCGGCGTCACGCCGACCGGCCCCGACTCGACCGGCAACGACATGATCCACCGCGGTGCCGTCTCCGGCCTGCAGAACGACGTCTGGGCGGTCATGCCGTTCGACTTCGGCGGGCACAGCGGCACCATGGCGCAGGCCACGACCGCTTCGGTCGAAGGCCTCAAGGCCAAGGTCAAGTCGGAGTACGGCTACAGCGACGCGCAGGCCTACGCCCACGTCGGCCTGTCGTCGATGAACGGCAAGACCGATGAGACCGACGAGACGGTCAGCACGACCGACTTCCAGAACATCCTCGCGTACGCCCAGCAGCACCACATCGGGCGGCTGTCCTTCTGGTCGATCAACCGGGACCGCCAGTGCGGCTCCGGTCTCGACGGAGACTCCTGCAGCGGTGTCTCGCAGGCCGCGTACGCCTTCACGAAGATCTTCGTCCAATACACCGGGTGAGGGAATGAAGAAACTCGCGCTCCTGGTCGTCGCCGCGCTGGTGCTGCTCATCGTGCAGTACCAGGCGGCGGCCGCCGCCACACGCTACGAGGCGGAGAACGCCACGATCTCGCAGGGCATCCTGGAGACGACCCATACCGGGTTCTCCGGTTCGGCCTACGTCAACAACGACAACGTCTCGGGCAGCTACACCGAGTTCACGATCAACGCGTCGGCCGCGGGTTCGGCGTCGCTGGTCATCCGCTACGCCAACGGCACCACCAGCACCCGCCCCTCGACCGTCGCCGTCAACGGGACGACCGTGGCCACGCCCACCTTCGCCCCGACCGCCAACTGGGACACCTGGGCCAACGCCACCCTCACCGCCGCGGTGAACGTCGGCGCCAACACGGTCCGCGTCACCGGCACCACGGCCGGCGGGCCGCCCAACCTGGATTACATCGACGCCGACATCTCCATCAGCGGCCCGCAATCGGTCTACCAGGCCGAGGACGCCGCCTTGTCGAACGCGGCGTTGGCCACCAACCACACGGGCTACACCGGGGCCGGGTTCGTCGACTATGTGAACGCGACCGGCGGCTTCATCGAGTGGACCGTCACCGCCGCCGCGGCCGGAACCTCGACCATCGTCCTGCGGTACGCCAACGGCACGGCCGTCAACCGACCGCTGGCCGTCTCGGTCAACGGCGGCACGGCCAGCACCCGCAACTACAACGCCACCGCCAACTGGGACACCTGGGCCGACGACACCTTCACCGTCACCCTCAACGCGGGCTCCAACACCATCCGGGCCACCGCCACCACGGCCAACGGCGGCCCCAACGTCGACAAGATCACCGTCACCACCGGCGGAAGCCCGAGCCCGAGCCCCAGCCCATCCCCCTCACCAAGCCCCTCCCCGTCGCCGTCGCCTTCTCCGGGCGGCCCGGCGGTGCCGTTCGGCAGCCACCAGTTCCCCTACACCGCCGGAACCCTCAAGCCGACCGGGACCCAGGCCACCCTCGACCAGCAGGTGGTGACCTACTACAACAAGTGGAAGAGCGCCTTCGTCAAGCAGAACTGCGGCAACGGCTGGTATGAGGTCATCTCGCCCGATGCCGATCACCCGTACGTGGCCGAGGGCCAGGGCTACGGCATGGTCATCATCGCCACGATGGCCGGAGCGGACGCCAACGCCAAGACCGTCTTCGACGGCATGGTCAAGTACATGCTGGCGCACCCGTCGGTGAACAACGCCAACCTCGAGGCCGCCGAGCAGGACACCTCCTGCAAGAGCGTGAACGGCTCGGACTCGGCGACCGACGGCGACCTCGACATCGCCCTCGGCCTGCTCCTCGCCGACAAGCAGTGGGGCAGCGCCGGGACGTACAACTACAAGGACCTCGCGGTCAAGCACATCAACGCGATCAAGGCGAGCGAGGTGAACCCGACCACCCACCTCATGCGGCTGGGCGACTGGAGCACCTCGGGCGACTCGACCTACTACATCACCCGCTCGTCGGACTGGCTGATCGACCACTTCCGGGCGTTCCGCCGGGCCACCGGCGACACGGCCTGGGACACGATCAGGACGGCGCACCAGAATCTGATCGCTTTGCAGCAGTCCACGTACGCGCCCTCGACCGGCCTGCTCGCGGACTTCGTCGTCAACACCAACACGACGCCGAAGCCGGCGCCGGGCGAGGTCCTGGAGGACCCGAACGACGGCAAGTACTTCTGGAACGCCTGCCGCGACCCATGGCGGATCGGCGCCGACGCGGTGACGAGCGGCGACAGCGCCTCCCTCGCCGCGGCCCGGAAGATGAACACCTGGATCAAGAGCAAGACCGGCGGCGACCCCAGCAAGATCGCGGTCGGTTACTCGCTCAGCGGCTCGCAGATCGACAGCGGCAGCGAGCCCGCCTTCTTCGCCCCGTTCACGGTGGCGGCGATGACGGACTCCGGCAGCCAGGCGTGGCTGGACACGCTGTGGAACAAGATGCTCAACACGTCGTTCACATCGAGTGACTACTACTCCACGAGCATTCAACTTCAGGTGATGATCGTGGCGAGCGGCAACTACTGGACCCCCTGAGCCACACCGGGCGGGCCCGAACTAAACGCACGGGACAACCCGCCCGGAAAGCTCAATTAGGTGCCGCAAGGCATGAAAATGAATGAAACGGGCCTCGACACGCGACTTCACCGCATGTCGAGGCCCGAAACTTTCTGCAAGGTTACAGAACACCACGCGTAACAATGGTCCAAATCTCGACGTCTTCGGCCGAAATTGGGAGCGCTCCCAAGAGGTTTGTCACTATGTGATATATTTCATCACGTATGTAGCTCGAGGTGCAGGTGAAAGCTTCACGCGCCCTGAGAGCGCAGAGCTGTCTCTATGTCCTTCAGTGCGCCGATTAGTTTGTCACGGTATGCCGTTGACAGCGTGCCCTCGCGCACTCGATCTGACAGTTTGAGCCGAATATTGTCCAAGGACGTAATGCTGTGGTTGTTCACGGCGTTGCGCAACTCCGACCGGAGGTCCTGCGCGGCGTCCGGAGCGATGGCTCCAGCGCTCACACCGGCGTCCAGGATCGAGCTGAAGCGCGCCACCGCCTCGTCCAAGGTGGGGGGTGCGGCCGTGGTCGCCAGGGGCAGTGGGGCGACCCCCGCCTCATGCGTCGGCTGGGCCGTCGACGTGCTGGTCGGCCCGGCCGTCGACGGTGGCCGCGGGCTGTGCGCAGTGGCGCTGGCCTGCGGTTGAGCGGTCGCCTGGCGACTCGGGTCGATCACCGGCTCGGTCACCCTGGTCGGCCGCGAGGTGGCGGTGACCGTCGTGGTCACCGTCGCGTACGGCTGCGCGGCCTGCTGCCGCGAAGGGCCCGTGGACGGCTGCGTCGATGGTCTCGGCGTCGGCGGCGCGGCGGCCTGCCCGCGCGGCGCATTGCCGCCCGGGCGCGTCCACAGAAAGAACACCCACACGAACAGCCCGGCCGTGACCAGGACCGCCGCGCCCGCGCTCCAGCGCAGTCGGCCATGTGCCAAGGTCAGCCGGCTGCCCTCGGCCCGGTTTCGCTCGTCGGGATGGGCGTCGGTCCGGTGTGAGCCGGGCGGCCGCACCCACCCTGAGATGCGTCCCCATCCAGCGCCCCGCCAGCCGCTCGTCGTACGCCGGAGCTTGATCCGGAGGGCCATGGACAGGACGGTGGCGACGTGCCGGGCGCTCGGCCTGGCCGCCGGATCGGTGTCCAGGCAGCGCGCGCAGAGCGCGGCCACCTCGGAGGGCAGCCCATGGATCCCGGTGGGCATCGGAGGCGGCCCCTCACGCCTGGCCTGCTCGATGGCCTCCCAGGTCGTCTCCGGATATGGCGGGGTGCCTTTGAGCATCTCGAACAGCAGCACACCGAGCGAATAGACGTCGACCGCCGGGTCGGCGGTCAGCCCTTTCAGCCGCTCGGGGGCGACGTACGGCGGGGTGCCGAAGTCGGCGACGAGCTGGTCGTCGGCCTCGCCGGCGAAGGCGGCGATCCCGAAGTCGAGCAGCTTGGCGCCGTCGGACGTGAGCAGCACGTTCTCCGGAGTCACATCCCGGTGGACGATGCCCCGGTCGTGCGCCGCGGCCAGCACCATGGCCAGCTTGGCCGCGATCGATGTCGCCTCGGGCCAGGGGATGGGGCCTTCGGCCACCCGATCGGCCAGGGAACGGCCTTCGAGCAGGCGCATCACCACGAAGGCGGCCAGCCGCCCGCGCGGCGTGACCGTCTCACCGTAGTCGTATACCTCTATGGCGTCCGGATGGATCAGACGCGCGGTGGCCCGGGCCTCGCGGCGGATCAGCTCGCGCCCCGGGTGTTCGGCCGCCAGTTCCCCGTCGAGGACCTTGATGGCGACCGTTCGTTGCAGAGACTGGTCGAAGGCACGCCAGATAACCGACATCCCACCCGTCGCTATCCGCTCTTGCAGCAGGTAACGACGGGTCAGGATGTCTCCTTCGCCCAGCTCAGGTCGATTCACGAACCACCAGTTCCGTGGGCAGGACGGGGTTGCCGGGTGGCATCCCGCCCTCGGCCAGCGCCATCATGAGCAGCCGTGCGGCGAGTGCGGCCATTTCCTCGACCGGTTGCCTCACGGTGGTCATCTGGGGGTTCGTGTGCCGGGCGATCGGCGCGTCGTCGAAGCCGATCACGGCCACGTCGTCGGGCACCTTGCGCCCGGCACGGCGCAGCGCCTGCATGGCGCCGGCCGCCATCACATCGGACCCCGCGAACACGGCGTCGAGGTGCGGCGCGCGCTGCAGCAGCCACTGTGTCGCATGCGCGCCCGAGGCGTGGGTGAAGTCGCCGTACGCCACGGGCATGTCCATCATTCCGGCGTCGCGCAGGGTCTGCCGGAATCCTTCGAGGCGGTCGCGCGCCGCGGGGAGCGTGGGCGGCCCCGCGATCGTCGCGATGTGCCGCCGGTTGCCGAGCAGCAGGTGCTCGGCCGCCTGACGGCCGCCGTCGCGGTTGTCCATGTCCACGTACGGAAGGTCGATGCCGTCCGGGGGCCGGCCGGCGCAGCGCACCGGGATCCCCGAGGCGGCGAGGGTGACCGCCAAGGGGTGCCTGGCTCGGGCGCCGACCAGAAGCACTCCGTCGACAGCCCCTGCCACCAGGGGTGGAGCCGCGATCGCGGCGGTGGCGGGGGTGGCGGTCATCACGACGAGTGGCACGCCGTGAGCGGTGAACACATCCTCGCAAGCGGCGAGGAGTCGTGCGTAGAAGGGCTCGCTGAAGAGCCGTGGACTGTGCTCGCAGACCACCGCCGCCACGATCTGGTCCGACCGGCGGCCGGTCGAACCTCGGGGGGCGCGACGCCGGACGTAGCCAAGGCGCGACATCGCGTCGTGGACTTGTCGCCGGGTCGATGTGGTCACGCGGACCGAGCCGGTAAGGACTCGGGAGGCGGTTGCAGGGGAGACGCCGGCGGCAGCGGCGACCTCTGCGAGGGTGGGCAGATCGGCCATCTGGTCTCCTCGGCCCGAGGGGTACGCGGCGGCTTGGGAGCGCTCCCAGGAACGTATCACTGTTTCCGGCGTGTCAACAGAGGTTTCTATCGTATGAAAAGTTTCCGCTCCTTACAGTCTTCTTGCGCATGTCAGGAGGCTAGGCGACACATTGCCGGTCGCCTAGCCCATTAGTCGAATTACGACGGAGGATAGGAGCCATGACTACCTTCTGTAGCCACTGTTATGTGCTGTGTAAATCGGACGATCCCTATCAGGGTTGGGGTCGGGGAGATATTTCGCATCATGAACCGGCTGCGCTCTGTGACACTTCTTGGTCGGTCTGAGCGCGGGTGTCCACCGGCCCCGGCAGAGCGACCAGCTTGATCGCGAACGTGTCGATCGTGCGCGGCAGCGGACGGGACGCGCTGATCTCCGGAGCGGCCAGCGCATACCGGTGGCCGCGCAGCAGCGTGCTGAGCGCGGTCATGGCGACGAGCGTCGCGAGATCCCGCCCGGGACAGCCCGCCTCGCCCCGGCTGAACGGGCTGATGGTCCAGTCGCGCTCGGCCGTGCCGTTCAGCCAGATCTCCGGCGCGAACCGGTCGGCGTAGTCGAGCCGCTCGTCGTCGCGCTGCAGCAGCCCCACTGGAATGAGCAAGGACGTGTCCTCGGGGAGATGTGCCCCGCGCAGGTCGGCGTCGCCCGTGGTGGCGCGTGTGATCGAAGGCACCGGATCCCACAGGCGCACCGCCTCCATGAAGCAGGCGCGAAGGTAGTCCTCATTGCGTACGGCCTCGGCCCGTTGGTGCGGGTGCGTCGACAGCAGCGCCAGGCACTGGAGCACCGCCGTGGTGGTCGATTCGAAGGCCATCAGCCATTGAGCCACCTGTCCCGACGGATCGGCGCAGATGGGGGCGTCGGCGAATTGCGACATGAGGCTGCCGGCAGTAGCCGTCCTGACATATCCGGACACGCGCCGCGTGAACAGCTCGAGCAGTTTGGCGTCACGCCGGCCGCGCAGCCGGCGCACGGCCCTCCAGTTGACGTCCCAGTTGGCGTCGGACCGCAGTGCGCGCAGAATGTCGGTGGTCATCTCGTCGTCGCGCGCCGGGTCGCCGAACAGGATGCGCCGGGCGATCCGGCGGAACGCCAGACCGGCCTCCGCGTGGGTGATCTGCCCGGGGAACGTCATCTCGGTGCGGACGATCCGGGTTATCCGGTCGCAGAGCCGGTGCCGCGGCGCGTGGGAGTCGAGCACATATTCGGCGAAGTCCCGTCGATCGCGGCGCATCCGGCCGCGCGACAGAGAAAGCCCGTCCGGCTGGAACACCGCCATGCCGTGCTTGTCGGGCGAGTCGGGGGAGTAGAGCTCGGCCGGTCCGCTCAGCACGGCCTCGACATCTTCGGGCGCGAGGACCAGCAGCGTCCGGCCGGTCGTGCCGGGCGTCCACCTCGGCATCCAGATCAGGCCGCCGTGCCGGCGCCGTATCTCCTGCGCGGCGCGCAGGGCATGGGTGGTGGCGTCCAGCCGGGCGGCGAGCGACGCGCCCCGGGGTCCATGCGCGTACGGCCCTCGCAGCAGGGTCGCGGCCGTATAAGCGAGCAGGAAGCGCAGGTTCTCTCCACGCGACGCGGTCGGAATCTCGCGAGCCATCAGTGACCTCCAGTTATTGCTCTATAACGGATTGTAGTCACTCATTTCGGGCAGGCTTCGCCGGGGTCGTGCCGAGGTCTTGTAAGGTCCATGGCCATGACGTCCCTCCGCCGGATAACGCTTCCCGCCGTCGTGGGCGTGGCCACGGTCGCCCTGATCTCCGCCTGCTCGGGATCCTCGACGGACCGGGCCGCCGGGTCCTCTCCGTCGGCCGCCGTGTCCAGCAGTCCAGTGGCAAGCCCCGCGGCAAGCTCAGCGCCGCCGTCGCAATCGCCCTCATCCGCGGCGGCGTCGCCATCGCCGGAGGCGACCGCGTCCGCCAAGCCGTCGGCGGTTCCGGCCGACCCCACCAAGCACAACGCGTCCGACATCCGGTTCGCGGCGTCCATGATCCCGCATCACCTGCAGGCCCTCGACATGACGATCCTGAGCTCCAACCGGACCATGGACCAGTGGGTGCGGGATCTCGCCAACAGGATCAGCTCCAGCCAGGAGTCGCAGATCCGCGCCATGAAGGGCTGGCTGGACGACTGGGACTCCGAGCCGCTGCCCCGCGACCAGGCCCTGCCCGGATCGGTGTCGAGGTCCGACCTCGCCAAGCTGGCCGACGCCAGTGGCGCGGCCTTCGACCGGCTCTTCGTGACGCTGATGATCGACCATCACCTCGGGGCGATCAAGCTGGCCGAGGCCGAGTTGGCCGCCGGCACGTACGGCAAGGCCCGCGACCTCGCCACGTCCATCGCCGCCACCAAGAAGGCCGAGGTCAAGGAGATGCGCAAGTATCTGACCAAGCTCAAGTAGCTAGTGCGGGCGCACCAGCCGGTCGCCGAGCGGCGTGCGGTAGTAGAGGACGGAGCGGCCCGTCCTGCGGCGCCGGATCAGCCGGGCGTCGAGCAGGACCTTCAGATGGTCGCCGACCGAGCCGAGCGCCCTGCCGGTGAGCGCCACGAGCTGCGTGGTGCTCGCCGGCGCGTCGAGGCGTACGAGGATCTCGGCGCGCGCCGGGCCAAGCAACCGGCGCAGCGCCTCGGGCGTCGCCGCGGCGGCCGGTTCGGCGAGCAGGCCCGCGCACGGATAGATCACCGCATATCGCTCGTGCTCCTGCCACCCCACGCACCCGTATTTCGCGGTCGTGGGGATGAACATCAGCTGCGCGCCCGCATGGATGGTCCGTGGCGGGTTGTCGAGGGTGTTGATCTGGAGGCGGCCGTCACCCAGCCAGGCCATGCCCGTACGCATGTCGCCGAGGGCCGCGGCCCAGCCGCCCGTGCTCAGCCGCTGTGTCCGCGCCACGATGTCGGCCTCGAAGACGCGCCGCAACCGCGGCCACTCGGGCCGCACGGCCGTCTCCCACACCCACTCGAGCAGCCTGGCGGCGCGCTCCGGCAGATCGGGCACGTCGAGCTCGGGCGGCGCCGCGCCATTGGTCGCGACCGCGAGGTCGGCGAACGCCTCGGCCGCCGGAGTCCGCCGGACCTCGCGGAGCTCCTCCTCGAACGTCATGCCCGTCTCGGCCGGTGGCACGACCAGGAAGTCGGCCAGCCACCGTGGCCGGATCGCCGCCCGGACCAGCGTCGCGGTCCACGGGTCGGCGGAGACGAGCGCCCGGTAGGCCGGCAGATGCCGGGCGAGCCAGGCGCCTCGTCCCGGACCCGGGGACTCCCGGTGGAAGGCGATCAGCGACTGCATGGTCTCCGCCAGTGGCGACACCACGAACCGCCCTCTGGCCAGCACGTCTGCACCCAGCAGCCAAACCCCCAAAGCCCATCCTTTCGCCTCAAACCGAAACTTTAACCGTCAAACCGCGGCCGACGGCACACTCTCCGGCGTGGAAACCTATGCAGCGCTGTTTCGGACGAAGGAGTTCACGCCGCTGTTCGTGACGGCGTCCGCCCAGGTCGCGGCCTCGACGGTGAGCGGCCTCGCCTTGGGGTCGCTGGTCTACGCGGGGACCGGCTCGCCACTGCTGGCCGCGGTGAGCCTGTTCGGCGCCTCGTTCGCGCAGGCGGTCGGCGCGGCCACGGTCCTGTCGGCCGCCGACCGCGTGCCGCCGCGGGCCGCCATCACCCTCCTCGCGGTCCTGTTCATGGCCGGCACCGCGGTGTCGGCCGCGCCGGGGCTGCCGGTCTGGAGCCTGCTCGCGATCCAGCTGGTGCTCGGGCTGGCCTCGTCCGCCGGCGGCGGCATCCGCTGGGGGCTGCTGACCGAGATCCTCCCCGCCGACGCCTACATCCTCGGCCGCTCCGTCTTCCAGATGGCCGTCGGCGCCATGCAGATCGGCGGCTTCGCCGTCGGCGGCGCCATCGTGGCGGCGCTCTCGCCGCGCACGGCCCTGCTCGCCGGAGCCGGGCTCTACCTGGTGGCGGCGCTGGCCGCGCGCTTCGGGCTGACCGCGCGCCCGCCCCGCTCCACCGGCCGGGCCTCGATCCGCGAGACCCTGCGGGTCAACGCGGCGCTGCTGTCCTCACCCGCCCGGCGCGCTGTCTACCTGGCCCTCTGGGTGCCCAACGGGCTCGTCGTCGGGTGCGAGGCCCTGTTCATCCCGTACGCCCCTGACTCGGCCGGCGTGCTGTTCATCGCGGCGGCGCTCGGAATGCTGGCCGGCGACGCGACCATGGGCCGGTGGACGCCCCGGCGCTGGCGGAACCGGCTGATCACCCCGTTGCGGCTGTTGCTGGCCGTGCCGTACCTGATATTCGCGCTGCCGCTCCCGCTTCCCGCGGCGGTGGCGGCGATCGCCCTGGCGTCGGCCGGATACGCGGCCGGGCTGCTGCTCCAGGACCGCCTCGTGGCGCTGACCCCGGACGAGATGCGCGGGCAGGCGCTCGGCCTGCACTCGTCGGGCATGCTCACCATGCAGGCCGTCGGCGCGACCCTCGCCGGGTCGGTGGCGCAGCTGACGGGCGCGGGCACGGCCATGACCGTGATGGCGGTGGCGTCGGTCGCCGTGACGCTGGCGTTGACACCGGCTCTCAGGCCTCGTACGTCTCCACCCGAGGCGGCAGCCGATCCCACAGACAGAACGCCGACGACTCGTGCCCGCTCTTGACGAACGCGACCCGAATCCACGTGGCCGTCTCCCAGGTCATCACCTGATAGCCCTCGTTGGGTACGGCGGAGACCATCCGGCAGTCCGAGGAGCGCAGCTCGACGGTGGCCCGCCCGCCGGCGAGCGTGATCGTGCGCAACTGCCCGCCGCTCTTCCGCGGCGACGGGCTCGGACTCCGGCGTGGTGTCGCCTGAGTCAGACGGGAGGGAGTTGCCCGGGGCCGGCTCGGCGTTGGGGTCGGTGGCGCGGCGCGCTGGGTGGTGGCGGCGGGCGCGGCCAGCTGACTGATCGAGGCCTGACCGGTGGGAACCTGACCGATCGGGGCCTGACCGATCGAGGCGACCGGCGGGAGCGGGGGCTGATCGAGGACCGTGTCACGAAGGACGTCCCTGACCCCGAGCCAGGCCACGCCCACGGCGAGGGCGGTCGCCCCGCACCACGCCAAGCTGTACGCCACGGCTCTTCTCATCCGTCCCATTTTGCACTCCCGTTGCCGTACGGTTTGTCGGCATGGCGACGGTTCTTGTGGTGGAAGACGATGAGTTCGTCCGGTCCGCGATGATCCGAGACCTCACCGGGCGCGACCACGCGGTGCGCAGCGCCGGGCGCGCGCTCGACGCCCTGCGCGACATCGCGCACTTCCCGCCCGACGTGGTCGTGCTCGACCTGGGGCTGCCCGACCTCGACGGCGCCGAGGCGCTGAAGATGCTCCGGGCCATCTCCGACGTCCCCGTGATCGTGGCGACCGCGCGCGACGACGAGTCGGAGATCGTCCGGCTGCTCCGCGCGGGCGCCGATGACTACGTCGTCAAGCCGTTCAGCGGGGATCACTTGAACGCCCGGCTGGAGGCCGTGCTCCGGCGCGCCCGATCGGGGAGCCCCGCGGACACGACGCTGCGCTGTGGCGGGCTGGCCGTCGACGTGGCCCGCCGTGAGGCGACTCTCGACGGCACGGCGCTCGAGCTGACCCGGCGCGAGTTCGACCTGCTGGCCTACCTGTGCGCGCGGCCGGGGACGGTCGTCACGCGTAAGGAGCTGCTGTCCGCGGTGTGGCGGCAGACGTACGGGGACGACCAGACGATCGACGTCCACCTGTCGTGGCTGCGCCGGAAGCTCGGAGAGAGCGCCTCTCAGCCGCGTTACCTGCATACCGTGCGCGGCGTGGGCGTCCGGCTCAGTCCGCCCGCCGGATGAGGAAGAGCCTCGCGCTCGTCGCCGTGGCGGTGACCGCCATGGTCGCCCTGGCGTTCCTGATCCCGCTGGCCGTGGTCGTCAAGGAAATCGCCGAGAACCGGGCGCTGGCCGAGGCCGAGCGTCAGGCGGCCACCATCGTCCCCGCGTTGGTCGTCACCGACGACACGACCGCGCTCGAACGCGCCCTGGCCAGCACGCCCGCCGGCGCCGACCGCCTGGCCGTACACCTTCCCGGCGGCGCCACGATCGGGGCCTCCCGCGCGGCGCCGGCCGATGTGGCCCGAGCCCGGCGGACCGCGCTCACGGTGCCGGTCGGCGGCGGCTACGCGGTGCTGCGCCCGGTCGCGCTGGATCGGAAGCGGACGGCCGTCGTCGAGGTGTACGCGCCCAGCCAGGACCTGACCCGCGGCGTGGCGAGCGCCTGGGCCGTGCTCACCGGCGTCGCCGTGGCGCTGGTCGCCGGGTCGGTGGCGGTAGCCGACCGGCTGGCCGCCCGGGTCGTCCAGGCCACGCGGCGCCTCGGCGACGCGGCGGCCGCGCTCGGCTCCGGCGACCTGACCGTGCGGATCGACCCGGCGGGGCCGCCCGAGCTGATGGCCGCCGGTCAGGCGTTCAACACGATGGCCGACCGGGTGGCCGGGCTGCTGGCCGCCGAACGGGAGTTGGCCGCCGACCTGTCCCATCGGCTCCGTACGCCCCTGACCGCGCTCCGCCTTCAGGTCGGCGGCGCGGGGCCGGTGGCCGAGCAGGTCGACCGGCTGGAACGCGAGGTGGACGCGATCATCGCGGCGGCGCGGCGGCCCGGGCGCACGCCGTACAGCGGCTGCGACGCCGCCGAGGTGCTGCGCGAGCGGCTCGCGTTCTGGTCGGCGCTGGCCGAGGACCAGGAACGGCCCTGGCAACTGGTCGGCGCGGAGACGCCGACCCGGGTGCCGGTCCCGGCGGCCGAGCTCGCGGCGGCCGTTGACGCGCTGCTCGGCAACGTGTTCCGGCACACGCCGCAGCAGGCGGGCTTCCGGGTGACGCTGCACCGGGGCGCGGGAGTGGTCGGCGTCCTCATCGCCGACGCCGGGCCGGGCATCCCCGATCCCGAGCGGGCCCTGGAACGCGGGCGCAGCGGGGCCGGGTCGACGGGGCTCGGCCTGGACATCGCCCGCCGGCTGGCCGAATCCACGGGCGGCAGTGTTCGCATCGAGGCCTCGGCGCTCGGCGGCACGGCCGTCAACCTGTGGCTACGCGCCGATCCCGCCCCGCCGCGCGCCCCCAAGCCCCCCCGCCGCCTGCTACGCCGCCGCTAGCCACGCCGCCGCCTGCTGCGCGGCTGTTTGGTGCGCGGCCGTTTGCCGCGCCGCCGTTAAAGGTCTTCTCCGGGTTCGGCCGCCCGGCCCTCGGCGTACGCGTCGCGCAGCGCCTCGGCCGAGAGCCCGCGCTGCAGAGTGCGTACGGTCTGGTCGTGTTCGACGCGGTCGTCGAGGCTCAACGCCTCGCCGGTGATCTCGCGCAGGTATTCGGCCTGCCCGACCAGGCGCGCGGCCCGGCACAGATCGCCGGACTCGCTGATCGAATGGGCCAACCCTTCCAGCGATCGCGCCACGCCGGCCAGGTCGCTCACCTCGCGCCTGAGCGCGAGCGCGTGCTTGTGCGCCCGCATCGCCGCCTGATGATCGTGGCGCCGATCCAGCACCCGGGCCAGCGTCTCGCGCGCCCGCCCCTCGCTGCGTGTGTCGCCGACGGCGTGGAAGAGGTCGGCGCTCTCCTCGGCCAACCGGGCGGCCCGGTCGAGATCAGGGGTCAGCCGGAGGGCCAGCGCCAGGTTGTTGAGCAGAAGCGCGATGGTCCACTGGTCGCCGGTCGCCCGGAACGCCGTCAGGCTCTCCTCGTAGAACCTCCCGGCTCCCTGGTGGTCGCCGGCGTCAAGCCGGAGGTTGCCCAGGTTGTTGACGACGCTCGCGACGCCCGCCGGGTCGTCGATCTCGAGGTAGACGGCCAGCGCCGCGGTGTAGAACGCCTCGGCGGCGGCCAGGTCGCCTTGATCACGGGCCAGGTTTCCGGCCGCCTTTCGCGCGTGGGCCGACAGAGCGCTGGACCCTGGCCCCGGGAGGGCGAGCGCGGCTTCCAGCCACTGCCGGCCCTCCGCCAGCAGGCCGCGGATCTCCCAGTAGCGCCACAGCGCGACCCCGAGCCGCAGGGCCGTCTCGGCGTCGCCGGTCGCGACGGCCGTGCCGAGCGCCTGGCGCAGGTTGCCGTAGTCCAGGTCGAGCCTGCTCATCGACTCGCGCTGCCCGCCGCCGGACAGCTCGACGGCAGCGGTCTCGGCGAACTCGAGGAACCACACCGCGTGCCGCCGCGCGAGGTCGTCGCGGTCATCGTCCGGGGTCGTCGCATATTCGCGTACGGTGTTCGGGAGCGTGAAGCGGCCGCCTTCGGCCTGCCACACCAGGCTGTTCTCCACCAGCGTGGTGAGCGTGGCCAGGCCGGCCTGGCACACCGATTCCATCGCGGCGAGGGACCAGCCGCCGGAGAAGACCGTCAGCCGCGGCAGCAGTCGCCGGGCGTCCTGGTCCAGCAGGCCGTAGCTCCAGTTGAGCGTGGCGCGCAGACTCTGCTGGCGGGGAGCGGCGTCGCGACGGCCCACCGTGAGGATCTCCAGCGCGTCGGCCAGGCGTTCGGCGAGCCCGCTCATCGTGAGCACGTTCGTGCGGGCCGCCGCCAGCTCCAGCGCGAGCGGCAGGCCGTCGAGGCGGCGGCAGATCTCCACCGCAGCCGCGGCGTCGCCCTGCTCCAACTCCCAGCCGGGCCGTACGGCCGCCACGCGCCGCGTGAACAGGCTGATGGCGGGACTCGCGACGATCTCGGCGAAGGACGCGCCCGGCGCCGGGAGCGGAAGCGGATTGATCGCCAGCTCGTGTTCCCCGGTCACGCGTAACGGACGCCTGCTCGTCACCAGGAACTTGATCCCAGGGCAGCGTGTGAGCAGGGCCGAGATGCGATGGGCGCTGTCCACGAGGTGTTCGAAGTTGTCCAGGAACACCAGCAGCTCGCGATCGCGCAGCGCCGCCAGCAGGGCCTCGAACGGCGTCCGCGTCCCGCTGTCACGGACGTTCAGCGCCAGCTCGAACGCCTGAATCATGGCCTGCTCATCGTGGCTGTCGGCGACATCGACCAGGAAGATCCCGTCCACAAAGCGCCCACCGCGCCCGCCGCCCCGGTCCTCGCTCCCGGCCCGGTCTCCGCCGCGCTCGCCGGCTCGGTCGCGGTCGCCGTCGCCGGCCCGGTGTCCAACCCGGCCTCCGCCGCGGTCCCCGCCGCGGTCCCCGTCGCAGCCCCCGGCCCGGTCCCCGTCGCGGTCGCCGGCCCGGTGTCCAGCCCGGCCTCCGCCGCGCTCGCCGTCGCCGTCGCCATCGCCGGTCCAACCTCCGTCGCGGACGCCGCCGCGGTCTCCGGCCCGGTTTGCGCCGCGGTCTCCGCCGCGGTCTCCGCCGCGGTCTCCGTCGCGGTCTCCGTCGCGGCCCTCGGCCTGGCTTCCGGCCCGGTCGCCGGCATGGTCGGTGGTGAGATCAGCGGGGTCAGCGGCAAGGCTGTGCGCGATTTCGAAGGCGGTCCGCGTCTTTCCCACGCCCCCGAGCCCGGTGAGCGTGACCAGCCGGGCCGTGCCGCGGAGCAGGTCCACCGCCGCCCGCACCTCGCTCTCACGCCCGATGAGCGGAGTGATCGGAACGGGAAGGGCGGCCTCGCCAAGACCAGTCCCGCCGCGAGCACTGGACTCGAACCGCTCCCGCGCCTGACCGGTAAGACCCAGGGCGTCGGCGAGCAGGCGGGTGGTGGTTTTCCGCGCGGTCCGGTTGATCCCGCGCTCCAGGTCGCTGACCGCCCTCGTGCTGATCTCGGCGGCGTTCGCAAGTTCGTCTTGGGTCAGCCCCGCCACCTGGCGAAGGCGTTTCAGCATGTCCCCGAACGACTCGCTGGTCATCGCTCCGGACGATACAGGAGCGGACCTGTGGGCGAAATGCGCAGACCTTGATGGTTCCCGGGAATCGCCACCAATACCTTCGGATTGCACAATAAGAAAAGGAGAGAAATGCAGAAAAGATAATCCGGGGAATCGCGACCTCTATCGGAGTGGGCGCCGCCGTCGCCTGGCCCGTCGCCTGGCCCGTCGCCTGGCCCGTCGCCTGCCTGATCGTCGGCGGTGTTGAACAGCCGCCCGCAACAAGCCACGCCTCCACCCGCGTTGGAACGACCGTCATCGACGCGCCCGCTGCAAGCCACCTCGCCCGCCTCCCCGCTCGATCGGCTGCCCACAGCAAGCCACGCCTCCGCCCACCGGGTCCGGAACGGTCGCCATTCGCAGCCGACCGTGCACGTATACGGTGCACGGGTGATCGCCTCCGGCGGGGGCGCTCCGACTCCGGGATGGGTTCAGCCCTTCTCGTCTGTCCTCGACCCTTGGCGAGCTCAGCAGGCCGTCTCCTTCGGCTCAAGCCCGTCCGTGCGGGTTGGCGTCCGGGTTGCTGTGGAAGCTGCCCGCGCTGATGCACACGCGAGGCCGGGCTTGCCCCTTCCTCGCCGGCCCGCTTCTGCTTCGCTTCGGGTCGACGACAAACGGGAAGGGGCTTTGGGGGCGGGCGCGCGGCATGCGTTTTTGCGCCACAGGGGCAGCGCCCATTTCCACGGTGCCGCTCAGCGGTGCCGCTCAACGGTGCTCACGGCTCGGTGGTGCTCATGGCTCCGCGGCGCTCACGGCTCGGTGGCTCGGCTCGGTGGCTCGACCCGGGTTGGTGTGGCCTGCGGGTGGCGCTGTCGTTGACAGCGGGGCGGCGCGCATCTTCGCGGGGCGGCGTGCATCTTCGCGGCGCTTGGCCGTAAGCCGCATCGGGCGTCGGGTGCCATATGTTCCCGGGCGTTGCGGTGCGGGCGGATCTCGGTGGGGCGGGCTTCGGGGTTTCAAGGCTTTGAGGGGATCTTGGGGATCCAGGCGGGCACGGCTTTGTGGTAGGCCTCGTAGTCGTCGCCGAATTTGGCCCGGAGGGCGGGTTCTTCGTACCAGTGGGTGAAGGCGGCCATCAGGGCCCAGGCGATCAGGGCGTACCAGAGCAGGGCCAATTGCCCGAGCAGCAGGGCCTGCCCGAGCACGGCTGTGACGACGGCCACGTACATCGGATTGCGCACGAACCGGTAGAGGCCGCCGATCACCAGGTGTTCCGGCGGCGCGACCGGGGCGGGCGTGCCGAAGCCTTCCATCACGAACCGGACGAACGCCTGCACGATGACCACGCCGCCGGCCGCGACCAGCAGCGCGCCCGCTACGCGCAGCGGTGGCCAGATCGGGCCGGCGTGCCATCCGGTCAGCAGATAGGGCACGAGCCCGGCGACGGTGCCGGGCGCGACGGCGAAGAACACGGCACTGCCCACGGCGGCCGCGGACCGGTTCATCGGGCGCACACCCCGGTTCGTCTGACGCATATCCCGTTCATTGGGGCACATCCGTCAGATGCGGCGCAATACGCGGACCGAGCGGGGGGCCACGGGGACGCCCTCGCCGGCCCGGCTGGCGCGCGGGCCGGGCAGGTCGGGCATGGCCGTGTCCAGCTCGGTCATCCAGACCTGCCCGTAGCCCTTCGGGATGGTGAACCTGATCACCCCGTCGTGCGCGTTGAACAGCAGCAGGAACGACTCGTCGCGGATCTTGCGGCCACGCCGGTCGGGCTCGGTGATCGCGTCGCCGTTCAGGAACACCGCGAGCGCCTTGGCGAACCCGGTGTGCCAGTCCTGGTCGGTCATCTCCGTGCCGGACGGGGTGAGCCAGGCGATGTCGCTGAGCTCGTCGCCTGAGCCGCGCTCGGGCCGGCCGTAGAAGAACCGGCGGCGGCGGAAGACGGCGTGCTCGCGCCGCAGCCGGGACAGCCGCCGCGTGAAGTCGAGCAGTGGCCCGTCCTCGTCCCAGCGCACCCAGCTGATGTCGTTGTCCTGGCAGTAGGCGTTGTTGTTGCCGCCCTGGGTGCGGCCCATCTCGTCGCCGTGCGACAGCATCGGCACGCCCTGCGACAGGAACAGCGTGGTCAGGAAGTTGCGCATCTGCCGTTCGCGCAGCTCCTCGATCGCGCCTCCGGCCGGGCCTTCCGCGCCGCAGTTCCAGGAGCGGTTGTCGTCCGCGCCGTCGCGGTTGTCCTCGCCGTTGGCCTCGTTGTGCTTGCCGTTGTACGAGACGAGGTCGCGCAACGGGAAGCCGTCGTGGCAGGTGACGAAGTTGATGGAGGCGGCAGGGCGGCGGCTGTCGTCCTGGTAGAGGTCGCTCGACCCGGTCAGCCGGGACGCGAACTCGGGCAGCGAGGCCGGCTCGCCCCGCCACATGTCGCGGATCGTGTCGCGGTAGCGGCCGTTCCACTCGGTCCACCGGGCCGGGAAATTGCCGACCTGGTAGCCGCCCGGGCCCACGTCCCACGGCTCGGCGATCAGCTTGACCTGCGACAGCACCGGATCCTGCTGGACCAGGTCGAAGAAGGCCGACAGCCGGTCGACCTCGTGCAGCTCGCGGGCGAGGGAGGAGGCGAGGTCGAAGCGGAAGCCGTCGACGTGCATATCGCTGACCCAGTAACGCAGCGAGTCCATGATCAGCTGGAGCGCGTGCGGGGAGCGCATGAGCAGGCTGTTGCCGGTGCCCGTGGTGTCTTCGTAGTAGCGGCGGTCGTCGTCGACCAGCCGGTAGTAGTTGGCGTTGTCGATGCCGCGCATCGACAGCGTCGGCCCGAGGTGGTTGCCCTCGGCCGTGTGGTTGTAGACCACGTCGAGTATGACCTCGATGCCGGCCTCGTGCAGAGCCTTCACCATCGACTTGAACTCCAGCACCTGCCCGCCCCGGTGGCCGGAGCTCGAGTAGGCGTTGTGCGGCGCGAAGAAGCCGATCGTGTTGTAGCCCCAGTAGTTGGTAAGGCCGCGCTTTTCCAGCACGTGGTCGGTGACGAACTGGTGGACCGGCATCAGCTCGAGCGCGGTCACGCCGAGGCCGAGCAGATGGTCGATGATCTCCGGGTGGCCGAGCGCCGCGTAGGAGCCCCGGATGTCTTCGGGGACCCGCGGATGGTTGATCGTCAGGCCTTTGACGTGCGCCTCGTAGATCACCGTGTCGTGGTACGGCGTCGCCGGAGGACGGTCGTGGCCCCAGCCGAAGAACGGGTTGATCACGATCGAGCGCGGCATGTGGGGGGCCGAGTCGTCGTCGTTGCGGCTGTCGGGATCGCCGAAGTTGTAGCCGTAGAGGGCCTGATCCCAGTCGATGCGGCCTTCGATGGCCTTGGCATACGGGTCGAGCAGTAGTTTCGCCGGGTTGCAGCGCTGGCCCCGCTTGGGGTCATACGGTCCGTGCACCCGGTAGCCGTAGCGCTGGCCGGGCCCGACGCCGGTCAGGTAGCAGTGCCAGACGAAGCCTTCGACCTCGTTCAGCGTGACGCACTCCTCCCTGCCGTCGTCGGCGAACAGGCAGAGCTCGACGGTCTCGGCGGCCTCGGCGAAGAGGGCGAAGTTGGTGCCGGCGCCGTCGTACGTCGCGCCGAGCGGATAGGGGTCCCCTGGCCAGATCTCTCGCACCACAACATGGTGTATGCCCGAAGTGCTCTGTGACAGTCGCTTGGCCGAACAAGGTCAATTCTGACCGGACGCACGCGGGCTCACATGTGACGGGGCCCCGCGCCGGGAACGCGGGGCCCCATCCCCGAGGGTCAGCAGTTCACCAGCTCGGGGCTCTGGTTGAGCAGCTGCGCTTCCGGACGGATGAACCGCTCGTATGCGCCATGCGCCCCGGGGTCGAACACGGCGACCCGGTGGCAGTTCTGGAACGCAAGGCGCACGCTGAAGTGGCGCTCGATCGCGCCGCGCATGGCGTCACTGGCCATGCAGCGCAGCAGCTGTCCGCGCGCCTCGTCGGTGGGCGGCTCGGTCGTGTTGTCGGCGAACTCCGCGCCGGTGGACTCGCGCCGTTGGGCCAGCTCGCTGATGACCGTCCAGGCGTACGGCAGGGACGTGCGCACGCAGTCCAGGAAATCCTGCGGCTTGACCTCACCCGTCTTCGCGGCCTCGAGCAGCTCCGGCGACACGGTCAGAGACATTGCACCTCCTACGATCGGTGACGACGGCTTGACCCTAAGCAACCCTTCCGGCCGCGTCTACTGCCCATTGGGAAAGAAAACGGTTACCGTTTCAATATCAGCCCGCCACGTTGAACGGTGCTGGTTTAACGGGGACGACCGGGTCAGTATGGGGCAACGGACTTGTGCGAAAGGGCGACCGCGTTGACATCCACGTACCGCGTCCAGCTGACGCCTGACTTCGGGTTCGGTGACGTGGCCGAGCTCGCCGACTATTTCAGGGAGCTGGGCGCCGGGCACGTCTATCTGTCGCCGATTCTGCAGGCCGTCCACGACTCGCGGCACGGCTATGACGTCACCGACCACAGCCGGGTGCGGGCCGAGTTCGGCGGGAGAGACGGGCTGGTGGCGCTGTCGGGCGTGCTGTCCGGCAAGGGGATTCCGCTGATCGCCGACATCGTGCCCAACCACATGACGGTGCCCGTGCCGGAGTCCGGCAACAGGGCGTTGTGGTCGGTGCTCCGCGACGGCCCCGCCTCGCCGTACGCGCGCTGGTTCGACGTGGTGTGGCCGATCGACCTGCCGGTGCTCGGCGACGGCGCGCCGGCCGTCGACGGCGACGTGCTGCGCTACTTCGACCACGAGTTCCCGATCCGTCCCGGCACCGAGCACATGCCGCTCGACGAGCTGCTCGCGGCCCAGCACTACCGCCTCGTGCCGTGGCGCGAGCCGCCTGGTTATCGGCGCTTCTTCGACGTGTCGTCGCTGATCGGGCTGCGGGTCGAAGACGAGGAGGTCTTCGCGGCCACCCACGAGGTCGTCCTGGGGCTCATCGACGAGGGCGTCATCGCCGGGCTGCGCGTCGACCACCCCGACGGGCTGGCCGACCCCCGCGGCTACCTGCGCCGCCTGCGGCCGAGGGATCCGGGCCCGCTGTGGGTCGAGAAGATCCTCGGCGAGGGGGAATGGCTGCCGGACGACTGGCCGTGCGACGGCACGAGCGGCTACGAGTCGCTCAACATGATCACCCGCCTGTTCGTCGACCCGGCGGAGAAAGACCTGCTGATCCGCACGTTCACCCACCTCACCGGCTTTCCCGACTCCTACCCCGACGTCCGCTACCGGGCGAAGAAGGGGGTCATCGAGTTGTTCTTCCGGGGGGAGGTCGACCGCCTGCTGGTGGCGATGGAGGCCCCCGAGCTGCGCGCGGCCGTCGTGGAACTGCTCGCCGCCATGCCCGTCTACCGGGCGTACGTGAACCCGGGCGAGCCGCCTGGCGAGGAAGCGATCCGCGTCGTCGAGGCCGCCGCGCGCGAGGCCGCCACCCGCGTCGATCCCGCCGCCGCCGAGAAGGCCGCCGACCTGGTCCTCTACGGCCCGGCCGAAGCGGTCACCCGATTCCAGCAGACCTGCGGCCCGGTCATGGCCAAGGGCGTGGAGGACACGGCCCTCTACCGGTGGTATCCGCTCGCCAGCCTCAACGAGGTCGGCGGCGATCCCGACCACTTCAGCGTGAGCCCGGCCGACTTCCACGCGTTCTGCGCCGAGCTGCCGCCGGGCACGATGACCACGCTGTCCACGCACGACACCAAGCGGTCCGAGGATGTCCGCGCCCGGCTCAACGTGCTGTCCGAGCTGGCGGGCGAGTGGTCGGAGGCGGTCGAGTCCTGGTCGGCCCTGGTCTGGTTCGACCGCGAGCTCGACTACCTGGCCTGGCAGACCCTGATGGCGGCCTGGCCCATCAGCGTGGAGCGTTTCACCGGCTATCTGCTCAAAGCCGCCCGTGAGGCCAAGACCGCCATCTCATGGATGAGCGGCGACCCGGCGTACGAAGACGGAATCAGGGATTTCTGCCGGCGGGCGATCGAGATGTGCGGTTTCTCCGTGGCCTCGTTCACGGCCGTCGTCGATCGCTACGCGCGGGTCAACTCGCTCGGCCAGAAGCTGGTCCAGCTGATGATGCCGGGCGTCCCCGACGTCTACCAGGGCAACGAGATCACCGACTTCTCGCTCGTCGATCCCGACAACCGCCGCCCGGTCGACTTCGACCGCAGGCGCAAACTCCTCGCCTCGCCCGAAGACAGCTGGGACGGCGAGAAGCTGCTGGTCACCACGGCCGCGCTCAACCTGCGCCAGAGGATGGGCGAGCAGCCCTATGCGCCGATCGAGGCGGGCGACCACGCGATCGCCTTCGCCCGCGGAGAGCGCGCGGTGGCGGTGGCGACCCGCCTGCCGGTCGGCCTGGAGCGGCGCGGCGGATTCCGGAGCGACAGTCTCATGTTGCCCGTGGGCCGGTGGACCGATCTGCTGTCGGGGTGCGAGCACACGGGACGCATCCCGCTCGCGCACCTTTTGTCCCGTTATCCCGTCGCACTTCTGGAGCGGCATGTTTGAGGTCTGGGCGCCTTACGCGACGCTGGTGGAAGTCCACACCGATGCTCACACGGGCGACGGCAAGACCGCCCTCACGCGTGACACGGCGGGGTGGTGGCGCGGCCCCGGCGGGATCCACGGGCTCGACTACGCGTTCCACGTCGACGGCGACGGCCCGTTCCCCGATCCGCGCACCCGGCGCCAGCCGTACGGCGTGCAGGGCCCGAGCCGGTTCTACGAGCACGGCCGCTACACCTGGGGCGACCACGACTGGCACGGCCGCGACCTTCGCGGGTCGGTCATCTACGAGCTGCACGTCGGCACGTTCAGTGCTGAGGGCACCTTCCACGGCGTCATCGGCAAGCTGGATCACCTGGTCGGCCTCGGCGTCGACTTCGTCGAGCTGCTGCCGACCCCGCCCACGCCCGGCGACCGAAACTGGGGCTACGACGGCGTCGACCTCTACGCCGTCAACGAGGTCTACGGCGGCCCCGACGGGCTGAAAGACCTGGTCGACGCCTGCCATCGGGCGGGGATCGGGGTCATCCTCGACGTCGTCTACAACCACCTCGGCCCCTCGGGCAACTACCTCGCCAAGTTCGGCCCCTACCTGCACTCCTACAAGGGCTCCTACTGGGGCGACGCGGTCAACCTCGACGGTCCCGACTCCGACGAGGTCCGCCGCTATTTCATCGAGAACGCCCTCCAGTGGCTGCGCGACTACCACATCGACGGCCTGCGGCTCGACGCCGTGCACGCGCTGCACGACAAGCGCGCCGTGCACTTCCTCGAGGAGCTGTCGGCCGAGGTCGACGCGCTCTCGACGGCCGTGGGCCGGCCGCTGACGCTGATCGCCGAGTCGGATCTGAACGACCCCCGCATGGTGACCCCGCGCGAGGCGGGCGGCCTCGGCATGCAGGCGGCCTGGGACGACGACGTGCACCACGCGCTGCACGCGGCGGTGACGGGGGAGCGGCACGCCTACTACAGCGACTTCGGGTCGCTGGCCGTGCTCGCCAAGGTGCTGACCCACGCCTACCTGCACGACGGGTCCTACTCGAGCTTCCGCCGCAGGTCGCACGGACGGCCGGCGCAGCATGTGCCGGGCTACCGGTTCGTCGTCGCGGCGCAGAACCACGACCAGATCGGCAACCGTCCCGAGGGCGACCGGATGGCCGCCGATCAGCTCTGGCTGGCCGCCGGTCTGCTGCTGACCTCGCCTTTCACGCCGATGCTGTTCATGGGGGAGGAGTGGGGCGCCTCGACGCCGTTCTATTTCTTCACCGACCACTTCGAGGCAAGCCTGGCCGCCGGCGAGGCCGAGCGGCGCGAGCGCGAGTTCAAGGACTTCGGCTACGACTGGAAGGCCCCCGACCCGCAGGACGAGGATGCTTTCCTGCGTTCCAAGCTGAAGTGGGACGAGGTGGCCGAAGACGCGCACACGTCCCTCCTCGGGTGGTATCGGGATCTGATCGCGCTGCGCAAGTCCTATCCGGAGCTTGCCGATTCGCGCCTGGATCGGGTCGCGGTGGAGTTCGACGAGGAGGCCCGCTGGATCGTGGTGTCCCGCGGCTCGCTGCGGGTGGCCGCCAACCTGGGCGACTTCTCCACTCCCGTACGGCTGTCGCCCGGCAGCGTGCTGCTGGCCTCCGACGACAACATCCGCTTCGAGGGCGAGGATCTGTGCCTTCCGGGCAGGTCGCTGGCTATCATCCAGTTTGCCCGATAACAACCCTTTTGGTCGGGCCAGTGGGGCGCTACGATCCCCGCCATGCCCGAACTACCGAACGTCGTTCTATGGTCGATTCCCGCGTTCATCCTGCTCACGCTCCTGGAGGCGGTCTCCTTCCGGCTCCACCCGGATGACGACGAGGTCGGCTACTCGGTCAAGGACACGGCGGCCAGCCTCTCCATGGGCCTCGGCAGCCTGTTCTTCGACATCCTGTGGGGCCTGCTGCCCGCGGTGATCTATTCGGGCCTGTACGCGCTGACCCCGTTGCGCGTCCCGATCACCTGGCAGGGCGTCGCGGTGGCGCTGCTCGCGCAGGACTTCTTCTACTACTGGTCGCACCGCGGCCATCACGTGATCCGGCTGCTGTGGGCCTCGCATGTGGTGCACCACTCGAGCCGCAAGTTCAACCTGTCGACGGCGCTCCGCCAGCCGTGGACGGGCTTCACCGCGTGGATCTTCTACCTGCCGATGATCGCCGTCGGCGTGCACCCGGCCGTGCTGGCCTTCTGCGGCTCGGTCAACCTGGTCTACCAGTTCTGGATCCACACGGAGCGGATCGACACGATGCCGCGCTGGTTCGAGTTCCTCTTCAACACGCCCTCCCACCACCGGGTCCACCACGCCTCGCAGGGCGGCTACCTGGACCGCAACTTCGGCGGCGTGCTGATCGTGTGGGACCGCCTGTTCGGCTCGTTCGAGCCCGAGGGCGAGCGCCCCGTCTACGGCCTGACCAAGAACATCGAGACCTACAACCCGATTCGCGTCGCCTTCCACGAGTACGCGTCGATCGGCCGCGACCTCGCCTCGGCCCGCTCCTGGCGCGAGCGCCTCGCGCGCGTCTTCGGCTCCCCGGGGTACGGCGCGCGATGAAGACCACGGTGAATTCGATCCGCGGGGCGTTCTGGGCGGTGGCCGCCCTCCACCTGATCGCCATCGCGGCCGATCTCGGCCCTCTCCAGTTCGGCACGAAGGTGCTGCTCATGCCGCTGCTGGCGGTGTGGGTCTGGGCGCGTCGCGGCCCGCGATGGGTGATCGCGGCGCTGCTGGCCTCGGCCGCCGGAGACGTGGCGCTGGAGTTCGACGGCCTGTTCATCGCCGGGATGGGCTGTTTCGCGCTGGCCCACGTCTGTTACGTGACCTTCTTCGCCCGCTCCACGCGGCCGCGCTGGGGTGTCACGCTGATCTACGGCGTGATCTGGGCTGTCCTGATCGTTCTGCTCTGGTCGCGTCTCGGTGACCTCCAGGTGCCGGTCGCGGCCTACTCACTGCTGCTCACCGGCACGGCCGCGACCTCCTCCTGGTATGGCACGCGGACCGGCTTCGGCGGCGCGTTGTTCCTGCTCTCCGACACGTTGATCGCGCTGCGGCTGGCCGACGTCCAGGTCTGGGGCGACGCCCTGCTCGTGATGATCACCTACATCGCCGCGCAGTACCTGCTCGCGTCCGGAGCGGTAATCCGAGTGACAAACCGAGTGTGAACCCCGGATTCTGGGAGGCGTGCAGGCCGTTGTGACCGTGACGCCCGTGCAGCTGCCGGAGGTGCTGCTGCACGTGGCCGTCGTGCGCCCGGTCTTCCTGTGGGGGGCTCCGGGCATCGGCAAGAGCTCGCTGGTCCGCGGATTCGCCGAGTCGCTCGGGCTCGAGTGCGTCACGCTGCTCGGCACCCAGCTCGCGCCCGAAGACCTCATCGGGGTGCCGCAGATCGTGGGAGACCGCAGCCGGTTCGCCCCGCCCGAGTCCATCGCCAGGCCCGAGCCCTACTGCCTGTTCCTCGACGAGCTGAACGCCTCCTCGCCCGAGGTGCAGAAGGCGTTCTACTCGCTGATCCTCGACCGCAGGATCGGCACGTACGAGCTGCCCGAGGGCTCGGTCGTGATCGGCGCCGGAAACCGGGCCACGGACGGCGCGCTCGCCAGGCCCATGCCGTCCGCGTTGGTCAACAGGATGATTCACGTCCACCTCCGGGCGTCGGCGGCCGACTGGCTGGCGTGGGCGGCCGGCAACGGGATCCACCCGTGGGTCGTCGACTACCTGGTCCAGCGCCCCGACCACCTGTGGAGCGCCCCGCCGAAGACCGAGGAGCCGTTCTCGAGCCCGCGCGGCTGGCACATGCTGTCGGACGCCATGCACTCCTACGGCGACGGCATCGACGACGAGACCCTCGCGATGCTCGCCTTCGGCACCCTCACCACCACGCACGCCTCCGCCTTCCGCGCCTACGTGAAGACCGTCAGGCACGCCTACGACCTCGACGCGGTGCTCAAGGGGGAGGCCGGCTGGCCGCGCGACCCCAGCGACCGCGACCTGCTGTACTTCCTGGCCGAGACGATGCGCGCCCGGCTCATCCGCGAGCTGCCCAAGTCGCGCGACCACGGCCCGGCCAACGGGCGTCAGCTGGCCTACCGCGCCAAGACCCTGCTGATCGAGCTGGCCGAGATCTCGCTCGAGTGCGCCCAGCTGGTCATCGCCTCCGGTGAGGACGGCACGCCCGCGCTGCCGTCGTGGTTCCTGATCGACCTCGGCCGCGACCTGCCCCGGCTCGCGGCGGCCCGTTCATGAGGGCGCGGTGAGCTCGCCATGAGGCCGCAGAAGAAGCGTCTCGACCCGTGGCGCAAGAAGGTCGAGGACGCGTGGGAGGCCGTCAACCGCCACCCGCTGTTCGCCCCGCTCGGCGTCTACCTGACGGTGGCGGACGACGACGACCTGCCCGGCGACTTCTGGGCGTACATCCAGCCGGATGGCGGCGTCCACCATCACCCCAAGCGCCACGCCGAGAGCCCCGAGTGGGCCTGGGTCTTCGCTCACCTGCTGCTTCACGCGGGCTTCGGCCACCTCGACCCGCGTACGGCCCCGCCGGCCGAGCTCGGTCCGCTCATGCGCGACCGGTGGCGGTTGCACGTCCAGCGCACGCCCGGCTACGCCTACCAGGCGGCCTGCTGCGCGGTGGTCGACCGCTTCCTGGTGGGCGTGAAGATCGGGCGGCCGCCGCGGCCCCTGCCGCAGCTGCCCGAGGAGATCGCCACGCTGGACGAGCTCGCCCTGGCGGCCCGGTGGCGGGCGTCGAGCGTTCCCACCGCCTTCCACGTGTCGAAGCTCTCCGACTTCCTGGTCGGCGGCGAGAAGGCGGCCGACGACGCGAACTTCCAGGCCCAGCTGGCTACCGGGATCTCCAGCGCCGCGTTGACGGCGATCGAGGTGGCCGGAGGGGCGCGGCCCGGCCTGTCGGACGGCATGCCCACGCCGTGGAAGGTCGCGCTCGGCTGGTTCGTCTCGTCGTATCCGCTGCTCGGCGCGCTGGCCGCGGGCATGACGCTGGTCGCGGACACCGACCTGGCCCGGGCCTGGGAGATCAGCATCGCCGCGGTGAGCGCGCAGGCGGCCGAGATCTACGTCAACCCGCTGGCCGGGCTCACCGAGGAAGAGTGGCGGTTCGTGCTGGCCCACGAGATGCTGCACGCGGCGCTGCGGCACGGCGACCGGGTCGGCTGGCGCAACCCCTTCCTGTTCAACATCGCCACCGACTACGTGGTCAACGGGTGGCTCGTGGAGATGGGCGTCGGCGTCATGCCCGAGGGCCTGCTGTACGACGCGAGCCTCAAGGGAATGTCGGCCGAGGCGATCTACGATCTGATCGTTCGTGACCGGCGGATGTGCCGGCAGGGCACGCCGCGCGGGCGCGACGGCCAGGGCGGGCGCGACGGCAGGGACGTGCTCGATCACCCGCTGACCCCGATCCGCGACTACGTCGACCTCGACGACTACTACCGCAACTGCCTGCTGGCCGGGCTCGCCTACCACGAGGGCGACCGCGGCTTCGTGCCTGCCGGGCTGATCGAGGCGGTCCGCGCGCTGGAGCAGCCGCCGTTGTCGTGGGATGCCGAGCTGGCCCGCTGGTTCGAGGAGCACGTTCCCACGGTCGAGCGGCGCAGGTCGTACGCCCGGGCCTCACGCCGCCAGTCGGCCACGCCCGACATTCCGCGCCCCGGGTGGGTGCGGCCGGAGGAACTGGTCAGGCAGGTCACATTCGGGGTGGTGCTCGACACGTCCGGCTCCATGGACACCCGCCTGCTGGGCAAGGCCCTCGGCGCGATCGCCTCGTACGCCATGGCCCGGGACGTCCCCCGGGCCCGGGTGATCTTCTGCGACGCCGCGCCGTACGACGCCGGCTATCTGCCGGTCGAGGAGATCGCCGGGCGGGTGCGGGTGCGCGGGCGCGGGGGGACCGTCCTCCAGCCGGGGATCTCGATGCTGGAGCGGGCCGCCGACTTCCCGTCCGACGGCCCGATCCTGGTGATCACCGATGGCGCCTGCGACGTGCTCCGCATTCGGCGCGAGCACGCGTTCCTGGTGCCCGCGGGAGCGATCTTGCCGTTCCGCCCGCGCGGCCCCGTCTTCCACATGAAGTGACGGGTTCTTTCTGACGTGTTCTCTGAAAGATTCGTCAGGGCTCGCACCCCATGCAGTGGGGGGTCTGCGCCGACGCGGGGCCAACCCCGGCGAGGGTGACGGAGGTGACCGAGGCCACGGCCACGATCAACATGGCCAGGAGAACGTGACGGAGTCGAGTCATGGGATGCCCTAGATCGTGTCAGTTGTTTTCGGGTCGGTTGACGTTAACCTGCTTGATTGGCAGGCGACTGGTTGTCGACTGGTCGCCGCACCGGCGAATCGTGTGCGGCGGGAGGCGGGCATGCGCGTCCAGATACTCGGCCCGGTCAGGATATGGCGGGGCGAAGCCCCGGTCGACATCGGGTCGGCGGGGCAGCGCGCGGTCCTCGGCCTGCTGGCCCTCGCGGGCGGCCAGCCGCTGTCGAGGGGCGAGCTGATCCAGGCCCTGTGGGGCGAACGGCCGCCGCCCAGCGCCACGAACATGATCCAGACCAGGGTCAAGCACCTGCGCCACGCCCTGGAGCCCGACCGTCCGTCGTATGCGCGCAGCACCATCCTGCCGATGGTGGGCGACGGCTACGCGCTGGAGCTGGCCGGGGTCGATCTCGACCTGTCCCGCTTCCACGCCCTCGTCACCAACGCCACGGCCAGCCAGCGGCACGGGGACTTCCGGCAGGTCACGGCGCTGCTCGCGGAGGCGCTGCGGCTGTGGCGAGGCGCGCCGCTCGCCGACATACCGGCGCTGGCCGGGCACCCCAAGGTGACGGCGCTCGCCGAGCAGCGGCGCACGGCCCTCGCCCAGTACGGCGAGGCGATGCTGGCCACCGGCGCCACCGACGAGGCCGTGCTCGCCCTGGAGGAGGCCGCGGCCGGCCAGCCGCTGGACGAGGCGGCGTGGGCCAGGCTCATCCGCGCGTACGGCGCGGCCGGCCAGCGGTCCCGGGCGTTCGCCGCCTACCACGCCATGCGCGAGCGGCTCATCGAAGAACTCGGCGTCGATCCGGGCGCCGACCTCGCCGCCGCCCACGCCGCGCTGCTCCGCGACGACGTGGCGCCCGTCAACGCCTGGACCACCGAGATCCGGCCATCCCCGAGCCCGCCCGCCGAAACGCCCGCCGCCCCCGCGAGTCCCGTTGCTCCCATCGCGCCCGTCGTCCCGGCGCACCGCCGCCCGACCCCCGCGCAGCTGCCCGCCGACGTGCCCGCCTTCACGGGCCGGGCCGAGCAGCTGACCAGGCTCGACGCCCTGTTGGAGACCGGGCCGGACGGCGGCTCGCCGGTCGCCATCGCCACCATCTCCGGCATGGCCGGCGTGGGGAAGACGGCGCTCGCCGTGCACTGGGGGCACCGGGTCCGCGACCGGTTCGCCGACGGCCAGCTCTATGTGAACCTCCGCGGCTTCGACCCGGTCGGCGCGCCGTTGAAGCCGGTCGAGGTGATGGAGGGATTCCTCGACGCCCTCGGGGTGCCGCCGCAGCAGATGCCGACGTCCCCGAGCGCGCTCACCGGGTTATATCGGAGCGTGCTCGCCGACAAGAGCGTGCTGCTCATCTTGGACAACGCCCGCGACGCCGACCAGGTGCGCCCGCTGCTGCCCGGGGCCCGCCGCTGCTTCGCGCTGGTGACCAGCAGAAACCGGCTCACCAGCCTGATCGCGATCGAGGGCGCCCGGCCGCTGGCGCTCGATCTGCTGCCGAGCGCCGACTCACGCCGGCTGATGGCCCGCCGCCTCGGCGCCGAGCGGATCGCGGCCGAGCTGGCCGCCGTACACGAGATCATCGACGCGTGCGCGCGGCTGCCGCTCGCGCTGGCGGTCGCCACGGCGCACGCCGCCATCGATCCCGACGTGCCCCTGGCCGAGCTGGCCGCGCAGCTGCGGGGCGCGCGCAATACCCTGGACGCGCTGGCGGGCGAGGATCCGGCAAGCGACGTGCGGGCCGTGTTCTCGATGTCGTACCAGGCCCTGACGGAACCGGTGGCGAGACTGTTCCGGCTGCTCGGGCTGTATCCAGGACCGGACGTCCCGGTCGCCGCGGCGGCCAGCCTCACCGGCGTTCCCACGGCGGAGGCGCGGTCGCTGCTGGGCGACCTGGTCCACGCCCACCTCGTCGACGAACCCAATCCCGGCCGCTTCCGGATGCACGACCTGGTCCGCGTGTACGCCGCCGAACTCGTGACCGCGTCCGAGGCGGCGGCCTCGCGCCGCGCGGCCATCCGCCGCCTGCTCGACTACCACCTGCACACGGCGCATTCGGCCACGCTGCTGCTCAACCCGCATCAGGATCGCCCACCGTGGAAGGACCGGCCGAGGGGGTCACGCCCGAGCACCTGTCCGACCAGGGCGCCGCGCTGGCCTGGTTCATCACGGAGCACGCCGCGCTGCTGGCCGCCATCGAGATGGCAGCCGCCCAGGATTGGGACGCGCACGCCTGGCAGCTGGCCTGGGCCATGGAGGAGTTCTTCAACCGGCGCGGCCACTGGGACGACTGGGCGGCCACCCAGCGGGTGGCGCTCGAGGCGGCGCAGCGGCTCGCCGACGCCACGGCGCAGGCGCGGGCACACCGCGGCATCGGCCGCGCCCGCACCCGGCTGGGCCAGTTCAGCGCCGCCCAGGCGCACTTCGCGGGCGCCTTCGACCTGTTCGCGGGGGTCGGCGACCGGGTCGGCCAGGCCCACGCCATGCTCGGCACGAGCTACGCCTCGGCCGGCGAGGGCCGGCACCGCGAGGCGCTGCACCAGGCCCAGCGGGCGTACACGGACTATCAGGCCGCGGGGCATCGCGCCGGCCAGGCCACGACGCTCAACATGATCTGCTTCTACCACACGGCCCTCGGCGACCACGATCTCGCGCTCGCCCGCTGCGAGCAGGCGCTCGTCCTGCATCAGGAGATCGGCGACCGGCAGGGCGAGGCCGACACGTGGGACAGCCTGGGATACATCCACCACGCGCTCGGCCGCTACGCCGAGGCCGCCGCGTGCTACCAGCGCGCGCTCGGCCACTACCAGGAGCTCGGCGTTCCCCACTATGAGGCCGACTCGCTGGCCAAGCTCGGCGAGACCCAGCTGGCCCTGGGCGACGCCGACGCGGCCCGCGCGTCGTGGCGGCGCGCCCTCGCCATGCTCGACGAACTCGGCCAGTCGGCGTTCGTCGACTGCGACGTGGAGAAGATCCGCTCCGGCCTGCTGCTGCTCGACCAATAGCGCTGCCGATCACGCGACCAACAGCCCGGCCAGTCGGCGACCAGTCAGCGTCCAGCGGCCCGCCAATCGCGCCTGCCACCGTTGCTCCCGGATGAACTTCCGAAGGGAGACGCAGGTGGCCGCCAGGACCGAGTCCGCGACGCAGTTCCCGTTCCAGACCCTGGTGCGGACGACCCTCGACGAGCACGGGGGCGCGGCCTGGACCCTGGCCGACGACGGCTTCTGGTGCCGGGCCAACCCGCCCGAGCCCGTCCGTCGCGTCCAGGGCTGGAAGATACACGTCTCCGCCACGCCGCTGTCGGCGCCCGAGGTCCTGCACCGGTCCGCCATGGTCCTGGCCGGGCTGGAGTGCGCGTTCAAGTTCCCGGCCCGGGCCGCGTACATCGCGGAGATGACGGGCGGCCGATACGACCGGGCGCAGTGCGGCAAGGTGATCACCGCCTATCCCCGCGACGACGCGCACTTCCGCGAGGTCGCGGAGGCGCTTGACGAGATCACGGCCGGGCTGCCCGGCCCGGCCATCCTCTCCGACCGCCCGTACGGCCGCGGCGGGCTGGTCCACTACCGCTTCGGCGCCTTCGGCGGCGTGCCGACCCTGACGAATGACGGGACCTGGGAGGTACGCCTCCGGGACCCGTCCGGCGCGGCCGTGCCCGACGTGCGCAAGCCCTGGTTCTGCCCGCCGGAGTGGGCCGTGCCGCCGCTGCCGGAACCGCCGCCCGCTCCCGCTGTCCCCGGCCGGCCGGTGCTGCTCAACGGCCGATATGTGGTGCGCGAGGCCATCCGGCACTCCTCCCGGGGCGGCGTCTACTTCGCCTACGACCAGATCGGCGACACGACCGTCGTGATCAAGCAGGCCCGTGCCCACGTGGCGGCCGGGCTGACCGGCGAGGACGCCCGCGCCGCGCTGCGCCGGGAGGCGGCCGCCCTCCGCTCGCTGTCCGGCCTGACCGCCGAGCTGATCGAGGTGTTCGACCAGGAGGACCACACGTTCCTGGTCGAGTCGCGGCTCCCCGGCATGACGCTGACCGAATGGGCGCAGTGCCAGATGATCGAGGCGCCTGATGACGCCGGACTCGCGCCGGAGCGCGCCGTGGCGCTGGCCGCCCGCCTCGCCGCCCTGCTCGCCGAGGTCCACCGGCGCGGGCTGGTCTACCGCGACCTCAGCCCGAACAACATCATCGTCATGCCGGACGGTGAACTGCGACTCATAGACCCGGAGCTGGCCGCCCCGCCGGGGCGGCGGGTGACCCCGGCTCACACACCGGGCTTCGCCCCTCCGGAGTACGTCTCGGACGGTCCCACCAGCACTGCGCCCGGGCCGGAGGCCGACTGCTACGCCCTGGGCGCCATCCTCTTCCACCTCGTGACCGGAGCCAATCCCGCGCTCTCCGAGGACGCGGAACCGGCCCGGCCGGACGTGGACCGCCTCGGCCTGATCCTCGACATCGCCGGCGCGCACCGCCCGGCGGCCCGGCGGCTCGCCCCGGCCATCCGCGGCCTCTGCGCCGTGGAGATCCAGGACCGATGGACGCTCGACCGGCTCTCGGCGTTCCTCGCCGCACCCGACGTAGGCGGGTCTCCCGGCCGGTCCGTGCCGTACGACCGGCTGATCGAGGACGGCCTGACGCACATCCTCACCACGATGGACCCCACGGACCCCACGGACGGCGCGGCCCGGCTCTGGCCGAGCGGCGCGTTCGGAAGCGAGACCGAGCCGAGCAACGTCCAGCACGGCGCGGCCGGCGTGCTCGCCCTGCTCGTCCAGGCGCACGACACCCTCGGCCGAGATGATCTGGCCCCGGTCGCCGCCCGGGTCGCGCGCTGGATCCAGCGCCGCCTGCCCCGGGTCCCGACGGTGCTCCCCGGCCTCTACTTCGGGCAGGCCGGCACGGCGTTGGCGCTGTGGGAGGCGGCCCGCGCGCTCGGCGACGACGAGCTCGCCGACGAGGCGGCCGAGATCGCCCTGTCGCTGCCGGTCCGCTGGCCGAATCCGGACGTCTTCCACGGAGCGGCCGGCGCCGGGATGGCGCAGCTCCACCTGTGGCACGCCACGGGCCGCGAGGTGTTCCTCGACCGGGCGGCCGACTGCGCGGACGGGCTGCTGGCCGCGGCGCAGTACGCCGAGGACGGCGTGTACTGGCCCATCCCGAAGGACTTCGACTCCGCTCTCGCGGGCATCAGCCATTTCGGCTTCGCGCACGGAGCGGCCGGCGTCGGCACCTTCCTGCTCGACCTGGCCCTCGCCGCGGACCGGCAGGACTGCCTGGAGGCGGCGCTGGCCGCCGGCGAGACGTTGATCGGCGCGGCCGAACACGGGCCGTGGGGCGCGCGCTGGCGGTCCGGCCGGGCCGATCCGCCGGGGTCGGGCCTGCTGTACTACCAGTGCAGCGGCTCGTCGGGCGTCGGCACGTTCCTGCTGCGGCTGTGGCAGGCGACCGGCCATCCCGGCGCGCTCGACCTGGCCCGGCAGGCCGCCGCGGCGGTCTATCGGACGCGCTGGTCGGCGGGGTCGGCCGTGTGCCACGGGCTGGCGGGCAACGGGCACTTCCTGCTCGACCTGGCCGAGGCCGCCGGCGACGAGCCCTACCGCGAGTGGGCCGAAGAGCTCGCCGCCTGTCTGTACGCCCGGCACGCCCGCCTGGACGGCCTGCTGGTGCTCCCGGACGAGTCCGGCTCCGACATCCGCGTCGACTACCAGGTCGGCTCGTCCGGCGCGCTCGGCTTCCTGCTGCGGCTGCGGTACGGCGGCCCGCGTCCCTGGATGGTCACGGCCCCGGCGCACGCGGGGAGCGCGCGATGACCGCCCCCGTCGTCGCACGCGGCGGCTTCCGCTTCTCGAGCGACGGCCGGCGGGCCGCCTGCCTGGCCACCCACGACGACGGCCGCCGATACGCCGAGGCCTGGCAGATGACCGGGACCGGCCCGCGCCTGACCTTCCGCGCCGAGGCCGCGGGCAGTCCGCTGATGGCGCAGGTGATCGCCGTCCCGGACGGCCGGGTCCTGCGTACGTGGCACTCGCCCGGACGGCAGACGGCCGAGTTGATCGCGCCCGGCGGGGATCGCCGGACGCTGGGCTGGACGAGCACGCCGATGCGGCTGCTGCCCGGATACGCCCGCGCTGGTGTGCTGGGTCTTGGCGTGGCCGGCTCCGCCCTGTATGAGCTGCGTGAGGACGAACCCTGGCGGCACCTGATCGCCCGCTTCCCCGGCCCGATCGGGGAGGTCGCGGTCGACGCCACGCGGGCCTATGTCACCACGGTCGCCGACGGCCGGCCCACGCCGGTCGTCGTGGACCCCTCGCGAGATTCGGTCCGCCCGCTGGTCGAGCCCGTTCCGCCGGAGCCCTGCCACGTCCTGCTGCACGGCGGCGGCCAGGTGCTGCTCACGATCGAGACGGGCGGGCGGCACCGCCTCGCCCTGACGGCGGCGCACGGCCCGCTTCGCCGCATCGACGGCCCGGAAGGGCTGGCGGGCCCGGTGACGCCGGTCGCGCTCGATCCGGCGGGCCGCACGCTCGCCCTGCTCGTCGGCCGCGGCGCACGCTCGGACCTCGTGCTGTACGACATCGAGAGCCTGTCCCGCACGCAGGTCGCACTCGCGCCGAGCGACCTGGTCCCGCTGGCCGCCTGGCCCGCGGAAGGGCTCTGGCTGCCGCACTCGACGCCCACCCGGCCGCTCGGATTCGGCTGGCTCACGGATCTGGCCCTCCGCGACTGCGCGGAACCCGGCGGAGAATGGCGCCCCGGACACCCCGGGCGAACGGAGCGCTTCGCGGGGCCGGCCGGGCCGATCGAGGCCGTGGTCTACGGCGATTGGCGAGATGACCGCCCCGTCGTCGTGGCGTTGCACGGCGGCCCCGAACGGCACTGGACCGTCGGCTTCGACCGGCTGTTCCAGGCGCTGGCCGAGGCCGGGGTCACCGTGATCGCGCCGAACCAGCGCGGCAGCACCGGCTATGGCACGCCGCACAGGGCCGCGATCACCGGGCAGTGGGGCGGCCCCGATCTCGCCGACATCCTGTGGCTCTGCGCCATCCTCCGCGCCGGCCGTCCCCCGGACGCGCCGCCCCCGGCCGTCTACGGCAACAGCTACGGCGCCTTCCTGGCGCTGCTCGCGGCGGCGGCCGAGCCCGATTCGTGGTCGGCCTGCGTGGCGGTGGCGCCGTTCCGATCGGCGGCCGCGCTGTACGCCACGGCCGGCCGGCCCATACGCCACATGATCGATCGCCTGGGCGGACACGGCGGCCCGGACCTCGACGTGCTGGCTCCCCGCATCAGCGCCGACGTGCTGATCGCGCACGGCGCCCTGGACGAGGTCATCCCGGTCGGCGAGGCACGCGCCCTGGTCGATCGGCTGACCGCGGCGGGCCACCCGAGGGTCGCCTATCGAGAGGTCCCCGATCGCGGTCACGACGTGATCGGAGGGCACGCCGGGCCACTCGTCACCGAGATCGCCCACTTCCTCGCCCGCGTCTCCGAGCCCGCGAGAAGGAGGTGATCACATGACGAACCAAGCCCCGGAGCTCGTCCTGGACATCCAGGCGCTCCAGCTGCTGCGCAGTGCGGAGATGCACCTGGAATCCAGGGTCTGCATCGAAACCTGCGGCATGCACACCTGCTACTTCACGGACCTGGGCCTCGATCACGACGCCGTATCCCGCTGAGACCACATCCGCGACCACTTCTGAAACCGCTTCGAGAAAGGCAACGGACATGACCCACACCACGGCTTTCGAGCTGCGCGTCGACGCGCTCCAGATGCTCGACGGCGACGACCCGCAGCTGTCGGCCAACCTGTGCTCGGTCAGCTGCTCCTCGACCTGCCTGGTCACCTGCGCGGCCACCACCACCTGAGAGGACGACCACCAATGACATCCACCACGGCTTTCGAAGTCCGGATCGACGCGCTCCAGACGATGGACGGCGAGGAGGCGCACCTGAGCGCCTCGCAGTGCATCGCCACCTGCGCCATGACGTGCCAGACCACCTGTTTCATCACGGGCTGAGAGAAGGCGACGACATGAAGTCCGACCCGGATTTCGACCTGCGCGTCGCCGCCCTCCAGCTGCTGGACGGCGAGCAGGCGCAGCTGAGCGGCGCCCAGTGCGCCGTCATCTGCACCTGGACGTGCACGTCCACCTGCTCCATGACCGGCTGACACGGCAAGTGGGGGCACGGGCCGCCGGCCCGTGCCCCCGGCGGACGGAGACACGATCATGACAATGGGCCCGGGGGACCGGCTGCTCCGCAGCGCCGCGGCCAGAGCGCGCGGGCGGCTCGCGGCCCTCACCGCGCTCCTGGCGGCCCGCGCCATGGCGAACCTCGCCACTCCCGCACTGCTCGCCGTCGCGCTCTCCACGGCCCTGGCGGGACGGCCGGCGGTCTGGCCCGTCACCCTGCTCGGCCTGGCCATCCTGGCCGGGGCCGCCGCCGAGGGCGCGATCGCCCTGTCCGGCGCCGCGGCGACGGGCGCGAGCGCCCGATGGCTGTACACCACGACCGTCCGCCACCTCCTCGCGCTGGGCGGGCGGCAGCCCATCCCGCCGGGCGAGGCCACGGCCCGGGTCGTCCAGGCCGTGCCGGCGGCGGCCGACCTGGCCTCCACCGCCGCGGTCACGGCGATCTCGGTGCTCGCCTCCCTCGGCGCCCTGGCCGGGATGTGGTGGATCGACTGGCGCGTGGGCCTCACCTTCACCGTCGCGCTGCCGTGCGCGGTCCTGCTCACCCGGCGGTTCGTGTCGGGGGCGACGGCCACGCAGGGCGGCTACTTCCAGGCGCAGGCGGAGATCGGCGGCCTGCTGATGGGCGCGCTCGGAGGGATCCGTACGATCCGGGCGGCCGGCACCACGGACGAGGAGATCGGCCGGGTGCTCGGCCCACTGCCCAGGCTCGCCGCTTCCGGGCACGCGCTGTGGGGCCTCCAGCGGGTCGTCGTGTGGCAGTTCCGCCTGCTCCTGCCGCTCACCGAGCTGCTCGTGCTGGCGGTCGCCGGGCTGGAGGTGGCGGCCGGAAGGCTCGCTCCGGCCCAGCTCCTGGCGGTCACGGGGTATCTGGCCATCGCGCTCGGCGCGCTCGAACACGTGGACAGCCTGTTCGAGCTGGCCGAATCCCGGGCCGGCGCCGGCCGGCTCGCCGACATCCTGGACCGCCCCGCTCCGGCCGGCGGACACCGGAAACGGCCCTCCGGCCCCGGCGCCGTGCGTCTGCGCGGCGTCACCGTGACGCGCGCGGGCCAGCCGCTGCTGAACAGCCTCGACCTCGACATACCGGCCGGAGCCGCGGTCGCGCTCGTCGGCGCGACCGGCGCGGGGAAGAGCACGCTCACCGGGCTGATCGGGCGGTTGTCCGACCCGGACCGCGGCGAGGTGGCCGTCGACGGCGTGCCCGTACGCGAGCTGAGCCTCCCGGACCTGCGCCGGACCGTCACCTACGCCTTCGACCGCCCGGGCCTGCTGGGCGGCACCGTGCACGAGGCGATCGCGTACGGACTGCCGGACGCCTCCCGCGCCGACGTCGTGGCCGCCGCCCGGGCAAGTCACGCGGACGCGTTCATCGGCCGCCTACCAGCCGCGTACGACACCCCGCTGGCCGACGCGCCCATGTCCGGCGGCGAGCGGCAGAGGATGGGGCTGGCCCGCGCGTTGCTGCGCCCGGCGCGTGTGTACGTGCTCGACGACGCCACCTCGGGGTTGGACACCGTGACCGAGGCCGAGGTCGCCGAGTCCATCACCACCCTGCTCGCCGGGCGGACCCGGATCGTGGTCGCGCATCGGGCCGCGACCGCGTCCCGCTGCGACCTCGTCGCCTGGCTGGACTGCGGCCGGATCCGCGCGGTCGCGCCGCACGAGACCCTGTGGGCCGACCCGTGCTATCGCGCCGTGTTCGAGCCCGAAGGCGACATCCACATCGGCCGGATGGAGGCCTGCGATGCCTGACCGCACGCTCGGCCGCGACGGGCGGCGGTTGCTCCGCGACGGCCTCCGCGGCAGCAGGGACCCGCTGCTGCGGATCGCCGCGTGGTCGGTCCTGGAAGCCGCGCCGTCGCTGGCCTCCGGCCTGGTCGTCGCGGCCGCGCTCGACCACGGGTTCCTGCACGGCCGTCCGCTGACCGGGCTCGCCTGGCTGGGCCTGGCGGGCGCGCTGTTCCTGCTGCGCGCGGTCGCCGAGCGGGCCACCTTCCCGCACTTGGCCCGCATCGTCGAGCCGATGCGCGACCACCTGGTCCGCCACGTGGTCACCGGCGCCCTGCGCGCGGCCGCCTCCTCGGGTCGGACGCCGGACGCCGCCACGGTGTCCCGGCTCGTCCGGCAGGTGGAGGTGGTCCGCTCGCTTACCGGCGCCCTGCTGCGGACGGTGCGCCCGCTGACGGTGACGCTCATCGCCACCGTCGTGGGCCTCGGCGCGCTCAGCCCGGCCGCCGCCGCCCTCGTCCTGCCTCCGCTCGTCCTCGGGCTCGCGGCCCTGCCGTACGGCTTGCGCGGGGTGGCCCGGCGGAGGCAGGCGCTGATCCTGGCCGAGGAGTCGGTCGCCGCGCGCGCCGGAGCCGTATTGGCGGCAGGGCGCGACGTCAGCGCGCTCGGCGCGGACGACTACGCGGTCGCGGAGGTCGAGCAGGCCGCGGCCCGCTATGTGCAGGCCAACCAGGGTGTCGCGATCGCCGGGACGGCGCAGACGCTGACCGTCATGGCCGGTGGCTACCTGCCGGTGCTCGCGCTGCTGGCCGCCGGGCCCTTCCTCACCGCGCGCGGGCTCGTCACGACCGGATCCCTGGTCGGCGCGGTCACGTATGTGACGGGCCAGCTGCTGCCGGCCGTGCGCGCGCTCGCCGGGACGGCCGGGATGTACTGGACTCAGCTCGCCGTGACGGTCACGAGGATCGCCGAGACGACGCCGCCCGGCGTCTTACCGGCGCGGTCCGCCTCGCCCGAGGGCCATGACGTGGTCATCGACGGGCTCGCCTTCCGCTACGGCCCGCACGCCGAGCCCGTGCTCGCCGGCCTGTCGCTGACCGTGCCGCCGGGCGGCCACCTGGCGATCGTGGGCGCGAGCGGCATCGGCAAGTCCACGCTCGCCGGTCTGCTGGCCGGGGTGGAGGAGCCCACGTCCGGCGTCGTACGGGTGGGCGGCGTGCCGGCGGGGGAGCTCGCGCCCGTCATCCGCGGCGGTCCGGTCGCGCTCGTTCCCCAGGAGGCGTACGTCTTCGCCGGGACCTTGCTGGACAACCTGCGCTACCTCAACCGCGAGGCGAGCGAGGCGGAACTTCTGCACGCGGCCGACCGGCTCGGGGCACGCCCGCTCATCGACCGGCTCGGAGGCCTCGGCGCCCGTCTCACCGAGCCCGCTCTTGAGCTGTCCAGCGGCGAGCGCCAGTTGCTCGTCCTCGTCCGGGTGTACGTGTCGCGGGCGAGGCTGGTCATCCTCGACGAGGCGACCTGCCATCTCGACCCTGTCGCCGAGGCGCACGCCGAGCTGGCCTTCGCCGTACGCCCCGGCACCCTGGTCGTCATCGCGCACCGCATCGCCTCGGCCGGCCGGGCCCATACCGTGCTGCTGCTCGACCAGTCCGGGGCCGACGCCGGCGGCCACGCCGAGCTGCTGGCGCGCAACGCGCGCTACGCCGAGCTCGTCGGACGCTGGCGGCCGGGAACCGCAGCCCTGGCCCGAACGTCACGATTCATGTGGATATAGATGAAGAGATACGTGTCGCGCGGGAACGGGCGCGCCGCCGCGACCACCTGACCCGGCAGCGGGAGACCCTCAACGGGCAGATCCGCGAGGTCACCCGGCTCGTCGCCGACCTCGAGCAGCAGCTCGCCAAGGAGGATCGCGACGTCGCCAAGCTCGAGCAGGGCGGCTTCGGCTCGTTCCTCGCCGGGATCACCGGCAACAAGGAGGAGAAGCTGGCCCGCGAGAGGGCCGAGGCGGCCGCCGCCCTCGAGCGCGTCAACGGCCAGCGGTCGCGGCGCGACTGGCTGGCCCAGGACCTGCGGACGGCCGACCAGGAGCTCGCCGGGGTCGCGAACGCCCCGCGCGAACTGGAAGAGCTGCTGGCCCGCAAGGAGCGGCTGCTGGTCGACTCCGGAGACCCGCGCGGAAGGGCGCTGTCCGACCTCGCGCGCGAGCTCGCCAACACCGACATCGACCTCCGCGAGCACCAGGAGGCCCATCAGGCGGGGGTGGCCGCCGGGCACGCGGTCGGCCAGGTGATGCGCAGCCTCGGCAGCGCGCGCGGCGCGTCCACATGGGACATGTTCGGCGGCGGGGGTTTCGCCGACATGATCGAGCACGGACACCTGCGCCAGGCCGACGAGGCCGCCTGGCACGCGCAGCGGGCCCTCGACGCCTTCTCGCGCGAGCTCGCCGACATCGGGGTGGCGGCCAACCCGCAGCTTCCGAAGGTGGACACCCGCTGGTTCGCGGACGTCTTCTTCGACAACATCATCACCGACGCGCTCAAGCACCAGCGGATCGCGCGCACCGGCGAGGCCGTGCAGGCGACCGCGCAGTGGGTCGGCGCGATGGTGAACGACCTGGCCGCCCGCTGCGGCGAGCTGACCCGCCGCCGCGACTCGCTCCTCGTCCGCCGCGAGGAGATCCTCAGCCAGTGACGAGGGGCCGCCTAGTGGTCGTGCCCGTGCCCGTGCCCGTGGCCGTGCTCGCCGTGGTCATGGTCGTGGTCGTCGTCCGCGATGTCCACGCCGTCGACCTCGTCCTCGTCCTCCTCTTCGTCCTCCAGGACGCCGTCGGAGGGCTCGACGCCGAGCATGGCCTCACGGGGTTCGACCTCGCTCACGTGCTCGACGAGAGCGAGCACGTGGTCGGGCTCGATCAGCCACTGGAGAGCGGCCGCGCCGCTGTCGTCGCTGGTCACAAGTGCGATCTGCTCGGCGCGCTCGGCCTCGTCGAGGTCTGACTCGGGGTCGCGGATCTCCTCGAGCGCGGCCGCCTGCAGGGCGTCCACGTCGAGCACTTCGACGACCAGGTCGACCGTGAGCCGCAAGAAGCGCCCGGTGTCGGTTGCATCGCTCATGGTCATGATCCTAGGGGAGCTTCCACTCGACGGGTGACGCGCCCTGCTGTTGCAGAAGTTGATTGGCGCGACTGAAGGGACGGGATCCGAAGAATCCGCTGCGTGCGGACAGGGGACTGGGATGGGCCGACTCGATGCACGGCACCTGGCCGAGCATGGGCCGCAGATTGCGGGCGTCCCGGCCCCAGAGGATGGCCACGAGCGGGCCGCCGCGCGCCACCAGCGCGTTGATGGCCTGCTCGGTGACCTCTTCCCAGCCCTTGCCCCGATGCGAGGCGGGTTTGCCGGGCGCCACCGTGAGGACGCGGTTGAGCAGCAGGACGCCCTGCTCGGTCCATGGGGTGAGGTCGCCGTTGGCCGGCGGCGGGTAGCCGAGGTCTGCCATGTACTCCTGGAATATGTTGCGCAGGCTGCCCGGCAGGGGCCGGACGTCCGGCGCGACCGAGAAGCTCAGGCCCACCGGGTGACCCGGTGTCGGATAGGGGTCCTGGCCGACGATCAGCACTTTGACGTCGGTCAGCGGCTGGGTGAACGCGCGGAGCACATTGTCGCCCGCGGGTAGATATTGCCTGCCTTCGGCGATTTCCTGCCGGAGGAAGTCGCCGAGGGCGGTGATCCGCCCGGCGACCGGTTCGAGAGCCGTGGCCCAGCCGGGTTCCACGATTTCGTGCAACGGACGCGCTGCCATGGTCGCGCACTCTACCGGTCCCACGCGGATAATGAGACATGGTCCGGATGCGCGCTTAATCCCCCGTGAAGCGCGCATCCGGACGTTTTGTTATTTAACGGAACCTGCCAGCAGGCCCTGGACGAAGTACCGCTGGAAGGCGAAGAACAGCACCAGCGGAATGATCAGCGACAGGAACGCGCCGGACGAGAGAATGTCGATATTCGTCCCGAATTGCCGCATCTGCGACTGAAGGGCCTTCGTCATCGGCTGGTTCGCGGTGTCGGCGTAGACCAGCGCCACCAGCAGGTCGTTCCAGACCCACAGGAACTGGAAGATGCCGAGCGACGCGATGGCCGGCTTGGCCAGGGGGAACACCACCGTCGCGAAGATCCGCCACTCGGCCGCGCCGTCCATCCTCGCCGCCTCGAGCAGCGAGCGGGGGATGCCCACGAAGAAGTTGCGGAGCAGGAAGATCGCGAACGGCAACCCGAAGGCCACGTGGAACAGCACGACTCCCGCGATCGAGCCGAAGATGTTGAGGAAGCCGTACAGTTTGGCGATCGGGATGAGCGCGATCTGGATCGGCACCACCAGCAGCGCGATCACGACCAGGAACAGGCTGTCCCGGCCCCGGAAGTCGATCCAGGCGAAGGCGTACCCCGCCATGGACGAGATCCCGATCACCAGCAGCGTCGCCGGCACCGTGATGAGCACCGTGTTCCAGAACGACGAGGTGAACCCGGACGCCAGCAGGTTGGTGTAGTTCTCGAAGGTGAGCTGGGCCGGCTTGGTGAAGAACGTCCACCAGCCGCTGGAGTTGTTGGCGGCGTCGTCGCGGAGCGAGACCACCAGCAGGCCGAGCGTCGGGATCAGCCAGAACAGCGCGATCAGCACCATGATGACCTGGACCAGGCCACCCCCGGTCCTTTCGAGCAGCCGCCCCAGCGGCCCGCGCTGAATGCGTACGGCTTCGTGCGCCATCAGCCCTCGTCCCTTCTGAACCGGCGGATGTTGAAGAACATGAACGGCAGGACCAGGATCAGCAGGAAGATCGCCAGGGCGCTGCCCAGCCCCTGGTTGCCGCCGCCGCCGAACGACACCCGCCACATTTCCAGCGCGATCACGTTGGCCTGTGGCTGCACCGACCCCGGCGCGATGATGAACACCAGGTCGAACACCTTCAGCACGTTGATGATCATCGTGACGAAGACGACCAGCAGGACGGGGGAGAGCAGCGGCACGGTGATCCTACGGAACACCTGCCACTCGGTCGCGCCGTCGATCCGCGCCGCCTCGAGCGCGTCCCTGGGGATCCCGGCCAGGCCCGCCGAGATCAGCACCATCGCGAAGCCGGCCCAGACCCAGATGTACGCCCCGATGATCGCGGGCGTGATCAACGTCGGACCCAGCCAGGTCAGGCCGCCGAACGGGGCCTTGAAGTTGTCGGCCGGCAGCCGCACCGAATAGGAGCCCTTGGTCAGGCCCGGGAAATGGTAGGTGCCGTCATCGGCCGTCGTGGCCGTGGCCACCACCTTGCCTCCCGACAGCGCCTCGACCGTCAGGCCGGCCAGGGCCTTCTCCTGCGGATCGATCTGGTTGACGGCGCCGCCGCCCCCGCGGACGACGTCCAGCCAGACCGTGCCGCCGTCGGCGGGCGGCTGGCCGGCCTGCGCCGCGCTCGCGAGCGTCTGCGGGTTGATGCCCACCAGGGGCACCAGCGTGGTCGCGCCCTTTGTGACGACCGCGCCGCCCTGCAGGGCGGCCGGCGCCTGATCGTTCTCCCTCGGCCGCGCGCCGGGGAATCCGGCCGACGAGGCGAACGCGTCGTGCACGGTCGTGATGATCGCGTTGGCCACGCCCTTGTCCGGGTCCTGCTCGTACACGAGCCGGAAGACGACGCCGGCGGCCAGCAGCGAGACCGCCATGGGCATGAACAGGATCAGCTTGAACGCGGTGGCCCAGCGGATCCGCTCCGTCATGACCGCGAAGATCAAGCCGAGCGTGGTGACCACGAGCGGCGCCACCACGACCCAGATGATGTTGTTGCGGATCGTCGTCAGCGTCGAGGAGTCGGTGAAGATCGCCCCGTAGTTCGACAGGCCCACGAAGTCGCTGTCGTTGGAGCCGAACAGGCTCCGCCAGATCGAGTAGACGATCGGATAGATGACCCATGCCACCAGCAGGATCAGCGCGGGGGCCAGGAACCCGATGGCCATCTTCGGAGAGGGCCCGAGCTGCCGGGGCGCCTTCGCCGTCTCGACTATGTCGGCGGACCCGGCGGCGATCGTGCCGCCGGGCGCCGGAGCAGTGCTGCTCATCGCAGTCGCCTGCGCTACTTGTTGAAGGCCTTGGCGGCGTCCGACTCAAGGGCCTGCTGGGCGCCCTTGATGTCGGTCGGGTTGCGCAGGAAGTCCTGCAGATCCTTCCACTCGCCCTTGCCGTCCGTGCCGCCGAACGCGCTCGGCGCGAGGTCGGACATGTCATACCGGACCGACTCGCCGGCCTGGATGATCGTCTGGGCCAGCTGCTTGGTCAGCTCGTCCGGGTAGTTGTCGGGGGAGACGTTGCGGTTCGGCGAGAGGTAGCCGGGGTTCTTGGCCCAGACCTCGCCGCCCTCCTTGGACGCCAGGAACTCCAGCAGCGCCATGGCGCCCGGGTTGTCCTTCATCGCGACCGCGACGTCACCGCCGAGGATCACCGGGTCGGTGTCGCCGGCCTTCGGGAACGGCATGATCTTGGCGTCCTCGCCGACCTTGGCGCCGGACTGCACCGCAGAGGAGGCCACGAAGTCGGCCTCGATGACCATGGCCGCCTTCTTCTGGCCGTACACCTGGGTGACGCAGGTCGGGAAGTCGGTCTGCAGCGCGCCGGACGAGCCGCCGAGCATCATTTCCTTCTTGCCGAACAGCATCTGGATCTTCTGCAGGGCCGTGGTGACGCTCGGGTCGGTCCACGGGATCTCGTGCTTGGACAGCTTGTCGTAGTTCTCCGGACCGGCCGAGGACAGGTAGACGTTCTCGAACAGGTCGGTCAGCGTCCAGCCGGACGCGGCGCAGAGCGCGAACGGCGCCGTGCCCGAGTCCGACAGCGTCTGCGCCGTCTTCGACATCAGGTCGTCCCACGACGTGGCGGGGGAGGCCCCGGCGTCGTCGAAGGCGCCCTGGCGGTACCAGATGAGCGACTTGTGCGCGGCCTTGACCAGCACGCCGTACACCTTGCCGCTGGCCGAGCCGAGCTCCTTCCAATACGGGGTGTAGTTCTGGTCGATCTGGGTCTGCACCGCGTCGCTGAGCGGCTTGAGCGCGCCCTGGTCGGCGTACTGCTGGACCAGGCCCGGCTGCGGCAGGACCGCGACGTCCGGCGGGTTGCCGCCCTGGATGCGCGGGCCGAGGTAGGCGCCGGTGTCCTCACCTGTCGAGGCATAGGTGACGGTGGCCCCGGTCTTGGCCATGAACGCGTCGAGCACCTTCTGGAAGCTCTTCTGCTCGTCGCCGGTCCACTTGGCGGCGATTTCGATCTTCGTGCCCTGCAGCGGTTTGGCCGCGGCGGCGCTCGACGCGGGAGCGCCGCTCGAGCCGCCGCTGGTGCTGCTGGACCCGCCACCGCCACAGGCGGCCGCTCCGAGCGCGAGTGCGGCTACGACTGCGATCTTTCGGGAAACCATGAGTTATCCTCCGGTCTGGATGACCTCGCTGAGCTGCTGTTTGAGATCGGCGACGGTCTCATCGACGGGTGTGGCAAGGGAGAGGGCGCCGGCCACGGTGCTGGAGATCACCAGGCTCACCTGGTTGTAAATGGGCGTGACCGGGCGGGGCCGGGCGGTGAGGATCGCCTCCTTGAGCGCCGGCAGGTAAGGGAACCGTTTGATCAAGGCCGGGTCGTCGTAGAGCTCGGCCCACACCGGGGGGAACGACCCCTGGGTGAGCACCAGTCGCTCGTTGGCGAGCCCGGTGAAGTAGCGGATGAAGTCGAGTGCCGTCTTCTGCCGCTTGGAATACGCGCTGATGGCCAGGTTGTAGCCGCCCAGCGAGCTCGACCCGGGACCGTCGAGCCCGGGCAGCCGGGTCACCGCGAACTTCCCGCCGATCGCGGACTGCGTCGCCGGGCCGTACGCGTGCGGCCAGTTGCGGGCGAAGGCCAGCCGTCCCTCCTGGAAGGCAAGGCGGGACTCCTCCTCCTTGTACGAAAGGGACTCCTGCGGAATCCACCCCTCGGTCAGGCCGCCGACCAGGAAGTCGAGCGCGCGGGTGGCGGTCGTGTCGTCGATGGTGACGCGCCGGGCGTCCGGGCTGAGAATCTGCCCGCCCGCCGACTGAACGGCTTCGGCGAAGTTCACCGTCAGTCCTTCGTACGTCAGGAACTGACCGGCGTACCCACCGATCGAGTACTTCTTTGCCAGAAGCCGGGCCTCATTTCGCAACTCGGCCCAGGTTCGCGGCGGCTTGAGGTGCTCCTTTTTGAGCAGATCCGAGCGGTAATAGAGCAACCCGGCGTTGCTCGTGTACGGCACGGCCCACAGACGGTCGCGGTAGACGGCCGTGTCGACGACCGGACGAAGGAATCTGGCCAGGGGGAACAGACTCCGGTCGAGCGGCACGATCCAGCCCTGCTCGGCGAACTCGGCCGTCCACACGACGTCGAGCCCGAGCACGTCGTATCGGTCGCTGTGCGCCTGCAGGTTGGCGACCATCTGCGCGCGCTGTTCGTCGGCCGCTTCGGGCAGTTCGAGCAGGGTCACCTGTTCCGCGGGATGGGACTGATTCCACCGGTCGAGCTGCGGCCGCAGGTAGGCGGTCGTATCCCGGCCGATGACGAGGGTGATCGGGCCTGTCCCGCCCGTTCCCTCAGTCGAGGACTCCGGCTGTTCCGCCGCGCAGCCGGTGACCACCATGATGGCGATCAACGCGGCGGCGAAACGGGGCACGTGTCCTCCCCTTTAAATTCCAGTTACATACGTGTTAGGTAGGTGCATGCATGTTATGCATAGCGCTAATGTGTACGTCAACGGATAACCATCCACATTTCCGGTAACGCTCTGGTCACGGGAGGAGGGCGGGGTGCGGCTGCATCTGCTTGCGCTCCTCGCGAAGGAACCTGCCCACGGGTATGAGCTCAAACAAGCCCTCGAGCTCACTTTCGGCAGCGCCTATCCTTCCCCCAACATCGGCCAGATCTACGTCACCCTCGGCAGGCTCGAGAAGGACGGCCTTATCAGGGCCGTCGATGTGGAGCAGTCAAACCGGCCCAACAAGAAGGTCTACTATCTGACCGCGGCCGGCCGCGAAGCCCTCGACGCCTGGGTCGACGAGCCCACCGAAGGCCCGCGCGTGCGTGACGAGTTCTTCATGAAGCTCATCCTGGCCCCGTTGACGGGCATCGCCGACCGTATGACGCTGATAAACCGGCAACGCCGACACTACCTGGGCCTCATGCGTGACCTGACCGACCTGACCGAGGCGACCGACCCCGCCAACCGCCCCGCCATGCTCCTCATCGAGGGCGCCATGCTCCACCTCCAAGCCGACCTCGACTGGCTCGAACGCTGCCAGGAAGACCTGACCCCATGACCCCCACCCACCCGCCGTGATCTTGCACGAATTCCCGGACCCCTGGTCCGCCGTTTCGTGATCATGCAGGTTTTCCCAATGAGCAGGTGAGGGCGTTGGTGATCATGCAGTCTGGCGCGGTCGTCCGTACGGTCAACCTGGTCAAGATCTACCAAACCGGCGGGTTGCCGGTGCCCGCCGTGCGCGGCGTGGACTTGGAGGTCGCGGACGGCGAGTTCGTCGCGATCATGGGCCCGTCCGGATCGGGCAAATCCACCCTGATCCACATGATCGGCGGGCTGGACACCCGCACGAGCGGCGAAATCTGGCTCGACGGGCAGCGCGCCGACACGCTCTCGGAGAGCGGGTGGGCCGTGCTCCGGCGGGAAAAGGTGGGTTTCGTCTTCCAGTTCTTCAACCTCGTCGCCACCATGACCGTGGCCGACAACGTGGAGCTGCCCGCCCTGCTCGGCGGGGCCTCCGCACGACAGGCGCGGGAGCGGCGCGAATACCTGCTCGGTGAACTGGGGCTCACCGAACGGGCCGAGGCCGCTCCCGCGCAGCTGTCCGGCGGCGAGCAGCAGCGTGTCGCGCTCGCCCGCGCGCTGGCCAACCAGCCGCGGCTGCTGCTGGCCGACGAACCGACCGGAAACCTTGACAGCCGCAACGGCCGCGACGTGCTCCGCCTGCTGCGCGACATCCACGAAAAGGGACAGACCATCATCGTGGTCACACACGACGCGAAGGTGGCGGGCATGGCCGATCGGGTGGTCATGCTGCTCGACGGGCAGATCGTGGACGACGGGCGCTCCGTGCGACGTACCAGCTCAAAGCGCCCGGGCGGGGCCGGCGACGTCATCGAGCTGCGCGGGTGAACTGCATGATCACCGAAGCTCTGACCTGCGGATCGGGAAACCGCGCATGATCACCATGCGCGGGAGGCAGGGTTCGGGAAATCCTGCAAGATCACGCGGGGCGGGGGTGGGGGCGGGGAGGTGGGTGAGGGCTGACCTCAGGGCGCGGCGGGGGGAGGCGTTTCTCACCGTGCTCGCGGTGGCGGGGATCGTCGCGGCGCTCATCGTGGGGGCGACACTGCTTGAGGATGGCACCAATCCCTGGCGCGGCCTGTCGGCCCGTGGGCACAGCGCGCACGTGTGGATCCACACCAAGGACACGCCCGACGTCGCCGCGCTGAAGGCGCTCGACGGCGTGAGCGAACTCGCCGGCCCCTACCGTACGGCTCCCGCCACCCTCGCCGACCACGGCCGCAAGGTCCCCATGGCGCTCCAGGAGATGTCCGCCGCCCTGCCCGCCGTGGGCCGCCCCCTGCTGGTCGACGGCCGCTGGCTCGACCCGGGTCATCCCGAAGGGGTCGTCGTCGAACGAACCTTCGCGAACGCGCTCAACCTCCGCCCCGGCAGCCCATTCACGGCGGTCGGCCTCAACGGCGCCACCCACACTCTTTTCGTGTCAGGCTTGGCGGAAAGTGGTGACCAGGGCTTCTATCCGGAATGGACGCCCGGCCTCGTCTGGACCCTCCCCGAGACGCTCATGACGGTCGAACCCGCCCCAGGCCGGACGGAAAGCGTCACGGGCCTTCGCCTGCGCGACCCCGACGACACCGACCTCGTCGTCCAGCGCGCCGTGACCACGCTCGGCGGCCAGGTCCAGCGGGTGGCCACCTGGCGCGAGGTGCGCGCGTCGATGGCGCTCGACAACCGCCTGCTCGGCCTGCTGCTCGCCCTCTTCGGCGGGGTCGGGCTGGTCGCGGCCGCGCTCGCGCTCGCCAACGCCACCGGCGGCCGCGTGCTCATGCAGCGCCGCGACCTCGCCACGCTCAAGTCGATCGGATTCACCAGCCGGCAGATCACGCGGATGCTGATGGCCGAGCACGTCTCGCTCGGCGTGGTCGGCATCGTGGTCGGGCTGATCGCCGGCCGTACGGTCGCCATGGTGTCCGGCGTTCCGCTGTCGATGGGCGCGCTGCTGTGGATCGCCGCCGGGACGCTGCTGGTCGTCGTGGTGGCGGTGTGGCTTCCCGCGTGGCGCGGCGGCCGCACGCCGCCGATCCCGGCGGCGACAGTGGGGCCGCCGCGCGGCCACCTGTCGAGAATTGCCCGTCTCGCCCTTCTTGTACGGCTTCCGCCCGCGCTCGTGCTGGGCGCCCGGGATGCGTTCACCCGTCGGGTGCCCGCTCTGGTGACGACCGTCGGGCTGGCCGTTCCGATGATGATGATCACCATCGGTCTCGGCTGCTGGGCTACCCTTGACGATTTCGCGAAAAATCCGGCCAAAGTCGGGCAGGCGGCGGCGTTGACCGTACGGGCCGGAGATCTGACCAGCGACGAGGCGCGCCGGCGCGCGGAGGCCGACCCGGACGTGGTCGTGGCCTATCCCGGGGCCGAGTTGGACGCGCTCGTGCCCTGGCAGACCAGGACGGTGCGCACCCGCGCTCTCGGCACCTCCGCCGACCCCTACCCATTCCCCGTGGTCGAGGGCCGGATGTTCCACGAGCGCGGCGAGGCCGTCGCCGGCCAGGGCCTGCTCGACCTGCTGAATGTGCGGATCGGCGACCGCGTCAGGATGACCATCGGCGGCACCCCGCTGATCGTGCGGATCGTCGGCCGGGTCGTGGAGCCCGAGCAGGACGGTGAGGTGCTGTCGTTCGGCACCGACAGCCTCGCCGCGAAGGACTCGGTGCCGCCCCAGTTCTACGCGCTCGTGCTGCGCAACGGCGCCGACCCGGGCCAGGTGCGGGCACGCCTGCAGGGCCAGGCACTCGAGGTCACGCAGGCGGTCAACCCGGCCGACCGGCTGTCGGTCATCCGGGTGATCATCGTGGCGCTGGTCGTCGTGCTGGCCCTCATCGGGCTCGGCAACCTGCTCACGGCGAGCGCCCTGAGCCTGCGCGACCACGTGCGCGACCTCGCCGTGCTGAAGGCCATGGGCCTGACGCCCCGGCAGGTGGCGGCCACGCTGGTGACCGCGACCGGGCTGCTGGTCGCCGCGGGCGTGCTGTGCGGTGCGGCCGCGGGCGCCGTCCTGTCCACCGGGCTGATCGACCTGGAGGGCCGGGGGAGCGGCGTCGGCGCCGGCATCGGGCGGGCTCCCACGCTCGCGATGCTGACCGTGGCCGTGCTCGTCGCCATCGGCTCAGGCCTGCTCGTGGCACTGATTCCGGCGCGCGGCGCGGCCCGGGCGCAGGTGGGTGTCACCAGGGCGGTGTGAGGTCGCCCAGCCTGTCCTCATAGTCGGTCAGCCACGACCCGAACAGCACCAGCCCGCGCAGCCAGAACCGGGAGTTCCACGAGCCGAAGGCGGTCAGCGCGTCCGGACCAGCCGCGACCACGTCCAGCATCTGCGGCGACATCAGCCCCGGCACGGCCGCCGCCTTGATCAGCATCCGATGGTTCCATTCGCGCGCGACCGGACCGTTTGAGCGCAGTGGAACGCGCCGGTGCGGCAACGCGCCGTTCGTGGAGGGAAGCGCCGCCACGCGTGGATTGGCCGCGCGGAGGATCTCGCGGTAGAACTTTCCGCCCTCCTTGCGCGCGACGGGGACCGACAGCGTCGCGTCGAAGAATTCTGGGTGCAGGAATGGGAAGACCGGCGTGATCTCAGGCCCGACCAGGTTGACGGGGGAGCGGGCGATGCCGCGGGCCGTGCGGGTGTGCAGCACGCTGAGCGGCAGCTCGCTGCGGTGTCCGCGCAGCATCGAGGTCGCCCGGGCGAAAGATGCGCTGACGAGCGAGTCCATCCACGTGCGCGCCGTCTCGCCGATGACGGGTATGTGCGGCTCGCTCGTCGTCAGTGCCGACAGCAGGGCCTGGTGCCGGCCGGCCGTCGTGTTCGCGCCGACCGCGTCCGCGGTGATCAGGAAGTTCTTCATCAGCGGGCCGCCGGCGAGGCCGTCGACGATGGGCCGTCCCGCCTCGTGCACGGCGCGCGCGAACGGCCCATACCAGGCGTGGTGGCTGGTGAGATATTCCAGCCGGCGGGCGACATAGAGCGCTTCGTCCGGGTACGCGGCGGCGTCCTGCGGAATGATCTGATGCGGAATGCCCAGCTCGCGCGTGATGTAGCGGGCGAAGTCGAGGTCGTTGTCCAGCCCGTCGTCGGGGCTGGTCGTCCACGAGATGACGTCCTTGCGCTGCGCGACCGCCACGCTGGCCAGCAGCCGCGAGTCGTAGCCGCCGCTCACCGGCACCAGCAGCCGGTCGTACGGCTTCAGCGCGTCGTGCAGCAGCGCCACGATGTCGCCGCCCGTCACCCCCCGATCGAACTGCTCCTCCCGCACCCAGCGCGGCGCCCGCTTGTCGACCCGAAGTCGTCTCTCCCGGCGCGACCACTGCAGCGCCGTCGCCCCTGGCAGACGCTTGACCTCGCGGTATGGGGTGTCCTCCAGCAGCGGGTAGGTGAGCGTCAAAATGGCCGCCCAGGCCTCCCAGTTAACCTCGTACGGCTGTCGCGCCAGCGCCAGCAGCGGTTCGATGAGGCCGGAGAAGTAGATCGCGTCCCCGTCGGCGAGGTAGTAGACGTCCACCAGCCCGAACGCGCCGGTGTGGAGGGTCACCTCGCCGGGGATGTCCACCAGCCCGGGCGTCTCGTGGGCCTCGGCGACGCCCAGCCAGTCGCCGCCCTCGACCGGCCGCTTCCCGGCCGCGCCCCAGGTCCAGCCGAAGCGGGGGGCCGTGCCGTACGGGACGAGGGGTTTGGAGCTGAGCAGGGTCACGTCCGGCGCGCTGTGGACGACCTGCGTGGCCGGCCCCGACGCGGCCAGGAGGTCGAGCCTGGCCTGGTCGAACCCCCCGATGGCGCCGCATACGTACGGCCGAGCCTTGAATTCCACGCGCCCGAGTGTACTGAGGTGTCGTGCGATGGCAGGAAAGGTGGGAAAGACGTCATTGCGGTCATTTGATGGGATCGGCACGCTGGGAGGCATGCAGGTGCTGATCGTCCTGTTCGACGGAGTCCAGAGCCTCGACGTGACCGGTCCGATGGAAGTGTTCGCCGGCGCCGCCCGCCTCGGCGGGCCGTATGCGGTCACGACCGCAGGTCCCGGCGGCCGGCCCATCCGGACCACGTCCGGCCTGACTCTCGTCCCCGATGCGGCTCTCGAGTCGTTCGAGACGGCCGACATGGTTCTGGTCCCTGGCGGCGAAGGCTCGCGTGCGCCCGCGCCCGCTGTGGTCGCCTGGCTCGCCGCGCACGGCCCGGCCGCCGACCGTGTCGTTTCCGTCTGCACGGGGGCGTTCCTGCTGGGCGAGGCCGGCCTGCTGGACGGCCGGAGGGCGACCACCCATTGGGCGTACTGCGCGACCTTGGCCAGGCGATTCCCCTCGGTCACCGTGGAATCCGACCCGATCTTCGTACGGGACGGCAACGTCTACACCTCGGCCGGCGTGACCGCGGGCATCGACCTCGCGCTCGCCATCGTGGAAGAGGACCTGGGCCGCGACGCGGCCTTGACCATCGCACGCCACCTGGTCGTGTTCCTGCGGCGGCCGGGCAACCAGGCGCAGTTCAGTGCGCCTCTGGCCGCTCAGACCGCGAGCCGGGACTCGCTCAGGGACGTGCAGCGCTGGATCGTCGAACATCCCGAGGCCGACCTCTCGGTCGAGGCCCTGGCGGGGCGGGCGAGCCTGTCGCCGCGGCAGTTCGCGCGCGCGTTCCGGGCCGAGATCGGCGTCTCCCCGGGCCGATATGTCGACCGCGTGCGCCTGGAGGCCGCCCGCCGCCTGCTGGAGGACACGGGCGACTCGGTCGAGCACGTGGCCCGATCGACGGGCTATGGGACCTCGGAAACCCTCCGCCGGGCGCTGACCAAGGCGCTCGGCGTGTCACCCACCGAATATCGCCGCCGCTTCACCACTCCTGCGTGAAAGGACACCATCATGCGTATCGCGATCTTGCTGTTCGAGAGGATGACCGCGCTCGACGCCGTCGGGCCGTACGAGGTGCTGAGCCGCATCCCGGACGCGGAGATCACCTTCGTCGGGGAGCGGACCGGACCCGTGCGGACCGACACGCGCCACCTCGGCCTCGTCGTCGACGCCCGGCTCGACGAGCTGACCGATCCCGACATCCTCGTCATCCCCGGCGGGCCCGGTCAGACCGCCCACATGGATGACGGGCCGCTCCACGACTGGATCCGCGCCGCCGACGCGGTGACCCGGTGGACGACGTCCGTCTGCACGGGCTCCCTCATCCTGGCCGCAACGGGCCTGCTCAAGGACCGCCGCGCCACCTCCCACTGGCTGGCCCTCGAGCAACTGCCCCGCTATGGCGTCACGCCCTCGCCCGAACGGGTGGTCGTGGACGGGAAGTACGTCACCGGGGCCGGCGTCTCCGCCGGCATCGACATGGCCCTGACCCTCACCGGCCAGATGTCCGGCGACTTCGTCGCGCAGGCGATCCAGCTCGGGATCGAATACGACCCTCAGCCGCCCTATGACGCCGGATCCCCGCGGAAGGCCCCGGACGAGGTGTCCGGATTCCTCCGCTCCCAGAGTCGTTTCATCCTCCAAGGCGAATGATCCCCATCCTGGCTTCGATTACGAAAGGTTGCCACTCGGTAGCTTTACGTGCATGCCTACCTCCCAACACGAGGCGCTCCACCAGATCTTCCAACGGGACACCGGCCTGCTGGCGAGAACGCTGGAGCGTCTCCTCGGGATCTCGCTCCCGAACCCCTGCTCGGTGTCGGTGCTCGACACGGCGCTGACCGAGCTGCATCCGATCGAGCGCAGAGTTGACACGCTGCTGCTCCAGGAGAGCGAATCCAGCAAACTCATCTTCGCGATCGAATCCCAGCTGAGCGATACCAAGGTGAAGGCCGCCAGCTGGGCGTATTACGTCGCCCATCTACACGCCAAGTACGAGTGCCCGGTGGTCCTGCTCGTCGTCTGCTCAGACCTCGGAACCGCCAAATGGGCACGTGGCCCACACAAAATCGGGCTCGACGACTGGCCGTCGCTCACCCTGACGCCGATCGTGTACGCCCCGGACAACGTGCCGGTGATCACCGATCTGGCGGAAGCGGCGGAGGACCTCGCGCTCACGGTGTTCTCCGCGCTCACGCACAGGCGCAGTCCCATGGTGGCTGACATACTGGAGGTGCTGGCAGAGGCGCTGGACACCACCGACACCGAGACGGCGGGCTATTTCGCCGAATTCACCGAGGTCGGGCTTGGCAATACGCCTGCCCGGAAGATGTGGAGGAATCTGATGTCTAGTCTCACACGCACCTACCAGTCCGAGTACGCCCAGATGATCCGCGCCGAAGGCCGGGCCGAAGGTCGAGCCGAAGGGGAGACCAGGGCGCTGCTGCTGGTGTTGGAACGGCGGGGCGTCGAGGTGCTGGAGGCCGATCGCGAGCGCATCCAGGCATGCACCGACACGGCTGTCCTCGAAGGCTGGCTCGACCGGGCCCTGGACGCGATCTCCATGAAGGACGTCTTCGCCGACGATGGTGAGGAGGCGGAGGCGGTCTAGGAGGCGCCTTCGTACAGGGCTCTGTGGTCAGGGCGTTGGGCCCTTTGTCTGCCGGTGCGTTGCCAACAGCGAATATTGTGACTCTCGCCCTCTTTGGAACTTACGGCGGAGTGACCAGTGGATGATGTGGCGAGCTTGAGGCAGGCGCTGGCGGACGCCGTCGAGCGGGCGGCCGGGGCGGCGGAGCTGGCCCGGCTGCTGGAGGACTACCAGCGGAGGCTCGATCAGGCCGCCCAGGCGGAGGCCGACGCGGTCACGCGCATGCGCGAGGCCGAGGCCAGGGCGAAGACCGTTGAACGGCAGAACGCGCAGTTGGCCAAGAGCGTGGCCGAGCAGCGTTACGAGACGGCCCTGGCCAACTGGAGGTTCGAGAACCTCCAGGAGAATCGCTGGATCAAGCTGGGCGACGCCGTCCACAGCAAGAATCCGGCGACGGTCGCCCGGTCGCTCCGCGAGCCGGTGAAGAAGAAGCCGGGGCCGAAGCGAGCCAGTTTCGTGCCGCAGATCCCCGATGTGCCCGCGGTCCCGGTTGCGGCGGCGACGCCCGATCCGCAGGCGCCGGTCGTTTCGGCGCCGCTCGCCGAGGGCTTCGTGGTTCCGAAGGGGCCGCTGGCCAGGCCGTATCTGACCGTCGCGGCGATCGTGGACCGGCAGACCGAGGCGTTGCTGCGCTATGAGTGGCGGCAGGTGACCAACTTCGGCCCCGAGAACTGGCGGGCGATGCTGGACGAGCATCAGCCGCATGTGCTGTTCGTCGAATCGGTGCGGCCCGGCCCGCGCCAGGGCAATGGCGGCCGTTGGCTCGAGGCGTTGAGCGGTCAGAGCCGTGCCCTGCGCGATCTGCTCGAGGCGTGCGGCAAACGGGGCATCAAGACGGTCTTCTGGCATTCCGGTGGCTCGGTGTCGCGCGCCGTCCCCGCGGCCGAGCACTTCCAGTACGTCCTGACGACCACCGAGGCGCGGGCGCGCGAGTGGCGCGCCGCGCTCCGGCATGACCGCGTCGGCATCCTCCCGTTCGCCATCCAGCCTCGCGTTCACAATCCGATCCCCGCGGTGGGCGGCCGCACGAATGAGATCGCCACCCTCGGTACGGTGGCAGGCTTGGCCGATGCCGTGGCCCTGCCAGGCCAGGGAGCGGATAAGACGACATATGACGACATGTTGGTCGCGTATCGTCGCCCGGCCCTGGTCGTCGCCGGCGCCGACGCTGACGAGCGGACCCTGGCCGAGATCGCCGCTTGCGGCACCCTGCTGCTGCGCCTGGACGGCTCGGAGAAGGCGGACGAGGTCGCCGCACGAGTCTGGGCGGCCGTAGGTCCTCAGGGCGCAGGGGTCGGGCACGCCGCCGAAGGGACTGCGGGTGCCGAGCAGGAAGCCCCTGTCGAGGCGGGCGGCGAGGTGGGTGTCGAGGCGAGCGCTGGTGCGGGTGTCGGGGTGGGCCCGGGTGCCGAGCAGGAAGCGGGCGTCGAGGCGAGCGCGGGTGGCGGTGCGGCTGGCGCGGGCGTCGAGATGGGCCCGGGTGGCGGTGCGGCTGGTGCGGGCGTCGGGGTGGGCGCCGGTGTGGCTGGTGCGGATGCGCGGGGCGGCGCGGAGGCTGAGGCTGGTCTGAGGGGTGAGGCGGGTGTGGAGGCCCATCGGGGGTGGCGGAGGGCGGCGGGGGTGACGGCGCTGCTGGATCCGGTTTTCGATGTGCTGGGGGTGCCGAATGTCCGCAATACGGGGGCCATCACCGCGATCTCGGCCGTGACAGGCCGGGGGGAGCTCGATCGGCTGCTCGCGCATGTCAGCCGGCAGCGCGAGCGGCCGGGTCAGCTGGTCATCGTGGCCGATGGGCTGGAGGCGGCCGCGGTGGAGAAGGCGGTGGCTCAGGCGCTGGCGGACGCGCCCGGGCCGGATCTGGTGGTACGGGTCCCAAGCGGGCCGGTGACCAGGGGAGCCGCCCTGGATCGGGCGCTGCGGCTGGCGGACGGGGATCTCGTGGCTGTTGTGGACCCACGTGACCTCTACGGCGAGCACTACCTGTCCGACCTGGTACGTCACTTCGCGTCCACGGATGCGGAGATAGTCGGCAAGGCGGCGTTCCATGCGCACATCACCGGAATCGGGGCGACCGTGGTGCGCCAGCCGGAGGCCGAGCACCGCTTCCTGCCCGAGGTCGCCGGCGGCACGGTCCTGGGGCGTCGTCCGGCGCTGACCGAGCTGGGCTTCGCGGACGTGTCCGAGGAGTGGGGCGAGATCCTGATGCGTCAGTGTCGCGCCGACGGAGTGCGCGTCTACTCGGCCGACCGCTACTCCTACGTCTGCGTCCGGGAGACGGCTGGTGACCTGCTGGCTTCCGCGCGGCTTGAGGCGAACGCGGATCCCGCCAAGCTGGCCATGATCTAACCTGCAGGACGTGACACCCGAGCGGCTCAGGACCGTGCTGGGGGAGACCCCTGTTCCGTATGGGACCTGGGCCGAGGAAGCCGTCTTCCTGTCCACCGCGACCGCACGTCCGGGCGGCCGGCCAGAGGAGATGGCGCGCAGGTCGCGGCTGCTCCCAGGGGTCGCCCATGTCAGGGTTCAGCCCAACGGGTTTCTGCTGATCACAGTGACCGAGCCGGGAGAGATCGTCACCGCGCTTCCAGCCGTGCCCCTGGGCGTCGTCACGACCCCACCCGCCGCCCCCCCTTCATGGGACAACCCGGGGTTCGTCCTCAGATTCGCCCACGCCCGGGCGGCCGCCGTCATACGCTGGGCCGCCGACCTGGGGGTCCCGGCGGAGCCGTTCGTCCCGGCCTTCCTCGGCACTCCCTACGACCGGGCCGTGTTGCGCGCTCTTTCCGAGTTGCCGAGCCGTACGCGATCACGGCGGCCCCGATGGCCCGCGTACGCGCAGACCCTGGCGTTGGCCTATCACGACGCGCACGAACGCACGCGGGCCGTTCCGGCCGGAGACGAACCGGCCGGTGGGACGCACACGGCCCGCGTGCGGCTCGCGGCAGCCGTACAGGAGGTGCTGGCCGGGCTGTCCGCGGACCCGCTGCCCGACCGCCTGTGAGCTCTTGTGAGGTCGAATGGGTTATTTGGAGGTCGCGGCCGGTGTCGCCGTGGGGCTGGCGCCCGGCGCGGCGGCCTGGGTCGAGCAGGCCTTCGCTCCTCCGAACATGGCCCAGACCAGGAAACCGACGATCAGATAGGGCAGGAGACGATTCTGCTGCTTGTAGCGCCGAATCCTGATCGTGTCGGGAGCGACCTGCCGAAAGGCGAATCTAGGGCGATAAGGCTTGTTGGCCACCGGAGCCCTCCCTGTACTCCAGAGTCACTGATGTCCCCCGAATGCACTGGACAGCAAGTCTTACTCCTAAGATCGGCAAATATCTACTTCATTCGGTGGAATTCATCGGCGATGATCGACGATGACCGTCTCGCAACGTGGGCGCCTGTCTCATGAGCGTGGCGGGGTCCGATAGCCTCGTTCGGGTGAGTCGATTCGCCCATCCCGCCGGTGACAGGCATGCCGAGGTCCTGCCCGAGGAGCGTCCCCCGCTCGCGCCGGACGACCTCAACGAGCTCGCTCCCGCGATCTGGCCGCGCACCGCGGTCCGCGCCGGCGGCGCCCTGACGATAGGCGGCGTCGACGTACGCGACCTGGCCAAACACCACGGCACCCCGCTGTTCGTCTTCGACGAGGAAGACGTGCGCTCCCGCTGCCGCGACTATCGCGCCGCGTTCGCGGACGGCGAGGTCCACTACGCGGGCAAGGCGTTCCTGTGCCGCGAGGTGGCCCGCTGGATCGAGCAGGAGGGGCTCGGCCTCGACGTGTGCAGCGCCGGCGAGCTCGCCGTGGCGCGCAGCGTCGGCTTCCCGCCCGCGCGGATCACCATGCACGGCAACAACAAGTCCCTGGCCGAGCTCGAGCAGGCCGTCACGGTCGGGGTCGGGCACATCGTGGTCGACTCGTTCGAGGAGATCGCGCGGCTCGGCTATGTGGCCGAGCGGCACGGCGTGCGGCCCAAGGTCCTGATCCGCGTCACGGTCGGCGTCGAGGCGCACACCCACGAGTTCATCGCCACGGCCCACGACGACCAGAAGTTCGGGCTGTCGCTGAGCAGCGGCGCGGCGGCCGAGGCGGCCCGCCGGATCCTCGCGCTGCCCTCCCTCGAGCTGGTCGGCCTGCACTCCCACATCGGCTCGCAGATCAGCGACACGGCGGGCTTCGAGGTGGCCGCGCGCCGGCTGGCCAAGCTGCTGGTCCAGATCAAGGAAGAGCACGGGGTGGTCCTGCCCGAGCTCGACCTCGGCGGCGGCTACGGCATCCCGTACGTGAAGGGCGACGACGCGCCGGACATCAAGGTGATCGCGGACAGCCTCCGCGAGATCGTGGGGAAGACCTGCGAGTCGGCCGGATTGCCCATTCCACGGCTGACGGTCGAGCCGGGCCGTTCGATCATCGGCCTCGGCGGGATCACCCTTTACGAAGTGGGCACCGTCAAGGACGTTGAAGGCCTGCGAACCTATGTCAGCATCGACGGTGGGATGAGCGACAACGTCAGGACCGCCCTCTACGGTGCCGAATACACCTCGCTGCTGGCCTCCCGGGAGAGCCGGGAGCGGCCGGCGCTGTCCCGTCTGGTCGGCAAGCACTGCGAGAGCGGCGACATCGTCATCCGCGACGTGTGGTTTCCGGCCGATCTGGCCCCCGGCGACCTGATCGCGGTGGCCGGCACGGGCGCCTACTGCCGGTCGCTGGCCAGCAACTACAACTACCTGCCCAAGCCGGCCGTCGTCGCCGTCTCCCACGGCCGCTCGCGGGTGATCGTACGCAGGGAGACCGAAGACGACCTGCTCAGGGGGCAGCTGTGAGAAAACCGCTGAAAGTGGCGCTCCTCGGGTGCGGGGTCGTCGGGTCGCAGGTGGCGCGGCTGCTGCACGAGCAGGCCGGCGACCTGGCCGCCCGGGTCGGGGCGCCGCTGGAGCTGGCCGGGATCGCCGTACGCCGGCCGGGCCGGGCCCGCGACGTCGACCCGGCGCTGCTCACCACCGATGCGATGGCCCTGGTGACCAGGGATGACGTCGACATCGTGGTCGAGGTGATCGGCGGCATCGAGCCCGCCAGATCGCTGATCCTCGCCGCGATGAAGACCGGCAAGTCCGTCGTGACGGCCAACAAGGCGCTGCTTGCCGAAGACGGCGCCACGCTGCACGCCGCGGGCGGCGACCTCTACTTCGAGGCGGCGGTCGCGGGCGCGATCCCGCTGGTCAGGCCGCTGCGCGAGTCGCTCACGGGCGATCACGTACGGCGCGTGCTCGGCATCGTCAACGGCACGACCAACTACATCCTCGACAAGATGGATTCGACCGGCGCCTCGTTCGGCGACGCCCTGGAGGAGGCCCAGGCCCTGGGTTACGCCGAGGCCGATCCGACGGCCGACGTTGAGGGCTTCGACGCGGCCGCCAAGGCGGCGATCCTCGCCGGGCTCGCCTTCCACACCCGGGTCACCGCGGCCGACGTGCACCGCGAGGGCATCACCGAGATCTCGGCGTCCGACGTCGCGTCCGCCAAGGCCATGGGCTATGTGATCAAGCTGCTGGCCATCTGCGCCCGCTCCGACGACGGCCGGTCGGTGGGCGTGCGCGTCCACCCGGCGATGATCCCGCGCAAGCACCCGCTGGCCGGGGTCCGCGAGGCGTACAACGCGGTCTTCGTCGAGGCCGAGTCGGCCGGCAGCCTGATGTTCTACGGCGCCGGCGCGGGCGGCGCCCCGACGGCGTCGGCCGTGCTGGGCGACATCGTGGCGGTGGGCCGCAACCGGCTGGCCGGCACCCGCGGCCCGGCCGAGTCGGTCTACGCCGACCTGCCGGTCCACCCGATGGGGGAGTCGGTCACGCGCTACCACGTGTCTCTCGATGTCGCCGACAAGCCGGGCGTCCTCGCTCGGGTCGCCGACATCTTCGCCAAGCACGACGTCTCCATCCAGACCGTGCTCCAGGAGGGCCGCGGGGATGACGCGCAGCTCGTGCTGGTGACCCATCGGGCGAGCGACGCGGCGCTGTCGGCGACCGTCGAAGGCCTGCGGGAGCTGGACAGCGTCCGCGCGGTCGCGAGCGTCATGCGGGTCGAAGGCGACGAGACTCCGTAGCACACAAAACGGTCGCTATACCCGTTGGTGTTATGAGCACCCCTTGTGACGACATCGTGAGATATGTCCACTATGGTCGTGCGGGTGGCACGTTCCTGGATGATTCCCCTTATCGTGCTTGTGTCGCTCGTAGTGCCGTACCAAGCGGCGGCCGCGAAGCCGAAGAAGCCCACCACGATCGTGGCGCTGACATTTGACGATGGGGACAAAACACACGTGACGGCTGCCGGCCTGCTCGCGAAACGCGGCTTGCATGGCACGTTCTACATCAACAGCGCTCGAGTCGGTGACTCCGAGCACATGACCCTCAAACAGATCAAGAAGATCGCCGCGGCGGGGAACGAGATCGGCGGGCACACGCTCGATCACCCCCACCTCACCATGCTCGGCCCTGAGGAGCTGTACGCGGAGATCTGTGACGATCGGGCGCAGCTCATGCGCTGGGGGTTCAAGATCCGCACGTTCGCCTATCCCTTCGGGGAGCTCAACGAGAGCGTCCGATTCGTCGTGCGCGAGTGCGGCTACAGCGCCGCACGCGGCATTGGCGGGCTCAGCGACCGCGTGTGCAAGAGCCCGGCGTGCAGGTACGCCGAGCCGATGCGCCCGGAGATGGTCTACGACATCAGGACGCCGGGGTCGGTGCGCGCGGAAACGACGTTGGGCCAGCTGAAGCAGCAGGTCGAGCGGGCGGAGTCGAGCGGGGCCGGGTTGCTGCCCCTCGTCTTCCACCATGTGTGCGCGACCGACTGCCCCGACGCCTTCTCGGTGAGCCCCGCGATTCTCGGCCAGTTCCTCGACTGGCTCGCCAAGCGGGCCAAGCACGGCACGGTGGTGCGCACCTTGGGGGAAGTTGTCGGAGGAAAGGTCCGACCTGCCCCGGTTGATGACCAAAGGTAACTTCTGCCCCTAGTATTTACAGGCCATGTCAGAAGTCACGCCCTCAGGGTTCCTCCGCACCCCGTCAACCGGCCTCGCCGATCTCCTCTGGAGCGACGGGTGGCACGTGCCCGAGGTGGACCTGCGGCTGCCGGCTCCACTCGAGGACGTGACGGCCCTGCGTGGCATGCGCGGCCTGACCGTGGCCTGGCCGGCCGAGCCCGTCCCCATGGACGTGGTGGCCGGCCTGGCCAAAGCGGGAGTTCCGATGACATCGCCCGTCGTTCCCGAGTGGGCGCGCGCGGCCGATCCGGCGCTGGCCGCCCTCCTCGAGGACCAGGCATGGCTCAGCCCGCCGCCGAGCGGCGGCATGGAGGACGTGACGGACCTCCGGCGTGAGGAACACAGCATCCGCCTCCGGCGGCACGGCCGGCATTCCACAGCGGCTGTCAGGCCGTCCGTGAGCGTCGTGATGGCCAGCCGCCGCCCGCATCTGCTCGAGCACGCCATCGGGCAGTTGTCCCGGCAGCGGGACGTGGACATCGAACTGCTGCTGGCCCCGCACGGCTACACGCCGCCGTCGCTCGACGCGCCCTTCCCGGTCACCGTCGTCGAGGCGCCCGAGTCGATCCTCCTCGGCGAGGTGCTCAACCGGGCCGCGGCCCAGGCGTCCGGGCAGTACGTGGCCAAATGGGATGACGATGACTGGTATGGCCCGCAGCACCTGTCCGACCTGCTCATGGCCCGTGCGTACGCGCAGGCCGAGGTGGTCGGCGTCGCCCAGGAGTTCTTCTACCTGGAGCCGCTCGGGGTGACCGTGCGCAGGACCGACTACTCGAGCGAGGTGGAGACCGACCACGTCGCGGGCGGCTCGATCCTGCTCGACCTGGCGACGTTCAAGAAGATCGGCGGTTTCGGCGAGACCGCGGCGAGCGAGGACGCCCATCTGCTGCGCTCGGCGATCGCCCACGGCGCCCGGGTCTACCGCACGCACGGCCTCGGCTATGTGCTGCGCCGGGGGGCCGCCCGAAATCACAGCTGGCAGCTGCCACTTAAGCATTTCCTGAGAGTTGCGGGAAACCAGTGGCGGGGCTTTCGCCCCAGCCTGATCCTAGAGTGGCCATGACGCCACGAATAAGGGCAAATGACTATCGCACGCTCACGCCTCCCGCGCTTGGAAGCTGGACGCCCAAGCTGACCGTCAGCGTTGTGATGCCCGCATACGGAAACCAGGAGCAGTTGGATCTCGCGCTGGCCGCGCTGGCCGTGCAGACCTACCCGGAGGAACTGCTCGAGGTCATCGTCATCGACAACGGCAGCTCACCACCGCTGCGGCTGCCGGAGATCCGACCATCCCGCGCGCGCCTGCTGGTCTGCGACATGCCCGGCCGCGCGAACGCGCGCAACGCCGGGCTGGCGGCGGCCACCGGCGACGTCATCCACTGGATGGACTCCGACGTCGTGGCCGAGCGCGACGAGGTCGAGGCGCACATGCGCTGGCACCACCTGGCGCCCTACCTGGTCGTCACGGCCGCGCTCCGGTTCACAACGGCCGTGCCGCCCGAGCCGCGCAAGGTCGCGGAGGCCCACGGGCTCGACGCGATCTTCGAGCCGGCCGAGCCGCACGTGTGGATCGAGGACATGGTCGCCCGCACCGACGGTCTGACCAGCTCGCCGCGGCCGTTCAGCGTGCACATCGGCGGGGCCACCTCGGTCGGCCGCCGCCTGTTCGACCGGGCCGGGCCCATGGACGTGCGGCTCTTCCTGGGGCAGGACACCGAAATGGGCTACCGGCTGGCGCAGGCCGGCGCCGTGTTCATCCCCGACGCCGACGCGCGCGCCTACCACCTCGGCCCGTCCATGCGCATGCGCGCCGAGGGCGCCGACGTCAACAAGGTCAGCCACGCCCTGGTCTCCGGCGGCATCCCGCAGTACACCTGGCTGCGCCGCGAGGTCGGCCGCCAGTGGCGGGTGCCCTGGATGGAGGTGGTGATCGACGCTCGCGGCGCCTGTTACGACGACGTCCGCGCCAGTGTCGACGGCGTGCTCGCGAGCACGCTGACCGACCTCGCCGTGATCGTCGAGGGACCCTTCGACCAGCTGGAGCCCGAGCGCCGCGCGCCGCTCAAGGATCCGCTTCTCGACTTCGCGCTGCTCGCCGCCCGCTACGGGGAGGACGGCCGGGTCCGCCTCGTCCCGTCGGCGGGCGAGCTCGGGGCCCCGTTCCGGCTGACGCTTCCGGCCGGGTGGGAGCCCGCGCAGGAGACCCTGTTCCAGCTCCTCGACCTCATGCGCGCAGAGGATCTGGGACGCGTTCACGTGCTCCTGGACGAGGACGGCGACGACCTGGTGTCCGTCCGCCTCGACCGCGCCGCGAGCGTGGCACGCGCCGAGCTCGTGGTACGGCCCGGCGAAGCCGTCGACGACGCCATCCACGAGGTGGCCGGGGTTCGCTGGGTGGACGACGAGACCTACGCGTTCCGGCCGGTCGCCGACACTGTCGCCCCGATGACCTTCCGCGGGGCCTACCGCGCGAGGCTGCGGGCGGAGGCCGAGGTCGAGCGCCTCAACAAGGAGGTCGAGCGGCTTCGCGGTCAGGTGGCCAAGTGGCGGGACGAGTCGGCCGGATGGCGCAAGAACGCCGTGCAGTTCCGCCGCGAGATCGGCGCCCTGCGGACCGAGATCGGCCGCATACGGCGCGAGTCCCGGCGCAACCCGCGCCTGAAGGCCCTCGCGCGCCGCATGACCCGCGCCTTCACCTCCGGCGAATAATCCGGCGCAACCGCGAACCCGGCTCCGGCTCTGGTTCCGGCTGAGCCTCCTGTACAGGGTTGCTCACCGCCGGTTCGGTCGCCGCCGGTTCGCGCGCTGAAGGCCAGAATTCGGCGGCGTCCGCATGCCGTACGCCATGGGTGGCCTCGATGACCGAATCGAGCTCGTCGCCGGCATCGGCCAGCAGACGTGCGCGATTGAGCGCCTCTGTGCGGACAAGGGACGCCGCCGCGCCGCCGGGGAGACGGACGATCAGCATGCCGAGCCGTTCCTCGGTCATGGCCTTGGTCATCGCCTCCAGCGTGCCGGGCGCGAGCGGATGTCCGGCGGGCCCGGTGAAACGGAACGGGATGGGCGCCGCGGAAGCGTCCGCGTCCGCCGCCAGCCGCACCCGAGGATCACGCCTGAAGGCCTCACGGAGCACGAAGAGCCCGAAGCGCTCGTGGCCCGGCGCGACGCCCTGAAGGCCGTGGAGGCTCGCCCAGGCGCCCGTGAGCGTCACCCGCACGTCGGAAAGGGTGCTCGCCAGCGCCGCCGCCACGGCCTCGCGCACGCCCTCGCCGTCCGCCGCGTAAACCACATCCACGTACGGCACGGCCCAGCCCCGCCCGCGTTCCTTCCGCAGGTCGCGGCGGAGGGGCACGCGCTGGGCCAGATACGTCTCGACGAGCCGCACGACGTCCTGCCGATGCTCGCCCCGCTGCGCCGGCAGCCCCAGGTGAACGGCCCGCGCGTCGAGGTCGGGCACGAACACGGCCCCCTCCTGGGCCAGCCGATAGGCGAACTCGGTGTCCTGACCACGAAGCACCTCGGGATCGAATCCGCCGACCCGATCCAGGAGGGTCCGTCGCAATGAGACGGTCGGGCCCGTGCACGTCTGATAGGGATTGCGGCTCGCACGGAGGCCGTCCAGGCGCCGGATGGTCTCCTCGGTCGAGCTGGAGATCAGATCCGATCCGGCGAACAGCGACTCCAGCTCGCCCTTGGCGACCGTCTCGAACACCTCGCCCGGGCGCAGCACGGGCTCGGCCACGAACTTCTTGCCGCCATAGGTGACCAGGTAGTCGGTCAGGTGCTGCCAGCGCAGCAGCGACTCCAGGTGTTCGCGATGGGTCACCATGTCGGCGTCCAGCCGCTGGACGACCTCGCCCTCCGCGCAGGCGATGCCGGCGTTCATCGCGTGGCCGGCGCCCCGCCTGTCACCCGGTGCCCGGACCATCCGGGTGTTCTCCGGTTTGAGCGCGGGCAGCCGAAGCGGCGGTTCCGTGCCGTCATCGACCACTATGACCTCGGTGAGCGTCGCCGGATAGGTCTGTGCGGCGAGTGCGGCCAATGTCAGGTCGAGCCGGTGCTGCCCGCCGTACGCGGGAATCACCACAGACAGCGTCAACGACGGCTCCCACGCCCCTACCGCGGGCGGATCCAGCGGCGAATAATCGTTGTGCCGGATCAGTGGCCGTCGAGTCATGGACCTGACCATACCGATCACACCTGGTCAAGTCGTCCCAGTCGGTGGACGCGAATCCCACGAGGAAGCCGGTTGGCCCTACACTCTGTGCCCAATACCGCAGGTGGCACGCGATTTGCCGCGTGTCCGGGAGGAGACCTCATGCCCAGGGCTTGGCGTGGCCTGATCGAGGAATACCGTGACCGGCTTCCCGTGACCGCGACGACGCCCGTGGTCACGCTCCTGGAGGGCGGCACGCCCCTGGTTCCCGCGGGCAAGCTGTCCGAGATCACCGGCTGCGAGGTCCACCTCAAGGTCGAGGGGCTCAATCCGACCGGCAGCTTCAAGGATCGCGGCATGACCGTCGCGATCAGCAAGGCCGTCGAGGAGGGGGCGCGGGCCGTGATCTGCGCCTCGACCGGCAACACCAGCGCGTCCGCCGCCGCTTATGCCGTGCGCGCCGGGCTGGCGTGCGCGGTCCTGGTGCCGCGCGGCAAGATCGCGATGGGCAAGCTGGCCCAGGCACTGGTCCACGGGGCGCGGTTGCTGCAGGTCGAGGGGTCCTTCGACGACTGTCTCGACATGACCAGGAAGCTGTCGGAGAGCTATCCGATCGCGCTTGTCAACTCGGTCAATCCTTATCGGCTCGAAGGGCAGAAGACGGCCGCGTTCGAGATCGTCGACACGCTCGGCGACGCGCCCGACGTGCACTGCATCCCGGTCGGCAACGCCGGAAACATCACGGCCTACTGGATGGGCTACAAGGAGTACGCGTCGGACGGCACGTCGACGAAGACCCCGCGAATGCTGGGGTTCCAGGCGAGCGGTGCGGCGCCCATCGTCAACGGCGCGCCCGTCCCTCACCCGCACACGATCGCCACCGCGATCCGCATCGGCAATCCGGCGTCGTGGAAGCTGGCCGAGGCCGCGCGCGACGAATCCGGCGGGGTCATCCAGGCCGTGACGGATCGCCAGATCGCCGCCGCGTACAAGCTGCTGGCCCAGGGTGAAGGCGTGTTCGTCGAGCTGGCGTCCGCGGCGAGCGTCGCGGGGCTGCTGCAGGCGCACGAGCAGGGCCTGCTGAATCCGGGCGAGCGAATCGTGTGCACGGTCACCGGCAACGGCCTCAAGGACCCCGACTGGGCCATCTCGGGCGCCCCGGCCCCCGTCACGATCCCCGTCGACGCCTACGCCGCCGCCACCGCCCTCAACCTCTCGTGATCTTGCAAGAATTCCCGAGCCGCAGGCCGGCGAATTGGTGATCATGCACAACTTCCCGAATCCCCAGGCCGCGCGTGCGGTGATCTTGCAGGAGGCGCAGCGTGGCTGATCGTCGTGTGCTCGTACGGGTCCCCGCCACCAGCGCCAACCTCGGCCCCGGCTTCGACTCGCTCGGCCTGGCCCTCAGCCTGTACGACGACGTGACGGCCGAATCGGCCGATTCCACGGTCATAGCGGTCGAGGGGGAGGGCGCCGGCGAGGTGCCGGAGGACGAGGGCCACCTGATCGTGCGCGCGATGCGAGCCGCGTTCGACCGGATGTCGGCGCCGCAGCCGCGGGGGATCCGGCTGCGGTGCGTCAACCGCATCCCGCACGCCCGTGGATTGGGCTCGTCGTCGGCCGCCATCGTCGCCGGCATCCTCGCCGCCCGTGCGCTGGCCGAGTCCTCGTACGGGGATTTCGGACGACGGGACGGCGTGCCCGGCGACGACGGATTGCTCAGCGACGACGGCGTGCTGGCCCTGGCGACGGAGATTGAAGGACATCCCGACAACGTTGCGCCGTGTCTGGTCGGCGGCCTCACAATCGCCTGGACCGATCACGAAAAATCCGCACGTGTCGCGAAATTTGCGCCGGATTCGGCAATCACGCCAGTTGTCATCATTCCGGGGTTCCGGCTGTCCACAGAGGAAGCGCGCGGCCTGCTGCCTTCGCATGTGCCGCATGTCGACGCGGCGGCCAACGCCGGACGGGCCGCGCTGCTCGTCGCGGCGCTGACCCAGCGACCCGAATCGGACCTGCTACTCACCGCGACCGAAGATCGCCTGCACCAGGACTACCGTGCGCCCGCTATGCCGCGCACCGCTGATCTGGTACAACGTCTGCGCGCGAACGGCGTGCCCGCCGTAGTCTCGGGAGCGGGGCCCACGGTTCTTGCGTTTTCGACCTCGAATACGCAGGATTTGATCGCGCCAGAAGTGGGTACTGACTGGCACATCCAGCCATTGAACGTCGACCCGGTGGGTGCGGTCGTTCAGTTTCCCGAGACACGCTGATGACTCTTCGACCTTCAGGGAATAGCTGTGCGCGCTGGTGATGTTAGGCTGATAGCCGCACCAGGTGCCCCCATGTCGGGTGCGTGCTTGTCAGACACACATCGCTGCACGTCGCCTTGCGTCCTTCGACGCGGGCGGGGCGATTTCCCCGAATCCGTCGCTCCTTACGGGGTGGCGTTCTCGGAGACACGCACGTCACATCTGGTTGGCGGTAACAGGCCGGGGGTCAACCTCCGGTTCCCCACCGCTCGCGAATCTCCACGGCGACGGACACGTCGATCTTCCGAACCCGCAGAAATCCGCGAAGCCCGACCCGGTCTGTCCCGCCGGGTCGCACCACCGGGACGCCTCGATGAAGAAGGACGGCGCCCGACCCCTGGGAAGGACCTTTAGTTGAGCGACACCACCGAACTCCTCTCCGACGCACCCGGCGCATCGACGCCGTCCGCCGGTGACCCCCCCACCTCCACCACGGCCCGCCCGCGTCGTCGCTCCGGCACCGGCCTGTCGGCCATGGTGCTGCCCGAACTGCAGGCCCTCGCCTCCGGTCTTGGCATCAGCGGGACCGGGCGGATGCGGAAGAGCCAGCTCATCGCGGCCATCCAGGAGAAGCAGGGCGTAGTGGCCGAGTCGGCCGCCGAGGCCAAGCCGGCGACCGGAGCCGCCCCCGTGGAGCGGCCCACCCGTGGCCGCCGGGAACGTTCCCGGTCCACTTCGGCCTCGACCGCGGCTTCGGCGAGCGCGGAGGCCCCTGCTGCCGCGGAGCCCGTGGAGCAGGCGGCGCCGGTCGTGACCGAGCAGCCGCCCGTCACCCAGTCCGGCGCGCAGACCGTGCAGACAAGCCAGACCGGCGTGGCTCAGCCCGGCGCCGACCAGGGCGAAGGCGGGCCGGCCGACGGCCGTCCCGAGCGGGGCGAGCGCCGCGACCGGCGCGGCCGTGATCGTCGTGAGCGCAACCTCGACCGCGGCGACCGCGGTGACCGGGGCGGCGAGCGCGTCGCCGACGCCGGTGACGGCCAGGGTCAGGGCGGCCAAGGTCAGGGCGCCCCTGGTCAGGGTGGTCAGCAGGGCGGGCGCGGCCCGCAGCGCGACACCCGCCGCGACGGCCGTGACGGGCGCGACAACCGCGGTGACGGGCGTCCCGACAACCGTGGCGACCGCGGCGACAGCCGTGGTGACAGTCGTGGCGATATGCGTGGCGACAACCGCGGTGACAACCGTGGTGACGGGCGCGGTGGCGACGACCAGGGCGACGACGCCCGCGGCCGGCGCGGCCGGTTCCGCGAGCGCAACCGCCGCGGCCGCGACCGCTTCGGCGACAGCAGCGAGCCCGTGGTCAGCGAGGACGACGTCCTCATCCCGATCGCCGGCATCCTCGACATTCTCGACAACTACGCGTTCGTCCGGACCAGCGGCTATCTTCCGGGTTCCAACGACGTCTACGTCTCGCTCGCCCAGATCCGCCGCAACGGGCTGCGCAAGGGCGACGTCGTCACCGGCGCCGTGCGGCAGCCGCGCGAGGGCGAGCGGCGCGAGAAGTTCAACGCGCTGGTCCGCCTCGACACGGTCAACGGCATGGAGCCGGAGCAGGCGCGTCAGCGTCCCGACTTCAACAAGCTCACGCCGCTCTACCCGCAGGAGCGGCTGCGCCTGGAGACCGAGGGCAACATCCTGACCACGCGGATCATCGACCTCGTGTCGCCGATCGGCAAGGGTCAGCGCGGTCTTATCGTGTCGCCGCCGAAGGCCGGTAAGACGATGGTGCTGCAGGCGATCGCCAACGCGATCACCCGCAACAACCCTGAGTGCCACCTGATGGTCGTCCTCGTCGACGAGCGACCGGAAGAGGTCACCGACATGCAGCGGTCGGTGAAGGGCGAGGTCATCCACTCGACCTTCGACCGTCCGGCCGAAGACCACACCACGGTCGCCGAGCTCGCCATCGAGCGCGCCAAGCGTCTGGTCGAGCTGGGTCACGACGTCGTCGTCCTGCTCGACTCGATCACCCGCCTCGGCCGTGCGTACAACCTGGCGGCGCCCGCCTCCGGCCGCATCCTGTCCGGTGGTGTCGACTCGACCGCGCTCTATCCGCCGAAGCGCTTCTTCGGCGCCGCGCGCAACATCGAGAACGGCGGCTCCCTGACGATCCTCGCCACGGCCCTGGTCGAGACCGGGTCGAAGATGGACGAGGTCATCTTCGAGGAGTTCAAGGGCACCGGCAACATGGAGCTCAAGCTCAACCGCTCCCTCGCCGACAAGCGGATCTTCCCCGCGGTGGACGTCGACGCGTCCGGCACGCGTAAGGAAGAGATCCTCATGGCGAAGGACGAGCTCCAGATCGTCTGGAAGCTGCGCCGGGTCCTCCACGCCCTCGACATGCAGCAGGCTCTCGAGCTCCTGCTCGAGAAGGTCAAGGAGACCAAGTCCAACGCCGAGTTCCTGCTGCAGGTCCAGAAGACCACGGTCAACAGCGACCGCGACTAGCGCGGCACTGGTGCCTGACGACACATGCCCTGCCGCGCGACGCCCAGGCACGCGCGACGGGCGGCAATCGTCAGGCACTGCCTAGGCAGCGGGTCGACGGCTGGCGCCTGCCTGACAGGCGCCCCCCGGCCACTACGCCCCGGACACCGCCCTTTGGGCTCGTCCGGGGCGTTCTGCTTTCCAGGCTCCCCCCGTACGGGATCCCCTGCCGACGGCGCGAGGCGGGGGTTATCCACAGGGTGGGTGACCGGGCCTCCACCATTCCTTCCGGGCGCGTACCTTGGCAGGCTCAAGGGGATCTCGGGACCGGGGATTTGCGGATCCGCGTAGGGGGTGACGATGGCTGGAGCGCCGCTTATGGAGCGTGAGCCGTTGCGTGAGCGAGTGCCGCTCAGGGAGCGTGTGGCGCTCGGGCCGTGGGGGCCGCTCGGCGTCGCGGTCGATCCCATGACCTGGCGTGCGTTGCCCTATCTGCTCGCCTCGTTCCCGATCGGCGTCGCCGTCTTCGTCGGCCTGGTCTTCGCGCTGCCGGTGTCGGTCGCGTTCATGGTCGGCTGGGTGGGGATCCCGCTGCTCGTCATCACGATCGTGGCGTGGCGCGGCGTGGCCATGCTGGAGCGGCGGTTCGTGCGGCTCGCGTTCGGGCGGCGCATCCCCGATCCCTATCGGCCGCGACCCAGACGCGGCGTTTTCGACCATCTGCTCTGGCTCCTCGGCGATCCGGCCACCTGGAAGGATCTGGCCTATCTGCTGGTGCTCGTCCCGCTCGGGTTCGCCGAGTTCGTCGTGCTGCTCGTCCTCGGGCCGACGTCGGCGGCGCTGCTCGCCCTGCCGTTCCTCGAATTGTTCGGCGATGGCGCTTTGGTCATCGTCGACCGGCTGGAGGTCGAGTCGATTCCCGAGGCGCTTCCGTGGACGCTGCTCGGGCTGGTGCTGTTCGTGTTCCTGCTGTACGCGATCAGGGGGATGGCGTGGGTGCACGGCACGGTCGCGGGCATGCTGCTCGGCGGGGCCGAGGAGGATCGGCTGCGCCGTCGTGCCGAGCATCTGCGGGCCAGCCGGGCGCGTGGCGTGGACGCGGCCGAAGCCGAGCGAAGACGCATCGAGCGCGACCTGCACGACGGCGCGCAGCAGCGGCTGCTGTCGGTGGCGCTGGATCTCGGCCGGGCCGAGGCGAAGTTCACCGAGGATCCGGAGCTGGCCAGGCAGCTGCTGGCCAGCGCTCGCGAAGGCACGCGGGCGGCCATCGCGGAGCTGCGCGATCTGGCACGCGGCATCTATCCCGCGATCCTCACCGACCGCGGTCTCGACGCCGCCCTGTCGGCGCTCGCCGCTCGTGCGCCGGTGCGCGTCGAGGTGTCCGTCGAGTTCACCGACCGGCCGCCGCCGGCTGTGGAGAGCATCGCCTACTTCATCGTGTCCGAGACGCTGACCAACATGGCCAAGCACGCCCAGGCGACCGAGGCGTCGGTTCGCGTCAGCCGGCAGGGTGATCGTGTCGTGGTGGAAGTGGCCGACAACGGGATCGGCGGCGCGACGGCCGTGCCCGGCGGTGGGCTGGCCGGGCTGGCCGACCGGGCCGCGACGATCGATGGCGTCGTCCTCGTCGACAGCCCGTCCGGCGGACCCACCGCGATCCGGGCCGAGCTGCCGGTAACGTGGTGACCCTATGCGCGTGGTGATCGCCGAGGATTCCGTGCTGCTCAGGGAAGGCCTCATACGGCTTCTGGCCGACGGCGCGATCGAGACCGTCGCGGCGGTCGGCGACGCGCTCAGCCTCATCGAGGCGGTCGCGGAGCACCAGCCCGACCTGGCCATCGTCGACGTGCGAATGCCGCCCACCAATACGGACGACGGCCTGCGCGCCGCCGTCGAGCTGCGTGCCCTCCATCCCAAGCTGGCGGTCCTCGTCCTGTCGCAGTACGTCGAAGAGCGCTACGCGAGTGAGCTGATCGGGCCGGGCGTGGGCTATCTGCTCAAGGAGCGGGTGGCCGATGTCGAGGAGTTCTTCGACGCCGTGCACCGGGTCGCCGGTGGCGGCACGGTCATCGACCCCGATGTGGTCATGCAGCTGCTCAGTCGCGCCCACGACCCGCTCGACAGGCTGACGCCGCGCGAGAGCGAGGTGTTGTCCCTGATGGCCGAGGGCCGGTCGAACACGGCCATCGCCGCGCGGCTCGGCGTGACCGAGGGCGCGGTGGAGAAGCACATCAGCGGCATATTCGTGAAGCTGGGCCTGGACGCCGCCCCCGACGACCACCGCCGCGTCCTGGCCGTTCTGACCTACTTGCGGATCGGCCGCTAAGGAGCGAGTCTCTGGCGGACGCGACCTGCGCCTTCAGCTGGGGCGGGGGCGGTCATCTGTTTGGGCGCTATGGAGCGGGCGTGGTCGCTGGGGAGCGGGCGTTTGGCGGACGCGACCTGCATCTTCCGTTGGGCGGGGGCGGTCGTCTGTTTGGTCGCTGGGGAGCGAGTCTCTGGCGGACGCGATCTATGCCTTCCGTTGGGCGACCTGTGCCTTCCGTTGGGCGGGGGCGGTCGTCTGTTTGTCGCTGGGGAGCGGGCGTTTGGCGGACGCGACCTGTGCCTTCAGCTGGGCGGGGGCGGTCATCTGCGTCATTGGGGGTGGGGGAGACGGCGGAAGGCCCGCACCGGGCTGGTGCGGGCCTTCTGAAGGGGTTCTCGGCGGTGTCCTGGCGAGGGTCGCCGGGGACGCCGCAGGGGAGATGGCCGCCGGACTACTTGACGGTCACGGCCTTGTAGTTGGAGTAGGCCTTGTTGGTCTTGCTGGTGCCGGCGCCGTAGACGCGCCAGTAGCCGGAGTACTTCGGCTTGTAGGTGTGGCTGAACTTGCCGGTGGAGGTCGTCTCGATGTAGCCGACGAACTTCCAGGTCGTGGTGCCCTTCTTCTTGAAGTAGACCCGGAGGATCTTCTTGCCCCACGCGCCCCAGCTGCTGTAACCGCGGTAGGCCTGGCCGTACAGCTTGAAGGTCTTGCCCTTCTTCACCGAGTTCGGCTTCACCGCGAGCTTGATCTTCGACTTGGCCTTGCCGGCCGAAGCGGTGCTCTTCTTGACGTCGAAGTTCTTGACGAAGTGGTACGTCTTGGCGCCGCGGGTGATCGTGAAGTCGACCTGCCACGCGCCTGTGTCGGTCGAGTAGTCGAACGACGTGCTGTCGTGGAAGTCGCCGTTGTCCTCGAGCCCGTTGGTGCCGAGCGCGTAGCTGTCGTCGTCGTCCTTCGACTCGAGGTCGACGGCGGTCAGCTTCTCGCCGCCGGCGAAGTCGAGTTTGGCCTCGACATAGACGTCGACGTCGGTGCCCGACTTCAGCACGACCGGGCTCGGGTCGATGCTGACACCCGTCACTCGGGTCGCCCGCACGATCGTCAGAACGCCCGATTTCTCCCACGCGGTGTCGGGGACGGTGGTCGCCGAGGTCGCGGTCGCGGCGACCCGCAGCTGCCACTTGTCGCCAGGCACGTCGGACGACGAGAGCGGGATGGACCCGTTGATCTCGGTGGTGGTGCCGGCCGACTGCGCCGAGCCGATGGTCCCGGCCGGCTGCGTGATGCTGGCGTTCGACCACGTGGCCGAGCCGCTGTTGTCCTTGGTGTACTGCGCCCAGACCTTGTACTGCACCGTGGTCCCGGTGCCGTAGGCGTTTTCAAGCTTGAACGAGAACGGCAGAGTGGAGCTGCCCGTCGGCGGCAGGAATTTGTCGGCGCCAAGCGTGATCGCGGAGATGGCGCCCGCGTCGCGGGCGGAAGCGGGGGAAGCGACGGCGATGGCCGCACCAGTCGCGAGGACGGCTGCCCCCGTGGCGGCCGCGAGGGTCAGCCGCAGGCTCTTCCTCATAAATGCCCCTTACTTCGGTAAATTTGAGGGAAAGTCGGGTTTGAACATGTGAGCCTAGTGGGACTGGTGTGACGCAGTCCACTTGGGTCACAGCATCGCGACACTGTCTGAAAGGTTCGGCCTGACAGCGAACGGCCCGTCCCGGCAGGGCCGGAACGAGCCGTCTGAAACCTCTCGCCTATCGCTGTCTACCTGCATTTACGCAGGCGGACACCGTCGCGTCAGCGGACGTCGACGAACTTGTACGGCGACAGCGCCGCGTTGGTCAGCGACGTCTTGGTGCCCATGGTCCGCCAGTAGCCGTCGTACTTCGGCTTGATCGACTTGCTGTACTTACCGGTGGACGTGGTCTTCACGTATCCGACGAACTTCCAGGACTTGGTGCCCTTCTTCTTGAAATAGATCCGAAGGGTCTTCTTGCCCCAGGCGCCCCACGAGTGGTAGCCGCGGTAGGCCTTGCCGTACAGCTTGATGTAACGGCCCTTTTTGACCTTCTTCGGCGAGGCGGTGAGCGTGATCTTCGACTTGGCCCGCGAGGTCGTCGAGGAGCCCTTCTTGACGCCGAAGGTCTTCACGAAGTGGTACGTCTTCGAGCCCCTGGTCACGGTGAACTGGGCCTGCCAGTCGCCCGTGTCGGTGCTGTAGTCGAAGCCGGCGTAGTCGTAGTACGACGTCTCGTCCGCCTCGAGGGCGGTGTGCAGCGAGAAGCTGTCGTCACCGTCCAGGCTGACCAGCGAGACGGCCGTGAGGTGCTCGCCGCCGTGCTGCTCGAACCGGCCCGTGACCACGACGTCCACGGTCGACCCCGACTTGAGGGTGACCGGGTTGGGGTTGACGGTCAGGTTGGTCATCTTGGTGGCGGCGGCGACCGTGAAGGTCTTGTCGGGCGAGCCGCTGGTCGAGGTGGTGCAGGAGGCCGTGGTGGCGACCATCCCGAGGTTCACCCGCCACTTGTCGCTGGCGGCGTCGCTCGAGCTGACGGGGACGCCGCCCTTGACGTCGATGCCGCCGTTCTTGGTGCCCACGTCGGACGCGGCCACGCTGCCGGGCTGGGTGACGTTGGCCAGCGACCAGCTGGAGCCGCCGTCCTTGCTGTAGCGGGCGCAGATCTTCTGCGTGACGGCGCCGGTCGACGAGTACAGATCCTTGACCTTGATCGTCCAGCCGATCTGGTCGTTGCCGCTCGGCGGGATGAACGCGTCGGAGATGCCGATGTCGCCGGAGAACGAGGCGTCGGCGGCGAGAGCGGGGGTCGCGATGGTGATGGCCGCACCGGTCGCGAGTACTGCTGCCCCTGTGGTGGCAGCGAGTGCCATCCGCAGGTGTTTCCGCATGGTTACCCCTAACTTCGGTAAATCTGAGGGAAAAGTCGGGTTCGCGCCCGGAGCCTAGTGAGGCTCCTGTGGCGCGTCTACCGATATGTACGGAAGCTCACCTTTTTCCCAGGGTTCGCAGGCAACGCTCAGGCTGGGGGAATAGCTGACGGCCTCGAGAGGTTCCAGCATCTGGCACACTGGTAGCCGACCCGCAGCGGTTCCGGTTCCCGCCCGCGCCACCCGTCCGTGTGCCGACGGCGCGATCAAAACAGGCGACCCGGCGACCGCGCCACGGAGAGGAAACAGACATGAAGCCCGACATCCACCCGGAGTATGTCGTCACTCAGGTGACGTGCTCTTGTGGGAACTCCTTCACCACCCGCAGCACCGCGAAGAACGGCGTGATCCACGCCGACGTGTGCTCCGCCTGCCACCCGTTCTACACGGGCAAGCAGAAGATCCTGGACACCGGCGGCCGGGTGGCGCGGTTCGAGGCCCGCTTCGGTAAGAAGGCCCAGAGCAAGTAGCTCCTGTTGGACGCCGGCTCGGACGACTCGCTACGCGGGTTCACCGGGTCGGCGTTCTTGGTGTGCAGGTGCGTAAGCAAGCGGCCGATGAAAGAGGTGATGTGCGGTGAATCTCGACGAGCTCATGAATGAGTACGCGGACCTGGAATCCAAGCTGGCCGACCCTGCGGTCCACGCCGACCAGGTCAAGGCCCGCACGTACGGCAAGCGCTACGCCGCGCTCACCCCGATCATCTCGACCTACCGCGAGCTGGAGTCCGTACGCAACGACCTGTCGGCCGCGCGCGAACTGTCGAGCGAGGACGCGACCTTCGCCGAAGAGGCGGTGGAGCTGGAAAAGCGCATCCCGGCTCTGGAGGAGCGGCTGACCCACCTGCTCGTCCCGCGTGATCCCAACGATGACAAGGACATCATCATGGAGATCAAGGCGGGCGAGGGCGGCGAGGAGTCGGCCCTGTTCGCCGGCGATCTTCTGCGCATGTATCTGCGCTACGCCGAGCGCGTCGGCTTCAAGGCCGAGATCATCGACGCCCAGCACTCCGACCTCGGCGGCTACAAGGACGTCACGGTCGGGATCAAGGGCAAGGAAGGCGCCTGGGCCCGGCTGAAGTTCGAGGGCGGGGTGCACCGCGTGCAGCGGGTGCCGGCGACCGAGTCGCAGGGCCGCATCCACACCTCGGCGGCGGGCGTGCTGGTCTATCCGGAGGCCGAGGAGGTCGACGTCCAGATCGACCCCAACGACCTGCGCATCGACGTGTTCCGCAGCTCGGGGCCCGGCGGGCAGAGCGTCAACACCACCGACTCGGCCGTGCGGATCACGCACGTCCCGACCGGTGTCGTGGTCTCCTGCCAGAACGAGAAGAGCCAGCTCCAGAACAAGGAGTCGGCCATGCGCATCCTCCGCGCCCGCCTGCAGGCGATCGAGGAGGAGAAGGCGAACGCGGCCGCGATGGCCGAGCGAAAGTCCCAGGTGCGTACGGTCGACCGCTCCGAGCGGGTCCGCACCTACAACTATCCGGAGAACCGCATCTCCGATCACCGTGTCGGCTTCAAGGCCTACAACCTCGACCAGGTGCTGGACGGTGATCTGGACGCGGTGATACAGGCCTTGCTCGACGCCGAGACGGCGGAGAAGCTGGCCGCACACTCCTGAGGTCGCGCGACGAGATGACCTTCCTGTTGGACGAGATCGCCCTCGCCACGGCCCGGCTCGCCGAGGCCGGGGTGCCGTCGCCGCGCACCGACGCCGAGGAGATCGCCGCGCACGTCCACGGCGTGCGGCGCGGCCGGCTGCACACGGTCAGGGACTCCGACTTCGACGCCCGCTTCTGGGAGGGCGTCGCCCGCCGCGCGGCCCGCGAGCCGCTTCAGCACATCACCGGCGTGGCCTACTTCCGCTTCCTGTCGCTCGAGGTCGGCCCGGGAGTGTTCGTGCCGCGGCCGGAGACCGAGGTCGTGGTCGGCTGGGCCATCGACCGGCTGCGCGAGATGGACGTGGCCTCGCCCGTCGTCGTCGACCTCGGCACCGGCTCCGGCGCCATCGCGCTGTCGATCGCGCAGGAGGTGGCGCTCGCGCAGGTGCACGCCGTCGAGATCGATCCCGTGGCGTACGGCTGGGCCAAGCGCAACGTGCTCGAGCTCGGGCAGGGCCGCACCACGCTCCACCCCGAGGACCTCGCCGACTGCCTTCCCGAGCTCGACGGCAAGGTCGACCTGGTCGTCTCCAACCCGCCCTACATCCCGCCGGGCGCCGTCCCGCGCGATCCCGAGGTCCGGCTGCACGACCCGGCCAAGGCCCTCTATGGTTCGGGCGACGACGGCCTCGACGAGGTCAGAGCCGTCGAGCGGACCGCAAGACGGCTGCTTCGCCCCGGCGGCCTGGTCGCCGTCGAGCACGCCGACCAGCAGGGCAACGACGTCTACTGGCTGTTCTCCGAGGATCGCGGCTGGTATGACACCCGCCTTCGTCAAGATCTCACCGGCCGGGATCGCTTTGTCACCGCCCAATTCGGCCAAGATTAGGATTCACGGACATGAGTCGATACCTGTGCTCCAACGCGGGCGAGCGCGCCGCCGGCCTGATCGCCGCGACCTCGGCCGTACGGCTCGGCCAGCTGGTGGTGCTCCCCACGGACACGGTGTACGGCATCGGCGCCGACGCCTTCAACCACGAATCGGTCAACGCGCTGCTCGAGGCCAAGGGCCGCGGGCGTGACATGCCGGTCCCCGTCCTGGTCGGGACCGTGCGCGCGGCCAACGCCCTGATCGAGAACCTCGGCTCGAGCGCGCAGGATCTGATCGACGCCTTCTGGCCCGGGCCGCTGACGCTGGTCTGCCGGGCCAACAGATCCCTGTCGTGGGACCTCGGCGACACGAAGGGGACGGTCGCGGTCCGGATGCCGCTCCACGCGGTCGCGCTCGACCTGCTCAAGGAGACCGGCCCGATGGCCGTCTCCAGCGCCAACCGTTCGGGCATGCCGCCCGCCACCACGGCCGAGCAGGCCGAGGAGCAGCTGGGCGAGGCGGTCTCGGTCTACCTCGACGGCGGGCCGTGCTCCGACGACGTCCCCTCGACGATCGTCGACATGACCACGCCCGTGCCCAGGGTCCTCCGCAAGGGCGGCGTGCCGGTCGACAAGATCCGCGGCGTCATCGGATATCTCGCCACCGACGAGTGAATCGACTGATCCACATTCCGCGATGCCGAATGGCTATCGCGCCTGTGCAGGGGCTTCGCCACGATTAGCGTGAAGTGCGCCAAAGGCTCTTGGAGGCGCACGCATGTCCAAGCTCGATGGGATGGATCCCCAGTTGGTCCGCACGCTGCTGACAGAGGTTCAGCACGCGGCCAAGCAGATGGACACGATCGAGGTCCAGGTCGCCCATGCGACGCGGTCGGCGGGGGTGCCGGCGCCGTCGACGCACCGGCCGTCCGAGGTGGCCGACGCGTGCCGTGGCATGGTCAGGGACGTCGGCTCCCGGCTCACCCTTCTCGAGAAGAAGGAAAAAGACCCGGTCAAGCAGCCCGAGCAGAAGCAACCCGAGCCCAAGCAGCCCGAATCCAAGCAGCCTGAGCCCAAGCAGCCCGAGCCGGAAAGTCCGCAGCCCAAGGACCCTCAGCCCAAGGATCCGCAGCCGCAGCACAAGCACGAGCTCCCCCAGGACACCGAAACAAAGCACACCGACACAGACCACACCGAAACAAAGGACGAGCCGAGGTCGAAGCCGACATCGGACAAGCAGGAGCCTCAGCCGCCCACCAAGTCCTCCACCGAGACCGAGCCGGGCACCGGCTTCGACATCGACAGGAAGACCGAGCCGCTGCCGGAGGGCCACCGGCTCGACCGTGAGACGGTGCCGCTGGACCAGTCGCCCTCGCAGGACCACACGCTGCCGGACGACACCGTCATCGTCGACTCGCACGGCAAGCCGGTCGAGCCGATCTATGACACCCCGGGCATCGATCACAAGGACGATATCGACCTGACCCAGGGCCGCCACGTCGTCCTCGTCGACGGCGTGAAGGTCGTCGTCGAGCCGATGAACCAGCCCGACCCCGGCTCCATGGCCTATCTCGACCAGCACATGGACGAGATCAAGCCGATCGACATGCCGACCCTCGACCCGACCGGCGGCGATTCCGGCTACATCGATCCCAGCGTGCCCCCGCCCGACACGGCGACCGGTGACGCGCCCGCCGGCGCGACCACGACCGACCCACGGACCATCGATCCCCGCGCGCTCGCTGCGGCCCAGCCGGGCGACGTGCTGTCGGCCCCGGCCAACCCGCTCGACGAGTCGGCGCTGCGCACGCTCCACGACCACTATCGCGAGATCGAGCCGCTCGACATGCCCAGCGTCGTCGTCCCCGAAGGCCAGTGGGGCAAGGGCGAGTGGGTTCCCATGGACATTCAGCCGGACGGCCCGCCCGGCAGCATCGACCCGGAGCCTGGAGGGAATCAGTGAGCTACGCCGACCCGCCCGCTCCCATGGCGCTGCAGCCGGGGGAGAACCCGCCCACCCCGTCGGGCACCGACCTGATCACCCCCGGCGGCCAGGCCACGACCTGGGTGTTCAATCCCGAATACCAGCGCCTGGTCGACCTGTGGGTCAAGGTGACGCCGCCGCTCGACCAGCTGTCCCGCGCGCTCGACAAGGCCTATCAGATGGCCCGCAGCCGCGACGTGTGGGACGCTCCCGTCGCCAAGCGCTACGTGGAGGATCTCGTGGAGTGGCGCAACCGGCTGGCCCTCTATCGGCAGTCGGTGCTGACGGCGATCAGTGATCACGCGGCCGACACGCCGCGCTGGGTGCCCGGTAAGGCGGCGGCGCCCCACGCGTTCCCCTTCAGTGGGTAGGCACTGGGTAGGCCTACAGTGAGGAGTGCCACCGGTTCAAGCGAATCGTAAGGTTCGTGGGGTAGCGTCGGTGGCCTGACGGGTCTAGACGCGATCGGTGAGCCAAGGCCATCTGACTATGCCTTCTGACTAAATCGCCGCAACGTGTCTTTTTCCCGCCACAACTGGTCCAACGATCCGGGAAACTAGGTCCGTGCGCGAATACCTCCTCCTGGCGCTCGTCACCGCCGCGGTCACCTACCTGCTGGTGCCGCCGGTGCGGATCTTCGCCCTCCGCATCGGGGCCGCGCCGGAGGTGCGCGACCGCGATGTGCACAAGGTGCCCACGCCTCGGCTGGGCGGGCTGGCGATGTTCGGTGGAATGGCGGCAGGGTTACTGTTCGCCCAGCACCTGCCGTACGTGGGGGTGGCCCTGGCCGACCCGCAGGCGGGCGGTGGCGGGCAGACGGTCACGGCGCTGCTGGTGGCCGGCGGTCTGATCACGCTCACCGGCTTCCTCGACGACTGGCTCGGCATGGACGCGTTCGTCAAGCTCGGCGGCCAGGTCGCCTCGGCCGGCCTGCTGGTCTACTTCGGCATGGTCCTGCAGTGGCTCCCGGTCCCGGGCAGCGTCGTCAGCTTCGACATGAGCACCCAGGCCGTGCTGACCATCATGGTGGTGGTCGTCACGATCAACGCGGTGAACTTCGTCGACGGGCTCGACGGGCTGGCCGCGGGGATCGTCGGCATCGGCGCGCTCGCCACGTTCACGTACTCGATCGCGCTGTCGTGGGGGAGCCAGGAGTCGCGGATCAACGTGACCGCGGCGATCGCGGCCATCCTGATCGGCATGTGCCTCGGCTTCCTGCCGCACAACTTCAACCCGGCCAAGATCTTCATGGGTGACACGGGCGCCATGCTGCTCGGCATGCTGCTCGGCACCTCGCTGATCACGATCACGTCGACCAACCCGCTGAGCGACCTGAACAAGTTCCCGGTCATCCTGCCGCTGCTGCTGCCGTTCGCGGTCCTGGTCCTGCCGCTGGCCGACCTGATCATGGCGGTGGTGCGGCGCACGTCGGTGGGGTTGTCGCCGTTCGCGCCGGACCGCGGCCACCTGCATCACCGGCTGCTCGACCTCGGGCACTCGCAGCGCCGCAGCGTCTTGATCATGTACGCGTGGACGTTCCTGTTCTCCTTCCTGGTCGTCGGCCTGGCCATCGGGGGCGTGCCGCTCTATGTGCTGCTTCTCACAGTGGTCCTGGCCATCGCCATATTGATCGCGCTCACCCGTCCCAGTTGGCGGCGCGGGCGGCGAGGAGGCCGAGGCGGCGCGCATGCCGCTGGGCGGCCGGCTCCCGGAGAGCCCGGAGTAGGGCCCGGAATGGGAACCGCGCCGCCCGCAAGTCAACGCGCGAGTGCGTCAACAAGCTGACACCTGCCGGTTAACCTGCCGAAACCCACCCGAAAGGGGAGGTAAAGGCGCCCCCTCCGGAGCTTGTGATACCTTTCACTAGCGAGGACCTCGCAGACCGAGGCCCGCGAGGTAGCAATCGCTCGCTTGACAACCGGTGGATGGAGTTCCGATGCAGGCCAACGACGTCCGGCTGCTCCGCGCAGCCGCCATACCGACGATCCTCGTCGGTCTGGTGGCCGTGCTCGTGGCCGCGTTCGTCGACGGCGGCAAAGGTGCGCTCGGAGCCGGCATCGGGGTCGTGGCGGTCGGGCTGTTCTTCGCCATCGGGCTGATCGCCGTGGCGTATGCGAGCCGGATCTCGCCCACGATGATGATGATCGTCGCGATGGCCAGCTATTTCGTGAAGCTCCTCGTGCTCATCGTGCTGCTGAACACCTTCGCCGACACCGACACGTGGAGCCCCCGGGCGTTCGCGTGGACCGTCATCGTCTGCACCGTCTGCTGGACCGTCGCCGAGGCGCGCGGCTTCATGAAGCTGCGCATGCTGTACGTCGATCCTGAGACCAAGGTGCCGGGGATGCCGGAGGAGCGCGGTGGTCGCGCATGACCGGGTTCGGCACGTCGCTCAGGCTCGGCCCTCGGAGGCACGACAACCCCGAAGGCTGGCCTGATATGACTAGTCAGAGCTAACCCTGCTATTCTCGCGTGCGCGGTATCAGGTAGTGAGATGGCTGCTGGGCCTCAGCCCCAGCCTCCACACCGCCCTCGCGCTTCTCGTCCGGCCGCCTGTCGCCTGAAAGCGCGATGCCCAAGGCGGCGGCCGGAGAGCATCTTGACCAATCAAAACGACGAAGGGAACGCCGAGTGAGCGCCGCGCTGACGCCCCTCGCCGACGAGTTCCAAGCCCCAGGCCTTGGGCTGTTCGAATGGCCACCGATCATCCCTGGTGTCGAGTGGTTCAACAAGCCGGCTCTGCTCGCCCTGCTCGCCGCCCTGCTCGCCATCGTCCTCATGTTCTTCGCGTTCTCCCGGCCGAAGCTCGTGCCGCGCGGGGTGCAGAACGTCGGCGAGATGGCCTACGACTTCACCAAAGAGCAGATCGCGCGGCCCTTCCTGGGCAAGGACAGCGACCGCTGGATGCCGCTGATCTTCTCGTTGTTCCTGTTCATCCTGTTCGGAAACCTCTTCGGGTCGGTCATCTTCCTCCAGTACCCGTTCATGGCCAACATCGGCTATCCGGCCGTCCTGGCGATCGGCGTCTGGCTGCTGGTCACATTCCTCGGCATCAAGCACAACGGGGCATGGGGCTACTTCAAGGGAATCATGTTCCCCCCCGGGCTGCCCGGCTGGATCTACGTGCTGGTCGCCCCCATCGAGCTGATCTCGACCTTCCTGCTCCGGCACATCACGCACGCCATCCGGCTGTTCGCCACGATGATGGCCGGCCACCTGATCATTTCGCTGTTCTCCGAGGCGGGCTGGCACTTCCTGTTCACGAACCTGACGCCGCTCGGCGCTCCGGTAGGCGTGATCGCGGTGATCATGACCATTCTGCTGACCGCGTTGGAGCTGTTCATCCAGGCTCTGCAGGCCTACGTCTTCGCGCTGCTGACGGCGATGTTCATCAACGACGCGCTGCACCCGGCGCACTAGTCACCCTCCAGACCCCGAAAAATGCCCCGGTGGGATGTCCACCGGTCGACAAGAAAAGGAATCAAAGAATGAGCGTCGTCGCTGAGGTCACCGGCAACCTTGGTTCGATCGGCTACGGCCTGGCCGCCATCGGCCCGGGCGTCGGCATCGGCATCATCTTCGGCCAGGGCGTCCAGGCCATCGCGCGCCAGCCCGAGGCCTACGGCCTGATCCGGCAGAACATGCTCCTGGGCTTCGTGTTCGCCGAGGCACTCGCCCTCATCGGTATCGCACTCGCGTTCGCGTTCCAGAAGTGATTTTCCGGTGCCACATCTGACGGAAGGCGGTTGACATGCTAGCTCTGCTGGCAGAAGAGTCCAACAACCCGCTGCTCCCCAGCTGGCCTGACCTGGTCATCGGTGGCTTCTCGTTCCTGCTGGTCCTGTTCATCGTCGGCAGGATGCTGACGCCGCGAATCCAGAAGACCCTCGAGGAGCGCACCGAGCGCATCGAGGGCGGCCTGAAGAAGGCCGACGAGGCACAGGCAGAGGCCCAGGCCGTGCTCAAGGAGTATCGCGACCAGCTTGCCGAGGCCCGGCAGGACGCCGCGCGGCTCCGCGAGGAGGCCCGCGAGCAGGGCGCGCAGATCAAGGCCGACCTCCGCGAGGAGGCCCAGGCCGAGGCCCGGCGCATCATCGAGGCCGCGCACGCCCAGATCGAGGCCGACAAGCAGCAGGCCCTCGCCCAGCTGCGCACCGAGATCGGCCGCCTGTCCACCGACCTCGCCGGTCGCATCGTGGGCGAATCCCTCGAGGACGAGGCCCGGCAGCGGCGCACCGTCGACCGGTTCCTCGAAGAGCTTGAGGCCACCCAGGGAGCCCGTACGCAATGAGAGGTCAGAGCAGGGCTGCCTTCGCCGAGGTCGAGGAGCGGTTCAACAGCGTGGCGGGGTCGGCCGACCTCGGCCCGCTCGCGGACGAGCTCTTCCAGGTCGCCGACCTGTTCGACCGCGAGCACGGGCTGCGCCGCGCGCTGTCCGACCCGGCCCGCCCGGCCGAGCAGAAGGCGCAGACGGCCGAGGTGCTGCTGGAGGGCAAGGTCAGTCGGGCCGCCCTCGACACCGCGATCGCCGCGGTGTCGGCCAAGTGGTCGCAGTCGGGCGACCTCGCCGACGCGATCGAGCGGCTGGGCGTGCTCGCCGCGGCCGCCGAGGCCGACGGCGCCGGCAGGCTCGACGACGTCGAGGACGAGCTGTTCCGCTTCGGCCGCATTCTCGCGGCCAACCCGGATCTGCGCCGCACGCTCGCGGACGCGGCCGTGCCGGCCGACCGCAAGCAGGGGCTGCTCGACGAGTTGCTCGCGTCCCGGGTCGCGCCGGCCACGCTGCGGCTGATCACGCAGCTGGTGACGCATCCGCGAGGCCTTGGCCTGGAGCGTGGTCTCGACTCGTTCGGTCTGCTCGTCGCCAAATATCGGGAGCGGCTCGTGGCCGTCGTCCGCTCGGCCGTGGCGCTGAGCGACGAGCAGCGCACCCGGCTCGCCGCCTGGCTGCGGGCCACATACGGTCGTGATGTCCACCTCAATGTCGAGGTGGATCCGAAGGTGCTCGGCGGGTTCTCCGTGAAGATCGGTGACGAGCTGATCGACAGCACCATCGCTGGACGCATTGAAGATGTCCGCCGCCGGTTGGCCGGTTAGGCGCAGAGGGAGACAGAGAAGAGAGATGGCGGAACTTACGATCCGGCCGGACGAGATCCGGAACGCGCTTGAGCGCTTCGTCCAGGCGTACGAGCCGGAAGGCGCCGCGCGTGAGGAGATCGGGACCGTCGTCGACGCTGGCGACGGAATCGCCCACGTCTCCGGCCTGCCCTCGACGATGGCGAACGAGCTGCTGGAGTTCGAGGACGGCACGCGTGGCCTGGCGTTGAACCTCGATGTCCGCGAAATCGGCGTGGTCATCCTGGGCGACTTCAGCTCGATCGAGGAAGGCCAGACCGTACGGCGGACCGGCGAGGTCCTGTCGGTGCCGGTCGGCGACGGCTTCCTCGGCCGCGTGGTCGACCCGCTCGGCAACCCGATGGACGGCAAGGGCGCGATCGAGGCGGAGACCCGCCGCGCGCTCGAGCTGCAGGCGCCGTCGGTGGTCCAGCGGCAGCCGGTGAAGGAGCCGCTGCAGACCGGCCTCAAGGCGGTCGACGCCATGACGCCGATCGGCCGCGGCCAGCGCCAGCTGATCATCGGTGACCGTGGCACGGGCAAGACCGCGATCGCGGTCGACACCATCCTCAACCAGAAGGAGAACTGGCTCTCCGGCGACCCGCAGCGGCAGGTCCGCTGCGTCTACGTCGCGGTCGGCCAGAAGGGCTCCACGATCGCCCAGGTGAGAGGTCGGCTCGAGGAGGCCGGCGCGATGGAGTACACCACGATCGTGGCGGCTCCCGCGTCCGACCCCGCCGGTTACAAGTACATCTCCCCTTACACCGGCTCGGCCATCGCCCAGCACTGGATGTACCAGGGCAAGCACGTTCTGATCGTGTTCGACGACCTGACCAAGCAGGCCGACGCCTACCGCGCCGTCTCGCTGCTGCTGCGCCGCCCGCCGGGCCGTGAGGCGTTCCCCGGCGACGTGTTCTACCTGCACTCGCGGCTGCTCGAGCGCTGCGCCAAGCTGTCGGAGGACATGGGCGGCGGCTCGCTGACCGGCCTTCCGATCATCGAGACCAAGGGCAACGACGTGTCGGCGTTCATCCCGACCAACGTCATCTCCATCACCGACGGCCAGTGCTTCCTCGAGACCGACCTGTTCAACGCCGGCGTCCGCCCGGCGATCAACGTGGGCATCTCGGTTTCGCGAGTCGGCGGCTCGGCCCAGATCAAGGCGATGAAGAAGGTCGCGGGCACGCTGCGGCTGTCCCTGTCGCAGTATCGCGACCTGGAGGCGTTCGCCTCGTTCGCCTCCGACCTCGACGCCGCCTCGCGCGCCCAGCTGGAGCGCGGCCAGCGCCTGGTCGAGCTGCTCAAGCAGGCGCAGTACACCCCGTTCCCGGTCGAGAAGCAGGTCGTGTCCGTGTGGGCCGGCACCACCGGCGAGCTGGACGACGTGCCGGTCGAGGACATCCGCCGCTTCGAGGGGGAGTTCCTCGACTACCTGTCGAGCCAGCACAAGGGCGTCTTCGACGGCATCCGCGAGTCGAAGGACCTGAGCGACGACACGGTCACCGTCCTCAAGGACGCGATCGGCGACTTCAAGAAGGGCTTCGTCACCTCCTCGGGCGACGTGCTCGTCAAAGACGAGCCGGTCGAAGCCCTGGAGGCCGGCGACGTCGGCCAGGAGAAGATCGTCAAGCACGTCCGCAAGCCGGTCGAGAAGCAGTAGCCCATGGGTGCCCAGCTGAGATTGCTGCGCCGCCGGATCAGGTCGGTCAAGTCGACCGCGAAGATCACGCGAGCGCAGGAGCTGATCGCCTCGTCGCGCATCGTCAAGGCGCAGCAGCGGATGCAGGCCGCCGAGCCGTACGAGAAGGAGATCACGCACGCGGTGTCGGCGGTCCTGTCGAACACCTCGAACGTGGATCATCCCCTGACGGTCGCCAAGGAGAACCCGGCCACCGCCGGCGTGCTGATCGTGACCAGCGACCGCGGGTTCGCCGGCGGGTTCAACGCCAACGTGCTGCGTGAGGCCGAGGCGCTGAAGAACCACCTGGCCGAGCGCGGCATCGAGGCCAAGCCGTTCGTGGCGGGCCGCAAGGGCATCACGTGGCACTCCTTCCGGGGCCGCGAGATGGTCGCCGAGTGGTCGGGCTTCTCCGACAATCCCTCGTACGGCGACGCCAAGCGGATCGCCGAGGCGCTGATCGAGTCGTTCAAGGACGAGGCGGGGATCGACGAGATCCACATCGTTTACACGCGGTTCGTCTCGATGCTCACCCAGAGCGTCCAGGTCACCCGGGTCCTGCCGCTCGAGGTCGAGGAGACCGAGATCGAGCCCACCGAGGGCCCCATGCCGTACTACGAGTTCGAGCCCACCGCCGGCGACGTGCTGGACGCGCTGCTGCCGCGCTACATCGAGTCGCGCATCTTCAACGCGCTGCTGCAGTCGGCCGCGTCCGAGCACGCCTCCCGGCGCCGGGCCATGAAGTCGGCCACGGACAACGCCAACGAGCTGATCCGCACGTTCACGCAGCAGATGAACCAGGCACGTCAGGCCGAGATCACCCAGGAAATCAGCGAGATCGTCGGAGGCGCGAATGCCCTGGCCGACGCCGCAGCGGGGAAAGAGTAAACACCAATGACTGTTGATACGTCTGTTGAGGCCGTGGCCACCGGCACGGGCCGCGTCGCCCGTGTCACCGGCCCCGTCGTCGACGTGGAGTTCCCCGTCGAGGCGATGCCGGACATCTACAACGCGCTGAACGTCGACGTCACCCTCGAGAGTGAGGGCGAGTCGCAGACCAAGACGCTGACGCTCGAGGTCGCCCAGCACCTGGGTGACAACCTGGTCCGCGCCATCTCCATGCAGCCCACCGACGGCCTGGTCCGCGGCGCCGCGGTGACCGACTCGGGCGCGCCGATCTCGGTCCCGGTCGGCGACGTGGTCAAGGGCCACGTGTGGAACGCGCTGGGCGAGTCCCTGGACGTGCCGACCGCCTCTCTCAAGATCAACGAGAAGTGGGGCATCCACCGGCCGTCCCCGGCCTTCGACCAGCTCGAGTCGCGCACGGTCATGCTGCCCACCGGCATCAAGGTCATCGACCTGCTCACGCCGTACGTGCAGGGTGGCAAGGTCGGCCTGTTCGGCGGCGCGGGCGTGGGCAAGACCGTGCTCATCCAGGAGATGATCCGCCGCGTCGCGCTGAAGTTCTCCGGCACGTCGGTGTTCGCCGGCGTCGGCGAGCGTACGCGCGAGGGCAACGACCTCTGGCTGGAGATGGAGGAGGCGGGCGTCCTGAAGGACACCGCGCTCGTCTTCGGCCAGATGGACGAGCCGCCGGGCACCCGGCTGCGGGTGGCGCTGTCCGCGCTGACCATGGCCGAATACTTCCGCGACGTGCAGAAGCAGGACGTGCTGCTGTTCATCGACAACATCTTCCGGTTCACCCAGGCCGGCTCGGAGGTGTCGACGCTGCTCGGCCGCATGCCGTCCGCGGTGGGTTACCAGCCGACGCTGGCCGACGAGATGGGCGTGCTCCAGGAGCGCATCACCTCGACCCGCGGCCACTCGATCACCTCCATGCAGGCGATCTACGTGCCGGCCGACGACATCACCGACCCGGCGCCGCACAACGCCTTCGCCCACCTTGACGCCCAGACCGTGCTCTCCCGCCCGATCTCCGAGAAGGGCATCTACCCGGCCGTCGACCCGCTGGACTCCTCGTCCCGGATCCTCGACCCGCAGGTCGTCGGCGAGGAGCACTACGGGGTCGCCCAGGAGACCAAGCGGATCCTGCAGAAGTACAAGGAGCTGCAGGACATCATCGCCATCCTCGGCATCGACGAGCTCTCCGAGGAGGACAAGGTCACCGTGCAGCGGGCGCGCCGCATCGAGCGGTTCCTGTCGCACCCCATGTACGCGGCCGAGGCGTTCACCGGCCAGCCGGGCGAGTTCGTCCCGCTGGACGAGACCATCGCGTCCTTCAAGGACCTGTGCGCCGGTGAGTACGACCACCTTCCCGAGCAGGCCTTCTTCATGGTCGGCGGCATCGAGCAGGCGGTCGCCAAGGCGAAGGAGCTGGCTCGCTGACATGGCCAAGCTGCGCGTAGGCGTCGTCTCACCGGAACGCGAGATCTGGTCCGGCGAGGCCGACATGGTGATAGCCAAGACCGTGGACGGCGAGATCGGTATCATGCCTAATCACGCACCTGTTCTCGGCGTGCTGGTCGAAGGCGGGGTGCTGCGCGTCAAGCGGGGCGCCGAAGGCGATCTCGTGGCCGCCGTCCACGGCGGGTTCCTGTCGGTCGCCGACAACGATGTTTCGATCCTCGCTGAGGCCGCCGAGCTGGGCGACGAGGTCGACGTCGCGGCCGCGAGGGACGCGTTGCAACGGGCTCAGGCCTCCATCGACGCCGGCAACAACGACGCCGAGGCCGAGGAAGAGGCCCGGCTCGAGGCCAAGCGCGCCCGTGCGCGGCTGCGCGCGGCCGGTGAGGACATCTGACAGCAGGATCGAAGGGGGACGCGGTCATGGCGGCGCTGGAGATATTCGCGGTCGTCGCCTTGGTCGTGGCCCTCGTGAGCCTCCGTGGCTTCGCCCTGGCCCGCAGCCGGGGCACGGTCCTGTGCTGGGTGAGCTCCGGCGGCCAGGCCTGGAAGACGGGGGTAGCCCGATACACCGGGGGAGAGCTGCACTGGATCCCCTTCCTGGGGCTCCGGCTGAGGCCGCGTCACGCGATCGCGAGGCGCGGCCTCGTGGTTTCCGCCCGCCGCCCGCTGGCCGACAGCGAGGGCCCGGTCGGCTACTGGGCCGTCGACTGCGGCGGCGTCTCGCTCGCCATGAGCGAGGACGCCCTCACCGGCTTTCTCGCCTGGCTCGAATCCGCGCCCCCCAGCGCCCACCTCGACGCCGCCTGAACGGCCATGAGTGCATGCGTTGTGCATGCTAGTGTTGTCCTATGGCGCAGACGCTTCAGATCAGAAACGTTCCCGAGGAGCTGCACTCGGCGATCGCCGAACGGGCACATGCGGAAGGGCTGACGATTTCACAGTATTTGCTGCGCCGGATCGCCCAGATCGAAGGCAAGCCGCTGACGCGCGATGCGCTCAGGGCCCACCGCGAGAGGATCCGCGGCAAGAAACTGGCTTCGAAGGAGGCCATCGACAGGCTGATCCGCGAGGACCGGGAGCGCTAGGAGTGTTGGTCGTGGACGCCGGTGCCGTGGTGCAGGCGCTGGTCGGGGAGGACGCCGATGAGATCATCGATGAGCTCAGCGCCGTCGACTGGATGAGCGCGCCCTTTCTCCTCGATTACGAAGTGCACAACGTGCTTCGCAAGATGGTCTTTCGTTGCGACATCGGCGCCGATGTGGCTCAGGAGGCCTTGGACGTCTATCGCGAGCTCCGGATCTCTCGCCACGCCGTCACATCTGACATGTCCTGCCGGATCTGGACGCTCCGCAGCAATTTCTCCGCTTACGACGCGTCCTACGTCGTGCTGGCAGAAACACTCGACGTTCCCATGGTGACGACGGACAAGCGCTTGGCCGACGCCGTGCGCAAGCACACCGGCGTCGGCATAACGGATTTCGGCCCGGCGGCCTAAGGGCGTCGTCAGCGTGAGCCGCCGGGTTTCCAGAGGACCTCGGCGCCGGCCGCTGCGGCGCGGCAGAGGATGAAGAGCAGGTCGCTGAGGCGGTTCAGGTATTTGGCGGTGAGCGGGTTCACGTCGTGGTGGGCCTCCATGGCCGACCAGGCGCTGCGCTCGGCGCGGCGGGCCGTCGTGCGGGCCACGTGGAGCAGGGCCGTCCCGGGGGCGCCGCCGGGCAGGACGAAGCTGCGCAGCGGCTGAAGGCCCTCGTTGAAGTGGTCGCACTGCTCCTCGAGCCAGGTGACGTAGTCCTCGGTCACGCGGAGCGGCGGAAACTCGGGGTCGGGGGCCACCGGCGTGCACAGGTCGGCTCCGACGTCGAAGAGCTCGTTCTGGATGCGGGTCAGGACGGCGGCCATGTCCTCCGGCAGGTCGCCGAGGGCGAGCGCCACCCCGAGGTGGGCGTTGGCCTCCTCCACGTCCGCGTAGGCGGCGATCCTGGGGTCGGTCTTGCGGGTGCGGCTCATGTCGCCGAGCGCGGTCGTCCCGTCGTCGCCGGTCTTCGTATAGATCTTGCTCAGCACTACCGGGTTCTCTCGCGTCATGGCGACATGCTAAATGTCACCCGAGGTCGCTGATATCGGCGTCTACTGCTGTCACCTGCCGCTTGGGACGCTTGGCGGCATGTTGGAGACGGTGGAGCTACGCAAGAGCTTCGGGAGGCCCGTTCTTGACGGGGTGAGCCTGGCCGTGCGGCCGGGCGAGGTGTTCGGGTTCGTCGGCGCGAACGGCGCCGGCAAGACGACCACGATGCGCATCGTGATGGGGGTCCTCACGCCGGACGGCGGCGAGGTGCGCTGGCAGGGCGAGCCGCTGGACTTCGCCGCCCGGCGCACGTTCGGCTACCTGCCGGAAGAGCGGGGGCTCTACCAGAAGATGCGGGTGGCCGAGCAGATCACGTACTTCGGGCGGCTACACGGGCTGACGCCCCAGGCGGCGGCCAGGGCCACGGGGGCGCTGGTCGAGCGGCTGGGGCTGGCCGAGCGTGCCAACGAGACCGTGCAGGCGCTGTCGCTGGGCAACCAGCAGCGCGTCCAGCTGGCGGTGGCGCTCGTGCACGACCCGGCCGTGCTGGTGCTGGACGAGCCGTTCTCGGGGCTCGACCCGCTGGCGGTGGACGCGCTCGGCGAGGTGCTGCGCGAGCGGGCCAGGGGCGGGGTGCCAGTGATCTTCTCCAGTCACCAGCTGGAGCTGGTGGAGCGCCTGTGCGACTCGGTCGGGATCATCGCGAACGGCCGCATCGTGGCCGGCGGCACGGTCGACGAGCTTCGGGCCGGCGGCCGTACGCTCACGGAAATATTCCGGCAGGCCGCGATGGGGGAGGCCGCGAAATGAACGCGTTGCTGCTGGTGGCGCGGCGGGAGATCGTCGCGCAGGTGCGGACCCGGGCGTTCGCGATCGGCCTGGCCGTGATGGTGCTGCTGGTCGGCGGCGCGACGTTCGCGCCCAAGCTCTTCGGCGGCCCCGACTCCTACGCCCTCGGCACGGTCGGAACCTCGGCCCTGCAGATTCAGGACGCCAAATGGACGACCTACCGGGACGAGGCGTCGGCGACCAAGGCGCTCAAGGACGGCGACGTCGACGCTGTCATCGCCGGTAAGAAGGTCCTGTCCAACGGCGAGCTCGACCCGAAGCTCGACGCTCTGCTCCAGTCCGCGAACGCGCAGGCGCAGATCAAGGCGGCCGGGCTCACGATCACACCGCTCAACGTGGTCTCGGTCGGTCCGGGCGCCGACGCCGAGCACACCCGCAGGGGGCTGGCGTTCATCGTGGTCCTGGTCCTGTTCATGCTGATCATCAGCACGCCCATGATGGTCGCGATGGGGGTGGTCGAGGAGAAGGGCAGCCGGATCGTGGAGATCCTGTTCACGACGGTGCGCCCGTGGCAGCTGCTCGGCGGCAAGATACTCGGGCTGGGCGCGGTCGGGCTGATCAACCTGGCCGGCGTCATCGCGGCCGGGCTGGTCGCCGCCACGGCGTCCGGGCTCGCCGCCGACCTGCCGCCCGGCCTTGCCGGGATCGTCGCGGGGGTCGTGGTGTGGTTCATCCTGGGCTACACGTTCTTCGCGGCGCTCGCGGCCGCGCTCGGCTCGCTGGTGTCCCGTCAGGAGGAGGTGGGCAACGCGCTCGCCCCGATGACCACGCTCATCGTCGTCGCGTACGGCGTGGCCTTCTACGCGCTCGGCGACCCGGGCAGCACGGTGGCCCGCGTGGTCTCGCTCCTGCCGCCCTTCTCGGCCATCGTCATGCCGGTTCGCACGGCCGCGGCCGACGTGGCCCTGTGGGAGGTGGCGGTGTCGGGAGTGCTGCTGCTGGCCGCGGTGGCGGGCATCGTCCTGCTCGGGGCACGGATCTACGAGCGCGCCGTTCTGCGCACAGGCGCCCGGGTGCGTATCGGCGACGTGCTCAAGAGTTCGTAAAATGGCGGCTGTGAAGGCGGCGGACGACAAGCTCAGGCGGGCCCGGCGGTTGGTCCGCCTGGTGCTGATCGTCACCATCGCCGCGGGCTGGTTGGTGGTGGCGCTGACCACCATCGGCAGCGGGACCTTCACCTGGGTGCTGATCCCCGCCGTGCTCGGGCTTGCTGTTTTCACCTGGCTCTACATTCGCGTCATCGACAGTGTGCTCGACGGGCGCTATCCGCTGAAGGACGTGGTCGTCTCCGGTCTGGTGGCCCTGGCCACCGGGGTGGTCGGCGGCCTGCTCAGCCCGGGGTGGCATTTCATAACGTTGATCTGGCTGTCCGTGGCCCCCATCACGCTCAGCCGGCGGGCCACGGTGTTGCTGTCCCTGGGCGTGTTCGTGGTGCTGGCGCCGCTTTCCGCGTGGTCCACCATCCTGACGAGCGACCGGGAGCTGACCAGCGACCCGGCGACGCTGGCGGGGCTCATCACCGGCGTCGTCGTCTACACGGCGATCATGTGCGCGATCTTCCCCTGCTCCAACCGGCTCTGGGTGTGGATCTACGGCTTGGCGGAGGAGGCGTACGCGGGGCGCGACGCGCAGGCGCGGCTGGCGGTGGCCGAGGAGCGGCTGCGCTTCGCCCGCGACCTGCACGATCTGGTCGGGCACCAGCTGTCGGCGATCGCCGTGAAGAGCGAGCTGGCCGGGCGGCTGGCCCGCGCCGACGCCGCGGCGGCCGGGGAGGAGATGGGCGAGGTCCGCACACTGGCCAGGACGGCCCTTCGCGAGCTGCGTGAGGCCGTGCGTGGCTATCGCGAGCTCGACCTGTCGGCCGAGCTCGGCAGCGTGCGCGGCGTGCTGGAGGCGGCCGGCGTGGACTGCCGGCTCCACCTGCCCTATCGCCAGGTGCCCGAGACCGTGGCGCCGGTCTTCGCCTGGGTGGTCCGTGAGGCCGTCACCAACGTGCTGCGCCACAGCACGGCCTCCCGCTGCGACATCACCGTGCGGTTCACCGACGCGGCCGCCTGCCTGGAGGTGCGCAACGACGGTGTGCCGTCCGACCCGGCCCACGACAGCAAGGGCACCGGGTTGACCGGCATGGGCGAACGCCTCAAGGCCGTCGGTGGCACGCTGATCGCGCGGCCTACCGGCTCGGGGGAGTTCGTGCTGCTCGCGGAGGTCGGCGCGGCATGATCCGGGTGCTGCTGGCCGACAACGAGCGCCTGGTCCGCCAGGCGATCGCCACCCTGCTCGCCATGGAACCGGATATCGAGGTCGTCGCCCAGGTCAGCGGGGGTGCCGAGGCGCTGGCCGGGGTGGCCGAGCACGCTCCCGACGTGGTGGTGCTCGACATCGAGATGCCGGGGATGGACGGCCTGACCGCGGCCGAGCGCCTCCCCGGCCAGGCCATGGTCATCTTGACCAGTTTCGGACGCCCCGGCTATCTGCGCCGCGCCCTCGCGGCCGGGGTGCGCGGCTTCATCCCCAAGGACGTGCCGGCCGGTGAGCTGGCCGCGGCCATCCGGCGCGTTCACGAGGGCGGCCGCTATCTCGACCCCGAGCTCGCCGCCTCGGCCATGACGACGGGGGAGAGCCCGCTGACCGACCGCGAGCGCGACGCCCTTTCACTCGCCGCCCGCGGGGCCCGGGTCACGGAGATCGCCGCCACGTTGCACCTGACCGAGGGCACCGTGCGCAACTACCTGTCGAGCGCGATCAGCAAGCTGGGCGCGGCCAACCGGATCACCGCGATCCGCGCCGCGCAGGACATGGGCTGGATCTGACGCCCGGCCGTCACCGTGTGTAATGCTGTGATCGCTGTTCCCGAGGTGAGTGCCGTCCCTCACGGCCTGAACACATATCGGGCGCCGGTTCGCCGTTCGCGGGCCGGCGCCATGTCACGGTTCGTTGGGCAGGAACGTCCGGCGCCAGAAGTAGACGCAGGTGTCGATCAGCATCGAGATCGGCGGCTGCTCGTCGGCCAGCACCCATTCGATGAGCAGTTCCTGCAGCGCGCCGACCAGCGCGAGCGAGAGCAGGTGCAGGTCGAGCGGCGGCTTCTCGCCGAGCTCTTCCAGGGACGCCTCGATCATCTGGCTGAACTCGCCCACGGCACGCTGGCGCGCGTTGCTCAGCACGTCGCCGGCCCGGCGCACTTCGAGGTGCATGATCCGGGCGCGGCGCTGGTCCTCGGTGACGAACTGGATGTAGGCCGCGAGCCCGGCGACGATCTTCGCTTCGAGGGCCGGGTCGGACCGCTCGATGGCGTTGGCCGTGTAGGCGACCGTTTCGTCGACGCATCGGTCGTAGACGGCCCGCATCAGCTCTTCGCGGCCCGAGAAGCACTCGTAGAAGGCGCGGTTGGAGATCCGCGCCGTGCCGCACAGGCGTTCGATCGTGGTGGCGTGGAAGCCTGGGTTGGCGAACAGCGTGTACGCCGCAAGGATCAGCCGCTCGCGCCTGTCCGCAAGGCGCTGCTCGGCCGACATCCCCCTATAGTCACGTCCCACCGCTTTTCACCCCACGTCGTCAGGTCCCCCCACGAACTCTCCATTATCGACGTAAGATCCTTTTAAAGGAAGTACCGGGAAATCAGTGCTTTGTACCCCATACAGCAGCATTGACAAAGGTGTCAGGGAACCTCCCTAGAGAAGCCCGCGGCTCAGGGCCGTCGTCACAGCGGCGGTACGGTCGGACACGCCCAGCTTCCCGAAGATCCGCAACAGGTGGGTCTTCACCGTGGTTTCGCTGATGAAAAGTTCACGACCGATTTCCGCGTTCGTGAGCCCGCGCGCGACCAGGCCCAGCACTTCGGTCTCCCGGCGGGACAGCGACTCGGTCACCGGGGCGCGCATCCGGCTGACGAGTTTGGTCGCCACCGACGGCGACAGCACCGTCTCGCCGCGGGCGGCGGCCGTGATGGCGTTGAGCAGGTCGGCTCGCGAGGTGTCCTTCAGCAGATATCCGGCCGCCCCCGCCTCAACGGCCCGCACGATGTCCTGGTCGGTCTCGTACGTGGTCAGCACGATCACCCGGCTCCCCGGGTGCTCCTTGACGATCCGCTGCGTGGCGCTCACCCCGTCGCCGCCGGGCATTCGCAGGTCCATCAGGATGACGTCGGGGGTCAGGTCGCGGGCGCGGGTCACGGCCTCGTCGCCGGATCCGGCCTCGCCGACGACGGTGATCCCCGGGTCGGCGTCGAGCATGCCGCGGAGTCCTTCCCGCACGACCGGGTGGTCGTCGACGATCAGGAGCCGGATCACGCCGGGATCCGCACCGTGAGCGTGGCGCCGTGGCCGGGCGCGGCGTCCACGTGGAGCACGCCGCCGACCTGCTCGACCCGGGCGCGCATGGCCGAAAGGCCGTAGCCGGAGCACTCGCCGGGCGTGAACCCGACGCCGTCGTCGGCGACCGTGAGCGTCACGTCGGCCTCGCCGTACGCGACCGAGACGACGACGCCCTGCGCGGCGGAGTGCCGTCGCACGTTGGCCAGCCCCTCCTGGGCGGCCCGGATGAGCACGACCTCGCCGGTCGGCGGCATGCTGCGCGAGGCGCCCGCGACCTTGAACTCGGCCGCCACGTCGATCTCCTCGCTGAGCCGCGCTGTGAGCCGGCGCAGCGCCTGGTCGAGCGTCGAGCCGTCCAACGGCGCCGGGCTGAGCGCGGCGACCAGCGCGCGGGCCTCGGCCAGGTTCTCCCGGGCCGTCTGTACGGCCAGGCCGAGGTGGCGCGCCGGGTCGGGCTGCGCCTCGGCGGCCTGGATGAGCATGATGATGCTGGTGAAGCCCTGTGCGAGGGTGTCGTGGATCTCACCGGCCAGGCGCTCGCGCTCGGCCAGGGCGCCCCGCTCGGCCGACAGCCTGCCGATCTCGGCGCGGCTGTCCTCCAGCTGCTTGATCAGCTCGCCGCGCTCGGCGCTCTGCGTGATGATCCGCACGATCCACGGCCCGAACACCAGGGTGAACGTGATCGTGATGGCCGCGGTCCCGGCGAACACCAGCACGTCACCCGGCTGGTGGTCGGGCTGGTCGAGGAAGCGCAGAGCCGGTGCCAGGTTGAGCAGCAGCACGAACACCACGGCGGCGCGCGGCCGCAGCAGCATGAACGCCTGCGGGCAGAGCGCGAACAGCGCGAACGAGGACGCCGGGACCAGCACCGTGGCCGGGATGAACGCCACGATGACCAGGCCGGCGTACCACCAGGAGCGCCTTCCCCCGTGCTCGTCATTGGCGATGATCCGGCGGCCCAGCGTCACATAGGCCAGCGCGCACACGGCGAGCAGGCCGAGGACCAGCGCCTTGATCCCCCCGCTCGCCCCGTCGTCGGCGGCCACGAAAACGACCGAGACCACCAGGGAGACCGAGAACAGCAGCTCCCAGCCCCCCATGGCGTCCCAGGCGTCACGCGGTCCCGCGCTCCTCTTGCACCCGATCATCCGTCGCGGCGGCCTTTCCAGCGGAACGTCGTCAGGCACAACACGAGTCCTCCAATGACCCAGGCGGCGAGCACCAAGGCTACTCGTCCTAGTTCGTAGGACTTTGTTATCTCCTGGATGGCCCCCGCGTCACCCAGGAAGACCGACCTGAAGCCCTGGCACATCCACTTCAGCGGGAAGACCGAGGCGATCCGGATCAGCCACTCCGGCAGTTGGTTGAAGGGGATGTACACCCCCGAGATGAACTGCAGCACCACGAACGGCATGGCGATCACCGCGGCCGCGCTCCGCGCCGACCGGGGCACCCCGCTGGCCGCGATGCCGAGCAGGGCCGAGCCGCTCACCCCGAGCACGAAGACCCAGACGAAGGTCAGCCAGGGGCCCACCTCGGCCGGCAGCTTGAGGTCGTACATGAGCACGCCGATGGCCAGCAGGATGGCGACCTCGAGCGCGGCCACGACGAGCACGCTCAGCATCTTGCCGACGAAGTAGGCGGGGCGCGGCAGCGGCGTGCCGGCCAGCCGCTTGAGCGTGCCGTCCTCGCGGTCCACGGCGATGCTGATGCCGAGGTTCTGGAAGGACGCGCCCATCACGCCCGCGCCGATCAGCCCGGCCGTGTACAGCTGCGACACGGTGATCCCGCCGGGCAGGTCGTCGCTGAAGATCGAGCCGAACAGGGCCAGCAGGATGATCGGGAAGGAGAACGTGAAGACGACCGCGTCCTTCTCGCGGAAGAACATCTTCGTCTCCAGCGCCGCGCGCGACAGCCCTAACCGGACAGGTGACGGCAGCTTGGCGGACGCTGTGCGGGCGGGCACGGAAGTGGTCAGGTCAGTCACGGGGGGCCTCGATCAGTGAGAGGTAGACGTCCTCGAGCGTGGGGCGGCGCACGGCCAGGCCGGGGATCTCGCCGTCGTAGCGGTGGCTCAGCTCCAGCACGGTCTTGGTCGGCGTGTCGGTCTCGACGGAGCCGTCGGCCCAGGTGACCCGTGCCTTGGCGGTGGCGCGCCCGCCGAGCGTGGCGGGCTCGCCCTCGGCCACGATCCGGCCCTTCGCGATCACCGCGACCCGGTCGGCCAGCGCCTCGGCCTCTTCCAGGTAGTGCGTGGTGAGCACGATCGTGGCGCCGTCGTCCTTGAGCGCCTCGATGAGCTCCCAGAACTGGCGCCGGGCCTCTGGGTCGAAGCCGGTCGTCGGCTCGTCCAGGAAGATCAGCTCGGGGTTGCCGACGACGCCGAGCGCGACGTCGACGCGGCGCCGCTGGCCGCCGGACAGCTTGCGGATCCGGACGTCGGCCTTCTCGGTCAGGCCGACTCGGTCGATCACCTCGTCGGGGTCGCGGGGGGCGGGGTAGTAGGACGCGAAGTGGCGCAGAGTCTCGCGCACCGTCAGTTCGGCGGCGTCTTCGGCGGTCTGCAGGACGATCCCGATCCGGGACCGCCACGCCCGCGTGGGATGGCCGGGGTCGTGGCCGAGCACGCGCACCTCGCCGCCGTCGCGGCTGCGGTAGCCCTCGAGGATCTCCACGGTCGTCGACTTGCCGGCGCCGTTGGGGCCGAGGATCGCGAACACCTCGCCCTGGCGTACGGAAAGGTCCAGGCCGGCCACGGCGCGCACGTCGCCGTAGTTCTTGGTCAGGCCCTGGACCTCGATCGCTGTGGTCATGACTCAACCTTGGCCGCGCCATGGCCGGCTCGACAGCCTGCGATCGACCCCCCCACGTGTCCCCCGAACGGAGGACACGGCTCAAATCAGAGGGTGATCCAACGGACGCTCGCTAGATCTGCCAGCCGGTGCGGCGAGCCCAATCTTCGGCTGTGACCACGACGATGTCCACTACAGGATTCTTCATCTCGGTGTACGTTGCGGCGTCGGGCGCGATCTCGGCCATGGACCGCTTGAACTTGATGTAGGCGGGGATGGCCGCGGGGTGAGCGCGGAACCAGTCGCGAAATAACAGAGCGAAGCGCTCGCCGGGCGATCCAGCTTGTCGGATGTGCAGGTTGACGTCGGGACCGTCGGCGCTCCGGCGCATCCACAACCTTTTGCGCCAGATCTCCAGCTGGCTGCCGTGGCCTTCGGGGATGTGGTCGTAGAAGTAGGTCGTGTCTGCGAAGCCCAGCTCAGGCAGGATCGACGACAGCGGCTGCTCCGCGGCATCGAGGTCGGCCACACTCGCCTGGAGGTCGAAGATCGGCTTGGCGTCCATAGAAGGAATCGATGTGCTTCCGATGTGCTCGACGCGGAGCGCTGAGGCACCTAGCGTGGCATGTAGATCGGCGGCGAGAGTTTTTCCGATAGATTCCCATTTGGGGCTATATGTCGCAATGTGCACGATCGCCATCTGTTGATTCTAGTCGCGCCGGTGGTGGCGCGCCGAGCCAGGCGCGTTTCTAGATGAGTGGCAACACGCCTGGTCAGGGTCACTTCGATCGGCGAACGGTGCGATGCAGAATCTCGAAGGCGGCCAATCCGACCCCCAACGGGGCGGCCGCTGGGGGATAGAGGAAGACTGCCAGCGCCAGCAATACAGCGCCACCGGTCAGAAAAACCCACCGTCCTATGCGTGAGCGTTTCTGAGTCAGATCGCGTGACGGCTCGTTGAGTGGCCGTGGTTCGTCGAGTGACTTTATCGGGGGGTCATCCATAGTGCGCCTTCCTTTCAGAATCGGCTGTCGGTGTTGAGCTCGGAAGTGCGGTTGTGAGGCACGTCCTTATCGGCAGGACCCTGCCGCCGATCAGGACGTCCACGGGGTTGCTCCAGGAATATCGTGTGCGCGCATCGGCGCCGAGAAGGTTGAACGCGTCCTGAGTGATGCCGACCTCACGAGACTGTTCCATCGCCTTGGACACCTTGTCGGCGATATTTCCGCCAACCCAGAAATTCAGCGATCTTCCATTTCTGTCGCTGACGCTTCCTGAACAGATCGAGCTGTCGTCGATGCCGATCCGGACTCGCAGCATGATCCGACTGGAGGAAGTCGCCGCGCGACTGGGCCCGAAGTGCTCCTGGACCATCCGCTGAACCGTCGCAGCGGCGGCCAGGGCACGGTCCACACGACCGACTCCATAGAAGACGGCGAGCGCGCCGTCCCCATGGATGTCGCAGACTTCGCCGCCGTTGTCCTCGACTGCCTGTATGACCTTCGAAAACATGATTTGCAGGTGGTCACGTATCACCCGTACGCCGTGCAGGGAGATCAGGTCGGTTGATTGGCGTACATCTATGAACGCGCTTGCCGCCTCGACCGGATCCGGGTCGGGCCCACCGATGTTCATGGCTTCAATGTAAGTCCAGGGTTGTACATTTACAAGCTCGCCATAGCAATTCGGTACATAGTGCGGGGTTAGCGCGACACCCTATATGGGGATCTGGCCCAGGCGGAATAGGACGTCCATGTCAATGATTGTGAGACGGAGCCGTCCGCGGCCTATCGCTCCTTCGTTACGCAAGGTGTGTAGAGCCTTGTTGACGGCGGACTCGCTCCAGCCGGAAAGCGGCGCCAGGTCCGTTTGGCTAATGATCGCGTCGAGTCCCACGCCCTCATCCGTGGCAGTCCCGTATGACTCGGCCAAGTCGACCAGAGTTCTGGCGACGATCGTGAGCGCGTCGTACTGGTTCGCATCGAGTCGGTAGTTCTTGCGACGGTCGGCACGAGCCAGCATCATCCGCGTGAGCGCAAGGTGGGCGAGTGGATTGTCGAGGAGGAACTGGATGAAGACGTCGCCCGGGATCTCGATCGCGACGAACGAGCCTGTCGCCTTAACTGTCGCCGAACGCGGCATGTGCCGAATGGCCGCCGCGACACCGACCGTGTCTCCCAGCACCTGGAAGTCGACAACCTGTAGACGGCCCTCAACGTCTAGGGATTCCACCCGCGCCATGCCTTGAAGGATGACGTAGACGTCCGTGGATTGGTCGCCGACCGTGATGAACACTTGACCGTCGGAGAAGACCCGGCGGCGACCCAGTGAGAGCAGCGCCTTACGCGCCTCGTCGGTGATTGCTCCGAGATAGGTGTTCGGCGGCCACTCCTTCGCAGACGCCTCGCGCGAGGAGGGGACACCTGGTGATCCTGAGGGAGTGTCCACAGAGATCCTTTCCAGCCGCTCCATATCGCCTCATGGTAGTCAACACGTGCTGGAAGCGTATGAGCAGCCGTTGGGCCGACGGATCAGGTGCCGCTCCGATGTAGCGAGGACACCCTCAGAACAGAGTCGGGTTCTCCGGCTCGATGCCGCGCAGGGCGGCGTAGTCGAGGGTGACGCAGTCGATGCCGCGGTCCAGGGCCAGCACGCGGGCCTGCGGCTTGATCTCCTGGGCCGCGAAGATGCCCTTGACCGGGGCGAGGATCGGGTCGCGGTTGAGCAGCTCGAGATAGCGGGTCAGCTGCTCCACGCCGTCGATCTCGCCGCGCCGTTTGATCTCGACGGCGACCGTGCCGCCCAGGTGGTCGCGGCAGAGGATGTCGACCGGGCCGATGGCGGTCATGTATTCGCGGCGGATCAGCGTCCAGCCGTCGCCGAGCGTCGAGATGTGCTCGGCCAGCAGCTCCTGCAGATGGGCCTCGACCCCGTCTTTGACCAGGCCAGGGTCGATGCCCAGCTCATGCGCCGAGTCATGAAGGATCTCCTCGATCGTGAGGACCAGCTTCTCGCCCGTTTTACTCTGCGTGACCGTCCACTGCCCCTCGGCCTCCTGGAGCTTGCAGGGCGGATTCATCCAATTGAGGGGCTTGAAAGCCCTGTCGTCGCAGTGGATCGAGACGCTGCCGTCGGCCTTCATCAGGATGAGCCGGGGGGCCATCGGCAGATGGGCCGTCAACCTGCCGATGTAATCTACGCTGCACCGCGCGATGACCAGACGCATGGGCGTCAACACTACCGGGAGGCAGCTGTGGAAGCAGTGGGAGTCGTGGGGCTGGGCACGATGGGGGCCGGCATCGCCGAGGTGTTCGCCCGGGCGGGGCTGAACGTGATCGGCGTGGAGGTGGACGACGCCGCGCTCGAGCGCGGGCGCGCCAATTTGACGGCCTCCACCGACAAGGCCGTGCGCAAGGGCAAGCTGAGCGACGCCGAGCGCGACGAGATCGTGGGGCGGGTCTCCTTCACGGTCGAGCGGGGTGACCTCGCCGACGTCGACCTCGTGGTGGAGGCGGTTCCCGAGATCATGGAGTGGAAGCGGGAGCTGTTCGCCGACCTCGACCGGATCTGCAAGCCGTCGGCCGTGCTCGCCACCAACACCTCGTCACTGTCGGTCACCGCGATCGCGGCCACCACCTCGCGCCCCTCCCAGGTGGTCGGCATGCACTTCTTCAATCCCGCGCCCATCATGGGGCTGGTCGAGGTCGTCCGTACGGTTCTCACGGGCGACGGCGTCGCCGAGGGTGTCGCCGACCTGGCGCGGCGGCTGGACAAGACGCCGGTGATCGTGGGCGACCGGGCCGGATTCGTGGTCAACCGGCTGCTGCTCGGCTACCTCAACCACGCCTGCGTGCTGCTGGAGTCGGGCGTGGCCACCCGTGACGACATCGACACGGCCATGACCAAGGGGGCCGGGCTCCCCATGGGCCCCTTCACGCTGCTCGACCTGATCGGCCTCGACACGTCGTACGAGGTGATCAACGTGCTGTTCGGCGAGAGCCGCGACCGCAGGCACGCCCCGGCGCCGCTGCTGCGCGAGCTGGTCTCGGCCGGGCTGCTGGGCCGCAAGGCCGGGCACGGCTTCTACGGCCCCGACGAGGAGATCGTCCACGATCACGGGCCGAAGCTGGCGACCACCTCGGTCTGCGTGATCGCGCCCGACGACGCCCTGGTGAACGAGCTGGACGCCAAGGGCTTCAAGGCCGTGCACGCCGATCCGGCCGATCTGTCAGGCGTCGACGCCGACCTCGTGCTCGCCGTCTCCGACCGGCCCGTGGTCGAGCACGCCGTACGGCTCTCGCATCCTGAGCGCCTCGTCGGCGTCCACCTGGCCGGCCCGGTGGCCGAAGTGGCGTCCACGGCGGTCACCTCACCGGAGGCGGCGCGCGCGGCGCGCGACCTGATGCGGATCCTCAAGCGCACGCCGATCGCCTGCAAGGACAGGGCCGAGTTCGTGGTCAACGCCCTGCTGTATCCCTATCTGAACGACGCCGTGCGGATGCTGGACAGCGGATACGCCTCGGCCGAGGACATCGACACGGCCATGCGCCTCGGCTGCGGCTATCCGGCCGGGCCGTTCGAGACGCTGGACGCGATCGGGCCCGCGGCCGTACGGGACGGGCTGCGCGCCCTCTACGCCGAATATCGTGAGCCGGCGTTCAACCCGGCGCCTCTTCTGGACCAGTTCGTCACCGCTAACCTGGGGTTCTATGAGTCCCCGCCGGCAGCGGCGAAAGCCGGATGACAAACCCCTCGGCGGCTGGGTCCCGGGCGTCGACCGCGTCGAGGAAGCGCCCGACGGCGAGTGGGTCGTGCGCGCGCTTTCTGGCTCGGCGGCGGGCCGGCCCTACCGGTGCCCCGGCTGCGACCAGGAGATCCGCACGGCCGAGCCGCACGTGGTGACCTGGCCCAACTGGCCCGGTGGCGAGGACGAGCGGCGGCACTGGCACACTGCCTGCTGGCGCCACCGCCTCAACCGGGGCCCCGGCCGCACCCGCTACTGAGAGGGCTTGTTGTGGAGATCCGCGCGTCGACCGTGCTGCCCGCCCGCCGGGAGGACATCGAGCTGACCACGGCCGACGGGTTGACCCTGGTGGGCGAGCTGGCCCTGCCCGCCGAGCGGGCGCCGGTGGCAACGCTGGTCTGCCTCCACCCGCTGCCGACGCACGGCGGCATGATGGACAGCCACGTGCTGCGCAAGGCGGCCTATCGGCTGCCGGCGCTGGCCGACCTCGCGGTCCTGCGGTTCAACACGCGGGGGACGACCTCGGAGCGCGGCACGTCGCAGGGGGCCTTCGACGGCGGCGAGGGGGAGCGGTTCGACGTCGCCGCGGCCGTGGAGTACGCCGACTTCCATGATCTGCCGCACCCGTGGCTGCTCGGCTGGTCGTTCGGCACCGAGCTGGCGTTGCGCTGGGGCCGCGATCCCCTCGTCGAGGGCGCGATCCTGCTGTCCCCGCCCCTGCGCCGGGCGAGCGACGCCGACCTCGACGCCTGGGGCGAGTTCGGGCGGCCGTTGGTGGCGCTCGTGCCGGAGTTCGACGACTACCTGCGGCCCGAGGAGGCGGTCAAGCGGTTCGCGCGGGTGCCGCAGGCCGAGGTGATCGGCGTTGACGGGGCCAAACACCTGTGGGTGGGCGAGCCGTACGTGCGGATCGTGCTCGGCGAGATCGTGAAGCGGGTCAACCCCGCTGCCGCGCCGCTGCCGCACGAGGTATAACTTCTAGAGCATCATTCTAGGAGGTTGCGCGTGGGCGCATTCGACGCATTTGATCTGACCGGGCGGACCGCCTTCATCACCGGGGCCTCGCGTGGCATCGGACGGGCCATCGCCGTCGCGTACGCCGCCGCGGGAGCCGACGTCGCGCTCGTGTCGCGCTCGGAAGAGTCGCTGGCCGAGGTCGCGAAGGAGGTCTCCGCCCTCGGGCGCGCGGCCCATGTGATCCCCTGCGACGTCACCGACCGCGAGGCGGTGGCCGCGGCCGTACAGACCGGGATCGAGGCGCTCGGCCACATCGACATCGTGGTGAACAACGCGGGCGGGTCCAACTTCATGGCCGAGTTCAAGGACCTGCGGCTGAGCGGCTGGGACAAGCTCATGCGGCTCAACCTCGACTCGGCCATGATGGTCTGCCACACTGTCGCGCCGCACCTGCTCGGCCGCGGCAGCGGCTCGGTCATCAACGTGGTCTCGGTGGGCGCGCTCGCCTCGCCCTTCCTGGCCGCGTACGGCGCGGCCAAGGCGGCCGTGGTCGCGCTCACCAAGACGCTCGCGATCGAGTGGGCGCGAAGCGGCGTGCGGGTCAACGCGCTCGGCCCCGGCTGGACCGCCACCGACCTCAACCGCAATCTGTGGGAGGACGCGGAGCTGAGCGCCAGCACCATCAGGAATGTCCCGATGGGCCGCTGGGGCACCTCCGAGGAGATGGCCTATCCGGCGCTCTTCCTGGCCAGCGACGCCTCGGCGTACATGACGGGTCAGGTCATCTTCGTCGACGGCGGCGTCACGGCGGCGCCCGGAGCGTGACCCGCCCGGGTTGAGGGGTTACCGTTGCTCGGGTGCAGCTGTATTCGCGTTCGGCGGGCAGCGGGACTCCGGTCGTCCTCCTGCACGCCTTCCCTCTGTCGTGCGCGATGTGGCTTGCCCAGCGCGAAGGACTCGCGTCGGTGTGCCGGGTGGTCACGCCCGATCTACGGGGGTTCGGCGGCACCCGGCTCGGTGACGACCCGCCCTCGCTCGATCTGATGGCCGACGACGTGGCCGCCCTCCTCGACGAGGAGGGCGTGGATCGCGCGGTCGTGGGCGGCCAGTCCATGGGCGGCTACGTCACGATGGCGTTCTGCCGCCGCCACCCTGACCGGGTCCTGGGCGTGATCCTCGCCGACACGAAGGCCGTGGCCGACGTGGACGCGGCACGCGCCAACCGGGAGCGCATCGCGCAGGCCGTCCTGAACGGCGAAAACGGCGTGCTGGTCGACGAGGTCCTGCCGACCCTGCTCGGGCCCACCACCAAGGCCCGGCGCGCCATGGTCTCCGGGCGGGTCCGCGGGATGGTGCAGTCGGCGCCCGCGCCGGCGGTGGCGTGGGCGCAGCGGGCCATGGCCGCGCGGCCCGACTCGTTCGACACGTTGCGCGCGCTCAAGGCGCCCGCGCTGGTGCTGGTGGGCGAGGAGGACGAGCTGTCGCCGCGGTCCGACGCCGAGGCCATGACCGAGGCGATCCCTGACGCCCGGCTGACCGTCATCGAGCGCGCCGGCCATCTGTCGGCGGTCGAGGATCCTGAAGCTTTCAACCGCGCCGTGGCGGATTTCGTCAAGGGCCTGGCCGTCTAGCGAGACCGGAAAGAAGGCGGTGGCCGGCGAGGGAAGGCGGTGGCCGGCGCCTCCCTCAACGCCGGCCACGACGTCTTCCTCCCTCAGGGGTTGCCTGAAAGACGCATTACCACTTTGACGGCAGATTGTGTCGGTTGTGGTAAATGTGGTGGCCGGTTCCGGTCAATGGCCGGAAGATGCCACGGGAGGTGCGCGGGGCGTGGACGCGATCGGGCTTGACCCCCTCGAAGAGCGGCTCTACCGGCTGCTTCTGCGCGATCCCACCTGCGCGCCCGAGGAGTGCGCGCGCCGCCTCGACGCGCCGGTGGCCGCCGTGCTCCCCGCCGTCGACCGGCTGCTCGTCCTCGGTCTGCTGGAGCCTTCCGGCCCGTACGGCTATCGCCCCGCCGATCCCAGGCTCGGCCTTGGGCTGCTGATCCGGCGGCGGCAGGCCGAGCTCGACCGGATCACGGCCGAGGCCGACGAACTGGCCGCCGACTTCCAGGAGGGGCTGCTGCGGGCCGACCCGGGACGGGTGATCGAGATCGTCGAGGGATCGGTCGCGGCCTCACGCACGCTCGCCGAGCTCCTCACCGGCGCCACTCGCGAGGTCCTGGCGCTGGACGCCCCGCCGTACGCGACCGAGCCAGCGGGCGGCGGCACGAGCGAGGAGGAGTCGGCGCTCGCGCGCGGGGTGCGCTGCCGCGCCGTCTACTCGTCGGTGGTGCTCGACCTGCCGGCCAAGCTCGACGAGATCCGCCGCGTGACGGCGGCGGGGGAGCAGGCCCGGGTGCTGGCCGAGCTGCCCATCAAACTGGTCGTGGTGGACGGTACGACGGCCCTGCTGCCCCTCACGGGCCACGAGGAGGGGATGAGGTTCACCTCGGTCCTGGTGCGCCACAGCGCCCTCACAGACGCTCTGGTGGCCTTGTTCGAGACACTGTGGGAGCAGGCCACCCCCGTGTGGGGCGCGCCGCAGCAACCCGCCGCCCTCGACCTCGAGGACCAGCAGATCATCGAACTGCTCGCGGTCGGCATGAAGGACGAGGCCATCCTCCGCCAGCTCGGCATATCCGAACGCACCCTCCGCCGCCGCATCGCCGCCCTCCTCTCCCGCCTCGGCGCCACCGGCCGCTTCCAAGCCGGAGTCCAAGCCGCCCGCCGCGGCTGGATCTAACCCCCCCAGGCGCGTGATCTTGCAGGGATTCCCTTCCCGCTGGCACGAAAGCGGTGAGCTGCGGTCCGGGAGATGTTGCAAGATCACGCCCAAGGGGGTGGGGGAAAGGGGAGAGCCCGGCGGAGGGGTCCGCCGGGCTCTTTGGGTGGTGCAGCCGTGGTGTGGGGGTGGTCAGGGGGTTATTCCTGCCACCACTCGGCGTCGTCGTCGTTCTTGGCGGGCTCGGGGGCGGCCTTGGGGGCCGCGGAGACGGGCTTGTCGGCGCCGTTGGGGGCGGCGGAGAGGGCCGGCTTGACCGGGGCCGCGGCCACCGGGGCGGGCTCGGGCTCCATGCCCGGCAGGGCCGCGCCACCGAGCAGCTGGCGCAGCTGCGCGAGGTGGCTGGTGATGCTGTCGCGCTGACGGGTGAGCTCGTCGACCTGGCGCTGCATGCTGCTGCGGCTGCGCTCGGCCTCGGACTTGGCGTCGCTCACGATCGACTCGGCGCTCGACTTGGCCTCGGCGACCACCTGGTCGGCGTTCTTGCGCGCGTTGGCCAGCAGCTGCTTGGCGTGCGTGTCGGCCTCGCGGCGGGTCTGCTCCGACTGCTGGGTCGCCTTGGTGGCGCGCTGCTCCGCGGTCGCGGCGCGCTGCTCGGCCTCGGCGACCAGCTTCTGCGTGGCGGCCTGGGCGGTGGCGTGGCGCTCGGACTCCTGGCGCTCGGCCTCCTCGCGGCGGGCGGCCAGCTGGATCTCGAACTCCGCCTCGTCCTGCGCCCGCTTGGCCTCGGACTCCTCAAGGACCCGCTGGGCCTGGGCGCGCATCTCGTCGGCCTGCCGCTTGGCGGTGGTCAGGACCTCGTCACGCTCACGCTTGGTGGAGGCGCGCAGCTGGGCGACCTCACGCTCGGTCGTCGTGCGCAGCTTGGCGATCTCACGCTCGGCGTCGGCCCGCTTCTCGGCCACCTCGTGGTCGGCGGTGGCGCGCAGCTTGGCGACCTCACGCTCGGTGGTGTTGGTCAGCTCGTCCGACTCACGCTTGGCCGTGGAGCGGATCTCCTCGGCGTCGCGCTCGGCTGCGGTCCGCGTCTCCTCGGCCTCCCGGTTGGCCAGGGCGCGCTTCTCGGCAGCCTCGTTCTCCGCCGCGGCCCGAAGGTCGGCGGCGTCCACTTTGGCGGCAGCCTTGATCTCGTTAGCCTCGGACCGCGCCGCCTGCACCAGCTCGGTGGCCTGCTCCTCGGCAAGCCTCAGCAGCTGTTCAATGCGGGCCCCCAGCCCGGAATACGTCGGCCGCTCCTGCTCCTGCAGCTGACGCTGGGAGTCGGAAAGGTCACGCTGCAGCGCGTTGACCTGCTCCTTGGCCTGACGGAGCTCAGTGTCGACCTGCTTCAAGTGGTCGTGAACCTGGTGCCGGTCATAGCCGCGGAGGACCACGTCGAATTCCCGGGACGGGGCGTCTTCAAAGAAATTGTTCAGCTGGGCGTCGATGTCGGACTGCATGAGGCTCGATCCTGGGTTGTCGAGACGGCTACACGGGGGGCCGGACAGAGAACGCATCCGGTGGGAAGCCAGCGTACTCCGGTGTTGCCACGTTGGAGGCCCCCTACGACTTTATGCGCGACTTGTTACGTACGCTCAGTTGTCTGGGGCTTCGACCAGCTCAGTCAGGACGCCGCGCACATCCTTCGGGTGCAGGAATGCGATCGAAGCGCCCATGGATCCGTGCCTCGGCCGCTCGTCGATCAGGCGTATGCCTTTACCGGCGATTTCGGCAAGAGCCGTTGTGACGTCGGCCACACCGTAGCCAATGTGATGAACTCCCTCGCCGCGCCGCGCCAGGAACTTGCCGACGGCCGTATCAGGGTGGAGCGGTTCGAGCAACTGCACGTAGGAGGCGCCCTTCTCGCCATCGGCCACGTGCAGCATGGCCTCGCGTACGCCCTGCTCCTCGTTGACCTCGCGGCTCACCACGGTCAGCCCGAACGTCGACTCGTAGAACTGGACGGTCTCCTCCAGGTTGTGGCAGGCGATGCCGACGTGGTCGATACGCAGGAACATGAAACAGACCTCCCAGGACCTCTAGGTATGGTGTCAGCATGTCAGGTTCCGTCATCGTGGCCGGTGCACGCACGCCCATCGGAAGGTTGCTCGGTTCTCTGGCCGGGCATTCCGCCGTCGATCTCGGCGGCATCGCCATCGCCGCCGCGCTCCAGCGGGCCGGTGTCGCTCCCGGGCAGGTCCAGTACGTGATCATGGGTCAGGTCCTGCAGGCCGGCGCCGGGCAGATCCCCTCACGCCAGGCGGCCGTCAAGGCGGGCATCCCGATGAGCGTGCCATCCCTGACGATCAACAAGGTCTGCCTGTCCGGGCTCGACGCGATCGCGCTGGCCGACCAGCTCATCCGGGCCGGCGAGTTCGAGATCGTGGTGGCCGGCGGCATGGAGTCCATGACCAACGCGCCGCACCTGCTGCCCGGTCTCCGCAAGGGCGTCAAGTACGGCGGCGCGCAGATCGTCGACTCGATGGCGTACGACGGACTGACCGACGCCTACGACCAGATCGCCATGGGCGAGTCGACCGAGCGGCACAACGCGCGCCTGGCCATCGGGCGGGCCGAGCAGGACGAGTTCGCGGCCCGTTCGCACCAGCTCGCGGCGCGGGCGACGAAGGACGGCGTGTTCGAGGCCGAGATCGTCCCGGTGCCGCTGCCGAAGGGCGGCGAGTTCGCCGCCGACGAGGGCATCCGCGCCGACACGACCGTCGAGGCGCTGTCGCGGCTGCGCCCGGCGTTCACCTCTGACGGCACGATCACCGCCGGGTCGGCCTCGCAGATCTCCGACGGCGCATGCGCGGTCGTCGTGATGTCCAAGGCCAAGGCCGAGGAGCTGGGCCTCGAATGGCTCGCCGAGATCGGCGCGCACGGAAACGTGGCCGGTCCCGACAACTCGCTGCAGTCCCAGCCGGCCAACGCCATCTCCCAGGCGCTCGGCAAGCAGGGCCTCACCGCGGGCGACCTCGACCTGGTGGAGATCAACGAGGCGTTCGCCCAGGTGGTCATCCAGTCGGCGAAGGAGCTCGGCATCCCGCTCGACAAGGTCAACGTCAACGGCGGCGGCATCGCGCTCGGCCACCCGATCGGCGCGTCGGGCGCCCGGATCGTCCTCGCGCTCGCCCACGAGCTCAAGCGCCGCGGTGGCGGGCTGGGCGCGGCCGGGCTGTGCGGCGGCGGCGGCCAGGGCGACGCCCTGATCATCCGGGTTCCGTAAGGGGTGCCGGGCAACCAGGCGCTGGGCAACGAGGCGCCGGACGGCGAAGCGCCGGGCAATGACGCGCTGGGCATGGGCAGGGCCGTGCGGCTCGACCGGCCGCGCGAGCTGGCCCGTGTGATCACGCTGATCGAGAACGGCGCTCCCGAGCTGCGTGCGGTCATCGCCGATCTGGCCACCCGGCGGCCCATCCGGGCGCGGGTCATCGGGCTCACCGGCGCGCCCGGAGTGGGCAAGTCGACGTCGACCGGGATGCTGATCCGCGCGCTGCGCGCCCGCGGCCAGACGGTCGGCGTCCTCGCCATCGACCCGTCGTCGCCGTTCTCCGGCGGCGCGCTGCTCGGCGACCGGATCCGGATGCAGGAGCACGCCACCGATCCGGGGGTGTACATCCGGTCGATGGCCAGCCGCGGTCATCTGGGCGGGCTGGCCTGGGCCACGCCGCAGGCGATCCGGGTCCTCGACGCGGCCGGCCACGACGTGATCCTGGTCGAGACGGTCGGCGTCGGGCAGGCCGAGGTCGACGTCGCCCGGCTGGCCGACACCACGGTCGTGCTCCTCGCGCCGGGAATGGGTGACGGCATCCAGGCGGCCAAGGCCGGAATCCTCGAGGTCGCGGATGTCTTCGTGGTCAACAAGGCCGACCGCGAGGGCGCCCAGTCGACCGTACGGGACCTCCGCGCGATGACCGGCATGGTCCACAGCGACTGGCGCCCGCCGATCGTGCCCACGGTCGCGGTCAAGGGCGAAGGCTCGGCCGAGCTGGTCGCCGCTCTCGACGACCACGCCGCCTACCTCGAGGCCAGTGGTCAGCTCACGGTGCGACGGCTGGCCAGGGCCAAGGACGAGATCGAGGCGATCGCGCTCGCGGCCGTACGGGACCGCTTCTCCCGGCTGACGGGCGGAGCGCGTGTCGACGCGCTGGCCGCCCGGCTCGTGGCCGCCGAGATCGACCCATATGGCGCGGCCGACGAGCTGATCGCCGAGATATCGACTGATTAGGAAGTGATCAGGACTCGTCGACGAACTTCACCACGACGGTCTTGAAGCCCAGCGATTTCAGCATGCCCTCAAGCATGGTCTTGGTGTTCTGGTCGGCGCGTGCCCGCAGGTCGCTGGCCACGGCCGCCTCGCCGATCTTCTTCTCGGCCAGGACGTACAGCTCCTGCTGATTCTCCGGTGACGACGACAGGAAGTCGGAGACCCGGTCGAACAGGCCGCGCTGCTGGGCGAACACGTACGACCGCTTGTTGTCCAGCGACGGTCGCTCCAACTGGGCGCGCGGCAGCCGTACGGTGACCGACGTGCGGTCGGGGGAGACCGTGATGGCGTCCTTGCCCATGGTCGAGAAGTCGACGTACGCGTCGACGCTGCCGGCGCCCACGAACAGCGTCCGGCTGCCCTTGATGGCGTCGGGCAGGAACGACGCGTCCTTCTCCAGGTCGACCACGACCTGGAAGTTGCCGGTCGCCGCCTCGAACCTGGACAGGTCGTGGATCGACTGCAGCAGCACCGGCTGGCTGCGGTCGATGGTCTCTTCTCCGAACGGGTTGAGCCACGCCCACGTCAGTCGGGCCCCCACGATGAGGATCAGGACGGTGAACAGGAAACCCGCCAGGAGACGCCAGCCGCGCCGGGAGCGGCGGGCCGGGGTTTCGGGCGTGGAGGGCGGCGACAGCGGCTGAGTCGGCGCGACGGGCTCCGCGGGAGCCTGTTCAGCGGGAGCCGCCCCACGGGAGGCGCGAGACTGTCGGTTCACGGCAGGACATCTTCCCCCCTAGACGGCGATCAGTCCTAATGAGGACTCGGGTTGACCGGGTAGACACGCAAGCCTGGCCGGGTGGGGGCGTTCTCGAAGTGGGCGCCGCCGAGGCGGCAGGTGGCGAAGTCGGTGTAGAACATGCGCAGCCATTCCCGCCGCTGCGTCTCGGTGAGTGCGGAGAACCAGGCGGCCGCGGCCCGCAATTCCGGCCGCGGACCGGCGGGAAGCGGTTCGCCGCGCAGCCAGGCCACCACGATCGCCCGATATCCGGCCGCCTCGGACGCGGCGCACGGCCGGGCCAGCGTCTCGACGAACTCGGCGGCGGCCCGATAGGCGTATCCAGACGACAGGTCGTCGACGTGAATGGGCGCCACCCCGGGGAGCGGGGCGGCGGAGTCGAGGCGCGAGCGCTGCTCGACACGCTGGAAGGCGGCCGGAGTCCCGGCCAGGCGGGCGGCGAGCGTGGTGAACGTGCTCCCCAGGTCGCCCAATCCGGCGCGCATGCCGGGGTGCACGCAGATGGTGATGGGCCATTCCTGGCAGCTGTAGATGACGTGCCCGCCGGCCACCGCCGTCGTAGGGGGCTCGGCCACCATGCGCGCGAGGCCCGTCGTGGCGGCCAGCATGGCGAGCGCCGCGCCCGCCAGGGCCTGCGTGGCCCGGGTGACCACGGCCGCCCAGGCCAGCGCCAGGGTCGCGGCCGCGCCGAGCAGCCACAGTGACTGGTCGAGGAATCCGGCCGCGCTGAGCGGCTGGAACAGGTCGTAGGGCCCGCGTGTGATGGGTGCCAGCCGGGCCGCCCAGGTGCCGCTGCCGGCGAGCCAGGCGAACAGCGCGTAGGCGACGATCCCGGCGGGCAGCGGGGTGATGGCCCGGGGGACGAGCCACCCGATCACCCACCCGATCATCACGTAGAGCGCCAGGCCGGACGCGCCCATGAGCAGCCCGCTCGGCAGCAGCCGGCCGGCCTGCTCGCTGAGCGCGGCCCGCAGCGTGAGCATGAGCACGGTCGCGCCGAACGATCCGACCACGACGCCGGCGACCGCCAGCGGGCCTTTCAGCGCCGTCCAGAGCCCGATGGGCCGGCCGTAGAGGGCGCGCCGCTTGCGCAGCGCCACCCAGGCGGCGAACGCGGCCGCGACCGGGCCGGTCAGGCGCAGCGTGCCGATGGCCGCGACCACGACGTTGTCCCACACCATCACGCCGGGGATGAGCACTCCCCATGCCCCGACCAGCCCGACTGCGACCAGCACGGCCACCACCACGACCGCGCTCGTCTTCAGCTCGTCACGGGTCACCCCGCGATATCTGTCCCGTGCCACCCAGCGCACCCCCGTGCCGTGAGGCTGGCCTTCGCGCAGGCCGGTCCCCAGACGGGTGCGGTTTGCCGTCGCCTCACTCTTTGACGCTGCAACCATAACGGAGAGTCACCTTGGGTGTGTGAACTCTCTGGTCAAGGAACCGGTTTGGTCACGGTCGGTTAAGGGTGATCGTCGCGATAGCGTAGCGATGTGCCCGTTCCAAGACCCCTCCACCTGCCGTTCGACCCCATCGACAAGGCCGCGCAGACCTGGCGGGAGCGCTTCGGCCCGTCCACCGCCATGGCGGCGGTGACGTCGATCATGCGTGCCCACCAGATCCTCATCGCGGAGCTCGACACGCTGCTCAAGCCGTACGGGCTGACGTTCGCCCGCTACGAGGCGCTGGTGCTGCTGACCTTCAGCCGCACGGGGGCGCTGCCGCTTTCGAAGATCGGTGAGCGGCTGATGGTGCACCCGACGAGCGTGACCAACACCGTCGACCGGCTGACCGCGGCCGGGCTGGTGCGGCGGCTGCGCAACCCGCGCGACGGGCGCGGCGTGCTCGCCGAGATCACCGACGCGGGGCGGGTCGTCGTCGAGCGTGCCACCGCCGATCTGATGGCCGCCGACTTCGCCATGGGCATGTACGGCGAGGCCGACCTCAAGGGGATGTTCGACCTGCTGCGGACCATTCGGGTGGCGGCGGGCGACTTCGCGGACACGTCGCCCGCCGCTGCCGATGACTCAGGTGACTCAGGGGATCAACGGCCGATCGCGCGGAGCGCGTCGACGATGCCCCTTCCGTAGAAGCCGTTGTTGAACAGGGTGCCTTCGCAGGTGTGCGTGGCGGTCACCGTCTGTCCGGTCGGGAGGATCCGGGTGTAGGTGAAGGCGGGCGGGTTCGGGCAGGGCGTCTTGGTGGCGGTGGCCTTGAGAACGGTCTCCACGATGTCCGGCGGCAGGGTGAGCCCGCCGTTGCGGAAGTCGCGCACGCCGTACTTGCCGATGATCAGCGCCGCGACGCCGACCGCGCGCGGCGAGGCCATCGAGGTGCCCTGCAGGTATTGGTAGTAACCGCAGACCGAGCCGTTGCAGTCCTTCACGACGGCCGGAGTGGTCGGGTTGCCCGCGGCGTCGATGGTGCCGGCGGCCCGGCCCACTGACTCGGGGTAGGCGGCGAGGGTGGCCTTGGTGATGTCGCGGGTGTTGTCCGCGGTGTCGTACACGTCGCCGCCGGGGGAGGCGACGTCGATGTAGCCGTTGCCGTAGTCGGAATAGTAGGCCTTGCGCTTGCTGATGCCGACCGAGGACACGTCGATGACGTGCTGGCCCTCACTCGGTATCGAGATGCAGCTCGGCGGGATGGTCCGCGAGCGCGGGTTCTGACCGGGGAACGAGGCGAAGTCAGGGCTGGACGCGTCCTGGATCGTCTTGGTGTAGTCGGTGGCGCCGTTTCCGGCCGCCGAGATCAGGGTCACGCCGCGGTTGTGCGCGAAGTTCAGGGCACGCTGCACGGCGGTCACGATCGTGCGCTGCTCCAGCTGCTCGTCGGGCGAGTCGGCCGGGTTGTCGGCGCAGTTGAACAGCCACGGGTCGACGTAGTAGCTCATGTTGACCACGTCGATGCCGTGGTTGCCGGCATAGGTGAGGGCGTCGATGGTCGGCTGGGTGAAGAAGAATCCGGAGTCCTGGCCGGCGCGCAGGTTGACGAGGGTGACCTTGGGCGCCACGCCGGCGACGCCGAGCTTGTTGATCGGCGACGCGATGGCCGAGGCGACATGCGTGCCGTGGCCGTTCTCGTCCACGTTGGCCGGGTCGTTGCAGGAGCCGTCGGGGTCGCTTGCGCACGGCCCGTCGATCACGGTTCCGTTGGCGTCGGCGGGGAGGTCGACAGTGAAGTTGCGGCTGAGGCCACTGTCGAAGTTGGGGGCGATGTCGGGGTGCGAGCCGTCGACGCCGGTGTCGAGGATGCCCACCAGCACGCGCTTGTCACCCTGGTCGAACTTGTGGGCGACGTCGGCGTGGATCAGCTTCATGTCCCATTGAAGGTCGGCAAGCGGCTCGTCTTTGACGTTGCGCTTGAAGGACACCGCTTTGGCGCCTTCGCGGCCCTCTGTCTCAACACCTGCCGCGGCCTTGGCCGCGGCGACCTGCGCCGCGGTCGCCTGGATCCGCGACTGCGCGGGCACGCTGCCGATGGCCCGGTCGCGCGCCACGCCCTCGATGGTCGAGGCGCCCTTGACAGCGTCGATGAAGCCCGTGTTGGCGCTGCTGACCGTAGCGACGCCCACATCCATGTTGACGGTGAGGACGGTGCCGCCCGCGGCCTGGATGGCCTTCTGGGCGTCCGCGGCGCTGGCGCCGTCCTTGTAGAGGACCAGGTACTGCGCTTCCGCGCCGTCAGCCGACTTGGGTAAAGCGGCCTGGGCGGGGGTCGCCACTCCGGCCGCGATCAGCGCGAGCGAAGCGACGATCGTGATGACGCGTCTCACATCCACCTCCATGTGGACAGGGATCAAGTCGGGTCCACATTTTGGGATTTTTCCTGAATTGTCAATCAGTGTTGAGCTCGCTCTTGCGCGTACTTGTCAGATCGGAGCCACCACCCTCAGCCCCGCGCCCCCGCCAGTTCGCCCAGGAGCCACCCCAGGGGGCTGTCACAAGGTCACGTCCGGCGCCGCGCCACCGCCTGGAACTCGATCAGCTAATCGGCCCACACCCCCGTCCCCCCATGCGAGACCCACTCCACGCGCGCGGACGACAGACCCACCGGCTGCCGGTTCGCGAGGGCGACCGTCGTCCGCGATTCGAAATCGCGTCATCGGCCGAGCCCGGGCGCGGCCTTCCTCGAGGAAGGCGGCGAGACGACCTCTGGCGCGGCGCAGGTTTCGCTGGGGAAATTGAATTCGATAATCCAGGAAAAATTTGATGACGCATCGCTTGAAGCCATCTGGAAGGGAAGGCTGCGGATAGATTTCGACGCCGCGAGGCAGGCTCCCTGGTGGGGTGCATGGGAGTTCTCCCATGGGGGGAGCACGTGGCATGTCCCTCTTGCCGGCGTGCCGACAGTCAGCCTTGAACCAGGCGAAGCGGTGCCATTCACTTCCGCGAGCGGGCCGCTGGTCAACTTCACCCGATTCTTGCTGTCCATCGACCACTCCAGTCCCGAATCGGTGGTGACCGGGGTCGCGATGCTAACCTCTGACATCAGCTTCGGCGTGGCGCTGGATAACATGCCGGCTCAGCGTGTTTCGTTTCTCTTGACGCCTGAGGTCAACGGCTCGAATCCGGCGCCCGAGAGTGTCCGGCGTCTGTTCGCCGCCCTTCGAATCGAGCGCGACAACAGATATCTCTCCTTCCGCGAAGTCATGGCCGAGATCCTGCGGCAGGGCCTCGTCCTGACCGACAATCGGCGCCTGCCGTTCCGCCGCAACTTCGACTTCGCCGAGGTGGCCGCTCCTGTGAGTCTCCGTTCCGGCGAGCACCTTTCGGCCGAGTTGTTCAGGCTCAAGAATGGAGGCAGTGAAGAGCGGGCCCGCTACATGGATATCGAAGGCAAGTTCTTCTATCTGACGGGGCGCCGGCTCGGGTTGCGCATGACCCAATCCACGGTGGACCCCGCCCTGCCGATGGCCATCGAACCGACGGTGGTCGACGAGAAGGGCGAGATTCCGGTGGAGTTCTCTGGGGCCGGGATTCAGGAGGCCCTCATGCTGAGCACCCTGCTCGCGGGCAGGCCTGGCCGGCTCTTCGTTCTCGACGAGCCGACGGTTCACCTGGAGCCGACCATGCAGCGCCGGCTGATTTCACTGCTCCGCAAATCGGGCCAGTGCCTCGCGATCACGCACAGTCCGGATCTGGTCCCTATCGAGAGCGCGGACGACATAAAAGGGATCGTGCGCCTCGGTCCCCATGCGGACGGCCCGGAGCTGCACCGTGCCGACAGTCTTGATGACGCCCGAATCGCTCGCTGGATCCAGCTGCTGGAGCCCACCCACGTAAGGGCCTTGCTGTTCGCGGCGGCCGTCATCCTCTGCGAGGGGCGCACGGAAGTCGATGCTCTTTCTCAGTGGTGGCGGAATACCGACGATCTGGGGGCTCCCAACCCTGAGGCGTCGAACATGGTGCTCATCAGCGTGGAGGGAGACACGGCCTTCGGCGCGTATATCGACTACCTCGACGCCTTCGGCGTTCCGTGGGCGATCATCGCCGACGGTCCGGCGGCGGCTCCGACAAGGCGGGAGAGTTCGAGGCGTATCTGCGGCGGATCGACGCGACCGTTTTCGACGAGGCCTCTCGTGTGTTCGGCGGGCGCGGCAAGCCCCGCATCGGCGCATACTTCGCCGGCGCCTGCCCCCGGCCTGTGGAGATAGGCGAGCTGTACATCAAGATCAGGAAGTGGTTGCAAAGCGCCGACGCGAATCGATCACCTCGCTGATGGCGCCACGATCGGCGAGGTGAACGCGCGCCGCGGGGCCGGAGGTGGCCCGTCAGCCACGCGCCCGGCGTGTCGGCTCCCACCAGGCCAGGTCGGTCAAGGGGACGCGCCTCACGAACACCTGCCTGCCGCTCCTTAGTGAGTCGTGACTTCAGGAAGTTAGTAGGACGTCCTAGTATCTGAGGTATGGACGCTGAGGAGATCGTGGCGGGGCGGGAGCGGTGGCAGGCGCGATTCGACGCGGCCGCCAAGCGGGATCGCGAGTTCAGGACGCTGTCGGGGATCCCGGTCGATCCTGTCTACGGGCCTTCGCAGGCGGACGAGCGGTTCGAGCGCATCGGCTGGCCGGGGGAGTATCCGTACACCCGGGGCCTGCATCCCACGGGCTATCGCGGCAGGCCGTGGACCATCCGGCAGTTCGCCGGCTTCGGCAACGCGCGCCAGACCAACGAGCGCTACAAGATGATCCTCGGCGCGGGCGGCGGCGGATTGTCGGTGGCCTTCGACATGCCGACCCTGATGGGCCGCGACTCCGACGACGCGCGGGCGCTGGGCGAGGTCGGGCACTGCGGCGTGGCGATCGACTCGGCGCTCGACATGGACCTGCTGTTCGACGGCATCCCGCTGGGCGAGGTCACCACGTCGATGACGATCAGCGGCCCGGCCGTGCCGATCTTCTGCATGTACGTCGTGGCCGCGGAGCGGCAGGGCGCCCCGGTCGCGCGGTTGAACGGCACGCTGCAGACCGACATCTTCAAGGAGTACATCGCCCAGAAGGAGTGGCTGTTCGCCCCCGAGCCGCACCTTCGGCTGATCGGCGACCTGATGGAGTACTGCGCGGCCGAGATCCCCGCCTACAAGCCGCTCAGCGTCTCCGGCTACCACATCAGGGAGGCCGGCTCGACGGCCGCGCAGGAGCTGGCGTTCACGCTGGCCGACGGCTTCGGCTACGTCGAGCTCGGGCTCTCGCGCGGACTGGACGTCAACACGTTCGCGCCCGGGTTGTCGTTCTTCTTCGACGCGCACGTCGACTTCTTCGAGGAGATCGCCAAGTTCCGCGCCGCGCGGCGGATCTGGGCCCGATGGATGCGCGACGTGTACGGCGCCACCAGCGAGAAGGCCCAGTGGCTGCGCTTCCACACCCAGACGGCCGGGGTGTCGCTGACCGCGCAGCAGCCGTACAACAACGTGGTCAGGACCGCGATCGAGGCCCTGGCGGCGGTGCTCGGCGGCACGCAGTCCCTGCACACGAACGCCCTGGACGAGGTCCTCGCGCTGCCTTCCGAGAAGGCCGCCGAGATCGCGCTGCGGACGCAGCAGGTGATCATGGAGGAGACCGAGGTCGTCAACGTGGTCGACCCCCTCGGCGGGTCCTGGTACGTCGAGGCCCTCACCGACCGCCTGGAGGCCGAGGCGGAGGCCATCTTCACCAAGGTCCGGGAGATGGGCACGGGCACCATGACCTCCGGCATCCTCCGCGGGATCGAGGACGGCTGGTTCATGGCCGAGATCGCCGAGGCGGCCTTCGACTACCAGCGCAAGCTCGAGAAGGGCGAGAAGCGGATCGTCGGCGTCAACTGCCACACCTCGACCGTGGAGGAGCCGCTGGAGATCCTGCGGATCAGCCACGAGGTCGAGCTGGAGCAGCGGCGCGTGCTCGCCGACCGCCGTGCCGTACGGGATCAGGGTGCGGTGGACGCGGCGCTCAAGCGGATGGTCGCGGCCGCGCGCGGCACGGAGAACATGATCCCGCCGATGCTCGAGGCGGCCCGCGCAGAGGCCACGCTGGGCGAGATCTGCGACGTCCTGCGGGAGGAATGGGGCACATACGTGGAACCCGCGCGGTTCTAGGGGCGTCGCGGGACGGTCAGGGTTCGGCATGGGGCAGGATTGGGGGTATGGCAGCGGACTTCACGCGACCCGGATCGCTTTACGGCGCGGTCGACCTCGGCGCGCGCAAGCAGGCTCTCGACGCCCAGGCGCGGCGCGAGGCGGCCGGGCAGGATGCCACGCCCTCGAGCGTGGCCGAGGTGACGGCGGCCACGTTCACGGCCGACGTGATCGAGCGCTCGATGAGCGTGCCGGTCGTGGTCGAGGCGACGGTCCCGCGCGCCGAGCAGGTCCAGCAGTTCAGCCAGGCCCTGGAGAAGCTGGCCGCGGAGGCGGGCGGCGCCTGGGTGCTGGCCCGCGTCGACGTCGAGGCCAATCCTGAGCTGGCGCAGGCCCTGCGGATGCGCGCCGTGCCGACGGTCTACATGGCGATACAAGGGCAGCTGATGCCCCTGTTCGAGGGCCCGCTGTCGGAGGCTCAGCTGCGGCAGGCCTTCGCCCAGGTCTTCGAGCAGCTCGGCATCGAGCCGGGCGCCCCGCAGGATCCTTCGGCCGAGCCGCCGATCGACCCCGATCTGCAGGCCGCCGACGACGCGATCGAGAGTGGCGACCTCGACGCCGCGGCCGCCGCCTACCAGCGGCTGCTGGCCAGAAACCCGTCAAGCGAGGACGCCCGCATCGGCCTCGCCGGGGTCGGCCTGGTCCGGAGGACCTCCGGCCTCGACTCGGGCGCGGTGCTGCGCCGCGCGGCCGAGGATCCGGCCGACGTCGACCTGCAGACGCAGGCGGCCGACGTCGAGGTGCTGTCCGGGCGGGTCGACGAGGCCTTCGAGCGGCTCATCGGCGTGGTGCGCCGCACAGCGGGCGACGAGCGCGACAAGGCCCGGCTGCATCTGCTCAGCCTGTTCGAGACGCTGCCCGCCGACGATCCGTCCGTGCTCAAGGCGCGGCGCGGCCTGGCGTCGGCTCTGTTCTAGCCGCACGTATCTAGCCATACGTCCTGGTCTAAAGGGCATATAGGGGATGTGCGGGTCGTTACCATCTCCGCGACGTACGGCACCGCCGGAAGCGTGATAGGCCCGGCCGTGGCCGAGCGGCTCGGCGTGCCCTTCGTGGATCGGGCCATCCCGGCCACCGTGGCGCAGGATCTCGGGGTCTCGCTCGAAGAGGCCCTGGCGCACGACGACCGCGCGGAGAGCGGCCTCACCCGCCTGCTCATGGGCATGATGCGGCTGCCCACGGTCTCGCTGGGCGGCGTCGAGGTCTATCCGCAGCCCTTTCCCCGTACGCCGGAGGAGTTCGCGGTCCAGACCGAGCAGGTGATCAAGGAGGTCGCGCGGCTGCACGGCGGGGTGATCCTCGGCCGGGCGGGCGCGGTCGTCCTGGCCGACCATCCGGGCGCGCTGCACGTGCGGCTGGACGGCCCGCTGCGCCGCCGGGTGCTGCAGACGGTCGCCTTCTCGGGCGTGGACGAGCGCGAGGTGCGCCGGATCGTGTGGGACAACGACCGGGCCAGGACCGCCTACGTGCGGCATTTCTACCGCACCGATCCCGCCGACCCCGATCTCTATCACCTGATCCTGGACAGCACGGTGATTCCGGTGCCCGCCTGCGTCGAGGTGATTGTGACGGCGGCCGACGCGCTCGGCTGAGACATGGGACTAAATTGTGTGCCATCACCCAATGCGCAAGGGAGCGGATTGACGTGGCCACCGTGCCGAGCGTTTCCTACTCGATCACCGTCAGACTCGAGGTTCCGGCCGGCGGCAAGGCCGTCAGCCAGCTCACCCACGCCGTGGAGACGGCCGGCGGGGTGGTCACCGCACTCGACGTCAACACGGCCGGCCACGACAAGCTCCGCATCGACGTCACCTGCGCGGCCCGCGACACCGACCATGCCCAGGCCATCGTCGACTCGCTCGGCGCGATCGAGGGCGTGGCCATTCACAAGGTCTCCGACCGCACCTTCCTCATGCACCTCGGCGGCAAGATCGAGATGCAGTCGAAGGTGCCGCTGCGCAACCGCGACGAGCTGTCCATGGCCTACACCCCCGGCGTGGCCCGGGTCTCGCTCGCCATCGCGCGCAACCCGGAGGACGCCCGCCGCCTGACGATCAAGCGCAACACGGTCGCCGTGGTCACCGACGGCTCGGCCGTGCTCGGGCTCGGCAACATCGGCCCGGCCGCCGCGCTGCCGGTCATGGAGGGCAAGGCCGCGCTGTTCAAACGGTTCGGCGGGATCGACGCGTGGCCCATCTGCCTCGACACCCAGGACGTCGACGAGATCGTGCGCACGGTCCAGGTGATCGCGCCCGGCTTCGGCGGCATCAACCTGGAGGACATCTCCGCGCCGCGCTGCTTCGAGGTCGAGCGGCGGCTGCGCGACCTGCTCGACATCCCCGTCTTCCACGACGATCAGCACGGCACCGCGATCTGCGTGCTGGCCGCGCTCACCAACGCCCTGCGGGTGGTCGGCAAGCAGATGCCGGACGTGAAGATCGCGCTCGCCGGCGCGGGCGCGGCCGGGACCGCGGTGCTGCGGCTACTGCTCGCGGCCGGCGCGCAGGACGTCGTCGTCTGCGACCTTCGCGGCGCCGTCTGCCTCCAGCGCGACGACCTCGACGAGTCGCTCCGCTGGATCGCCGAGCACACGAACGCCGCGGGCTACTCGGGCGACCTCCGCGGCGCGGTCAAGGACGCCGACGTCTTCATCGGGGTGTCCGCCCCCGGGATCCTGACCGGCGACGACATCGCCACCATGGCCCCCGGCGCGGTGGTGTTCGCGCTGGCCAATCCCGAGCCCGAGGTCTCGCCCGACGACGCGCGCGAGCACGCCGCCGTGGTGGCCACCGGCCGGTCCGACTACCCCAACCAGATCAACAACGTGCTGGCCTTTCCCGGCGTCTTCCGCGGCCTGCTCGACGCGCAGGCCAGCGGGGTCACCCAGGAGATGCTGCTGGCCGCGGCCCGTGCGCTCGCGGCGGTCGTGACGCCCGAGGAGCTGGGCCCCAACTACATCGTTCCCAGCGTGTTCCACCCCGACGTGGCCAACGCGGTGGCCGCGGCCGTACGCGAGTCGGCCGGCGGGAAGGCCCGCGGCTTCACCGAGGCCTAGAGACCTGGGGGAGCCCGTTGCGACGGGCCAGATCCCGCCGTACCACCACAGGATGCCGCCGACGAGCAGCATCCCGCCCGCGGTGGCGATCTTGCCCCACAGGTCGGCCGGCGGCCCGGTGAAGGGCAGCCGGTTGCCGATGCCGCCACCGCCACGGCGGCCGTGGCCGAACAGGCCGCCGCTCCGCTTCCACCAGCTCGTCTCGCCCCCGGCGCAGTTTCCGCCGTGCGCGCCGCAGCGGGCCGCGCCGCCGCCCCACTGACCGCCACGGCAGTCGGAGCGCAAGGTGTACGACTGCACGCCCTGGCCGGCGATGTCGACCTTGATGTGCACGCTGCGGCCGGGCGGCACCTCCACCCGCACGGTCTTGCTGTTGCCTCCGCTCAGCACCCCTCCGGCGAGCTGCTTGTCGCCCCGCTTCACCGAGTATCCGGTCTGGCCCGACCCGTCCTGTGCGGACAGCTGCACGGTCGCGAAGCTGTCCGGGCAGCGCACGTCGGACACGTCGATGTCCACTGTCGGCGTCCACGGCGCATTGCTCATGTGGGTCGCGAGCGCGATCCCCGGCATCCACAGCGCCGCCGCCATCGGCAGGACGAGCGCCGCAACCTTCCCCATCATGTGACGTACAGTTCCCAACAGATCCGAATATGTAACACAGAGTGACGATCTGGGGGTGAAGTGCACGATACGCCGTTCCTACTTCATGATGGGAGTTATGGCGGAGGCGATCTACGTCGGCGGGTTGCTGGTTGCGACGCCACTGCTCGACGATCCCAACTTCCGGCGCAGCGTCGTCCTGGTCTTGGAGCACGACGTGGACGGCGGAACGCTGGGCGTTGTGATCAACCGGCCGAGCGAGGTCGCGGTGACCCAGGTGCTGCCCGTCTGGGACCCCCTGGTCACCGGTCCGTCCGTGCTCTTCGAGGGCGGACCTGTGCAGACCGACAGCGCGCTCGCCCTCGCGGCCGTGCACGGCGGCGAGGAGCCCCTGGGATGGCGGCGCCTGCACTCGGCGCGCCCCGCGGTCTCCCGGCTCGGCACGGTCGACCTCGACGCGCCGCCGGAGATCCTGGCCGGCGAGATCGCCCAGATGCGGATCTTCGCCGGTTACGCCGGGTGGTCGGCCGGGCAGCTCGAGAGCGAGATCCGCGAAGGCGCCTGGTACGTCGTCGACTCCGAGCCCGGCGACACCTTCCACGACGACCCGACGACCCTGTGGCGCACCGTCCTTCGCCGCCAGCCGGGCGACCTCGCCATGGTCGCCACCTATCCGGACGACCCCAGCCTCAACTGACCTGCGGCACCCGGCCCAGATCCCAGCCCGGGCACAGCGAGCGCTCGGCGAGCGCGATCGCCTCCTCCAGGCGTACGGCCATGCGGGTCAGATCCTCCACGCCGGCCGGGAAGCAGTGCTCGAAGCCCATCCGCGTGAGCAGGCCGAACACGCCGGTGACGAACAGCGGGAGCAGGTCGCGCTCCGGATCGGCGCCCTGACGGCGGGCCACCTCGGCGACCAGCCGCTGCTCCTGCTCCACCAGCAGGCTGTGGCTGGCGGCGAAGAGCGCGGGCTCGGCGTCGATCACCGCGCGCGACTGGACGAACCGGCGGGCCTCCTCGGCGTCACCCTCGCGCAGCACCTGAATGACCGACCGCATAGCATTGGCCATGGCGGCGAAGGGGGGCTCGTCGTCCGGGCGTTCGCTCAACTCGGCCAGGAAGTGCTCCAGGCCGTCGGCGGGCGGAGCGAGCGCCACCTCCTCCTTCGAGGCGAAGTAGCGGAAGAACGTGCGCGGCGACACCTCTACGGCGCCCGCGATCTGATCGATCGTGGTGGCCTCGTAGCCCTTGTCCAGAAAGAGCGCGAGCGCGGCGTCGATCAGCGCGAGCCGCGTGCGCTCCTTTTTACGCTCCCGCAACCCCACGGTCTCACTCCTGTCATTAACTGCCGGATGTCAGGGTATGTCGGATAAAAGCGTTTGTCATCTGTCATTGACTGACATAATCTCGTCGGGTTGGGTGAAGACCAGTTAAAGGGGGACCCCTCATGGCGCAAGCGCTAGCCGCGCCGCCCGCGAGTCCGACCAGGGAGCGCAGCCCGTGGCTGACGCTGGTGGCCGTGTCGCTCGGCGTGATCATGGTGATGCTCGACGCGACCGTAGTCGCCATCGCCAACCCGGTCATCGGCACCGAGCTGCACGCCTCATTGGCCGACCTTCAGTGGGTGACCAGTGGTTACCTGCTCGCTTTGGCGGTCTTCCTGATCACCGCGGGCAAGCTCGGCGACCTCTTCGGGCACAAGCGGGTGTTCCTGATCGGCGTGGCCGGATTCGCGCTGGTGTCGCTCGCCATCGGGCTCACCTCCTCGATCTCCGTGCTGATCGCGTTGCGCGTGCTCCAGGGCCTGTTCGGCGCGCTGCTCCAGCCGGCCGCGCTCGCCCTGCTCCGGCTGGCCTTCCCCGGCGACCGGCTCAACATGGCCATGGGCGCCTGGGGCGGCATCATCGGCCTGTCCAGCGCCGCCGGCCCCATCGTTGGCGGCCTGCTCGTGGAGAACGTGAGCTGGCAGTCGGTCTTCTTCATCAACGTCCCGGTGGGCGTCGCGGCCCTCGCCATGGGCCTGTGGGCGCTGAGCGGCGACCGGGCCAAGATCTTCGCGCGGGTCGACTGGCTGGGCGTGGTGCTGCTGTCCGGCACCATGTTCGCCCTGGTGTGGTCCATCATCAAGGCTCCCGAGTGGGGCTGGGGCAACCCCAAGACCCTCCTGTTCCTCGGCGCCTTCGTGCTGGTCGGAGCCGTGTTCGTGTGGTGGCAGGGCCGGGCGGTCGAGCCGCTGCTGCCGCTCACCCTGTTCCGTAACCGGTCGGTGGCGATCGGCACCACGCTGATGACCCTCATGGCGTTCTCGATGTTCGGCGCCATGTTCTTCATCACGTTCTTCTTCCAGGGCGTGCACGGGCTGAGCCCGCTCGAGTCGGGCCTTCGCATGCTGCCCATGAGCGCCGGCATGATCGTCGCGTCGCCCATCGCGGGCGTGCTCATCGGCAAGATCGGGCCCCGCATCACCATCGCGAGCGGCATGGTGATCACGGCGGCCGCGATGTTCCTGATGTCGCGGCTGAGCGTCGACGCGGCGTTCGTCGACAGCGCCGTGCCGTTCGCGCTGCTCGCCTTCGGCCTGTCCCCGGTGTTCGTGGGGGCCACCGAGATCATCGTGGGCAACGCGCCCGAGGAGCTCGCCGGGGTCGCCGGCGGCGTGCAGAACTCGGCCATGCAGGTCGGTGGCGCGCTCGGCACCGCTGTCCTCGGCGCGATCGTCGCGGCCAAGGTCTCGGCCGTCTACGCCGACTATCTGGGCCCGCTCGGCAGGTCCTTCCCGCCAGCCCAGCTCGAAGGGCTCAAAGACGCCGCGTCGGTCGGCATGGCACCGCCCGGGCTCCCCGCGCAGATCTCCAAGGTGGTCACCGACGCCTCGCATCTGTCGTTCATGGACGGTCTGCACCTGGGCTTCCTGGTCAGCACCGGCGTCGCCCTGCTCGCCGCCGGCCTCGCCCTGTTCGTCCGGGCCGGACGCAAGAGCGCCGGCGCCCCCGTCATGCACTGAAGCCTGTTACGACCCTGCGGCCCATTACGTGGCCGAGGGTTGGGTGAGCGCCTTCGCCGGTTGACCGTATGTCTCCGGCGGAGGCGCTCCGGTTTTTTTGAAGGGGGCCCGCAAACTGAGCGCGGCACTGATGCCTGGCCGACTCAGGGGCGGTGAGCCCAGATCACTCCGCCGCGGCCGGAAGGCGCCGCGCCGACCGCCCAGATGGAGCCGCTCTCCGGCTGGATGGCCAGGTCGCGGACGGACGCCTTCAGGTTCGGCGGAGCGGGAAAGGCGCCCGGCTCGACACTTTCGGTGCCGATGTGCAGATACCCGCTGCCACCGCCCTTGGCGTCGTAGACGACCCAGGCCCCGCCTCTGCCGTCGGGCTCGGCCTGGGCGCGCGGCTGGATGCCGGGCTCAGGACGGGCCTCGAAGTTCCAGTGGCCCGCATAGCCGGACAGCAGCAAGGTCTCACCGCAGAAGCCGTGCTTCGCACCGCCGCACGGCCAGGCGACCCAGCCGACGGCCATCACCCGGCCGGTCTCACCGTCGATCGCGATGTCCGTCAACTCCGAGATCTGGCCCGGGTGCGCCGTCGGGACCGCTGGTATGGGAACCACGCGCCAGACCTTGCCGGTCCAGTGGGCCAGAGCGGCGGCGCCCCGCGCCGAGCCCGCCGCCCACGCGGCGTCGAGTCCTTTGACCACGATCGGCGTGCTGACCTTGCGCCACATCGATCCGGTCAGGCGCCGCAGCGTGGACCGCGCCTTCCAGCCGGCCTTGCCGGCCGCGGGGAACGCATTCGAGTTCTCGATGACCCAAAGGTTGCTGCCGCTGGAGTACGCCCGGTCCATCCGGCCATAGGGCCATCGCTTGACCTGCCAGCGCTTGCCGTTCCACCGGGCGTACCGCGACGCGCCGAACGCCCAGATCCTGGTGTCGGACGCCGACGCCAGCAGCTTCACCCGAAAGCCCGGCCCGGCGACCCGCTTGAAGGTGGACCGGCCGCCCTTGAGCAGGAGCGAATCAGTGCGGCTCGATCCGCTGTCCGGACGCCTGGTCCCGGCGACCCAGACCCCCCCACCCGGCGTCACCGTGACCGCGTCGTAGGAGTCGCGGCGGTCGGCATGGACGACACTCCATTGATCAGCCGCCGCCTCGGCGTGGGCGGCGGCAGGCCCCGCGGTGACGGAGAAGGCGACGGCTGCGGCGATGCCGCGAAACAATATTCTCATCAAGGATGAGACGCGCCTTTCGGTAGAAAAGTTTGCATGCGGTCGCGCTCCCTTGGCCGCCGGGCCCCTCGATGGCGGCGCCCGATCGGGATGGCGGCCCCGCCCCGGCCTGCCGGATCTCCCGGGTTCAGCGCACGGCGGAGACGTACAAGGGGTGAATTAGAATCACGTGGGTGAGCACGAAGATTCTCCCCGAGAGCGACGTCACACCGAAGCTCTCCCATGGAGACGGCGACCACGAGCGGTTCGCGCATTACGCCGACCGCAACAAGATCACTGAGAGCATGGTGTCCGGCACCCCGATCCGCGCCCTGTGCGGCAAAGTGTGGGTGCCCAGCCGTGATCCGAAGAAATATCCGGTATGCCCGGAATGCAAGGAGATTTACGAGGGCCTTCCCAAAGGTGAGCCCGCCAAACCGGGCAAGAAGGAATAAATCCCTTCCGCAGGGCTGCGGCGAGCCGTCTGGCCGGGCGACTTCCGAGGCGTAAAGATCCGAAGGACGCGTGCGCGCGTCATCGTTCGGACCAGACGCATCGGGGGAGCGGATGGCATGGGGTCACAGTCGGGTATCCCGCATGGTTCTCGTGACGGCTTTCCTGCCCACGCCCGCGCTTCAGGCCGCCGCTCCTACCGCGGCTGAAAGCACGATGTCCGGTTGCGGCTCACACGTCGCGTCTCGTGTCGCGTCACCTGCCGCGTCCGGCAACGCGGAGTCCCGGCGCGAGCCGCATGAGCCGAGCCCGGGCCAGATCGCGCGGATGAACGCCGACTTCACGCGCCGCCGGCAGCTCGCGCATCGGACCGGGCTCCAGACGGGGCTGCAGGTCGGGTTGCAGACGAGACCGCGCAAAAGGAGCGGGATCACCGTCCCGGTCGTGGTCCACGTGATCACCAGCGGCGAGCTCGGCCCGCCCGATGCGGCCGTGCACCGGCAGATCGAGGCGCTCAACCGGGCGTACGGCGGGGACTACGGTGGCGCCGACACCGGTGTGCACTTCGCGCTCCGGGGGATCACCCACACCGCCAACGCGCAGTGGTTCCGCAACCCGCTGACGTACGAGCTGCCCATGAAGCAGGCGCTGCGCCGGGGCGGCCCCGAGACGCTCAACCTTTACCTGGCCCAGCTCAGCGAGCTCGTGCTGGGCTATTCCACCTATCCCTATTGGTATCAGGACAACGCCCAGCTCGACGGCGTGGTCATCGACTGGCGGAGCCTGCCGGGCGGGCCGCTGCGCAACTTCAACCGCGGGTTCACCAGCGTGCACGAGATCGGGCACTGGCTGGGCCTGGTGCACACCTTCGAGAACGGGTGCACGGCGCCGGGCGACTCGGTGGCCGACACCCCCTTCGAGGCCTATCCGACCGAAGGATGCCCGGAGACGCGCAAGAACACCTGCCCGCTCCCCGGTGACGACCCGGTCCACAACTTCATGGACTACTCCTACGACCGCTGCATGAGACAGTTCACCGCAGGCCAGGGGGCACGGATGCGGGCCATGTGGGACATGTATCGCCGTCCTGGACACACTGAGGTCACATAGCGGGCTCGCGTAGAGCAAAAGGTGGAATCCTCGTTGACGGGGTAGTGACGGCGTGAATTACTCCACGGAGACACGCGCGGGCACGCGGGTCATGCGAGGAGGGATCGTGGACGACCAGTGGACGCGCCGTGTCTGGCCACCTCAGAGCGAGGAGGCCGACCGGGGCGCCGCGGACTTGGGCGCCGCACAGGCGGGTTCTACTCAGGTTGAGCAGGACCTGCCGCCATCGGCCCGCTGGTACGGCACGCCCGCGCCGCCGCCACGGCGCCGGGCGCCTCGCTGGGTCGTGCGCGCCGTCGTCGGCTTTCTCGCGCTCGCCGCGGCCACGGCCGTCATCGCGGCGCTGACCCTGCTGATCCTCAACCGGGACGAGCCCGTCCCCGTGACCCGCGTCACCGACTCGCTCGCCGGCGTCACGTACACGCTGCCGCCCGGCTGGTCCGAGGGCCCGGTCGCGCCCGTCACCGGCTTCACGTCGGTGGCCGCACGGAGCGACCTCGCGACCGTGATGGCCCGGCCCGGGGTCGTCGTGCCCGCGACCGACCTCCGGGGTGCCCTGCTCGATCTGAGCGAGCTGTACGGCCGGCTCCTGCTCCATGGAGACAAGGTCGACGTGGTCGACGACCGGGCCATGCCAGGTGGCGGATGGACCCGGGCCGTGCGCGCCGAATATCGGGACGTGGTCAACCAGCCGGCTTACCTTCGGGTGACGTTGCTCACCCGGCCCGACGGGCACACCGTCATGCTGCTCGGCCTCGCCCACCCCGACCAGCCAGGACTACGCACCGAGGTGGATCAGGTGATGGCCGGCGCGAAGTGACGACTTTCGCGAGGATCTCCGTCGACGGCATGTCTTGTCGGTGGTCCCGGCTAACCTTTTGCCACTGTGAGGACCGAACGAGTTCAGACGGCATCGCAACTGCCCCCGTCCTATCCGGATCGGGCAGCCTGGGGGACGGCGCCGAAGCTGCGCGCGTGGCAGCAGGAGGCGTTCGACCTCTACTTCCAGCATGAGCCCCGTGACTTTCTCGCGGTCGCCACACCGGGCGCCGGAAAGACGACGTATGCGCTGCGCATCGCGAGCGAGCTGCTGCACCGCGGGGTGATCCGGGCGATCACGATCGTGACACCGACCGAGCACCTCAAGCGGCAGTGGGCCGACGCGGCCGGCCGGGTGGGCATCGGCATCGATCCTGAGTTCAAAAACGGCCAGGGGGCCACCTCGCGCGACTACACGGGCGTCGCCGTCACCTACGCCCAGGTCGCCATGCACCCGGCCCTCCACAGAGCGCGCACCGAAGCGCGGCGGACGCTGGTCATCTTCGACGAGATCCACCACGCGGGCGACGCCAAGTCGTGGGGCGACGGCATCCGCGAGGCCTTCGAGCCGGCCGTCCGGCGCCTGTCGCTGACCGGCACGCCCTTTCGGTCCGACGACAACCCGATCCCGTTCGTGGGCTATGTGGAAGACGCCGAGGGCGCGCTCCGCAGCGTCTCCGACTACTCCTACGGCTACGGCCCCGCCCTCGCCGACGGCGTCGTCCGGCCCGTCATCTTCCTGGCGTACGCCGGGGAGATGAAGTGGCGCACCCGCGCGGGCGACGAGATCACCGCGACCCTCGGCACGCCGCTGACCAAAGACCAGCTCGGCCAGGCCTGGCGGGCCGCCCTCGACCCGAAGGGCGACTGGATCCGGCAGGTCATCCAGGCGGCCGACCGCCGGCTCACCGAGGTCCGGCAGAGCATGCCCGACGCCGGCGGCCTGGTGATCTCCACCGACCACGAGACGGCCCGGGCGTATGCCAAGCACATCCGCGCCGTGTCCGGCGAGAGCGCGACCGTGGTCCTGTCCGACGACCCGGGCGCGTCCAAGAAGATCAAGGCGTTCGCCGCCTCGCAGGATCGGTGGCTGGTCGCGGTCCGCATGGTGTCCGAAGGCGTCGACATCCCGCGCCTGGCCGTCGGGATCTACGCCACGAGCATCTCGACCCCGCTGTTCTTCGCCCAGGCCGTGGGCCGCTTCGTGCGGGCCAGGCGGCGCGGTGAGACCGCGTCGGTGTTCCTGCCGTCGGTGCCGCTGCTGATGAGCTTCGCGGCCGAGATGGAGGCCGAGCGCGACCACGTGCTCAACCGCCGCCGCCCGGAGGATGGGCTCGACGACGACCTGCTCGAGCAGGCCCAGCAGGAGCGCAAGCAGCCCGACGCGCTCGGCGAGGAGCTGCCCTTTCAGACCCTCGAGGCGTCGGCCACGTTCGACCGGGTGCTGTTCGACGGCGGCGAGTTCGGCACGTCCGCGCAGCCCGGCTCGCCCGAGGAGGAGGATTTCCTCGGTCTGCCCGGTCTGCTGGAGCCCGACCAGGTGGCCACGCTGCTGCGCAAGCGTCAGTCCGACCAGCAGGCGGCCAGGCGGCGCCAGCCAAAGGACGAGCCCGAGCAACTGGCCCCGCACGAGCAGATCCACGAGCTGCGCAAGGAGCTCAACGGCCTGGTCGGCGCGTGGAATCACCGCACCGGCCAGCCCCACGGGGTGATCCACGCCGAGCTCCGCCGCAGCTGCGGGGGGCCGCCCATCGCCCAGGCCTCCGCCGACCAGATCCGCGAGCGCATCGGCCTCATCCGCAAATGGGCCGCCCAGCGCACTTAGGCAGCGCCCGACACCAGGTGCCCCTGCTGCGCGACCCCGGTGGCGTGCGGCGGTGCGGGCTGCTGCGGCGTGCGGCGGAGCGGGTGGCTGCTGCGTGCGGCGGAGCGGGTGGCTCCGGCTTCTCAGTGGGTGAGGGGGATGGGGTGGCCGGTGCGGCCGTCGACGGCCAGGAGATGGCGGGGGCGCGCGGGGAGGGGCGCGGGCAGCCGTAGGTCCAAGGCGGCGGTGTGGCCGTCGACGTGGACGGGGCGGGTCGTGACGTCTCCGTGCTGCCCGGGCAGGGCGCCCTCGTGGAGCCAGATGCGCAGCCGGTGGCCCTGGTGGCGCACCAGCACGGCCGCCGTTCCGCACTCGTGGGCGCTCGCCGGCCAGTAGATGGTCAGCTCGCTCAGCCGCGTGCCGTCGCGCGTGAGCCGTACGGACTGGGGCTTGGGCAGCATCACCGGGCAGGGCGCGCCCCCGGCGGACGGCGCGGCGACGACGGCGGGGGCCGAGACGGACCCCGGCACGGGTGTGGAAACCGCTGCGGGGGCGGCGACTGGTGTCGTGGGCGGGGCCTGGACGTAGGCGAGGGCGATCGTCGCGCCCTCGAGCGCGGCCAGCGTCGCGGCGGCGGCCGCGCGGACGAGCTTGGCGTAGCCGCGGGCGAACAGCAGCCAGACACAGACGGGGGAGAGGAGGAGCCAGGAGACCCCGAGCAGATACGCGAACACGAACACCGTCCCACGAGGTTGATTACGCCTAGTAATAGCTATAGCGCAATCAGTAGTCGTGCCCTTGGATATTCGTGACCGCGGCTTGGCGATGTCGTTGGCTGGAACTCCTACATGCGCAGGATCGGGGCGCCCGTCAGGTGCACTCCGGCCTCTCTGAGCTGGGCGAGGGCCACTGCGGTGGTCGCGTGGGCGACGCCCGCGGTCAGGTCGAGCAGCACCCTGACCGCGAGGCCCTTGATGGCCCCGTCTTTGGCCGTGGCCCGCACGCAGTGGTCGGTGGCGATGCCGACGACGTCGATCTCGGTCACCCCGCGCTCGGCCAGCCAGGCGGCCAGCGGCGTGCCGTCCGACGTGGCGCCCTCGAATCCGCTGTACGCGGCGGCGTGCGCCCCCTTGCTGAAGATCTCTTCCACTTTCGCCGTGTCGAGGGCGGGATGGAAGTCGGCCCCGCGGGTGCCGATCACGCAGTGCTCGGGCCAGGTGTTCAGGTAGTCGGGCTCGGCCGCGAAGTGGGCACCGGGATCGACGTGGTAGTCGCGGGTGGCCACCACGTGGTCGTAGGCGTGGCCGGAGAGATAGTCGCTGATCGCCGCGGCGACCGCGGCGCCGCCGCCGACGGCCAGACTGCCGCCCTCGCAGAAGTCGTTCTGGACGTCGACGATGACAAGCGCGTTCGCCATAACGTCACATTATGTGATCGCGAAAGACCGGCGTCGTCCTCATGCGCCGATCTTCCGCGATCATCTGAAAATACTAGGCACTGCGGGGTCTCCAGGGGAGAGGCTCTGCGCTGTTGGCGGCATTTCTCGCATTGTGAGCCGATGCCGTTCGCGTGCCGCCTCCAGCGATTCGCGCCCGATGACTTCGCCGTCGCGCATCAGCTGGATCAGCAGCGGCCGTCCCGCGGTCTCGTCGAGCGGCCGGGTCGAGATGATCTCCGCGACGGCCAGGCCAGACGAAAGCTCCCGGTAGGCCCACTTCCGGCCGCCCTTGCTCGGCTTGCCCACCGACCGCTTGGCGACCGGCTGGAGCGTGCCGTCGGCGTCCTCGCGGGCCACGAGCTTGTAGACCAGCGCGGCGGTCGGCGCGCCCGAGCCGGTGACGAGCGAGGTGCCGACGCCGTAGCCGTCGACGGGCGCGGCGGCCAGCGCCGCGATCGTGAACTCGTCGAGGTCGCTGGTCACCACGATCCGGGTGCCCTTCGCGCCGAGCGCGTCCAGCTGCTGCCGGACCTCGACCGCGGCGACCGCGAGGTCGCCCGAGTCGATCCGGACCGCGCCGAGGTCGGGCCCGGCCAGCTCCACCGCCAGCCGTACGGCCCCGGGCACGTCGTAGGTGTCCACCAGGAGCGTGGTGGCGGCCCCCAGCGAGCCGAGCTGGGCCTGGAAGGCGGCCTGCTCGGTGTCGTGGACCAGGGTGAAGGCGTGCGCGCTTGTGCCCGCCGTGGGCACACCGTAGAGCCGCCCGGCCATGAGGTTGGAGGTGGTGGCGAAGCCGCAGAGGTAGGCCGCCCGGGCGGCGGCGACGGCCGCCTGCTCATGCGTCCGCCTCGATCCCATTTCGATGATCGGACGGCCGCCGGCCGCATGGACCATCCGGGAGGCGGCCGCGGCGATCGCGCAGTCGTGGTTGAGGACCGAAAGGACCAGCGTCTCCAGCAGCACGGCCTCGGCGAAGGTGCCCTCGACGACGAGGATGGGGGATCCTGGGAAGAAGATGTCACCTTCGCGATAGCCGTACACATGTCCGGTGAACCGGTAATCGGCGAGAAACGCCAAGGTCGGCGCGTCGACGACGCGGTGCTCGGCCAGGAACGCCAGCTCCTGGTCGCCGAACCGGAAATCCTGCAGCAGGTCGAGCAGGCGTCCGGTGCCGGCGACCACCCCATATCGCCGCCCTCCCGGCAGATGCCGTGCGAAGACCTCGAAGACGGCCCGGCGCTGTGCGGCTCCGCTGAGCAGGGCGGCCTGCAGCATCGTCAGCTCATAGTGATCTGTGAGCAAGGCACTGCTCATGGTCATCTGCACGAGTCGAGACTACGACCGGGGTAGGGCAGGATGGTGGATGTGGGTACCACCGCTCCAATCGAGGTCGAGCGTCCGTCAACGGATGTCCGGCCCGATCTGCCGTGGGTGACCATCGTCTGGAACGACCCGGTCAACCTGATGTCCTATGTGACGTATGTGTTCCAGACCGTCTTCGGCTATACGCGCCAGAAGGCGGAGAAGCTGATGCTCGACGTGCACCACAAGGGCAAGGCCGTCGTCGCCAGCGGCACTCGCGAGGAGATGGAGCGCGACGTCGAGATCCTCCACGGCTACGGCCTCTGGGCCACGGTGAACAAATCATGAGTACCGGATTCAAGTCCACCCGCAAAGGCGTGGCGATCAAACTCGACCCGGGCGAGGCGTCGATTCTGCGATCCCTCGTCTCCGAGGTGCTCGGCCTGGTCGAGCCGGGAGCCACGGGCGACGATCCGCTGGAGCGGGCGCTCGGCATCGGCGCGGCCAACGAGGAGCAGCACGACGACCCGGTCATCGCCCGCCTGTTCCCCGCGGCCTACACCGACGACGACGAGGCGGCGGCCGAGTTCCGCCGCTATACCGAGGCCACGCTGCGCGACGCCAAGCGGGCGGACGCGCAGACGCTGCTGGAGACGGCCGGTCCCGGCCAGGTCGAGCTCTCCACCGACCAGGCGCAGGCCTGGCTCCGGTCGCTGAACGACGTGCGGCTCGCGCTCGGGATCAGGCTCGAGGTGACCGAGGAGATCCACGACGAGATCGAGTCCATGTCGGAGGAAGATCCGCGCTATCCCGCGTTCGTCACCTACGACTGGCTGACCTATCTCCAGGACACGCTCGTCCGTGCCCTATGGTGACGTCATGCTGACGATCTCGCAGGATTTGGTCGACAAGATCAAGGCGCATGCGCGAGCGGATCATCCGGATGAGGCGTGCGGGATCATCGCCGGGCGTGACGGTGAGCCCGAGCGGTTCATCGCGATGGCCAACGCCGAGCGGTCGCCCACGTTCTACCGCTTCGACTCGTCGGAACAGCTGAAGGTGTGGCGCGAGATGGACGACCGCGACGAGGAGCCGGTCGTGATCTATCACTCGCACACCGCCACCGAGGCCTATCCGTCTCGTACGGACGTCACCTACGCCTCCGAGCCCAACGCTCACTATGTCCTGGTGTCGACCGCTTTGGAGCAGTTCCGGTCGTTCCGAATCATCGACGGGGTCGTGACCGAGGAAGAAGTCCGGATCGTCGCCGGTTGAAACCCTCGGACCCCCTCGTACTGAACAGGAGATCGACTAACGATGGCCATTGAAGTTCGCATTCCGACCATCCTCCGGACGTACACCGACGGCGCGAAGGCCGTCGACGCCACGGGCGCGACCCTGGAAGAGCTGATCGGCGACCTTGAGGCCCGGCACCCGGGCATCAAAGACCGGCTGGTCGACGCGGGCAAGCTGCGCCGTTTCGTCAACGTCTACCTCAACGACGAGGACGTGCGCTTCCTCGGGGGGCTCGGCACCCCGGTCTCCGACGGTGACACGGTGACCGTGCTGCCCGCCGTCGCGGGTGGGTGACCTCCGTGCGTTTCGAGTCTCTCATCGACTCGGTCGGCCGGACTCCGCTGGTCGGGTTGCCTCGCCTGTCTCCCTCCGATGACGTGCGGATCTGGGCCAAGCTCGAAGACCGAAATCCGACCGGCTCGATCAAGGACAGGCCGGCGCTGTGGATGGTGGAGCAGGCGGAGAAGGACGGCCTGCTCACCCCCGGCTGCACGATCCTGGAGCCCACGTCGGGCAACACCGGCATCTCGCTCGCCATGTCGGCCCGGCTCAAGGGCTACAAACTGATCTGCGTGATGCCGGAGAACACCTCGGAGGAGCGCCGCCAGCTGCTGCGCATGTGGGGCGCGCAGATCATCTCCTCGCCGGCCGCCGGGGGCTCGAACGAGGCCGTCCGGGTGGCCAAGGAGCTGGCGGCCCAGCACCCCGACTGGGTCATGCTCTACCAATATGGAAACCCGGCCAACTGGCGCTCCCACTACGAGTCGACCGGCCCGGAGATCCTCGAGGATCTGCCGACCGTGACCCACTTCGTCGCCGGCCTCGGCACCACCGGCACGCTCATGGGCGTCGGCAGGTTCCTGCGCGAGCGCCTGCCCGAGGTGCAGATCGTCGCCGCGGAGCCCCGATATGGCGAGCTTGTGTACGGCCTGCGCAACGTCGACGAGGGCTTCGTGCCCGAGCTGTACGACGCCGAGGTGCTGACGACGCGGTTCTCGGTGTCGTCGGCGGACGCGTTGAAGCGGACCCGCGAGCTGCTGGCGGCGGAGGGCATCTTCGCCGGGATCTCCACCGGCTGCGCCCTGCACGCGGCGCTCGGGATGGCCGCCAAGGCCGTGAAGGCCGGGCAGAGGGCCGACATCGTCTTCGTCGTGGCCGACGGCGGCTGGAAATACCTGTCCACGGGTGCGTACGAGGGGACCCTGGACGAGGCCGAAGACCGGCTCGAAGGCCAGCTCTGGGCATGAGAGCCTGTTGGCTCTAAGACCCGCCAACGTGGTGCGGCCGCCCTCCCGGGATGATCGGGAGGGCGGCCGCTTCGCGTCACGGAGACGAGGTGGGGGTCGTCTCGGCACGCGGTCTATGGAGTGCATATATGGAGGGATCCGCGAATCTCGCCCCGGCAAAGATCCGCGGATCCCCAATTCCTGTCGAGAGCGGGTCAGTTGAACAGGACCCGCAGGGTGAACGAACTCTCGCCGCCGGAGTACTGGCCGCTGAGGCCGACGGCCCGCAGCACCTTGATGTCGGCGGCCTCTTCCTCGCTCATGTTCGCGGTGTAGAGCGGCTCGAGCTTGTCGAGGTTGACGTACATGGCGTAGGTGGCCTTGCCGGCGTCGGGGACGGCCAGCTTGAAGCCTTCGTCGTCACCGAGCGTGCCCGCTGTGCCCAGCGTGTCGGCGTAGTCCTGGGCGCTGGCCACGACCAGCTTGCCGTCGCCGGTGGCGGTGGCGAGCGGGAACGTGGTGCCGGTGTCGGCCAGGAACTTCTGGATCTTGCCGAGCACTTCCTGCGCCTTGGTGGGGTCGGTGGTGAGCACCGCACCGATCTTCGGCTGGCCGCCGTCGATGCCGTCGCCGTCGACCGCGATCGAGATGCTGGAGCCGAACAGGCTGATCAGGTCGTCGGGAATGCTCAGGCCGTAGCTCTGCTTGAGCTGCTCGATCTGCTGGGTGAACGACTGGCCGTCGGGCGATGACTCGATGGCCTTCTGGATCTGCGGCCACTGCTTGCTGATGATGTCACCGAGGCCGGAGAAGGAGACCGCGCCGACCGTGCTGGCGGGCAGCTCACCGATGGTCACCGGCTTCGGCGGCTGGGCCACGGGCGAGGCGCCGCGGGTGATGCCGGCCAGTTCGGCGTAGTTGCCGTCGAAGCGGAGCGCGCCGGCCAGCCGGGTGTTCTTGACCTGGTCGAGCATGCTCTGGTCGACGCTCGCGCCGGTGCCGACGAGGGACAGGCCGGCGAGCTTGCCGAGGTCGGCCCAGAAGGACAGGATGCCCGGCTCGCCCAGCGCGGCGAGGTCGTTCTTGAAGGTCTCGTTCTGCGCCAGCGGCGTGGCCTTGGCGTAGTTGTCGGCCTTGGCCTGCGTCTCGGCGATGATGGCGTATCCGTCACGGAACGCCAGGCCCGTCTTGGCGCCGTCGGACAGCTTGGCGATGCCGGCCTTGGCCGCGCCCTCGTCCTTGACCTGGATCGCGGCCGCGAATCCGGGCTCGGCGCCGGCCTTGGCCGGGTTGAGCACGACGACGCCCACGCGGGAGCCGAGCCAGGGCTCGATGTCCTTGGCGTAGTCGAACTTGGCGCCGGAGCCCTCCTGGATGGCCGAGAACAGCGCCTTGCGCGGGTCCTCGTCCGTGCTGGAGAACGCCTTCTTGGTGGAGGAGAACTTGCGCCCGATGCTGAACAGGGCGAGCTTCTGGTTGGCGGCCGGGTCCAGGTCGAGCCGCACGTACGCGATGGCGTTGCCGCCAGGCAGCACGTCCTGCGGCTGCGATCCGCCGCCGAGCAGCTTGGACGCGGCCCACACGCCACCGCCGGCCAGCACGCCCACGACTAAGGCGGCGGCGACCGCGATGATCCAGCCCTTGGGCCGGCGCGAGCCGGTCCTGGCGGGCGGCGCGGCCATCTCCACCGGCGGCAGGTCCCAGCCCAGCTCCTCGGGCTGTTGCCACTGAGGCTGGTTGCCATAAACCTGGGTGGGCGGGTTCTGCTGGTGCTGCTGCTGTCCGGGGTTCCCGTAGACCTGGGTCGGCGGGTTCTGCCCGTAGGCTTGTGTCGGAGGATTGGGGTCGTGCCTCATCGGCTGCGCCGGTTGTGGCGTCCGATACGCAATGGTCCGGTCCGGATCCTCATTCATGGGGTACGGGAAGCCGGAGGGGTTGTCGGCAGGCATGTCTCACTCGCAAATGTGGTCTCGATCGGCGGAACCGAAACTATTCCACACAACTAGCGGTTGACTTGCAGAGGACTTGATGCCCGTCGACGAATTAGTGCCTGCGGAGCGATGACCGTGGTTCTTTTAGCACTACCTCGCCGGTGTCGGCGGTTTCGATCACATCCCATGGCACGACCCGGCTGCCCTTGTAGAGGATTCGGGACACCCATTCGCCGACCCGGGTGAGGTGCCCGTCGGGGTCGCGTGAGAAGCCGAGCAGCATGGGCGCCCGGGTCGCCGACACCACCAGTCCAGTGACGGCGGTGCTCTCTTCGCCATTCTTGATCATTGTCACGTCCACGATCTGGCCGACCCAGATTCCCCGTGAATCCCACACTGACTGGCCGATGAGATCGGCTTTTCCCGGCATGCCGCGAAGTCTGCCATCCTGGCAGCGTCTTCCCAGGTCACGGCACTAATGTCCGGGTCAAGTACATTAACGCTGTGACCAAGTTCGATGAGGCGACGCAGGCCATCCGGGTTGACGACGTCACTTACGACGTCTGCCTGGACGACGGATACGCCATCGGGGGGCCGCTCAACGGCGGCTACCTGCTGGCGGCGGTTTCGCGGGCGGCGGTGGACGCCTCGCCGTATCCGCACCCGGTGTCGACCAGCGCCCAGTTCCTGCGCGCGCCGGTGCCGGGCCCGGCCCAGGTGATCCTCGAGCCGTTGAAGACGGGCCGGACCGCGGCCATGTCCCGCGCGACCCTGGTCCAGGAGGGCGAACGGTTCATCGAGGCGCTGGTCACGACGGCCGAGCTGCACGACGCCGAGCCGGTGTTCGAGGGCGCGGCGCCGGCCATGCCGCCGCTGGACCAGTGCGCGCGGCTGCCCGAGCCGAAGCCGGAGTCGGGGATGACCTTGAACGCGCGGATGGAGCTGTACTTCGATCCGCCGACGATCGGCTGGCTGTCGGGCGCGCCGTCCGGCCGCCCCGAGTCGCGCGCCTACTTCCGGCTGTCGGAGCCGCAGGATCCCGACGCGTTCGTGCTGGCCCTTGCCGTGGACGCGCTGCCGCCCGTGGTCTTCTCGGCGGGCGCGCGCGGCTGGGCGCCGACGGTGGAGCTGACCTGGCATCTGCGCGCCCTGCCGGCTCCTGGCTGGCTCACGCTCGTCGGGTCGGGGCGGCTGATCCGCGACGGCTGGTTCGATGAGGACGTCGAGGTGTGGGATTCGGCGGGCCGCCTGGTGGCCCAGTCTCGGCAGCTGGCCCGCCTCGGCCGGGCGTGATCCCGTGCATGATCTATAGAGCCGTTGTGAGGATTCTTACCGTGAGCGGAGGGTGGCTCGTCGCTACCCTTGAATACCGTGCGGGACGAGAACGATAAAGCGATCGGGATCTTCGACAGCGGCGTAGGCGGGCTCACGGTCGCCAGGGCGATCATCGATCAGCTCCCGCACGAGTCGATCCACTACGTGGCCGACACGGCCCGCCAGCCGTACGGGCCGAAGCCGATCGCGCAGGTGCGGGCCTACGCCCTCGAGGTGATGGACCACCTTGTCGCCAACGGCGTGAAGATGCTGGTCATCGCCTGCAACAGCGCGAGCGCGGCGGTCCTTAGGGACGCCAGGGAGCGCTATCGGCTGCCGGTGATCGAGGTCATCCAGCCGGCCACCCGCCGGGCCGTGCGGGCCACGAGGAACGGCCGGGTCGGGGTGATCGGCACCCGCGCCACCATCGAGTCGATGGCCTATCAGGACGCCTTCGCCGCCGCATTGCACGTGACGCTGGTCGGGGTGGCCGCGCCGCTGCTGGTGGAGTTCGTCGAACGCGGGGAGACGATGAGCGACGAGCTCATCGAGGTGATCAGGGGGTATCTGAAACCCATCGCCGACGAGCGCTGCGACACGTTGATCCTTGGCTGCACCCACTATCCGCTGCTGACGGGCGCCATCTCGTATGTGGCGGGCGATGGCGTGACACTTGTGTCGAGCGCGGAGGAGACGGCGAAGGACGTTTATCGCGTCCTGCACGATCGGGGGTTGTTCAGCGTGGCGGAGGAGCCGGCGCACCGGTTCAGCGCCACAGGAGACACGGCCCTGTTCGAGCATCTCGGCCGGCGGTTCCTGGGACCGGAGATCGACCGAGTGGGAGGTACGCAATGAAGGTCACGATCGTCGGGTGTGCCGGCAGCTTTCCTGGCCCGGACAGCCCCAACTCCTGCTATCTGTTCGAGGCCGACGGCTTCCGCCTGGTGATCGACCTCGGCAGCGGCGCGCTCGGCCTGTTGCAGCGGCACGTCAACCTCTTCGAGATCGACGCGCTCTGCCTGTCGCACCTGCACGCCGACCACTGTCTCGACATCTGCCCCTATCACGTGGTGCGCACCTACGGGAGGCGTGGCCCGCAGCCCCGCCTTCCCGTGTACGCCCCGGCCGACGCGGCCCGGCGGCTCAACGCCGCGTACGGCATGCCGGACGAGCCGTCCCTGGAGACGGCCTTCGACTTCCGCACGCTGACCGCCGGCACGTTCACCGTCGGCCCGTTCGAGATCACCACGGCCCTGATGCGGCACCCCATCGAGACGTACGGCTTCCGCGTCACGCACGGTGGCCGCACGGTGGCCTACTCGGCGGACACGGGCGAGTCCGAGACGCTGGTGCAGCTGGCCGCCGAGGCCGACCTGCTGCTGTGCGAGGCCTCGTTCGTTGAGATGCCGGATCTCCCCCCCGATCTGCACCTGACCGGGCGGCAGGCCGCTGAGCACGCCTCCAAGGCCCGGGTCGGCGCCCTCGTGCTGACCCATCTCGTGCCGTGGCACGACAAGGAGCAGGTGCTGCGCGAGGCGAAGACCGGAGGCTTCGACGGCCCCATCGAGTTGGCCAAGAGCGGCGCGGTTTATGACCTAGGGTGAGCACTATGGCTCGCTCAGACGGACGGCAACCCGATCAGCTTCGCCCGGTCACGATCACCCGTGACTGGCTCTCGCACGCGGAGGGCTCGGTGCTCGTGGAGTTCGGCGCGACGCGCGTGCTCTGCGCCGCATCGGTGGAAGGCGGCGTTCCCCGCTGGCGCAAGGGCAGCGGGCTCGGCTGGGTCACCGCCGAATACGCGATGCTGCCCCGGGCGACCAACACGCGCAACGACCGCGAGTCGGTCAAGGGCAAGATCGGCGGCCGGACGCACGAGATCTCCCGGCTGATCGGCCGATCGCTCCGCGCCTGCGTCGACTACAAGGCGCTGGGCGAGAATTCGATCGTCATCGACTGCGACGTGCTGCAGGCCGACGGCGGCACCCGGACGGCCGCGATCACCGGCGCCTATGTGGCGCTCGCCGACGCGGTCGCGTGGATGCGCAAGCGCCGGATGTGCGCGGGCGACCCGCTGGTCGGCTCGGTGGCCGCGGTCTCGGTGGGCGTTGTCGACGGGGTCCCGCTGCTCGACCTCTGCTACAGCGAGGACGTCAAGGCCGAGACCGATATGAACGTGGTCATGACCGGCAAGGGCGAGTTCGTCGAGGTGCAGGGCACGGCCGAGGGCGCGCCCTTCGACCGTGACGCCCTCAACGACCTGCTCGACCTCGCGACCCTCGGTTGCCTCGAGCTGACCGACATCCAGCAGGCGGCCCGGGTATGAAGATCGTCCTGGCCACGCGGAATCCAGGAAAGATCGTCGAGCTGCGCCGGATCCTCGACGGCATGACCGTGGTCGGCCTCGACGCCTATCCGCAGATCGAAGACGTGGCCGAGACGGGCCTCACCTTCGCGGAGAACGCGCTGCTGAAGGCCCACGCCGTGGCCCAGGGCAGCGGCCTGCCCGCGGTGGCCGACGACTCGGGCCTCTGCGTCGACGCGCTCAACGGCATGCCGGGCATCTTCTCGGCCCGCTGGTCGGGCCGGCACGGCGACGACGACGCCAACCTCGACCTGCTGCTGGCTCAGGTCTCCGACGTGCCGGACGCCCACCGCCAGGCCCACTTCGCCTGCACGGCCGCGCTCGCGCTGCCGACGGGCGAGGAGTGGACGGCCGAGGGCGCCATCCACGGGTCGCTGATCCGGGCCCGCCGGGGGACCAACGGCTTCGGCTACGACCCGATCTTCGTGCCCGATGGCGACAGCAGGACCACGGCCGAGCTGGATCCGGACGAGAAGGACGCCATCAGTCATCGCGGCAAGGCCTTCCGCGCCCTCGCCGAGATCATTTCCCAGGTGCTCGTAACCTCGCCGTAAGCCCTCGCGGTGCTCGGGGGGCGTAGGTTTCGAGTTGTGAACAGCAAGCTTCCCCGGTGGGCCGCGGCACTGTACGGCGTGGTCGCGGCGGCCATCGCGCTCGGCGTGGCGCAACTCATCGGGGCCGTCACCAGCGTCCAGGCGTCCCCGGTGATCGCGGTCGGTGGCGCCTTCGTGGACCGCACGCCCCCGTGGCTCAAAGAGTTCGCGATCAGGACCTTCGGCCAGAACGACAAGCTCGCCCTGATCGTCGGGATCGTGGCCGTGGTCGCCGTCATCGCCGCGGCGATGGGGCTGCTGTCCAGATATCGGCTCGGCTACGGCCTGGCCGGCTTCGCCGCGTTCGGGGTCGTCGGCGCGATCGCCGCGATGACCAGGCCCGACGCCGGCCAGTTCGACATCCTGCCGTCGCTTGTCGGCGCGGCGGCGGGCGCGTGGGGCCTCTCGCTGCTGTTCCGCGACACCTCCGTGCCCGGCTACGACGCCGACGGCCGGGTCCTCGCCTCCGTACGGACGAAGGAGCAGGGCGAGGGCGTCGCCGAGCCCGAGCGGCCGCCGATCATGCGCGCGGGACAGGAGCTCGGCTACGTCGATCGGCGGATGGTGCTCGCCCGGGCGGGCATCGGCATCGGTGTCGCCGGCGTCGGCGCGCTCATCGGCGGCGTGATCGGCTCGCGCAGGGATGTCGAGGCGGCGCGGACGGGAGTGGCGCGCACGCTGCCACGCCCCGCCGTGGCGGCCAAGCCCATCCCGGCCGGGGCCGACCTCCGCATCAAGGGCCTGTCGCCGTTCGTGACGCCCGCCCGCGACTTCTACCGGGTGGACACGGCGCTGGCCATTCCCGCCGTGAGCCCGGACGACTGGATCCTGAAGATCCACGGCATGGTCGACCGCCCGATCCAGCTGACCTTCGCCGACCTGCTCAAACGCCCCCTGATCGAGGCCGATGTCACGCTGACCTGCGTGTCCAACGACGTCGGCGGCCCCTACATCGGCAATGCCCGCTGGCTCGGCGCCCGCCTGGCCGACGTGCTGCGTGAGGCGGGCCTGCAGAAGGACGCCGACATGCTGCTCAGCGTCTCCCAGGACGGCTTCACCTGCGGCACGCCCGTCGACATCGTCATGGACGGCCGCGACGCGCTGCTCGCGGTCGCCATGAACGGCGAGGTCCTACCGGCCGCGCACGGCTTCCCGGTCCGCCAGGTCGTCCCCGGCCTCTATGGGTACGTCTCGGCCACCAAGTGGGTCACCGAGATCAAGGTGACCCGGTTCGACCGCGACGAGGCCTACTGGACGCCGCGTGGCTGGTCGGCACAGGGGCCGATCAAGACCGAGTCGCGGATCGACGTGCCGAAGGGTGCCGATTCCGTCCCCGCGGGGCGCACCACGATCGCCGGGGTGGCCTGGGCGCAGCACAAGGGCGTGGAGGCGGTCGAGGTGCGGGTCGACATCGAGCCGTGGCGGCAGGCGCGGCTGGCCGACGTCCCCGGGCCCGACACCTGGCGGCAGTGGTCGATCGAGTGGGATCTGCCGCGGGGCGACCACGAGATCCAGGTGCGGGCCACCGACGTCACCGGATACACCCAGACCCCGGAGGTGGCGCCGCCCGCCCCCGACGGCGCCTCGGGTTACCACACGATCAGCGTCCACGTGACCTGATCGGGCCCGCCGCGTTTCCCCGTAATCGGCTCATAGGGGGCGACACGGGTGCTGACTTGGGGAAACGCGCGTTGATCGCCGGTCGGCGGGCTTTACCATCAGGGCGTGTTCGGTGCTCGTCGTCAGCCTGTGTGGGCGTCTCGGCGGACGTCCCAGTGGGCTCTTCTCACGGGGGTCTACGACCCGGTCGTCGGCGCGGACGGGCTTCGCTGGCGCGACTACGAGCGCGCCGCGGAGGCCGTGGGTTCGCCCCTGGCCGCCCGATCCTTTGATGCGCCGCCTGCGGGAGACCGGCCCGCGGGAGACCGGCCGGCGGAGGAGGCGGAGCGGCCGCCCGCCGTCCCGGATTGGTTCGACCGTGCCGACCGGCCGCCGCCGCTGGCCGAGTCCAGGCCCTATGGGGTGGTGGGCGGGCTGGCACCGTCCAGCGAGCGCGCCCAGCTCGACCTGGAGCACGCGGTGCCGGGGCGCTTCCCCGACCCGCGCGGCACCTGGATCCGGCTGATCAACGCCGAAGGGCCGATCGAGAATCCGTTCCGCTCGACCAACGCCGTCGACTGCGCGCTCGCGGTCATGTCGGCCTGGCACGGGGAGCCGGTCGTGGCCGCCGCGCGCCACCCCGAGTACGACCCGGACGGCAAGCCCATGCTCACCGGCGAGTCGGGCGGGGTGGCGCGGGCCCAGCAGTGGCTGGCGCACCGGTTCGAGTACGTGGGGCAGGGCCCCCAGGCCTACGCGGGGATCGCGCAGCGGCTGCGCGCCGCGCGGCACGGCGCGGCCGCCGTGCTGATCACGCGCTGGCCCAACGGCGGCAGCCACGCCTGGAATGCCATCAACTCCAACGGCGAGGTCGTCTGGATCGACGCGCAGCGCGGCCACATGGCGGTGGAGCCTCCCTACGACAACGTGACCGGCGTCTTCTGCGTGGTCATGGACCACCGAGGCCGCAGCGCGTGACCGGCGCCGGTCGCGAAGCCGGTTTCAGTCGCTTGCCAAGGATCCGACGATGGAGGTGCGGGCGGCCCGGCGGGCCGGCACGATGGCCGCGACCACGCCCGCGACGCCCGACAGGACGAAGAAGGCGAGGATCTGCCCGGCCGGGGCCCGGAAGATGATGTCGGGAATGATCGTGTGGGTCGCGGCCCAGCCGTAGACCGTGCCCAGCACGACGCCGACCATGGCGCCCATGAGCCCGAGCACCAGCGCCTCGACCGACAGCATCCGCCGCAGCTGGCCCCGCGTGAGGCCGAGCGCGCGGAGCACGGCCGACTCGCGGGTGCGCTCGTAGACCGACAGGGACAGGGTGTTCGCGATGCCGAGCAGCGAGATGAGCACGGCGAGGCCGAGCAGCCCCGCGATGATCATCAGGATCATGTCCAGCGCGTCGTCCAGCTGGCCGCGCACCTCGGTCGAGCTGAGCACCTTCGCCGTCGGATAGGGCTGGGCCGCGGCCTCGACCGCGAGCCGCGCGTCGGCCCCGTCCTTGGCGTTGACCAGGAGCCGCTCGTCCTTGGGCGCGCCGAAGTAGTGGTCGAGCGCCGTGTCCGACAGCGTCACGTCGGCCTGGCCGGGCAGGTTGGACGACCCGTCGTCGTAGACGCCGGCCACCTTGAGGGTGACCATGCCCTCCGTCCAGGCGCGGAGCCGCAGTGAGCCGCCGACCCGCAGATGGAGGTAGCGGGCGTAGGAGTCCGACAGCGCGACCTGCTCGGGACCCAGGTTCTTGAGGGTGCCCGAGAGGGTCTTGGGCGTCATGGAGTCCGGCATGTTGCCGACCTTGGTCCGTTCTCCGTTCACCTGGGCCTGGACGGACCTGATCTCGACCACCGTCTGGATCTCGGGCCGCTTGCGCAGGTCCTGGGCGAGCGTACGGGGGAGCGTGGCGTCGCGGGACTGGGCGACGACCACGTAGTCGACCGGGAAGCGCTGGTCGAGCTGCGCCGCGACGGACTCACGGGTGGTGGCGATGATCACCGAGATCAGCGTCATCAGCGTCACGCCGACGGTCAGCGCCACGGTCGTCGTGGCCGCCCGGCGCGGGTTGCGCCGCGCGTTGTCGACGGCGAGCCGGCCCGGCACCCCGAACAGGCGGGCCGGCAGCCATCCCGCGAACGCGCTCAGCGGGCGTACCAGGACGGGACCCAGGGCGAGCACTCCCAGGAAGAACACCGCGCCCCCGGCCATGACGAGGATCAGCCCTGCCTGGTTGCCGGGCGGCTGCGCCACCCCGGCCGCGCTCACGCCGGTCCCGGCCAGCAGGAGCAGCGCCGCGCTGACGATCCGCAGCACGCCGGCCCGCGAGGAGTGCTCCTCGAGCTGGGTGCGCAGCGCCGCCACCGGCGCCACCCGCGTCGCCGTACGGGCCGGCAGCAGCGCCGCCCCCACGGTCACGACCACACCGAGCGCCACGGCCACGGCGATGGTCCGCGGCGTCAGGGTGATCGGGACGCCGGTCGGCAGCGGCGCGTTCAGGGCCCCGAGCACCGCCATCGCGGCGCCGCCCATCCCCAGCCCGGCCAGCAGGCCGAGCGCCGAGGAGATCGCGCCGACCACGGCCGCCTCCAGCAGCACCGCACCGAACACCTGCCGCCGGGTCGCCCCCACGCAGCGCAGCAGCGCCATCTCGCGGGTCCGCTGCGCCACCAGGATCGTGAACGTGTTGTAGATGACAAGGGCCGCCACGAACATCGCGACCAGCCCGAACATGAGCAGCCCGAGAGTGAGGAACTGGGTGTCCACGCCCGCCGACGCGGCCAGGCGGCGGCCCAGCGCGGCGCCGGTCTCCACCACGTACTGCTTGTGCAGCGCGGTGGCCACGGCGGCCCGCAGCTCTTCCGGATGGTCGCCCGCGACGTCGATCTCCTGGTAGCCCTTCACGCCGGTCATCCTGAGCGCGTCCGCCGTGGTGAAGCCGACCGCCCCTGTGCCGGCCAGCTCCTGGTCCACGCCCGTGTCGATCAGGCCGACCAGGGTGAAGGTCCGCTTCACCTGCTCCGGATCCAGCACGGTGATCGTCTCGCCGACGTGGAAGCCGCGGGTCTCGGCCGTGTTCTCGTCGATCACGGCCTGGCCGTCCTTGACCGGCGACCAGCCCTGCGCGATCGTGACCCGGTCGAGCGGCGCCGACGGCACCGAGATCGCGGTCGTCGGCCGGTCGTCGCCGATCGCCTTGCCCGACTTGTCCAGCAGTGGGGCCGGCCCTCTGACCAGCCCCTGCGCGTTCGCCACCCCCGGCAACGCGTTGATCGTGTCGAGCGCCTTGGCCGGGATCGGGTCGCTGTCGTCCAAGGGCCGCACGGCCACCGCGACCTTGCCGGCGTCCGCCGTGAACTTCTGCTGGAACCCCGCCGACAGCGTGTCTGTCAGCACGAACGTGCCGGCGATGAACCCCACCCCCAAGGTGATCGCCAGCGCGGTGAGCAGCAGCCGGAGCCGGTGGGCCAGCAACCCCGCCAATGTCGTACGGAACACCGCTCAGCCCTCCAGCTTCATGAGCGTGTCGAGGACCGACTGCGCCGTCGGCTCGAGCAGCTCGCTCACCAGCCGCCCGTCGCGCAGGAACACCACCCGGTCCGCGTACGAGGCGGCCACCGGGTCATGGGTGACCATCACGATGGTCTGCTCGAGCTCGCGCACCGATCGCCGCAGGAAGGACAGCACCTCGGCGCCGCTCCGCGAGTCGAGGTTGCCGGTCGGCTCGTCCGCGAAGATCACCTGGGGTCGGCTGATCAGCGCGCGGGCGACCGCGACGCGCTGCTGCTGGCCGCCCGACAGCGCGCCGGGCTTGTGCCGCAGCCGGTCGCGCAGGCCCATCGTGTCGACCACCCGGTCGAAGAGCACGGGATCGGCCTGGCGGCCCGCGATGTCGAGCGGGAGCCGGATGTTCTGCTCGGCCGTCAGCGTCGGCAGCAGGTTGTAGGCCTGGAAGACGAAACCGATCCGCTCGCGGCGCAGCATCGTCAGCTGCCGGTCGTTGAGCGTGGTGAGCTCCACGCCGCCGATCGTCACGCTGCCGTCGGTCACGCTGTCGAGACCGGCAAGACAGTGCATGAGGGTCGACTTGCCCGACCCCGACGGACCCATGATCGCGGTGAACGCGCCGCCCGCGAAGCCGACGTCGATGCCGCGCAGCGCGTGCACGGCCGCGTCGCCCGTGCCGTAGACCTTGGTGAGTCCGGTCGCCCTGACCGCGTCGCGGACCTCGATGGTTGTCGTCATGGGCTCGACGATAGAGAGATGATCTTGATTGATCGTCGGCCCAGGGGACGGACTTCGCGTGCGTCTGCCGGCTTGCCCGAGGCCGTCGTATACGACTCCGGCCGTATACGACCTAGTTTCGGGGTTTGACCAAGCCGTTCTCATAGGCGGCGACCACGGCCTGGGCGCGGTCGCGCAGGCCCAGCTTGGCGAGGATCCGGCCGATGTGGGTCTTCACGGTCGCCTCCGCGAGGTGGAGGGTGCCGGCGATCTCGCTGTTGGACATGCCGCGGGCCACGTGCTGCAGCACCTCGCGCTCGCGGATGGTCAGCACGTCGAGATTGCGCGCCGCCACCTCGTCGGGGAGATGGACGGCGAAGCGGTCGAGCAGGCGGCGGGTGGTGCTCGGCGCGACCACGGCATCGCCCGAGTGGACCGAGCGGATGGCGCTCACGAGCTCGGCCGGCGGCACGTCCTTCAGCAGGAAGCCCGAGGCTCCGGCGCGGAGCGCCGCGAACGCGTACTCGTCGAGGTCGAAGGTGGTCAGGATCAGCACACGCGGGCTGTCGGGCAGGGCGCACATCCGCCGGGTCGCCTCCACCCCGTCCATGCGCGGCATCCGCACGTCCATCAGCACCACGTCGGGGTTGACCTGCTTGACCACCTCGAGGGCGGCCGCGCCGTCGGCGGCCTCGCCCACGATGTCGATGTCCTGCTGGGCGCCGAGGACCATCCGGAAGCCCGTGCGCATCAGCTCCTGGTCGTCGACCAGCAGCACCCGGATGCTCACGTCGCCTGGCCCACGGGAAGCCGGGCGACCACCTGGAAGCCGCCGCCGGCACGCGGCGCGGCCTGCACCGATCCTCCGTACATCGCGATCCTTTCCCGCATGCCGATCAGCCCGTGCCCGCCCTCGCTCGCCTCGGCGGCCGCGCCGCGGCCGTCGTCGATCACGCGCATGACCACCTCGTGCGGATCGAAGTCGACCGACACCGTCGCCCGCGCTCCCGGCCCGCCGTGCTTGAGCGTGTTGGTGAGGGCCTCCTGGACGACGCGGTAGATCACCAGTTGCTCTCCTTCGGGCAGGCCCGCCGGGACCGCGATCGCGCAGTCGACGGGCAACCCGGACGCGCGCACGTGGCCGATCAGGTCGTCCAGCTCGGCGAGCCCAGGCTGTGGAGCGTACTCCTCCGGGACGTCGGCGTCCTGCCGGAGCACCCCCACCAGACGCCGCATCTCGGCCAGCGCCTGCCGCCCGGTCTCCGAGATCGTCCGCATGGCCGTGCGGGCCAGGTCGGGATCGGTGTCGATGGCGAAGCCCGCCCCGTCGGCCTGGACGACGATCACGCTGACGTTGTGGGCCACGACGTCGTGCAGCTCGCGCGCGATCCGCGCCCGCTCTCCGGCGGCGGCGAGCTGGGCCTGCTGGTCGCGCTCGCGCTCGGCCCGTTCGGCGCGCTCGACCAGGTTCTCCACGTACTGCCTGCGGGTGTTGGCGTAGATCCCGGCGATCCAGATCGTGATCACCACGCTGCCGAGGAGCAGCAGTGATTTGCGCTGCTCGAACCATTGGAGGCTCTCGAGCGTCACGCCCAGCTCGGTGACCAGCAGGGCGGCCACGGCCCAGGTGAACGAGCAGCGGGCGGCCACGCCGTACATGGCGACGAGGACGGCGAGGTCGGCCGGGATGATGCCGGCGCCCCAGACCAGCCACTGGACGAAGCAGGCCAGGGCGATCAGCGCCATCACCTCGCGCGGCCACCGAGTCCGCCAGAGCAGCGGGATGAGCATCACGAGGGTGAGCACGATCGTGAATCCCGCCGGGATCGTGTCGGTCGGCATCACGCCGAGCGTGGCCAGGCAGAACAGCAGCAGAGGGGAGACGACCAGAGTGTCCACGATCAAGGTGTGGCGGTCGGTCCAGGAACGCAGTCTGCCAAGCACGGTTCAACGATACGTAAGCCCAGGTGGCCAAGGGGTCAGCCCAGAGTCCGATACGTGCCTACGACCCAGGTCGCAGCCCGGGTCGAAAGCCGGTAAAGGGCGTTTACACGGCGCTTACAGATTCGGGGGCAAGATTACGTGCGGGAGCTCCTCTAGGGGAGAGTAAGGGAGATCAGTGGGGATCTGTGATGGCGGATCGTGACGCAGGGCCGCGTGGCGAAGAGGACGCGCCACGCGGCCCGGTCGGCGAATCGCCGGCCGAGTCGGGTGCCACCTCCGCCGAGACTACGGCGGAGCCAGGCGCCGGAGCTGCTGCGGGCTCCGGCGTAGGCTCCGCCGGCCACCCCACCACCCCTGAGGGCTCGACTGGACCTTCTATCGAACCCGGGCCGGCTGCGGCTGCCGCGCCCGGGTCCGCTCCGGCTTCGGGGCCCGGCGCGACGGCGGCGTTGGGGATGCCGGGCCCGGCCGGAGCACCACCACCAGGCTCTTCGGCGCCGACCGGCGGCTATGCCTACGGCCCCGGTGGCGCCGGTTGGTCGGCCCCTGGCTGGTCGGCGTCGGGCGGTCCGGGATCCGGCTGGTCCGCGCCGCCTCCGAGCGGCCCCCCGTATGGCACGCAGCCCGGCTGGGGCGGCCCCGCCGGCGGCTATGGACCTCGCGCGGGATTCGGGGGCTTCGCGCGGAGCCGGGCGGCGCAACTGATCGTCGCGGGCCTGGTCGGCGCGATCGTCGGCGGCGGAGTCGTCGCGGCCGTCGCCGGTGCGTGGGATCGGGCGAACACGCGCCGCGTCGTCTTCGACGAGGGCGGCCCGCGCGGCCGTTTCCCGCTCGACCGCGGCCCCTATCGCATCCCGGGTCCGGGCCCCGGCGGCAACTGCCAGCGCACCGACACGGGCTTCCGCTGCGACTTCACGCAGCCCACTCCGGCGCCGCCGAGCGCGGCCCCGACACCTGTGCCGACCTCCTGATCCCATTTCCCGGCGGGTATGCCACGCGGATGGAACGCGATGGCACGCAGTCGGGATGAGGACGGTCTGAGCGAGCTTCCCGGACATCCCGTCCGGGAAGTCGCGGAGCCGTTCCGTTGGGAGCGAAAATGTTGATCAGACGCATCTCCGCGATCCTGTTGAGCGGCGCGCTCGGCGGATCCCTGCTGCTCGCGGGAGGCCCCGCGGGCGCCACGTCAGGGCAGGCGGCGGCGACCAAGCCGCTGCATCTGCGCGGCGGCCTCACCCTGCACATCCCGGTGAAGTGGAACGTCTACCTCACCGCCAAGGATTGGACGCAGGTCGTCACCGGTAAGTGCGACTACTCGGGCAGGTACTTCGGCCCGCCCTGCCGCAGCTTCTGGATCCTCGGCCCCAAGGCGCTCAAGGCGGGCACCGAGGGCTTCGCGTACACGCCGGCCCACGCCTTCTATCCGGCCAACGACGTCGAGCCGTGCCCGACCAGCCGCAAGCTCTACCAGCACATCGACAACGCCGCCACCAAGGGGCTCCGCCCGGTGGGCAAGGGGCACAAGGCGTACTACCGGGACTACGTGGCGCGCTGCACGACGGCCGGCGGCGAGACGAAGACCTACTTCTCGCAGCGCGAGTGGTACCTGCCGAAGACCAAGATCCTCGTCGTGGACCAGTGGGCGACCGACAATCTGGACGTCATCCTGAAGCACGCCACCTGGAGCTGAGCTTGACATAGTTCACTCTGGCGTTAACTATTAATGGCGTGAGCAATCAGTCGCCGGTCAGCGCCGACGTGGTGTTCGAGGTGCTGGCCGATCCGGCGCGACGGCGGGTCGTCCAACTGCTCGGCGCGTCCCCTCGGCGGGCCGGAGAGCTGGCCGCCGCGGTCGGCATGTCCGCCCCCGCGATGAGCAGGCACCTGCGCGTGCTGCTGCAGGCGGGCGTCATCATCGACGAGAGGCCGGCGGCCGACGCGCGCATGCGCTACTTCCGGCTCCGGCCGCAGTCGATGGAGGCGTTGCGGGCCTGGCTCGACCAGCTGCAGGCGCACTGGCAGGAGCAGCTCGCATCCTTCGGCCGCCACATCCAGGAGAGGGCACAGTGACCACACCAGGAGAGCAGGGGGCGCGATCGGTCTCCAGCGAGGTGACCGTCGGCGTCGACCCGCGGACCGCGTTCACGGTCTTCACCGACGAGATCGACCTGTGGTGGGTGCGTGGGCCGATCAACTTCTACGACGCGGCCAAGGCGGTCGGGATGCGCTGCGAGCCCGGCGTCGGCGGCCGGATCCTCGAGCTGTACGGCGACGACGCGCTCGAGCTCGGCCGGATCACGGCGTGGGAGCCGGGCGAGCTGCTGGCCTGGGACAGTTCGGTCGACGATGTCCGCGTCGAGGTCCGGTTCGAGCCGGTGGCCGACGGCGCCAGGGTCGTCGTGACCGCGACCATCCCGGCCGGTGGCGCCGACTCCGGCGGCACTTCGTGGGTGCGCGTGCACGAGCGTGGCTGGCTGCGCGACTGGATCGCGCGCCGGGACACCGCGCCGCACGAGCCGACCGACCGGAGCAGGTTCGGCCTGGCCCTCTACTACACCAAGCCGGCCGAGGCCGCGGGCTGGCTGAGCGACGCGTTCGGCTTCGACAGCCCCGACGTCTTCGGCGGCGACGCCGGGCATGGATGGATCGAGTTCCGGATCGGCAACTGCTCGGTGATGGTGTTCCAGCTGCACGGCGACCGGGAGGACGGCAGGCCGGTCACGCATGTGCCGTGGGTGTTCGTGGATGATCTGGACGCCCATCTGGCACGGGCGCGTGATCACGGCGCCAGGATCCTGTCCGACATAACCCAATACGGCTATCGGTCGTATGAGGCGGCGGATCTCGAGGGCAACCGCTGGCTCTTCGCCCAGGCCAGACCGACCATGTAGGCGCCCACGGCGAGCGTCCGGGCGTCGGCGGCCGAGCGTGTTCCGTCAGGCACGATCTAGGCTGGGGCGATGACCGTGTCGTTCCCCTCCGCGGTCGCGGGCCGGAGGCGGCCGTTGCGTCTTCGCGGGTCCGTCGTCCGCGTGGGCCGCCGCGCGCTCGCCGAGTCGCTCCATCTGCTCATCGCGCCGGTCATGGCCGGGGTCGTCCTGCTGCTGGGCCTCGCCGGCCTCTGCCTCCGCCCGGCCAGGCCCGGCGCGCTGGAGTTGGCGCGGCGGCTCGCGCGGGTTCGCGCTTCTGATCCGGCTGCTTTTGATCCAGCCATGTGGCGTGTGGTGGCGCACGCGGTGGTGATGCTGCCGGTCGCCCTGGTCACGGCACTCGGCACGGGGGTGTGGTGGTTCGTCGGCATCGGGGGCGGCACGTCCGTTCCGCGCAACTGGTTCGCCTCCGCCGGGCTGTTGTCCGCGGAGTCGCTGCGGCCCATGACCCTGTACGTGGGGAGCGCCGAATCCCATGTGGCCCTGAGCCTGGGGTTGACGTCGCCGGCCGCACGACTGGCGTTCGGGACGGCGGTCGGGCTGCTGGCATTGCTGGCACTGCCGTTGGTGACCCGGGCATGCCTCGCCGTACATGCGGGGCTTGGGCGGGCGCTGTTGTCCGGCCCGTCCGCGTCGCATGCCGGGGCCGACGAGATCGCCAGCGAGACGGTCACGGCCGAGACGGACGCGCTGCGGCGGCTCGAACGCGACCTGCACGACGGGCCCCAGCAACGGCTGGTCCACCTGGCGATGGAGCTGGGCCGCGCGCAGCACCACTTCGACACCAGGCCGCACGTTGTCCGGGAGGCGCTCGCCGTCGCGCTGGCCCAGACGCAGGAGGCGCTGGACGAGCTGCGGGCGCTGTCGCGTGGCATCGCGCCGCCGGTGCTCGTCGATCGGGGATTGCGCGCGGCCATCGTGGAGTTGGGCGACCGGTCATCGATACACGTGGAGTTCGCTGTCGAGGATGACCCTGGGCAGCTGGAGGCCGCGGTCGAGACGGCCGCGTATTTCGTGGCCGCCGAGGCGCTGACGAACGTGGCGAAGCACAGCCACGCGGGGCGATGTGAGATCGGGCTCCGGCGCGGCGGGGGAGTCCTGCGGGTCTGGGTGACCGATGACGGAGTGGGCGGGGCGGCGCTGGAGAAGGGGCACGGGCTGCGGGGCCTGGCCGACCGGCTGCACGCGGTCGGCGGCCGGCTGCGGGTCAGCAGCCCATCCGGCGGCCCGACCACGATCTCCGCGGAACTGCCGTGCCGCTGATCCCTGACCACGTGGCCCGGGGTCCGTTGCGGATCGTCGTGGCCGATGACGCGGTGCTGCTCCGCGAAGGCCTGGTCCGTCTGCTCGCCGAAGACGGCCATCAGGTGGTGGCCGCGGTCGGTGACGGCCCCGCCCTGGTGGAGGCCGTGCTCGAACACCGTCCGGACGTGTCGGTCGTCGACGTGCGGATGCCGCCCACGTACAAGGACGAGGGCCTGCGCGCCGCGATCGCCGCGCGCTCGCGGCTGCCGGGCGCGCCCACGCTGGTCCTCAGCCAATATGTCGAGGTGTCGTACGCGGGAGATCTGTTCGCGGACGGCGCCGGAGCCGTCGGATATCTGCTGAAGGACCGGGTCGCGAAGGTGGCGGAGTTCCTCGACGCCCTTGACCGGGTCTCGCGCGGCGCGACCGTGCTCGATCCCCAGGTCGTGGCCCGGCTGCTGGGCGGGCGGCGCCGGGACGACGCCTTGGCCGCGCTGACGGCCCGTGAGCGCGAACTGCTGGCCCTGATGGCCGAGGGGCATTCCAACACGGCCATCGCCCAGCGGCTGGTGATCACCGCCAGCGCCGTGGAGAAGCACATCGGCAACGTCTTCGCCAAGCTCGGCCTGCCGCCCGACGACGCCAGGCACCGGCGGGTGCTCGCCGTCCTCGCCTACCTCAGGGCGTAGTGGAGTGGTCGTAGTCCTCCCGATTGGCCAGCACCTCGTCCATGTGCGCCTCGGCCCACTCCTTGATGCCGCGCATCACCTGCTGAAGTGAGAGACCGAGGCCGGTCAGGCCGTACGTCACGGTGACCGGAACGGTCGGCGTCACGGTGCGGGTGACCAGGCCGTCGCGCTCGAGGGAGCGCAGCGTCTGGGTGAGCATCTTCTGGCTGATCCCGGCCAGCCGGCGGGACAGCTCGGAGTAGCGCATCGACCGTGGCCCGTCGGCGCAGCCGGCCCCCGGCCCCTGTGGCCCGTCGCTGCCGAGCGCGGCCAGAATCAACGTGACCCACTTGTCGGAGATCCGGTCCAGCAGCTGGCGGCTGGGGCACTTGGCCAGGAACGCGTCGTATTCCAGCTTCGCCTGCGCCCGCTGCTGGGCCGCCGTCATCGTCGGCATCGACCGCTCTTTCCTACCGGAGGGCGAGCTACGCACCTTGAGGTGCGTACTTCCCATTGGAGAGTTACATAACCATCGTGGTGTAGGAAAGCTGTTGAACACAAGCCATGAGGAGTGACCCGAGCATGATGTGGACCGCAGGATTCCGTACCGCGGTGATCAGTCCCTATGAGGAGATCAAGCTCAGCGAGCCGCGCGGCTTCGCCGACCAGACCGTGTGGCACAAGCTCCGCATGGCCGGTGGCGGAGAGCTGCTTCGCGTGGGTCTGACGAACCGCTACGGCCGCACCCCCTTGACCATCGCCGCCGCCGGCGCCACCACCGAAGACGGGCAGGCCGCCCTCACCTTCGACGGCGCCGCGGAGCTCACCATCCCGCCGGGAGAAGAGGCCGTCAGCGACCCGGTGGCCCTGCCTGTCGCCGCCGGCGCCGACCTGTTCCTCAGCCTCTATCTGCCGGAGGACACCGGGCCGGCCACCTACTCCCACATGCCCATGGAGAACGTGCACATCGTCGGTGGAAACCACGTCACCTCGACTGTGCTCCCCGAGTCCGAGCAGGTGAACGGCAGATACTTCATCTCGGGCGTCGACGTGCAGGCGCCGGACGACACGGCGATCGCCGTCGCCTTCGGTGACTCCTGGTTCGAGGGGGTCGGCTCCACCATCGGGGCCGACAACCGCTCCGTCGACCACCTCAACCGCCGCCTTGAACGCGGATGGGTCGTCAACCGGGGCATCGCCGGAAACCGCCTGCTGACCGACGAAATCGGCGAGCACGGCCTGGCCCGCTTCGACCGCGAGGTTCTCACGATTCCCGGCCGGAGCCACGTGCTGATCCATTTCGGCATCAACGACCTCGGCCTTCCCGGCATGGTCGGCGAGCCTCCGGCCACCGGCGACGCCCTCATCGAGGGCTTCACGGCCCTGGCCCGCCGCGCTCACGAGGCCGGCCTGAGGATCCTCGCCGCCACCATCGGCCCGTTCGCGGGCGCCATCTATCCCGGGATCAGCACTCCCGAGGGCCTGGCCACCCGGCGTGAGGTGAACGACTGGATCCGCACCACCGGCACTTTCGACGCCGTCTTCGACGTGGCCCGGGCCGTGGAGAATCCCGACGATCCCGATTACATCCACCCCGCCCTCGACGCCGGCGACGGCATGCACCTCAACGACAAAGGCGCCCAAGCCATGGCCGACGCCGTAGACCTCAAAACCCTCGTCCTCTGACGTCCGGGACCGGCCGCAACGCCAGCCCGAAGCCGGTCTGAGCCGCCGCTGTTGAGCCTGGTACGAAAGAGGGGTCCATATTCCAGCGATTGCTCACATGCGACTCGACCCTGTTGGACAAATCGCGGGCCGCATAGATCAGCTGGAATCGCAGCGGTGCGAGGCTCGAAGTCGTAATCCAGCCGCGCCTTTCTGGCCGCCAGCCGATCCTGTAAGGGGCCCGACCGGCCCGCGCTCTGGCACCCCGAAATCTCGGCATCAAATCTGCAGCCCCAGCACGCTCCGCAGACAGCGGCGCGGGAGCGTGCAGCGGGCGCCGCCATGCGCGCGGATGACTCGTAGCTGTCCGCCATCCACGACGCGGGCATCGTTCACCGGGACCTGAAGCCGGCCAACGTGCTGCTGTCCAGCGTCGGGCCGCGAGTTATCGATTTCGGTATCGCACGTGCCATGGACGCCCGGACCAGCGTGACCTCGACCGGCCATATCGTGGGGACGCCCGCCTACCTTGCGCCCGAACTCGTGACAGGCGGCCGGGTGAGCGCCGCCGCCGACGTGTTCTCCTGGGCCTGCGTCGTCGTCTACGCGGGCACGGGTCGCGCGCCGTTCGAAGGCACGACCGTTCCGGAGATCCTCCATCGCGTGGCCTTCGACCCACCACAGGTCGATGGTCTCGATCCTCGGTTGCGGCCGATCGTCGAACAGGCCCTGGCGAAGGATCCCGCGCAGCGTCCGACGGTGCCGCGCCTGCTGGCCGAGCTGGCGGGACGACGCGCCACCGTGGTGGAACCGCAACCGGCCACTCATCCCGGCTCTGTCCCGATGCGCGGACCCCGGCCGCGCGCGGGGCGGACGGTCGTCGCGGCCGTCGCATTGGCCGGGGTGGCGGGTCTGGGATGGTGGCTGATCCCGCGTACGAGTGGCGATGAGACCGAAAGGGCGACGCCGCCCGTGAGCGAGACGACCACGGCGACACCTTCGCCGGTGATCGCGCAGAGCCAGGCCCCCTCTTCCGGCGGCGCCACTCCCGCTCCGGCTCCGGAGGAGGATCCCGGGGACGTGCCCCGCCGTGTCATCGGAACCTGGGAAGGCCAGGTCTATCAGGATGGTTCTGCGAAAAGCCCGTACCTCACGATCTACACACTGCACGCGGGCCACATCGGAGACGTGATCGGACGGGCTCGCTACCCGTCTCTGAATTGCGCGGGGGAGTTACGGCTGCTTGGCGTCTCGGGAAATCAGATCACCGTCAGGGAGCACATCACCGACAATCCGACCGGCTGCATCGATGTGGATGTCGCGCTTGATCTGTCGAGCGACGGGCTGCTCGAGTACTCCTTCGATGATGGCCGCTATGTGGGGAAGGGCACCCTCATCCGGCAGTGACGACGGCCTCGCGTGGAACGGGAGGTTTGCCTGGTGCGGTCGCGGGATACTTGGGGTATGGCCAAGCTGATCTTTTCCGCGATCACGTCGCTGGACGGATACATCGAGGACGAAACAGGGACCTTCGATTGGGCGGCTCCGGACGAGGAAGTCCACGCCTTCGTCAATGAGCTTGAGCGGCCAGTCGGCACCTACCTCTACGGACGCCGAATGTACGAGACCATGCTCTACTGGGAGACGGCTGACGTGCGCGAAGACCAGTCGCCCGTGGAGTGGGACTGGATGCGGCTGTGGCGCGCGGCCGACAAAGTGGTCTACTCGCGCTCCCTGGAGAAGGTGTCGAGCGCCAGGTCACGCATCGAGCGCGACTTCGATCCGGATGCGATCCAAGCGATGAAGAAGGCTCTCGACCGTGACATCACCGTCGGCGGGCCGGACCTGGCCGCTCAGGCGTTCAGAGCCGGGCTCGTCGACCGGTGCCAGCTGTTCCTGACACCTGTCCTCGTCGGCGGCGGCAAGCCTGCCCTGCCCAGGGACGTCCGGCTTGACCTCGAGCTGGTCACCGAGCGTCGCTTCGACGGCGGTGTCGTCTTCCTCGACTATCGCGTGCGATGACCTCAGGTGTGTGACCGGCCGCCGGCGCCCCAGAAGAACGGCCCTGAGGTCGAGTGGACGCTGATGCGCCAGCCGATCCGCGCGAGTTGCCGTTCAAGGTCTGCGGGCTGGAGGGGGACTTTGACGATCCGGTAGGCGGTCCCGTCGTTGAGCCGGCGTTGGATGGTCGCGGACCGCTCGCCCTCGATGAGTTCGTCAGCCGTACGGTATCCGTCGTCGACGAAGAACACCCGCCCATCTGGTTTCAGGCAGTCGGCCACGAGCGACCAGAAGGACGCGAAGCGGTCCGCTGGGACGTGTGACAGCCAGAACCCGAAGAAGACCACGTCGTAACGGCGATCCGGCCGCCACTGGAACAGATCGGCCGAAACAAACCGCACCCGGTTACTGGCCGCCCGAGCCGAGGCGATGGCGATCATCTCCGGAGAGGCGTCAACGGCGGTGACGTCCGTGGCGTGCCGCAGGAGTTGAGGGGTCCATGTGCCGGGGCCGCAGGCGAGTTCGAGCACGCTGCCGGTCGGCCGGAACGCGTCGAGCGCCTCGGACACCTCGGCGCCTCCGGAGAAGGGCAGAGCGTGTTCCTCGTACTCCGGGGCGATCGCCCGGTAGTAGGCGATCTGTTCGTCGAGCAGTTCCCCTGGGCTGTCTTCTCCGGTCGCCTTCATGCCTCGACTATCGGCGATCGCGCTGCCCGGCCGCAACAAGCGACCCCAGACATCGCTGCCTATGGGCCGCCGCCGCTGCCGATCGACCGACCAGAGGGAACAGTTCGCAACGGCGCCCGAGGGCGGAGGGCCGAGGGCGGACAGCGGCGGCGGCTCAGTGCGGGCAGCGCCGCCTGTTTGGCGCGTGTGGCGCCGCCTGTTTGGCGTGGGTGGCGCCGCTGGCAGGCGATTACGCCGTGTCATGACGTACTGTTTGCGGCGTGTCCGTCATCGCCGTGATCGCGGTAGTTTTGATCGCCCTGCTGCATGTCTACATCCTGGTCCTGGAAATGTTCCTGTGGACCGGCTCTCGGGCCCGGAACGCCTTCGGCACGACGGAGGAATTCGCGGCCGCGACCAAGGTGCTCGCCGGCAACCAGGGCCTCTACAACGGCTTCCTCGCGGCCGGGCTTCTGTGGGGCGCCTTCTCGCCCGATCCGGTCGGTTTCCAGGCGCGGATCTTCTTCCTCGTCTGTGTCGGCGTCGCCGGCCTGTACGGCGCCGCGACGGCGTCCCGCAAGATCCTCTTCGTGCAGACCGTCCCGGCCCTCATCGCGTTGACGCTGGTGCTCCTGGCTCACTGAGCGACCCCTTGGCACCGCCCTGCCCTCGTGGATGATGGCAGGGTGATAACCCTGCGACCGATCACCGACGCCAATCGCGCGGCCGTCGTAGCCCTCGATGTCACACCAGCCCAGCAGGCTTACGTGGCGGGGGTCGCGGAGTCTCTGGACGAGGCAGAGCAGTGTCCGGAGGCCATGCCGTGGTATCGGGCGATCTACGACGACGACACTCCCGTGGGCTTCGTCATGATCAGTGACAACATCCCACCCGGGGATCCCACCCTGCTCGGGCCGTACTACCTATGGCGCCTGCTCATCGACGCCGCCCACCAAGGCCGTGGCCACGGCCGGGCCGCCCTCGACCTGGTGATCGACCACCTCCGCACCCGGCCCGCCGCCGAAGTCCTCCTGACCAGCGTCGTTCCAGGCGAGGAAAGCTCACCCCTGGGCTTCTACCTACGCCTGGGCTTCCAGGACACCGGCACATTCCACGACGGCGAACGGGTCCTGCGCCTCCCCCTGACGCCGAACCCTCGTTGAGGGCCATACGAGGTCGGCGATGGCACCACCGAGTCCCGCCCGATTCCGGTTCCGGTGGCCGGTAGCACGTGTCCTAGGTCGGGTCGGCCGGGCAGGTGAGTTGAGTTCAGTGTGATGTGACACTCGTTCCGCCGCGGTCACCCGTTATGAGTTTCCACGCGGGGGCGAGATTCCCGTCCTTGAGGCCAAGGAAGGCGCCATCGGCGTCGATCCTGGTAGTGGAGATGGCTCCATTATCGGCGCGATAGAACAGCAACTCTCCGTTCGTGGGCACAAGATGAGTCCAGTCGCGGTTGACCGCTCCCTCCTTTAGGCCATGGAACACACCATCGGCGTCGATCCTGGCCGTGGCGATGGCCCCATTATCGGCGCGATAGAAGAGCAGCACCTTGTTCGTGGGCACAATGCGAGTCCAGCTCCGGAGGACCGCTCCCTGCTTGAGCCCATGGATGACGCCGTCGGCGTCGATCCTGGTGGTGGAGATGGCGCCGGTGTCGGCGCGGTAGAACAGCAGCTCTCCGTTTGTGGGCACGATATGAGTCCACTCCGGGGTGAGGTTGCCGGTCTTGAGCGCATGGAAGACGCCGTCGGCGTCGATCCTGGCGGTGGAGATGGCGCCGGTGTCGGCGCGGTAGAACAGCAACTCCCCGTTCGTGGGCACAATGTGAGTCCAGTCGAAGTTGACTTTCCCGTCCGCGAGCGCATGGAAGACGCCGTCGGCGTCGATCCTGGCGGTGGAAATGGCCCCGGTGTCGGCGCGGTAGAACAGCAGCATCCCGTTCGTGGGCACGATATGAGTCCACTCCCGGTTGACCTTTCCCCGGCTGAGCGCATGGAAGGCGCCTTCAGGGTCGATCCTGGCCGTGGAGATGACCCCATTGCCGGCGTCATAGAACAGCAATTCTCCAGCCAAGGTAATGCCTCCCGATAGTCGCAGCCGGCTGCGCGACTCCAGGGCTTTCAGAATTTCTCGCAAATCGATGGCCCGGCTTTGCCGGTTATCCATGGGTGGCCGCGGTTTGTCACGCTCCGCGATCGTTCCCGGCAACGGGTCACCGAAACCAGCCGCTACAGAAGCTTTGCCCGACTATGCCGGCACGATCCGCCGCCCCGATCCAGCAAATACGAAATACTCTTTTCATCGTCCTCGCCGCCGGGCCCTGGCTGACAGTTCCAATAAATAGATGCAGAACTTCTCAGCTGATAGGCGATAGCCCGGATCGAGCTGCACTACTGGGGGTCGGACACGGGCTCGGACCAGTTTCTCGCCAGTCCGCGGTCCTCAACGAAGACGGCGAAGACGAGCACACAGCGCGACGGAGATGGTGCCACGAGGCAAACGGCGCTGTCACTGACAGGGCCGCTGAGGCTCCGGCCTACTCGCTGCCGCGCTCGCAGGCGGGTGTTCGAGTAACGACCCTTTGGGTGGGGCTGGGGGGACTCGAACCCCCACTGGCGTGAACCTAAATCACGTGCCTCTGCCTATTGGGCTACAGCCCCCCGTGGACGGGGATGGTGTCAGGCGAGGTCGAGCTCCTTCATGAGGCGGGCCACGTGGCCGGTGGCCTTCACGTTGTAGAGGGCCTTCTCGATTTTGCCGTCGGCGTCGACGACGAAGGTCGACCGGATCACGCCCATGATCGTCTTGCCGTAGTTCTGCTTCTCGCCGTACGCCGAATAGGCCTTGTGGACGGCGAGGTCAGGGTCGGACAGCAGCGGGAAGGTCAGCGCGTCGCGCTCGATGAAGGAGCGCAGCTTGGCCGGCTTGTCCTTCGACACCCCGAGCACGACGAAGCCGTGCTTGGTGAGCGCGCCGAGGTTGTCGCGGAAGTCGCAGGCCTGCTTGGTGCAGCCGGGGGTCATCGCGGCAGGGTAGAAGTAGAGGATGACCCGCTGCCCGCGGAACGACGAGAGGCTGACCTCGCTGTCGTTGGCGTCGGGCAGGGTGAAGTCGGGTGCCGCGTCCCCTGGTTCGAGCTTCGACATGGGTGCAACGCTACAGGGTGCGCCCAGGACCTGGCAGACTGATCACACACGTGTACGGACTCGAGCTCAGGCGAGGTGACTCGGCCGGGCCGCAGGGAAGGGGATCGCCATGGCGGACACCGATCCTGAGGCGCTGGAGCGCCGGATCGAGGTAACGCGGGCCGAGCTCGCCCGGACGGTCGACGCGATCGCCGATCGGGTCAGCCCGAAGCGCGTCGTCGAGCGGAGCGTGGCCAAGGTCAAGACCAACGCCGAGCATCTGCTGGCGTCCTTTGGCGATTTCGTCGGTGGCGGGTCGCGTCCGTCGCTCAACGGCTCGCGGTCGTACGCCCCGGGAGTGCATGACGAACTGGGGGAGGGGCCGGGCCCGGTCCGGCAGGAGACCCCGCCTAACATCGCCCCCGTGCTCATCGGAGTCGGGGCGGTGCTGGTCGTGGGCGCGGCCGTCGTGCTGTTCCGGCGCCGTCGCCGCGGTTAGGCAGACCCCGGCAGACCCCGGCAGACCCCGCCTGGGCCGGCTGAAAGAAGCCCCGGCTGAAGGAAGCCTCGGTTAAGGAAGTCCTGGCCAATGAAGGCTCCGGCTTAAGGAAGGGCCCCGCTTAAGGAAGGCCTGGCTAAAGGAAGGCCCGGCCTTCGCCGCGGTAGGTGGGGACGGTTTCGACGATCTGGTCGCCCTCCAGCAGGTGCAGGTCATTGAAGCGCTCGCACATCTCGCCGGCTTTGGCGTGGCGGAACCAGACGCGGTCGCCGATGGCGAGGCGGTCGGCGGCGGGGCCGAGGAGCGGCGTCTGCACCTCGCCCGCCCCCTCGTTCGGGTCGTAGCGGAGGCCCGCGGGCAGGTAGGGCTGCGGCAGCCGGGTGGAGTTCCCCGGGCCCGAGGCGGGGTAGCCGCCGCCGAGGACCGTGACGATCCCGGGGCCCGGCCGGCGCACCACGGGCAGCGCGAAAAGCGCGGCGGGATGGCCGGAGAAGCCGCGGTAGAAGTCGAACAGCCGCGGGTGATAAAGGCCGGACCCCGCCGCGATCTCGGTGATGGCCCGCTCGGCCGCCGTGTGCTCGATGCTTCCGGTGCCGCCGCCGTTGACGAACTCGAGGTCGGCGATCTGGCGGACGGCCCGCACGATTCGGCCGCGCCGCACGGCCAGTTCGTGCCGCGACTGCTTCTGCATCCATCGAATGGCCCGCCCGTACGGCCCCGGCAGGGCGTCGCCCACGCCCGCGATCTGCGCCTCGTACGACATGAGCCCCACGAGCCGCAGTTCCGACCGCTTGCGGACGGCGAGCGCCAGCTCGACGGCCTGCTCCGGCCGGCGTACGGGCGAGCGCAGGGCGCCCGCGCGGATCCGCCCCCGAAACGCTAGGAACGTCGCATCGATATCCAGACATATCCGGATCTGCTCGGTGGGGTGGGTGCTCTCGATCACGTCGAGATGCTCGACCGAGTCGACCATCAGCGTGATTTCACGGGCCGCGACGGCGTCCGCGCCCAGCTGGGCCAGGGCGGCGCGATCCGCGGTCGGATAGGCCACCAGGACGTCCCGGAACCCGGACGACACGAGCCACAGCGCCTCGGGCAGGGTGAACGCCATGATCCCGGCGAAGCCGTCCATGGCCAGCACCCGCTCCAGGATCGCCCGCGAGCGTACCGACTTGCTGGCCACCCGGATGGGCTTGCCCCGCGCCCGGCGGACCAGGGCCGTGGCGTTGGACCGCAACGCCGCCAGATCGACGATCGCGAAGGGGGCGTCGAGCGCGGCGGTCGCCCGGTCGTACCGGTGTCGGTCGTCCATGCCGGGAGCTTAACCCTTATCAGGCGATTTATATGAGTTCCGTTCACGTTAACTCCCAGTCCGGCAAACGTGGCGGCAAGATCTCCGAAAAGGCGCGGGTGCCGCGAGCGCGGGCCATGTCCGGCGTGTACGCCTAAGAATCATGAGCTTGCTGGACGAGATCCTCGCGCCGGAGGCGGAACCGGACACACTGGAGCGGCTGCGGGACAGCCGCCGCAAAGGCGTCCGGGTGCTACGCCCGGGCCGCACACCGGCCGGGATCGTCGTCGCCGCCGCGCTCACGGCCGTTTCGTGGGGCCTGGCCTACCTGGCCGGGGCCGGCCTCGTCGGGGTGCGGATCGAGATCCCCATGCCGAGCTTCGCGCATCCGGCCGTTCCGGCCGTGGCCTCGGCCCTGGTGATCCTGGGCGGCGTGCTGGTGGTGCTGGCCCTGCTGCCCGGCCGGCCGATCCTCGTCCCGCTGGAGACCCAGGACGACCGGCTCGTCATCGGCCTCACCCGGCGCGGCCTGCGCCGGACCCTTGCCGACGCGGCCGTCCAGGTCGACGGCGTGGACGCGGCCCACGTGCGCATCCGCAGGACCCAGATCGAGGTGACCGTGATCACCGACACCAGGCGCTTCGGCGAACCTCTGCGCGAGGTCGGCGCCGCCGTGGGCGACCGCTTGGCGGGGCTCGGCGTGCAGTGCCGCCACGAGGTCGTCGTACGGCTGCGCAGAAGGGGGATCTGACGATGCGCTCCCACTTCGGAAACCGGATCGGCATCGGCATCGTGGGGCTGTTCATGCTGGTCGCCGGGTGCTACGCGTTCTTCATGCGGGCGAGCGACCCGCAGATCCTCGTGGTCGACCTGTCCTACGTCACGGGGAGCGCCTGGGCGCTGTTGCTCGCCGTTGCGGTGACCGTGACGCTCGCGCTCGTCGTCACGCGCTGGCTGCTGCGGGCCCTCGGGTGGGGACGCGGCGGAGTCCGTACGGGATCGGGCACCGCCATGCTCGGCGTGCTGCTGAAAGGCACGGCCGACATTCACCGCATGCGGGTCAGGGTGGTCGGCGCCGAGCGGATCCGGGTGTCGGTCATCTGCGGGCCGGGCACCGACCTCGCGGGCGTCGTCCGGCGGCTCGACCCCGGCGGCGCCTCACGCCTGCGCCGGGCCGTGGACGTCGGTCCCGACCCGGGCGGCACGCCGATCGTGGTGAGGCTTGGCGTGCGCGCCTCGTGATCGCCGTACGGGATCGAGGGCCAGCCCGGCGGCCAGGCACGCGAGCGGCACGACCGGCACCACGTAGCGGTGGTCGAAGGCGGCGATCAGCGGCGGCAGGAACAGCAGCGTCGTCGCGAACGCCCACGGGACGAGAACGGTCCAACGCCTCCTGGCCAGGCCGTAGAGGCCGATGAGCAGGATCACGGCGAGGAACGGGCCGCGGAGGTAGCCGACGGACTGGTAGGCGCGCAGCCAGCGCGCGTACGGCTGGGCCACCCGCGTGTCGGCGGACGAGCCCTGATATTGGGTCGTGAGCTGCCCGGCGGTCCGCCCGGCCGAGGCGATTTCGCCGGTGAACGGGGGGATCCTGGCGGGGAAGACGTACGCGCTCTGGGTGCCGGGCCGGGGATAGACCACCCGATCCCACTCGAACGCCCACAGCGCGTCCTTCAGCCCGGTCAGCAGGAAGTCGATGGGCTGGCGGCGGATGGCGAGCGAGGCGAACTGGCCGGCCAGCGCCTCGCCGCGGCTCCCGGCCCGCACGAGCGGGGAGGCGGAGTCCCAAATGTAGGCGGGGGCGGCCAGCCGCTGACCTGACGGGCAGAGGATTTCGAGGGTAGACGGCGGATCCATCCGGCCGCAGTCGGCGAACGTCATGGTGCGTGACCAGAGCCACGCGCTGTTGCCGCCCAGGCCGTAGGACCCGTAGTCGGTGTGGAACCAGGTGGCGTAACCGGCGAGGACGAGCGCGCATGTCGCGGCACCGGCCGCCGCGGCCCGCCAGCTACGCATGATCAGCAGCCAGCCGGCGGCGGTGACCAGCAGCGCGAGCCCGAGCGTCCGCGTGAGGGTGGCGAGACCGAGCAGGCCGAGGGCGGCCGTCGCGAACGGCCACGTCGGCTGCGGCCGCCACAGCAGCACCGTCACGGCGGCCGCGACGAGCGCTGTGAACAGCAGGTCGGCCATGATCAGGTGCTCGAGCTGGATCTGGTGCACGTCGAAGAGGACGGGCGCCGTGACGAGGGCCGCCGACCAGGGCGGCAGCCGGGTGCGGCGCAGCAGCACGAGGTAGACGCAGGCCGCGATGCCGATGCCGAGCAGATGCTGGACGATCACGACGGCCTCGATCGACCCGAACGGCTTGAGGAAAAGCGAATAGCCGGACGGACGGGACTTCAGCGGAGTCAGGTCGAGCGCCGAGCTGAGGTAGGCGAACGAGTCGGCCCAGAACCACAGGGCCGGACGGTAGCCGAGCACGGCCAGTGCGCGCAGCCCGGCCCCAAGGACCAGGAGCGCGGCAAAGAACCAGTGCCGCCTTACCACGTGCATAGCCGTGCCTGTGAAAATCCTCCGTCAGCACTCGATGACGTTCACGGCCAAGCCGCCGCGTGACGTCTCCTTGTACTTGTCGAGCATGTCACGACCTGTGTCGCGCATTGTCTTGATCGCCTTATCGAGTGACACAAAGTGCCGCCCATCGCCGCGGAGGGCGATTCGGGCGGCCGCGATGGCCTTGATGGAGGCTACGGCATTTCGCTCGATGCACGGGATCTGCACCAGGCCGCCGATCGGGTCGCAGGTCAGCCCGAGATTGTGCTCGATGCCGATCTCGGCCGCGTTCTCCACCTGCTCGGGCGTGCCGCCGAGCACCTCGGTCAGCCCGGCCGCGGCCATGGAGCAGGCCGACCCGACCTCGCCCTGGCAGCCCACCTCGGCGCCGGAGATCGAGGCGTTCTCCTTGAACAGCACCCCGATCGCGCCCGCGGTCAGCAGGAAGCGGATCACCGCGTCGTCGTCGGCGCCGGGGACGAACCGCATGTAGTACGTCAGGACGGCCGGGACGATGCCGGCGGCGCCGTTGGTGGGGGCCGTGACGATCCGGCCGCCGGCCGCGTTCTCCTCGTTGACGGCGAGCGCGAACAGCGTCACCCAGTCCATGGCCTGCAACGGGTCGCCCTGCTCGCTCTGCAGCTTGCGGAGCAGCTGATGGGCCCTCCGCTTGACCTTCAGCCCGCCGGGGAGCACGCCTTCCTTGCCCGATCCGCGGCGCACGGACTCGGTCATCACGGCCCACAGGCGCAGCAGCTCCGCCCGGACCTCCGCCTCCGAACGGCCGAAGGCCAGCTCGTTCTGCATCATCAGGCCGGAGATCGACAGGCCGGTGTCGGCGCAGTGCGCCAGCAGCTCGGCGGCCGAGGTGAACGGGTAGGGGAGCGGGGTGTCGTCCGGCTTGAGGCGCTGGGTGGTCTCGTCGACCACGAAACCGCCGCCGACCGAGTAGTAGACCTTCTCGCGGATCTGCTCGCCGGCGCAGTACGCCGTGAAGCGCATGCCGTTGGGGTGGAACGGGAGCGTGATCTTGCGTTCGAAGACCAGGTCTTCGCCGACCGTGAAGGGGATCTCGTGGGAGCCGTACAGGGTGACCGTGCCGGTGGAACGCATGGCGGCCACCCGCGGCTCGACCGTGTCGACGTCGACGAGCTCGGGCTTGTCACCCGACAGGCCGAGCAGCACGGCCTTGTCGCTGCCGTGGCCCTTGCCGGTCAGGCCGAGCGAGCCGTAGAGGATGACCTGGACGCGGTCGGTCTTCTCCAGCAGGCCGTCCTGCGCCAGTCCGCGTGCGAAACGGTGCGCGGCCGCCATCGGACCGCCCGTGTGGGAGCTGGACGGCCCGATGCCGATTTTGAACAGATCGAAAACGCTGATCGCCATGAAGTCTCAGGATTCGCCAGATGTGAGGGCGCCGTACTCTTCCGCGGACAGCAGGTCCTCGGGGTCGCCCTCGATGCGGATGCGGAACAGCCAGCCCTCGCCGTAAGGGTCGGAGTTGATCAGGGACGGGTCGTCGACCACCGCCTGGTTGGTCTCCACGATCTCGCCCGCCACGGGGGAGTAGATGTCGCTCACCGATTTGGTCGACTCCACCTCGCCGATGGCGTCGCCCGCCGCCACGGTCTCGCCCACCTCGGGCACCTGCACGTAGACCACGTCACCGAGCTGCTCGGCCGCGTACGCCGTCACGCCCACCGTCACGGTGAGGCCGTCGTCGAGGCCGGCCACCCACTCGTGCTCCTTGGTGTAGCTCAGCTCCTGGGGAATAACGCTCATTTGGTTCTCCTATAGAAGGGCAGGTCAACCAGGTCGACCGGCTCATGGTTCCCGCGAATGTCCACGGCCAGGCCTTCACCGGTCCCGTCGGCGAGGGCGGCGGCCGACACGTACGCCATGGCGATCGGCCGGCCCAGCGTCGGCGAGGGCGCCCCGCTGGTCACCTCGCCGATCACGGCCCCGTCCTTGACCACGTGGTAGCCGTGCCGCGGCACCCGGCGGCCGCGGGACACGAGGCCCACCAGCCTCCTGGACGACTCCTCGACGGCCCGGCGCTTTTCCAGGGCCTGGCGGCCCACGAAGTCGCCCGGCTTGTCGAACTTGACAACCCGCCCGAGCCCAGCGTCGAACGGCGTCGTCTCGGCCGTCAGCTCGTTTCCGTACAGCGGCATGCCGGCCTCGAGGCGGAGCGTGTCGCGCGCCGACAGCCCGGCGGGGCGCAGCCCGTACGGCTCGCCGGCCTCGGTGAGCGCCTGCCACAGCGGGACCGCCGCCGCGGCGTCGACGAACAGCTCGAAACCGTCCTCGCCCGTGTAGCCGGTGCGCGCGATGAGCGCCTCATGCCCCGCCACCACGCCGGGAAGGCCGGCGTAGTACTTGAGGCCGGGGAGGTCGGCGTCGGTCAGCGCGGCGAGGATCTCCTGCGACCGCGGCCCCTGCACGGCGACGAGCGCGCACTGGTCGGAACGGTCCTCGACGACGGCGTCCGGACACCGCTCGATCAGCTCCCGCGCGACCGTCTCGCGATTGGACGCATTGGCCACGACCATGAATTTTTCATTGGCCAAGCGGTAAACGATCAGGTCGTCGACAATGCCCCCATCGGGGGCGCAGATCATCGTGTAACGCGCGCGGCCCGGTTCGAGCGCCGAAATGTGCCCTACCAGCGCGTAGTCGAGCGCCTCGCCCGCCTTGGGGCCGGTGAGGTAAATCTCCCCCATATGAGATAGATCGAAAAGCCCTGCGGCGGTTCGCACGGCGGCGTGCTCAGCGGACTCGCTGCCGTAGCGCAGGGGCATCAACCAGCCCGCGAAGTCGGTCAGCGTCGCGCCGAGGCGCTCATGCACCTCACGCAGCGGGGTGGATCGGGACATTCGGCACCTCGCAGATCTCAGCCAAAGCGAGACCTCGACAAGTCGGAAATCTCAGAACTTCCTGTGAGATTTCGGCGAAACGGAAAGGACGGTTGAGAGCATCCTCCCCCTCTGTCATCGGTGCCTGAGAGCTTCGCCCGATCTTTGCCGGACTTTCACCTTCGGCGAGGCCCTGCCTGTGGGGTGGGCCTTCTTTCCAGAGGTCACCTGGCCCGCGCGGTCCTTTTCCTTGAGAGGTTCGCGGGGAGGGCTTGCTCCTTCAGGGGGCCTGGCCGGCTGCCAGGACGCTCTCCCGCACGGGGTCACCGGTGTGCGATCAGCCTACTGGGCGGCCCGCGCGGCGCGAAACCCGGCGGAGATCCCCTAAGGGGAAATCCACCCCCGCGTGGAAAAGCCACCAGTGGAAGGACGCCACCAATCGTCCGTTGACGGTGTCGTTGGCCCCCCCGACGGTGGACGCATGAAAGTAACCCCACCTGTCTTAGCCGCTGTGCTTGTGCTCAGCGGCCTCACGGTCGCCACCCCGGCGAACGCGGCGGTGCCGTTCGCCGTCGCGAGCCTGGACGGGAGCGGCAACAACGTCGCCAACCCGACCTGGGGACAGTCCGGGCGGGCTTACGCGCGCATCGGCCCGGTCCGGTACGCCGACGGGATCGGCTCTCCCGTCAGCGGACCGAACTCCCGGTACATCAGCAACCGAGTCCACAACGACATCGCACAGAACATCTTCTCCGAGCGGCACCTCACCGCTTGGGCGTGGACCTGGGGCCAGTTCCTCGACCACACCTTCGGCCTCCGTGAGAGCACGGGGTCGACCGCGACGGCCGCGAACATACCCTTTAACACGAGCGATCCTCTCGAACAGTTCACCAACAACCTCGGGGTGATTCCGTTCACCCGGTCGGCCGCCACTACCGGCACCGGGACCAGTACCGCCAATCCGCGGCAGCAAACCAACACGGAGAACTCCTACATCGACGCGGAGGCGGTCTACGGCGGGAGTAACACGCGGTTGGATTGGCTGCGTGCCGGCTCCCTCGACGGAAACCCCACCAACAACAGCGCGAGCCTGCTGCTGACCTCCGACGGCTATCTGCCGACCAAGAACGCGCGCGGCAACCCCTCCGCCGCGCCGGCCATGGACGTCGACGGCCGGTTGATCGGCAACCCGAACAACGCCCGCGTCGCCGGCGACCCGCGCGCCAACGAGAACATGAACCTGACGGCGACCCAGACGCTGTTCGCACGCGAACACAACAGGATCGTGTCGCTGCTGCCCAGCACGCTGAGCGAGGAGGACAAGTTCCAGATCGCCCGGCGGGTCGTCGTGGCGGAGCAGCAGTACATCACCTACAACGAGTTCCTCCCGGCCTTCGGGATCAGCCTCCCCGCGTACACCGGCTACAACTCGACCGTCAACGCGAACCTGTCCAACGAGTTCGCGACCATCGGCTACCGAGCGCACAGCCAGATCCACGGCGAGATCGAGGTCGAGGCCGACGCCGACCGCTACACCCAGGCCCAGCTCGACGCCATCGAGGCGCAGGGCATCGAGGTCACGGTCGACGGCGACGAGGTCGAGTTCGTCCTCCCGCTCGGCGTCGCGTTCTTCAACCCCGACCTGGTCAACATGATCGGCGAGGGCCCGGTGCTCGAAGGCATCGGCGGCGAGGCGCAGTACAAGAACGAAGAGATGATCGACAACCAGCTGCGCAGCACCCTGTTCCAGATCCCGGTCAGCGGCAACCCCGAGTGCCTCGACGGACCGACTCTGCCGCAGTGCTTCCAGGGTGTCGTCGACCTCGGCGCGATCGACATCGAGCGCGACCGCGACCACGGCCTGCCCACTTACAACCAGCTCCGCCAGCTGTACGGGCTGCCGCAGCGGACCTCGTTCACCCAGATCACCGGTGAGTCGACGAGCGCCTTCCCGGCCGGCTCCGGGATCGACAACCCCAACAACCAGGACTTCACCTCGCTGAAGAACCTGTGGGGCGAAGAGATCGACCGGAACGACCCGGTCCAGGTCGACGCCGACGTGGTGAACACCACCAAGCGGAGCACGCTCGCCGCCCGGCTGCAGGCCATCTACGGCAACGTCAACAACATCGACGGCTTCATCGGCATGCTGGCCGAGCCGCATATCGCCGGCACCGAGTTCGGCGAGCTGCAGCGGGCCATGTGGACCCGCGAGTTCCAGCGGCTGCGCGACGGCGACCGGTTCTTCTACGGCAACGACCAGGGCCTGACCTTCATCAAGAACACCTACAACATCGACTTCAAGAAGAACCTGGGCGACATCATCGCGGCCAACTCCGACATCCCGCGTGCCGACCTCGCCCCCAACGTGTTCTTCACGCACGGTGACGTCCCTCCGACCAGCTGCCGCGTGCAGTACACGATCACCACGACCTGGCCCGGCAACTTCCAGGTCAACATGCGCCTGTTCAACACCGGCACGACGCCGATCAACAACTGGACCCTGCGGTACAGCTTCGCCAACGGCCAGACGATCTCCAACGGCTGGGCCGGGACATTCACCCAGACCGCAGGACGGATCGGAGTGGAGAACGCGGCGAACAATGGAGCCATACCCGCCGGCGGCTCCATGGATGGGATTGGGTTCAACGCGACCCGTGGTACGACGAATGCGGTTCCGACCAACTTCAGCCTGAACACGACTCCGTGTTCCACGGGATGAGTTCTCCCATCTGGTAGGCGATCACCAAGGCCTCCGACCTGTTCCGGGCACCTAGTTTCCGGAACAGGCGGGCCTGGGTGTTCTCCACCGTCTTGACGGAAATCCCCAAATGACGGGCGGTCTGCCGAATGGTGTGGCCGCCCGTTATGCATCCCAGGACATCACGCTCCCGGCCGGTCAGCTCAGGCATGCTGATCGGCCGGTGCGCGACCCCACCCCATTGGGGCGCACCCACGTATCCGGCGCTCATCAGGAAATAGCCCCGGGAGACCAGCGACAGCACGGCACACAGGTCGCGGCTGAGCGACTCGCCCCACAGCAGCGCATTCGAGCCGTGCCGCAGCGCGTCGAGCACGTCGCTCAGCTCCGGCGGCGCGGTGCGCACCACCACCACCGGGCAGCGCAGCCGCGCAGGCAGCAGCCAGGCGCCGGCCACCGGGTCGACCAGCACGGTCAGCAGGGGACCCCGATGCCAGCGGGCCCAGTGCGACATGCCGGCCTCGGGCCTGCGCGTCACCACGAACGGCAGTCCTTCGCCCAGCAGCGCGCGGGCGATCTCGTCGAGGCAGGCTCCCTTGGGAGCGTGCACGACCACGAGGGGGGAGCGTCCCGGCTCCGCCGCGGGGCGGCGTAAGCCGTCATTTCCGAGCAGCCCGTCGAACAGTCCCAGCGAGATGGCACGTGCCACCGCGTGGGATTGGCTGCCGACGCCGAGCTTGTCGTAGAGACGGCGCTTGTGGCCTTCAACGGTGCGCGGGGTGACCGCGAGGAAGGTGGCGATCTGCGGCACGCTTTGTCCGCAGCCGAGTAGCGTAAGCACCGTCATCTCAGGATCGCTCAGCGCCTTTGCGAGTGGCGCGGTTGCGTCCATCGGCGGCCCCTGGATGACATTGATCCACTACCATCGTGATCGATTCTGACAGAGGCCGTCAAATCAGGTATGCCGGATACGCCGGCGACCTGGGAACCGAAATGTATGTTTCATCTCCCACGCTTTCCAGCCGTAAAGTGCCACATGGGAGCCCCAGGTCAGCCCGTGATGAGGTGCCGGAACAGCACGTCGCTGTCGTCGGCTTCGGGGTGCCACTGCACGGCGTGAACGCGTTCGCGCAGCTTGACGGCCTCGACGGTGCCGTCGGGAGCGGTCGCGGCGACCGTGAGCCCGGCGCCGAGGCGATCGATCGCCTGGTGATGGTAGTGCGCCGGGACGATCTCCGACACTCCGTACAGATCCGCCAGTTCCGGCCCGAGCCGTACCGCGACCCTGCCGTACGTGGCGGGCGCGGGCGCATGGTCGGTGTGGCCGATCAGGTCGGGCAAATGCTGGTGGAGGGTCCCGCCGAGGACCACGTTGAGGACCTCCATCCCGCGGCAGATCCCCAGAATCGGCAGCCCGGCGTCCAGCGCCGCCTGCGTCAGCGCGAACTCCGACTCATCCCGAAATTTGCGGATAAAGCCGGTGGCGGGGTGGGGGGCGGCGCCGTAGCGGGCCGGGTCGATGTCCCCGCCGCCCGCGATCACCAGGCCGTCCAGCCGGCCCACCACCTCCTCCGGCTCGCCCGCCGGCGGCAGGATCACCGGCTGCCCGCCCGCGCGTGCCACCAGATCCACGTACGTGAACGGCAGCAGCGCGGCCGGCAGATTCCACGCGTTGAAGCGCGCGTCCTCCACATAGCAGGTGATCCCGATTACCGGCCTCATACGGGCGTCACGTAGGCGCTGGAGATACCCCCGTCGACCAGGAACTCCGACGCGGTGATGAAGGACGCGTCGTCGCTGGCGAGGAAGGCGACGGCGGCGGCGATCTCCTCGGCGCGGGCGAAGCGGCCGATGGGGATGTGCACCAGGCGGCGCTGGGCGCGCTCGGGGTCCTTGGCGAACAGCTCACGAAGCAGCGGGGTGTCCACCGGACCCGGGCAGAGCGCGTTCACCCGGATGCCCTCGCGCGCGAACTGCACGCCGAGCTCGCGGGTCATCGCCAGCACCCCGCCCTTGGACGCGGTGTAGGAGATCTGCGAGGTCGCCGACCCCATCACGGCCACGAACGACGCCGTGTTGATGATCGACCCCTTCCCCTGCCGTTGCATGTAGGGAAGGACGGCCTTGCAGCACAGGTAGACGCTGGTGAGGTTGACCTCCTGGACGCGCCGCCAGGCGTCCATGCCCGTGGTCAGGATCGAGTCGTCGTCCGGCGGGGAGATCCCGGCGTTGTTGAACGCGATGTCCACGCTGCCGTAGGTCTCGTACGCCGTGCGGAACATCCGCTCGACGTCGTCCTCGCTCGTCACGTCGGCCCGTACGAAGATCCCGCCGACCTCGTCGGCGGCCTTGTTCCCCACCGTCTCGTCCAGGTCGGCGAGGACCACCCGGGCGCCTTCGGCGGCGAACCGGCGCGCCGTGGCCAGCCCGATGCCGCCGGCGCCACCCGTGATCACGGCCACCCGGTCCTGCAAACGCTCCATATACCTACTCCGTTGCGATGAACACGTTCTTGATCTCGGTGAAGGCGGCAAGCGCGTCCGGGCCGAGCTCGCGGCCGAGCCCCGACTGCTTGAATCCGCCGAACGGCGTCCAGTAGCGGACGCTGGAGTTCGAGTTCACCGACAGGTTTCCGGCCTCGACGCCCCGCGCCACGCGGAGCGCCCGCCCCACGTCCCGCGTCCAGATCGAGCCGCTCAGCCCGTACGGAGTGTCGTTGGCGACCCTGATCGCGGCCGCCTCGTCATCGAACGGGATGACCGACACGACCGGACCGAAGATCTCCTCCGGCACCACGTGCGTGAGCACGGTCGGCGGGAACCAGAATCCGGGGCCCTCGGGGCACGATCCCTGCAGGTAGGGCTCGTGCACGAAGGACCGGACGCGGGTCAGGTGCTCGGCGCTGATCAGCGGCCCGAGCTGCGTGGCCTCGTCCAGCGGGTCACCGACCGTCAGCTCCCGCACGGCACGGCCGAGCCGTTCGAGGAACTCGTCGTAGGCCTCGCGCTGGACCAGGATCCGGGAGCGGGCGCAGCAGTCCTGGCCGGAGTTGTCGAACACGGCCATCGGGGCCGCCGCGGCGGCGCGCTCCAGGTCGGCGTCGGCGAAGACGATGTTGGCGCTCTTGCCGCCCAGCTCCAGCGTGAGCCGCTTGACCTGGGTCGCGCAGGCGGCGCCGATCTGCTTGCCCACCTCGGTCGACCCGGTGAACACGATCTTCGCGACGTCCGGATGATCGACCAGGCGAGCCCCCGCGACCTCCCCTGCCCCAGGCACGACCTGGAGCACCCCCTCGGGGAGGCCCGCCTCCAGGGCCAGCTCGGCCAGCCTCATGGCGGTCAGCGGAGTCCACTCGGCCGGCTTCACGATCACCGTGTTTCCGGCCGCGAGCGCCGGGGCCACCCCCCACGTCATGATCACCATGGGGAAGTTCCACGGCACGATCACCCCGACCACGCCGAGCGGCTCGGCGAAGGTGATGTCGACCCCGCCCGGCACGGGGATCTGCTTGCCGTGGTTGCGCTCGGGCGCGCCGGCGTAGAAGTGCAGCACGTCGCGGACGTTGCCGGCCTCCCAGCGCGCGTTGCCGGCCGTGTGCCCGGCGTTGGCGATCTCGAGCCGGGCCAGCTCCTCGGCGTGCGCGTCGACCGTGTCGGCGAAGCGCCGCAGGAGCCGGGCGCGGTCGCCGGGGGAGACCTGCCGCCAGGTCTCGTACGCCTTCCTGGCGCGCTCGACGGCCCGGTCGACCTCGGCCGCGCCGGCCATCTCGACCTCGGCGAGAACCTCCTCCGTGGCCGGGTTGACGATCTTCACAGGCGTTCGAACCCCCGATAGAGCTCCCAGTCGGTCACCGCCGCGTCGTAGGCGGCCAGTTCCACCCTGGCGTAGTTGGCGTAGTGCTCGACGACGTCCTTGCCGAACGCCGCCTCCGCGATGTCCGATCCGGTGAACAGGTCGAGCGCGTCGCGGAGCGTCGAGGGCACGGTCGCCGCGTCCGACTCGTAGGCGTTGGCGGTGAACGCCTCTTCGAGCGGCAGCTCGTGCTCGATGCCGTACAGCCCGGCCGCGACCAGGGCCGACACGGCGAGATAGGGGTTGACGTCGCCGCCCGGGACGCGGTTCTCGATGCGCAGCGACGGGCCGTGGCCGACCAGCCGGAGCGAGCACGTGCGGTTGTCGACGCCCCACTTGACCGCGGTCGGCGCGAAGCTGCCCCGCACGTAGCGCTTGTAGGAGTTGATGTTGGGCGCGTAGAAGAGCGTGAGCTCGCGCATGGCCGCCAGCTGCCCGGCGATGAAGTGCTCTCCGACCTTCGACAGCCCGTGCGGGCCGTCGCCGGCCATCACCAGATCCCCGTCCTTGGACCGCATCGAGATGTGGATGTGGCAGGAGTTGCCCTCACGCTGGTTGGGCTTGGCCATGAACGTGATCGACCGGCCCTCCTGTGCGGCCATCTCCTTGGAGCCGGTCTTGTAGATCACGTGGTTGTCGCACGTGGTCAGCGCGTCGGTGTAGCGGAACGCGATCTCGTGCTGGCCGAGGTTGCACTCGCCCTTGGCCGACTCCACGTAGAGCCCCGCGCCCTCCATGCCGAGCCGGATCCGGCGCAGCAGCGGCTCGATGCGGGCCGTGCCGATCAGCGAGTAGTCGACGTTGTAGAGGTTCGTGGGGGTCAGGTCGCGGTAGCCGCTCTTCCAGGCGTCCTCGTATGAGGTGTCGTAGACGCAGAACTCGAGCTCGGTGCCCACATAGGCGTCCCAGCCGCGCTCGGCCAGGCGGGCCAGCTGGCGGCGCAGGATCTGGCGCGGCGAGGCGACGACGTCGGCGCCGTCCTCCCACACGAGGTCGGCCAGCAGCAGCGCGGTGCCCTCGTGCCAGGGGATCCGGCGCAACGTCGCGACGTCGGGCCGCATCACGAAGTCGCCGTAGCCGCGATCCCACGACGACATGGCGTATCCGCCGACCGTGTTCATGTCGACGTCGACCGCGAGCAGGTAGTTGCACCCCTCGGCGGCGTGGCCGAGCACCTCTTCCAGGAAATAGCGCGCGGCCAGCCGCTTTCCCTGCAGCCGGCCCTGCATGTCGGTGACCGCCAGCAGGACCGTGTCGATCCGCCCGGCCTCGACCTCTTCGCGCAGCCGCTCGACGCTCAGCACCGCGCCTCCCCTACAAAAGGGCTGAAATCAGACCAATGAATGCAAGCACTGTGATCGCCCCCTCGTCAACCAGCGCTATGGGCTAATCTTGGCCCATTGAAGGGGTGAGGGGATGGAGCTGGTGCTGCTCCGGCCCGTACGCGCCGGAAACGCCTTCGAGGAGACGGTCGAGCGGCTGCTCCAGGCGATCAAACTGGGTGTGGTCGCGCACGGGGAGCGGCTGCCTCCGGAACGGGAGCTGGCCGCCCAGCTGGGCATCAGCCGGGTCACGTTGCGTGAGGCCATTCGCGCCCTGCAGGAGGCCGGCTATCTCGACGTGCGGCGCGGCCGCTACGGCGGCGCCTTCGTGGTCTACCAGCCGCCGAGCCCGCGCAAGGGCGATCTCCGCCGGGCCGTCAACGAGATGGGCCGCGACGACCTGTCCGACGCCCTGACCTTCCGGATGGCCGTCGAATGCGGCGCGGCCCAGGTGCTGGCCTGCGGCGAGCTCACGCCCGCCCAGCGCGACACGCTGACCACCCGGCTCACCGACGTCAACGACGCCGACCCGGCCGACTACCGGCGGCTGGACATCGCCTTCCACCTGGCGATCGCCGAGCTGACCGGATCCGCGCAGCTCGCCTCGGCCTGCGCCGACGCCAGGCTCAAGGTGACCGACCTGCTCAACGCCATCCCCGTCCTCGGCCCCAACATCCAGCACGCCGCCGTGCAGCACGCCGCGATCGTGGGCGCCATCCTCGCCGGCGACGCCGAGGCCGCCCGCCGCGCCGTCGCCGAACACCTGGAAGGCACGGCCGCCCTGCTCCGCGGCTTCCTGGCGTGATGACTTTCCGTGATTTATCGAATGCGAAATCGGATGTGGGGCATAATGAGGGACGTGACGACCTCCCCGATGGAAGCCCCGGCGGCACAGCTACCCGCCTGGACCGCCGGTTATGAGGAGCTGGTGCCAGATTCGCTGAGCGATCTGCACGGTCCCGCGATCGGTGTGGTCCCACTCCCTGTCAGCCTCGCCTGGTCCGGAACGACCGAGTTCGACCTGTCCAAGCGCTCACAGCGGCTGCTGATGTACAACATCGTCATCACTACCGGCGGCCGGGCCGACTTCGAGGCCTATCTGAACGCCGACGTCCTGGTCGCCGACTGGCCGATCCTGCGGCGTGGTCTCGGCCCAGGCTACCGCCGTGGCTGGGAGAAGTTCAGCGCCCTGACGGGACCGCGGTGAACCTTACGTTTCCGCCGTTTCAGCAGCGCTTGCTGGATGCGGTTCTCCCGGTGTGCCCGGAATACGGTTTGGTGCTGGCCGGCGGCTATGCCATGAAGGCGCATGGATTCACCGACCGTCCCAGTAAGGACCTCGACTTCGCGACCGCGGCCGATCGGCCGATCATCGAGGTCGCCGAGGGCTGCGCCGAGGCGTTCCGGAAGGCGGGCTTCGACGTCACCATCCTGGACGGCAATCACTACCGCTACGTGCGCCTCCTGGTCATTGACCCGATCGCCGAGCGGAGTTGTGAATTCGACGTCATGCGTGAGGCGTTGCAGCAGCGTCCAGCGATCTGCGGGGAGCTGTGGGTGGTGTCCCTGGAAGACGCCATCGGCCTCAAAATGCGCGCCCTGGTAGGTCGCAGTGTCCCGCGTGACGTCATCGACATCGCCTCGGTCTCACACTTGTACAGTTTCCGGGGCCTGGAGTCGCTCGCGCGGCTCCACAGCGACGAGTTCGAGATGAGCGAACTGGTCGCACGGCTGGAGTACATCGAGTTCATCGAGGATGACGCCTTCGCGGACTATGGGATCGAAGAAGACCGGATCAAGGAGATCCGGCGGTTCGCGCAGGCGTGGGTGGACGACATCAAGCTGCGCCGGGTCGAAGACGGGGATGCCGACTATGAGTCCGCCGACATCCCCGAGCTCGACTGATCTCTTCTAGAAGGACCGCAGGGCCAGGCCCACGCCGAGGATGACCACGGCCAGCGCCGTGGCGATCGGGACCAGGGCCGCGATCTTCGCGAGCCGTCCGCCGCGAGTCACGGTCAGCCGGTCAAACCGGCCGGCCAGCTTGACCAGCAGCAGGCCGGTCGCGGTGAGCGTGGCCGACATGCCGAGGCCGTACGCGGCCACCAGGCCGACGCCGAACCACGTGCGGCCGAGGCCGATCGCGCCGAGCAGCACGATGAGCGCCGACGGGCTGGGCACCAAGCCGCCCGCTATCCCCATCCCCACCAACCCGGATCGCCCGGTCTTCGCCTCATGAACGTGCTCGTGTTCGACCTCGGCACGATCGAGCACCGCTACGTGTCCATGACCATGCCCATGACCATGCCCGTGTCCATGCCCGTGCCCGTGTCCATGCCCGTGACCGTGTCCATGGCCGTGTCCGTGGGTCAGGGGCGTACGGGACCGGAATGCCGAGCGCAGCAGGCCCGCGCCGACAGCGGTGATAAGCAGGCCGCTGGCCAGGCCGAGCCAGCGCAGCACCGACTCCCCGGCAAGCGCCGTGAACGCGGTCAGCGCGAGGCCCACGACCAGCACGCCCAGCGTGTGGGTGAGGGTCACGGTCGCGCCGACGATCAGCGCGTCGCGCGGGCGGCCACGGCGTCCGGCCAGGTAGGCGGCCATGATGGTCTTGCCGTGGCCGGGGATCAGGGCATGGCCCGCGCCGAGCGCGACCGCCAGCCCGACCGCGAGGAGGCCGAGCGGCAGCGTCAGGGAGTCGGTGCCGACCAGATCGGCGAAGGTCCGGTCCAGCCCGGCCACCCATTCGCCGAGCGGGCCCGGCAGGCTGTCGCCGCCGATGGCCGGGATCCCGCCGGCTCCGGCGCCCTGCCCGGCCTCCGGTTGCGCCGCCGGCCCGGCGCCCAGTGTGGTCAGTGTCGCCGAACGCTGGTCGAGGGGAGAGGCCAGCAGGTCGGCCGGGTAGGTGCGCAACTCGTCGCTGACGCTCACGGCCGGGATCTCGGAAGCCGCGAGGCGGACGCCGTCGCCGACCGCGGTGATCTCGTGCCAGCCGATCCGATCGGCCATGAACCCGTCGGTGAACGCGATCGCCCCTGTGACCGGCGCATCGGCGTTGAGCGTGCAGGTGAGTCGGCCGGTCTGGAGCCCGGCCTGGCCCGGCTGGTAGGCGAACGAGGAGCCGGCCACCTGCCAGGCGGCCGGCGACCCGGCCACGGAGAGCGTCTGGGCCTGCGCCAGCTTCGCGCACTCGGCTTGGGCGTAGCCCGGTCCCGCGGCCTCGATCTGGGGCTTGGTCTGCAGGGTGGGCAGTTCGGCGAAGTCGACGACCGCGTGGTTCTCGACGTGGTCCGGGTGGATTCGGAGCCCGTTGTAGTGGTTGACGGTGAAGTTGCCGAGCGGGTGCGACGGCAGCGTGCTCGCGTGCGCGACCGCGGGAAGACCGAGGACGAGCGCGAGCGCCGAGGCGGCGACGACGAGGCCGAGCGCGACGGACGTGACCGCCAGGCGGCGTAGGTGCGACAGGATCATGACGGCCTCTGCAGGGCGGGAAGCGTGGGGGTGAAGTGCGGGTTGTCGGCCTTGACGCGCTTCGACCAGTGCGTCGCGTCGTGTCCGAGGGCGCGCTCGATGGTCGCGCGGTGGTAGTCGATCAGCGCGTTGTGCCAGCCGGTGGCGGTCGCCTTCGTGGCGTACGGCAGGGCCTCGCGGTCTTCGCCGTTCTTGTGCAGGGCCCAGCCGAGGGCGTCCGCGGCGACGGCGTTGGGGTGGCGGGCGTACTCGGCGCGCGCGTATTCGACGGCGGTCGCCGGGGATCCGTGGTCGGCCTCGAACTCGGCCCACGTCAGGTCGTCGCGTACGCCGTTGGCGCGCATGAGGTCGCGCTGCGCGGCGAGCAGGGCCCACTGCGGCCTGGCGTCGCGGCCGAGCCGTTCCAGGACCTCGCCGTATTCGACGAGGTACTGCGCGAGCGGGAGCCGTTCGGTGACCGTCTCGTAGGTGGCGGCGGCCTCGGCGAGGCGCCCGTCGAGCGCGGCGGCGCGGGCCTGCCCGGCCAGGGCCGGGATGTAGGCCGGGTCGGCGTCGGCGGCCTTGGCGTAGTGGTCGGCCGCGGCAGGCGTGTCGCCGGAGCGCAGCGCGAGCTCGCCGAGGTAGAACCGGCAGAACGCGATGTCGGCCGGGGTGTAGGCGTCCCGGAGCGCGTAGTCGAGCATGCGGGCGGCAGTGGCGCGGTCGCCGTGCAGTTCGGCGTCGTAGGAGGCACGGGCGAACGACGACACTCCCGGCGCGAGCCGCATCATCTGGTCGATCGCGTGGGTGGCCTCTTTGTACTGGCCGAGCTGGGTGTGCGCGTCGGCGAGGACGCCGAAGGCGAGCGGGCCGTACGGGTTTGCCTTGGTGGCCTGGGTGGCGAGCCGTACGGCGTCGGCGAACTCGTGCCGCCCGGCCGCGAGCGCCGCGTCGGCGGTGAGGCCGGCGAAGTCGTCGGGCACCAGGGCGAGCGAACGGTCGACGGCCTGTTCGGCCTTGGGATAGTAGGTCGGATCGGCGGTGATCCTGGCTTGCTGCACATAGGCGAGGCCCAGCTCGGCCCACGCGGTGTGGTCTTTCGGCAGCCGGTGCAGCCGGTCCTGCAGCCGCTTGGCCGCCGTGGCCACGTCCGGCGCGGTCCCCAGCTGGGTGATGGCTCCGTACGCCACCTGCCCGCCGCCCTGCCCGGTCGTCGCCGGTCGGTCCGCGGGAAGCGCGGACGCGATGACCGTAGCCGCCACCGCCGCCACAGCCACCCCCGCGAGAGCTCCCGCGATCGTCCCCACCCGTCCCATTTCCCTCCCCCTCCTTCTCTCTCTTTCCTTCGCGCGTGATCTTGCAGGTTTTCCCCCGCCCCAGCTCCCCGCCTTCGTGATCTTGCACTTTCCCCCCACGCCCTTCCCGGCGCGTTGGTTATCCTGGGGTTGCATGATCACCAACGCTGGGACCTGCGAGGAGGGAGTTAGTGCAAGATCACCGACCCGGTGACCTGCAGGAAGGGAATTCCTGCAAGATCACGCGGGGGGTGGGGTCAGGAGCCGTTGGAGGCTTGGTTGACGCCGGTGTTGCTGGGGAGTGGGATGTAGGGGAACGTCGTCCCGAAGGCCTTGTCGTTGAAGTCGACCTTGTCGCCCGCGGCCAGGGCCGGGACGAGCTTGCCGGTCAGGGCGGCGCCTTCGAGGGCCTGCAGTGCGATGTCCAGGACGTCGTCGCCGAGGCGGCGGCCGTTCGGGAAGCCCTGCAGGTCGCCGGCGAGCACGCCGAGCCGGTTCGGGCTCTTGGTCACCGGCACGGTCAGGTTGAGCCGCAGCATCTCGGAGGGACGCAGCTTGCCGGCGTCCTTGTTGAGGGTCTGCGAGTTGAGGTCGGCCGCGATCGGGCCGTTGCCCTTGGCGATGCCGGTCAGGAAGATCTCGACCAGGTCGTTACGCGGGGTCTTGGGCGCCTTCACGCCGTAGATGGACTCGATGAGCTGCGGCACCTCGGGGTTGGTGACCCGCTTGACGACGGCCGGGATGCCGGCGTCCTTGTCCGGGCCGATGGAGTTGAAGGCGTCCTTCAGAGCGGCCGGCACGACGGCCTCGTTGACCAGCGGGTTGCCCAGGCGCGAGACCTGGACGTAGCCCTTCGGGCTCCACTTGTCGACGGTGGACCAGATGCCGACGACCGGGTTGCGCTTCTCGTTGCCCTTGAGCGCGACGGCCGACTTGGGCACCTGGATGGCCAGGGTGCTGACGTTGTAGCCCTTGGTGCTGTCCTGGCCGACCTCGGAGAGGTTGCCGCCGTACAGCAGGTCGAAGACGCGGAGGTCGACGAAGAAGGCCTCGTCGGACTGGCCGACGAACGCCTTGCCGCCGCCCTTCAGGCCCACGATGGCCTGGTTGCGCAGCGTGCCGTAGTTGGGGATCGAGGCCGGGCCGACGTTGCTGGGGGCCGCGGTGGCGTTCTTGATCAGCGTGGTGGTGCCCTTGTGGGTGATCTTCTTCAGCGTGTAGGTCTGCTTGAACAGCAGGTTGGCGTCGTTCAGCGAGGTGACCGGGCCGTTGTTGTACAGGAACGTGCTGTTCCCGCGCTTGTCGACGTTCTTGAACTCCCACTGGTAGGTGACGTCGGCCTTGGCGTCGCCGTTGTTGTCGATCTTGATGTTGTAGCGGGAGTTGGTGTCGAAGCTGTAGAAGTTCGGGCCGCCGTTGGGCTCCTGGAACGGGATGAAGTTGGCCAGGAGGGTCACGGTGTCGGGCTTGTCGGGGCTGACGAACGCGTAGACGTCGGTGTTGTCGTTACGCGGGTCTCCGGCGATCAGCGGGGCCTCGCGGTGCGAGGACGCGTTGGTGGTGTGCGGGCGCAGGAGGGCGAACGAGGAGGCGGTCAAAGCCCCCGCGACACCCAGCGCGATCAGGGATCGCCGGTTGATCCGGAGCTCCATGTCGTCGTCCTTCGGTCTGGAGATTGTCAGAGGCGAGAGGTCCCGGCCGGAGTCCTCGACCCCCTATTCGCCACCGCCCCATCCCCGGATTGCTCCGAATCCCAGATCTTGCAAATGAGTCGGCTCCCGTGCCCTGACCAGGGACGGGAGCCGGATAACGAAGTGGTTACGGGGTCGTGCAGGTATATCCGGACGGCAGCGAGGTGTTGCCGCTGGGACGGCTGGCCTGGAATCCGAAGCTGGTCGTGCTGGCTCCAGGAGCGAGCGTGCCGTTGTGGCCGACGCTCTTGGCGGTCACGGTCTGGCCGCTGGTGGTGACCGTGGCGTTCCAGGATCCGGTCAGCGCGTGGCCGGCCGGGAGCGTGAAGGTGACCGTCCAGCTGGTGATCGTGGACGTGCTGGTGTTGATGATGGTCATCGGCTGGATCACGTAGCCGGTCTGCCACTGCGACTGCACGGTCGGAACCGCCGTACAGGCTCCGGTGCCGCCGCCGGACGACGTGGTGACGGAAGCGGTGTTGGAGACGGCCGAGGTGTTGCCGGCCGCGTCGCGTGCCCGCACCTGGTAGCGGTACGTGGTGCTCGCGGTCAGGCCGGTGTTGGTGAAGGAGGTCGTGGTGGAGGCGCCGACCTGGGCGAAGGTCCCGCCGGAGGCGCCGGGGGCGCGGAGGATGTCGTAGCCGGTGACGGCGACGTTGTCGGTCGACGCGGTCCACGACAGCGTGGTGCCGGTGGCGGTGGTCCCGGACGCGGTCAGGCCGGTGGGCGTGGTCGGGGCGGTGGTGTCAGGGGTACCACCGCCGAAGATGGTGGCCTCACGCGCGGTGGTGGCCACGCCGTTCGCGCCGTTGAACAGTCGCGTGCCCCACGAGGTGAGCTGGTTGGGGTCGAAGTTGGTGACCTGGTCGAGGTATTCGACGCCGCCGCCGTTGCCGCTCCACGACCAGCCCATGTAGCCGATGCCCCGGGCCTGCGCCTGGCCCATGATCGTGTCCTCGTCGGGGTTGCCGTCCGAGTGCATGAAGCCGAACTCGCCGACCACCAGCGGCAGCCCGGCCGTCTGGAAGGCGTCGTAGTACGCGTTGATCTCGGCCGCCGTGTCGAACACGCCGTACATGTGGACCGAGAAGACGGTGTTTCGCTGCGGGTCGGCGCTGAACACGCTCGCGGCGTTGTCGCGCATCTGGAACTGCCAGTCCTGGCCCCAGTTGGGGGCGTCGACCATCAGCAGGTGCTGGAAGCCGGCGCTGCGCAGCCGGGTGATGGCGCTGCTCGTGGCCTGGGTCCAGTTCGGCGTCACGGCGTTGTTGCCGAAGGGCTCGTTGCCGATGTTGATGATGACGTAGTTCTCCTGGCCGGTCAGGACGCTCTGCAGGCTCAGCCAGTAGTTGACGGCGGAGTCGAGGGAGATGGCGCCGCTCTGCTCGCCGAAGCCGGTCGTGTCGTGGTCTTCCAGTACGCAGATCAGCTTGGCCGCCTTGCACAGGCTGATGACGTTGGCGACGTCGCTGGCGGAGTTGGCGGGCTGCCACCGGCCGCCGCTCAGCACGATGCGCACCACGTTGGCGCCCTTGGCCTTGATGTTGGCGATCGAGCTGGTCTGGCTCGAGAACCAGGTGTGCGCGTGGCTGGTGCCGCGCAGGATGAAGTTGCTGCCGTTGGCCTCGACGATGTTGCGGCCGCTGATGTGCAGGCCCACGGCCGCGCTCGCCGGCTGCTGCCCGGCGACGAGCATGGAGGTCAGCAGCGACAGCATCGCCGCCACGACCAGGGCCAGTCTTCCTTTCATGATGCACCTTTCATTAACCGGTTAAGTGCTCGGCCTAGAAGGGGGCCTGCGCGGGGAGAGATCCCCGCGCAGGCCCTCAGGGGCTCAGATCAGCTCAGGTCAGCCGGACGGGAACAGGTTCCCGTAGTCGGCGGCCATCATCGCGATGTCGGCCTGGGCCCAGAATCGGTGGTAGGTGAACGTCGGGGCGGCCCCGCCGCTCAGGTAGGTCTGGACCTTGCCCCAGTCCGGGTCGTTCCGGAGGAACGAGCGGATGTCGAGGAAGGTCTTTCCAGGGGCGATCACGTCGCCGTTCGGCATGGTGCCGGTGAAGCCGGACGGGACGAACAGACCGTCCTGGTTGGAGGAGGACCACACGTCATCGAACCGGTTGTAGTCGGTCCGCACCTCAGGAACGGCGACACCCTTCGTGTCCTTGTGGGTGAGGATGCCGTCGATGAGGCACTTGGCGGTGGCCTTGGCCGTCGTGCTGCCGGACTTGGCCGCGTACCAGCTGAGCAGGCGGGCGTACGCCGCGCCGACGCCCACGTCGTTGGTCGTGCTGGTGACCGTGACGTGGAGGCCGGGGTTGGCGGGCGGGCCGCCGGCCGCGCCGCTGTAGTTGCCGGCCGGAGCGCCGGACCAGTTCATGTCCGACGGGAAGGTGTACGTGCCCGTCGTCGTCGAACAGGTGGTCTGACCGATGGCCCACGCGGTCCACTTGTCGAGGATCGCCTTGGCCTTCGCGTCGTTGGTGACCCAGTAGTACTCGGCCACGCGCTCCAGCGACCACGCCTGGAAACCGAACCAGCGGTTGCTCGGCGGGTCGTGGAAGACCGGCTGGAAGTCGTACGACCAGCCGAAGAAGGTCGGCGTGCCCGCGGGCGGCGCCGAGTAGTCGCCGTTGAAGCTGTTGGTCGCGCCACCGGCGATCGCGCCTTCGGCCGACTGCAGCCACAGGTACGCGTCGAGCTGCCGGGTGAGGCTGGTGGCCCAGTCGGCTCCCGCGGTCGGCGACTGCGGGCGCAGCGCCGTCGGACCCGCGGTGGACAGCGCCCACGCGGCGAGCGGGTTCTGGTAGCCCTGGTGCCAGGAGCTGGAGCCGATCCGCCACGCCCACTGGTTCTGCAGGTCGCCACCCCAGGCGTAGTACCAGGTCAGCATCGACGACGAGCTGCTCTTGCCGCTGCCGGGGGTGCAGCTCTGCGAGGTGCATCCGGGGTTCTTGAAGTACTTGTCGTAGAACGAGTACCGCAGGAAGTCACCCATCTTCGCGGCCTTGGCCACGCTCGCGGAGACCTGCGACTGGTTGCCCTGAGCGGTGGCCCAGGTCAGCGCCCAGTAAGCGGCCTGGACGGCGCGGGCGTCGGCGTCAGGAGCGTCGGTGTAACGCCACTGGGCCGCCGCGCTGCCCGAGATGAACAGCGGCGGGAAGCCCTGGCCGGACTGGCCGAACCGCTGCGTCTCACAGGACGGATGCGGGATGGTCTCCCAGACCGACTCCTGCGGGCCACGCTGGTAGGTGTTGATGTAGGTGACGCGCTTGGTGTTGTCGCCACATTCGCTGAGGCTCGCGCCGCGTCCGGTGCCGTAGCCGTAGACGTCGTCGACGTCGATCAGCCAGTGCATGCCGTACATGAGGCGGTTGCCGTAGGTGGTCTGCAGTTCGCCGGCGAGTGGGTCGTTGCCGTCGACCACGGAGGCGTTCAGCGTGACCGGGTACTGGCTCGGCTGCGGCCGCTCGGGCGCGAAGTCGGCCGGGTCGCTCGCGTTGTACTGCGCCTGCGCGCCGGGCTGGCCGGCGGCGGTCGGAATGATGAACTGCTCGGTGATCGCCCACGAGTTGTTGAACGGAGCCCAGTTGCCGGTGGCGCGGCCGAACTGCGCCTCCAGCCACATCCAGAAGCTGAACGCCTCGGAGGTGGTCTCGTGTCCGTGGTCGGGGGCCTCGACCATCAGCGTCTCGACCGAGTGGTACGGGACGCCTTCCGGCGAGAAGTACCCGTTGGCCGGGTCCTTGATCTTGTTGTACTGGGTCATGAACTCCTGGAGGTAGGTGTTGGTCGTGCCCTCCTGGGTGGTGACCGTCACCGTGTTGGACACCGCCGACAGGTTTCCGGCCGCGTCCTTGGCCCGCACCTGGAAGCGGTAAGTGGTGCTGGCCGACAGCGATCCGTCGGTGAACGACGCGGTCGTCGAAGTGCCGACGACGGCGAAGGTCCCGCCGGTGGTGCCGGGTGCGCGCAGGATGTCGTAGCCGGTGACGCCGACGTTGTCGGTCGACGCGGTCCAGGCCAGGTTGGTGCTGGACGACGTGGTGCCGGAGGCGGCCAGGCCGCTCGGCGTGGTCGGCGCCTGGGTGTCGGTGGTGGCCGACGTGGTGGCCGTCACCGTGTTGGACACCGCGGACAGGTTGCCCGCCGCGTCACGCGCGCGGACCTGGTAGCGGAACGTGGTGTTCGCGGTCAGACCCGTGTCGGTGAACGTCGCGTTGGTGGCCGTGCCGACGACGGCGAAGGTGCCGCCGGTGGTGCCGGGGGCGCGCAGCACGTCATAGCCGGTGACGCCGACGTTGTCGGTCGAGGCGGCCCATGTCAGCGTGATGCTGGTGGTGGTGATCCCGGAGGCGGCGAGGTTCGTCGGGGCCGTCGGGGCCTGCGTGTCGGTGCCGCCCATGGTGGTGACCGTCACGGTGTTGGACACCGCGGACAGGTTGCCGGCCGCGTCGCGGGCCCGGACCTGGAAGCGGAACGTTGCGCCCGCGGTCAGCCCGGTGGCCGCGAACGACGGGGTCGTCGAGGTGCCGACGACGGCGAAGGTGCCGCCGGTGGCGCCGGGGGCGCGCAGGATGTCGTATCCGGCGACGCCGACGTTGTCCGTCGAGGCGGTCCAGGTCAGGTTGGTGCTGGTGGCGGTGGTGCCGGAGGCCGCCAGGTTGCTCGGAGCGGTCGGAGCCTGCGTGTCGGTGCCGCCGCCGGTGCCTGTGCCGGTGCAGCTGACGCTGGACGGGTTGTTGTTGGTTCCGGTGTAGGAGCCGTTGAACCCGGTGGTCCAGGTGGCGCCGGTGCCCTTGCTGCCGTTGTACGAGGCGTTCGTGACGGTGACGACGGCGCTGCCGGTCGCCTGCGTGTAGTTGCCGTCCCAACCGTTCTGGATCCGCTGGTTACCCGGGAAGGTGAAAGTCAGCGTCCATGCCGTGATCGGATCACCGGAGTTGGTGACCGTGATCAGGCCGCCGAAGCCGCCGCCGTTGTTGTCCCATGACTTGGCGTACGACGCCGAGCAGGACACGGCCGCGTGCGCGGCGGGAAGGTTGGATACGGTGACGAGGGCCAAGGCCGAGGCGAGTGCGGTCGCCACGACCGTCAGCCTTCTTCGCCAGGACGTTAATCTCAAGCTGCTCATCTCCCAGGGGGAAAGTGGGGGTGGACGGCTCTCAATAGGGGTGGGAGCGCTCCCATAGTCCGTGCGTTTCGACGGCGTGTACAGAACATTGCCGGTGGGCTACGGATTTTTGCTCGTGGAATCGGCTTTTGGCCGGAAAACCGATGAAACATTCATCAACCAGCGCACTTGGCTCCTCCACGGGGTTGACTGGAGGCGGATGGCAGAGCGACTCGGGGGGTGCGGTGGGCATAGAGGCGACCGAGGAGACGGGCGCGGGTGAAGGTGGCAGAGGTCCGCGCGGGCGGCGCGGACCGATCGACCTGAAGCAGCTGACGGGCCGGGCCTCCTGGCGGATGCTGCTGGATCAGATAAGACCACATCGCGGCACGCTGGTCCTCGGTGGCCTGCTCGGGCTGGTCGGCAGCGCCGGTGGCCTGGCCATGCCGCTGCTGGCCCGTCAGGTGATCGACGCCTTCGGGCGCGGCCAGTCACTGGTCGCCCCCGTGCTGGCCATCACCGCGGCCGTGGTCCTCGGCGCGGTGGTCTCCACGGCCAGCAGGTTCGTCCTGCAGCGGATGGGCGAGACCATCGTGCTCGGCGCGCGCACGGGCCTGGTCAGCCACATGCTGCGGTTACGGGTCCCCGACGTCGACCGGATGAAGCCGGGCGATCTGCTGTCCCGGGTCAACTCCGACACCACCCTGCTCCGCGCGGTGTGCACGGACGCCCTGGTCAACGCCGTCAGCTCGGCGTTCATGTTCGGCGGCGCGCTGGTCCTGATGGCCGTGCTCGACTGGCTGATGCTGGTCGTGGTGCTCGGCGTGATCGCCGTGGCCGTGCTGATCAACCTGTCGATCTTCCCGAGGATCCGTAAGTACTCGCTGGCCGCCCAGGTCGCCCTGGGTGAGATGTCCTCGCGGCTCGACCGGTCTCTCCAGGCGTTCCGTACGGTCAAGGCCAGCGGCGCGGAGAGCAGGGAGACCGCGGCCGTCAATGAGGCGGCCCAGCAGGCGCGCGACCGCGGGGTTTCGGCGGCCATGTGGCAGTCGGCCGCGGGCATCACCGCGTGGATGGTCGTACAGCTGGCCTTCCTCGGCGTGCTCGCGGTCGGCGGCGCGCGGGTCGCCTCGGGCGAACTGCCGATCGCCACCCTGGTCGCCTTCCTGCTCTACGTCTTCTATCTGGTCGCTCCGCTCGGGCAGCTGGTGCAGAGCATCACCATGCTGCAGAACGGCCTGGCCGCCATCACCCGCATCCGGGAGATCTCCGACCTGCCGGCCGAGCCGGAGGCCAACGCCCCCGCCCCGGCCGGGCCGCCGGTCGGGGTCGCCTTCCACGACGTCGTCTTCCGCTACGGCGACGACCGGCCGATCGTGCACGACCACGTGACGTTCGAGGTGCCGGCGGGCGGGATGACGGCCCTGGTGGGGCTCTCGGGGGCCGGGAAGTCGACGGTGTTCGCCCTGATCGAGCGCTTCTACGAGCCGGTGGAGGGCGGCATCGAGATCGGCGGCCGCCCCATCGGGGAGTGGCCGCTCGCCGAGCTCCGCGCCGCGGTCGGCTACGTCGAGCAGGACGCCCCGGTGCTGTCCGGCTCGTTGCGCGAGAACCTCACCTTCGCCGCGCCCGGCGTCACGGAGGACGAGATCCAGGAGGCACTGCGCAAGACCCGCCTCGACGACCTGGTCGCCCGGCTGCCCGAAGGGCTGGAGACGGCGGTCGGCCATCGCGGCGTCCTGCTGTCCGGCGGCGAGCGGCAGCGGGTGGCCATCGCCCGCGCCCTGCTGCGCCGCCCCCGCCTGCTGCTGCTCGACGAGGTCACCTCACAGCTCGACGCCATGAACGAGCTGCGGCTCCGCCAGGTGATCGCGGAGGTGGCCGCGCAGACGACGGTCCTGGTCATCGCGCACCGGCTGTCCACGGTCACCAGCGCCGACCGGATCATCGTCATGGAGGCCGGGCAGGTCAGGGCATCCGGCACGCACGCCGAGCTGGTCGACGGCGACGATCTCTACCGCGAACTGGCGGCCACCCAATTCCTGGTGATCTCCTGATTCGATCTTGAGGTTGGCCGCAGGGCAGAACGGGGAATTCGCCTATGCGGAGCCTCTCCTTCGCCACTGCCGGTTCTCGTTGACTTCGCGTGCGTGCGGCCGCGTACGGGACAAAGCGGTGAAGGCGGGGCACCTCGGCGGGTATCCGGTCCGAGGTGCCCCAGCCCCTCCATTTAGGGCTATGTATCCTTCGAGTGACCGGCGTGAATGTTTTCATTCAGGAGGATCCCATGCACGCGCCACGCGGAACCACGCTCACGGCGAAGGGATGGCCCCAGGAGGCGGCCCTCCGGATGATTCAGAACAACCTCGACCCTGAGGTCGCCGAGCATCCGGCCGAGCTCGTGGTCTACGGCGGCTCCGGCAAGGCCGCCCGTGACTGGCCGTCCTTCCACGCGATCATCCGTACGCTCACGACCCTCGAGGCCGATGAGACCCTCCTGGTCCAGTCGGGACGCCCGGTCGGGGTGATGCGCACCCACGAGTGGGCGCCCCGCGTGCTGATCGCCAACTCCAACCTGGTGCCCGACTGGGCGTCCTGGGAGGAGTTCCGGCGGCTGGAAGCGGCCGGCCTCACCATGTACGGCCAGATGACGGCCGGTTCGTGGATCTACATCGGCACCCAGGGCATCCTCCAGGGCACGTACGAGACCTTCGCCGCGGTGGCGGCCAAGCGCTTCGGCGGCTCGCTGGCCGGCACGATCACGCTGACCGCCGGCCTCGGCGGGATGGGCGGCGCGCAGCCGCTCGCGGTGACCATGAACGGCGGCGTGGCCATCTGCCTCGACTGCGACCCGCGGAGCATCGACCGCCGGCTCGGCCACCGCTACCTCGACGTGCGGGCCGAGACCTTGAACGAGGCCCTTCGCATGGCCTACGAGGCCCGCGACCAGCGCCGGCCGCTGTCGATCGGCGTGGAGGCCAACGCCGCGTACGCGGTGCCCGAGCTGCTGCGCCGGGGCGCGGAGATCGACATCGTGACCGACCAGACCTCGGCCCACGACCCCCTGATGTACCTGCCGCTCGGCATCCAGCACACCGACATGGCCAAGGCGCGGGAGAAGGATCCGGCCGGGTTCACCACGGCCGCGCGCGAGGCGATGGCCGAGCACGTGGCGGCCATGGTCGGATTCAAGGACGCCGGCGCCGAGGTGTTCGACTACGGGAACTCGATCCGGGCGGAAGCCGAAAAGGGCGGATTCTCCCGGGCGTTCGAGTTCCCGGGGTTCGTGCCGGCCTACATCCGGCCGCTGTTCTGCGAGGGCAAGGGCCCCTTCCGGTGGGCGGCCCTCTCCGGCGACCCGGCCGACATCGCCGCGACCGACCGCGCCGTGCTCGACCTGTTCCCCGACAACGAGCCGCTGGCCCGCTGGATTCGGATGGCCGAAGAGAGGGTGCGCTTCCAGGGGCTGCCGGCGCGGATCTGCTGGCTCGGCTACGGCGAGCGCGACCGGGCCGGGGAGCGCTTCAACGACATGGTCGCCTCGGGCGAGCTCAAGGCCCCCGTCGTGATCGGGCGCGACCACCTCGATTGCGGCAGCGTCGCCTCGCCCTATCGGGAGACCGAGTCCATGCTCGACGGCTCCGACGCGATCGCCGACTGGCCGCTGCTGAACGCCATGGTCAACGTGGCCTCCGGCGCGTCGTGGGTCTCCATCCACCACGGCGGCGGCGTCGGCATCGGCCGGTCCATCCACGCCGGCCAGGTCACCGTCGCGGACGGCACCGACCTCGCCCGCGAGAAGCTGAATCGTGTGCTGACCAACGACCCGGGCATGGGCGTGATCCGGCACGTGGACGCCGGATACCCGCAGGCGTCCGAGGTGGCCGTCGCACGCCGGGTCCGAGTACCCATGCGGGAAGCTTGATCGCCTCGCCGACGTTGAAGGCCGACATGGGACTCGACGCGCTGCTCGACGGTGTACGGCTGTCTCCCGTTCAGCGGCGCATCGCGCACTATCTTGCCGAGAACCTGCCGGAAGCGATCTTCCTGTCCAGCATCGAGCTGGCCGAGCGGGCCGGGGTGAGCCAGCCGTCGGTCACGAGGTTCGCCATCGCGCTCGGCTTCGCGGGCTATCCGGAGCTGCGGCACGCCCTGCGCCCGCTCGTGCTCGGGGCCCAGCCCGACGAGCCGACCGGCTCATCGCTGCTGCGGCAGGCCATCGACGCCGAGATCCGCAATCTGCGGCTGGTGCGCGACCGGCTGGGCGGCGGGCTCGGCGCCGAACTGCGCGACCTCGGCGCGGCGCTTGCCGCCTCGGAGCCGCTCGCCGTGCTCGGCCTCCGCGTGTCCTGCGGGCTCGCCACCACCTTCGCCTACTACGCGCGGCGGATCCACCCGGACGTGCGGCTGCTCGCGCACGGCGGGTCGGAGCTGCTCGACGGGCTGCACGCGGCCCGCAGGGCCGGCGCCGGCTGGGTGCTGGCGTTCGTGCTGCCCCGCTATCCGGCCGAGGCCGTACGGGCCCTGGAACAGGCCCGCGACCTCGGCCTCCGGGTGGCGGCGATCACCGACAGGCCGGACGCGCGGCTCCCCGCCGACGTCGTGCTCGACGCCCCGGTGGGGGAGCGGCTGGTCTTCGACTCGCACATGGCGCCGATGGCCCTCGCCATGGCGCTGGTCGAGGCCATGGCCGACGCGGCGCCGCTGCGTACGCAGGCGAGGCTCGAAGACTACGAGCGGATGACGGAGCAGACGGGAGTGTTCCTAACCAGCGAGACTGCGAAGTGACCGCATCGACCAGGTCAGCGTGATCGCGGCCAGCACGATCAGCAGCCCGAACGCCACAGGGACCGTGCTGTCGCCGAGATCGCCGCGGAACAGCGACCGTCCGGCCTCCACCGCGTAGTACAGCGGGTTGAACTTGGCGACCGTCTGCAGCCACTGCGGCCCGAGGTTCACCGGCAGGAACAGCCCGGCGAGCAGGGTCAGCGGCAGCGCGAAGAACTGCACGATCTGCGAGACGCCCATCTCGTCGCGGATGGCGAGGGCCAGGCCGTAGGAGAGGCTGGCGGCGAACATGCCGGTCGCGGCCATCAGCAGCAGCATGAGCAGGAACGCCGGCACCGTGATCCGAAGGCCGAGCAACAGGGCCAGCAGCATGACCAGCGTGGCCTGGACGACCAGCGCGACCATGTCCTTCATGACGCGGCCGAGGACGATGCCGGGCCGCCAGGCGGGACTGACCGCGAGTCGTTCCAGCACCCCGTTGCGGGTCTCGTTGATCATGCCGAAGCCGGCGAAGAGCGACCCGAACAAGGCGATCATCATCATCGCGCCGGGCGTGAACATGGCCAGGACCTGCTCCATGTTTCCGCCGGGGACCGTGGTCCGCAGCAGCGGGGCGAAGAAGATCAGGTACATGACCGGCTGGATGATGCCGAAGACGGCCCAGATCGGCCGCCGGAGCAGGTTCTTGACCTCGTAGTCGAAGAACAGAAGCGTGTGTCTAAGCATGGGGGGATCAATCTCCTAGGCGGCGTCGCGGAGCGAACGGCCGGTGTGCTTGAGGAAGACGTCGTCGAGCGTGGCCCGGTCGAGGGAGATCGACTCGAGCGTGAGGTTGCGCTCCTCGAGGGCGCGCAGCATCATCGGCAGGCCGTGCTCGCCGTCGTCGAGGTAGGCGCGGAGCAGGCCGTCTTCGGCCCTGACCTCCTTGATGTACGGCTGGGCCTTCAGCACGTCCTCCGCCTCGTCCGAGCCCTTGAGCTTGAGGGTCACCACATCTCCCGCGACCTCTTTCTTCAGCTCGCCCGGCGTCCCCTCAGCGACGATCTTGCCGTTGTCGATGATGACGAGGCGATCGCACAGGGCGTCGGCCTCGTCGAGGTAGTGCGTGGTCAGCAGGACGCTGGTGCCCTCGTCGCGGAGCTTGCGCACCTCGTCCCAGAGGTTGGCGCGGTTCTGCGGGTCGAGGCCCGTGGTCGGCTCGTCGAGGAAGACCAGCGGCGGCCGGGTGACCAGGCCGATGGCCAGCGCGAACCGTCGCTTCTGGCCCCCGGACAGGGTCTTGGCCTCCCGGTTGGCGATGTCGCTCAGGCTGAACGTGGTCAGCAGCTCATCCGCCCTGGCCTTGGCCTGCTTCAGCGACATGCCGGCCAGTCTCGCCGTCAGGATGAGGCTGTCGAGGCCGGGGGCGTTGTCGTCGACACCGCCGGCCTGGCTGACATATCCGATGCTCTCCCGGACCTTGGCCGCCTGGGAGACGACGTCGTACCCTGCGACCTTGGCCGAGCCGGAGGTGGGGACGGTGAACGTGGCGAGCATCCGCACGGTGGTCGTCTTGCCGGCCCCGTTGGGCCCGAGCGCCGCGAAGATCTCGCCGGTCTCGACCGCGAGGTCGATCCCGCGGACCGCTTCCACCTGCTCGGTTTTGCCCCGGCCGCGTTTGGCCGTGAACGTCTTGCGCAGATCGTGCGCTTCGATGATCATCAATGCTCCATGAATGTGGGGGGGATAACAGCCTGAGGGCTTACGTGGTGTGAGGGTCAAGTCATTTATTCGGATCTACGGCAGCTGATCCTTCTCGACCCGCTCCACGGCGGCCTCCAGCCAGGCGAGCTGGGCGCGGAACTGCTCGGACGTGAGCCGGATGCACTCGTCGATGTGCCGGGGCGCGCCGTTTCGATGCTTGGCCTGGATCACCCGCTCCGCTCCGTCGATGCCCAGCCGCAGGTAGTCGGCGCGGGTGCGGATGAGGGACAGCAGGTCGCCCTTGGACAGCCGATCCATGAACGTGAGCGCGACCTGGAACGGGTCGATGATCGGTTTGACCTCTTCCCAATAGGACACGAGCAGCCGGTCGAACTCGCGCCGGCCGTCCTCGGTCAGCCCGTAGACCGTCTTGCCGCCCGTGTCCTCGGCCTCCAGCAGTCCTTCTCCGGCCATCTTGGCGAGCGCGTGATAGATCGACCCGTACGCGACGTTGGCCCAATATTGGGTGCCCCACGACTCCAGCCGCTTGCGCACCTCATAGCCGTGCAGCGGACCGTCGAGCAACACCCCGAGGATCAGCACCCTCGTCTCCGTCATACTCAAATTTGTACACAAATTTGAATAAATCGTCAACGAAGGACGCCGCAAGAGTCATGCTCGACGGCGGTCCGCTCGCCTTTGACGCCGCTCGACTGCTGCTAGGGTCTGGGGCGCGGGCACTGCCGTTGTCATGCCTGAAAAGAGAGGTCTGCGGCAGTGATATTGCCCTACTTACAGAGTGTTCCCGAGCGGGCGCTCGCCCCTTCGGAACCGAGGCCCGTGAGCTTCGGATTGCGTGTGGCCCGGGCCGTGGGGATATGGCTCGTGATGTTCGGTGGCCTCGGCGCGCTGGGGCTGCTCGCGGAGGCGACCTTCGCCGACTTCGGGTTCGGGTTCGCCGAGGCCGCCATCTGGTCCCCGGTTCTCGGCCCGCTGCTGTCGCTGCTCCTGCTGTCGCGGCTCGCCTCGTATCGGCGCCGGGACTGCGTCTGGTTCCTGCTCCTCCTGACTCTCCCCTACGGCTTGTGGCTGGCCGTCGTCGTGGGCTGGCGGCTCGCGCTGCTGCCGTACCGCGACTGGAGGCCGCGCCCTGACGAGATGGCCCGGCTGGAGCGGATCAGCGTTCCCGAGGACGACCGCGTCCTTTACAAGCGGAGATAGGGACGGGCGGGACCCACGTGGGTCCCGCCCGTCAGCCTTCTATCCGGACATCACGAGAAGTGGGTGCAGAAGCCCACGTCGTGGGTGGTGGCTCCGGCGGCGAGCATCTTGTTCCAGGATTGGCTGCCCGCGTCGGCATGGACGTTGGTCGCCCGGTTGGGGTTGCCTCCCTGGGTGAACGTCATGTTCCACTTCTGTTCGATCTGCTGGTTGAGCGGAACGTTGAAGCTGGTGTTCCACTCGACGGGGGCGCTCGTGTTGTTGGTCACGAACACGTCGGCGCAGTAGCCGCGCGCCGGGTTGCCCCCCGGCCTGATCCGCACGACCGTCGGCAGGCCCGCCTGCACGGGCGGCCGGGTGGCTCCGCCGGGTTCGACGACCCCGGTCGCGGAGGCGTCACAGGTCAGCTTGAGCAGCAGGTCGACCTGTGCCGGGGCGACCGGCAGCGGCCCGAGGGTGACGGTGTTGCAGCCGGGCGCGGTCGCGGTGACGCTCCAGAAACTGCCGTCCTGGACGTCCCAGCGGAAGGTGCCTGGGCCTGAGCCCTCCTCGATGGTGGAGTCCGGCGTGGTCTCCACGCTCTTCTTGGGCTGGATCAGCGGCGAGTTCGCGTCGACAGTGGGACAGGGCACGGTCGACCCGGCGCCCGCGCAGAGGCCGAGTGTGACGGTCGCGCCGTTGATCGGCAGGCCATCCTGGTTGACGACCTTGCCGCTCGGGTCGATGAAGACGGGCGCGTTGGTGATGTTGTCGTTGCCGCCGTTGCACGGCAGGGTGACCGAGATCGTGGAGTCGTCGTGGCCGGGTTGCGTCGGCTGGACGGACGGCACGGACTCCCAGATGCCGGTGCCGGCGCCGGTCTGCACCAGGTCGCCGCTGACGCTGCCGCCGTTGCCGAAGCCGATGGTGTACGACCCCTTGGTGGTGGTGTCGTTGACGGAGCACGCGGAGTAGGACAGCTTCCACGTGTCCGACCAGTGGATGGTGGGCTTGGTCGTGCCGTCGCCGTTCAGGTGCAGGGTGCCGGTGACGCCGGTGTTGTTGACCGCGGCCGGGTCGCCGAGCACGGTCAGCGGGTTGACGGTGAACGATGTCGTGCCGAGCTTGGTGCCGGTGGACGCGCCGCCGTCCGTGGGCAGCCGCCAGATCTCGAAGCCGACCTGGACCGAGGTCAGCCACCAGTTGGCGCCGACGCAGCTGCGCGGAACGGGAACGCCGCCGGAGACCTGCGCCGCGGCGTCCGGGCACGAGGCCTTGACGTCCGGGTTGGCCGAGGCGTCCAGCTTGGCGATGACGTCGGGCCGGTCACCGGAGTTGTAGGTCATGGACTTCTGCAGGAACAGCCGAGTGTCGGCGGTGAAGTGGTCGAGCGGCGGGTTGGCCACGAAGGTCACGATGTTCCACGGGGTGGTCGAGCCGTTGGCCTGCCGGTTGATCCACACGTCCCACGTGCCGTCCGCGCCCGGGATGGTGATCAGGCTCTCGACCTTGTCGCCGGCCGGGGTGATGAGGTGGGTCGCGTCGAGCACGTTGTTCGGGGAGTATCCGTGGTTGTTCGCCCAGATCATGATCTCGGCGCCGTCGTTCTGCTGGAGGCTTCCCGCGCCGGCCGGCAGGCCGCCGTTCTGGGTGCCGCGATCCAGCCAGATGTCGTACGCGACGTCGAACACGCCGCTGTTCGGCACGGTGCCGGTCGGCAGGGTGTAGTGCCAGTCGGACTTGAGGCTGACCAGGGACCCGAGCGGCGTCGGCAGTCCCGCGCTGGCCTTGATGCCGCCGTTGTTGAGCTGGAACGAGCACTGGCCGAAGTTGCAGCCCTTGTAGACGGCCGGATAGGTGGCCGGGAAGTGGAACGAGTTCGGCGTCCAGTGGCACTTGTCGGTCTGCGCCGCGTTCTGGCACGTCGTCCCGGTCTGTACGCCGTTCGCGCCGATGCTGTTGGGCACGCCGGTCCGGCCGTTCGGGAAGTACATCTGCCCGGTGTAGTTCGTGATGTTGAACGCGCCGGTCTCGCTGTCGACGTTCATGCCGATCTGGCGTGCGGTGTTGTCCACGTCGCCGGCCGCGGTGGAGCAGTTGGTCGTGGCCGGTTGGTTGGCTCCGAACAGCGTGATGAGCCTGGGACAGCTCCAGTTCATGTCGGTGTCCCAGAAGTTGGTCATCGTCCGGTAGCGCCCGCTGGGGCTGGTGGTGGCGGCGCCGGGGATGGCCAGGTTGATGAAGCCGCCCTGCGCGTTGTTGGCCGTGCCGTTCAGGGTCGCGGTGGTGGTGCGGTCGTTGAGGAAGCTGTTGGTGTTCGCGGTGCCGGTGTAGTTGAAGTTGGGCGCGGTGCCGCTCCGCATCGACGTCTGGGAGATCGTGGTGTCGTCGGGCGCCGCCATGGCCGGCACGCTCGTGGCCACCACCCCCGTGGTCAACAGGAGCGCGGCGATGCCGAGCGCGACCGGACTGATTCGTCTGCGTTGTCGCATGAGTGGTTTGACTCCTCTGGGTCTGCGAGGTCAGGTGCGGGTTCAAGTAAGGCCCCGCTCCCACGCGCGCAGACAGATAAGTCAGTCACACAACCACCGATACGAATAGCGATACAGCAGGTCAGAGCGCAGGTCAGTCGAGTCTTCTGCGCCTGGTCCGGCGCGGGTAGCGCTTGGCGGTCTCGGCCAGGACGCGGGCGTGCTCGGCCTGCTTGCGCCAGTGGCCGTAGGCGTCGCCGCGCTGCGCCAGCCGGTCGAGCTCGCGGGTGGTCTCCACTGGGATGAACGCGGTCTCGGCGTCGCGCCACGGGGTGCCGGGCAGCGGCATGAAGGTGTGCGTGTGGATGCGCGCGCCGAGGTCGGCCAGCTCGCCGGCGAGCCGCAGCGAGGCCTCCTGGTCGCCGGGCTCCTCACCGGGCATGCCGAAGATGAAGTCGACGTTGGGGCGGAAGCCGTGCTCGAGGGCGATCTTGACGGCGTCGCGCACGGGGGCCGAGCCGTGGCCGCGCCCGGAGGCGGCGAGGATCCGGTCGGAGCCGGACTGGGCGCCGATGATGATGTTGTCATTGGCGGCGTAGCGCCGCAGCAGCCGCATGGCCTCGGGCGTGACGTGCTCGGGCCGGACCTCGGACGGGAAGCTTCCGAAGAACACGCGCCCGTGGGCGGGCAGCTCCTCGCGGCAGCCGGACAGCAGCTCCTCGACCTTGCCGAGGTCGGGATCGGGGCCGGGCGAGCCGTACGACAGGGAGGTCGGGGTGATGAACCGGACGTCCTTCAACCCATGGGAGACCATCAGCCGCACGTGGTCGCGGACGCTCGCGACCGACCGATGCCGGAACTGGCCCCCGAACATGAACGGCGTCTGGCAGAACTTGCAGGCATAGCGGCAGCCGCGGGTGATCTCGATGGGCCCCCAGCGGCCCTCGGGGAAGGACGGGAAGGCGTCCAGCGGCAGCTGCGGCGCGGCGGCCGTGCGCAGCGCGACGCCGTCGTGATCTCGCAGCGCGATCCCCGGCACCCTGGCGAGGTCGGTCTCCTCGACCAGCGACACGATGGTGGACTCGCCCTCGCCGATGGCGGCCGCATCCCAGCCGGCGTCGATCACCTGCTGCGGCTCGGCCGTGGCGTGCACGCCGCCCGCCACGTGCAGGACGCCGTCACGCTCGGTGAGGGCCCGGACGGTGGCGAGCTCCTCGGCCATCTTCGGGAAGTCGGGCGAGTAGAAGGACCAGAGGACGAGGACGCGCTCGCCTTCCGCCGCGTTGATCTCCGCGGCGACGCCCTCGGCGGTCTTTCCCAGCCGGATCTCGTACGGCACGGCCGGTGGCCTCGCTGACAGGGCGCCTAACAGGGCATGCATCCCATATGTCACCGCCCTGCGGTAACGCACCACGACACTGACGTTCACCTTCATCAGCCTATCCCGAGACCTGGATGAATGAGCTTATTCACTAGACTCGGACAGCGTGTTGGAGACCATCGCTGACATCGGACGGAACGCACGGACCGGAGGCTACCGCAGGGACGCCTGGTCCTCCGCCGACCTCGAATTGCGGGAGTGGTTCCGCGGCGCGGCCGCCGCGCGCCGACTCGACCTCGACGAGGACCGCAACGGAAACCTCTGGGCCTGGTGGGGCAGCCCCACGGTTCCCGGCGTGGTCACGGGGAGTCACCTCGACTCGGTGCGGGACGGAGGCGCGTTCGACGGCCCGCTCGGGGTCGTGTCGGCCTTCCAGGCCGTCGACGCGCTCCGCGCCAGAGGCTTCCGCCCGGCGAGGCCGCTCGGCATCGTCTGCTTCACCGACGAGGAGGGCGCCCGCTTCGGCGTTCCCTGCGTCGGGTCGCGGCTGCTCACCGGGGTGATGCCGGCCGAGCGCGCCCGCGGTCTCACCGACGACGACGGAAACCGCCTGGAGGAGGTGCTGGCGGCCCAGGGCCGCTCACCTGCCGCCCTCGGCCGCGACGAGGAGACCCTCGGCCGGATCGGGATGTTCGTCGAGCTCCACGTGGAGCAGGGACGGGCGCTGGCGGTCCCGGTGGGCGTGGCCAGCGCCATCTGGCCGCACGGGCGCTGGCGGCTCGACTTCCGCGGCCGGGCCGACCACGCCGGGACCACGGCGCTGTCCGACCGCGACGATCCCATGCCGGCCTACGCGTCGGCCGTGCTCAGGGCGCGGGAGCTGGCCGAGCGGCTGGGCGTGCTGGCCACGTTCGGCAAGGTGCGGGTCGAGCCGGGAAACGCCAACGCCATCCCGTCGCTGGTCGCGGCCTGGCTCGACGCGCGCGGGCCCGAGGAGGCCAAGGTCCGCCGTCTGGTCGACGAGCTGACCCAGGATACGGATGTGATCTGTGAATCGTGGACGCCTGAGGTGGCCTTCGACGTGCCGCTCCGCGACCGGCTCGCGGGCCTGCTCGGCGCCCCCGTGCTGCCGACCGGCGCCGGCCACGACGCGGGGATCCTCGCGTCGGCTGGAGTGCCCAGCGCGATGATATTCGTACGGAATCCGACCGGCGTGTCCCATTCGCCGGCCGAGTTCGCGGAGCCCGCCGACTGCGAGGCCGGTGTGGCCGCCCTCGCCACCGTTCTGGAGGATCTGTGCCGAGCATGAGCTACTGGTGCGAGCTGGCGTGGCTGCCCCCGGGCGAGGCGGTCGCGGGGGTCGTGGTCGACGTCGAGGGGGAGCGGATCGCCGCGGTCCGGCCGGGCGTGCCCGCTCCGCCGGGAGCCGTACGGCTGGCCGGGCTGACCCTGCCCGGCCTCGCCAACGCGCACTCCCACGCCTTCCACCGCGCCCTGCGCGGCCACACCCAGACCGAGAAGGGCACCTTCTGGACCTGGCGCGATCAGATGTACGCCGTGGCCGACCGCCTCGACCCGGACACCTATCTCGCCCTCGCCCGGGCCACGTACGCGGAGATGGCCCTGGCCGGGATCACCTGCGTCGGCGAGTTCCACTACCTGCACCACGCGCCGGGCGGAGCCTCCTACGCCGACACCAATGTCATGGGCCACGCGCTCATCGCGGCCGCGCGTGAGGCGGGGCTGCGCATCACGCTGCTCGACACCTGTTATCTGACCGGCGGGGCCGGGGCCGGCCACCTGCTGTCCGGCGCGCAGCTGCGCTTCGGCGACGGCACGGCGCACCGCTGGGCCGAGCGCGCCGAGGGGCTCGCCGGCGTGTACGCCGATCAGGCGGACGTGACGGTCGGCGCGGCCATCCACTCGGTGCGCGCCGTGCCGCCGGAGCAGATGCGGGTGGTGGCCGAGTTCACCCGGCGGCATCCCGGCCCGCTGCACGCGCACGTGTCCGAGCAGCGGGCCGAGAACGAGGCGTGCGTCCAGGCGTACGCGGCCACGCCGGTCCAGGTGCTGCACGACCACGGCGTGCTCGGCCCCCGCTCGACCGCGGTCCACGCCACCCACGTCTCCGACGTCGACATCGCGCTGCTGTCGGGTTCGTCGACCCACGTGTGCATGTGCCCGACGACCGAACGCGACCTCGCCGACGGCATCGGCCCCGCCCGGCGGCTGCGCGACGCGGGCGCGCCCATCACGCTCGGCTCCGACAGCCACGCCGTGATCGACCTGTTCGAAGAGGCGCGCGCGGTCGAGCTGGACGAGCGGCTCGGCACAGAGGAACGTGGCCACTGGAGTGCCGCCGAGCTCCTGGACGCCGCCACCGCCGCCGGGCACGCCTCCCTGGGCTTCCCCGACGCCGGTCAGCTCGTCGCGGGCGCCTGGGCCGACCTCGTTTCGGTCAGGCTCGACTCGGTCCGTACTGCCGGTGCGGTCCGGGCTTCGGCGGCCGAGTCGGTCGTGTTCGCGGCGAGCGCCGCGGACGTGCACTCGGTGGTGTCGGGCGGCCGCCGGGTGGTCGAGGACGGCCGCCACGCGCTGGGCGACGTGGGGTCGCTGCTGGTCGAGGCGATTGCGAGCGTGCGATGAGTGTGCTTTTCGATCGGATCGGGGTGCTCTACACCGGGGAGAGGGAGCGGGAGGAGATCGCGGACGCCGCCCTGGTGGTCGACGGCGAGACCGTGGCCTGGGTCGGCCGCTCCGCGGACGCGCCCGCGGCCGACCAGCGGTTCGACGTCGACGGGCGCGGGGTGATCCCGGGGTTCGTCGACAGCCACGCGCACCTGATGTTCGCCGGCGACCGTACGGCCGAGTTCGCGGCGAGGATGTCGGGCCAGGTTTATTCGGCCGGTGGCATCAAGACGACGGTCGCCGCCACCCGGCAGGCCACCGATCCTGCCCTGGCGGCCAACGCGGCCGTGCTGCTGGCCGAGATGGCCGCGCAGGGCACGACCACCGTCGAGATCAAGAGCGGCTACGGCCTGACGGTCGAGGACGAGCGCCGCGCACTGGAGATCGCCGGCCGGTTCACCACCGAGACGACCTTTCTCGGCGCGCACGTCGTGCCCCCCGGGATCGGCTCCGACGACTATGTCCGCCTGGTCACTGGACCGATGCTCACGGCCTGCGCGCCGCACGCCCGCTGGGTCGACGTGTTCTGCGAGCGCGGCGCCTTCGACGGCGACCAGAGCCGGGAGATCCTCACGGCCGGGATAAAGGCGGGGCTGACGGCCCGGATCCACGCCAACCAGCTGACCGAGGGCCCCGGCGTGCGGATCGCCTGCGAGCTGGGCGCGGCCTCCGCCGACCACTGCACCCACCTGTCCGACCGCGACGTGTCGATGCTGGCCGACAGCGGGGTGGTCGCCACGCTGCTGCCGGGCGCGGAGTTCTCCACCCGCTCGCCCTATCCGGACGCCCGGCGGCTGATCGACGCCGGGGTGAGCGTGGCCCTCGCCACCGACTGCAATCCCGGGTCGTCGTTCACCTCGTCGATGCCGTTCTGCGTGGCCCTCGCCGTACGCGAGATGGGGATGACCCCGATCGAGGCGATCAGGGCGGCGACCGCGGGCGGGGCGCGCGCCCTTCGCCGTTCCGACGTCGGAGTGCTGAAGGAGGGCGCCCGGGCCGATCTGGTGATCCTCAACGCCCCGTCCTACGTTCACCTGGCCTACCGGCCGGGCGTCCCGCTCGTCACGCAGGTGTGGCGAGCGGGACGCCGGATCGTGTGACAGCGGTCGTCAGCCCCAGTGTGACGTGATGTAGGCGGCCAGCTCGCCCGCCTCGTCCTGATAGCCGCCGATCGTCGGGTGGTAGGACTCGTTGTCGTGCTTGTCCCAGTCCTGCGGGAAGGCGTGGTCGTGGTTCTGGTAGCGCAGGCCGTTCAGGTAGCGCATCGGCTCGTCCGCGCAGAAGTCGTGGCCGTTCCAGTTGCTCTGGCTGACCTCCATGACCGAGACGCCGGAGATCGCGGCGGACAGCTTGACCACCGAGTTCATGGCGCGGGTGGTCGAGTGGATGTGGTCGAGGCTCGCCTGGCTCATCTGGCCGCCCACGCCGAGCGAGTCCTGGCAGTCCATCTTGACGCCAGGGAACCCGTCGGCGTAGGTCAGGACGACGATGTGCGCCTTCGGCGCCAGCTTCTTGACCGCGTCGTAGACCGACCTCAGCCTCGGCTGGAGGCCGGTGGAGCTGTTGATGAAGGTGTCGGCCTGGTCGAGCCGGCTCTTCCAGCAGCCGTCTGAGTTGGGCCCGAGGCAGGCGGCGAGGATGTCGGCGAAGCCCGTGTCGTTGCCGCCGATGGTGAGCGTGACGAGCTTGGTGTTCTGGCCCAGCGCGCCCGGAGTCCGGTTGTGGTTGGCGTCCCAGTTGATCTGAGGCGGCTGGCCCAGGTAGGTGGTGAACATGTCGGCCGTCTTCGCGCCCGAGCAGGCGAGCAGCCTCGGCGTCACCCGTCCCAGCCAGGACGGCGGCGTGTAGGAGGTGGCGTAGGTGACCGAATACGTCTTGGGGCTGCGCTGGCACTGGTCGCCCGAGTAGCCGGTGTGGTCGTAGCTGCCGAGACCGGCCGAGTAGGAGTCGCCGAGCGCCACGAAGGCCGAGGAGCCGTCGTCGGAGGGCGGGTTGCCCGAGTCGCAGTGCGCCACGCCGAGGGAGAAGCCGTCGGCGCCCTGTGGCGGAGTGCTGATGAACCAGTCGTAGACCCAGGTGCCGTCGATGAGCTGGTCCCATGTCCGGCTGGTGAGCCCGTCGTAGGGGTCGGTTCCGCCGTTGTTGATCTGGCATTGGACGGACACCGCGTCGCCCTCGCGCAACGTCCCCACGACGTTGTCGACGAAGGGCTTGCTCTGCTTGGGGAGGAAGCCGTCGGTGCCTTTGACGTGGTAGGTCACCGCGGCCCGTGCGGGCGCCTGGATCAGCGCGAGCGAAGTCGTGATCATGAGTAACACGGTGAGCCAGCGCGCGATGCGGGAGCTGGTCATTGAATCCTCCGATTCGGATCTGGGGAGGATCCGAATGTGCGCCCCGGGGGATCGGCCGTCATGTCGGACAAAGACGGGGCGTCGCACCACAGGACACCCGGGGACACGCGAGGGGGACAAGCGTGAGCCGTTAATGCCTGACCTGACAGGGGTCTTTGCCGCCGCGTTCACTCGGCCCCATGACCAGACGACTTCTCCAGCTCCTGCTCCTGGCGGCCACGGCGCTGCTCGCCGTCGCGCCCGTGACGCGGGCGGAGGCGACCCCGGCCGCTACTCCGGCGTTCGTGGTGGGGCACGCCCGCCTGGCCGGTGACGACTATCCGTACGCGACGCTCGGCCAGTTCGAGCAGTCCCGCGAGACCGACCCCTGGAACGAGTTCGCCGGGCAGTGCGACTCGTTCACGGCCTGGAAGGTGTACGAGAACCTGGGCGGGACGGCCCGGCTCGAGCCCGACCGGATCCCGGACGCCGGGTTCGCCCCAGCCGATGCCGCGCGCAGCCCCGTGTGGGGGACGGCCGCCCCGACAACCCGGGCCAACTGGGGTGACGCGCGCGACTGGGGCAAGGCGGCCCGCGCGGCCGGTTACGCCGTCGACGCCGTGGCCCGGCCGGGATCCATCGCCTGGTGGAACCACCAGGGCACCGGCATGCCGGTCGGCCACGTCGGCTACGTGACCGACGTCTATCCGGACGGCACGATCGCGGTCGAGGCGTACAACCAGCGGGCCAACGGCCAGTACTCGCGCATCCACATCGGCCGCAACGGCCTCGACGACACGAGCTTCCATCTGCCGGTCTTCCACGTTCCGTGGCCCACGGGCTTCGTCCACATCGGTGACACGGCCGTCAACATCGTGCAGCCGCCCGTCCCGGCGCCACCCGTCACCTACCACTACGCGCGCAATGTTTATGGCCCCGGCGACGGCGGCGGGTTCGCCCTGGGCGGCAGCGCCTACCCGGGTAGCGACCACGGCTGGTACACCCGCACGGGCGGCGGCGAGCTCGGCGCCATGCGCTGGACCAACACCCACCCGGGCGCCGCCGACTCCACGGCGACCTGGACTCCGTCCCTGGTGGCCGGGGCGTGTTACGCGGTCGCCGCGTTCGTCCCCGACACCCTCTCCAACAACCCGGCCGCGCTCTACCGCGTCGCAGGCACGTTCGCGACGGTCGACGAGAACGCGTACTCCAACGCCTGGGCGCCACTCGGCGTCTTCCGCGCGGCCTCCGACGGCGGCCTGCCCGTCACGCTCACCGACCAAGGCTCGGACCGCGGCTACGTGGCCGCGGACGCCATCCGCTTCGTGCGCCAACTCTCCTGCTGAGAAGGGGACCTCACCATGCGCGTCACCCGGATCCTCGCCCTCGCCGCGATCGGGCGCCGCCACCGTGCTCAGCCCGGTCGCCGTGACCGCTCCAGCGCACGCCGCCTGCGTCGCCGACCCCTACGACGGCGCCTGCGTCACGCCGGTGAACTACAAGGTCAAGGGGACCGACGGCACGCTTGTCGTGCAGAAGTCGCCGAAGGTGGACAACGTCATCCGCAGCCTGCCGGAGGGCGCCACGCTCGGCGTGGTCTGCCAGATCAACAACGGCGGCGCCGACCCCTACGACGGCCTGACCAGCAAGACGTGGGACTTCATCGGTGACGGCTGGGTCTACGACTGGTACGTCAACACCCCGCCGCAGGGCGCCGACGGCTACTCCCCGGGCGTACGGCACTGTGGGGCGGGCGGGGGGAGCAGCTCCGGGCTCAACCCGAACAACTACCCCTGGCCGGCCCAGGACGCCTGGGTGGCCGACGGGCACGGATACTACGAGGGCGAGTGCGTGTCGTTCGCCGCGTGGGCCATCCGCGCCGACGGCATGGCCCAATCGAAGTCGACCGACTGGCTCGGCAACGCCGACATGTGGAAGGGCGCCTACGTCGACTCCGCGCCGCACGCGGGCGATGTCGCCCAGTGGGACGACAACCGCAACGGCGCCGGATCGTTAGGCCACGTCGCGTACGTGGCGGCCGTGAACGGCGACGGCACGGTCAAGGTCTACGAGTACAACTGGGGCAACTTCCACCGGCTGAACATCCGCACCATCCCGGCCTCGGCCCCCAGCCGCTACCTGCACTTCTAGTGCCCCGTCAGCGGCGCCGTCAGCTCGACGTACGTCCCGGTCCCCGGGCTGCTGTCGACGCTGGCGGCGCCGCCGGCGTCGGCCATCCGGCGCCGGATCGACTCGGCCAGCCCGATGCCGCGCCGCGCGGTGGCGGGGTCGAAGCCGCACCCCTGATCCAGGATCGACACGATCACCTGGTGATCGATGATGCCGGCCCGCATGGTCGCCTCGTCGACCCCGGCGTGCTTGGCCACGTTCGTCAGCGCCTCCTGGGCCGCGTCGACCAGGGCCGCCGTCACCTCGGGCGACACCCCGTCCCGCCAGGCGTCCGACTCGCGCAGCTGGGCGCTGTTGAACTCCACCCGAAGCCCCATCTTTGCCTTGTGCGAGACCAGCCGCTGGAGCCCGGCCAGCAGGTCGCCGGCCTGGTCGGGGCCCGCGCCCTCGACCAGGGCGCGCAGCCAGGCCGCCTCGGCCGCGATGTGCCCGCGGAATTCGGGGTCGCCGACCCACTCGCCCCGGGCCAGCGTCTCCAGCGTCTGCAGGACGCGGTCGTGCAGGATCCGCGCGTGCCTGGACCGCTCCTGCTCCTTGGCCAGCGCTTCCGCGCGGGCCAGCGCCTCGGCCCGGCTCACGTCCGCCTCCCGGTTCACCCGGCGCAGATATCGCGAGACGGCCCAGGTGACCGCCGTGTTGGTGAAGTAGCTGACCGCGTTGGGCAGGGCGCTCGTCAGCGGGACGTGCTGGATCCACCAATCCGACAGCACGTACGCGCCGGCCAGCCCGATCGTGAACGCCAGCACGACCGGGTAGCGCTTGTAGGCGAAGCCGATGCCGACCGAGGTGATGATCGAGTACGTGTACATGTAGTCGACCCACCCCTGCCCGCTCGGCGCCTGTGTCAGGGCGGCCCCCACGAACAGGGCCGCCGCGATCCACGCCGTGTCGAGCGCCATCAGCCCCGGGTGGATCCGGCGCCGCCGGAAGCAGACCACCACGACCGTCAGGCTTTCCACCGCCACGGCCAGCGTGAACCACAGCATGGGCGGGCCGGAGGCGTAGTCGTGGCCGCTGAACAGCACCACGGCGAGCATCTGGACCAGCCCGTACGCCCGGTAGAGCATGGCCGCGAAGGCGAGCACGAACTCCCCGCGCGAGGCCGCCGGGCCCAGCTCCTCGGGCGCTGGTCCGCCGTCGTCCCGGGTGTGCTCCTGATCGGGGGTCACGGCGGCGGGATGCGGCCCATGCGATCGAGGGCCGCGCGGGTCAGCTCGGCCTTGTTGCCGACCTGGAGCTTGGCGCGGATGCGCTCCACGTAGGTGTCCACCGTGGCCTTGGTGACGCCCATCCGGGTGGCCACCTGCGAGTGGGTGAAGCCGCGCGCGATCAGGCCGAGCGCCTCCCCCTCGCGTACCGACAGCTCCTGGGTCCCGGCGACCCGCGCCCCTCCCGAGGCCGGCCGGTGCACCCGGCCGAGCTCGGCCTGCAGGATGTCGGCGAGCTGCGGCGACAGGGCGAACCCGCCCGCGGCGACGGTCTCGACCGCCGCGAGGAACATCTCGGGGTTGGCGTGCTTGGTCACGTATCCCGCGGCCCCGGCCTTCACCGCGCCGAGCACGTCCTCGCGCCGGCCGGAGGCCGACATGACCAGGACGCGCGCGGTCGACGCGAGCTCGGCGACGGCCTCCAGGTTGGGCGCCTCGGCGTCGTGATAGAGGTCGAGGACGATCACGTCGGGCGGGGCGGCCAGCGCGGCGAACGCGTCGGCCAGCGCGGCGGTCGAGGCGGCCGACGCCACGACCTGGGTGCGCCCGGTCTCGGTGAGCACCTGCTCGATCCCCCGGCGGGCGATGGGGTGGTCGTCGACGACCGCTACCCGGATCATGTCGCGCTCCTGCTGCGGCCCGGCCTCGGAGGGGCGGGCGTCGCCGACATTGTGTCCGGAGGATTCACCCGGCGGAAGACCCATCGTCGGTCTCGACCTTTCACGTGAGCTGCTGATAAATCAGCTTCTCGCACACGGGGGCGACGCGGGTCCCGCAAAAGCTCCACAAGGGATGTCCGCCTTTGCGGGACAAGCGACACGACAGAAAGTGGTGACCCGATGTTTCGCACGAAAACGCTCGTCCGGCTGGCCGTCGCCGCGTCGGTGGCGGCGGGCTTCGTGGTGGTCGGCGCCGGCTCGGCGCTGGCCTGCACAGCCGATCCCACGACCGGGCAGTGCGCGCCCAACCCCAAGACGTACAAGGTCTCCGGCACCGACGGCACCCTGGCCGTGCAGCAGACCCCCAAGGTGGACAACATCACCCGATGGCTGCACGAGGGCGACTCGATCCAGGTCATCTGCCAGATCAACAACGGCGGCCCCGATCCGTACGACGGCCTGACCAGCAGGACCTGGGACGCGATCGTCGGCGGCGGGTGGGTCTACGACTGGTACGTCAACACCTCGCCGCAGGGGGCCGACGGCTTCTCCCCGGGAGTCCCGCACTGCGGGGCGGGAAGCGGCCCGCAGCCGCTGACCGTCGCGGTGTCGGTGCCCAACCTCGCCATCGGCGGCATCCAGGCGGCCGGCCAGACGGCCGGACCGCTGTTCAACGACGGCCCCGGCTTCACCAACGCCGGCCGGGCCGAGTCACTGGCATCGGCCGTTGCCTCCGGCTACTGCCAGGACCTGGTCATGGCGAACACGGACTTCTCCTGGCTGTGGACGAACATCAACTACGTGGCGCGGTGGCCGCAGGACGCCCGCGCCAACGGCCGTACGGTGACCGGCAATCCGGTCGTCGGGTCGGTCGTGGTCTTCAACCCCGGCTGGCACTACTGGAGCTCGCAGCACTACTGGGACTACGGCGACGGGCACGTGGCGATGGTGGTCAAGGTCGACTCGACCTCCTACACGATCGCGGAGTTCAACTTCTCGCTGGGCGGCGGCGGGCGGCACATCCTGGACTACCGCCGCATTCCGTGGCCCGACCCCTATCCGACCTGGGGAGATGGCGCGAGCGTACTTGGATTCATCCGCTGAACATCGGTGGGGTGTCTGGCGGACAGGCACCCCACACGCCACCGCATCCTCCTGAAGGAGGAATCCAGAACCATTCTCGGGTCGTATTTGATTAGGGAATCTTTCCCAAATCATGCCCGTTGAATTGTTCAGGACGACGGTGTTCGCGCACGTGATCGCACGTGCATGTTAACGCGGTGGAACGAGGTGCCAGCGGATGGCAACGGGGAATCGGGCACAGGACCAGGTCGCCGAGCGGGATCTACTCGGCACCTATCTCGCTGAGATCGGGCGGGTCCCTCTGCTCACGGCCGAGCAGGAGGTGGACTTGGCGAAGCGGATCGAAGCGGGGCTGTTCGCCGAGCACCTGCTCGACTCGGGGGAGCCGGAGCCGCGCTTCGGCGACGCGGCCGACGAGGAGCTCGAGCGGATCGCGATTTCGGGGCAGCGGGCCAAGGACGAGTTCATCCAGGCCAATCTACGTCTTGTGGTGGCGGTCGCGCGCAAATACTCGGGGCGGGGAATGCCCCTCATCGACCTTGTTCAGGAGGGCAACCTGGGGCTGGTCCGCGCGGTCGAGAAGTTCGACTATCGGCGGGGTTACAAGTTCTCGACGTATGCGACCTGGTGGATCCGGCAGTCGGTGGGGCGGGCCATCCACGAGCAGGCGCGGCCCGTGCGGCTGCCCACGCACGCGGGGGAGCAGATGACCCGGCTCATGCGGGTCCGGCGCGACATGCTGGCCGAGTTCGACGCCGAGCCGACCGACGACGACCTCGCCGAGGTGCTCGACCTGCCGATCGAGCGGGTGCGCGAGCTGCGCCGCTGGGCGTCCGACCCGGTCTCGCTCCAGCTGGGCGTGGGCGACGAGGACGAGACCGAGCTGGGCGACATGATCGCCGACGAGACGTGGGCCGATCCGGAGCAGCAGGCGATCGACACGATCGAGCGGGAGCGGCTCGACCAGTGGCTCCGCGGGCTCGAGGGGCAGACCAGCGAGATGCTCCGCTGGCGATACGGCCTGCTCGACGGCCGCGAGCACACGCTGACCGAGGTCGGCGAGCGCTACGGCATCGGCCGCGACCGGGCTCGCCGGATAGAACGCGACGCCCTGGCCCGGCTGCGGAAGCTGGCCACCGCCGCGGCCTAGCGCTTGAGCACGCGGCCTAGCGCACTAGTAAATCGGACAAAGCGCGCACCTGATTCAGGTGCGCGCTTTGTGTTGTCCTGATCTGTCCGAAACAAAGCTGAAACATCACGGGGCGGAGTTTCACGCATGTGAAACACGCAGCGACGCGAGCTGAAACGGCGAAAGAACACGCTGGCGCGCAATGAGGCCCATCAGCCTCATGTCTGTCGTCAGTGCGCCGGCCGGTCAACGACGCCCAGGGCGAAGCCACTGCGCAAGCGATAACGGGCCACACGCCGATTTGTAAGGAGGGCCGCGTCGATGAAGATCGATACCGGCACCACGGCCTGGATGATCACGGCAACCGCCTTGGTGCTGCTGATGACTCCCGGTCTCGCGTTTTTCTACGGGGGCATGACCAGGGCGAAGAGCGTCCTGAACATGATGATGATGTCGTTCGTCAGCATCATCACGGTCAGTGCCGCATGGGTGCTGTACGGCCACTCGCTGGCGTTCGGCACCAACGGCACCGAATTCCTCAACAAATTCTTCGGCGGCCTGGACGAGGTAGGTCTGCAGAGCCTGGTCACCACCGCCACGAAGGACGACGGCACCGGCATGCCGAGCCTGGTGTTCTCGGCCTTCCAGCTGACCTTCGCCATCATCACGGTCGCCCTGATCAGCGGCGCGATCGCGGACCGGGCCAAGTTCGGCGCCTGGGTCGTGTTCTCGGTCGTCTGGGCGACGCTGGTCTACTTCCCGGTCGCGCACTGGGTGTGGGGCGGCGGCTGGCTGGCCCAGCTCGGCATCGAGGACTTCGCGGGTGGCACGGTGGTCCACGTGAACGCCGGAGCCGCCGGCCTTGCCCTGGCGTTCGTGCTGGGCAAGAGGTCCGGCTGGCGCAAGGACCCGATGCGCCCGCACAACCTGACCCTGGTGCTGCTCGGCGTGGGCCTGCTGTGGTTCGGCTGGTTCGGCTTCAACGCGGGCTCCGAGCTCGCGGTGGACAGCACGGCCGGTCTGGCGTTCATGAACACCCAGCTGGCGACGGCCCTCGCGGCGGGCGCCTGGATCGTCGTCGAGAAGTTCCGCGACGGGCACTCGACCACACTCGGCGCGGCCTCGGGCGCGGTGGCCGGTCTGGTCGCCATCACCCCGGCCTGTGGCTTCGTCGACCCGTGGGCGGCCTGCGCGCTCGGCATCCTCGCCGGCGCCGTCTGTGCGTACGCCGTGGGCCTGAAGTACAAGCTCGGCTACGACGACTCGCTCGACGTGGTCGGCGTGCACCTGGTCGGCGGCGCGCTCGGCGCGATCTCGCTCGGCCTCATCGCCGCCTATCCGCTCGCCGAAACCGCGCAGGGCACCGGCCTCTTCTACGGAGGCGGCTTCACCCAGCTCGGCAAGCAGATCCTCGGCCCGGTCGCGGTCGGCCTCTACTCCTTCATCATGGCCTGGATCATCGGCAAGATCATCGACAAGACCATGGGCTTCCGGATCAGCCAGGAGGACGAGGTCACCGGCGTCGACATCACGACACACGCCGAGACCGGCTATGACCTCGGCACCATTCACTCCTCTGGGGTGGCCTCCCCGAACGCGCCGGCCGTCCCGGCCGAGGCCAAGAAGGTGGACGCATGAAACTCATCACGGCTGTGATCAAGCCGTTCAAGCTCGACGACGTCAAGGCGGCGCTGGAGCAGTACGGCATCAAGGGCATGACGGTCAGCGAGGCCAGCGGCTACGGCCGCCAGCGCGGCCACACCGAGGTCTACCGGGGCGCCGAATACCAGGTCGACCTCGTGCCCAAGGTCCGCGTCGAGGTCCTGGCCGAGGAGGACGACGCCGAAGAGGTGATCGACGTCATCGTCAAGGCGGCTCAGACCGGCAAGATCGGCGATGGCAAGGTCTGGTCGGTCCCAGTGGACACGGTGATCCGGGTGCGCACCGGAGAGCGCGGTCCGGAGGCGCTGTAACCAGGGAAGAGATCTGAATGATGCGCGGGGAAGCTCGTTCGTTCGCCACGGCTCGCAAGGAGCGGACCGTGGACCTCGACCGGTGGCTGACGGACCTGTTCCGTACGGCCGCCGCGCCCAGGGACGGCAGCGGCGGGCTTCCCCCGCACGCCACGGTGAGCGGGGTCGCCCTGCTCGCCGTCGGCAGCCTCGGCCGGGGTGAGATGGCGCCGGGCAGCGATCTCGACCTCGTGCTGCTGCACAACGGCCGCGAGGACATCGCGAAGATCGCCGATCGGGTCTGGTATCCCGTCTGGGATTCCGGTGTCGGCCTCGACCACTCGGTCCGCACGGTCGACGAGGCCGCCAAGGTCGCGCGCGAAGACCTGAAGGCCGTGCTCGGCCTCATCCAGGCAAGGCACGTCATCGGCGACCCGGAGCTGACCCGGGCCGTGCGCGAGGTCGTCCTCGCCGAGTGGCGCGCCGACTCGCGCCGCCGCCTCGCCGAGCTCAGGGAGTCGACCGATCGCCGCGCCGAGGCCAGCGGCGAACTGGCCTTTCTCCTGGAGCCCGATGTGAAGGACTCCCGCGGGGGACTGCGGGACGTGCAGGCCATGCAGGCGGTGGCCGCCGCGTGGGTGGCCTCGGCCCCCGGGCCGCGGGTCCGGGAGGCGTACGAGCTGCTCCTCGACATCCGGCACGGCCTGCACCTGGTGACGGCGCGCGGCACCGACCGGCTGGTGCTGCAGGAGCAGGAGGCCGTCGCCGGGACGCTCGGCCTGCTGGACGCCGACTCTTTGATGCGCCGCCTGGCCGAGGCCGGGCGGACCGTGGCGCACGCCTTCGACGCGACCTGGCGCACGGTCGACCGGCTGGTGTCCGGTCCCGCGCCGCGCGGGCGGCGGCCCCTCGCCGACGGCGTGGTCGAGCACGGCGGCGAGGTCGTGCTGGCCCGCGGGATCACCCCGCGCAACGATCCGGTGCTGGTGCTCCGCGCCGCCGCGGCCGCCGCCGAGGCCGGGCTGCCGCTGGCCCCGGCCACCGTGACGACGCTGGCCGCCCAGTCGCCTCCGCTGCCGGTGCCCTGGCCCGACGAGGCGCGCTCGGCGCTGGTGGCGCTGCTCGGCGCGGGGCGGGCCGCCGTGCCGGTGTGGGAGGAGCTCGATCAGGCCGGCGTCATCGTGCGGCTGATCCCCGACTGGGAGCGCGTGCGGCACCGGCCGCAGCGCAATCCGGTGCACCGCTTCACGGTCGACCGGCACCTGATCGAGGCCGCCGCGGGGGCCGCCGCGTTCACCCGCGAGGTCTCCCGTCCCGACCTGCTGCTCATCTCGGCCCTGCTGCACGACATCGGCAAGGGCTGGCCCGGCGACCACTCGACCACGGGCGAGGTGGTGGCACGCGACATCGGCACGAGGATCGGCCTGCCGCAGACGGACGTCGACATCCTCGCCACCGTCGTCCGGCACCATCTGCTGCTGCCCGAGACCGCCACCCGCCGCGACCTTGACGACCCGGTGACGATCGCCCGGGTGGCCGAGGCGGTCGGCACGCGCGAGGTCCTCGAACTGCTGGCCGCGCTCGCGGTGGCCGACGGCCACGCCACCGGCCCGGCCGCCTGGAACTCGTGGAAGGCCTCGCTGGTCTCCGACCTGGTGCGCCGGGTCCGTTCTGTGCTGTCGGGCACCCGTCCGGCGACCGCCCCCGCGCTCAGCGCCGAGCAGACCGCGCTGGCCAGGCACGGCGGCGGCGCGGTCAGGGTGCACCGCGGCGCGGTGACCGTGGTGGCGCCCGACCGGCCGGGGCTGCTGTGGCGGGCGGCCGGGGTGCTGGCCGCGCATCGGATGGTGGTCAGGTCGGCGTCGGCGGCCTCGGCCGGTGGAACCGCCGTGATCGAGTTCTCGGTCGTCCCCGAGTACGGCTCCCCGCCCGATCCGGCCACGCTGGAGGCCGATCTCCGTCTTGTCCTCGCCGGACGGCTGGACATCGAGCAGCGGCTGGCGCGCCGGGCCAGGTCGATGCGGCCGTCGCGGGTGCCGGTCGCGCCGCCGCGTGTGACGCTCGTGGACGACGCGTCGGCGACCGCAACGGTGATCGAGGTGCGGGCGCACGACAAGCCGGGGCTGTTGTGGAAGATAGGCCGGGCCATCGGGGAGTGCGGGCTTGACGTGAGGGCGGCTCGTGTGGAGACTCTCGGCGCGGAGGCGGTAGACGTGTTCTACGTGGTGGATCGCGCCGGTCGCCCGATTAGTGAAGATCAGCAGCGGATCGAGGTTCGCGAGCACGTGCTTGCCGCGCTACGGTGAGTCGTTGAATCGAGTTCGGTGATTCGATCCGCAACAACCTTTCCAATTGGTAACAATGTGGCCGTCGGGGCCAGTATGGTCCGGGTCTATCGTGACCTTGTGGTCGAATTTGTCCCGGCTTGTACAGCAATGTCACTTCATGCCGCCCTCGGGCGTGGGGGACGCCGATAGACAGCGGGGGCCGGTGAACCATTGAAGACCTCCAGACGCAGCAGCGGCCGTTTCGCCCTCCGCAACTGGCGCGTCCCCACTCGACTCACGGCGCTGATCCTGGCGCCGACCGTTGTCGGTGTGCTCCTCGCGGGCACGCGCGTGGTCGCCTCGCTGGACAGCATCTCGGGCTATCAGCGCACCCATGACGCGGCCGAGTTCTCCGGGCGCATCCGCGGCCTGGCGCAGGAGCTCGGCCTGGAACGCGACACGAAGGTCTGGGTCGACAAGCTGGGCGCCCTGGACACCCAGGGCCGGCTGAAGTCGCTCAGAGACCAGAAGAAGAAGGCGCTCGACGCCCAGAAGAAGGTCGTCGACGGCCTGCTGCCGGCCGTGAGCGAGGACGCCACCTCGATCGACTCCGCCTACGGCGTGCGCGCCTCCGACGACGCCCGCCAGGTCGTCGTCCAGCTCGACCGGCTGAGCGACAGCCACGCCGCGGACGCCGCCCGGCTGGCCGGCCGTGAGGTGCGCAACATCTCCGTCGACTACACCGCGGTGATCGACGGCCTGCTCCGGCTCCACGACGAGCTCAGCCAGATCAGCGACGACCCCGAGGTCGTGGGCCTGTCACGCGCGCTCGGCGCGCTGGCGCGTGCCAAGGAGGAGGCCTCGCAGCAGCGCGGCCAGCTCCTCGGCGAGCTGCTCGAGCCGCAGCGCTCCCAGTCGTTCACCTCCGACGACCTCCAGACCTTCCTCGGCTCCTGGTCCAGGCAGAAGAGCGACTACAACTCGTTCGTCGCCGAGGGCGGGCCGGAGAACGGGCGGCTGCTGTCCGGCGTGATCACCACGCAGGACTACGCGGCCAACGAGAGCATCAAGGCCTGGGCGGTCGCGCTCGGCACCCGCAACAACGCGCTGCGCCCGCTGTCCGGCCGGTTCGCCTTCTCCGAGACGTGGTTCACCGGCAGCAGCGACATCATCGACTCCGGCAAGGGCGCCTCGTTCGGCCAGGTCGAGAAGGCCGTCGCGACACAGGTGCTGGGCCGGGCCGCCGACCTCGAGTCGGCCGAGCGGCGCAACGCCATCGTCGCCGGCGCCCTCATCCTCGCCCTGCTGATCCTCGTCCTCGCCACCACCGTCCTCATCGCGCGGTCCATGGTGCGGCCGCTGCGGCGGCTGCGCGCCGAGGCGCTCGACATCGCCGGCCTGCGGCTGCCCGAGGTCGTCCAGCGGATGCGCGAGTCGGGCGACCCCGACCACGTGCCGGACGTGCAGCCCATCGACGTCGGATCGCGCGACGAGATCGGCGAGGTGGCGCAGGCCTTCGACGAGGTCCACCGCCAGGCCGTACGGCTGGCCTCCGAAGAGTCCCGCCTCCGCGCGGCGATCAACGCCATGTTCGTCAACCTGTCCCGCCGGACCCAGACCCTCGTCGAGCGGCAGATCTCGCTCATCGACGGCCTGGAGCGCGGCGAGCAGGACGGCGGCCGTCTGGCGGACCTGTTCAAGCTCGACCACCTGGCCACCCGCATGCGCCGTAACAGTGAAAACCTGCTGGTCCTCGCCGGTCACGAGCCGGCCAGGAAGCGGAGCCAGCCGGCCCGCCTGGTCGACGTGGTCCGCGCCTCGCTGTCGGAGGTCGAGGACTACGAGCGGGTCACCATCCGGGTGCACCGCAACGCCGCGATCGCCGGCCACGCCGCCAACGACGCGGTCCACCTGCTGGCCGAGCTGGTGGAGAACGCCATCGCGTTCTCTCCCCGCAACACCAACGTCATCGTGTCGAGCAGCCCCATCGAGGGCGGCGCGGTCCTGCTGGCGGTCAGCGACACCGGCATCGGCATGACGGGCGACGAGCTTCTGGAGATCAACCGCAGGCTGTCCGATCCGCCCACCGTCGACGTGTCGGTGTCGCGGCGGATGGGCCTGTTCGTGGTCGGCCGCCTCGCGCTGCGCCACGGCATCCGGGTGCAGCTGCGGCCGGGCGACGCGGGCGGCCTGATCGCCATGGTGCTGTTCCCCACCGAGCTCATCACCAACCCCGACACCTCGGTCGCCAGCACGCCGGGGGCCCCGGCCCTCGCGCCGGTCAACCCGCCGTACGGCTACGACGGCGCGGCGGCGGCCTCCACCACCGGTGGCTATCAGCCGTGGAACAGCGGCAACGGCGACCGGCCGTCCAGGACCCCCTCCGGGCTGCCGACCAGGCGTCCCGCGGCCAGCCTGGAAAGCACGACCACCGGCTCGTTCGCGGCATTCGGCACACCGCCGACGCCGCCGACGCCGCCGGTCGACTCGCCCGCCACGGGCTTCTCGGCCTTCGCGCCGCCGCCGGGCGGCACGCCGACCGGCGGCTTCCCCGCGTTCGACAGTCAGTCGTTCGCCGGGCCGCCTACGGACGCCTCGGGGTCGTATCCCGCTTTCGGGCAGCCGCCGGCCGACGCCTCGGGCGGTTTCCCCGGATTCGACCGCACGAGCTCGGCTCAGCCCACGGACGTGTCCGGCGGCTTCCCTGCGTACGGCTGGCCGGGGAACCCCTCCCCGCAGCCCCTCGCGCCCCTGCCCCCGGCCAACGGCGGCGGCGCCGGGCACGGGAACGGGTCTTCGGGCGACACAGGATCGTTCGGGATCCCGCCGTCGCCTCTTTCCGGCGCCTTCGACGACTGGAACCGCTCGCACGACCCGGCCGAGACGGGCCCGCTGCCGCGGGTGACCGACTCGGCGCTGGAGCGCGGCGACGAATACCTGCCGATCTTCGCCTCGGTCGAGTCCGCGTGGTTCCGCCGCCCGCCGCAGCCGGGCCCGCAGACCCCGCCTGCCGGCCAGCCTCCCGTCGGGCCGCTGGACGCCGGAGCCCCTCCGGTGTCCGGGCACACCCCTCAATCCTCGTATTCCCCGTACGCGCAGCCCGCGCAGGAGCCCGCCGCGGCCTCCTCGGGCAGCGTGTGGGAGTCGGCCGCGGACACCGGCTGGCAGGCGGCGCAGGCGGCCAGAGAGCCCGCCATGGGCGGCATAACGTCCGCCGGTTTGCCCAAGCGGACGCCTAAGGCCAATCTTGTCCCCGGATCGGTGAACAACCCGGCTCCTGCCGCTGCTCCGCGTCCGCCCGTTTCGGCCGATGTGGTGCGCAACCGGCTGTCCAGCTTCCAGCAGGGCATCCGACGCGGCCGGGCCGAAGCGGCCGGCGGGGGGAACGAAGGGTCGGGCAATGAGGAGGAGGGCTCGTGACTGAGCTGAGCGTGGAAGCTCGCAGGTTCGACTGGCTGATCACGGAGTTCGTCACCGGGACGCCCGGTGTCGCGCACGCCGTGGTGGTCTCGGCCGACGGACTGCGGCTGGCCCACTCGGACGGTTTTCCGCCGGACCGGGCTGATCAATTGGCCGCGGTCGCCGCGGGGTTGCTCAGCCTCACGGTGGGCGCCGCCCGTGTTTTCGAGGGTGGCGCCGTGACCCAGACGGTCGTGGAGATGGAGCGCGGCCTGCTCCTCGTCATGGCCATCAGCGACGGTTCCTGTCTTTGCGTGCTCGCCGCGCCGGACTGCGACATGGGCCTGGTGGCCTACCAGATGACGCTGCTGGTAGACCGTGTCGGCCAGACCCTCACCCCGGCGCTTCGCGCCGAGCTTCAGACCAGTCGCAGGTGAGTCCGGTGAACGGAGAGGGGAATGCGCGGGCCTGACGGGACAGAGGACGAGCCTCTGTTCCGTCCGTACGCCGTTACCGGCGGGCGCGCCGCACCGCGCTATCACTTGGCGATGGAGACGCTCGTCTCGTCGGCGACGACGCTCAACGCAGACTATTCTCTGCTCACGCCCGAGCAGGAATCGATCCTGATGCTCTGCCGCTCGGTCCGGTCGGTCGCGGAGATCTCCGCTCTGCTCCGGGTCCCGCTTGGAGTGGCGCGCGTCCTGATCGCCGACATGGCCGACGAAGGTCTGGTCCGCCTGCACGTGTCGCAGCTCAACGACGGACAGCCAGATCTCAACCTGCTTGAAAGGGTGCTCAGTGGACTTCGCAGGCTCTAGCAGCCGGGGGCTCACCTCGACGAAGATCGTCGTCGCGGGCGGCTTCGGCGTGGGCAAGACGACTTTCGTGGGCGCCGTCTCGGAGATCCTTCCGCTGACGACCGAGGCCGTGATGACCGACGCCTCGGCGGGCATCGACGACCTCGGACTCACGCCCAACAAGACCACCACGACGGTGGCCATGGACTTCGGCCGCCTGTCGCTGGACCAGGATCTGATCCTCTATCTGTTCGGCACGCCTGGCCAGCACCGGTTCTGGTTCATGTGGGACGACCTGGTGCGCGGCGCGATCGGCGCGATCGTGCTGGTCGACACCCGGCGCCTGGCCGACAGCTTCCCGGCCATCGACTACTTCGAGGAAGCCCAGCTGCCCTTCGTGGTGGCTGTCAACGGCTGGGACGGCACCTACTTGCATTCGGAGGACGAGGTGCGTGAGGCTCTGTCGCTCGCGCCGCACATCCCGATCGTGCGCACCGACGCGCGCTCCCGCGAAGCGGTCAAGTCGACGCTCATCACCTTGGTGGAGTATGTGCTGTCGGTCCGGGCCGCCTACGGGGGCAGGTCCTATTAGCACCAACCAGAACGTGTTTCATACCCAGGGACGGCGCGGCTTACGCGCCGTCCCTCCTATTTTCTGCGAAATTAGGTAGGTCCTACGCGTGGACTGCTGGGCCTTTTTGATGACGTGTGTCCACTTCTAGGGCCTTTAGTGCACATTCGTGCAGTTGGCCCGCATGGTATGGGTGTGCTGGAATTGCCTTCGGCCCGCAGGACGTCTCTGGCGTCCCGGTTGCCCCAAGCGTGGAGACGCAGTTTCCCCGCACATCAGGCGAGAGGTTGCGAAGGCCATTGAGGACCCAAGATCCCCGGAGTGAGCAGGGCCCGGTGATCGCGGCCCAGGAGGCGCCAGGGCAGGAGCCCAGCGCCGGCAGCGCCCTGCGGCTGCGCAACTGGCGTGTGCGTTCCCGGCTCATTGCCCTGATCCTCGTACCCACGCTTGCCGCCCTGCTGCTCGGCGGCATCCGCGTCGTGTCGTCCATCAACACCGCGGGCGAATTCCAGCGCCTGAACGAGCTGGCCCAGCTCGTGGGGCGGGTCGGCGGGCTGACCCACGAGCTCGAGTCCGAGCGGGACCGCACCGCCTGGTGGGCCGCGATCGCCCGGCCCGACAAGGGCATGAACGCGGTCACCCAGCAGGTCAACCGTACGGACGGAGCCGCCACCGGCGTGCGCGAGCTGGCCACGCCGCTCCGCGACGAGCTCGGCGGGCGCGCGGGCCAGGAGATCGAGAACATCCTCGGCAAGCTCGGCGGCCTGGAGCAGCTGCGCAAGCAGGCCATCCAGGAGACGCTGCTGCCGAGCGCGATCCTGAACCAGTACACCCTGGTCATCGACGACCTGCTGAGCCTGCAGGACGAGCTGGGCAAGAACACCCAGGACGAGGAGCTCGGCACGCTCGCGGTCTCGCTGAGCGCGCTGTCCCACGCCAAGGAGGCCGCCTCGATCCAGCGCGGCCTGCTCGCCACGGTCATTCCGGCCGGCACCTTCGAGCAGACCCAGCTGCAGACCTTCCTCGGCGCGGTGTCCGAGCAGAATGCGCAGCTCGCGCTGTTCCGCAAGAACGCGACCTCGGCCCAGCGGACCACGTACGACGAGAACGTCACCGGCCGCAAGGTCGACCAGGCGGAGTTCCTGCGCACGCTCGCCCTGGACCGCGCTAACGCCGGCTTCCCGCTGAACAACCTCGACGAGACCAAGGCCGACGACGCCCGCGAGTGGTTCGAGGCGGCCTCCCAGCCCATCGACAAGATGCGCGACGTGGAGACCTCGATCGCCAGCGGCATCACGGCCCGCAGCGACCTGCTCCGCTCCGACGAGCAGACCAGGGCGTGGCTCGTGGCCGGCGCCGTGGTGGCCCTCCTGGCGGCCGTGCTGGTCATCACCACCGGCGTGGCCCGTTCCCTCGTCCGGCCCCTCCGCCGGCTGCGCAGCGAGGCCCTGGAGGTCGCCGGGCACCGGCTGCCGGACACGGTCCAGCGGCTGCGCGAGACCGGCGATCTCGCCGACACCCCGCCCATCATCCCCATCGGCGTGGTCAGCCGCGACGAGGTCGGCGAAGTGGCGCGGGCCTTCGACGAGGTCCACCGCGAGGCCGTACGGCTGGCCGGCGACGAGGCCCGCCTCCGCAGCAACATCAACGCCATGTTCGTCAACCTCTCCCGGCGCAGCCAGACCCTGGTCGAGCGCCAGCTCAGCCTCATCGAAGGCCTGGAGCAGGGTGAGCAGGACGAGCACCGGCTCGGCAACCTGTTCAAGCTCGACCACCTCGCCACCCGCATGCGCCGCAACAGCGAGAACCTGCTGGTCCTCGCCGGGCAGGAGCCGGCGCGCCGCTGGGGCCAGCCGGTGCCGGTCGTGGACGTGGTCCGCGCCGCCCTGTCGGAGGTCGAGAACTACGAGCGGGTGCAGCTGGCCGTGCAGCCCGGCGTGGCCGTGCTCGGCCAGTCGGTCAACGACGTGGTCCACCTGGTCGCCGAGCTCGTCGAGAACGCCATCTCGTTCTCCCCGCGCGAGACGCGGGTCGGGGTCACCAGCAACCGGATCGACGGCGGTGGCCTGATGGTGGCCGTCAGCGACCAGGGCATCGGCATGACCTCCGACGAGCTGGCCGGAGCCAACTACCGGCTGGCCAACCCGCCGGTGGTGGACGTGTCGGTGTCGCGGCGGATGGGCCTGTTCGTGGTCGGCCGCCTGGCGCTGCGCCACGGCATCCGCGTCCAGCTCCGCCAGCAGGACACCGGCGGCCTGACCGCCATGGTGCTGCTGCCGGACTCCCTGCTGTCCCAGGCGGGGCCGGCGTTCCCGGGCGTGCCCGGCATGCCGCAGCCCGAGCTCGCCGCCGGTCCGATGGCGTACGGCACGCCGCAGCCGGCCCTGGCCAGCCCGACGCCCTTCCAGAGCCTGCCCCCCGGCCCCTACTTCGGAGCCGACGGGCCCGGCCCGCAGAGCCCCAACGGGGGCGACCCCTACGACCGCCCGGCGTTCGGCTCGTTCCCGTCGATGCCGGTGGCGAGCGGGCAGAACAACCCGTTCGACTCGGGCTCGTTCACCGGGAACCCGAACTCGTTCACCGGTGAGAGCGGCGCCTTCCCGAACTACCCGTTCGGCCCCGGCGGCCCGATGGCCAGCGGCGTCTTCGACCGGCGCTCCTTCGAGAGCGGGGCCGGCACGCCGTACCAGACGGGCGGGCACCTGCCGCCCGGCGGCGCCTTCGGTGGACCGTTCGATCAGGGACAGCCCGGTCAGCCGTATGGCCAGCCGGGCGGGCCCCAGCACGGCCAGCAGCCCGGCCCGTTCGACCGGCCGCCCATGCCCGAGCGCGACCCCTTCGAGGCGGCCCGGTTCGAGAACGGCATGCTCGCCCCCTGGCCCGGCCAGGCCGGCGGCGCCCCGCAGGGCGGCGGCGGCAACAACTGGCCCGCGGCCGGACAGCCGGGCACCGGCTGGCCCGGCGCCTTCGGCGGCCCCTTCGAGTCCGAGATCGACCGCACGGGCCCGCTGCCCGTCGTACGGCACTCGCCGATGGAGACGGCCGAAGAGGAATACCTCCCGATCTTCGCGGCGGTGGAGTCCGACTGGTTCAGGCGGGCGGCCCCGGCCGAGAAGAAGGAGGACGACGACGGCGAGGTGAGCTCCCCGCTGGAGCCGAAGCCGTGGTCGTCTCCGGCCGACGTGGGCTGGCAGGCCGCGCAGGCCGCCGCGGACCCCTCGCTCGGCGGCATCACGTCCTCGGGCCTGCCCAAGCGCGTGCCCAAGGCCAACCTGGTCCCCGGCTCGGCCGATCCGGTCCTGCCGCAGGCTCCCGCCGCTCCGGTGCCGCACGTCTCACCGGACCGGGTGCGGAGCCGGCTGTCCAGCTTCCAGCAGGGCATCCGGCACGGCCGGGCGGTGGCTCGAGGCGAGGCCAGCGAGGAAGACGGTTACCCCGGCTCACCCAGCGGCACCTAGCGACAAGGAGACCTAGTGAAGAAGGTAGCGGCATGAGAGAGATGAGCCAGGCGGCGCGTGGCATCAGCTGGCTGATCACGGACTTCGTGAACAACGTGCCAGGAGTGGCGCACACGGTCGTGGTCTCGTCGGATGGCTTGCCGCTTGCGTTCTCGGAGGGGTTCCCCAAGGATCGGGCGGATCAACTGGCCGCCGTGGCGGCCGGTCTGATCAGCCTTACCCAGGGGGCATCCCGGGTGTTCGAGGGCGGCGCCGTGACCCAGACTGTGGTAGAGATGCAGCGTGGCCTCTTGCTGATCATGCAGATCAGCGATGGGTCGTGCCTTGCCGTTCTCGCCGCGGCCGACTGCGACATGGGCCTGGTTGCATACCAGATGACGCTGCTGGTGGAGCGGGCGGGGCAGGTTCTCACGCCTGCTGTGCGCGCCGAGCTGCAGGCGTCGCACGGCCCGCGTTGAACGCGATAACAGGAGGACGCCGTGGCAGGTGGCTGGACTAATGACCCGTTTCCGGGCCAGCCAGCGGAATCCAGCTCGTTGGTGCGTCCGTATGCGGTGACAGGTGGGCGTACGGCGCCGCGCCTGCATCTCGCCATGGAGGCGCTGGTTTCGTCGGCGACCTCATTACATCAGGATCTATCCCTGCTGACCCCGGAACGGCAGGCGATCGCCTCGCTCTGCCGCCAGGTCCGCTCGGTGGCCGAGATCTCGGCTATGTTACGGATCCCCCTCGGGGTGGTCCGGGTCGTGATCTCCGACATGGTGACCGAGGGCCTGGTGCATGTTCACCAGCCGCAGTTGGAGGCGGGTAAGCCGGATCTGAATTTGCTGGAAAGGGTGCTCAGTGGACTTCGGAGGCTCTAACGGGCGTGGGCTCACCTCGACGAAGATTGTCGTCGCGGGTGGGTTCGGCGTTGGGAAGACGACGTTCGTGGGGGCGGTGTCGGAGATCGTTCCGTTGACGACGGAGGCGGTGATGACCGACGCGTC